>JAEZTQ010000055.1 GCA_023443625.1 Bacillota bacterium | reverse complement strand
TTTTACCCTCGGTATTCTTCTCAGAACGATAACCCTGGGCATTATAACGATAGGTAGTCGAAGCTTCTGCTGTCTTTACCCTTACCTGGCGATTGAATTTGTCGTAGAAAAATAAGGTAATATCTTCTGTTCCTGTTCCACTTCCTTTATTTACTACGATATTGTAACTTGGCAGCTCTGTTGCACTCTCCTCTTGTGCTACCTTTGTCTTTGATGAAAGGGTAGATACATATTAATTATGGAAAGATAAAGGCTAATGTTGCTCAAATATTAAGTACATTGTGTAAAAGAAAAGGTATAGAGATTATTGAGGTAGAGTGCTGTAAGGATCATGTTCATATGCTGGTAAGAATACCACCCAAATACAGTGTATCAGAAATAATGGGATATTAGAAAGGTAAAAGTTTATTTTATCTGCGATACAACAAGAGCGGTTACCCGGAAATGGACAACCGCCCTGATGAAATTTATCTGTACTAAGAAAAACTAACTGGCAATGTATAGAAAATATTTTCCGTCCTCATTTACAATAAAAGACCATACTACAATAGTCTTAGGGCTTGGTATGAACCAATGCTTCTCGCCTTCTGTGAAAGCTCTATAACATACAATTATGTTATTTCTATTTCCCACCAAGTAATGCCATAACCGTTAAATGGTATTGCTATGTTTTTAAAGTCGTATTCTTCTCCAAAATAATCTTGGAGTCTACTTTTTATACTTTCCAAATCATTACTATTAAACTCTACTTTTACTGCAATGTCTCCATCCAAACTATTATAATCGAATTTTACTATTTTTGATGTAGACGGTAATATTAATTCAAACTTACTTTCGATTATTTGAGCTGGGCTTTCCTTTGGAATTAAGTATATGTTTATAAGTGTAATGATTAAAATAATTACTACTATGATAATAATAATAATATTCTTCTTATGCAATGGTATTATCCCTCCTAGATTTAATTCATCAATCCTAGCATTCCTTTTATTGTGAGCGTTTCACGATTACTATAACATGTCGTATTAACTTTTCCATCAACATAGCTGTATAAAACCCAACCTTCATTATCTACAGGCCAGATTCCGTTTTTGGGTCTGGATCCAGTTAAGTGTTTGTAAAAGGCATCATCATTTTGTGATGCATATAAATAATCTCCCCATAATAACATCTGCCGTCCCATATTATAAACTGTGCCATCACTGGCCAATACGCTCCCTTCATTTATTATTTGTGAAAAAGCAGCTGCCACATTACTGTCCTTATAATCAAGATGGCCTGCATTACAACCAAGAAGTATTAAATCATCAATATTTTTATTTTCCAGATTAGAAATATCGCTTGTATTCAAAAAAGTTCCATTACCATTTATATTTCCAAATGCTAAATCGGTAGCATTTGCATGAGTATCGATTAAAACTCCGGAAACAGCGCCTCCATCCTCTGTAAAACCTATAGAATTCCATGCATTTGTCAATTCACTTGAACCTGTTACTGATGCAGTACCAATGTCATCCTCACTAATACCATAATAATCTGCCATAGCCTTTTTTGCATCTTTCATTTCATAACCCCATTCAGGCAGATAAAAAACATATGCTGAATAATGGGAAGTTGTATCCATGTCCACTGTGGCAATTATCTGATTAGTACTCTTATTATTGACTGCGGTAGAATTTACACTTATATCAGTTTTACCGATTGTTGTAACAGTATTGGTTGTTGTGATAGATAGACTCGTTGATGGCGTGATTGTAGAAGTTGTTGTAGAAACTTCCGCATCAATTAATTTTAATGCTTTGTTCCATTCCTTTCTTGATAATTTACCATCTTTCATGGCTTTTTGCATATATGTGTCAAAAGCTTCAACATTATTTATTTCTACTAGCGCATCTTTATCATCCCAAGATTTACTATTATCTCTTATTGCCTGTTCCTGCTTTTTAATCGCTGCTTTTTCTTTTTTAGTTTTTGCAGCTTTTTCGGCATTTGTTAAAGCAATCATTTTAGCTTTGGATTCATAGTTAAGATCTTCATCGCCAGCTTTCCAATGACCTGATGGATCAAAATAAATAACAGGATTATTATGACAATACGTATACAAATTTAAACTCAGCGGATCATTCCTCTGTCCACGATAGGTATCCTCAGTCAAAAATCTTGCTATGGTACTATCATAATACCTTGCATTCAGATAATATAAGTCTGTCTCCTTATCATATTGATATCCGGCATATTTCACCGTATTATTAGCCGTACCTGTCTCAGCAATTATAGTTCCAAAGGCATCATAATCATAGGTAGCTGCTAGTTTACCCTCGGCATCAATTAATCCTGTTACATCACCATGGGCATTATAGAGGTAATAGTAGCTTTCAGCATCTGCACCTGCTTCTTCCGCCACTGAGCGGTAAAGTAGATTGGTTCCATAGGCTTGATAAGCGATCTGGTTATTGCTTCCATCTGTCTCAAGGACAACTTTGTCCACCTCATATAGGTATCTAATGA
>JAEZTQ010000036.1 GCA_023443625.1 Bacillota bacterium | reverse complement strand
GGGATAGTGATCTGATTGTATATGGCTATCAGCCGGTTATGGTATCCGCACAATGTCTATTTGAGAGTAGTGTTGGCTGTAAAAAGTGCAAAGAGGGTAACTCAGGTAATTTGGTGGATCGTTTGGGAAAGAGCTTCTATGTACAGGCAAATTGTAATGGCTGCTATAATATCATATATAATGGGCAGGTGTTATCGTTGTTAAAATACAGGCAGGAAATTAATGATTTGCGTCCGAAAAATATTCGTATCGACTTTACCTTTGAGACAGAGGAAGAGGTGCGGAAGATCTTAACTGCATATGTGTCTGAGTTCTGTCTGGGGAATAGTACAATGAACTTGATACCTGATTATACCACAGGGCACTTTAAGCGAGGAGTGGAATAAACTAGATAGGTCCATAAGTCGTTTCGCAGGTTGATGGCAGTGTGGAGGATTATAATGAATCTAATCGTTGAATTAATTAAGTATATGATGATACTTCTCACAGGAATATACACTTATTATAGTTTTAATGTATTCCGATTTAAGAATAAGAAGCATCAGAATAAAATCTATGTAATATTGACATTGATTTTGTTTGCTCTGCATTTTACGGGATATTTTACTCTCTATTTTCAAAATCAGAGTATGAAATTAGTGTATTTATATGGTGCAGAGGTATTGTTGTTTGTGCTAGTGCTTTTATTGTATCAGATTATCTATCCAAAGATATCAAGGCTTTTGTTACTTAATATGCTGATGCTTTTAGCCATTGGATTTATTATGCAGACAAGATTATCCTATGATAATACGGTCAAACAAGTTGTTATCATAGGAAGTTCCTTTTTAGCCAGCCTGATTGTTCCGTTTATCATCCGTAAGGTACGTAAGCTTAGGGAATACGGGTGGGTATACGGCGGAGTAGGTATTTTGCTTTTGCTGGTCGTACTATTCCTTGGTAGGACCAGCTATGGGGCTACGAATTGGATACAAATATTCGGTATTAGTATTCAACCCTCAGAATTTGTAAAGCTCCTCTATGTCTTTAGCATCGCAAGCCTATTAAAGAAAAGGACTGATTTTAAACAGGTATGTTATATTTCTGTCTTAGCCGGAGTTACTGTAATTATACTGGTGCTGCAAAGAGACCTGGGAGGAGCATTAATCTTCTTTGTCACTTATGTTTTTATGCTGTATGTAGCAACCTCCAAGCCCCTCTATCTACTATCGGGACTTGCGGGCGGAAGCCTTGCAGCGGTGGTGGCATATCGGTTGTTCAGTCATGTTAGAGTCAGAGTGCTTGCTTGGCAAAATCCTTTTGCTTATATTGATAAGGAGGGATATCAAATTACGCAGTCCTTATTTGCCATCGGTACAGGCGGCTGGGCCGGTATGGGCTTAAACCGTGGACTACCAACCAATATTCCTGTGGTTGACAGTGATTTTATCTTCTCGGCAATATCAGAGGAAATGGGTGGAGTAATAGCTATCTGTATTATATTGATCTATGCCAGCTGCTTTGTTATGTTTCTGAATATAGCTCTCGAGCAGGAGGAATTATTCTATCGATTGCTTGCTGTTGGATTTGCGGTTATGTTTGCTTTCCAGGTGATCCTATCCATTGGAGGTGTGATCAAATTCATTCCTTCTACCGGTGTAACCTTACCGTTAATCAGTATGGGTGGAAGCTCTGCTTTGTCGGTTGTATTTGTGTTTATGATACTTCAAGGTGTAAGGCTTGTGGGCAAATCGTATCCAAAGAACGAAAAGCACCATCATGGAGGTAAAGATGATTCGAAAATGGTTGGAATTATTTAAAAGTAGGGTAAAGGAATTGGCTGCAACCAAGGAGTCTGGCGCCAGTTTGCAGACTGAGAGATTGGTTGATCATCGAAGGCCGATTTTTAATATAATATATATCTTCCTTGGCCTCTTTGTTCTTATGGCAGGTTACTTTTCCTACTTTATCATAGTTCGAAGCGATGAGGTAATTAATAATGCCTATAACAAAAGACAAGAGGTCCTGTCTGAGCGATTTGTTAGAGGACAGATACTCTCGGAAGATAAGGAGATCCTTGCTAGGACCCTTGTGGACTCCGAGGGAAGGGAGACCAGGGAATATCCCTACAAAGATGTATTTGCTCACATAGTGGGTCGCTATTCCAAGGGAAAGACCGGTATTGAGGAGTCAGAGAATATAAGGTTGCTCACCTCCAATATCAATAGCATTGAGGTGATGTATTCTGACCTAATCGGTGAGAAGAGCCCGGGTGATAATGTGATAACTACGCTGGATTCTAAGCTTCAGCAGGTTGCCTTTGATGCATTAGGGAATAATCGAGGAGCAGCTGTAGTGCTGGAGGCTTCCACCGGTAAGATACTGGCGATGGTATCGAAGCCAGCCTATGATCCCAATAAGGTAGATGCAGAGTGGGAGGAGTTGCTTAAGGACGATTATACAGAGGCTCCGTTATTAAATCGGGCAACCCAAGGCTTATACCCGCCCGGGTCCACCTTCAAGCTCCTGACGATGTTAGAATATATGCGTGAGAATATGGCGTATCTGGAATATGATTATGACTGTGATGGCAGAATCGAATTCGGAGGCATGGCAATCCACTGTCATAAGAATAAAAAACATGGTGAGGTTGATCTATTACAATCCCTTGCAAAGTCCTGTAATACCTCCTTTGCCAATATCGGTAAAGATATGAATATCACGCAATTTTATAATTTGTGTGAAGATTTTCTCTTCAATCAGAATTTGCCGGTTAATATGGCAAGCAGTGTGAGCAGCTTTGCCTTAAAGCAAGGCATATCGGGAACGAAGGAAGCAATGCAGACTGCTATTGGCCAAGGGAAAACATTGATTACACCATTGCATAACGCCATGATAACGGCGGCAATAGCAAATGGTGGTGTTATGATGAAGCCTTATGTAGTGGATCACATTGAGAATGCGGAGGGGGCTACAATAAAAAAATACCCCTCCCAAACGATCGGCAGAATGATGAGTGGTGTAGAAGCAGATTATTTGACCAAAGCCATGAGACTTGTTGTAACAGATGGAACCGCGACAAAGCTTAAGGATCTGAAGGTAGAGGTGTCCGGAAAAACCGGCTCCGCGGATAACTCCGCAGGAAAGGCACATTCTTGGTTCGTTGGGTTCGCCCCTTATGAAGATACAACAATAGTAGTAAGTATAATTGTAGAAAATGTAGGAACCGGTAGTGAATACGCCGTCCCCATCGCCAGAAAAATATTTAAGGAATATATGAAATAGATGGATGATACCTAAAGTGTATTTTGTTACAACTTATCGTTGCGACATGCAATTTGTACCTTTTGTGGCATTTCAATAATTTTATGTTGAAAAGTTGTGCACATTGTTGTATACTTCTTACTAGATAAGATGGTACACCAAAGGCAGGAGGAATTGCGATGGTAGAAGCAACGAGCTGTGGTGGTGTAGTTATATTCAGAGGAAAGATTTTATTACTGTATAAAAATTATAAGAATAAATATGAGGGGTGGGTGCTACCGAAAGGGACCGTTGAAGAGGGAGAAGAGTATAAAGAGACAGCGATACGTGAAGTTTTGGAAGAGGCAGGGACAAATGCTTCTATCATTAAGTATATTGGTAAAAGCCAGTATTCTTTTAGCACACCACAGAATACAGTATTAAAGGATGTTCATTGGTATTTAATGATGTCTGATAGCTATTACAGCAAGCCACAAAGGGAAGAGTTTTTTATGGACTCCGGTTATTACAAGTATCATGAAGCTTACCATATGCTTAAATTTGCCAATGAAAAGCAGATTTTAGAGCGTGCCTATAATGAGTATTTGGATTTGAAAAAGAGTAACCTGTGGGGGAACAAGAAATATTTTTAGCCTAGGAGACAAAGGAGCTATTCGTGAGAATAGCTCTTTTTTTTTGGTGCACGTGTGGGCGCAATCTAATGGTTAGCAGCTCATCCTTTAACAGCACCAATCATAACGCCTTTTGTAAAGTACTTTTGTAAGAAAGGATAGATACATAAGATTGGTACTGTAGAAATCACAATAACGGCATATTTAATTGTCT
Source organism: Bacillota bacterium (assembly GCA_023443625.1). The sequence continues at coordinate 83,748 of JAEZTQ010000036.1, read as the reverse complement.
CAGCATAATTATTCATATTTTCCATACTTGTAGCCCCTTGATTCAACATATCACTATTTGCTATTAATATGGCTCTTAAAATATTCTGAATAGGTAGCAATTCATTATCTGCTATATACAAAGAGGCATTAAACCAGCTATTCCAATGTCCTACTCCATAATATAAAGTAATGACTGCCAAAGTTGGCTTAATCAAAGGTGTAATTATTTTAAATAATATTGTTAATTCACCAGCCCCATCTATATAAGCAGATTCAGTCAAGCTATCTGGTACTGCCTCGATGGCTGTTCTGCAAATAATTGCATTATATATGCTTAGCGCTCCTGGTATAATCAATGACCATAAGTTATTATAGAGACCAAGAGATTTCTGATTTAGATAGGAAGGTATCAGTCCACCACTAAAAAACATTGTAAATATTAGAAAGGCTATAATATATTTTTTAAGCAATACATTCTTTGCAGCCATAAAATATCCACAGAATAAGGTCATGAGTAAATTTAATGGAAGGGAAAAGAGTAAAATGATAAATGTATTTTTAAACCCGCTTAATATTAAGGGATGTTCAAAAGTTTTTATGTATGAGTTTATGGAAAACTCTATAGGCCACAACAATTTACCTGGATTTTGTATTACCGCTGTTGGACTACTAAAGGAAGCACATACCACATACCAAAGGGGATAAAATGTAACTATAATCAAAGCTAACATAATAACCGTATTAGCTATATCAAATGCTCGATCACTAAAGGATCGCTTTTTTCGTCTGCTTTCTATTTTCATATTCATTTCTATTATCACCCTCCCTTAAAATAATCCTGAATTATTTACCTTTTTACATATAGTATTGGTAAGTAGTAGGAATACTATATTAACAATAGAGTTAAAAAGACCTATTGCAGCGCTATAGCTGTAGTTTGCATCCAGGATACCAATTCGATATACATAGGTAGAAATAACATCTGCAACATCATAGGTTGTAGGCGAATATAATAGAAGTATCTTTTCAAAACCGACGTTCAATATACTTCCCATTTTTAGTATGAATAGAATTGTAATAGTAGGCATCAGGCCGGGTAAGGTGACACTAATAATCTGCCTAAGCCTGCCTGCTCCATCGACTTTAGCTGCCTCATACTGTTCCTGATCTATTCCGGATAATGCAGCTAGATAGATGATAGAATCCCATCCAATATACTGCCAGATATTAGATATGATATATATGGGATAAAACCAATGCTTATTCGCTAATAGATTGACCTTTGCTCCACCCATTACAACCATTTCTGAAATTATACCATCCGACTGAGTAAAGGTTTTAATTAATCCACAGATTATAACGATTGATATAAAGTAGGGCATATAAGAAATTGTTTGCACTATACGTTTAAATTTCGTATTACGGATTTCATTTATTAGCAAAGCTAGAATGATTGGAGCTGGAAAACCAAAGAGTATATTTAATCCACTGATTGTAAAAGTATTGCGTAATATACTTACAAAATTGTAGTCCTTAAAAAATGTGACAAAATGTCTGAAACCAACCCATGGACTATCCATGACACCTAAGGCTGGCCTGTAATTTTTGAATGCAATTATTATGCCATACATTGGTTTATAACAAAAAACACTGATATATATGATAACTGGGAGTATCATTATGTACTTCCATTTATTCATTGTTAAATCTCTTTTGAGAACGGACGACCATGATTTTTTTTCTTGCATCTTCTTCCTCCTTACTAGATGGAAACGGCATCTTTGCAGACACCGTTTCTTTTATTACTATTCTTATCTAGCCATATATCTATCATATGCGTTTTGACGAATTTGCAACATTTTTTCAAGTCCCATATCATCAAGTGTTTTTAAATAATTATCCCAATTATCCAATGATTCCTCACCGGTTATAAACTTCAGAGATGTCTCAAATATGTATGCTGCAATTGCATTATATATTGTACTGCTTTCCATATTTTCATCCGTTGTCATTGTTACAGAGTTAGGATATACCCAATTACATGTTTCTTCGTTACCGTTAAACCATAAGTCTCCAGCTTTAACTACTTCAGGATTTAATTTTTGTTGCACCATATCTAAAGCCTGAAGACCTAGTCCCCAACCATATTCACCAGTATAAAGTTTAACTGCTTCTGAAGCACCTAGCTCACTTTTTAGAATCTTGTCTGTAAATACAGCTTTTCCATCTACTAAATTATAGGTATCACCCTCTGTTCCAAAATTCCAGTAATAATACCCTTCTTCACTAAAGGGATAATCTAACCATCTCAATGCTGTTTCAATCTTTTCTTCAGGACAGCTAGAAGAGATACCTACAACTGTATTTACTACGGGATCTTCATAGAAGATTGCCACAGGCTTATCGCCCTTATTCATAACTGGATAAGGACAACCCACCCATTCAGCTGTACTTCCACTATTCTTTGCATCTTGTATGAAACCATCCATTAAGCTCATTTGTGCGATGGTAATACCCATTTTATTATTAACGGCTTTTGTTTTGAGACCAGCTCCATCTAATGTTACTATATCAGGGTCAATTAACCCTTCCTCATTTAATTTGTGTAACCAGGATATGTAATTTTTGAATTCTTCCTGTGTTTGTGCCACTTGAACTTTACCCTCTTTATCAATGTAAAGTCTTATTTCTGTTGTTCCATATGCTCCAAAGGCGCTTCCCATTCCCGGGCTAATTAATAAATTGTTGCAGAAAGCTAATTGTGCTCCATATTTATCATTAAATGCTCTCAAAGTATTTTCCCAATCCTCAATTGTCTCAGGAACAGGTAATCCGCATTCATTCAACCAATCCATACGAACCATAGGACCTGAATAAGCAGCCTGCCATAAACTCTCACGGAAAAATCCAAATCCAAAATATTTTCCACTATCTGTCTTCATGGATTTATCATACTTAGGGTTTTCCTGTAAGAACTTCCAGTAGTTTGGAGCATATTTAGGAAGTAATTCCGTTAAATCTAGTATTAGTTTATCCTGGAGCATACTCTCTGCATCGTGTCCAAAACTATACCAAATTATATCAGGTAGCTTAGAATCAGAAAGCATTAAGTTAAAGGCTTGCCTCTCATCAGTACCGGATGTAGGAAAGGTATAGTCGATATCAATGCCAGTTTTCTCTGCAAGAATAGTATGAAAGGGTGACTCTTTCCAGCTTGTTACTGTTGATGATGGTTTAATCTGATTAGTCCATAAGCTAAGTGTTATATCCGTATTAATAGGATATCCTGTGAATTCCTGTGAAGATGAATCTGATGAAGTTGCTGAATTATTATCTGAGGTATCATTGGAGGATGTTTTTTGGGAAGTATCTTTTCCCTTGCATCCCCCTAACATTGCCATTAGCATTGATATCATAAGTAAATAGGTAATTAATCTCTTTTTCATATATTCCTCCTGTATTCTATATTATATCAACTACAATTTGAAATAACTGCAACTTTCATCGGCCGATAATTGTTGTTTTTATTACACGTTCATTATAGAAAACAAGTCGCCTCTTTGTATAGCGTCCGTTTGCAAAATAGATAGTTCAAAAGTGAAATAGTAGTTGCTTATTTTGAAATTCAATTGTTCAAAAGTTAAATACATGCTATAATATGTAAATCATTAGAAATGAGGTGGTATAAATTGGCTAATTTCAAGAATGCATATATGTTTACCCTGATATCTAAATTTAAATATAGCTTCTTTTGGAGATTCTTCTCATCCTATATGCTTTTATTTTTAATTCCCTTCTGTACTATCTTGATTACTTACAATTATGCCGCTAATTCTATTGAAAAAAGCATCCTCCGTTCAAATTCCAATATACTATATCAATTCTTTTCCAATGTTGACTCTGTCTTTTCGGAAATGAATATGGTAAGTGTTACATTAACAAGTTCTCCAGAAATTCAACAATTCACCTCATACTCCATTGATGAATTAAGACAGCCAACTATAGATGCTTATAACCTAAACAAACTTATCAATACCTTTAGTCATAAAGATTTTAACAATGTAATGGTTCTTTATCATAATCTTTCAAAAATATATGATGGTAAGAATGGCTTATCTTTTGATGAATATTACCATGCCAATTATAAGAACCTTATTTCTCTTGAACAATATACAAGACTGCTCAATCACCCTTATAGTAACTATAAAAGTGAGATTATTACATTAAATGATGATACCTTAAATCCAATATTAGGAATGGCATTTTCTCAATCTAAATCACACAGCTATCGTGGTTCACCAGATGTCACTACTGTTGTGACTTTATCTCAGAACAGACTTCGTCAGCTATTTGCCAGTTCCTCTATTAAGAGTGATGGAATCCTCATGATTTTTGATGCTAATAGCAAATTATTGGCAGCTTCCAAGGCTATATCAAGCGATATTATTACTTCTTATAAGAAGGACGCTCAAATTAATTATAGTACCATTGATGGTAAGAAGTATATTGTTCACTTTTTTTCATCTAAAGTTACAGGTTGTACATATTCCTCGGCTATTCCAGTCAGTGTTTTCTGGGAACAGTTGAATGAACTTCGAATTGTATCCTTAATTTGTATCCTCCTTTGTGTTTTGTTAAGTAGTTTCCTTGCTTGGAAAATGGCAAAAGCAAATTATTCACCAATTACGGGGGTACTTATTAAAATTGCAGCTTCCACAGGTAAGGTATATGACAAAAAGAAGAATGAGATAGATTTTATTAGTGATGTATTGATAAACTCTTTCGATGAGATTTCTGTTCTTACAAAAGAGCTGGATCTGCAAGGAGATACTCTGCGTGATAATTTTTTAATGCATGCAATGCTAGGTAACTTATCGGATGATGTATCAAATGAGGAAGAGGATATTTATCTAAACCATCATATTATACTTCGCTCCGATATATTTGGTATTATTCTCATGTATATTGAGGAAGTAGATCCGAATAAAGTCGGGGATATCAAGCTAAAAGAAAATCAACTGATCTTGCAGTTTATTTTATCCAATGTGCTTAAGGAACTTTGCTCTGAACGACATCAAGGATTTCTGGTTTTAACAAGTCCAGGGCATTATGCCTATATCATCAATTTTTCCAAGGAATCCAGTCGAGACCAGCAAACATCGGATATGTACTCTATTGCCTTTAGTTGCTATAGTTTTTTAAGAGAGCATTTTGGAATAATTATTACCTGCTTACTTTCTGATGTACATTCAAATCTCCCTGGTATTCATAAAAGCTATTTAGAGACTCAAATGGCATTAGATTATCGTTTCATGTATGGGAAGGGAAGTATTATTTCTTACTCAAAAATTAAGAATAGGGAATTTGATTTTACGGGTGTAGAAGATAATAAGATTGAATACCTTTTACATTCATACATTAAGGATGTGGACTGCCCTAAAGACAGTAAGGAAATTATCAATGAGCTACAAGCCCTGTCTGGTATTAATGATATGTCCTCTATAGAAGCAATCGCTTGTTTTAAGTATGATTTGCTAATTCACTTTAGCCGTGTTATTCACCAATTTGGTGCAACGGCTATACAAGATGGACTGCTTCTTCATACGAATGTATTACAATGCGAAACTTTTTCAGAGGTACAAAAGTATTTAGTAGGGATGTTAAATTCCCTTCGCCAGTTTTATCAGAACTCAAAGATAAATTTTACACTTTGCGATGAAGTAGAAGAGTATCTTAAGGAAAACTTTAGAAATCCTGATGTCAATATTTCAATGTTAGGAAATGTTTTTGATATATCACGCTCATATCTATCCCATATGTTTAGAATGCAGAAGAATATTTCTATTTTAGACTTTTTAAATCATCTACGTATCAAGAATGCTAAGCAATTACTAGAACATACCAATGAGACATTAGAGGATATTGCTACTAAGTGTGGATTTTTAAGCAGCTCAACATTTATTAAGTTGTTTAAGAAAAATGAAGGTATCACCCCTGGGGTATATAGAAAATTGAAGCAGAATTAGGCATTAAATTATAATATCTAAGACAAGTACTCATCAGACACTGTAATTTTTAACAGAAATCTGATGAGTACTTAGGAAAGTACATTTACGTGGAAGCTGTACATTACTGTATCTACATTAATTTTTTGTATCCCATGAAGTATTACTTTTCCAATCTTCCCAAACTTTTTTCGATTGATCTACTAACCATTTACCACCAAATGTTGTTGTTCTTTCGTGAGAAACATATATTATCCAATCCATATTATCATCAAACCAGAAACATTCATCATTCCAGAAATAAGGTTCGCTACATCAAAATTCATAATCAAGGAAATCTATAATCTGATTAGAAGTTCCATCTTCTCGAAATTCATAAACATTTTTGACTTGATACAGTTGCAGATGTATTTGCCAATGCAGCCTTTTCGTCTGCAAGAGACGTTTTAGTGTTAGCGTGGTTGCTACTGTATTAGCATGGGTAGTAGTAGTAGCATTAGCAGCGGCTGTATTTGCATTTGTTATAGCGGTGGTTGCACTTGTGATTAATCCGTCCATTTGAATAATGGCCTCATTGGAATCATTAATTAATTCTGTTAGTACGTTGACTTCACTAGTACTTATAATAGTATCATTTTTTAATGCAGTTGCTTCAACATTTAGCATAAACGCAAAAGTAGAATATTTTTAGCTTCGCCATTAATTGTTCTATAAAGTTTAAATTCGGCTGAGAAAAATCCTTCTTTTGCTATTGTTTGTAGAGATACTTTATAAACAATTTTATTAGCAACAATCATACAATTATTTGCTACACCATAACCATCAGGTTTTGAGGCGCAAAACATTGAGGTTGTATCTGTAGGTATATTATATCCCGCACTGTTATTCCATAAAGATGCTACTATAAATATTGCATTTTCATCATACTGCTTAAGATCGACAGTAGAGATATTCGTTTTTTTATCTAAGTGAAGATCTATAGTGCGAACAATATCATTGTCAAAATCTATTATATCTGTAAGAGCCATTTGTATCACATCCTTTCTGTTAAACAATCATTTATTCTGATATCTTGTCATCTTCTTGGGTAATCATAAAATCCAAATCAAGCAAGATAACTGGTTTAATTTCTTTACCATCTCCACACAATACAGATAAATCCACTGTTTGTATATCTAATGTTTGCTCGCAATTTAAAAGTTCTTCTATTTCTTTGTCATACTTATTCCTGCTAGCTGGGGGAAATGTTGGTTTACCATTATCGTCAATTTTAATATTTCCTTCCGCATCTTTTAGAGCATATTTTTGCAGTAGTTCATATTCAAATTCATAATATGTCTTTATAGCAGATTCGAATTTTCTAATATTTCTCCTATATTCCAACTTGCCTTAGTCGGGATATCTATTTGTATAATAGCTTTTAGAGATTCGATTTTATTTAAGATTTCATAATTTTTTAAAGTTGCTTCCATTCATTAATCCCCTTTAATATAATTTTTACATAATAAAAGAGCCGGAGAGTATCCGACTCTAATTTAGTTTCTATGAATTTATTTTTATAGTAAAATGCTTTATATAAATACTTTTAAGAACTATACACAATTTAATCATGATATAAATTATCGTCGAGTCCGCTTGTCCATTTGAATTTAGATACAAGAGATTCATCATAAGATAATAATATATAATCATAATAATTACTAAACTCTATTATCTTGTAATTAACCCACGAATAATATGTATAAGACGTAAATCCTTCATGAATATTTGGATATTTATAATATGAATTAAAGTAACAACCATATAAATTCTTATCGGCATTAATTTAATCAATGCTTTAGCAATACTTTTTTGTCTCATCTTAAGTAAATCTCGAAATTTAATTTTTTCATCATGTGTATACCTATTACTTCTTAAGATATCAAATACATCTTCTTCATTAAAATAAACGTTGATACAATAGTCATATGGATAAAAGATTGTTTCATTTTCCTTAACAGTGAAAGAAAGTTTAATGTTTCCTAAATCAGTTTTTATTGTTGAATAACGCCTATTTAAATAATTCTTTAAGGATTCTGATGTAATTTTACTAACGGTTAATTTACACATATACTTATTAGAACTAATTTTACCTGTAATAGTAGCTATCCCATCTTTTTAGTAGTAATTTTACCAGATGTATCAACTTCAGCAACTTTTTCATCATCAGAACTCAAGTTACTTTCTTATTTGTATCTAATATTTTAAGCTGATATCCCTCTCCAAGAATAAGAGTTAGTTTGCTTTTGTTTATTTTAGGAGTAGCTGCATAGGAATTCACCACTGAAACAAAGCATACAACAGTAAATAATGAAATAATAAAAACATGAATTTTCTACAGTTGTATTTCATTACATTTCCACCTATTGTTGGATATACCATTATTATACAATGGGTGGAAAATAAAAACAAGGAACGTGAACGTTTAACATATAGAAAGCACCAATCCAAAGACTGATGCTTTATTAGTTTACTTTATTACGGTTATCTTACAGCTCTGAGCTATATTTAAGTCCACATTATATGCAGTAACAATTGTTTCTCCGACTTTGTTTCCAGTAATTAGACCATTTTTATCAATCTTTACTACTTTAGAATCTGTACTTGTGTATTCTAATTTTATATTATCGGGATTATCGATTACAAACTGAAAATTTTCATTTAATCCTAAATAATTAACCTTTAAAATACTCATGTTAACATTATATACTGATGGTGACATCGGAGAGTTTTCTACTATTTTATCAAGTGAATAATCATCGTCTGAAAATACTTCTCCTGCTTTAATATAATTATCATAAACTTCTGAAACATGATAACCATATTCTGATGTATTCATAGTATATATAGATTTTAGAAAATATTTTTCTAATCCTACCTGATCACCCCACGTAGTGTCAACACAATACCATTTTCCATCTAACTTAATTATATTCCATGCATGATTGTTGCCAGTATTTTTGTATACCGAACCTTCAATGAACTTACATTCTAATCCTAACTTATTCATTATTAAACTATATAATACAGAATATCCGATACAAACAGTGCCATCACCATTCACACCGCTATATGCTGAAAAATTATTTAAATTATAATCATAATGAACATTATTAATAACCCAATTATAAGCCCATAATGCTTTTTGATAATCATTTTGTAAAAATGAAATATTATTTTTTATTTCACTATTAATTCTATCAATAACAAATTTAGAATGCTCAAAATCATCATAGTATGAAAATTCATAAACAACAGATACTGTTTTATCTTTTTTATTGTAAGATATATCTTTTATACCGAACCCTTTATTTGAATTAACTTGGTAAGTATTTATGAGAATATCGTTTTGATAGATATAGTTATAGTCAAATGTGTCCGTAAAATAATAAAATTTCAAATCCTTTTTACATAAAGGGATGGTATCTCCAGAATATATAATTCTTACATTTGTTTCAAGATTTGCTTTAATATAATTTAAAACCTGTATTTTTTCATTTTGATTTGATACGGTATATGTGTTTATTTCATCATTCAAAATAGACACATTTATTATAGACCCATGTGCGCTTATAGGAATAATATTTATATATACAATTATCATTAAAATAATTAAAGCTTTAGCCTTCATTATATTCACCTCTTTAATGCATTATACCACAAAATGTAAAAAAATACAAAATATTTGATTTAGGCTGAAAATTATCAGATACCCATGCCTTTATGGAAGTATTAAGTGATGCAATTACAGTTGACACATAAGACGTTGTAGCATAAATAGAATGAGTATGCGACATAGGAGCAAACAGCGTGTCACAATTTGATTTTGAATAACTATAATTTTGAATATATAATTGGGTGGCTACAACATTTCCCCCAACGGTAAAAGAAGCTCTAACATCAACATTTCTTAAAAACGTAAATCCAGATAAAAAAGTACCAAGACTTGTAGCAGAAAATCCTGTATCTGAAAATACTAGATCAAGATCAAAAGTAGTACTATTTGTATTATGTCCAAAAGCTATAAGTTTTGCATCAAGCCCTTGTGAAAATACGACTCCACCTACTCCCGACGAACTATCATATACTGAGCTTATATCACAGAAATGCTGATTAGCTTTACTTCTGTTTATGCAAAGATAATCCACGATAAGATAATCAATTGCTTTATTGCTTCCGTTTAGAATATTAATTGTTGCATCACCGTAGCTAGTTAATACACTAGCACCAATACTCCAACCACCTATGTTGCCAGGAGTAGTATTAACTGTACTACCATTTATAGTACCACCAGTGATTGTATTACCAGTTATACTTACGCCTGTTATAGTACAACCAGTAATTGTATTGTCATTAATTGTAGAACCAACAATATTAGCGCAACTAATTGTGTATGAAAACACAAGTCTATTATTTACTACATCGATCTGAAATTTATTAGTACCATTCACCTTGATCCCAAATATATCAGCAGGAGTCGTTTAATACCGACTTGATATGTGTTAGCACCAGCAGTAGCAGTAGCTGTAAATCCTGTATCATTTTTAATAGAAAAATTTCCAACTGTATTTATTATTGACAAATTTTCTGAATTAATTAATTTACTAGATAACATATTACCAATTACAAATTATATACTCTGTATGATGTATTGAGAGGTTTTAATACATAAGAATAAGCAAGTGTATTTTATATACAGTTATGGCAGCAGTTTTTGATGTGCAACATAACATCTTCCATATGTTAGGAAAACCCATATATACCCACCACGACTTCTATTACCTAACGATTGTTCATTGCGTTAAGTTGAACACTTTTCAATTTCTGCTGCCATACCAATATAACTGCACTTTTTGTAATTACTTCGCATAACGGTTTCTTTAAAACAATCAAAAGAATTAACAGGGGTTTCCTGTAAGCTTTTATAGACTACACCGTTTTTTCTTTCGTTTGCTTTTATGAACAATTGCTTTTTTGCCATACTTATCACCTTTCCTCTTCGCTGATTGTTATAGTTCTCTACAATAGCGAATGTTGGAATTCTTGATGGAGTGTGACATGATTTCTGGTGGTAGTTTTATGAAATTATTAGAGGGTATATAAAAAGAAGCTCACAGACTACTGTAGGCTTCTTTTATTGCTAATTCAATGAGTCCATCAAATAAATATTAGAAGTAAATACACCTATATTTTCTAATAATTCCAACGCTTCATCTTTTGAAACATTTCCTTCTAATTCATATAAACTGAATGAAACCAAATCAGCATATTTAACAATTATGACATTATTCTCCTCAAAGATTCTATATTTTGTATAATCGTTAATTGTATTGAAAGCTTGGATTTCTGCTGCCAAATCTTCTCTAAGAAATCTGCTGTCCTTTTCTGTTATAACTACTTGATTTCCATTTTCATTTTTCCAAATGTATTGTTTATCTGAACCAGCTCCATTTTCTCTTAATATTTTATTTACCTGTATAAGTGAGTAATCATTTATCTTCCCTGTATTCGGTAAATCAGTATATTCCTTAGTATATGAGTTTCCTAATAAATTATTGTAATTGTCTATATTAAAATTAATGATAAAGTCGCATATGATTTGAGTCAGTACCTTAAGTTTTGCTATGTCTAATTCTTCTAAAGGATTGTCAGTATCGTCCTTTGTAGATAATTTATCATCAGCAAGATATATCGCCGGTATTCCCCCCATGAAAAAGGAAAAATGATCGCTGGCTTCACTTCTGAAATGTCCAAATGTATGATGTTCATCCATAAGCAAAGATAAGACATTTAACTGGGATGAATTCGTTTTTAAAATCACCTCATGTTCTCCCTTTTCGCCTACCACATCTATATTGATACACCCTAAGGAATTTTCTTTTTCTTCTTGGGTTAATTGTGAAACAAAATAGGCAGACCCTTGCATACCTGCCTCCTCTACACTAAAAAAGATAAATTCTACATTTATTGGAAGATTTATTCCTTGTAACTGTCTGGCAATTTCCATAACTACTGCAACGCCAGAGCCATTATCTCTAATCCCGTTAGTGTCTCTTGTAGTATCATAATGTGCTGTGATATATAAGGTCTTATTATTAATTGAATTAACAGTCGCAATAAGATTAGTTCCTTTACCGGTGTTGTCTTTCACACTAGTATATTTATCAAAATATTGCCATGCTGTAGCTGAATAAATATCATTGAGTGTTTTTTTATAGACATAGAATTCCTGTGTTTGCGTTTGATATCCGTATTCTGTCATTTTATCCTTTAGAAAGCTTAACGCCCTTTGCTCACCATCAGTATCAAAACGTCTTGGACTTTTACATAATTCGGTTACATTATTTAATAATTCGTTATCCTCAACATTAACAACCTTTGTTATTTCTGTGGTTATTGTTAGCTGTTCAGTTGGTGTCACAGTTGGTGCTAAAGTTGGTGTTAAAGCTGTAGTAATGTCACTATCTAAATTGTAATCTTTTGTAATGTTAGTTTGAATTTGCTTTATATCGTCTTCTTTATTGCTATTAGAACAACCGGTAATCAAAAAAGACAAAACAAAACAAAGTAATAAAATTAATCTTTTCATGGCTACCCCTTTAATAAATTAAACCACTTTAACTTTCTTCATTTCCAAATTATATCCAAATCTTTGAATATAAACCTTACCTTATTGAAACTTATGCGAAAAGTACACTTTTAATACAAGAAGAAGCTAACAGCAACAACTGTCGGCTACCTTATTATCCTAATTACTATGTAGTTTTCACTTCCTATCCTGTCAAGCCCTGTTCTTTCAATCGTCTACAGAGTGTAGCTTTACTTACTCCTGTATATTCGCAGATTTTATGGATAGATATTTTCTTTTCCTTGTATAACTCTATAGCATGTTCCAGCGGCTTAGAGTTCTTCTTTGGTCTACCCATGCGAACCCATCTTTTAATTGCCATTTTACGACCCTCGGAAGTTCACTCTAGCAATATTCGTCTTTCCATCTGAGCCAGCCCAGAAAAGACTGTTAACATGAATTCCCCTGTAGGACTTTCAGTATCTATCCAGCTTTCAGAAAGAGACTTTATGTAACAGCCCTTACTGGTTATTTCCTCGACCATCTGCAATAAATCTTTGGCAGAACGGGATACTCTTGTTAGTTCTTTGAATATGACAGTATCCCCAGCCTGTAGCTCTGCCAGTAACTTCTTTAGCTCTGGTCTATCCATCTTAGTACCAGTTACTTTCTCTTGGTATATCTTCTCACAGCCAGCTTCCTGTAGAGCTTCAATCTGCCTATCTAAGTTCTGGTCTACAGTTGAAACTCTTGCGTATCCTATTATTTTTTTCATCCTAGTACCCCCCTTAACTATCTCGTTCGAATAGTATTTTTATTTGTAATGTTCAAATTGTCTAAAGGATTGAATTTGTCAAAGTCTATTGCCATATTATACGAGAACATATTGACATATTCCTTAACTACGGTTAAATCCGAATGACCTAATATTTTTTGTAAGCGAAAGATATCCCCTCCTGCCAATATCCATTGTTTAGCAAAAGTATGTGGATATAAATGTACGGAAGTCTTAAGGACTCCACGAGATTTATTGAATTTGCTAATTGCTCTTGAATTGTTCTTTGATAAGCCTGTAGTCCATAAGAATTACAAAAAACATAATCATCTGGTTCTCCTTTACGAAAGTGCTTCTTCTCTGCTTTGGGAATAGTAAAGGTAAAAGGATAGTTGATATACCTTTCTTCCATAGCCCAATATAGAAACGCTCTGATACTTCGTAAATGACTATTGATTGTAATTTGACTACATGATTGCGATTGTCTGCGATTTAGGATATAATTATCTACAGTCGAAGAGGTTATATCACTGATAAACTCAATATCTTCACCACAATATTTAAGGAAGTCAGCAATATCTATCCTGTAAAGACGGATTGTTCTTTCAGACATATTCTTTACAGTACACTTACGCAATAAGTAGATATAGCTTCGTCAATAGTAGGGCAGTTGTTTGCTTGTAATAATAGTTTCTTTTTCATGATTGATTTTTCCCCTTTGCGATATAATGGGGTAGAATGATGTATTATTATATGAAGAAGTATTTACTGTAAGAGTAACAGCTTGAAGTACAAATACCTGTCGAACGACAAAAAAAGAACACATCAGACTACCGTAAAATCCAGTAAAAGTCTGATGTGTTCTGTTAGAACTTGAAACACTGCAAAACACTTGCAAATGCTTACTTTACTGCGGATAGAGGGACTCGAACCCTCACACCCTCGCGAGCGGCAGATTTTGAGTCTGCTGCGTCTGCCATTCCGCCACATCCGCATTTGTGACGAGGTTTATTCTATCACAATTAATATTATATTTCAAGTGTGAAAATGAAAAACAAAAAGAAAGTATGAAAATATAAGAAAAAACAAAAGAAACTAAAAAACAAGAAGAAAATATGTTATAATTTGTTGATAAGATGGTTTTTTCTTTATTAATTGTGTTGCACGGCCAAAGGGCAAGGAAAATAACTGTGAATGTATAAGGAGCTGTAAAGAATGACATGTAGCAAAGTACAAAGTATGATAACTCCTTTTGTGAATAATGAATTAAGTATGCAGGAGATGGAGGGGTTTCTTGACCATATGGAATCTTGCCCTAACTGTAAAGAGGAACTGGATTTTTATTATGTTCTTTTAACGGCCATGAAGCAGTTGGATGAGGATAGGAATCTATCCTATGATTATAAGAAGGATTTATCAGATAAGATAAAGAAATCCCAAGAGAAAATTATTCATATTAAATATATCTATTACAGAAAAAAGACATTATTAATTTTGTTAATGATTTCTCTGGCTTTTTTACTTAGCATCCGTTATGCTGAAAAGAGTACGGAAAACACAAATTATCTTAGTGATAAAGATTATAATATCAGAAGAGTGTATTTTGCTAAAAGATATGAAGAGAGGCATGAACTGTTAAAAATATATCTTAAGAAGCAAGGTATTGAAGAAATAGCTCCTAAACAAGAAGAGCATAATAAGAAATAGAAGGAGGCTTTAAAGGGATTTTACTTCCCTGTAAAGAAAATATGGATAAAAAAATTGTATTAATTGATGGACATAGTATTTTAAATAGAGCATTTTATGGGTTGCCGGATTTGACCACCTCCAAGGGAGAGCATACCAATGCAGTCTTAGGGTTTATTAACATTATGTTTAAAATCCTAGAGGAGGAGAAGCCGGATTATTTGACTGTAGCCTTTGATACCCATCATCCGACTTTCCGCCATGAGATGTTTGAGGATTATAAAGGAACCAGAAAGGGTATGCCGGAAGAACTAAGGGAACAAGTTCCACTGATGAAGGAAGTCTTAAAGGCCATGAAGGTTACTGTATTTGAGATGCCTGGATATGAAGCAGATGATGTTCTTGGAACTCTTGCAAATAGAGCAGAGAAGGAGGGTAATCTAGTCTCTCTGGTATCAGGTGACAGGGATCTCCTACAGCTGGCAAGTGATAAAATCAAAATACGTATACCTAAGACTAAGCGAACAGGGACAGAAATTGAAGACTATCTGGCAGCAGATGTGAAAGAAAAGTATAATGTAACTCCTACACAATTTATTGATTTAAAGGGATTGATGGGAGATGCCTCGGATAATATACCTGGGGTTCCTGGAATTGGTGAAAAGACAGCTGCTAAATTGATCCAAGCTTATCATTCCATTGAGAATATCTATGAGCATATTGATGAGATGCCTTTAAATAAAGCTACAAAGTCTTTGATGGAAAACCGTGAACTTGCATTTTTATCAAAGAAATTAGCCACTATCTGCACCGATTGTGCTATTGATTTTAAAATAGAAGAAGCGGGTATAGATAACCTTTATAATGAAGAGGTATATCTCTTATTCAAGAGATTGGAATTTAAAAATCTCATAGCTCGTTTTCAGACAGAAGAGGTAAGCCATTCTACGGGAATGGAAAAGTCTTTTGTAATGGTTGAAGATTTGACAGCAGCGGATCAAACCTTTGAAATTATGTACAAAGGGAGTGATGCCATAGGCTTACAGATGATAATTGAAGATAATAGACTCTTAGGTCTTGCAGTATGTAAAGATAAAGAGAAGATTTATTTCATCAGATGTGGCGGTTTTATAACGGAGGAATATTTGTGTGATAAGGCTACTGTGCTGGCGAAGGCAGAAAGTCTTCTATCCCTTATTGGGTTGAAGGAACAACTTGGGTTTATTCATGCAACAGAGAAGGATAAGCTTTTTGATGCATCCATTGCTGCCTATTTGTTGAATCCCCTGACAGATACCTATCATTATGACGATATAGCAAGAGATTATCTTACTCTTACCCTGCCCTCCAGAGAGGATCTTATGGGTAAAAGCACTCTGAAAGCGGCGCTAGAAGAGAAGCAGGAAGCATTTTTACAGTATGCTTGTTATAGTGCCTATATTGCTCTTGAGGCTAGTAGGGTACTTGGGGATTTATTAACCCATAGTGGAATGAAGGAATTATTTGATGCTATTGAGATGCCCCTCATATATTCCCTTCATGATATGGAGAGCAGAGGAATTCGGGTGAATAAAGAAGCTCTCAAGGAATACGGAGATAACCTCAAAGTTGGTATTGATAAATTAGAGAAGGACATCTACGAACTGGCAGGGGAAGAGTTTAATATTAACTCACCAAAACAGCTAGGTGTAATCCTTTTTGAGAAGCTTATGCTGCCCTTTGGTAAGAAGACAAAGACAGGATATTCTACCTCGGCAGACATATTAGAGAAGCTTCAGTCAGAACACCCTATTGTTAAGATGATATTAGAGTATAGACAACTTACCAAATTAAAATCCACTTATGCAGATGGTTTAGCTGGATACATTGGTGAGGATGGCAGGATTCATGGTCGTTTTCATCAAACCATAACCGCCACAGGAAGAATTAGTAGCACAGAGCCAAATCTTCAGAATATTCCTATTAGGATGGAGTTGGGTCGACAAATCCGTAAGGTGTTCATACCTGAGGAAGGTTATGTATTTCTTGATGCAGACTATTCGCAGATTGAGCTGCGTGTTCTTGCTCATATGTCTGGAGATGAAAGATTAATTAATGCCTATCGGGAGGAAAAGGATATTCATAGAATAACGGCTTCCGAGGTGTTTCATATTCCTTTTGAGGAAGTCACCTCTGCTCAGCGTAGTAGTGCTAAAGCCGTTAATTTTGGTATTGTATATGGAATTAGCTCCTTTGGTCTGGGGCAGGATTTGAATATCACCAGAAAGGAAGCAGAGCGTTATATCGAGAAATATTTTGAAACCTACCCCAAAGTTAAGACCTATCTTGATCGTCTTGTTTTAGATGCTAAGGAAGAGGGATATTCTAGGACGCTTTTTGGGCGTAGAAGACCTATTCCAGAGTTTGCTTCAAGTAATTTCATGGTACGCTCCTTTGGAGACCGAGTGGCGATGAATTCTCCAATCCAGGGAACCGCAGCAGATATTATTAAAATTGCCATGATCAGAGTAAATCAGAGGTTGAAGGAGGAGAAATTTAAGTCCAGATTAATCCTTCAAATTCATGATGAACTATTAGTCGAGACTCATAAAGATGAAGTGAATCAAGTAGCTAAAATTATGGTTGACGAAATGCAAGGGGCAGCTGATTTATCTGTGATTTTAGAGGCAGAAGTTAAGGAAGGCTGCAATTGGTTTGAAGCAAAATAAAGATATAAAAGGTGATTTTATATGAAGGTAATTGGATTAACAGGAGGGATAGGCAGTGGAAAGTCTCTTGTAGCTAAGATTTTAGAAGAGAAATATAATGCTTGTCTCTTGAATACGGATAAAATTGCAAAAGAGCAGATGGAGCCTGGCGGGATTAGCTACTTGGAAGTGGTTGATTATTTTGGCAGGGATATATTGACAGAAGAGGGTGTAATTGACCGAGGCAAACTAGCGGCAATCATCTTTGAAGATAAGAGTAAACGCCTTAAGATAAATGAGATTACCCACCCAAAGGTTCTTGCATGGGTAGAGTCAGAGATTAATAGAATAAGACTAAAGGGTGATGTTCCTTATCTTGTTGTTGAGACAGCTCTAATGATAGAGGCTGGTTATGATTATATCTGTGATGAGGTTTGGTATGTTCATACACCAGAAGAGGAGCGGAGAAGAAGATTAAAAGAGCAACGAAATTACTCTGATGAGAAGATGGATACAATCTTTGAAAACCAATCGAAGGAAGAGGTTTTTCGAGCTAGATTCCCCAAGGTTATTGAGAATATCGGAGATGTGTCCTTGCTCAAGGAACAAGTGGAGTGTTTGATTAAGGGATCATAATATTATATCCATGCTTTTAGGGGATTGAATACTGATCGACCAAGCACATAATAATTATACCTAACTGTGAAGTTTAAGTAATTATATCTTTTTTCATGGATAGGAGTACCTTAAAGAATAGACTTTGATTTCACGAATTTTCTTGACAAAAATCGTGAAATGAGGGATACTCTTTTAGAATATATTACATGACAGGTAGAACTACCTGTCATACTAGTTTAATGAGAGTGAGAAGATGACATGAAATTATGCAGTATAGCAAGTGGTAGTAGTGGTAACTGCATCTATGTCGGTAGCAATAATACCAATCTATTAGTGGATGTGGGAGTTAGTGCAAAGCGGATTGAATGTGGTCTTAAGGGTATTGATGTCCTGCCCGATACAATTCAGGGTATTCTGATTACCCATGAACATTCGGACCATGTGAAGGGTCTTGGGGTATTGGCACGTAAATATAATATACCAATTTATGCAACTTACGAGACGGCTAGAGCAGTCAAGAATATTAAGAGCTTGGGTGATATTTCCGAGGAGCTTTTTCATTCTATTCACCCAGATCAAGCATTTTCTATTAACGATATTGAGGTGGAACCCTTTTCAATCTCCCATGATGCATCCAATCCCGTCTGCTATACCTTACAATCGGAAGGTCAGAAGGTGGGAATTGCTACTGATTTAGGTAAATATGATGATTATATTATATCAAAGCTTGAGGAATCGGAGCTTCTTTACATAGAAGCAAATCATGATGTGAATATGCTGATGGTAGGTAGTTATCCCTATTATCTTAAACAAAGAATCGTAGGAGATAGGGGACATTTGTCCAATGAAACCTCAGCAGCTTTAATTAGTAAATTAATTCATCCCAAATTGAAACATATTTTACTGGCACATCTTAGTAAAGAAAATAACTATGAAGAACTGGCTTATGAGACAGTATGCTGTGAATTAATGAGCCGGGGGAGCAATTTTTTGGCTGATAACATTAGTGTTGCACATAGAGATCAACCCTCCCAAATGGTGATTGTGTGATTTAATATTTCGCGGGAGGTATTAGGTATTGGTACTGGCGGCAGGGATACTGGGTCGGAATGTGTTTCCGATGCTGTTTACATCCCTTCTTCTTTCGTCCGCGTCCTAAAAGACATTAAGTTTCATATTATATGAATAGTTAATATATAAGGAGGTTTTTTGAATGAAGAGAGTTGTTATTACTGTAGTTGGTAAGGATACAGTGGGTATTATGGCGAAGGTATGTACTTATCTGGCTGATAATAAGATTAATATTCTGGATATATCTCAGACAATTGTTCAGGGATTTTTTAATATGATGATGATTGTTGATTTTATAGATATTGCCAAGGGTTTTGATGAGGTGTCTGAAGAACTAGATAAAATCGGTGAAGAGATTGGCGTTATTATTAGAACCCAAAGGGAAGATATTTTTGATAAAATGCACAGAATATAATATTAATACGTGCTATAGCACGTAAATGGAGGCTAGGCATGATTAATATACATGAAGTCATCGAAACAAATAAGATGATAGAACAGGAAAATCTGGATGTAAGAACTATTACCCTTGGTATCAGCTTGTTGGACTGTGCAGATCCTGATCTTAATGAATTAAATAGAAAGATATATGAGAAAATAACAAGAACGGCGAAAGATCTCGTGGCTACCGGCGACAAGATACAAAGAGAGTACGGTATTCCCATTGTAAATAAAAGAATATCTGTAACACCAATTTCTTTAGTTGGTGCAAGTGCATGTAAAACCTCAGAGGACTATGTAACCATAGCAGAGACTCTTGATAAAGCAGCTAATACGGTAGGAGTTAATTTCATCGGTGGATATTCAGCACTGGTAAGTAAAGCAATGACCGTAAGTGACGAGCTTCTCATTAAGTCTATCCCAGTGGCACTTAGCAGGACCCAGCGTGTTTGCAGCTCTGTTAATGTGGGCTCAACAAAGACGGGTATTGATATGAATGCAGTTAAGCTCATCGGAGAAATTATTAAAGGTACAGCGGAGCATACCAAGGAAAAAGATTCTATTGGTTGTGCAAAGCTAGTAGTATTTTGTAATGCACCGGATGACAATCCCTTTATGGCAGGAGCTTTCCATGGAGTGACAGAGGGAGATGCCGTTATTAATGTGGGTGTTAGTGGACCAGGCGTAGTGAAAAAGGCTCTTGAAAGTGCTAGGGGTGCAGATTTTGAGACCCTTTGTGAGACCATTAAAAGAACAGCTTTTAAGATTACCCGTGTTGGTCAATTGGTTGCACAGGAAGCTTCGAGGCTTCTGAATATTCCTTTTGGTATTATCGATTTATCCCTGGCTCCAACTCCGGCAGTGGGGGACAGTGTAGCTGAGATTTTAGAGGAAATAGGTCTTGAATATGTGGGAGCGCCAGGAACTACAGCAGCTCTTGCCTTATTAAATGATCAGGTGAAGAAGGGTGGCGTTATGGCATCCTCATATGTAGGTGGCTTAAGCGGAGCATTTATTCCCGTAAGTGAAGACCAGGGTATGATTGATTCTGTCATAGCAGGTGCTTTAACTTTAGAAAAATTAGAAGCAATGACCTGTGTGTGCTCTGTTGGTTTGGATATGATTGCAATTCCTGGGGATACTAAGGCTACGACAATTTCTGGTATTATAGCCGATGAGATGGCAATCGGTATGATTAATCAAAAAACTACAGCAGTACGTATTATTCCTGTGGTAGGTAAAACAATAGGAGATACAGTGGAGTTTGGTGGACTCTTAGGCTACGCTCCAATTATGAAGGTTAATCCTTTTAGCTGTGATGCTTTTATAAACAGGGGTGGAAGAATACCGGCTCCAATTCATAGTTTTAAGAATTAAGATCATAATATTATTTAACTCAATAATTTGTAATTAATTTGAACCGGGCCAAAGGTAATGTCGTCTAATAAGATATATAGTTATGACATAAGCCATTTGGTTCACGGTTCTTTCATCAGTTTTAGGAAATCTTTAAATCTAAGAAGAAAGGCATATGTAAAAGATGGACAATAAATTAAATGAGCTAGATTATAAAGGTATATTTAAATACTTTGCCCAAATATCTGAAATACCCAGAGGTTCAGGCAATGAAAAAGCAATCAGTGATTATCTTGTATCCTTTGCTAAGGAACATCAGCTAGAACATATACAAGATGAAGCTTATAATGTAATTATGATAAAAAATGCTACACCTGGATATGAGAATGAACCAGCGATAATTCTACAGGGTCATATGGACATGGTTTGTGAGAAGAAGAAAGAGTATACCCATGACTTCTTGACGGATGGAATTAAGCTCATTACCCAGGGCGATTACCTTCATGCAGATGGAACTACCCTTGGTGCTGATAATGGTATTGCTGTAGCTTATATCTTGGCATTATTCTCAGACAATACCATAGAACATCCTAGATTAGAAGCCGTTATAACTACAGATGAAGAAGTAGGAATGAATGGTGCAAAAGCCCTTGATCTTTCAAGCTTGCAAGGGAAATATATGATTAACCTTGATTCAGAAGAAGAGGGATATCTTCTTTGTAGTTGTGCCGGAGGTCTTACAGGCACCAGTATTCTTCCTGTAAACAGAGTATCCAGTTTTGGAAAGAAAGTAAAAGTTAGCCTAGGTGGTCTTAAGGGCGGTCATTCTGGAATGGATATTGACAAGAATAGGAGTAATGCCACGAAGCTTTTGGGAAGGGTATTGTTTGACCTAAGAGAGAAGTGTTCTTTTGGATTAATCAGCATGCAGGGTGGCTTTAAAGATAATGTAATTCCTAGAGAAGCCAATGCAGAACTGCTGTTAACAGCTGAAGCTACCAATGAATTGTCGGAGAAATTCAGTCAGCTATATTCAGTTATTGAAGAAGTTTCCAGCGAGTATAAAAAAGAACTATTTTCCAGTGAACCGGAGTTAATGATTAGTGTAGAGGATTTGGGTGAGGATACCTATGAAGCTCTACATCCTGTTTCCTTTGAGAAAATGCTGTTTCTCCTTATAAATATTCCAAACGGTGTTCAGGCAATGAGTGCTGATTTGGAAGGCTTGGTGGAAAGTTCCTTAAATCTTGGGATTTTCCATACCCTGGAAGATAAAGTTGAGTTTTGTACTTCTATCAGAAGTTCTAAGGGCAGCTTCAAGCACCATATGAGTAACAGACTTAAATATATGATTAATTTCTTAGGTGGTGATTATGTAGTACGTGGGGAATATCCCTCCTGGGAATATCAAAAGGAATCCTTACTCAGAGAACATTTTAATAAACTGTACTTTGAGGAGAATGGAAAGGAAATGATTGTTGAAGCGATCCATGCAGGACTGGAATGTGGTTTGATTAATGAAAAAATGCCACATCTTGATATTGTGTCCATAGGTCCTGATATCACCTTTGTACACACTATAGAGGAGAAAGTCAGTATTTCCTCGACGATACGTGTATATCAATTCCTTGAAAAAGTATTAAAAGAGAGAATAAGAGCATAACTAAAGCACAAGTTATACAAGAGGACAATATATCATAAGATAAGGCAATACGCATCTATACCCAAGGTAGCTTATATATTAGGAGATGAAGAAATGGATAAGGATAATTCAGCTAGTGATCTAGATAAAGATTCTGAATTTGGTGAGAAATTAAGTAGTGATAAGGCTGAAGTTCTGGGGGATTTAAGTGCTGAAGAACAAAAGCCGGCAATAAATAATGATGCTTTTACTGATGAGAATTCTCTTTCTATGGATACACAGACAGAGAATTCTGAGAATGGGGAGATAGATGGGATATCCTTATCTCATGAAACCTATGATCAGGATGTAGATGAAGAACTATATGGAATTAATTTGTCTCTTGCTCAACAAATCCGTGAGGAATTAGATATTACATCCAGTGAAGAGGAAAAGCTTAAGAGGAAAAGACGTCTATTCAAAATACAAAGTAAAGTTGTATTATTAATGCTTTCTCTTATTGGAATCTTATTTTTTCTGGGATTTACAAAACCAGGGAATAAGTTGCTGTTGAATATGGGCGTTAATGTTAGTGGAAGCATCTGGGGCTCTATGACTAACAGATTTAAAGATAATACAGATGTGTCTGCTGATATCGATTTTCTGGATGATGATGATATGAACTCTACAGCACCAGAAATTGATCCAAGTACCATTGTTTGGCCGGAGCGCCCTGGTGATGGTAGACAGGAGGATGGTGTATATAACATACTCCTATTAGGAGAAGAAGCAATCGGTAATGGAGATTCCAGAGGACGTACCGATGTTATTGTCATTGCTACTATGAATACTAAATCAAAGGAACTCAAGCTTACCTCCTTAATGCGAGATATGCTGGTACGAATCCCTGGTTATAAGGATAACAGATTAAATACTGTCTTTGAAAAGGGTGGTCATGATTTACTATATGAAACAATCGCCTTGAATTTAGATATAAAGCTTGATGGATGTGTCATGGTGAATTTTGAAGACTTTGAAGAAATTATCGACAGTATGGGAGGATTAGAGATAACCTTGACCAAAGGGGAGGCCTCTTATTTAAATAAAACAAACTATATCTCTGATCCAGCAAATAGAAATGTGGTGGAAGGAACTCAAGTTCTTAATGGAAATCAGGTACTTGGCTATAGTCGTGTGCGTAAAAGATCTACAATAACAGGTAATAATAATGACTTTGGACGTACAGATAGACACAGAATTGTATTAAATGCAATTTTTGATAAAGTTAAATCCAAAAGTAAGGCGGATCTCCTTGCTATGATGTTCAATCTCCTTGATGAGGTTACTACAGATATTGACAATAAGTGCTTTCAGATGTTGTTGAATTCCTTTATTGATATGGGAATGAATGAATTAGACCTGGAACAACTTAGAGTACCAGTGGATGGAGCCTTTGATGGTAATGTTAGGGTACGAGGAATGTCTGTATTAATACCTGATTATGAAAAGAATATCGACGCTTTGCATGAATTTATCTTTGGGGATGCTACAAGTGCAAAGGAGGCTAATCCTTCCAATGTAAATTAAACATAAAATACAAGTGTTTTGTTATATTACCCTTCATGAGACCATATAATTAGGTGTCCCGATTCCATAATTGGATATCATAATTTGGATGGGAATAATATAGTATCGTGAGTGGTAGAATGAAGTATATGAAGCAAAGGTCATATGTGTTTTTTGTCTTAATGCTTACGGCTGTAGTATTTATTGTTAGCTTCGAATTACAATTATTACAGAATGAGCTGCTAATTAAGAAAATTGTGGCCACGGATATTGATTATGATAATTTTCGTAATCTGCAGTTTAAAGAGGACATCTTAGAAGAAGCAGAAAGTAAAGTGTCCAGACTAATAAAACAGGAGCCACATCTAAAGGATTTGCCTTATATAGATAACATAGGCTACCTTACCTTTAGTATGATGGCCTCCTCTTATAGTCTTACAAAGTATGAATTGATTGATCAGATAACCTTTTACCGTGGAATTAGCAGAATGGCTGCCAATCCCGCTTTTGTCGAGCTTTATGGCTATTACAAAGCAATTTTTAAGGATTTGGCTTATTTTCCTGTACCGAAAGTAGTGCAGGGTGATGCAGATATTTATTATGATGATTCCTGGGGAAAGCCTCGGACCTATGGTGGTGATAGAAAGCATGAGGGTACGGACCTCATGGCCACTAATAATATCAGAGGTTTCTTCCCGATTATAAGTATGACAGATGGTACCGTAGAAAAAATGGGATGGCTGGAAAAGGGAGGGTACCGTATTGGCATAAGAGCTGAGAGTGGAGGGTATTTTTATTATGCCCATTTGGCATCTTACGCTCCAGAACTTGAGCAAGGAGATAGGGTAATTGCCGGACAACTACTGGGATTTATGGGTGACAGTGGTTACGGTGCTGAAGGAACAATCGGACAGTTTGACGTACATCTTCATCTTGGAATTTATATAAATGCTCCCAGTGGGGAAATGAGTGTAAACCCCTATTGGGTTCTGCTATTACTTGAGAAGAACAGGACCTATTACAATAACTGAAGGTACTTTATCAGAATGGAGTTACTATGGAAGTATATTTAGATAATTCGGCAACAACGAAAGTTACAGATGGTGTGAAAGATCTTATGATGAAGGTTATGTATGAAGATTATGGGAACCCCTCCTCCATGCATCGTTTAGGCCTAAAGGCAGAGCAACATATGAAAGAGGCCTCTGCCATTATAGCTAGTCATCTAAAAGTAAACCCCAAGGAAATAATATTTACTTCTGGAGGAACAGAAGCGAATAATCTGGCTCTAATTGGTACAGCGCTAGCCAATAAAAGAAGAGGAAACCATATTATTACCACCAGAATAGAGCATCCGTCCGTACATCAGACCTTAGTTCATCTTGAGGAGAGAGGCTTTGAGATAAGTTTTGCCCCTGTCGATGCTTCAGGTAGATTAATCAAAGAGAAATTATATGAGCTGGTGAAAGAAAGTACCTTACTTATTAGCATTATGTATGTAAATAACGAAATTGGCTCAGTTCAAGAGATAGAAGAATTAATCCTAGAACTAAAAAAGAGAAAGAAGGATATTCTCATTCATGTAGATGCAGTGCAAGCCTTTGGCAAATATCGCATCTACCCAAAGCGAATGGGAATTGATTTATTGTCCTTTAGTGGACATAAAATTCATGGTCCCAAGGGTATTGGAGCTTTATATGTTGATGATAAGGTAAAGCTAAATCCTACTATCTTTGGTGGTGGACACCAGAGAAATCTACGTTCCGGAACAGAAAATGTGCCAGCAATTGCAGGGTTAGGACAAGCTGTTATGGAATTGTATACAGATTTTGAGGAGAAAATATCTCGTCAATACCAATTAAAACAAAGGTTTTTGCAAGAGGTAAGTAAAATAGAGGGGGTTAAGGTCAATGGACTTCCTATGGAATGTAGTGAGGAATTTGAGTTGGAGCAGCTTCATAAGACTGCACCCCATATTATCAATGTGAGCTTTCAAGGAGTACGAAGCGAGGTATTCTTGCATGCATTAGAAGATAGGGGAGTCTATGTGTCTGCTGGTTCTGCCTGTAGCTCCCATCATCCTACACCCAGTGTTACCCTAACAGCCATTGGTCTGCCCAAAGAATTAGTGGATTCCACCCTTCGTTTCTCTATGTCGGATTTGACAACTTTAGAGGAGATTGAGTATACTTTAAAGCAGATGAATGAACTTTTACCAACCCTAAGAAGATATACAAGAAGATAATATCCATAGCTTCCTACTTGTGTTTGGGTGCCTTCTTGCATTGTAGGAAGATGTTGATAGAAGCTTGGAATAATGAATGGCCTGCAGCCCAAAGCTTGCAGGTTACGGAAAGGCATGGTTATTATTATGTTTAAAGCATTTTTAATTAAATACGCAGAAATAGGTCTTAAAGGAAATAACCGCTATATTTTTGAGAACGCCTTGAAGGATCGAATCAAAGAAGCACTTAATTCTTTGGGGGAATACAATGTAAGTAAGGAACAGGGAAGAATATTTGTAGAATGTCCAGAGGAATATGATTATGAAGAGACGGTTTCTGCATTAACGAAAGTATTTGGTATATCTTCAATATGCCCTGTTGTAGTTATAGAGAATTCTGACTGGGAAAGCCTAACGAAGGGAGTCGGCGATTATGTAGAAGCCATGTATCCAGATCGGAATTTCACTTTTAAGGTGGAAGCAAAACGTGCAGATAAGAATTACCCACTGACTTCTCCTGAGATTTGTATAGAGATGGGTGCTTATCTTTTAAAACGTTTTCCTGATTTAAAGGTGGATGTTCATAAGCCTTCGGTTAGATTTACAGTTGAGGTACGTACAAAGTGCTATGTGTATTCTATTATTATTCCAGGGCTGGGTGGTATGCCTGTAGGTACTGGTGGGAAGGCGATGTTACTCTTATCTGGTGGAATTGACAGTCCTGTTGCTGGTTATATGATTTCAAAAAGAGGGGTATCCCTTGCAGCAACCTATTTTCATGCGCCACCCTATACCAGTGACAGAGCAAAACAAAAGGTTGTAGATTTGGCGACTAAGATATCCAAATATACAGGTAAGATGAAATTATTTGTTGTTAATTTTACCGACATTCAATTATATATTTATGATCAGTGTCCTCATGAAGAACTCACCATCATTATGAGAAGATATATGATGAAGATTGCAGAGGAGCTAGCACAGCAGGAGGGCTGCTTAGGACTAATCACTGGTGAAAGTATAGGACAGGTGGCAAGTCAGACTATGTATAGCTTAGCGGCAACCAATGAAGTATGTAAGATGCCGGTGTATAGGCCTTTGATTGCCTTTGATAAGAAGGATATTGTAGAAATTGCAGAGAAAATTGATACCTTTGAGACTTCAATCCAGCCCTTTGAGGATTGTTGCACCATATTTGTTGCAAAGCATCCAGTAACCAGGCCAAGTATAAAGGTAATTAATAATTCAGAGAAAAAGCTTGAAGAGAAAATAAATGAAATGATTGAAGCAGCTCTTAAAACAGTAGAAGTTATTACTATAGGATAAAATTCCAGAGTGTTATGGGCAAGTGTGCATCCTAATTTTCTTATTTTATAGGACGCACTTTCCTACAAAAGAACAAAGAATGTGCCTTTGGCACATTCTCCGCGCCCGAGGGGATTACGAAGCAATATACTTCATACGCAAATTCATTTGCGTTATTCGCTGAGGTGCGCATCCATAGGGTCGCATTTTTATTCAATAGGACGTAATTTCCTATTGAATAAAAAGAAGGTCGTCACAAGTGACAACCTCTTTAGTAAGCTTTCATTAGTCAACAATATATGGTTTTAATACAGCAAGGATGCTGTCCATGTCCTGATCATTGTGAATATTTAGGTCAATAACCTTTGATAAATCAAGACTGAAAATACCCATAATGGATTTTGCATCTATAACGTATCTACCAGAGACCAAATCGAAATCAGAATCAAATTTTGTAACGTCATTCACGAAAGCTTTTACCTTATCAATTGAATTTAAAGATATTTTTACTGTTTTCATCTATATAACCTCCTTTATTCAGTATATCTATATACTATATTTTAGCAATATAAAAGTCAATATACAAAATCAATAAAAAAAACAGGAAAAGTTCTATAGGTAGGTGAATATTATTAAGGAGCAGTTTGGCCCAAGACTTATAATTAGTCTTTAATTCTGTTGGATGTCTAAACCGTAACAATATAAACCTAAAATTTATTATAAATTTGATATAAATAAATGATGAAATTTAGAAAGGAAATATCAGATACATGAAGAAAAAAGCAGCATTTTTAAGTCTTGGATGCAAGGTTAACTCCTATGAAACTGAGGCTATGCGTGGGATGTTTGAAAGTGCGGGCTATGATATTGTGGATTTTAAGGACATGGCAGATGTCTATGTGGTCAATACTTGCACAGTTACTAATATTGCTGACCGGAAGTCACGGCAGATGCTGCATCAGGCGAAAAGCAGAAATCCAAAGGCAATTATTGCAGCAGTAGGTTGTTATGTACAGGCAGCAGAAGAGGTCTTATTAGAGGATAGTGCAGTGGATCTTGTTATAGGCAATAATAAAAAATCAGATATCGTAACCATGGTGGAACGTTGTAAGAATAGCAAACAGAAGGAAGAATTAATTATTGATATTAATGACGAGAAGGATTATGAAGAACTTAATATCATAACAACAATGGAGAAAACCAGAGCATTTATTAAAATACAAGATGGCTGTAACAGGTTTTGCTCCTATTGCATTATTCCTTATGTCAGAGGAAGGGTAAGAAGTCGTAAGGAGAAAGAAATCCTTGATGAAATCGGCGAATTAGTTAAGAAAGGTTATAAGGAAATTGTTCTAACAGGTATCCATATATCCTCTTATGGCACAGACTTTAAGCAGATTGATATGAATATGCCTTTGGCAGAGCTCATTAAGAATATTGGTTTAATCCATGGGGTAGAGCGAATACGATTAGGTTCCTTAGAACCTAGGATTATAACGGATGAATTACTAGGGGTAATATCACAGGTAAAGCAATTCTGTCCACATTTTCATCTATCTTTACAAAGTGGGAGTGATACAGTTTTGCAACGTATGAATCGAAAATATACCACTGAAGAATATTATCAGCGTGTTTTATTAATAAAGAACTATTTTGAGTTGCCTTCCTTTACAACAGATATAATCGTAGGCTTTCCAGGGGAAACGAAAGAGGAGTTTGATGAAACCTTAAGCTTTGTTAAGAAAATCGGATTTTCTCAAATCCATGTTTTTAAATATTCAAAAAGAGCAGGGACGAAAGCCGCAGAGATGAAAGAACAAGTTGCGGACCATATCAAAAGCAAGAGAAGTAATGAGTTAATAGAATTAACTAAAATCTTATCTAAGGAATATAAAGCTAATTTTTTGGGTAAAATTGAGAAAGTGCTATTTGAAGAAGAAATTATTCTTGAGGGAGTAAAATACCAGATTGGACATAATGAAAGATATCTTAAAATAGCTCTTCCCTATGAGACAGATTTATCTAATCAGCTTCTCAAAGTGAAAATATGTAACAATTTAACAGAAGATATTACGCTTTCTGAAATAATCCATTGAAATTTTCTTCTAAATATATTAATATAGTAGGTAATAGTAATTGCTATGATAATAGCCGTGAACGAAAATCAAGATAAGATTTAATGGAAGAGGAAGTGATGCTATGCAAAAAGCTAATAATACTCAGTACTTTAGAGTCCATAAGGATACAGAAATTATAGTCAGTGATATTATTAAGACAGTATATCTGGCTTTGACTGAGAAGGGTTATAATCCTTTGAACCAAATTGTTGGATATGTTATGTCTGGTGACCCGACTTATATAACAAGCCATAAGGGTGCCAGAAGTTTGATTATGAAAGTAGAACGTGATGAGATTGTAGAAGAATTGTTACGCTTTTATATTAATAAAGAGATTAATCACATTAACTAAATATTATCAAATTTGACTACTGATGAAGCTGCATTGGAGGTTATGAATGAATAGAATTATGGGATTGGATTATGGCTCTGTGACAGTTGGAGTTGCTATTAGTGATGGACTTCTAATGACTGCTCAGGGAATTGAGGTAATCCGTCGCAAACAGGAAAATAAGCTTCGGCAGACTTTAGCAAGAATTGAACAATTAGTTACAGAATATGCTATAGACAGAATTGTTCTTGGTTACCCTAAGCATTTAAACAATACCATTGGTGAAAGGGCTCTTAAGTCAGAGGAATTTGCCCAAAAGCTTAGGCAAAGAACAGGGTTAGAAGTTATACTATGGGATGAGAGACTGACTACAGTTGCAGCGAATCAGATTCTGTCCCAAGCAAAGTTAAAACATGAAGAGAAGGCCAAGGTAGTGGATAAGTTAGCTGCAGTATTGATTTTACAAGGCTATCTCGACAAGCTTAATTTTGAAAAAAAAGATGAAATATAGTTCTTACGGCAAAAATGATTGAGTTTTGTGAAAACAAAAAAGTTATTGGAGGTTTTATGAGTAATAAACCGGATGAGATTACATTTACTACGGAAGATGGAGAAGAAGTAGTGTTTTGTGTATTAGAGCAGACACGGCTTGGAGGAATAGATTATCTCTTAGTCAGCACAACGGACGAGGAGGATATAGAAGCGGAAGCGCTTATTTTAAAGGATATTTCAAAGGAAACTGATGAAGAAGCAATCTATGATATAGTGGAAGATGACCGAGAAATAGAATTAGTTGCGGGAATTTTCAAAGAATTATTAGAGGATATAGAATTATATTAAATGCATAGATATGATTAGATGAAAATAGGTGATGATATGCCGGATAATCAGGAACAGTTCAAGGACTTATTAAAACAGAATGGACTTAAAGTAACAAACCAGAGGGTCGCAATTTTAGAGGTTTTGAACAGTAGACCTGGCAAACATTTGACAGCAGAAGAAATTTATGATTATGTCAAAAAGAAATACCCTGATATTGGAATTGCAACAGTATACCGGACGATTCAAGTGTTATCAGAATTAGGTCTAATAGATAAATTAAATCTGGATGATGGATATGTACGTTACGAAATTTGTAAGAAGGGCAAGGAAAATGAAGGCCACCATCATCATCATTTAATATGCCTGGATTGCCAAAACATAAGTGCATTTCAGGATGATCTTTTAGAAACATTAGAAGCTCGGATTAAGGAAACAATGGGGTTTGAAGTAGTTGACCATGAGGTTAAATTGTATGGTCGCTGTAAAAAGTGTAGAGGCAAATAAATCTATTTATTCTTAAAGATAATATAAAATATATTTTTATGTTGTATATAAACCAGAATTTATTTGAAATTCAGTTTATTTCATATCGAATGCACTTAGTTAATGGATAGAAGATGTACATAAAACCATTGGAGGTGCAATTATTGAAAGAAAAAGAAAAAAAAGTAATCAAGTCACCAGACTTGAAAGAAAATCACAAAAAGAACAATGTAGTAAATGATTTTAAAGGTGTAAAAATTATACCCTTGGGTGGACTAGAGCAGATTGGTATGAATATCACTGCAATTGAGTATGAAGATAATATTATTGTAATTGATTGTGGATTATCCTTCCCGGGAGATGAAATGCTTGGAATTGATTTGGTAATTCCTGATGTTACTTATTTGAAGGAAAATATAGAAAAGGTTAAGGGATTTGTTATTACCCATGGCCATGAAGACCATATCGGATCTCTGCCTTATATTTTAAAAGAAATTAATGTTCCTATTTATGCAACCAAGTTAACAACGGCAATCATTGAATCAAAACTGAAAGAACATAACTTATTAAAAAGTACCAAGCGAAAAGTAATTAAGCATGGTCAATCCATTAATTTGGGATGTTTTCGAATAGAATTCATTCGGACAAACCATAGTATTGTAGATGCTTCAGCCCTGGCTATCTTTACTCCTGCGGGAATTATATTCCATACAGGGGATTTTAAAGTGGATTTTACACCAGTTTATGGTGAACCCATAGATTTACAGAGAATTGGTGAGATTGGTAAGAAGGGTGTATTGGCACTTTTATGTGACAGTACCAACGTTGAACGTGCTGGTTATACCATGTCTGAAAGTTCAGTGGGTAGAACCTTTGACAATATATTTGCAGACAATGCAAAGAATCGAATTATTGTTGCAACCTTTGCGTCGAATGTAGACCGTGTACAGCAGATCATTAATTCTGCCACTAAATATGGTAGGAAGATTGTGATTGAAGGGCGCAGCATGGTTAATATCATTACAGCAGCCATGGAGCTGGGTTATGTTAAAATGCCAGAGAATATGCTCATTGATATTGAACAGATGAAGAATTACACGGATGATCAGCTGGTATTAATTACAACTGGAAGTCAGGGTGAGACCATGGCGGCTTTGCCAAGGATGGCAGCATCCATTCATAAGAAAGTTACTATTAAACCAGGAGATGTGGTAATATTAAGTTCTACTCCTATTCCAGGCAATGAGAAAGCAGTATCAAAGGTTATCAATGATTTGTCAATGAAGGGTGCTAAAGTAATATATCAAGATACCCATGTATCCGGTCATGCTTGCCAGGAAGAGATTAAATTAATATATTCTTTAACAAAACCTAAGTACGCAGTTCCTGTTCATGGTGAGTATAAACATTTAATCAGACATGCTGAATTGGCTCAAAGCTTGGGAATTCCTAAGGAGAATACTTTTATATTATCCTCAGGTAAGGTATTGACCTTATCCCAGGAGAAAGCAGCCATTACCGGAGAGGTTGTTGCTCAAGGTATTCTAGTGGACGGCCTTGGTGTAGGTGATGTTGGCAATATTGTTCTTCGTGACAGACAGCTATTATCAGAGAATGGTTTAATTATCGTTGTTATTTCCTTAGAGAAGTACAGCAATCAAGTATTAGCAGGCCCGGATATTGTGTCCCGAGGTTTTGTATATGTTAGAGAATCAGAAAATCTTATGGAAGAGGCACGAATAGTTGTAGAGAAAGCATTAGAAAAGTGTTTGAATCGCAACAATACAGATTGGGGTAAGATGAAGACAGAAATCAAGGATTCTTTAAGTGATTTTATCTGGAAGAAGACAAAGAGAAATCCTATGATATTGCCTATCATTATGGAAGTATAAGTCATTATGGAAGTATAATATAGAAGAAATGTTAGTAGAGGAATAAGCTATTGCTTCTTGATAAGTACTTAAGTCTTAGCTTATATGATTATGAGAGATCAACTTTCTCAGCATGATATAGAGAGGCGAACTATGGCGACTAAATCAACAACAGTTAAATTAACAATGAAAGTAACGAGTTTTGTATTGCGGTTGCTTCTGAACATTATTTTTTATATATTAGTAATTATATTAATTATTAATGTCAGTAAAGTGGTTTACAACTTTGCCTATGAGATTTATGGGCCTGCTACTGTAGACCAAGCACCAGGCAAAGAGGTTATCTTTCAGATTAGTAAAGGCGAACAGACCATGGAAATAGCCGACAAACTGGAACTATATTTACTAATTAGAAACAAACATTCTTTTTATTTAAAGACCAAATTGCAAAATTCTGTGATAAAGCCTGGAACCTATGAGTTAAACACCTCTATGACCTATGACGAAATCCTATCAGTAATAACGGATTATTCCCAGTCCATAATAAAAGAGGATGTGGCAGAAGAAAAACCAGAGGGAAACAGTGGCGGGCAATAAAACTTAATTGACTGAAAATGCAATATAAAGCTTAAGTGGGAAGGATATGATAAAATGATAGTAGATGAAAGAGTAGTAGACTATATCAATTCCCTAGCAGTAGAGATTACTCCTGAACTTCTTGATTTAGAAAAGGTGGCACTCAAAGATCATGTACCAATCATTAAGAAGGATACCCAGGGTTTATTAAAATTTATGCTGGCTCTACAGCAACCAAGAAGAATTTTAGAGGTCGGAACAGCCATTGGCTATTCCGCCCTCTTTATGAGTGAATATACAAATGAGAATTGCTCTATCACCACCATAGAAAAGGTTCCTATGCGGTTGATCGAGGCTAAGAAGAACCTGTCAAATCAAGTCTTTTCAAAGAGGGGCAAGATAGAATTAAGAGAGGGAGAAGCTCTCTTAGTTCTTCAAGATTTAGTCTCCGAGAAGATGTCTTATGATTTTATCTTTTTAGATGCTGCCAAAGCTCAGTATATGAGCTTTTTGCCGGAACTAATGAAGTTGTTAGATCAGAGGGGAATCCTGGTTACCGATAATGTACTACAGGATGGTACGGTTACTAATTCAAGGTATGGTATAACCAGGAGAGATCGGACCATACATTCCCGAATGAGAGATTATCTTTATACCATTACCCATATGGAGGAATTGGAGACGGTTATCCTGCCAGTAGGGGATGGAGTTGCCTTAAGTTACCGACAATAAATAACAGGCTAATGCGTAATTTTATAATGAATATGACATTTGGAAATTATGCCTGCGTAAACCTTGGCATTTCTATTTCGACATCAGGAATGCTATGTTGTATGGAAGGAAATATATGATAGAGAATATAAAAAAACCGGAGTTATTAATCCCTGCCGGTAATTTAGAAACACTAAAAACAGCAATCATCTATGGAGCTGATGCAGTATATATAGGTGGTGATATGTACGGTCTTCGAGCAAAGGCTAAGAATTTCTCCTTAGAGGATATGAAAGAGGGAATAGAATTTGCTCATCAATATGGTAAGAAGGTCTATGTAACGGCCAATATCACTGCACATAATAGAGATCTTGAAGGGATAAGAGGCTATTTTCGAGAGTTAAAGTCTTTTGGAACAAGTCGCCCTGATGCTCTTATTATTTCAGATCCTGGAGTGTTTAGCATTGCCATGGAGGAGCTTCCGGAGATTGAATTGCATATCAGTACCCAGGCTAACAATACGAATTACGAGACCTATCGTTTTTGGCATAAAATGGGGGCAACTCGTGTGGTATCCGCCAGAGAGTTATCCTTGGAGGAATTAGTAGAACTTAGAGCCAATATTCCAGTAGAGATGGAGATAGAAACCTTTGTTCATGGAGCGATGTGTATTGCCTATTCAGGAAGATGTCTTCTAAGTAATTATTTCACTGGGCGAGATGCTAACATGGGTGCTTGTACCCATTCTTGCCGTTGGAGATATCATATTGTAGAAGAAACCAGACCCGGAGAGTATCTTCCTATTGAAGAGAATGAGAGAGGAACCTATATCTTTAACTCTAAGGATTTATGCATGATAGAGTATATTCCGGAACTTGTAAAGGCTGGTATTAATAGTTTTAAAATAGAAGGCCGTATGAAGACAGCCCTTTACGTTGCTACGGTGGCAAGAATTTATCGTATGGCAATTGATGATTTCTATGCAGACCCTGCCCGCTATGAAGAGAAGAAATCATTTTATATGGAAGAAATCAGAAAAGGGGTCAATCGTCAATTTACTACAGGTTTTTTCTTTGATCAACCCACCCATGAGGATCAAATCTATGATCATAACACCTATGAGAAGGCTTATACTTATCTAGGAACCGTATCAGGGGAACGGGATGGCTACTATCAATTAGAGCAGAAGAATAAATTTAGCCTAGGTGAAACCGTAGAGATTATCAAGCCTGAGGGAGATACCATTATGGCCCAGGTAAAGACCATATTGGATGAGGAGGGTAATGGGATGGAAAGTTGCCCACACCCAAGACAGATGATATATGTGGATTTCGGCGTAAAATTAAATCCATACGATATAGTGAGACGGAAGGAATAATCCTTCCGTCATAAAAAAGCAAAAACAAAAGGAGAGGCTCACTTTGCGAGCCCCTCCTTTTGTTTTGCAGTACTTATATTTTGATATAACTTTTTACTTCGTTGTTCCATTGTGTTTTAAATAGTAGAGAAAGGAATAGCCAACTGGAACGATGACCATAATTCCAATAGTAAAACAATATATCCATCCACCAAAATTTACAAAAATATTCATTATAAAGAAGAGCCCGCATAGTACCCATACCCATCCAGCTAATCTATGTGTACGACTCCAATTGTCTTCACTATCAAGGGTCCAAGGGATTTTAATACCAACAGTATAATTTTGTCTACACTTAGGCAGGTAATTACCAATGATAATAAAGATAATTCCGCAAAATAAATTTACGAGAAGATCAATATTTATATCTGGTTTTATGATATAACCATAAAAAGTGATTCCGCAAAAAATTGAAGTCATAGGGCAAAATACCAGTATAATTCTAAGAAATTTTTTATTAATCCCCTTTCCCTTAGGATCAAGTAGGGTGACAAAGGCACAGATTATATGTACAAGGAGTAAAATCAATGGTAACCCAAAGACAGTAAAGCCTTTACTGCTAAATCCATCGGGTACATTGTCTATTCCAAAATGTGTAGCCATTTTATCAGGTAACTGTGGCCATAGATAAATTCCCACCAACATGGGTAGTAATGTTATAATACATGTAATTAGAATATATCCCTTATTCTTCATTAATCTATTCATTCCTAGTATCCCCTTTCAAATCAGATAACCAAAGCATTACTTCTTCCACGATTGATGTATTTAAATCATAGTAAATAAAATTCTTTTCACGCTCCTCATATACTAGTTCAGCCTTTTTTAAAATATTAAGGTGGTAGGAAATAGTTGCACCTGTCATATTAAAATGGCTTCCAATCTCACCAGCGGACATTCGACCTTTTTTAAGCAAGACTAAGATATCTCGCCTAACAGGGTCGGACAATGCCTTGAAAGTCTCCGCAAAGCCTATTATCATCACCTCCAAACTATTTAGATAAATTTCTAAATACAGAATACTGTCTCTTGATATCTTTGTCAACAACTATTTAGAAAAATATCTAAATAGTTGTTATAAAATCTGTTTTATTACAAGGGCAGAAACCTGGTACTAAAAAAGATATAAAACTGCAGAATATACCCCTCAATTACGATAATATTTTCATTTCTCAAAATTATTAAATAAAGAAATATAGACTTAGTTCTACTAAAAAGATGACTTATGGGGCGTCTTGTTAATTTCATTATCTTAAGGATTGTTTTTCTAAGATATAATTATTTATATGAACAGGTACCTTGGCAATCCTACTCTATTTGACTTAACTTTAGAACCTTCTATGTAATACTTGCTTTTGGAGTAGGAGCGATGAAGTCTGGAAAATGTCCAAGGAGGGACATTTTAGGAGTAAGCGACATGGAAGTCGCTTTGCTCCGACAGACTGGTTCAAGCTCCTAGACAAAAGCTTAGTATTACAGAAGGATCTAACCGGAAGTCAAATAGAGTAGGGTTGTCAAGGTACCGTCCCTAGAACAAAAAGTTTATGCCAATCCCAAAACAAAACAAAAACAAAGAAAAACCACAAAACACCACATATATATGTTGACAGATGTTGTTTTACATGATATGATTTAATCAAACAATAAAATACAAACAAAAACCACATAAAACAGGAGGAATTTCAAATGAAATCTGAATACGAAATCAAAAAAGAGATATGCGAGATAGGTAGAAGAATTTATAACAAAGGCATGGTAGCTGCTAATGATGGTAACATCTCAGTAAAGATTAGTGATAATGAATTCTTATGTACACCTACTGGTGTAAGTAAAGGTTTCATGACACCTGAATATATCTGTAAGGTTGATAAAGAGGGTAAAGTAATTCAGGCTAATCCTGGATTTAAGCCTTCTTCTGAAATAAAGATGCATATGAGAGTTTACAAAGAAAGACCTGACGTTGTGTCTGTAGTTCATGCACATCCTATGTATGCAACAGGCTTTGCCATTGCTGGTATTCCTTTAACACAGCCAATTATGCCAGAAGCAGTAATTACCCTTGGTTGTGTTCCAATTGCAGAGTACGGCACTCCTTCCACAGAAGAGATTCCGGACGCAATCTCCAAATATCTTCAACATTATGATGCAGTATTATTAGAGAACCATGGAGCACTTACTTACTCAGACTCCTTACTTTCCGCTTACCACAAGATGGAATCCGTAGAGTTCTATGCTCAATTATTATTTATCGCTAAACAGATTGGCGGACCAAAGGAATTATCTGATTCTCAGGTTCAGAGATTATATGAAATTCGTAGACAGTTCGGTATGACAGGAAAGCACCCAGCAGATCTTTGCGCTAATGTTAACAAAGGCAAGACTGGATGTCACGGATGTAAAGGTCATGAGACAAAAAGTGATGCATCAAATTCCGACGCATTAGTATCTGAGATTGCTAAGAAAGTAATCGAGCAGTTAGGTTTAAAATAATCCTTTAACAGAATATCTACCCCAGTAGAAATGATGTGTATTCATTGCTTGGTATTCTGACTGTGGAAATGAGGTATTTTATATTATGTACCAAACCAAGAAACCTGATGGTAATAAACTGGCTAGCATCTATCACAGCATAAGAGAAATAACCAGTGATGTAGAAGCTGTACAGATAAGTACAGAGATTAAGGATCAGCTCATAAAGATTGAGAAGAAACTCTATCAGACCCAAGAGCAACTCCTTACAACCATCATTGAGGATATGATTAATGCTGAGGGATCTAATATACATAAACCCTTGGTAGAAAAGAAACTAGGTCTTAAAGAAGCAGTTGCTCTCATTGAGATAGTAGAAAAGAAAGCAGCTGAGATGAATTTATCTGTCATCATCGCAGTTTATAATGAAGCTGCCCATCCCATAGCAGTCCATTGTATGGATGATGCCTATATTGCCAGTTATGATATAGCAACCAACAAAGCATATACCAGTGCTGCCCTAAAGATGTCTACAGCAGTGCTGAAGGGATTGAGTCAGCCAGGACAAGATTTATATGGAATACAACATACGAATCAAGGAAAAATAGTGATCTTTGGTGGTGGGATGCCCCTTATACAGAATGGAACAATAATTGGAGCGATTGGTGTAAGTGGTGGAACCGAAGCACAGGATACAGTCCTTGCTGAGTATGGGAGCAATAGGCTAGAGGAGGTAATGGCTTGATAGAGAATGATGTTATGCTTCAAAATATCGTGGAGCAAGTGATAGCTAAAATACAAGGTACTTCAGAGAGTATGACAGCAAAGACAAATTCACTTGGTATTTTTGATGATATGAACGAAGCCATTAAGGCAGCAAAGAAAGCTCAGACAATCGTACAGAAATTATCCATGGATTGTCGTGAGAAGATAATCGGTAATATACGTAAGAAAACCTTGGAGAACGCTGAGAAATTAGCGAAGATGGGTGTAGAAGAAACCGGTATGGGTAATGTAGCTCATAAGATCTTAAAGCATCAGTTGCTTGCAGAAAAGACACCGGGAACAGAAGATATCACTACGACAGCTTGGTCTGGAGACAGAGGTTTGACCTTGGTTGAGATGGGACCCTTTGGGGTTATAGGTGCTATAACACCTTGTACCAATCCAAGCGAGACAGTTTTATGTAATACTATAGGTATGCTGGCAGGCGGAAATACCGTAGTGTTTAATCCCCACCCGGCAGCTGTAAAGGTTTCTAATTATGCAGTACAATTAATCAATGAAGCATCCTTAGAAGCAGGCGGTCCTGATAATGTAGCAGTATCTGTAGCAAAGCCCACCATGGCAACCAGTGATATTATGATAAAGCATAAGGATATTCCTCTTATTGCTGCTACTGGCGGTCCTGGCGTAGTAACCACTGTACTTTCTTCTGGTAAAAGAGGCATTGGTGCAGGTGCAGGTAATCCTCCTGTACTTGTAGATGAAACTGCAAATATTCCTAAGGCAGCGAGAGACATTGTAAATGGTTGTACCTTTGACAATAACCTACCTTGCATCGCCGAGAAAGAAATTGTAGCTGTAAGTCAGATTATGGACGAGTTAATACATTACTTAATTGAGAATGGCTGCTATGTCATTAATAAAGAAGAACAGGATAAGCTTACAGCAGTTGTTCTAAAGGATAATAAGCTAAATCGTAAATGCGTAGGTAAAGATGCAATTACGCTGCTTTCTATGATTGGCATCAAAGCTCCTGAGACTACACGTTGTATCATTTTTGAAGGGGAGAAAGAGCATCCCTTGATTGACGAAGAATTAATGATGCCTATCTTAGGTATTGTAAGGGCGAAGGATATTGACGATGCTATTGAGAAGGCAGTTTGGCTAGAGCATGGAAATCGTCACTCGGCACATATGCATTCCACGAATGTAGATAATTTAACCCGCTTTGGTAAGGCAATTGATACGGCTATATTTGTGAAGAATGCACCTTCTTATGCAGCTTTAGGTTTTGGCGGCGAAGGATTTTGTACCTTCACCATCGCCAGCAGAACAGGGGAAGGACTTACCTCAGCTCGTACCTTCACAAAGCAAAGACGCTGCGTTATGGCGGACAGTCTTTGCATCAGGTAAAACAAACAGCGATGAAATGCCGTAAAGGCAATATGGAGGCTAACTTAATGAATTCACAGAATATAGAAGAGATCGTAAAACAGGTCCTAAAAGAACTACAAGGTGCACCTACAGCGACTAAGCCAGCAACTTCAAAGGCTGTGCCTAAGACAAGTAGAGTAGCAATGTTAACAAAACTCGAACAGATCGAATTACAGGAGTATCCTATCCCTGAATTAGGTGATGATGATATTCTTGTAAAAGTAGAAGGCTGTGGTATCTGTGGTACCGATGCCCATGAGTATAAGAGAGATCCCTTTGGATTAATCCCAATCGTTCTTGGACATGAAGGAACGGGAGAAATCGTTAAGATGGGTAAGAATGTTAAGAAGGACAGCGCAGGAAAGTCTTTAAACCTAGGTGATAAGGTTGTAACCTGTATGATATTTAAGGATAATCCAGATATCACAATGTTTGATCTTAACAAGCAAAACGTTGGTGGAGCTGATGTATATGGCTTATTACCAGATGATGATGTACATTTAAATGGATGGTTTGCTGATTACATGGTAATCAGAGGAGGCTCCACTGTATTTAATGTAAGTGACTTGAATTTAGAGGAAAGAATTCTAATCGAGCCTTGTGCAGTGTTAATCCATGCAGTAGAGAGAGCAAAGACAACAGGTATCTTAAGATTTAATAGCAAAGTTGTTGTTCAAGGCTGTGGACCAATTGGCCTTATCTGTATTGCAATTCTACGTACCATGGGTATTGAGAATATTGTAGCAGTAGACGGAGAGCAGAAGAGACTTGATTTTGCAAAGGAAATGGGAGCAACCAAATCTGTTAACTTCAAGGATTACAAAGGCATTGAAGCTTTATCAGAGGCAGTAAAAGATGCTTTCGGTGGCAGTCTTGCAGATTTTGCATTCCAGTGTACCGGTTCTCCTATGGGACACTCCAACATTTACAAGTTCATTCGCAACGGTGGTGGACTCTGTGAATTAGGCTTCTTCATCAATGGTGGAGATGCAACTATCAATCCTCATTTTGATATTTGTGCAAAAGAAATTACAGTAGTAGGATCTTGGGTATATACCTTAAGGGATTACGCTACAACCTTTGATTTCTTAAAGAGAGCAAAAGGAATTGGACTTCCAATGCACAAGTTGATTACACATAAATATCCTTTAAATGAAATTAATGAAGGCTTTATCACCAACTTAAAGATGGAAGGTTTAAAAATAGCCGTAGTTAATGAATAAAACCCTTATCCCATAGAGTTTATGGAGATAGGTGTGAAAGGGCAGAATGGAGGTAAAGATGGGTAATGCACTTGGCTTAATAGAAGTATTTGGACTTACTACAGCCTTTGTTGCAGGTGATGCGGGATGTAAGGCAGCGAATGTAATCATTGAAGCTTTCGACCGTAACAAGCCTGCAAATGCAGATAATCTTCCCGTTCCTCTCCTCGTCACTGTAAAGTTTCGTGGTAGTGTGGAGGATGTTAGAGCCGCTGTAGAAGCCGCTGAGATTGCAGCGAATGGATTATCTGGTGTTGTAACAAAGCATATTATTGCAAATCCAGAGAAGGAAATTGAGAAAATGCTGGCATTAAGCGGTTTAGATAAGAACTAGATGAATTTCACTATAAAATTAAATTAAGAATTATAAGAGTAAAGAAGATTTGGATTTTTCTATAAATATTTGTGATGCTTACCAAGCATTGAAAAATTATTTGAGAAACCTTCTTTGGAGGATACTCTTAGAATACAAGGAGGATATGTGTTATGGCACAGGAAGCATTAGGAATGGTAGAAACCAGAGGTTTAACAGCAGCAATTGAAGCAGCAGATGCAATGATCAAGGCAGCAGACGTAGTATTAGTAGGCACAGAGAAGATCGGATCAGGTCTTGTAAGTGTTTTAATTCGTGGAGATGTAGGTGCAGTTAAGGCTGCAACTGAGGTTGGTGCTGGAGCAGCATCAAGACTTGGTGAATTAGTAGCAGTACATGTTATCCCTAGACCTCATGCTGATGTAGAGAAAATACTTCCAAAGCTTTAATTTTATCTAGACATCATAAGTATCTCATGAGAAAATAGATACGGTGGTTTGTCAAAAAAGAATGTATTTACAAATTGAAAGGCCTGGTTATTCATATGAAATCTTACGGATTTATAGAAATACCAAGTGTAACAGCAGCAATTGATGCACTGGATACCATGTGTAAAACCGCTGATGTAGAATTTGTTACCTGGGAGAGAAAGATGGGTGGACGATTAGTCACCATTATCATTCAAGGTGATGTGGCAGCAGTAACAGAGGCAGTTGAGGCAGCAGCCCAGAAGGCGATGAAACCATGTGTTCATGCTGTTATACCAAATCCCCATGAAGAGACTCGAAAGATGATTGGTATTAGCGCATCCAAATTGACAGGTGGTGTATAAGATGGCAGCAAAGAAGAAAACAGCTGCAAATGAACAGACAACAAATGCAACAGGGGTTCCACTGACAGAAGATAACAATGTAAATAAAGAAGTAGTGGCAGCAAAGAACAAAGCTGAGACTAAGAAGTCAGAAAAGGTCAAATCACAAGGAGGAGAAATCCTCCC
Organism: Bacillota bacterium; assembly: GCA_023443625.1. The sequence goes on along the minus strand of JAEZTQ010000036.1, from coordinate 40,279 downwards.
CACAAAACAAGGAGGAGAAATCCTCCATACAAAACAAGGAGGAGAAATCCTCCCCACAAAACAAGGAGGATTAAGAAAAATGGCACAAGAAGCATTAGGAATGGTAGAAACCAGAGGTTTAGTAGCAGCAATCGAAGCAGCAGATGCAATGTTAAAGGCAGCAAACGTAACTTTAGTAGGAACAGAGAAAATCGGTTCTGGTCTTGTGAGTGTTATGGTAAGAGGTGATGTAGGTGCAGTTAAGGCAGCCGTTGAATCCGGCGCAAGCTCCGCTTCCAAACTTGGAGAATTAGTAGCTACTCACGTAATCCCAAGACCTCACACTGATGTTGAGAAAATCCTTCCTGCGCTGTAGTAATAAGCGAAGCTAAAGTAATGGTGTAGAAGATTATAGAGTCGTACTTCACAACATAGTTTTATGTTAATTATTTTCATCAACGTGATAAGTAACCGGTGAATATGTACCGGAGACAGCCAAATTCCCACCAGTTTCTCTACCTACAATAACATCAGTGTGGGAATTTGGTTTAAAGATTACGTTGGATAATTCATAACTCTATGTTTGGATAAAGGATTCAGGCTATGAATCCTTTATCCAAACATAGAGATAAAAACAATAAAGAGCAGGTGAATTTCTTGGAAGATAAAACAGTAGAATTAATTCATAAGTTGGTTATAGAGACCATAAATCAAATGCAAAAGACGAATACAGATACGGTAACTAATAAGGGCTTTGAAGTTCCTGTAGGAGTATCTGCACGACACCTTCATTTATCTAAGGAAGATGTAGAAACCTTATTTGGACCTGGATATGAATTGACAAAGAAAAAGGAACTTATGGGTGGACAATATGCGGCCCAGGAATGTGTAACCATCGTAGGGCTAAAACTGAGAGCAATGGAGAATGTAAGAGTTCTAGGTCCTGTTCGGAAGCAATCACAGGTTGAAATATCAGCCACAGATTCCATTAAGCTTGGAGTGAAAGCACCCATAAGAGAATCAGGAGACATCAAGGGATCGGCACCTATTGCTTTAGTAGGACCCAAGGGTGTTGTTTATTTAAAGGAAGGCTGTATCATAGCCAAAAGACATATACATATGTCTCCTAAAGATGCCATAGGCGCCGGTGTCAAGAATGGCGACATCGTATCTGTGAAAGCAGAGAATGAACGTGGCACTATTTTTAATCATGTTACTATTCGCGTGGATGAAAGCTTTACTTTAGAGATGCATCTTGATACTGACGAGGCAAATGCTGCAGGAATCTGCACAGGACATAAAGTAACCATTATGAAATAAGAAGCCATATTCTGGGCTTTTGTTTCAGAGCAAAGGGTTTTAGAAAGAGGATGGCACATTCTAAGCTTCAAAATAATTTCATTAGAAATTGAGTGCTACGTGGAGGTTAATATGGTTGTAGGGAAAGTAGTAGGTACGGTTGTTGCAACAAGAAAAAATGATAATTTGATAGGTAGTAAGTTCCTGATTGTGGAGCCGATTCATAAGCTGGAAGAAGGAAAAGGACGCTTTGTTGCAGTGGATAATGTGGGTGCAGGAATTGGTGAGACAGTACTTGTGGCTACAGGAAGTGCTGCTCGTATCGGCTGCAATATGGAGAATGCACCTATTGATGCGGCAATCGTTGGTATTGTTGATAATGTAACTGAATTGGATTAAGGATGAAGAGGCAGCATGGAGAGTTAGTATGGATATTAAGGAACTGATTACGATTGTCAAAGAAAATGGGGTTGCAGGAGCAGGAGGCGCTGGTTTTCCAACCTATGGCAAACTGGATAAAAGAGCTAAAACCATCATATTAAATGGTGCAGAATGCGAACCACTTTTAAAACTTCATCAGCAGTTACTGCAGACTAAGGCATATGAAATTATGTATACCTTAAGCTTAATGGCAGAGACATTAGAAACAGAGGAAGTATATATTGCTGTTAAGGGTGCCTATAAGAAGACGGTTGAGGCAATTAGGGCTAATTTGATTTCCTTTCCTAAATTACAAATTAAGCTCTTACCGGAAGTATATCCTATGGGAGATGAGGTCGTTCTCATCTATGAAGCTACGAAAAAAATAATCCCACCAGGAAGTATCCCTATAGAAATGGGTGTAGCAGTATTTAATGTTGAGACAGTTTGGAATATCTATAATGCCATAGAGAATAACAAACCCGTAATTACCAAATACATCACTGTGGCAGGAGCAGTAAAGGAGCCGCAAACCATAGAAGTGCCCCTAGGTATCTGTGTTGAAGAAGTGGTTACTTTGGCAGGTGGCGCAAGTATTAAAGATCCTGCATATATTAACGGCGGTCCTATGACAGGGACTTTAGTCAATTCCTATGATAGGATTACTAAGACCACTAATGCCATATTGGTTTTACCTAAGGATCATTTTGTAGTACAAAAAAAGATGGTCAATACATCAATTGATATGAAAAGAGCAATGGCCTCCTGTTGTCAATGTCAGATGTGCTCGGATTTATGTCCAAGACATTTGTTAGGACATCCTATCACACCCCATATGTTTATGAGAACTGCAACAAGTGGTGTAACTACACAGCTGGAGCCATTTATAAATACAATGTTTTGTTGTTCCTGTGGTATATGCGAAATGTTTGCATGTCCACAGAGCTTAGCACCAAGAACCTTAATCACCCAGTATAAGAAGGGACTAAGGAGTAAGGGTGTTTCTATTCCTAGGGAGGTAAGAACTGAGGAAGTTGACCCCCTGCGAGAATATAGAGCGGTACCTATGAAGCGCTTAATAGCTAGATTAGGATTAAATGAATACAATGGGAAGGCTCCCCTTAAGGATTATGTGATAACACCTGCCCAGGTCAGAATTCCTTTAAGCCAGCACATCGGTGTACCTGGAGTCCCTGTTGTGAAAAAGGGTGATGAGGTAATACAGGGGCAAGTAATTGCTAAGGCAACAGAGGGTAAATTATCCCTGCCCTTACACGCCTCCATTACAGGTCGTGTATTAGAAGTAAATGAAACGTATATTATCATTAAATCTAAATAAATTGAAAAAGGTAATATAGACGAGAGGACGTAAGTAAGCTTATGAGTAAAGCAATTGGTATGGTTGAATATAAGACAGTTTCAAAGGGAATGCTTGCAGCGGATACTATGCTAAAGACAGCAGAGGTAGATATTATTGAAGCACAGACCGTATGCCCTGGTAAATACATTATTTTGCTAAGAGGTGATCTTAGCGCAATTAATGCTTCCATTGAGGCCGCCAGATCAAAATATGGAAAAGAGCTGATTGATAGCTTTGTCCTTGGTAATCCTCATGAAGCAATCTTCCCGGCTATATATGGTACAACACAAATAGAGAATATCAATGCCCTTGGTATATTAGAAACCTTCTCAGCAGCCTCCATCATCGTGGCGGCGGATGAAGCAGCTAAGACTGCAGAGGTAGAGTTGATTGAATTACGAATTGCTAAAGGAATGTGCGGCAAATCATATATGCTGCTAACAGGAGAAGTGGCTGCTGTAGAAGCTGCCATTGAAAAGGCAAAGACAGCCGTTGGTGATAACGCAATGCTTTTAGATTACTCCATTATTGCTAATCCAGATGATAAATTATGCAAAAGCATTTTATAATGAATAAACATAATCAAAATAAAGGGGTTACGATAAAACATCGTAATATTAGATGACGAAAGGTCATACTAATTTACCTTATGGAAAGTAGGTATGGGGATGCTGGCAATTGAAAGAAGAAATATAATATTATCCAATCTTCAAAAAGAAGGTCGCGTTGTTGTAGCAGACTTAAGTAAGGAATTCAAGGTAACAGAAGAAACAATTAGACGAGATTTGGAAAAACTGGAAAAAGAAGGATTCGCTAAGAAAACCTATGGTGGCGCCATTATCAATGATAGTGTGAATGTTGATTTACCCTACACAGTGAGAAAGAAGGCGAATGTAACTAATAAGCAAGATATTGCAGAGCTTATAGATAATATCGTAGAAGATGGCGATCATATTATGCTGGATGCCAGTTCAACTGCAGTATATATAGCTAAGAGTCTAAAGAACAAGAAGAACCTCACTATTATAACAAATTCTATAGAAATATTACTGGAATTGTCCGATGTGGTTGGATGGAAGGTCTTATCTACGGGTGGTGTTATGAAAGAAGGTTCCCTTTCCTTGGTAGGTCTTCAGGCAGAGAAGATGATTAAGTCTTTTCATGTAGATAAAACCATCATCTCCTGTAAGGGAATAGATATTGACTATGGACTCACGGATTCCAATGAGATGGAAGCCCATATTAAGATGCTGATGTTAGATTCAGCTGCAACCAAAATCCTGGCAGTGGATAATTCCAAGTTTGATAAAATCTCTTTTACCAGAATAGGTGAATTATCAGATATTGATATTATGGTAACGGATGTAAAACCAAATGATAAGTGGAAGGATTTATTTAGTACTTTAAGTATTGAAAACCATTACAAGGAAAAATAGAGGATAACCCTAATAATTAACAGAGCTTTGGTAGACTGGAGGATAATATGGAAGAATACAAGATTGAAGAAATCGCAAAAAGCCCAAGAATTGATAAACTAAAAGAAGATTTGTATGCCAAGATGCCAGAAATTGAAGCCGACAGAGCTTATTTACTTACAGAAAGCTATAAGCAAACAGAGGATTTACCAATCATATTACGTCGTGCAAAGGCTTTTGAACATATTTTAAAGAATATTCCTATCATTATTCGTGAGGAAGAATTAATAGTGGGAAGTGCCAGTATAGCTCCCAGAGGATGTCAGGTGTTTCCTGAATTCTCTTATGAATGGTTGGAAAGTGAATTTGATACCTTAGCTACAAGAAGTGCAGATCCTTTCTATATATCAGAGGAGACAAAGCAAACCTTAAGTGAAGTGTACAAATACTGGAAGGGTAAGACCACCAGTGAGCTGGCGACTGCTTATATGGCAGAGGAAGCAAAGCAGGCAATAGATCATAATATCTTTACTCCAGGTAATTATTTTTATAATGGTGTAGGTCATGTAACCGTAGCTTATGATAAGGTACTTGCGATTGGTTATGAAGGTATTATTGCAGAGGCACAAGGAGCCATGGATAAGCTTTTGGTTTCGGATATGGATTATGTTAAGCGTAAAACCTTCTTAGAAGCAGTAATTATCAGCTGTAACGCAGCCATTACTTATGCAGGTCGTTATGCTCTATTAGCACTGGAAGAAGCAGAAAAGTGTACAGATAATCGAAGAAAGCTGGAGCTGTTGCAGATCGCACAAAATTGTGCCAGAGTACCGAAGAAAGGTGCTGAGTCCTTCTATGAAGCTTGTCAATCCTTCTGGTTTGTGCAGATGCTATTACAAGTAGAATCCAGCGGTCATTCCATCTCTCCAGGACGTTTTGATCAATATATGTATCCTTATTATCGTAAGGATCTTGACTGTGGAAAGCTTACCAAGGAGTACGCCCAAGAGCTTATGGATTGTATCTGGGTGAAACTCAATGATTTAAATAAAGTCCGTGATCTTGCTTCAGCAGAAGGTTTTGCAGGATATAGTCTATTCCAGAACCTAATTGCTGGTGGACAAAGCAGCGACGGTATTGATGTAACCAATGATTTATCCTATATGAGTATTGAAGCTTCCATGCATGTGGGACTTCCACAGCCCTCCTTATCCGTTCGTGTATGGAATGGCTCACCCCAAGATTTCTTAATTAAGGCTGCAAAATTAACAAGAACAGGTATTGGCTTACCGGCTTATTACAATGATGAAGTAATTATTCCTTCCTTGCAAAGCAGGGGATTAACCTTAGAAGATGCAAGAGATTATAATATTATCGGCTGTGTGGAACCTCAGAAAGCCGGTAAGACCGACGGTTGGCATGATGCTGCATTCTTTAATATGTGCAGACCTTTGGAATTAGTATTCTCCAATGGTGTAGATAAGGGAGTGCAAATCAGTATACAAACTGGTGATGTTGAAAGCTTTATTACCTTTGAGGAGTTCTATGAAGCTTATCAGAAGCAAATGAATTACATGATTGAGCTATTAGTAAACGCAGATAATGCCATTGACGTTGCCCATGCAGAAAGATGCCCCCTACCTTTTGAGTCCTGTATGATTGAGGATTGTATTGGTAGAGGCAAGAGTGTACAAGAGGGTGGAGCAATTTATAACTTCACTGGCCCTCAAGGCTTTGGAATCGCTAATATGACAGATTCACTATATGCTATTAAGAAACTGGTTTACGATGAGAAGAAAGTAACCATGAAGGAACTTAAGAGAGCCTTAGCCCTCAATTACGGTAAGGGTATGGAGCCTTCCCTTGCTGAAGAGATTACCAAAGAAATTGTTCTAAAACTTCATAAGGCTGGACATAAGATTACAGAAGACCATGTAGCAAAGATTTATAAAGAAGCCATTGGTGGTGGAGTTACAGAGCAAGAAAAGATAAGATATGATGAGATTTTAGAATTAATCGAAGCCTTACCTAAGTATGGTAACGATACTCGTGAAGTTGACTTATTTGCAAGAGAAGTTGCTTATACCTATACAAAGCCATTAGAAACCTTTAAAAACCCTCGTGGTGGTGTCTATCAGGCAGGATTATATCCTGTATCTGCTAATGTTCCCTTGGGTGCTCAGACTGGTGCAACTCCGGATGGTAGACTTGCAGGTAGACCTGTGGCAGATGGTGTATCTCCTTCCTCAGGCAAGGACGTTAAGGGACCCACTGCTGCAGCCAACTCCGTAGCAAAACTTGATCATTACATTGCATCCAATGGTACCTTATTTAATCAGAAATTCCATCCATCTGCTCTTAGCGGTACAAAAGGGTTGGAGAATTTTGTTTCCCTCATACGTGCTTATTTTGACCAAAAGGGAAGCCATATGCAGTTTAATGTGGTAAGTAGAGATACCTTACTAGAAGCACAGAGAAATCCTGAGAATTACAAGACATTAGTGGTTCGTGTAGCAGGTTATAGTGCATTATTTACTTCCCTATCAAGATCCTTGCAGGATGATATTATTGCAAGAACGGAGCAGCATTAGTCCATAGGTGGGTTGTAAAAGGAAATAGTTTGGATGAAGAATTAGAACTCGAAAAGTTTAGACGAAGAAGTTTAAGAGATGTTTGGGCTTTAAAGCAAAAATAGAAGTTACAAATAAAGAATTTTTCAATAAAGCACTTTTAAATAAAGATAACTTTTTATAAAGATAAAACTTTTAGATAAAAGTTTGTAGAGAAATTAGAAGTGATTTTGGAAAAATTGAAGTTTACAACCTAGATAGTATACTTAGTAATTAAGCTGCTCTGGGGCAGCATGGAGGTTTGCAGATGAATGGGAACAACATAACAGGCAGAATATTTGATATACAGAGGTTTTCCATACATGACGGTCCAGGAATACGAACCATTGTTTTCTTAAAAGGCTGTAGGCTCCGCTGCCGTTGGTGTTGTAATCCTGAATCTCAGGAATATGACATCCAGACAATGATGGTACAGGGAAAGTCTAAGATTATCGGTAAGGATGTTACAGTTTCCGAAGTAATGAGTGAAATTGTAAATGATATCCCCTATTATAGAAGATCAGGCGGAGGCGTTACACTCTCTGGAGGAGAGGCATTAAATCAGCCAGAGTTTGCCGTAGCTTTACTAAAGGCCTGCCATGATTATGGTATCAATACAGCCATTGAAACCACAAGCTTTGCTGAATTTGATATTATTAAAAAATACCTACCCTATGTGGATTATTATCTTATGGATATCAAACATATGGATAGTAAAAAGCATGAAGAATATACAGGAAGACCAAATCATGTAATGCTAGAGAATGCAAGAAAGATTGCAGAAACTGGGGCAAATTTGATTATCCGTATTCCCGTTATTCCCACCTTTAATCATACCAAGGAAGAGATTAAGGCCATAGCAGATTATGCAAAAACTCTTCCCGGTGTGAATGAAATCCATCTCTTGCCCTATCATAGATTAGGACAAGATAAATATGAAGGATTAGGACGAGAATATACCTTGGCCCATATTGAGCCCTTAAGTAACGAGTATATGGAAGAGTTATTAGCAGTAGCTAAGACCTCAGGTTTACAATGTCAAATTGGCGGGTAGTAAAGGGAGGTAGAGATGAGTAATCAAGATAATTTAAGAGAAGAGAAATTAAGGATTATTCAGGAGTTTGTACCTGGTAAGCAGATAACCATAGCACATGTTATTGCAAACCCAGAGAGTAGCCTCTATGCAAAAGTCGGGGTTGAAACTAAGGGTATAAAATCTGCTATTGGTATCATCACGATGACGCCTTTTGATACTGCAATCATAGCCAGTGACATAGCAATGAAAACCTCTGGTGTAGAGCTAGGATCTGTAGATCGTGTCAATGGAACCCTTATCGTTACTGGAACTGTATCCGAAGTTGAAGCCGCACTTACAGCAATCGTAGAATTCGCAGAAAAGAAATTAGGCTTTAGCGTATGTGAAATTACAAGAACCTAAGGAAATATTGATAAAATAAATAACAGACAACAAATACAAATACAAATACAAATACAAATACAAATACAAATACAAATACAAATACAAATACAAATACAAATACAAATACAAATACAAATTCAAATAACAAATAAATAACAAACAAATAATAAACAACAATAACAACAATAACAACAATAACAACAATAACAACAACGAAGAAAGCAGTCACAGAATATCATATTAGATACTCTATGACTGTTTTCTTTATGGCTAAGAAAGTAAATCAGGGTGGAGGTGGATATAATGCACTTCCTGATGAGCTTTTATTTTCGGATAATTGTTTTATTTTGATTTATCTTTTCCTGGGCTTATGCTTTTATGCCGGCACTTTAAAAGTAAGAAAAAGGTCATAAAAAACTTAGTAGAAAAGGAACCTCCTGGTATTTGTTAGCGTCTAATGATTGACACGATAACAAATACATTTCAATAGAAGGAGTGAATTCTATGAAGAAAATAAATATACTAATTATTTTAGTCATTGTGATAACAATCTTTACCAATGCGACAACATTTGCAGGTGGTAAAGGACCAAAGGGAAAAGAAACTGGCAAAAATTCAAAAATCACAGTAACTGTAAACAATAAAACTGTAAAATACAATGTTTCACCCAATCTTTTAGAGAAAGAGGTCATGATACCTGTTAGGCAGACTACTGAAGCATTAGGTGGAACAGTGAAATGGGAGAAAAAGAAAAATACCGCATGGTTAAGTATTGATAAAATGCAATTAGAGTTAATTGTAGGCAAAAGTGAATTTTACATTCATCGTGATGCAGACTTTACAGGAATACCTGAGACAGTTAAATTGAATGTCCCCATCCAAAGTGTTCGTGGAAGTGTTTTTGTTCCTGGGGTGAAGATTTTTGAAAGTATTGGTGCAAAGGTTTCTTGGGATAGTAAGAAAAGCGTATTAGCTATAACAAGAGATAACACCCAAGGAAAAGACATTACTTATACGGAGCTAACAAAGGAAGCAATCTCAAATAATAAAGCTGTATCAAATTGGTATAATGCGAATTACAAAAAGGCTGGAGTATCCTTTAAAAAAGAGAAAAACCTAATCTATGTTCTCATAGGTGCGGGAAAGAAAGCAACAGGGGGTTATACCATGGGCATTGATAAGATATCCTATGAATCTTCCAAGAAGGCTTATGTATCTGCTTATGTAAAGGCACCCTCTCCTGATATGATGGTTACCCAGGTAGAGACCTACCCACATATTTTAATTAAGTTGGAAGGAAATAATTCGATTAAAAGTGTGAGTGGAGAAGTGAAGGATACAGATATTTTAAAGGAAAAAAGGCCTGCTCTTGATTTAACTACAGTATCTGGAATGGAATTATTAAACCTGGATTACGTTAAAATTAGAGACCTTACCGGTAAAGAAAAAGATGCAATCATGCAATCTTTTAATGAAGCAACAATAGACCCTAGTTTTTATATAGAAATGATCACTGGAAATATCTTAAGGGTAACTACTACGGATGGATATACCATTACCTTTACAAGCTATGGTTCCGAAAGTAATGTAATAGCTAATATAGCAAGTAGTACCGATGTTAGAACCTTCCATCTTGTGGCACCTGCCATAGCTAAATTATTGCTGCAGAAGTAAGGCTTTCTGGTGGTTCAAGTTATTATATACTTATGGAACTCTATCTCGAGGGTAATTATAACCAATATAAGGTAATTAATAAACTATAAAGTGTCGATATCCAGTTTTCATTCATAGTGGTGCGGCCGAACGCATGGGGGATTTGACACCCGAATCTGTATAAAGGAATCGCTCTTAAGTTAGTAAATCAGCCACGAGATATCTAGAAGGATATTTTGTGGCTAGTTTTAATAAGATTACATAGTGAATGTTCATATTAAAATTGTTGTATTATTTGGACTTAAAAAATGGAATTATATTAGACAAATTATAAAACTGTGCTATAATTAAAAATAATTTAATAACATGCACAATGAATTTCTGGACTTAAAGCATGATTTCTATTTCACATATAGACGAGGGAGATATGAAGTATGAAAAAAAGGAATATATATGTTATGCTGTTAGTCATTTCCTTGTTAATGATTGTAATCGCTGTAGTCGGACTCCTTATTCTAAAGAGCCAGGAGAATAATAACACGGAAGTAAAAGTTTTTAATAGCAAAAATGGAAGTTTTGAGGTTGGTGTACCCAAGGAATGGGAAGTTAGCTACGATGACTTTATAGAAGCGACGACTGATTTTGAAGGAACACCTGATGGAGGAATGAAGATTAATATCGATCAAGAATCCTATATCTATATTACGGTATCAATACCTCGTATTTATCATGATGTTCCACTGACAGGAAGCCTAAAGACAAAGGATGGCTTAACTTTGAATACTTATCCAGCTAAGGGGAAGGTAGAAAAGGTTAAAATATCAGATTATATGGCAATGGATATCAAAGTTAGTGATAGTACATATGATAAATATGAAAAGGATATTCTAAATTTAATCAAAAGCTTCAAGGTCATAAATTAAAGATGAAGTCCTCTATCATAGAGTGAAGTCTATGATAGAGGACTTACTTATAAATATTTGGCGTGCCATTATTAATTAAAAAAGGAACAATAGGGGGAGTTAGATGTCTGATAGACCTATTTTAAATAAGCACTTGAGCAGTGTGACCTTTCGAGAGTTTTACTACCTGAAAGAGGAACTGGTTGACTTTTGCAAAGCTGAGGGGCTGCCAAGCAGAGGTGGCAAAATCGAACTCACAGATAGAATAGCAAATTATTTGGATACTGGTGAAATAAAGACTTGTAAGCAAGATGTGAGGAAGAAATCGGCTATCATTGAAGTTATTACAAAAGAAAGTAAGATAGAATCCGACTTTGTTTGTTCAGAGAAACATAGGTCTTTTTTTAGAGATAATATTGGGAGCACTTTTTCCTTTCTTGTGCCCTTTCAGAAGTGGTTAAAATCTAATACAGGGAAGACCTATGAACAGGCCATTGAAGCATATTTTCAATTAATAAAAGAAAAGCAATTAGGGAAATCAACGATAGACCGGCAATTTGAATATAACACCTATATTCGGGATTTTTATTCTGATAATAAGGGGAAATCCCTGGATGATGCAATTAAGTGTTGGAAGTATAAAAAAGGTTTAAAGGGACATAATCGATATGAAAAGTCAGATTTAATTGTATTAGAATCATAATTAAGGGTAACCATTATTCCTAGGTATTAGTTTGCAGAAGCAAAAGTAACATATGATTAATAACAAACTTTTGCAATGTTGTAAATACAACATACTAACAGTACATTCCTTCACTTTGAGTTAGTTGTGCCGAGGATTCCGCATGCTAGCTATAATGAAGGAGTAAGAGACGGCAATTAATGCAGATTAATTAATTCAATAGAAAGGTATAAGGTGAGCTATATGGACAATATAATCAAGAACATTTCACAGGAGAGTATATTAACACTGGCTAGTCAGGTGGACATTCAACAAGGTCAGGTAGTAAGCAAAACCCTTGCACAGAACAAAGCAGTAAGTCTAACCCTATTTGCCTTTGATCAAGGAGAAGAGATAGGAACCCATGATTCATCGGGAGATGCTATGGTAACAGTTTTAGAGGGTACAGGTCAATTTACAGTAGATGGGAAGGAATATGTGCTCAATGAGGGCGAAACCTTGATTATGCCTGCGAAAAAACCGCATTCTGTCTATGCCGTCAAAGCCTTCAAAATGATGTTGGTGGTAGTGTTCCCATTCGTTAAATAGACTCGTAGGGTGGTGGAAGTTGTCTGATTTCAAAGAAAAAAGTAAGTCCTTCTGTCCTTTTTTAAAGGGGATAGGCACTTTATGTCAATAATGCGCATAGATTATAATTGAATCATTAAGCATTGAGGGTGCTTATCTTCGTGAAGTCTTTTCCTAAGCCGTTAAGCACCAAGGAAGAAACGGACTACTTGCGATTATGTAAAGAGGGCGACAGGGAAGCCAGAGATAAACTAATTGAGCATAACTTAAGACTCGTAGCTCATATTGTTAAAAAATATAATATGGTCGATAAAGAAACAGATGATTTAATCTCCATTGGTACCATTGGATTAATCAAAGCAATAGATACCTTTGATGATGAGAAGGGAATTCGTTTAGCCACCTATGCCTCCCGCTGCATTGATAATGAACTGTTAATGATGCTGAGAAGTGGTAAGAGATTAGCAAAAGAAGTATATCTATATGACCCTATTGGTTCTGATCGGGAAGGCAATGAAATTAATCTATTGGATATCATTGAAGAAGCAGAAGTTGATATTGTAGAAAATATTATGCTGGAAGACGACATTAAGAAACTGTATCACATTATTGGCAAGGTGTTAACTGATAGAGAACGAGAAATAATCTGCTTACGCTACGGTTTAAGTAATCAAAAAGAAGTGACGCAGCGAGAGATAGCGGGGATGTTAGGCATATCCAGAAGTTACGTGAGTCGTATAGAAAAAAAAGCGTTACGGAAATTGCGAGAATGTTTTGAGCAATAGGAGTCTTGTTTTTAGAAAGCATTATATTCCATTCTACATAAGATTGTTCAAAAATGCCTAAATCAGGGCTGTGGTAGATTCCAAATCTTCGGATTTTGGAATTTACCAACAGCTCTTTTTATTCAATAGGAAACTACGTCCTATTGAATAAAAACACGACCCTATGGATGCGCACCTCAGCGAATAACGCATATGAATTTGCGTATGAAGTATATTGCTTCGAAATCCCCTCGGGCGCAAAGTGTCAGCAAGCTGACACTTTGTTCTATATGTTTGGTAGGAATTCTTTTAAAACCCCTATATCCTTCTTGTCAATCTTACAATTTTGGATTATGCTAATAGAAAGACACTCTGTTAACAGGTTGTAAGGATTAAATAATTGAAATATGAAAGACAAATTAACCTACATTGGGCAGAAGGGAGATAGGTATGAGTGGATTAATACATGTATATTGTGGAGATGGAAAAGGAAAGACAACAGCATCCCTTGGTCTGGCAGTTAGAGCCTGTGCCAGTGGCTATCATATTGTTTTTGTGCAGTTTATAAAAGCCTGGGAGACAGGTGAACTGGATATCTTAAGGAAGTTAGATAATGTTACAGTATTACGGGGTGATTTTCCTAGCAAATTTTCTAATCTTTATACCCAGGAAGAAAGAGCGGCGGTGTTTCAGGAGAATAAAAGATTATTTGAGGAGGCTATTGCTAGGATATATACTTCTGCTAAGACCTTACTTATATTAGATGAAATCATTGGAACTATAGATACTAAGCTGATCGATGATACCATGGTTTATGAGTTTTTGAAAAATAAGAATTCGAATATTGAAGTAGTAATGACAGGAAGAAATCCCTCTAGTCAGTTAATTGAGATGGCCGACTATGTTTCAGAAATAAAGAAACATAAGCATCCCTATGAGAAGGGAATAGTAGCAAGAAAAGGGATTGAATTTTAAATATGTTATATCTGACAGACTGGAAGGCAGAATTATTGATCTTTCTAGTCTGTTTTTTATTATACATATTTGTTAAAATTTATAAATTAGCCATTGATTTTTATGAAATATATGGTAAAATAGAAATTGGAAACGATACCGGGAAGGTTACTGATAACGTTACCAAATTAAAAAAGTCAAATAATTGAATGGCCGATTGGTACTATTCAACAAAAAGAAGGAGAGGGAAAGATGAAAAAAATCAGTAGATTAATTGCAATCCTTGTAATGCTGATTATGGTAACTAGTTCTTTTATGGCTTGCGGGAAAGATGATAGTAAGACTAGCGGTAATGGGAAGGTAGACGAGATCTATTATTTGAATTTTAAACCGGAAATTTCAGAAGTATATGAAAAAATAGCTGTAGATTATGAAGCAGAAACAGGAATTAAAGTCAAAGTGGTTACAGCAGCCAGCGGTACATATGAGCAAACATTAAAATCAGAAGTAGCTAAATCAGAGCCTCCGACAATTTTCCAGATTAATGGACCCGTTGGATTTGAATCCTGGAAGGATTATTGTGCTGATTTAAAGGAGACCAAGCTTTATAGTTATCTTTCTGATAAGAGTTTAGCTGTTACCTCCGGAGAGGGCGTGTATGGCATTCCTTATGTTGTAGAAGGTTATGGTATTATTTATAATAATGCCATCATGGATAAATACTTTGGCCTTGCCAATAAAGCTACAGAGTATTCCTCCATGGACCAGGTTAATAATTTTACAGCATTAAAGGCAGTTGTTGAAGATATGACAGCTAATAAAGACGCTTTAGAAATTCAAGGCGTATTTGCTTCTACCTCTTTAGCTTCTGGTGATCAGTGGAGATGGCATACACATTTAGCTAATATGCCTTTATTCAATGAATTCAAAGACATTACCTCTTTTGATAGTCCAACTTTAGCAGGACTTGCAGCATCTGAGATTGAATTCAAATATGCTGCAGAGTATAAGAATGTTTTTGACCTTTATGTAAATAACTCTATTAGCAGCGCAGGACTTCTTGGTAGTAAGACAGTAAATGATTCCATGGCTGAGTTTGCTTTAGGTCAGGTAGCTATGGTTCAAAACGGTAACTGGGCATGGTCACAGATTAGTGGTGTTGAGGGTAATGTTGTTAATGAAGGAGACATTAAATTCTTACCTATCTATACTGGTATAGAAGGAGAAGAAAACCAAGGTCTTTGCGTTGGTACAGAAAATTACTTAGCAATTAACAGTAAGGTATCAGAAGCAAAACAGAAGGCTTCTATAGATTTTATTGAATGGATGTTTAGCAGTGAAAAAGGTAAAGATTACGTTACAAATCAATTAGGTTTTATTGCACCCTTCACAACTTTTGAAGAGGATGAAAAACCTGTTGATCCCTTAGCTAAAGAAGTTCTTGCCTGGATGGAAAAAGACGGTGTTACAAGTATTGGCTGGACCTTTGCAGCATTCCCTAGTGAACAGTTTAAGAATGATTTTGGAAATGGATTATTAGAATATGTTCAGGGAAGCAAGACTTGGGATGAAGTAACAACCATAGTGAAAGATTCTTGGAAATCGGAAAGAGCAAAGGCTACAGCAAAATAATTATTACAGTATTTATAATAAAATTCCCAAAGGTTTAATAATTCTTAATTTTTGATATATAAATGTGCCGAGGGTAGTGATTGTGCATCCGCCGGAGGCTGGTGATTCTCATGTAGGTTTATATTAATAGTGGTGCTGATGAAATCAGCATGAGAATTTGATATTTTAAAGTAATAGGGGCTGTAGAAAATGCTGCTTATAAAACAGATAGGGCAGATAGGCTGCAGCCCCCTACTATTAATAATAAGCTATTAATGTCTGCAATAGTCTTTGATTGTGACTTATGCAGTGTGAAGAAAGAGCATCTTCACAAATGGAAGACATGGTCTTCCATTAGGAAGAACTGCGAAGTTCGCACAATGGTGCTCACTCCTTGTTCTTCCGGGGTTTTGAGCTGCCTTGATAGGCAGCATGGAGGGTTAGAATGAACAGACATAATAAGAGATATTTACCGGTTTTTTTATTACCTACATTAATTGCATTTACTATAGCTTTTATCATTCCTTTTATTTTAGGTATATTTTTATCTTTTACTGAATTTACAACAGTGATCGATGCTAAATGGGTAGGACTGCGAAATTACAAGATGGCATTTGCTAATAAAGAATTTGTCAATGCTCTCTGGTTTACTGTACGGTTTGCTGTGGTTTCAGTAATAACTATTAATGTCTTTGCTTTTCTCTTTGCCCTGATGTTAACTAGAAAAATAAAAGGAACCAATCTCTTTAGAACAATGATATTTATGCCTAATTTAATAGGTGGCATTGTGCTGGGCTATATATGGCAGCTAATCCTTAACGGAGTATTATATCAATATGGTGTGACCCTTACTTTTAAACCTGAATACGGTTTTTGGGGATTGGTTATTCTCATGAATTGGCAGATGGTTGGATATATGATGGTAATCTATATTGCAGGAATACAGAGTATACCTGGAGATATCATGCAGGCAGCAAGAATTGATGGAGCAGGTTCTTTACAGATGTTAAGAAAAGTCATTATACCCCTAGTTATGCCATCGGTAACTATTTGCTTGTTTTTGACTATGACTAATTCATTTAAATTATTTGACCAAAACTTAGCATTAACTGCCGGAGCACCTTCTAAGAAGACTGCAATGCTAGCTCTGGATATTTTTAATACCTTTTACGCATCTGTTGGTAGCGAAGGGATAGGTCAGGCAAAAGCCGTTGTTTTCTTTCTAATCGTTGCCTTGGTGGCATATATACAGCTTAAAGTAACAAGATCAAAGGAGGTGGAGAACTAATGATTAAGGCAGCATATAAAGGAGAAGTAATAAATAAGTTACTATTTGTATTACTGCTAGTTTTATCTGTAGTATTTCTATCCCCCATCTTTATTGTATTCCTTAACTCCTTTAAGGGAAAGTTCTTCATTAGTCAGGAACCCTTTAAACTACCAACTGCTGATACTTTTGTTAAATCGGAAAATTACTCAAGTGGTATTGAAAAGATAGATTTTTTTCAAGCTGCAGGCTGGTCTTTCTTTATTACAATAAGTGCTGTAATCGTTATTGTTTTTTTTACATCAATGACTGCCTGGTATATAACGAGAGTTAAGAATAAATTTAATAATTTATTGTATTATACATTTGCCTTTTCTATGATTGTTCCCTTCCAATTGGTAATGTTTACAATGACGAAGGTTGCAAATGTACTACATATGGATAATCCTATTGGTATTATCATAATCTACCTTGGTTTCGGTTCTGGTTTATCTGTATTTCTATTTAGTGGATTTGTAAAATCAATTCCTCTGGAAATAGAGGAGGCGGCTATGATAGATGGGTGTAATCCAGTTACAACATTCTTCAGGGTTGTAACGCCAGTTATGAAGCCTATATTGGTAACGGTTGGCATCTTAAATACTATGTGGATTTGGAACGACTACCTGATGCCATATTTATTAATTGGTATAGAATATAAGACTATACCAATTGCTATTCAATATCTTAAAGGAGGATATGGATCAATTGATATGGGTGCTATGATGGCTATGCTGGTTCTGGCCATAATACCAGTTATATTATTTTACTTATTCTGTCAAAGATATATTATTGAAGGTGCAGTTGCAGGAGCTATAAAAGGATAATTGAGTATAAATCAAAGACAAAGGATGTGACATTATGAGAGCAAGCGGAATACTGCTTCCAATAGCAAGTTTACCTTCAAAATACGGTATTGGGTCATTTTCAAAAAGTGCCTATCATTTTATTGATAGCCTAAAGAAAGCGGGGCAAAAGTATTGGCAGATATTGCCCATTGGACCAACGGGATATGGTGATTCACCCTATCAATCTTTTTCTACTTTTGCAGGTAATCCATATTTTATAGACCCAGATATGCTAATTAAGGAGGGGTTACTTACTAAGAAGGAATGTGATAGCTATGATTTTGGTAATAATCTAAGATATATTGATTATGAGAAAATATATCTATCTCGCTTTGATATGCTTCGTAAAGCGTATGTAAGAAGTAATATTAGTGATAATAAAGAATTTATTGAGTTTAAGGAAGAAAACGCCTACTGGCTTTTTGACTATGCCTTATATATGGCAATTAAGAACAGCTTTGGAGGATTAAGCCTATGTGATTGGCCAGATGATATCAAGCTTCGCAGGGAGCAGGCATTAAATGATTATAAAAAGAAACTTCAATATGATTTAGAATTCTATGAGTATATACAGTATTTATTTACAAAGCAATGGAAGAAGCTAAAGAACTATGCAAAGGAAAATGGGGTAAAAATCATCGGTGACATACCTATTTATGTTGCTTATGACAGTGCAGATACCTGGGCTCACCCAGAGCTATTTCAATTAGATGACAAATTAATTCCCACAGCAGTAGCAGGCTGTCCACCAGATGCTTTTTCTGTAGATGGACAATTGTGGGGGAATCCTTTATTCCAATGGGAGACCCATAAGGTGACAGGCTATGATTGGTGGATACGTCGCATCTCTTATAGCTTTCAATTGTATGATGTGGTAAGAATAGACCATTTTAAAGGTTTTGATGAATATTATTCTATTCCTTATGGTGAAGCTACAGCAGTAAATGGTACCTGGGAGAAGGGGCCTGGATATGAATTCTTTGAAAAGATAAAAAAGAGGCTGGGCAATGTTGATATCATTGCGGAGGATTTGGGTTATATAACGGACAGTGTACGAGATTTGTTAAAAAAGACAGGCTATCCAGGAATGAAGGTGTTGGAATTTGCTTTTGATTCAAGAGAAGAAAGCGACTATCTTCCTCATAATTATGAGAAAAACTGTGTGGTTTATACTGGTACTCATGATAATGATACAATTATGGGATGGCTTCAGAGTATTAATGAAAAAGATTATGCCTTGGCCCTTGAGTATTTAAATATAGACCAGGAGGATACTGCCAATATGAATTGGGCATTAATACGTCTAGCTATGCAAAGTGTTGCAAATTATTGTATTATTCCTGTACAGGATTATCTGGGGCTTTCTAGTGAAGCAAGAATTAATATTCCCTCAACAGTGGGTAACAACTGGAAATGGAGATTGTGTGAGGGGGATTTAAAGGATGAATTACTAATTAAGATTAGAAAAATGGCAAAACTATATGGGAGGATTTAGTAAGTGCATTTGCATTTTAGGACTTAAATTGATATAATGAGTGAAATATTAGTAAGATGTTGATTATATAAGAACATAGGGTTCTACTAATGCAAAGGAAGAATTATAATGGAAACAACGACAATTAAAGATATAGCCAGAATATGTGGTGTTGCAGTCAGTACAGTATCCAGAGCTATTAATAATCATCCGGATATTAATGAGGTGACGAAGACCCTAATTATGCAGACAATTAAGGAATATAATTATATTCCTAATAATAGTGCCAGGAATCTCAAACGTTCTGAATCAAATACCATTGCAGTACTAATTAAGGGTATCAGCAATCCTTTCTTTAGTAACATGCTGAAAGTATTTGAAAATGACATACAAAAGAAGAAGTATTCTTTTCTATTACACCGAGTTGAGGAGCATGAGGATGAAGTTGATGTTGCCTTGTTGCTGGAGAAGGAAAAGAGGTTGAAGGGAATAGTCTTCTTAGGTGGTTATTTCTATAAGTCCGAGGATAAATTGAAGCAATTAAAAGTGCCATTTATCTTAAGTACGGGTGGTATTTCTGAGAAAATATGCAAAGAGAATTATTCCTATGTAATGGTTGATGATTTCAGCGAAAGTTATAAAATGGTGGATTATCTATGTAAGCTTGGGCATAAAAAAATTGCTACCATCTCTGCACCACCCTGTGACGAAAGTATAGGTAAGTTGAGACTGGAGGGATATAAGAAAGCCCTTTTGGATAATCACATTACCTTTGATCCGGAATTAGTAAGGTATATTACAGATGATACCATGGATACCTTTTCTATGATTTATGGATATAAGGTTACTAAGGAACTATTAAAATCAGGAACAGAGTGTACTGCAATCTTTGCAATATCTGATAGCATGGCAGTGGGCTGTTGTAAAGCGATTTTTGAAGAGGGAAAGAAAATACCAGACGATTATTCTGTTGCCGGATTTGATGGCATGGACATTTCTTATTTTTATCATCCTTCCATTACTACAATCCGGCAGCCGGTGGAAGCAATGGCAAAGGAGACAATTCGAATCCTTTTTAATGTGATTGAGAATAAGACCTTGATGGATGGGAAAGTATTTTCTGCAGATTTGGTAATTGGTCAATCAACAAAGACAATATAGATTTATAAACAACTGAAACTTTGCAATTCAAGACATTGAATTATGCTTGATAATATCAGTAATTATTGCATATGAAAAGCATTCTTTATGATATTATCATTCCAGCTTCAATTTCTCGTTGGCATTCACTAATGATTTTTTTATTTGGCAAAACAGAAATGAAAAGCACCAACTCCTCGCTTTGCTCGTCAAACATGGTGCTTTTTCATCTCTAAGCCAATAAAAAATCATAAGTGAATGTAACAACTCGGACATAGGCGCTGGAATAACAATATCATAATGAATGCTTTTTTAGGGGTTGTATACTGATATTATCAAGCAAAACAAGCAACTCTATAACTGCAAAGTTTCAGTGAATAATAAATAATAAATGAAAAATTAATATTTTTTTAATTGGAAAAGCCATATAATTATTGTATGATAAGTTATATCAGATCACAATTGGAGGGTTATAATGAATCAGTTCAGAAGATTTATGTATGGCAGATATGGCTTTGACCAGTTTACCCGCACTTTGGTATTTACCTCATTTTTTGTATCCATTCTTTCCATGATTACTAGATTATCACCCCTGCTATTTATTTCCTATGGGGTATTGATTTATGCCATATTTCGTACCTTATCAAAGAATATAACAAAAAGAACTCAGGAAAATCAAAGCTATTATAAATTAGAGAGTATAGCAAAGAATAAATTTAAATCATTGAAATTGGCATTGGTAGGAACAAAAACCCATAAATATTATAGATGTTCTCGCTGTAAGCAGAATATCCGTGTACCAAGGGGTAAGGGAAAGATACGTATTACCTGTCCAAAATGTCGGAATGAATTTGTTAAAAGAACTTAATAATAAAGGCAAATAGAAGCTGTTGCAGAACTTTTTTTACAGTAAAATCAGTAGAAAAAGTTATGTAACAGCTTTTTTGCAACTAAAGATAACATAAAAGCCTCTATTATGTAATCTTCTGGTGGTAGAAATTAACGAAAGGCTATGGTATATTTCACTTAGGAGGTATGATAAATATGATTAGTCAGAATTTACAAACATTACGAAAAAAGTGTAAATATAGTCAGGAAGAGGTTGCAGAGAAGTTAAATGTATCAAGACAGGCAGTTGCAAAGTGGGAAAAAGGAGAGACCACACCAGATATCAATCATTGTGTTGTCTTGGCTCAATTATATGGTGTAACCGTGGATGACCTTATCAATTATAAGGATGAATTTAACTCAGACATGATACCTCCAAGAGGGAAGCATATCTTTGGAACAGTAACCTTAGGGGAAAGGGGACAGATTGTAATACCTAAGAAGGCGAGAGATTTATTTGGATTAATGCCGGGAGATGAACTAGTAATTTTAGGTGACGAAGAACAGGGACTAGCTATTACAAAAGCGGAGGATCTTTTAAGGATGTTTGGTGAAATAGCCAAATATATTAAGAAAGCAGATGACTAAAATCTTCCATCATATAGAAAGAAATTGGTTCAGGAGGGGGAGGAAGTATGTTTATTGAAATTAATGAATTAAGCAAGACATTTAAAGATAAAATTGCAGTTAATCATCTTGATTTAAAGATAAATGAAGGGGAATTATTTTCTCTGCTTGGTGTAAATGGTGCAGGTAAGACTACAACAATTCGTATGCTATGTGGTCTATCAAAACCTAGTGAGGGTAATGCTTTCATCTTTGGGAAAAGTATTGTAAAGGATTTAGATGAAGTTAAGGCCATGATCAATCTATCCCCCCAGGAGACTGCCATAGCAAAGAATTTAAGTGTAAGAGAAAATCTTATGCTCATGGCAGAAATCTATGGATTTGATAAGGTTAAGGCGAAAACCAAGGTGGATGATGTGGTTAGGCAGTTTTCCTTAGAAGAGGTGCTTAATAGTAAGGCTAAGACTCTTTCGGGAGGATGGCAAAGAAGACTAAGCATTGCCATGGCTTTGATAACAGAGCCTAAGGTTCTCTTCCTGGACGAACCAACGCTGGGACTGGATGTACTTGCTAGGCGTGAGCTTTGGAGAATAATCCAGAAGTTAAAGGGTGATATAACAATTATTCTTACCACCCATTATATGGAGGAGGCAGAGGCACTTTCTGATCGAATTGCTATTATGGTGAAGGGGAATATGAAAGCCCTGGGAACTTTAGAAGAGTTAAGACAAGGTACAGGGTTAAATTCCTTGGAGGATATCTTTGTAAAAATAGTGGAGGAGAGTGAAGAGTATGAGAATTAAATCCTTTGCCATAAGAAATATGAAAGAAATCCTAAGAGATCCTATAAGTTATATATTCTGCCTAGGCTTTCCTATTGTCATGCTTCTGATAATGACTATTGTTAATGCAAGTATCCCTTCCCAAGTACAAATGACCATATTTCAGATACAGGAGTTAGCACCGGCAATTGCAGTTTTTAGTTTGACATTTACTATGTTGTTTACCTGTCTTTCTGTATCTAAAGACAGATCCAGTGCTTTTTTAATTAGATTATATGCTTCTCCCATGAAAGGGATAGATTTCATTCTTGGATATACTTTTCCTTTACTCCTAATAGCAATAGCACAGTGTATCTTGACATTTATAGCTTCTATCATAATTGGTGCATTAACGAATTATACATTTATTATTCCTAATTTGCTGTTAGCAATTACCGTCCTAGTACCCAATATGCTTCTGTTTGTGGGATTTGGCTTGTTGTTTGGAACTTTATTTAATGAAAAAGCTGCACCAGGTCTGTGTTCCATCATAATATCCGTAGCAGGAATGCTGGGTGGGATATGGATGGATGTGGATTCTTTAGGTGGAGGCTTTGGACGCTTTTGTAAGGTGCTTCCCTTTTACCATGGAGTAAAGGCAGCAAGACTTGCTGTTCTAGGTGAGTATGCTAAAATAGGCAAGCCCCTCTTCATAGTATGTCTCTATGGGGTGTTAATCTATCTTCTGGCTGTTGTAGTCTTTAAGAAAAAGATGCAGGAAGAGATTAAATAAAAAAGAGCCACGCTCGTTTGGACTCGGAGCGTGGCTCAAGGTTGATCTATATTTATTTTTTAGTACTCCACTTGGAGCAGTCCCATACTTTCGTTACAACATCTTCATAGAATTCTGGTTCATGACAGATTAGAAGTATGCTGCCTTTATAAGCTTTTAGAGCTCTTTTAAGTTCTTCTTTGGCATCCACATCCAGATGATTTGTCGGCTCATCCAGAAGAAGGATATTTGATTCACGGTTAATTAATTTACATAGGCGCACTTTAGCTTGCTCTCCACCACTTAGAACGCGGACTTGGCTTTCTATATGCTTGGTAGTTAATCCGCATTTTGCAAGGGCAGAACGTACCTCGTATTGTGTAAAGCCAGGGAACTCCTTCCAAATCTCTTCGATACAAGTGGTAGTATTACCGGGAGTCATCTCCTGCTCAAAGTATCCAATATAGAGATAATCTCCAAGCTGAACAGATCCGCCTAAGGCAGGGTTTATCCCCAGAATACTTTTAAGCAGAGTAGTCTTACCAATTCCGTTTGCTCCTACAAGAGCAATCTTTTCTCCCCGTTCCATTGAGAGGGCCAAAGGAGTGGAAAGAGGATCATCATAGCCAATCACTAGATCCTGTGTCTGGAAGATGTATTTACCAGCAGCCCTAGCCTCTTTAAAATTAAATTCTGGCTTAGGTTTTTCTTTAGCTAATTCAATAACCTCCATCTTATCCAGCTTCTTTTGACGTGACATGGCCATATTTCTGGTAGATACTCGTGCTTTGTTGCGGGCAACAAAGTCCTCCAATTCTTCGATTTCTTTTTGCTGGCGCTTGTAAGCTGCCTCTAGCTGATTTTTCTTCATCTCATGGACTTCAAGGAATTTATCATAATCTCCAACATAGCGGTTAAGCTCCTGATTTTCCATATGATATATGATATTGATAACACTATTTAGGAAGGGAATATCATGGGAGATTAGGATAAAGGCATTCTCATAATCTATTAAATATCTTTTGAGCCACTCGATATGCTGAACATCGAGATAATTCGTAGGCTCATCCAGAAGGAGAATATCAGGTTTTTCAAGGAGAAGCTTTCCTAATAATAATTTAGTTCTTTGACCGCCACTTAGTTCTGTAACATCACAGTCAAGTCCAATGTCATCAAGACCTAGGGCATGGGCAACTTCATCCACCTTATTATCTATGATATAAAAATCATGCATGGATAAAAGCTCCTGAATACTACCCATCTCATCAATCATTTCTTGGAGGGCATCACCTTCTGCGGTTCCCATATCATCACATAGCTGGTTCATTTTCTCTTCCAATTCAAATAAATAGGAAAAGGCAGATTGAAGAACACTACGAAGGGTCATGCCTTTCTCTAAGACGGCATGTTGGTCCAGATAACCCACATGTACATGCTTTGCCCATTCAATTTTACCTTCATCGGGCATTAATTTGCCCGTCACTATGTTCATAAAAGTGGATTTTCCTTCTCCATTAGCACCGATCAGACCTATATGCTCTCCTTTTAAGAGACGGAAGGATACATCATGAAAGATTGCCCGATCACCAAATCCATGACTTAAGTTTGTAACGTTTAATATACTCATATAAATCCTCCATTTGCAATGTAATAAATATAATTTCTCACACTAACAGTACATGCCTTCCCTTTGAGCTAGTTTGTGAAAATTGCTTTTTATTTTCACAATATCATCTATGCTGCCAAAGCACAAATTTACTGATTGAAAAATCTGTGATTTTTCATCTACCTATATGACGGGAAACTTTGTCCCATCTACATTCATTCAATATTTCAATTAAAAGCACTCTGAGGAATCATTTTACACTATGTTATGACATATTTCCAGAGAAAAATATAGCAGTAACTTTTTACCATAACATACAAGGAATAAAAAGGATGTAACATCCTTAGTATCCTAGTTTTGTAAACGAAGAGAGGCAGTATATATCTAGAGGGTTTTTTATATTCTTATCGTATCAAGGGAAGGAAAACATGTTTCAATTCTTAAAAATATTGACAAATGGGAACATTATCTATATATTGATATTGTTTATTAGACCTATCTCCTTTTAATAAAGAGAAACTATGGAGGGTATATGAAGACTCTAATGGAAGATATAATTAAAAAAATAATGAAGGTTGTACTTAGCCGAGAGTTTATAACCTATGCCATAGCTGGGGTATTAACTACTCTGGTGAATTATCTTAGCTTTCATTTATTATGTAATATAATTGGCATTGGTGATCTGCTAGCCAATGCTATTGCGTGGGTATTGGCAGTTTCTTTTGCCTATTTTGTCAATGATAAGCTTGTTTTTCTTCAGAAGAAGGATAGTGCAAAAAGGGAAGTTGTTAAGATTACTAAATTCTTTGGTGCTAGAATACTGACCTTTATCGTAGAAGAACTGGGTTTGCTAATTTTTGTTGTAGCATTAGACTATAACAATTTGATAGTAAAGGCAACTCTTGCAGTTATAGTTATTATTTTGAATTATATATTAAGTAAACTATACATTTTCAGATCTAAAGAATAATCAATTCACTATAATTGAAGTAGCATGCAGCAGTTAATATGTACAAGAATAAGGCAATTGTTTGAATAGAAAAGAGTTAGGACAGTCACCATATGGTGGTGGATTGTAGAATTTGGAGTGGTAATCGTGACATACGAAGAAGCAAGAGGTTTTATAGAGAATTCAAATCAATATGGAAGTAGGCCAGGTTTAACTGTTATCACTGAACTTTTAAGAAGGCTGAATCATCCTCAGAAGGAGTTGAAGATAATCCATATAGCAGGAACCAATGGAAAAGGTTCTGTGGCGGCATTTTTAGCCTCCATATTAGCCTCAGAGGGATATCTTGTAGGCAGATACAATTCTCCGGCAGTCTTTACTTACAGGGAGATAATCCAATTAAGCAAAGGTCAGATATCAAAAAAAATAAGAGCTAATAAAATGGATATTCTTAATGAATATATCACAGAGGAGGGGATAATCGCTGCCATAAAGGAGATTAAGCCCCATTGTGAGGCAATGGTGAGAGAGGGCTTTCATCATCCTACCTCTTTTGAGATTGAAACAGCTATGGCCTTTTTTTATTTAAAGAGGGTGAAAGTGGATTTTGCAATCATCGAAGTTGGCTTAGGGGGCAGACTGGATGCAACCAATGTTATAAGCAATCCTCTTTGTTCGGTCATCACCTCCATTAGTATGGACCATATGCAATATTTAGGAGAGACTTTAGAAGAGATAGCTTATGAAAAGGCTGGAATTATCAAGAAAGGGGTACCAGTAGTAAGCTATAATAATTCTCCTGAGGTAATGAAGGTTTTTGAAAAGGTTTGCAAAGAGATGGAAGCAGAATTTACGATCATTTCTGATGCTTCAAGAATAGACTTAGGTCTTGAGAAGACAAGCTTTTGCTATGATGAGGAGGAATATAGTATTTCTCTCTTAGGAGAACATCAGATAAAGAATGCTATTTTGGCATTGCAAACAGCGGCTACCTTACGGGAATATGACTATACTATTAGTACTTCCAGTATTAAGAAGGGATTATCTCAGACGAGATGGAGAGGACGCTTTGAGATACTTAGGCGTGATCCCTACTTTATCATGGATGGTGCTCATAATGAAGATGCGGCCCATCAGTTAAAAATATCATTACTGAAGTACTTTCCTAATAAGAAGCTAATATTAATTATGGGCGTTTTAGCTGATAAGGATTATAAAAAAATACTGGAAATAATAACACCCCTTGCAGAGGTTTTAATCACTGTAACACCAAATAATAGTAGAGCTTTAAATTCATCTTCCCTAGCTGCGGAGGCATTTTCCTATACTAAGGCTCAGATTTTTGATGGATCAAGTGTAAAGAAGGCTTTAGAATTGGCATATAAAAGAGCCTCAAGAGAGGATATAATCCTCGCCTTCGGCTCTCTGTCTTATCTCAGTGAGATATACGATAGTATTAGCGGCTTATAGCAGGAGAGGGGGTTCCCTCTGGTAATTTTGGAACATCAAAGGTACTGACTCTGGAGTTACTATCTGCTATTACTTTATAAATCTGTTTATTCTTACTGTCAGTAAAGAAGACATAGGTATCTGTAACATGGATGTGCTTAAAATCTCCTTTACGGATTGTTTTGCTTTTCAATGTTTCTAAATCCAATCTACAGAGCTGGTCTTTTTTTGTTCCACTGATTTGATAGTATAGGTATTTACCTGAATTAGTAATATTATAGGTGGAACAGGGCTTCTTCACTAATAAAGTTGTCTCGTTGCTGCCTATGTTCTTACGATAAAGCTTATTATCTGCTTCATCAATGTAATACATATAGTCATCCATATAAATTGGTTGACTATAGGAACCTTTCAAAACAGAGTGGTTGGTAAAGCTTAATAAATTGGTATAACCAATATTGTTGTTCTTAGAGCTATCAGTATAATATAGAAAATCTTCAATTACTTCCCCAGGAACAGCTGCTGTCTCATATAGTAGCCTTTCCTTCTCCCCGCTAATATCATATTGATAGAGGGTAGAACCAAGGTTAGCATCATATCGTTGCGCATAGAGTTGATTACCCCTTAGTATAAGATGAGCGCTAGGATCACCGGTAAAAGCCATAAGACCGGTACCATTTTGATTCAAACGGTAAATACCGGAATTAGGAAAAGTATTAAGAATATTCTTACTATTTGTTGTTAGGTTGTTGGCAAGTATGTAGTATAAATATTTTTCATCTGCATTGATATAGACAGCTTTGTTATCTGAAATTTTCATAATTTCATCGCATACCAAATTCATTCGGTACAGACCGCCATCATCAGAAATATTATTAAAATAGATATAATCTCCCTGCTGGCAGAACAAGCCTCCGTTATAGATATTACCAGGAGTATTACCTATTTCTTCTTCCTGATTATAAAAAGTGTGGTTCTTCGAATAAAAATATAAGGCCGATACAGCTATAAGGGTAAGAATTGATAAAGCGATAAGAACACGTTTGACTGATGGCAGCATAGTTACCTCCCTGTAAGTACAATTTCTCCTAATGTTAAATATATATTATATTATATATCGACATAATTCATTATGCAATAAATAGCTAGTCCCGAAAAAGGACAAAATCACTTCTGGGTTGCATATAGAAAACTATGATAGTATAATAAGGCAATAGATTTGTTAAAACAAGGAGATTTACAGTAAAATGGAGGCTTTTATGACTGATATAGTACAGAGCAGAGAGAAAATAGATGAAGTGGATAAAAAAATAGTTGAACTTTTTGAAACACGTATGAAGCTGGCAATGGATATTGCCAATTACAAAAAAAGTGTGGGAAAGCCTATTTTTGATGCAGCCCGGGAAGAAGAAAAATTGGCAATGCTAAAAGCTTTAACCGATAATGAGTTTAATCAAAAGGCCATAGCAGATCTGTTTAAGCAAATTATGTCCATGAGCCGTAGATTACAATATATGCTTTTGAATAATTTAGAAGGTCTGGGTCTTATTGAGGAAAGTGAAATAGTCATAGACAGTGGTACCAAAGTAGCCTTCTTTGGCGAATGCGGTTCCTATACAGAACAGGCTATGCTAGAGTATTTTAATGCTAATGTTACAGGACTGCCTATGGCAACCTTTAAAGAGGTTATGCATGCAATTAAGGATGGCACAGTAGAATATGGCGTACTTCCCATTGAAAATTCATCTACAGGAACCTTGTCCGATATATTTGACCTATTAGCAGAATATGATAATTGTATTATTGGTGAGCATTTAGTTAAAATTGAACATAATCTCTGGGGCTTACCTGGTGCATCCATAGCAGAGCTTAAAAAGGTATATTCTCACAGACAGGGAATTTTACAATGCTCTGAGTTCTTGAAACAACACCCTCAGATGGAACAGGTGGAATGGGGAAGTACCTCAGGTTGTGCCCGTCTCGTACTAGAAGAAAAAGACATTACCCAAGGAGCAATTGCAAGTGCAAGAGCGGGTGAATATCATGGTTTATGCATGTTACAGAGTAAAATACACAATGAAGCAAATAATACAACAAGATTTATAATAATTTCAAATAAGAAGATGTTTTTAAAGGGATCGAAACGTACTAGCATTTGCTTTGCCCTTCCTCATAAAAGTGGTTCTTTATATCACACCCTTTCTCACTTTATCTATAATAATATTAATATGACTAAGATTGAATCTAGGCCCATAGCAGGTAAAGCTTTTACCTATCGTTTCTTTGTAGATATTGAGGGAGGCCTTGATGAGGCAGCAGTGAAGAATGCATTACATTGCATTAAGGAAGAGGCTATGGAGATGAAAATATTGGGTTGTTATATTCCGGTCTGTGAAAACGTATGATTTATTCAAAATTATTTCAAAGTCTGAACACAAAGTGAACATAATTTTGAGATAAACTATTCTTATCAAAAGGATATGACGCTACCACGACATAAAGAATTATACATGGTAGAGTTAAAAATAAATTACATTATCTGGAATTTATTTTTGAAAGGAGAGTTTAAAAAATGAACAATGAGTATAATAACAACCCTTATGATAATTCGGGTAATCAAGTAGAAGTAAGAAATACGGAGACCAATTTATATCCAAATAGTGAACAGTATATCAATGGTGCTTACAGTACAAGTGGCAATAACTCAAACAATATGGATTATAACAATACCCAAGGAAATAATTATGGTACCAGTACAATTTATCCAACGCCTCAGATTGTTAAGAAGAAAGGGAAGAAGAGGCCTATAATAGGAATAATCTCTTTAACAGCAGCAGCTATATTATTTGGAATAATTGCAGGGGCAGCATTCCAGGGTTATAATTTGATTGCGAATTTCAATGATAATACCCAAGAGGTAGTGGATAGCCAAGCTACAGAATTAGCACAAAAGGCAGAGGAGATAATCGTTCCTGCTAAGACAACTGCCTCAGATATGGTGGTAACAGATGTATCAGAGATTGTTGAAAGTGCAATGCCTTCTATCGTAGCTATTAATGCAAGGGGAGTTGCAACAAATTATGACTTTTTCGGTAATGAATATGATCAGGAGGTTCAGGGAAGTGGTTCAGGTATCATTGTTGGTAAAAAAGAATCTGAATTGCTCATAGTAACCAATAACCATGTTGTAGAAGGTTCAACGAATGTAGAAATTGTATTTTCTGATGAAGAAACTGCAACGGCAGTAATCAAAGGAGCAGATGCTAGTGCTGACCTAGCAGTTCTCTCTGTGGATCTGAAGGATTTATCCGATGAAACAACAGCAATCATTAAAGTAGCAAGACTAGGAGATTCGGATAATTTAGATGTAGGAGATATGGCGATTGCTATTGGTAATGCTCTTGGTTATGGTCAATCGGTAACAGTGGGATACATCAGTGCTTTAGATAGAGAAGTAAGAATTAATAATACTGAATTAACTCTGCTTCAAACAGATGCAGCAATCAACCCTGGTAACAGCGGTGGGGCACTTCTTAACACTTCGGGTCAAGTCATTGGAATTAACTCAGTTAAATACGCTTCTCAAGATGTAGAAGGTATAGGATATGCAATACCAATTTCAAGTGCAGTGCCACTCATTAATGAATTGGTGAATCGTGAGTCTGTATCAACGAATAAACAAGGCTTCTTAGGAATAGATGTCTCTACAGCACAAAATGTTACGGAAGAACATTCAGAGCGTTTTAAATTGCCCATAGGAGTATATGTTAATGATGTTATAGAGGACTCCCCTGCAGCGAAAGCAGGTTTAGAGCAGGGACATATTATTGTTGGAGTAGATAATGTTAAGGTAAAAACCATCGATGATTTGATTAATGCCTTAAGCTATAAGAGAGCAGGTCAGAATATTAACCTTAAGATTATGGTTAAATCAGATGGAGAATATAAAGAGAGAATACTTGAGGTAACACTAGGCAAGAAAAACTAATACAATGGATTTGTCTAATAATTATTAGTGCCAGAAAGCTCTTATCTATGAGCAGTATGATATTACTGATTCATAGGGAGGGCTTTTTTATGCTATAAGAAATTGCGTCTTTAGCATAAAAAATAATTGGATGCGCACCTCGCGGTAATGTAATTATTGCTTCGCAATCCGCTCGGGCGTGGAGAATGTGCCAAAGGCACATTCTTTGTTCTTTATATGAAATAAAAATTACTGTGTGAAAGTAAATAGTACAGGTACATTCCAGTAAAAAGAAAATATACTATACAATAATGTATTCCTCTGGAGGGTATCATGAAGAAGAGATTCATATGTGTACTGGCTTTAATCGTTTTTATATCAACGATGCTAGCTGGATGCAAAAGTGATGGAGGCCTTAAAGAAATTACACTAAATGAAGTAGCGCATTCTATTTTTTATGCACCCATGTATGTAGCTATAGAAAAGGACTATTTTAAGGATGAAGGTCTAAAGGTTAATCTAGTTAATGGCCTTGGAGCTGATAAGACGATGACAGCAGTACTTAGTGGAGAATGTGAAATTGGTTTTATGGGAGCAGAGGCATCCATCTATGTATATAATGAGGGAGCCGAAGATTATGTAGTCAACTTTGCCCAATTAACACAAAGGGCGGGCAACTTCCTGGTATCAAAGGATTTAGATGAGGATTTCTCCTGGACTAATATTATGGGTAAGACTGTAATAGGAGGCCGGGCAGGTGGAATGCCCCAGATGGTATTTGAGTATATCTTAAAGAAAAATGGCATTGACCCAAAGACAGATCTCACAATCGTTCAAAACATCGACTTTGGATTAACTTCACAAGCTTTTTCATCAGGCCAAGGAGATTATACTATTGAATTTGAACCTGCTGCTACTGCCTTAGAATTAGCTGGCAAAGGCAAAGTAGTAGCATCCATGGGCGTAGAAAGCGGCAAGGTGCCTTATACTGCCTTTTCAGCAAAAAAGAGCTATATAAAGAAGAATCCGGAAGTGATTGAGAAATTTACCCTAGCAATTCAAAAAGGTCTTGACTATGTAGCAACTCATACACCAGAGGAGATTGCCAAGGTGATTAAGCCCCAGTTTGCTGAGACAGATGATAAGACACTGGTTAAGATTGTAACGAGATATTACGAGCAGGACACCTGGAAGAATAACCTGATCTTCGAAGAAGAGAGCCTTAACCTGTTACAAGATATCCTGGAGGAAGCTGGAGAATTAGCAGCCAGGGTTCCTTATGAGGATGTTGTTAATACAGAATATGCAAATAAGGCTGCAAAGTAATAATTGACACTTTCTAGTGGAGAATTAAATAGATTCAAAGGGGCTGCCTGAAACAATATTCAGGCAGCCCCAAGTTAATCTCTATTCCTCGGATGTGCTAGTGGAGTCAGAATCCTCTAAATCATCCAAATCGTCCTCATATTCATCAAAATCATCATCGAAATCTTCCAAATAATCGGGATTCATATACCGATACACAGCATATGCAATTCCTGCTACAGCAGCAATAGCACCGATAATTGCCAGGACACAAACAAGTTTAGATTTTCTGCCTTCGTTTGGATCTTTGCGGTGAATTAATTCTTTTAATCTCATTGCATCTAAAAGATCATCAATTTTATTTCCCATGATAACACGTCCCTTCTTTTATTCATGACAAATGAATTGATTTATCAATTCATTATATTTAACAAGTGAATGGGTGTAAATTCATCCTGCTATTAATATGCCAAATATAGTATAACATAATACGTGCTATTTTACTATAATAAATGGTAATTAATAAATATACTTAATCAATTCTCTTTAAATTGGCAAAATTTGATAATAGCTTTTTGATACCGAAATCCGGGAAATCTACAGTTATCTCAAAATCCTTACCACCTTTTGTAATATCTATAACAATACCTACACCGAATTTGATATGCATAACAGAGTCACCCACACCATAATCGAGAGTACCCATTTTGCTTCCTTCAAATTGCTTTGTTTCTGGGGTGATATAGGGTTTATAGAAGGCTTGAGATTGCTTATAGGGATTGGTATCTCTCTCTTTAAAAACATTATCTTTGATAGTAAATTGAGGTTTCTTTCCATTGGGAGTTTCCATCTTTAAAAGAAATCTAGGTATTTCATGAATAAAGCGGGAGGGTCTATTATATTGGGTCTCACCTCGAAGCATACGTTGTTTGGCAGCAGTCAAAGATAAGCGCTTCATTGCTCTGGTAAAGCCCACATAGCATAGACGCCTTTCCTCTTCAATTTCTTCTTCCGGATTATCTGCAAAGAGTGACATGTATCCAGGAAAAACACCCTCCTCCATTCCACACAGGTATACATAGGGAAATTCCAGACCCTTTGCACTATGAAGGGTCATTAATACGATCCTATCTACGTCTTCCTCTAAGGTGTCAATGTCAGATACTAAAGCGACCTCCTCTAAGAAACCACTTAATGTTGGAGGCTCCAGTGAGTTTTCCTCATATGTTACCAGCTTATTGACTAATTCATTGATATTACCTATACGATCCTCAGATTCCTCTTTACCTTCTGCTTCCAGTTCTCTTAAATATCCCGTAGCATCTAAAATATCGTCAATTAATTCCTTAAGGGCATATCCTTCTTGATTAATTCTGGATTTAAGCCCTTCGATTAAGCTGACAAAAGGAACTATCTTAGAAGCAGCTCTTGCAAGTCCGGGGATTGATTGAACTCGGGTGAGGGCATCATAGAAACTGATTTCATGTTCTAAGGCATAGTCATTTACTTTATCTACGGTGGTTAGTCCGATACCTCGTTTGGGAACGTTAATAATACGCTTTACGGCGATGTTATCAAGGCCATTATCGATTGTTTTCAAATAGGCAAGTATATCTTTGATTTCCTTTCGAGAATAGAAATTAAGGCTGCCAATTATTTTATAGGGAATATTCTTTTGAATTAATTTCTCTTCAAATAGACGTGATTGGGCATTGGTACGATATAAAATTGCAAAATCATTATAAGAGGCATCTCCATTCATAACGATTTCCTTTAAATCTGAGGTTATGTGGTCAGCTTCTTCAAAATCCGTATTAAACTGAGTGAAATTAACCGCATCTCCTTCTTCATTCTCTGTCCAGAGGGATTTCTCCTTCCTGCCTTTATTATTACAAATAATTTCGTTGGCAACATTTAGAATATTCTTGGTAGAACGATAGTTTTGCTCAAGCTTAATCACGTTAGTATTGGGAAAGGATCTCTCAAAGTTCAGAATATTAAGTATGTTTGCTCCACGGAATTTGTAAATGGACTGGTCGTCATCACCAACAACGCAGAGATTGTATTCTCTTTCACCGTCAGGGTTAAATCCCGATGCCAGATATTTAATCAGATGAAATTGTGCTGTATTGGTATCCTGATATTCATCCACCATGATATAGCGAAAGCGTCTTTGATAATAGGCTAAAGCTTCTGGGTTAGTCTGAAACAGTTCAATAGTTCTTACAATTAAATCATCAAAATCCATGGCATTACTTGCTCTTAAGCGCTTTTGATACTCCTTATAGGCCCGTGCATACTTGCTTTTCTGATGATCGTTTTGGGCACTTAATGCATAATCTTCAGCAGTTATTAGTTCATCCTTCGCTTTAGAAATGGCCGATAAAATACTGCGCTCATTGGTTTGCTTAGTATCTATATTTAAGTATTTACAGATCTCACGCATTAAGGTTTTCTGATCATCAGTATCATAGATGGTAAAGCTTCTGGTAAAGCCTATCGTATCAGCAAACCTTCGTAATATTCTTACGCAGGTGGAATGGAAGGTGCTAACCCAAATATCCTGGGAGCCATAGCCAACAATCTTATCCACCCTTTCTCGCATCTCCCTAGCGGCCTTATTGGTAAAGGTAAGTGCAAGAATATTATAGGGATTTACCCCGCAGTTCTCTATGAGATAGGCGATGCGGTGGGTAAGAACTCGTGTCTTGCCAGAGCCTGCACCTGCAAGGATGAGAAGAGGGCCTTTATCATGAAGCACCGCACGTTTTTGTTCTGAATTTAAACTATCATATATACTCATTTTATTAACCTACCTGTCCTATGTATTCCATGTAATCTCTTGATTAAGGTGTCAAATTCTCATGCCAATGTTTTGGCACTAATTACAAACATATGTTTATTATAGCATAGAAGGTAGGTGGATTCAACAATGCATTTCCTGGTGCTTGTGTCATGAACATATTGGCAAAAGCTTAATTAATCATTTTTTTTGTAAATGCCTTTTTATATTGCGATGGAGTCAAATTTTCAAATTTTTTGAAAGTTTTCATAAAGTACTTTTCGTCAGAGAAACCACAGGAGTAAGCAGCCTCCTTAATTGATATATCATAGTTGACAATCAGTGATTTGGCTATGTCAATTCTAGTTTTATTAATATAATTTATTACCGTAATATCCGTATATTTTTTAAAAAGAAAGGATAAGTAATCCGTATTATAACCAAAGACTTCCCCGATATCCGCTATAGTAATCTGCTTATAATAATTTCCTTTGATCCATTCCATTATTCTCGCCACATTAGGGGGGATATTATTTTGGGTTTTATAACGCATTTCAATGAACTCTTGTGATATTTCCATGACCAACAAGCTAAGTGCGTAATCTATAATCTGATTGGAATATATTTTATCCTGTCTTGATAAATCCAATAGCTGATTGAACAGTATTGGAGCTCTTTGTGTTAGAGAAATCTCACCATATTCAGGTATGATGTAAATGCTATTATGGGAGTCATTCATCACTTTATCTAACATACTGTTCATTTGGAAGTCATTAGATAAGGTAGTAACCTCCTTATTAATCAAAAAATGCACCCATAGGTATGATAATTTGCCAGTGGATGCCTGATACCCAAAATGTTCTTTACCAGCTCTTAGGAAAATATATTGGTTCCCACCGACTTCATAGTTTCTGCCATCTTGGTTGATGTATAATGTCCCTTCTTTTACCAAAATCAAAACATTCATATCAAAATTACGTTTGTGATGTAGAAATTCTTGCTTACTAATTAAGTTCCCACAAAAAAGATATTTGAGAGGGCAACTGGCATCGGAAATAAAATATCGCATCTAAGTTTAAACCACCTTTTATATATTTACATGAGTTGAAAAACGCAAGGCCATATCTATAATTAGAATATATTATAGATTAATAAAAAATAAAAGTCTAGTATTTTTACACATATAATATATAACTTATAAAGCTATATTAAGTCTGTGTCTAAAATTAGGATGACAAGGCATAGAATGGAGTAGAGTTATTTTATTAGGTTAATATAAAGTAACTAAAAATTAATAGGAGGAAAATGTTATGAAATTGAAAAAGCTGTTAGTATTTGGGTTGATCGTAGGAATGACTTTATCTATGTTTGGTTGTGGTAAAAAGGACAATCCAACTGCAAAGCAATCTAACGAAGCAACCGTAACACAGAAACCTGATGGAGGGGAAGCAAAAACGGAAGGAACAGGTTCACAGTATTCAAAAATTGTATTAGGGGAGACAGGAACAGACATAAGGACAACAATTAAGTGGCTTGATCATCGAACAGATCTTGAAACCAATGGGAAATTAGCTGAATATGTATCGGAATTTAATAAACTTTATCCAAACATAACTGTTAAAGTTGAAGTTTTAACTGATTATGCCAATGCATCTTTGCTTCGTCTTTCTTCTTCAGACTGGGGAGACATTATGATGATACCGGCAGTTGCGAAAGGAGATATAACTAGTTATTTTGAATCCTATGGAACTTATGAGGAGTTGAATAAAGAATATAACTACATAACAAACTGGATGTATGAAGATCAAATTTATGGATTACCCTCTACAGCAAATGCACAAGGTATTCTTTATAATAAAAAAGTATTCGAGAAAGCAGGCATAACTACAATACCTAAGACGCCGGATGAATTTATAGCAGCCTTACAGGCAATCAAGGATAAGACAGATGCTATTCCTCTTTACACGAATTATGCAGCTGAGTGGACCATGGGTGCTTGGGATGCCTATATCGGTGGTTCAGCAACGGGTAATAAAGATTATGCTAATTTGGTACTCCCTTATGAGGCTAATCCCTTTAAGGATAGAGGCGACGCTACTGGACCTTATGCTCTTTACAAAGTTCTTTACGATGCTGTTGACAAAGGATTAATCGAAGATGATTATACAACGACTGACTGGGAAGGTTGTAAAGGAATGTTGAATAGAGGCGAGATCGGAACTATGGTACTTGGTTCCTGGGCAGTACCTCAGATGCAACAAGCTGGAGATAACCCAGACGACATAGGATATATGACTTTTCCTATCACCATTGACGGAAAGCAATATGCTTCAGCAGGTCCTGATTACAACTACGGCATTAATGTGAAAGCCTCAGATGAAAATAAGCTTGCTTCCATGATCTTTGTAAAATTCATGGTAGACAAATCTGGTTTCGCTTACGACGAAGGCGGACTTCCTGCATTAAGAAGTGATACTAAGTTACCTGCAACATATGCTGCATTTGATGGTGTTGAGTTCCTTGTGGATACACCTGCGAAAACAGGTCAGGAGAATGATTTAAGTGAATTAAATGCAGAATCCGAGTTAAATATTAACCTGGGTGGTAATAGAAAGATTATGGAAATTGTTGAACATGCTGCAAATAAAGATAAATCCTTTGAAGATATTATGAATGAATGGAATAAAGCATGGTCAGATGCACAAACTGCTTTAAATATCGAAATCTCTAAGTAATAAAAACATGAGATAAATAAATATGAGCCAAGGATGAGATTTCTTTGGCTCATATTTAGATAAAAATATCTATTATTTGATGCGCCTGATAATTGTCTATATAAAGGAGGTTTCCATAGAAGAATGAAAGCAGCAAGGTCAATACATAAGAATAAAGGACGATTTAATCTAAAAAGGTGGTTACATAGCAGGAAGGGACAACAGGCTCTTGTTATCGGTGCATTTATGTTAATTCCCTTGCTATTATTGTTTGTTTTTACTTATTTGCCTTTTTTGGAAATGTTTAAATTTAGCTTCTATAAGATGAAATATATTGGTACCAAAACTTATGTGGGATTGGATAATTATAAACAGGTATTTGCAAGAGAGGATTGTTTTGGAGCTTTAAAACTAAGCCTTTATTATATGCTTGGAGCTTTTATACAACTTGCCCTTGCTTTATATCTAGCTACAATTCTAAGTTTTAAAGTTAAGTTTGGAAATTTATTCAAAGGTGCTATGTTTTTTCCCTATTTAATTAATGGTATCGCAATAGGTTTCATATTCAAATTCTTCTATACCAGAGGTTTCGTATTTGATACAGTATTACAATGGTGTGGCTTTCCTTTGGAGAATTTACCTTATTGGTTAAGAGATCAAAGGGTTAATAATTTTTCATTGGTGGGTGCGTCAATTTGGAATTTCTTTGGCCAGAATATGGTGCTGTTCATTGGAGCGATTATGTCTGTTGATGCTGAAATGTATGAGGCGTCAACATTGGATGGTGCAAATAAATGGCATCAATTTAAATATATTATTTTGCCTAGTATAAAAACCATTATAGTTCTAAATATGATTTTATCAATTTCAGGATCCTTAAGTGCTTTCACAGGACCATATGTAATCACGAAGGGCGCAAATGGAACGGGCACCTATTTTGTAATCATGGATGAAATTGCACATGTATCGCAAAAAGTCGGCCTTGCATCAGCTATGGCAATTGTTTTATTAGTGATTATTATCCTTATTACTGTTTTACAGAAGCTATTCTTCAAATACTTTTTTGATGATGGAACACAAGATAATGTCCGAAAATCTAAGAGCACTAGAAAAAAGATGGTGAAAGGAGTTAATTAGTATGTCTATAGCTCGAAAAATTAAGAAGTACATATTCACTATCCTAAAATATGTGTCACTTATATTTTTTTCATTGGCAGCATTGCTTCCGGTGATATCCTGTGTAATTACTGCTTTTAAGACAGATAGTGAATACCAATCCACAAATGTTATGGTTATGCCTGAAAGTTGGTTGAATTTTGATAATTTTGTTACAGCTTGGAAAAAAGCAAATATGGGTCTCGCATTTATTAATTCCTTTATCATTTTGGTATTTGTCCTCAGTGGTTCTATATTGCTTGGTTCCATGCTGGCATACATACTAAGTCGATTTAAGTTTCCTGGTAATAATTTAATTCGCAATATGTTTTTATTTGCCTCTTTGCTTCCAGGGGTTGCAATGCAGGTATCTGTATATAAAATAATGCATGACCTGCATTTTATTAACAGTATGCCTGGATATATCATATTAATGATGGGGACAGATGTAATATCCATCTACATATTCATTCAGTTTTTTGAAAATATATCTAATTCCTTAGATGAATCTGCTATTATGGATGGCGCCACCTACTTCGGCGTGTTTTTCAAAATACTGTTCCCATTATTAAAGCCTGCCATAATTACTTGCATGATTTTAAAGGGGGTAAGTACATATAACGAATTTTATTTGGCTAACTTATATCTCCAAGATAAGTCAAAGTATATGGTGGTAGCAACCTCTTTATATACCTTTACGGGGCCATTGGGAAGTCAATATAATCTCATCTGTGCTGGATTAATTATAACCATACTTCCTGCCTTATTTGTTTTTATTTTATGTCAGAAACAAATATATGGAGGTCTGACATCAGGAGCAGTAAAAGGATAGAATAGAAACAGCAGAGTGGCAGAACAGGCAGAGTGGCAGAACAGGCAGAACAGCAGAACAGACAGAGCAGCAGAACAGACAGAACAGCAGAACAGACAGAGCAGCAGAACAGACAGAGCAGCAGAACAG
>JAEZTQ010000094.1 GCA_023443625.1 Bacillota bacterium | reverse complement strand
TAAGAACCACAAGCCTTACATACTCTATGAGGAACCATGAGCTCTCCACACTTGCTGCACTTAACTAAGTTGGGAGCAGTCATCTTCCAATTAGCTCTACGGCTATCTCTTCTAGCTTTAGAATGTTTACCCTTAGGACAAATAGACATTGTCACACCTCCTTAAAATTGTTAAAGATATCTCGGATTACTGACATTCTGGGATCATAATTAAAATTATCGCAGTCACAAGTCTTCTCATTTAAATCAGTTCCACAACTCTTGCAAAGACCTTTGCAATCCTTACTACATAACAGCTTCATGGGAAAACCAATTAAAATTTCATTATAAATTAATGTGTCTACATCCAGACTGTATCCAATAATATAATTTGTTTCATCCAAATCTTCTGCACGTTCTTCTTCTGAGAGATTAAAATCAATCTCCTTCTGTATATCAATGCTCATCTGATAAGTCACATCCTTTAAGCATCTACTGCAGAATAGGATCAGAGATATATTCGTACTGCCCTCAATCATCACTCTCTTGTCACCAAGATTGGTTAACGTCAGCTGTACTGGTTCCTTCTTGGCAAAATCATAAGATGTACCCTGATAGTCAAAGCTTTCCATATCAATAGGGGCACTGATTTGCATAATCTTATCCTTAGTTGTCATTAATTCTGATAAAGATATAAGCATTAGTAATCTCTCCGAATATTCACTACATAACGTATTCAAGTTCAGTATATGATCTTTCAACGCACTTCTTGTATTATACCTACTGTGTTATTATTTGTCAATGAAAAAATTATAATACTAAGAATTCCAAATTAAACTATTTGCCCTGATTATAGTAATGCAACTGTCTCTCTGGCAATGGTTAATTCTTCATTTGTAGGTATGATGCACACCTTTACTTTTGAGTCTGGAGTTGTAAGAACTGTCTCTACACCTCTTGCTTTATTCTTCTCTAAATCTAAAGTAACTCCTAGGTAACCAAAGTAGTTGCATACATATTCTCTAACTTTATGATCATTTTCGCCAACGCCTGCTGTAAATACAATGGCATCTACACCATTCATAGCTGCAACATAACCTCCCACGCATTTAGCTACACGGTAGTTAAATACATCAAAAGCTACAATTGCCTTTTCATTACCGCTGTCCATAGCTGCATTAATGTCTCTGAAATCACTGGATACATCTGACATACCTTGTACACCGGATTGCTTATTTAATAAATCCATAATCTCATCAATTGATTTCTTTTCCTTCTTTGCAATGAAATCGATGATAGAAGGATCTATGTCACCACTTCTAGTACCCATAACAAGACCTGCTAAAGGAGTAAAGCCCATGCTGGTATCAATGGATTTACCATTTAACACTGCTGAGATACTAGCTCCATTACCAAGATGACATACAACAATTTTAGAATTATTTATATCAAGATTTAAATACTCGGCTGCTCTTTTGGATACAAAGCTATGGCTGGTTCCATGGAAACCATATTTACGGATTTTATAATTATCATAATATTCATGAGGAAGTCCGTATAGATAAGCCTTAGGGGGCATGGTTTGATGGAAAGCTGTATCAAATACACCTACCATAGGAACGCCCTTCATTAATTTAGCACAAGCATGGATACCGATTAAGTTAGCAGGATTATGAAGTGGTGCTAAATCATTGCACTCTTCAATTGCTTTAATAACCTCGTCTGTAATAAGTGTTGAAGCTGAGAATTTCTCACCGCCATGTACAACTCTATGACCAACTGCACCAATCTCATCTAAGGACTTAATAACACCATGATTTTTATCCACTAATGCATCAAGTACCATCTGAACTGCTACATCATGATTCTTCATAGATGTCTCAATTACAACTTTTTCCCCTCCATTGGGCGTATGCTTTAAATAGCTAACTTCTTGTCCTATTCTTTCGCAGATACCAACTGCTAACGCTGCCTCACTCACGGAATCAATTAACTGGTATTTTAAAGAAGAACTACCACAGTTAATAACTAATACTTTCATTTTACTTTACCTCACTTTTAAGTTTAATAGAAAAGTAAGTAATATATATTTTCAATTCTTCTACTTGCTTTTCCAATACTACGCTGTTAAATTATCTTGCCATGGATAAAATATATTACTCATATCCCGGGGATAATCCATACCCCTAAATTTCAATGCCCCAAGTATACTTCATCATGGCACTTCCCATCAAGGGTTCTTATATTGAAGAAGCCTGAACCGCTGTTATTGCAATAACACCTACAATATCATCTGCTGAACAACCTCTGGATAAATCATTCACGGGTTTTGCAATACCCTGAGTAATAGGTCCATAAGCCTCAGCTTTGGCTAGTCTTTGTGCTAATTTATAACCGATATTACCTGCATCTAGGTCAGGGAAAATTAAAACATTTGCTTTACCAGCAATATCGCTGCCAGGAGCCTTAGAAGCACCTACACTGGGAACAATAGCTGCATCTAACTGATATTCTCCATCAAGCTTAATGTCTGGATATAATTCCTTAGCGATTTTCGTTGCTTCCACAACTTTATCAACATCAGGATGAGATGCACTTCCCTTAGTGGAATGAGAAAGCATAGCTACGATTGCCTCCTTACCAACTAATAATTCAAAGCTTTTTGCACTACTGCCTGCGATTGCTGCAAGTTCCTCTGCATTAGGATTTTGAACCAGTCCACTATCGGAGAAAATAAAAGTTCCATCTGCACCAAATTCACAATTTGGTACTACAATAACAAAGAAGGAAGATACTAACTTTGTGTTTGGAGCTGTTTTTAAAATCTGTAAGGATGGACGAAGAGTATCTGCGGTGGAGTGAACCGCACCAGATACCATACCATCTGCATCTCCTGCCTTAACCATGGTTACTCCAAAATAAGTGTAATCCTTAGTTAGTAGTTCTTTCGCCTGTTCTGGCGTCATTCCTTTGCTCTTTCTGATCTCTACAAGAAGATCAATATATCCTTGTAACTTCTCCGTATTATTAGGATCGATAATTGTAGCTTTAGACAAATCAAAGCTACCTGCTTTGGCTAAAATCTCCTCCTTATTACCAATCAAAACAATATTTGCAATCCCTTCTGCCTGGATCCTGCTTGCAGCCTCCAAAGTTCTTATATCGTCACTCTCTGGCAAACAAATAGTCTTTAAATCTTTTTTGGCTCTTTCTTTAATAATGTCAATAAAACCCATGATGTTTCTCCTTCCATAACATCTCTTTTTAATCATTTCTTATTACAATTGGTTAAATCAATACCTTTGATTATAAGACAAATAACTAGTAGATACAAGTGATTTTGTTGAAAAATGTTGCTCCTTATTTAAAATAATTAAGTGCGTCCATAGGAT
Organism: Bacillota bacterium; assembly: GCA_023443625.1. The sequence goes on along the minus strand of JAEZTQ010000094.1, from coordinate 51,725 downwards.
TAATTACAATCTGTGTAGATATTAGTAATAATATAGTAATTTCATAGTGATAAGATACTCCATATAGAGGAATGGAATACCCATTGTCATTTGCAGTAAATTAAATACACTTATATTATAGAAATAACCGACCTGGCAGTTAATCAGCAATCATATCAGTAATCTTATCCATTCTATGAGGAGGTAATACTTATGAGATACCATAATTTTAATGCAAGTCTATATTGCCCCGTTAATAACCTTATCTCCATATGCGATTTCCATGAATTTAATCATAGGTTTCAGCTTATTGAGAAAAATGTAAAGCTAGGAAAGGTTTATCTGGAAACCTATCGGAGCGGAACCACAATCAGTAAAGAGCAGATGCTTAAGGTTATAGATTTTTTCAAATCAAAAGGAATTGCTGTGGCTGGCGGTATCACCACAAATGATGTAGATGATCCTTTAGAAGGTGGTTTTATCCAGCTTTGTTACACATCAGTAAAATCAAGAAATCTGCTTAAAGATGTAGTAGCCCTGACGGCTGAATTATTTGATGAGTTTATTCTTGATGATTTCTTCTTTACGAATTGCAGATGCGACGATTGTATCAAAGCAAAGGGAGACCGTTCCTGGGCAGAATTACGTTTGGATTTAATGAAGGAAGTTTCTGAAAATATAATAATCAAAGCTGCTAAGGATGTAAATCCCAAGGTTAAAGTAATTATTAAATATCCCAACTGGTATGAACATTACCAAGAATCAGGATACAATCTGAAGGATGAATCTGAACTCTTTGATTACATCTATACTGGCACAGAGACCCGTAACCCAACCTATACTCAACAACATCTTCCCAAGTATCTTAGTTATTTTATTATGAGATACCTTGAAAATGTTGCTCCAAACCGCAACTTAGGCGGATGGTTCGATACCTTTGAGTGCAGTTATAATCTTACCTCCTATCTGGACCAGGGATATCTTACCCTCTTTGCAAAATCAAAAGAAGTAATGCTCTTTTGCCTTGGTCTCTTTACTCATACTTATGAATTTACAACCTTCCCTCCTGCTATAGGGCAAGCTTTTGAAGATGTAGATCAATATTTCAACCTCCTGGGTAATCCCCTGGGTGTTCCCTGCTATATTCCATATCATAGTTTCGGTGAGGATTACCTGCATAATTATATGGGTATGTGCGGTATCCCATTAGAACCCTACCCCGAATATCCTAGGGAGGCAAAGACCATTTTCCTTACAGAAAATGCTGCCTGTGATCCCCATATCCTATCTAAAATAAAAGAAAGTCTCAAATCCGGAGCTGATGTTATAGTAACCTCCGGCTTTGTAACAAAACTAGGTGATGTTTTTCATGATTTAGTACAGGTAAGCTATACTAGCAAGAAAGCCATTGTTAACCGCTATATGAGCTCCAAGGATGGGGGCATAACCTTAGGTGAATGCTATGGAGCTTCAAAGGAAGTAATTCTAAGTCAGCCGCAATTCTTTACCAATGATGTATGGCAGGTAGCAGGTGGTTATGGGGAAGATAACAACACAGCAATCATTATGAAGGCAAAATACAGCAAGGGTAGATTATTTATAGTCACTATTCCCGATGACCAAGGTAATCTATATCATTATCCTGTCCCCATATTAAATGTACTTAGAAATATTCTCAGCAAGGATCTTCCTGTTGTTATTGAAGGAAATCCTATGGTTACGCTCTTTATTTATGATAACGATACCTTCATCCTCCGCTCATTCCTTCCATATATTTCAGAGGTAGATGTAATCCTTAAAAAAGATAATGCCAAGCTAAAGAATTTAGAAAGCGCTATGGAGGTTCATTCTAATCCTACCAATCATGGAAGTAGATTCACAATTAGATTATCTCCAAGTGTGAATTACGTATTCAAAATTACAGATTAACCTTATTCTTATCTTCAAATTAGCTTTATGGGTATTATAATCCTATACTACTACTTAATTTCTTATAAGTATGGCCTCTCTCTAGGGAGTTTTTCATTAACTATGTACCGGCATTTAGATATTTTGAATTAGCTCTGGGGTTCTAGTTAAGTGTAAAGTAAAGATATCTTTGCATGAGAAAAACTTAAAAGACAGAGGCTATACTTGTATAGAAAGAATTAATATCTTTTTCTATAGTCCTAGCAAGTATGAAATATTTTCCTTCCTACATTTTTATTTTAGGATAATTGACGGTAATATGAATAACTGGTATTATCATCCTATATCATAACCAACTCGGTTCAGCTTACAAACTAGTAGGTAATGCAATAAATGGATTTAACGAAAGGAGCAAACAATCTTCATGAAGACTGTTGGCCTGATTACTGAATACAACCCCTTTCATAATGGGCATAAATATCATATAGATGAAGCAAAACGCCTCACTGGTGCCTCCTATGTCATCGTTGTTATGAGCGGAAATTATGTTCAAAGGGGAGCTCCTGCAATTATTGATAAATACAGCAGGGCAAAGATGGCCCTAGACAATGGCGCTGATTTGGTGCTAGAGCTTCCTGTCTGCTATGCTACGGCTAGTGCAGAATTCTTTGCATATGGAGCTGTTGCTTTGCTTGATAAGCTGGGCATCGTGGACTATCTGTGCTTCGGCAGTGAGAGCGGCGATATCCATCCCTTAATGGAGGCAGCTCAGTTCTTATCAAATCCTGCCAAATCCTTTGATAACCAATTAAGACACTTTCTTAAGGAGGGCTTTACCTACCCTGCTGCCAGACTAAAGGCATTGGGTACTTCTTTCGAAGCAATGGAGACCGGTAAGGGACAAGCTTTAACACAGATACTTACAGAACCAAATAATATCTTAGGAATAGAATATCTAAAAGCACTCCTTTATTTTCAATCGAAAATCAAACCTGTAACCATAAAAAGAGTTTCAAACCATTATCATGATACACAACTATCCGATAAACTTATCCAACCAGAGTTATCCTTAACTAGAAGTACAGACACAACAAGGGAAAAAGTTGCCATTAACCCCGTAATCAGCTCGGCAACTGCCATACGCAGAGCAATGGAACCGGAGAATACTGATGATTTTTCCAGCTTGATAAAAGCAAAAAGCAGTGTTCCATCAAATGTTTTTCAAATATTAGAGAAGAATTACCTAACAACCTATCCCATCACCGGGGAAGACTTTTCAAGTATCATAAAGTACAAATTATTAACAGAGAACAAAAGAACCTTAACAGAGTATTTAGATATTACAGCAGATCTGGCAGACCGACTAAAGAATATGTCAAATCTTCATCTGAGTATAGCAGAGCTTACGAATGAAATAAAAACAAAGAATATGACATTGACTCGAATTAACCGAGCTCTCCTTCATATTCTTTTAAATATCAAAACCAAAACCCTAAAGGAATATATGGATGAGGGGTATATACTCTATGCCCGAATCTTAGGAGTAAAAAAACAATCCTCCCATTTAATTCGAAAAATAGAAAAACAGGAGAACCTTCCCATTATCACCAAGGTATCAAAAGCCAAAGAACAATTAAATCCCCTCGCCTTATCCATGCTAAATGAGGATATCACAGCAGCTCACCTCTATAATCAAGGGGTATATGCCAAATATAAGACCTCTCTGCCTAACGAGTATAAGCAGGGAATAATCCTAAATTAATCTACCCAGACAGATAAGAGTAGCCTTGTACAAGGAGGGTTACTCTTATTCCTTATTCTCTTATTCTATACTCGACAAAACCTATCAAGTAATTCATAGTCATATGATGTTCTTCCATAGGAACTGCATTCTATATCCCTCTTATCTCTAATTTAACACCCCCAACACATCATTTAATACCCTAACATATTCCTTCCATCTCAAGCTGATAATTAGACCTCCTCTCTCCTCATTTTATTATCTGTAATGTTCACAGTCTAGAGGGGCTGGGGTGTCGTAAAAGTAGAAGCTGGAGGCTATGGACCCAGGGAACCAGAAAATGTATTTCCTATGCTGCCATCCACGGCAGGAGTACGAGGCAGAAAGACATAGCATTCCATATGTCTTATCTGACGCGTACGCCTGTCGAATTGGATGTAAGCAGCATTGGAAATACATTCTGGTCCCTGGGCCCATAGCCTCCAGCCATGATAAATCCCCCACCCCAGCCTCAAAACCTTAACCAGATTAATCAACGGGAGGTCTTAATTCATCAGCTCCTCCATTTGGTCAAGAAGCTCTGAGAATAACTGAAGTGCCATATTCACCGGCTCCTTTGTACTCATATCTACCCCCGCACCTTTTAAGAGCTCAATGGGATAGTTCGAGCTTCCACCGCTTAAGAATTTAATATAATCCTTCACCGCAGGGGCACCCTCATTTAGAATTCTTCTGGATAAGGCAATCGCTGCGGAGTATCCCGTAGCATATTGATACACATAGAAAGCATTATAAAAATGAGGAATTCGTGCCCATTCCATATCAATTTGTGGATCCACCACAATATCCTCGCCAAAATAAGCCACATTAAGATCATGGTAAATCTTACAAAGCACCTCCGATGTCAGGCTTTCACCCTCTTCCACCTTCTTATGGGTAATCATCTCAAACTCTGCAAACATAACCTGACGGAACAGTGTTGCTTTAAACTTCTCAAGGAAATGATTGATTAAATATGCCTTCTTCTTCTTATCCTCTGTGGTCTTTAGCATATAATCAATAAGCAGTGCTTCATTACAGGTAGAGGCAACTTCTGCTACAAATATTTTATATCCGGCATAGATATAGGGCTGTTCCCGGTCAGAATAGTAGCTATGAATTGCATGCCCCATCTCATGAGCCAGAGTAAATACATTGTTTAGGGTTTCATTATAGTTAAGAAGAACGTAAGGATGTGTCCCATAAGCACCCCAGGAATAAGCCCCGCTTCTTTTATTCTCATTTTCATAGATATCAATCCAACGATGGTTAAAACCTTCTGCTAATATTCTCTGATATTCTTCTCCCAAGGGTTCTAAACCCTTGGCTACCACTTTTTTTGCTTCTTCAAAAGGAATCTCCATCTTAATATCTCCCACCAGGGGTGCATAGAGATCGTAAATATGAAGTTCATCAAGACCAAGTAATTTCTTACGAAGAGATACATATCGATGCATTAGTCCTATATTATCATGGACTGCAGCAATTAGGTTAGTGTATACTTCCCCAGGAATATTAGTAACATCCAGAACTCTTTCCAGTGTGCTATGATATTTTCTAGCCTTTGTAAAGAAAACCTCCTGTTTTACATTACCACTAAAGGCAGCAGCAAGGGTATTACGAAAGCTATCATAGGTAGCATAAAGTCCTTCAAAGGTTTCTTTTCTCACCCTTCGGTCGCTACTTTCCATAAGCTGACCATATCTTCCATGGGTAATCCTTACCTTCTCTCCCAACTCATCTATTATCTCAGGAAACTTAATGTCTGCATTATCAAACATTGAAAATATATTACCGGAGGCTTCTGCCATTTCACCAGCGTCCGCAAGTAATCCTTCCACTTCAGCTGATAAGATATGGGATCTCATCCGTAGAATATCTTTCAAATAGAAGTCATAATGCTTTAGGTCTGGACTTTCACACAAGAACTGTGTAAACAGTTCTTCAGGAATAGACAGTATCTCAGGTGTGGCAAAAGCCGTAGCACTGTTTACCTGAACAGCAAGGGCGTTTGCTCTATTGGATAAATCCTGATACAGAGAATTAGCAGTATCTTCATGATATTTCTGATTTGCATAAACATATACCCGCTCCAGCAGCATATTGATTTCATCAGATAGCTGAAGAAATCCTAATAGAATGTCACCGGATTTAGATAACCTACCTTGATATTCTATAACCTGTGTTAGCAGCTCCTTCACTTTCTCGAATTCCTTCTGCCATAAATCCTCTGAGGGATATAAATCCTCAATCGCCCAGGTATATCTCTTATCCACTTCACTTCTTTTTGGTAAAGCTTTATTCTTTGCCATAGCCTCATCTCCTAACCTTTTTATTCGTTTTATAAATTGTGTATTTTTATCATTATATGGATAACCACTTTGTTAAATGAAATATCTTGAATATTTTATATATCTTATCAATAGATTATATTAATCGTCACTCTTGTCTATAAGGAGTATTCATGAAATTCAAACTAATACATAAATACACCTTGGTAAAAGGTTTCGTCATACTCTTTTTAGCTGCCATGCTCCTATTTCCTGCTGCATCCTTTACCGGGGCAAAAAGTGGCCTGCTATTATGGTTTCATAACGTGCTTCCTAATTTGCTACCCTTTATCATACTTTCCAATTTAATGGTACGTCTTAATATCACCAGACAAATAAGTAAAATATTTCATCCCATCCTTGGTAAGCTTTTTAAAATAAGCTGTGAAGGGTGTTATCCTATTGTTATTGGGTTTTTATCCGGTATTCCAATGGGCGCAAAATCTACAGCTGATTTGGTATCAGAAAATAAGGTATCGGTTAAAGAAGGTCAATTCCTTTTTAGTATGTGCAATAATGCCAGTCCAATGTTTATTATTGGATATATCTCTATTACTCAATTAAAGGTTCCTAATATTAATTATGCCCTCTTTTGCATTATATATGGGTCTGCTGTAATTAGTTCAATATTATATAGGTATTTACTACTTCGATCAGAAAAAGGTGCAAACAAAGGTGTACTACATATTACCTCACTATCATCTAATGTTACTCTCACTCCCCATAAAAGCTTATCCTTTGATCTTGTTGATAACTCAATCATGAACGGCTTTGAAATCGTTACAAAAATCGGTGGTTATATCATATTATTCTCTATTTTGTCCCAAATAATCAAAGAAATCGGTTCAGAAGCCAGTTTGATTAAAGCCGTTCTCATGGGTATTTTTGAGATTACTACGGGAATTAATCAGATATGTAATGCAAATATGAACATCAATACAAAAATAGTCTTGGTTTCCGTTATTACCTCCTTTGGTGGATTATCAGGTATAGCTCAAACCAAAAGTGTACTGGGAGACACAAGACTATCTATAACATCTTATATTATTGTAAAGCTTATTAGTGCAGTCCTATCATTACTATTAGCTCTGCTCTATGTATCCTTGTTTCCTGCTGTATAAATCAACTTGCGCTTAACCCTGTTTTATATTACTCAACGTCATTGAGGAAGGTATTCTCATCAAAATCAAAATCATCATCCTCATAGGTTTCTTCCTGAGTACCATTAGCCTGATAAGATTGAGGGTAAAGCTGATCATTTAATTCTCTCTTATTGCTATTTATGATTTCGAGATTATTCTTTAATGAACCAATAAAATTATCATACCTGGATGCAGCTGTCTCATAGGCACTTGCTAGAACCCTCTCGACTTCTGATAAGACGTCATTGGAATATACCAATGCACCAGTTCTAATTTGCTCAGATTCTTCAGCTGCTGCCTTGCGCATCTGATCAGCTTCTTCTGATGCCTGCATTATCATTTCATTAGCCTGGTAATAAGCTTGTTGCATAATCTCATGCTCATTAAGAAGTTCTTTTGCCTTTTCCTTGCTTTGACGAATAATTCCCTCTGCCTTCTCTTCTGCATCTGCTATAATTGCATCTCTGTTGGCAATGATTTTCTGATAACGTTTTATTTCATCCGGTGTTCTCAAGCGAAGCTCGTCCAACAAATCATATAATTCATCCTTGGGAACGATTACCTTAGTGCTAGATAGCGGCTGCATTCTACAGCTTTCAACAAATTCGTAAATATCCTCAATTAATTGTTCAATTCTGCTTGCTCCCATATTATTTGCTCCTTACTGATTTATATTTATCATAGACAGACTGTACAATACACTCTGGCACAAATTGTCTGATATCTCCACCGAAACTGGCTATTTCCTTCACCGCACTGGAGCTTAAATAAGAATACTCCACACTGGTTGTAAAAAACACTGTATCAATTTTAGTGTTAAGCTTATGATTCATTTGTGCAATTTGTAATTCATATTCAAAATCTGTAATAGCACGAAGCCCTCTTACAATAATTGATGCGTTTTCTTTTGCAGCATAATCAATAAGCAAACCATCAAAAGCATCAACTTTGATTTCAGTTGATATTGATTTCTCTTGTACCGCTCTATTAATTAATTCTACTCTTTCACCTACAGTAAATAATGGTTTTTTGGCACTGTTGTTTAAGACTCCGATTATCAGCTTGTCCACCAATCCTGAAGCACGTACTATAATATCCAAATGTCCTAATGTTATTGGGTCAAAGCTGCCGGGATAAATACCGATTTTCATGTGAACCTCCATGATGCCGTTGTCGGCACAAATAAATTACCCGCTCTATTTAATCTCAATAAATACATGTTGGCTTGTTTTATATTCTTTCTTTTTAAATATTTGGAATTTAGTGTCTTCAAGATATTCAAAATCAGTTTTTAACGAAGCTTCTATAACAATAATTGTATCACAATAAATAATTGTAGAATTCGAAAGTGCCAGCAGTACTTCTTTCTCTAACTTTTGATTATAGGGCGGATCCATAAATATAACATCAAAAACCTTGCCTTTAATCTCTAAGATTCGTATGGTATCTAAGACATTGTTAGGAAAAATTTCTGCATCCTTACTAAGTTTTGTTGTCTGGAGATTGGCCTTAATACAATCGAGAGCATCTTTGCTATCCTCAACAAAAGCAGCATATTTAGCACCTCTGGATAATGCTTCGATACCGATTGCACCACTTCCAGCAAACAAATCCAGAAAGTCACTATCTGCCAAATATGGATTTAAAATATTAAATAATGTTTCTTTTATTTTGTCGGTAGTTGGTCTCGTTTCAAAGCCTTGTGGTGTTAATAACTGCAGTCTTCTTGCTTTTCCTGCTATCACTCTCATACTTATTCTCCGTGACTATAAAATCAATTTTATTATATAAATAATATTTATCAATAGTAAGTGTATCCTATCCTTTCAAATATTTCAATGACTTTTTCGTTTTTTTTCATTAATGTCCAAAAGAAAATGGCTACTATTTCCAGCAGCCATTTTCTTTATTACATATTTATACTTTATTGTTGACCAGCCATCCTCTTTTCAGCATCCTGGATCATCTTCTTAACCATGTAACCACCAACAGAGCCATTCTGCTTAGAAGTCAAGTCACCGTTATAACCTTGCTTTAACGGAACACCAATTTCATTTGCAACTTCGAATTTAAATCTGTTTAACGCTTCCTTTGCTTCAGGTACTTCTGCTCTATTTCTTGCCATATAAACTCCTCCATATCTTATTTTGAAAATAATTTCAAAATAATTTGTGTTGTTGTTTAGTGCTTAATGAATAATTAAATTCATTAAGATGTTACGATAATAGTATGCGCAAAAAGAATCAAAATACGCTAGAAGTTATTTCATTTTATTATGTAATTTAATGCAAAATTAATATTAAACAAGAAAGTGTCAGCTTGCTGACACTTTGCGCCCGAGGGAATTGCGAAGCAATATACTTCCTTGCCGCGAGGTGCGCATGCTTCACGCAGTGATTTTTTATTTCATAGGGTCATAATTTAACACTGTACAGTAACGAGAAATTTCCTATGAAATAAAAAAATTTCCGCCAGTAGATGCTGGCGGAAACTAATAAAAATCTAAAATAAAGAGCTTATTATTTATTACATTTATCTTTGATCAATTGGTGTATAAGAACGATGCTTTGCTACACTCTTATATGCTGGTCTAATGATTTTGCCGGCATTAATCAGCTCTTCTAATCGATGAGCGCACCAACCTGAAATTCTTGCGATTGCAAAAATAGGAGTATATAGTTCCTTAGGTAAATCAAGCATATGATATACAAATCCACTATAGAAGTCAACATTCGCACTGACTCCCTTATACATCTTTCTTTCTCTTCCAATAATCTCAGGTGCTAATCTCTCAACTGTTTCATACAATTTATATTCCTTCAACATGCCTTTTTCTTCAGAAAGATTTTTAACATATTGCTTTAATACATTAGCTCTTGGATCGGAGATGGAATAAACTGCATGTCCCATTCCATAGATTAGCCCAGATTTATCAAATGCTTTTTTATTAAGCAGGTCTGATAGATATGCTGCTACTTCTTCTTCATCTTCCCAATTCTTAATTTTTTCTTTCATATCATCAAACATCTGCATAACTTTAATATTAGCACCACCATGCTTAGGCCCCTTTAAGGATCCAAGGGAAGCGGCAATCGTCGAATAGGTATCTGTTCCCGACGAAGTTACTACATGGGCTGTAAAGGTTGAATTATTACCTCCACCATGCTCTGCATGAAGGATAAGTGCAATATCTAAAATCTTAGCCTCTAGCTCTGTAAATGTCATGCTAGGTCTTAACATATACAGAATATTTTCTGCTATTGACAGACCTTCCTTCGGCGGATGTATCACAAGGCTGTTGCCTTTGCGGTAATGGCTGAAAGCATGATATCCATATACCGATAATAAGGGGAATACCGCTATGAGTTGAAAACTTTGACGAAGTACATTCTCTATACTAATATCATCCGCTTTATCATCGTAGGAATACAAGGTCAGAACACTTCTTGCCAATGTATTCATCATATCACTACTTGGTGCTTTCATAATAATATCTCGCACAAAAGAGGGTGGTAAGTCTCTGTATTTTGCTAAAAGATTATTAAACTCATCTAATTGTTCTTTTGTAGGAAGATTTCCAAATAGAAGGAGATAAGTTACTTCTTCAAATCCAAAACGATCTTCCTTCATACATCCTTCAATAAATTCTTCGACGTCAATTCCTCTGTAATACAGCTTTCCTTCACAGGGTACATAGTCGTTATCAACGATGGTATAAGATCTCACTTCACAAATCTCTGTAAGACCGGTCAATACTCCTTTTCCGCTGATATCTCTTAATCCTCGCTTTACATCGTATTTCGAATACAATTCAGGATCAATCACGCTATTTTTCTTACATAATTCGGCTAGCTCTAGAAGCTCGGGGGTAATTTCAGTATATTTATTCATTGTTTCCTCCGTTCTGCCGCCACTACGGCAAGTACTACAAATTCATTTGAACAGTTACCAATACATCTAATAAAAAAATAAAAAACATTGCTTTATTTGCTTTTTTTATTGTTACAACATTAAAATTCTCATCCATATATTGAACAAGTTTCGGATGTAAACACCGAATGATTATGACTCCACTAATCCCAAAGACTATAGCCGCTCCCAGACATACCCTTCCCTCTATATTTAATGGTCGGTTATAATAGTTCCACCATCTTCTCCCAAATGCAAATTCCATCCATAATGAAGTAATATATTCTATGGCAGATGCAAAGAAAGCGCAGGATAAAAATAGTGTAACATTTCTTTTGAATCTGTCTTTAAATATCAATATAGCCGAGACGATACAAACACCATAGATAGGACATAAAGGTCCATATAAAAAACCTCGATCCACATATCTTCCTAGATCCATGGTACAAAATATTGTCTCATACAACCAACCTATATAGCTATAAATAATAAACCAACTAAAGAGTGTCATCCCCAGTGGCATCTTTTTCCTATCCAATGCAGCTATCATATGTATCTCTCCCCATTATAATTTTACACAATATGAAGGATATGTCAATTATAAATATTTGCAAGTTCAATCACCATGTTACCTACTTCATCCGTTGCTTCATAGGTCACTTGGTAGGAACTTTCTGAAATCTCCTTAACAATAACCTTCACTTTAATATTATCTGCTTTTGAGTAATTATCCCTTACTGTAACATTGGCCATAAGAAATTCATAACTTGGATACTCTCCAGCCTCAATGGTCAGATCTCTTATCCCAGTAAAATCCGGACATTCATTATCTACCATATATTTAGCTTCTGCTTTCGCTTTTGGACCATTACCAACACTTACTTGATATTTAATGTGATACAAGGTCTCATTAATCTGATTAATGGATACCTCTATCTTATTCTTATGGATATTAACGCCTGCACAGCTGGCCTTAATATCAGCCAGAGCAAATTCTTTGTCCACCCTTACATCTGGACCAATAATTTTATCTTGTACTCCTATGATATCTGGCTTAACTTTATTACTTTCTACGGTTACTGTTGCCGACTTTGATATACTTCTTCCAGCATCATCTTTCACTGTATATGTAACTTTATATTTGCCTGGTTTGGAATAATTCACTTTTCCTTTTATGGTTATAGAAGATGTTATATCTTTCCCTTGATAAGTAGTTGCTTTGACTCCCTTTAATAAATCAACTTCCTTATTCCATGCTGTCTTCTTGTTCTTTATTCCAGTGATTTGAGGTGTTTTATCTTGTTGAACTTGATAATAAGGATTATTCTTATCTGGATCTGTAGGATCCCATTTAATATCTGATGTAATTTTCATTGCTTCCGGTTTACCTAATGGCCCAGGACTTTTCTTATTATCATAAATAACAACCGTGGTTCCAACGGCACAATGATCATAAATCCACTTAGCATCTTCAACCGTAAGCCGTATACAGCCATGGGATGCGGCAGTACCTAGCTTATTATATTCTTTAGTAGCTAGTGAAGCAGGATTACCATTTTCATAATAATAGACAGAATGAAAAAGGATTCCACCTACGATTCTTGTAGAATATTGACCCCATACATTTCCCATTAATAGCTTCCAACGATATTTTGCCTTTGTTTGATAAGTACCTTTTACAGTCAGTCCATTGGTTCCTACAGAACAAATCATCGCTTTGACAGGTAACTTATATTCTCCTTTATCGTCCTTTTCATATACGGTTATTGTATTATGTGCCCTGTTTACCTTAATCAAATAAGGATATTTCTCTTGTACTTCTGCTGATGCCCTTTGTGTTGCCAAACTTCCTAGAATTGCGCTAAAGCATAGTAATAATAAAAGTAGTTGCAAATAATATTTTTTACTTTTTTGCATAAAGCTCTCCTTATGTTCTTAATTAGTATCTCTTGCTGTTGGGTTGTAAGCCATATTAATAGTTAAGGTAATGCTGTTATAACATAAGGTTAGTTTTTAACCTTTATAATATAAGTTTCATATGTTTTTTGCTCTGTAGCTGGGCTATTATAAACTTTCACACCCATACTATTAAGCATCTCATGATTTATATCCGTAAATTTATCTTGCTCCAGTTTTCCAACATAGATATAGGCTATACTATATTTCTTTATCAGACTTAAAACCTTACTTCTGTCAGTAGAAGTATAGATCTCTTCTATATCAGCCGCTCTTTCATCAAGTTTTATGGTATCAGATTTCCAAAGCCATTCATGGGTACGCCATCCTAAGACCGTTGGAAGCCCCGTCATTACAGATACTCTCTCATAATCTGTATAGCTATCTCCATTGGCCTCCAATACAACCTGGACTTCTGTCACATTATCATTGAGCCATTTTATAGCTCCTACATCGTCCAGAAAGGCACTGTTACTTTGCATAAATGCAGTAGCATCAAGACCCTTATACCCCTTTGTATTAAAGATATTACCATACCAGCTTTTTACTGCATTCTGTCCATAACATAGGGTAAGAGAAAAGAGACAAAGAACGATGATTGCCACTTTCCTTTGCCGTAAGGTTTTTCCAAAACAAAGCAGTCTCATGGGAATATAGCCAAAGCAAATACCAAACATAATAAATGCCTGATAGGTTAGTTTAAACATAGTATTTGCTCTCTTATAATCACCACTATATATATCTTTAATATAAATAACCTCTGGCAACATTATAAGTCCAATGGCACATAGACCCAGAGTAATAATGAATAGATCTATACTGCTTAGAGCAGCCATAAAATGAAGTAGGGCAGGCTTCTTCGCTTTAGTTACTTCCTTCATATGCTCCTGGGTAATTTGTTCTGTATATTCTTGTGTCATATCTTGTATAGAATTTTTCTTGTGATGCTTTGTAAAATCGGCAATCACAAAGCATATAAAGGAGATCACCGTAAAAATCGGCAACCCCCATAGAATAATTAGCTGGTTAAGGGGAGTTCTTGCTACGGTTAATAAGGGCGTTGACGATATTTGATCAAAATTTAATGTAAAAGGTAAACAGATTAGCTCAGAGAAGCAAAGGACAAAAATCCCCTGTACTGCAGTAACTCCCCAAGCCACCCATTTAAAATTATATACAACAAGATTGGTAAATAGAATAACCCCTCCGGAAACTACAAAATAAATGGGAAAATCCCAATAGTTTGTTGTATGAAATAATCCAATAAAAAATGATACTAGAATAATATTGGGGTTAAACACTTCTGTAAATAGAGGTAATTTTACTTTTGCAACTTGCCTTCTCTTAATCATCCAGGCAAATAATATAGCCAATACAGTTAAAACAAACATAATATTGATAACATGAGCATGAAGGTCTCCTAACACAAAGGAATAGCTAGGAAACTCATGAATTGTCTTATCCGTGGTTTCAGGGTGATAACCTATAAATCTGGTTGCGTCAGGAAACCAATACTTTGCTGTACTAGCCTCCATTCCAAAGAATTTACGAACCCACCCTTCAAACCATTTGTAGGTAGGATAATGCATATTACCAGCAATACATACTCCAGAACCTGCAATTAGGGCACTGATTACAGGAAGAACTTTTATTTTTTTCTCCCTTTCCCTACCATACTGTTTTAAAATAGTATATACCAGGGAATAGGGCAGAACAAAAGCAAAGGCTCCAACCATCATCAGCATGATATTATAGCCCACCTTTACCTCTACTCCAGATAGCTTCGTAAGAAATGTTGCCAAGAATTGCCCCACATAATAATAATTGAGTTTTGTCCCAGAGAACCAAAAATCCTGGGGTGGCATATACTCACTGCGCATCATACTGGTCATAAAGCCGTAATCCATGAATTTCTCAGTACCGTAGGCTTCCGGTTTAAAGCCTCGAATATAAGTAAATAATAAAAATACAGCAAAAAAGAGAATTTCATCAAAGATTATTTGATCTAAGATACCATCTTTTTCTATTAACTTATTCATACCCTCACGGACATAGTTTTTTTGTTTTTTCCATAGAAAAAACAGTATTCCACCATTGATCATTGCACATAGAAGCAAGGTTAGAACACAGGACATTCTGGTAAATTTCATTAGGTGAACTGAAGACAAGACCCACATAAGATATCCTGTTATTGCAATTCCTATTACTTTGGAAAACAAATATCCCCTATCCGTAAAATTTTGAAAAAGCAAAATAGAAAGAGGCATAAATATTATTCCTATAAAAGCAATTATTGCCCACCATTGCATAAAAGACAGATAATCACTTCTTAGCAGGAACATGCCTAAAACCAGTAAAATTGGTGCAACAATTACATAGACAATTCTCTTAATCATTATTTTCACTCCAAAATCATTTGATATACTGATTTATCTTCTTAAAATCTCCCCAAGCTTTCTTACCAATACGAAAGATTTTCTTCATATTAATTGAATTTACCCCACCTTGTCTAGGTCTGAAAGTCACGGGCAAATATTTTACTCCAAGTTTCTTCTTCGCATAAATTACGGATAAAAGCACATTTGACAAATTGAAATCCTTAGGGATCCATTGTATCTGTTCCTTCAGTGTCTTTGCTTCCATTAATCGAAAGGGTGTATTAGCATCCATAATATTTACATGAAAACGAAGTCTTAAAACCAGCTTCAAGGTTTTGGTTACTAATACTCTTGATAGGCCATCCTGTCGTCCCCGCCTATGTCCTATGACCATTGCATACTTATCTCTTTCCTCCCAAAAGGGCCAAAATTCCTCCGGTAAAGTCTGTCCATCAGAATCTGTTTGGAATACATAGTCTGCTCCAGCGTTGATGGCATAATGATAACCATATAAAACTGTTGCTCCATGACCACCATTGGGTTTTGTAATAGGTTCAAAGGCTTCCTTATCCTTGGCATACTTTTGCATAATTTGATAGGTGTCATCCTTACTGCCATCATCAATGATAACAAGTTTACTTCCCTTTCCAATCCTCTCAACTATAGGATACCAGTCTTCAATTACTGAACCTATATTCGCCTCTTCATTATAGGCGGGAATAACAATATATAATTTATCCAATGATCCGACCTCCCCTTTCTCCTTTCATAGACCACCGAAAGGAATTCCTTTTATTAATAAACGCTTTGCATGAGCTTATAGCTTACTGCTTTATCTGTTCATATAAATCCAAGGCTCTACGTACCACAGCATCCATATTATAATAGCGGTATTCTGCTAATCGTCCAATAAACAAGACCTTCGTTTCCTTTTTCATTTCTGCTTCATATAGAGAAAATTGTTCCTTGCATTCTTTTGTAGGGAAGGGATAATAGGGTTCTCCTATAGATGTAGGGAATTCCTTGCCAATCGTAGTCTTCTCATGCCTCTGCCCCGTAAGTTTTTTATATTCCGTAATTCTTGTATAATCAAAATCATTGGGATAGTTCACTACAGGTGCCTCCTGATATTCCTTTCTATCCAAGGTTTCAAATACAAAATCAATACTACGATAGGAAAGCTTACCATGCTTAAAGTCATAAAATTCATCTGTGGCACCGGTATATATTAATAATTCATAATTAATATCCCCAATTACCTCTTTATAATCTGTATTCAGCAGAATTTTAATATTACTATTTGTTGCCATTCTCTCACACATCTTCGTATATCCGTGGGTGGGCATTCCCTGATATTTATCATTAAAATATCTAGTATCACGATTTAGTCTTATTGGAATTCTGGATATCACAGAAGTATCTAATTCACTCGGGTCAATACCCCATTGCTTCCTCGTATAGGACTCAAATATCTTCTCGTAAATATCCTGACCAACCCTGCTTAGGGCTACATCTTTGCTGGTCTTTATTTCTTTAATCTCAACTGCTTGATTTTTTAAGAATTCTTCTATCTGGGAGCAGTCCAGATTTAAATTATATAGTTTATTAATGGTCTCAACGGTAATTGGCATGGGAACCAGATTACCATCCACATAGGTCAAAACCCTGTGCCAAAAATCATTCCATTTGGTGAATTTGGATAGATACTCATATACCTCTCTGTCATTGGTATGAAAGATATGTGGTCCATAATTGTGAATTAAGATACCGTCTTCATTATAGGAATCATAAACATTACCTCCTATATGATTTCTCTTTTCAATTACTAGTACCTTTTCATTTAGATCATTGGCAATACGTTCAGCCATGGTCAAGCCGGCAAGTCCTGCACCTACAATTACATATTTAAATTCCATAGTTTATTACTCCTTTTATCGAATTATCATTGCAGATAATTATATTTGAATTTATATCCTTAATGGCTAATATCTTAAGAATTACCTAATATAAAACTATTCTTGTATCGTAGATGGAGGTCATCCACTCTCCCTCACCAATACTGTACCTACATTGGTAGGTAGCTTTAATATTATCTTCATTTATAACATAATCATCACTTGTACGGTTATCACGATCTATAATGATGTAGCGAATATTATTCGCTTTCACAAGCTTCTCTAGTTCATCAGGAGTTTTTGCTTCATACATTAGCTTCACCTGATTTTCTCGATATTCGGTATCATAACCTGCGGACCAGGGAAAATAAGGCCAACCCATATATAACATGGCTCCTCCCAGCACCACCTGATTTAAGGCATAATTAGAGGTTAGAAACAGATCCTTAGAATCGCTGTTCTCTATGATCCAGTTGGTTAAGGGATCTTCTAAATTTAATACAATAGCTGACTCCGGCCTGTTTTTCTTTAAAACTATTGTAAAATCATATACCCCTGTAATGGTTAACATAATAATTAAAATAACCGCCACAAGCTTCATAAGAAAATTCTTAAACTCCAAGATCTTCATTAGGAATGATGCTGCAAAAATCCCCAGGAGTATACAGCTCATCATAATATATTTATGATTCACAGTAACATCAACGGTTAATGATATAGTAAAGGCAAAGACAAGGGGTATGGTGAATATAAAAATCAGATATCTTCCGACTCCCTTTTCCAAACAGAAGGCTACAAATAATACAAAAGGAAGAATTCCCAGTAACCTATCCAAATAGGAGGCCACACCAAAAAGAGTTTTATTCTCAGCAATAAATCCAAAGAGAAACTCTGTTGATACAACCGACCCTCGAATGAAAAAGTTGGTCTGCAGGGTAGTTAGTAAAAGGGTAATCCCTGCTGTGATTACATATTCCAAGCGTCGCTTTGAAAGAGCTGCCATAAAGAAGAGAATAAGGAGTCCACAAATCACTGCTGCACCATGGAAAAAACCCAAAGCTCCCAAAAGGATTCCTGCTCCTATGGCTCTTTTGTAATTTTGAACCTGCCAACCTTCCTTCGTAAGAAAGATTCTTTTAAAGCCCCCAGATAATATGGCTACTTTATTATTAGCCGAATTATTCTTGTACTCTTTGAATTCATCAAACATTTCATAAAGTCTAGGCAAAAATAGAATTATAACAAAAAACATGGTAGCAAGACCAAAGGCCAGATGCCTCTGATTGCAATAAACATTTAAATTCCATAATCCCCAATCTTCATTGGGTGTATCAGAAATAAAGCCTGTATTATCCGCCAGAGCTTTTAATATGCTTGTTCCCAGGGGTAAATTTGCAATATAAGTAAAGAAAGTCTTTGCACTTCTGAAGGCAAAAAACAGACAGGCAAGAATTCCTCCTCCTATTTTACCTGTTATTTTGACTGCCATAAGATATAGCAACAGGAAGGCACTGACAAAGCTCATAATACTGGGTATATTAAAGGCATAATCCAACCTCAAACCCAGATATTCCAAATTACCTACAAGAAATTGAAACATAAAATGATATCTGATATCTTCTCCCCCATAATGAGAGTAGGCTGTAGGGAAGTTATTACCCTGGGAAAAGGACCTTATCATTCCTAGGTGAGGTGAAAAGTCACTAAATACGGACACACCCACATATAATTCCTCTCCCCGAACAAAGAATGTAGTCCACATTAATATACAGGCTAAAAGGGAGATAGCAACAATCATAAAGTTTTCCATTCTTTGTACCCTAGCATCCCCACAGCGTAAAACCGGTCTTGACTGTCTTTTTTTATAAAATCTATAATATAAGGTGATAGCGGATATAAGAAAAGCCATGGTCATAACAATGATATTCCCATAAAATAAAGGTTCACTTGCTTGTCCAAATACATATGCTAATATATAGGTAGGCCAGGTCATTGCCAAGGTCCCAGTAATATACCAGGTGGGGAATAGTAACAAATATGGACTGACACATATTTTTCTTTTATGATAATCTACTTGCGTAAGCTCCTCTAACTTTGGAAAGACAAAGGTACATATTGACCAGCCCAAGGTAAAACTTAGCAATATATATATAATTCCATTCATAATTTTCTTATCCTATAAAATACATAGTAGAAGTGATATCTTCACTATCAACTATCCTTTCAAATTATTTCTCATTCTCTGTAAGTTGATGATCTTCACATTGAGTACCTTCCTTAACCTTGCTTCCTTTGATACACTTAGAAATCAAATATCTTGGCCTAGCCTTTACTTCTTTATATATTTTAGTCAGATAAATACCAATCATTCCAAGACTCATCATAATAGAGCTTCCGATAATCAATTGTAATAGAATTACCGTCGTAAAACCACTGGTTGCTTTCCCAGTAAACTTCATATACAGGGTCTGTAAACCAAGAATGATAGCCCCGAAGAACATAAGTATTCCCAGAACAGTAATGCAATGAAGGGGAACAGAGGTATAGGAGGTAATGGCATTCATGGCAAGACGTATCAGGCGTAAAAAGGACCATTTGGTTTTACCGTTAACACGCTCAGCTACATCAAAAGAAATCTGCTTTCGATCAAAACCAAGCCATGCTGTCATCCCGCGAAAAAAGGTTGCACGTTCTGGCATCTCCTTCCAGGCCTCTATCACCTTTCGATCCATTAATTTAAAATCAGAAGCCTTCCCCAGATTAATATCTGAGGTTTTATATATGATATAGTAGAAAACTCTTGCGCAAATATTATATATGGGGTTTTCCTTCCCCCTATTACTCTTAATACCCTCGACCACATCATAATCCTCTTCTCGCCAAGCCTTAACCATCTCAGGTATAATCTCTGGAGGATGCTGTAAGTCTCCATCCATGACTAATACCATCTCCCCCTCTGCATATTCCAATCCCGCACAAAGGGCCGATTCTTTTCCGAAATTTCTGCTCAATCTTAAAGAGGTAATCTTTGTATTACCTTCCGCTAGTCTTCTTATTTCCTCCCAGGTATTATCTCTTGAACCATCATCAACTAAGATAAATTCATATTTTATATTATTTTTAATAAGAATATTTTCAATCACACCGATGGAGCTGCGAATATGACTTCCTTCCTGATACACAGGAATAACCAGAGATAATTTGGAGTCCATAGTCCTGTTATCATTTGTTACATATACATTGGTTGACATAGAATACCTTCTCTTTATTGTGGGTTTTAGTAAATCTACTTCTAATTATACAATACAATGCCTCATATTACCATATTATTTATAAGGTATTGGAATTTTTATACAATAATTTTTCTTCCAGGTAAGGGTTCTCCTCAAATATCCTATCAATTTCTTTGTCGTCCAGTGACTTTACTGCCTCTGCTGCTGCCTTTAACAAACTGGCATCAGTAAAGATATCTCCCAGTTTAAAATCCATATCTCCGCTTTGTCGAATGCCAAAAATATCTCCAGGCCCACGTAGTTTTAAATCCTCACTCGCTATAAAAAAGCCATCATTTGATTTATTCAGAATCTCAAGTCTCTCCCAAGCTTCCTTTTTACTGCTGGCACAGACAAAGATACAATAGGATTGATGCACCCCACGCCCTACTCTGCCTCGAAGCTGATGAAGCTGTGCCAGTCCAAAGCGTTCTGCATTCTCTACCATCATAACAGTAGCATTGGGCACATTCACACCTACTTCAACAACTGTTGTAGATACCAGAACTTTAATTTCCCCCCTGGAATAACGTTCCATAACATCATTCTTATCCTTTGCTTTCATCTTGCCATGAAGAAATTCCACAGTAACTTCCATAGAGAGGGCTTCTTTCAGTCTTTGGGTATATTCTATTACATTTTCTGCTTCTAATTCTTCACTCTCCTCCACCATGGGACAGATTACATAAGCTTGTCTTCCTTCTAGTGTTTGTTTATCTATAAAACGATATGCATTAGGTCTATAATTACTATCTACCACACAATTCTTTATGGGTAAGCGCTTGGCAGGCAGTTCGTCTACAATGGAAATATCCAGGTCTCCATATAATATAATCGCCAGGGTACGGGGAATAGGTGTAGCACTCATTACAAGAACATGAGGATTGCTCCCTTTATTCATCATACCTTCCCTCTGTTTAACACCAAAACGGTGTTGCTCATCAGTAATTACAAGTCCCAAGCTATGGTACTTTACCTTCTCTTGAATCAAAGCATGAGTTCCTATAATTATATCCACTTCATGGTTTCTAATTTGCTCATATGCCTCTCTTTTTTCCTTGGCTGTTTGGGACCCAACCAATAGGCATATCTTCACTCCATATGAGGTTAGAAGCTCAGTAAGGGATTCATAATGTTGCTTTGCCAAAACCTCTGTGGGCACCATAAAACTTGCCTGATATCCATTCTTCACAGCCATGAGTAATGCTAGGATAGCCAAAACCGTCTTACCACAGCCTACATCTCCCTGAATCAAGCGATTCATAGTATAGTTGCTGCTCAAATCCTTCTTAATCTCCTCCCATACCCGTAGCTGGGCATTGGTAAGATTATAGGGCAGACTCTTTATTAACATGTCACATTCCTTATAATTTTGCATCCTGTATTCTGAAGAAGCATTTACCTTCCCTTCCTTAAGTTTTCTTAAGGCAAGAGAATAGAGAAAAAATTCGTCAAAGACCAATCTTTGTCTGGCTTTCATCATAGACTCCCGGTCTTTAGGAAAATGAACCTCCTTTAATGCCTTATTTCTATCCATCAGTTCAAATTCTTTTGAAATCTTCTTAGGAAGATAATCCTTTTCAAAAGAAATATCTGTAAGAGCTTGTTTGATTGCTTTTGAAACAATTTTATTGGTTAGTCCCCCGGTCAAGGGGTAAATTGGCTGTAGGATTTTAAGGTATTTATAATAATCTTCTTTGTCATATATTTGAGGCTGCTCCATAGTAAGAACACCATTCTTCCTCATAACTCTACCTCTAAAAATGTAGCGAGAGCCTGTGCGCAGAGTTTTCTGCAAAAAGGGCATATTAAACCAGGTAAGATATATGGAGGAGGACGAATCTTTTACCTGTACATTGACAATTTGAAGGTTTCTTATTTTCTTAACTTTGGGAGAGGTTAAAAGGGATGCCTCGATAGCTACGGTTAACCCTTCTCTGATTTGAATAATTGGTATTGGTCTTTCAAACTCCTCGTATCCCCTTGGATAATGCTCTAATAAATCCTGTACCCTTAGGATATCAAGCTTATTAAAAAGCTTCTCTGTCTTTTCTCCTATCCCCTTAATTACCTTAATGCTTTCTCTTGTTTCCATGCTTCACCTCCATCACATTAATTTATAATTATAAACGAAATAGCCTGAAATAAAAAGAAAAAAGATTTTATTTTCCTATTGACAGCAAAACCCCATCATTGTATTATTGTATTAACCACTTAATACAGTGATACAATGTTAAGAAAGGAGCTAAATAATGAAATGGGAAATCGATTCATCGCGACCTGTTTATATACAGCTTATAGAACAGATACAGGCAGGAATTATTTCCGGACAATTTAAGCCAGGTGATAAACTGCCCTCAGTAAGAGATTTAGCAGCAGCGGCTGCAGTTAACCCAAATACTATGCAGAAAGCCTTATCCGAATTAGAACGTACGGAACTGATCTATACCAATCGAACCAGTGGCAGATTCATTACCTCCGATGAGACCTTGATAGAAAAGTTAAAAAGAGTTTCTGCTAATGAACTGGCACAAGACTTTCTTAGCCGTATGAAACAGCTTGGATATGAACCGGAAGAGACATTAGAAATAGTAAAAGACAATATTAAAAATAAAAAATAAGCGTATATCGCAGATGGGAGTAAAGTTTTATGAAAGCAATACTGGAATGCAAAGCTTTGACAAAAAAGTTTTCAGGAATCACTGCCCTTGATCATGTGGATTTAACCTTGGAGCGGGGACGTATCATTGGCTTGCTAGGTCCCAATGGAAGTGGTAAAACAACCCTGATTAAGCTAATTAACGGTCTATTGGTCCCTACTAAGGGGGAACTCCTCATTGATGGCAAAGAACCAGGAATTGATACTAAAAGGATAGTATCCTACCTTCCTGAGAGAACATATCTACCGGAATGGATGAAAATCTCTGAAACAATTGCCTTCTTTCAAGATTTTTATCCTGATTTTGACCAGAAGAGAGCCTATGATATGTTGGACCGATTAAAGCTTGATCCAAGTAAACGAATGAAAACTTTGTCAAAAGGTACAAAGGAAAAGGTACAGCTGATCTTAGTAATGAGTAGAAAAGCCGACTTATTTTGCTTAGATGAACCTATTGGTGGTGTTGATCCTGCTGCCAGGGATTATATCCTTAATACCATTATTTCTAACTATAATGAAAATGCAACAGTTCTCATCTCCACGCATTTAATTGCGGATATTGAGAAGGTGTTAGATGAAGTTGTCTTTATCAAAGATGGTCAGATAACACTTCATAGATCCGTAGAAGATATTCGTTTTAATGAGGAAAAATCCATAGATTCATTGTTTAGGGAGGTATTTAGATGTTAACAAAACTAATAAAGCATGAAATGAAAGCCTGTTCAAGATTATTACTCCCATTATATCTTGTGCTCCTTGTACTGACAATAATGGACAAAATACTATTGAGTCTTAATATTTTTAAAGGTGTATTAGGTATTATAACAGGGTTTTTCACTGTTGTATATATTATGTCTATTATCGCAATTATGGCTGTAACTACAATTATTATTATACTACGCTTTTATAAGAATCTTGTTACCGATGAAGGATATCTGATGTTTACACTCCCTGTTACTCCTCATGAACTTATTAGTTCAAAGCTCATCTCCTCCTTTATTTGGACAATGCTTAGTTTAATCGCAGTATTATCCTCAATATTTGCCGTAGTTATTACAGGAGAAAGATTAAAAATGATACCTGAAGCCATTCAATTAACAATGCAGGAACTCACTGCCACCTTTGGTAATTTAACTGCACTGCTAATTATTGAAATAATTGCATATTTTATATTTGCCATCTTTTGTAGTACACTAATTTATTATGCCTCCATCGCTGTTGGCCAGCTATTTAACGGTCATAAAGTCTTAGGCTCTTTTGTGGCATATGCAGGCTTCAATATAATAAGTCAAATTATTGTTACTGTTGTTATACTTATAGCAGGCTTAGTTTTCAAAGATACTCTCACCGATCATCGCTACATTGTAACATTGCTGTTGCCGGGATTATTCCTTTATATTATCATATTTTCAATAATTTACTACGCAATAACAAACTATATATTCTCTAAAAAGCTAAATCTTGAGTAAGGAATGTATTATTGTTTGAATAGCCTGAGAAGAGAGGAGGTAATTATGAAAAAAGTTTTATTCCTACCTGTCATATTGTTAATTATTATATTATTGAGTGGCTGCGGTTCTGGCTCCTTTATCGGTTCCTTCCAATATAGTACCTCTAGGAAGATGTCCGCTTCTTATATGTATTTTAGCGGTTCAAAAAGAACCACCCTAACTGTAAAGGAAGGAACACCAGTTGAAATATCAGTAGATATCGAGACGAAAAAAGGAAATCTCGATGCTACGATATATAATGAGGATGGTGAATATTCCTATGAAGGTAGAGCATTAGAAACAGATACCTTTACTGTAACTCTATCAAAACCCGGCAAATATACCATCGAAGTAGTTGCAGATAAACATAAAGGAAGCTATAAATTCACTTGGTAATAAATTGCACTCATAGAAGCATTATTTAGGACTGCCATAAAATCATAATCTTATAGATTAGTATTTTAAGCAGTCCTAATATTTTAAGTATCTACGCTTTATTTCTATCACTCTATACCTTTTTATATAGCACTCTATCGTAATCTTCTGTCTTCAAATTTACACATTGTCTGAAGGCAAGTTATAATCCCCTGAATCCTCTCCTCGAGAGGACCTTCATCCACAGTACAATCAAGGGCTACTGCCATATCATTTATTAATCGGTCATCCAATTCTTTTCTATATGTCGCAAGGACTTCCATTTTTTTGCTATAGGTTTCTGCGTCAAGAAATTCGCTAAGAACCGGATTTATCCCATCAGCCCTCTCCTCAGGAAAAGTTACTTTTTCCTCCTTGCTTATCTTGTTTTCTGTGATCAGACTAAAAATCTCCTCTTGTGAGTTTACTAGTTCAAATCGGTATTTTTGTTTAACCTCCGGATATTTCACCCTGTCAACCACACTAACAAACATCTCATAAGGTCTAACATAGGTCTTAAAATCCCCATATAAGGCCTGATAGACTACCATAGGTTCTAAAGTCTCACTATGTGCAGCTATGGCAATAATTTGATATAGCTTTCCCTTAAAATGAGTATATTTTTCTCCTGGCTTCGGCATTCTTTGTCTGTCCATAACCTATTCCTCCATAGGATTATTAATGACTAATCTCTTTATAGTATTAAAATAGTGGTCCGATCTCTCCTTCGAACCACTACATAATATATTCATCTATCTAACTGCAATATTTGATTACTCTACTGATAAAACATAGTAATAGATTGGTTGACCACCGTAATGAACTTCCACATCCATATTGGGATATTTTTCCATGAGTACTTCTGCCAGTCCATTGGCATCTTCTTCACTTACCTCTTCTCCATAATATAAACTAATTAGTTCAGAGCTCTCATCAGCAAGACATGCAAGGAGCTCAAGAGTAGTGTCCTTTATATCTGTGCCAACAGACATTATTGTCTTGTCTCCGATACCCATGATATTACCTTGCTTGATATCCTTACCATCAATACTGGTATCTCTTACTGCATAAGTAACCTGACCGGACTTAACCTTATTCATCTCTTCGCCCATCCTTGCAGCATTTTCCTCAGCACCTTTATCATATACAAAATTAATCACAGCGGTAATTCCCTGGGGAATTGTTCTGGAAGGAATGACATAGATATTCTTGTCTTCTGTCAATTGCTTTGCCTGATCTGCTGCCAATATAATATTCCCATTGTTAGGAAGAATAAAAATATTATCGGCATTTACTTCACTAATGGCATTTAACATATCCTCCGTGCTAGGATTCATAGTCTGGCCACCCTTAATGATGTAATCCACACCTAAGCCTGTAAAAATCTCATCTAATCCATCACCCATGGATACAGCAATAAATCCTGATTTCTTTCTTGGTTTATTATCTATTACCTTTTTTACTTCCTCTTTTTGTTCCTTGGCAGCATTTTCAGCATCCTTGATTAATCTCTCGTTGTGCTCTTCCCTCATGTTATCAATTTTTATCCTAGAAAGGGATCCATACGTTAACGCCCTTTGAATAGCAAGACCCGGGTCGTTTGTATGTACATGAATCTTTACGATATCATCATCCGAAACGACAACAATTGAATCACCAATGCTCTCTAAATATGCTTTAAAATCTAATTCACTTTTTTCTGTATATTCTTTTTCTAGCATAATAATAAATTCGGTACAATAACCAAACTTAATATCATCTGTGGATATAGGCTCTCTTCCAGCATTTGTACTGGGGATAGCTACCTCCTTAGAACTAATATTACTCAAGGATATCTCTTTACCAAGAAGAGCATCATAAGCACCTTTTACTATTTCAAGTAAGCCCTGTCCGCCGGAATCAACAACTCCTGCTTCTTTTAAAACAGGTAACATCTCCGGGGTTTTCTTTAGAACCGCTTCCATATGGGAAATGACTTCTTGACTAAAATACATTAAATCGTCTGTCTCTGATACTAATTGACTTGCCTTCTCTGCTGCGCCTCTGGCAACTGTTAATATTGTACCTTCCTTGGGCTTCATAACTGCTCTGTATGCTGTTTCAACTGCTTTTTGTAGTGCATTCGTCATAATTGTAACATTAATTTCTTTATAGTCCTTAATTTCCTTTGTAAAGCCACGGAATAACTGAGATAAAATAACACCTGAATTTCCTCTTGCACCTCTAAGTGATCCTCCAGAAATTGCTTTCGCCAGTTCTTCTATGGTAGGGTCCGAAAGATTATTTACTTCTTTCACCGCCGACATTATAGTAAGAGTCATATTCGTTCCAGTATCTCCATCCGGTACCGGAAAAACATTCAGTTCATTGATAATTTCTTTTTTCGCTTCTATACTTGCGGCTCCTGCAAGAAACATCTTCTTCAGAGTTTTTGCATCTATCGTTTTAATAACCACTGGTTCTTCCTCCTTAAACGTCGATCTCTCAGTTTTAGTCAATGACTCTTACACCTTCTACAAAAACATTGATCTTTTTAACCTCAATACCTGAGAACTCTTCAACATTATATTTAACATTACTGATTAGGTTATCAGCAACTGCAGAAATACTAACTCCATAGGAAACGATAATATGCAGGTCAATTGCAATCTTGTTATCTTCCATTACTACATTAACGCCATGGCTTAAATTGTCACGTTTTAAAAGTTTTACGATCCCATCCTTCATATTTACAGATGCCATTCCAACCACACCAAAACACTCAATGGCTGAAGCTCCGGCATATTTAGCCAATACGTCATTATCAATCAATATCTCACCAATTTCCGTGTTCATAAATCCTTTCATATTAACCCTCCTATCTATTATCTGTTTAAATCTATATTTATTTTTATTATACCCATTATTACCTCATTGATAAGCAAGTACACCCACATACTTTTATACATTATATGGTTTTCAACGTGATAACCCCAGTTTCATCTGCATAATATATATTATTATGATAATTGATTGGAAGTGACAATTATGAAGAGAATGATTGGCTTTATCCTTTTTTGGATTGCTATTGGTATGACTATCATGCTATTCATTACAAATGGTATATTAGCAATATGTATCATAATTTTATGCCTATTACTTGGATATAATTTATTCTGCTGCTAATATTCTTTCATATGGCATGATGGCGCAAAATTCTGTAACTAGGCGCCTTCATGATCTATGGTAAGAAATTAGACATGTATTAAAATATAAAACTTGTTCTCATTCACCTGATGCACAAAGGGTTTTATTCAATAGGACATAATTTCCTATAAAGTAAAAAAAGCGGGTGTCAAGACCCCCCTGACACCCATCGTTTTCCTTAAGCGCGTTCTACTTTACCGGATCTAAGACAGGAAGTACAAACATACATTTTTCTTGCTGCACCGTTAACTTTAACTTTAACAGATTTTACATTGGATTTCCACATCTTATTAGATCTTCTATGAGAATGACTCACAGCGATTCCAAAGTGAGCACCTTTATCACATATTGAACATTTAGCCATCAAAAGCACCTCCTTAGGTATAATTTTACCATCTAAATCAAGACCCGACAGGCCTTACAAACAAAATTATTCTAACAGAATATGATATATATTGCAAGTAGAATTTTGCTTGTGAAAGTTATTTAATGGGGTTATCATACTTCTGATATGGTTTCTCCTTGACTTTTAAGCACTTCTTCCACCTTTTCGTCTAAATCATCTTTCTTCTTCGATCCCTTACTGGTAAATTTATTAATTAGATCAGGTACCATATCAAGAATCTTTGTCACGCTGTCCTGCTCCTTTATATTCACTAACTTGGATACACCATTTTGAATCACAAGAACAGAGCTTGGTGAAATTTTACCACCCATACCGCCTCCAGCATTATTTTTCTTCTCTCCTGCAAAAGCACCAGCTCCCACGCCAAAGCTTACTTCTACTAAAGGTAATATAATCGTTTTTTCATCAACTCTAACTGCATCACCAACTACTGTTTTAGTAGTAATAAAGCTATCCATTCCTTTAAACAACGATTCTACCGTTGAATTGAAAATATTATCTGTCATTTATAACGCCTCCTTAATTATTTGGAAATTATTTTTTAGCCGTTTAAATCTTTTATCTGATATAAGCTTAATTACTATTATAAGTATTGTAACTAATCTTATTCTTCCTCTTGCATTATGTGTTCCTTCAAAGATTTTATTTTCAAAATCCGGAATAATCTGAACCTTATCCCCATATAGGCTATAGATTATTCCCATGATACCCAAGGCTTGTCCTGTACTACAGGGATCACCTGTTCCAAAAATAATCCTTGATTGCAATTTTCTAGGCAAGATATGCTTTAATATTTTCTTTAAGCTATAAAAAGTAATTTGAAAACCTTCTTTATTTATTTCATTTTTTATAAATTCAGAGATTAAGCTTATCTTATGCTTGATACCAGAAGCAGTTTGTATTAGTTTCCTTATTTTTTCTTTTATTCCAATAAAAAATGAGACTATTTTATTTTTTATACTTAATAATTTATGATATATTTTATGAATTATATCCTTATTTGACATGTCTTGATTAGGTGTATTCTCGCTTATAGAGTCAGTTTTATTTGATTTTACTTCCTCCTGCTGTACTTCGTTCTCTATTACCTCTACTGACTTTCCTTCTTTTTTTATTACCTCTACTGACTTTCCTTCTTTTTCTACTTCCTCTACCGGCTTTCCTTCTTTTTCTATTACTTCTACTGACTTTTCTTCCTTTTCTATTACCTCTACTGACTTTCCTTCTTTTTGTGCCTTCTCAGCTTTCCTAGCTTTCAAAGTAGTCACTTTAGTTTTTTTAGCTTTAGTTTTTTTAGCTTTTAGATTGTCAAATAAAGTAAAGCACAGTATCCTCACTCGAATATGAAATTTACCTTCCAGGTAGGAAAACCTGGCATTAATAAAATGAAGCAGCCAACCTACATTGCCTTTTAGACGTATTACTTCCCCATGCTGGGCTTCTAAGCCGTAACGTATGGGTACAAATAAAATCATTAATAGGATAAGTAACAGTAATCCTAACAATGCCAGTATCGTTATCCCAATTATTTTTAGTATTAACAGGATTATATGAAGCATTCATCAGCCCTTCTTTAAGTTCTTTGATATAAATCATCCAAATGAAAAAAAATTATTCCCTTCCACTTTCTTATGTAAAATAGGTTCTGACATCAAAATTCCCGGTTTTATGAAAAGTCTCCATAAGCATGCTTTGTACTAGATTTATCGCTTCTTCTTTTCCTTTTGCCAATCCAACAATATGAATTTGGGTCTTCTTATAATGGGGGAATAAAAGCTCCTTGGCCTCAATGATATCAAAAAGGTTATCTGGATGGGATGCAAAGGTAATACAGTACACTCCAAAGGTTGCCTCCCTGTTATTAATTGAGGCAATCACCTTATCCTTCTTCTTTTTTATTTTATCTCCTAAATATAGGTTTGACGCCCACAAAATCATAATTGATTACCTTTTATTTGCATAATTAATTTGTATTGATCCCTTATAGTATACCACAAATTACCATTGTTAATACAAGGTTGGTATTAGGATTCCATTATATTAGTGATTATCTCTACACAAGCAGCCTTCTCATATTGATCTGTACACCGTGTTAAACTATAGGTTACATAATCCATAACATCTTTATGGTCTTTGAAAAAGACAGGTACTTTATTTATTGTATTTGCAATAATAGAACGGACAATCATTCTGTCCTGACCTTCAAACAATTGCGCTAGATCCTTTAATAATCCTTCTGTCTCCTTTGCAATTCGCTCCTCATCAACTACTTCATCTTCCTTACTTTCTGTAAAGTCAATGAATAAGCTATTTGACAATAAACCCTGGGAACGCTCTAGCACCTGCAATAGGGGATCTAGCATTAGACTAACCGTAATATCTCTATGATTTTTAGCTGTTTCATAAAAAGCACTTTCTAGAATTTCTATATCATAGGACATATCCTCCTGGACTCCTTCCAAATCTGCAAAGGGTTCCAATAATTCTGAAGAAATCTCTTTATGATCCTTAGCTAAAAAGATAGTGTTTATGGCTGTAATAACAGAATCAGAGGCTTTTTCTGCTGCTTCCATATTGCTATTGAGCAGGCTAGAATATGGGTTGCAGAGCAGTATTACATATAACTCATTTACTATTTCTTGAAGGCTTAAATAAACAGTTGCTTGCCTTTCTAAGACCAAGGTTGCATCTTTTAAGAGGTTCACTGCTACATCATAATTATCTTTGGTTATGTCCTTATAATCTAAGTGCAATAGGAACTCTTTTTTGTCCCAAAGACTTGGATAAAGGGATTCCATACCTTCCTCTAAATGAAGCATAGCTGAGGTTTTAATCATATATAGAAAGGTATCTAGGGAAGAGCTGTTTGCACCCAAATAAACTCCCATACTTTCCTTGATTATTTCATAATATTTTTGTTTTGTAATACGTATTGGTAATTGACCGATAATCTCTTTGATTTTCTCATTGATAATCATATTATCCTCTGTATCAAAGATATATCTAAGAATCTCCTTAGCAAATTCCATATCCTCCGCCTTATCAGCGAATTCACGAAATCGATATTCTACACGATTAAGTACATATTCAAAATTCTGAAAGATGTCTGTATATACGGTAAGTACCTTCATCCGCTTCATTATCTCTTGGCGGATAGAATCAATCTCCTGTATTGCCTTCTCTCTCTCTAGACCACTTTTGCTCTGGAGAATATTGTCTCCCAGGAACTCATTAATGCTTTTTGTAAGTTCTAGTGCATCCCTGCTCCAGGTATCTTCCTCATCATAATATAATTCATAGAAAGTAAAATAATGCAAGGCCAGCCTTACTTTTGCTAATACCTGATAATGATTTGCCATAGAATGAAACAATTGTGGAATGTTTTCCTCTAGCTCTCTTCCCTCTTGTATGCTTCGCTTTATATTTTTAATTCCTTTATTCATCATCTATCTTTACCATCCTGTTTTCTTAAATAAGTATAAATCTCCATCTGCTGCCATCATTCTTACATTAATCTATAGAAATACTCTATACTATTATAGCAGTAAAACCCATAATAAACCAGCTATTTACTACCTTTTAATTGTATTCATATAATTAATTATAAGAAGTGCCTATTATATAATCATAATAAGCACTGTAAAATAACCAACTCATATTGTCAACAATTTCTCACTCAAATTTGAAGTCTCTAAACCTAAGCTGACTTACTCTTTGTGTACATGTTCATGGGTAAACAAATGATCCATGCAGTACTCATAATTTCCATCACATTTTGAACAAAAACGAAATTCCAGATTATCATCATCTAGTTCTGTTCTGTGGCATACTGCACATTTATGTCTTGTAACAACATTACGACCTTGAAATTGAACTACATTTCCTTCATTCCTAGCATTATGAACCTGTCTTTTAAAATCTGCCTTACGTTTGAACTCACTAGGAGATATCTTTTTGTAATTCCTGGTTACAAAAAAGAAAATCAAGAAATTAGCTAAGGATATTAACAGCGGAACAATCCAAATATACTGTTTTGTCATAATATAAGTTATTACATTATAGACATACATTGCACCCTGAAACCATGCCAGATATTTGGCCTTTATTGGTATAATAAAATACATAAGGAACTTCATATCAGGATACATAGCAGCAAAAGCAAAGAACAAAGTACTACAAACTGTACTTATAGGAGAGTAAGCTAAACTCACACCAAGTACTAAGTATATAATAAGTGAACCTATGAAATTAAATAGTATTCCTGAAAAGAAATAAAGATTAAATCGAAAGGCTCCCCAAGCATTCTCCAGGGAATTACCTATGATAAAATAAAAATATGCGGAAATTACAAAAAACAATAAATTTGTATACTGAATGTTAGCAAAGGGTATGATAAAGGTAATTAATCTCCATACCTGCCCCTTGGCTACCTGTGAAAAATCTAAAACCATATACTCAACTAGCCTTGGTGAAAAAGTGCCAATAGCTAGTCCAGCGACTAGTAGAATAACAATATATTTCATCAAACCGGTTATTGCATATCTTCCTAATTTTCTTTCCAATTTATAAAGAATTTTCATTCAAACACCTGTACCCTTTCAAGTAGAGCTAAAAAACCTTCTTTCTCTTGAAAATAATGACAATAATAGCAGCTACAATTAGTGCTACACTAACCACAAGATAAAATCCTACTGGGTTATTTTCTCCAGGAATTATATCAAAATTCATACCATAGAAGCTTGCGATCATAGTAGGAATTGATAACACAATCGTTATGGCAGCAAGGAATTTCATTACTATGTTTTGGTTATTGGATATAATAGAGGCAAAGGTGCCCATAATTCCAGTTAAAATGCCATTATAAATATTGGCCATTTCAATAGCCTGTTTATTCTCAATAATCAAATCCTCCAAAAGATCTTCATCTTCTGGATAATGTTTGATGGTTTCTAGCTTTAACATTTTTTCAAATACAACTTCATTAGAACGGAGAGAGGTAGTAAAATAGACCAAGCTCTTTTCTAATTCCAATAAATCAATTAATTCACGGTTTTGAGTTGAGATATGTAGCTTACGCTCAATCTCTTCACTTTTTCTATCAATGGTTCTCAGATTTTGCAGAAATGTTGATGCATTCCGGTAAAGAATTTGAAGAATAAAACGTGTTTTCTTATAGGTATAAAAATCTCTAACACGTCCATCAATAAAGCATTTTAATACCGGTGTCTCTTCCAGGCATACTGTAATAAGAAAATTATTGGCTACAATGATACCCAGAGGCATGGTTACATAACGGTCTTTATTATTTCTCTTCTCCAGTGCAGGAATATCTACTAATATTAAAGTATAATTGTCTTCTACTTCAATTCTCGCCCGCTCTTCCTCATCGAGAGGAGCTCTGAGATGATCTATATCAACATTGGTTGCTTCTGCGATTTCAAGTAATTCCGTTGCAGAGGGATTGGTCATAGCAATCCAGCAACCCTCCAATATTTCTGTCATTCTCTGTAATGAACCATCCGCTGTTTTAAAAATTTCAATCATAAATGCTCCCTTCCACTGCATTTATGGCAGCATAAAGGATTTTTGCTATATGCACTCTGATTGTAATAAATAATAATGCAGTAAGCATATTGCAAAGCTGTCCATTGCAGTACTTATTTTATTGTATTCCTGACTCCGTATATGACTACTACTGGGCCCGGCTTCCATACTTACCACATCCTTTGCTCACTGTTTTTTTAAGATATAGAGAATATTATCTCCAATTCATTGTAATCCAAACTTATTATATGTTTTTCTATTACCTTTGTCAAATAAAACAAACTTTATTCATATTCCTTTTCTCAACTCAGGATGAATAGTTAATACAAATCATTCCCTGATATTATTTAAGACAGTACCAAGTATATCCGCATTTCAATTATCTATGTAGTAAATAGTCATAATTTAAACACCTACTAGAATACATATTCTTGTAATTAATATCCTCGTAAAGGAAATATTTTTCAAAAATAAAATGCAAAACAACCTAAAAGAAGTACTATTCTTCTTGTTTTAAGCTCATTCATTTAATTTATAATTGGGACAGGATTACAATTTTCGTCTCCTCCTAATAATTAAATTGTTGAACTTAATTACTATGTGTCGTATAATATAGAAAGCTTATTTTTAGGAGTTGAGTGTTTTATTCAATAGGACGAAGGGCCCTATGGAATAAATTAATCTCACATAAGGAGCTATGAACTTGTGCAGATATGGAGGTATAAATGTTAATAGATAATAGGTTAGGAATTGATATCGGCTCAACTACAGTTAAAATTGTTATTATAGATAATGATGGGAAAATTCTTTTTTCTGATTATGAACGTCATTTTGCTAATATACAGGAAACCTTGGCAAGCTTAATTAGTAAAGCTCAAGAAGCACTGGGTGATTTAACCCTTTCCCCTGTCATCACAGGTTCCGGCGGTTTAACCATTTCAAAGCACTTAGGCATTCCCTTTGTTCAAGAGGTAGTTGCCGTATCAACTTCCCTTCAAGACTATGCTCCCCAGACCGACGTAGCAATTGAACTAGGCGGTGAGGATGCTAAAATTATATATTTTTCCAATGGAATAGAACAACGAATGAATGGTATCTGTGCCGGTGGTACAGGTTCTTTTATCGACCAGATGGCTAGCTTACTTAAAACAGATGCTTCTGGTTTAAATGAATACGCCAAGAATTATCAAGCCATCTATCCCATTGCTGCAAGATGTGGTGTATTTGCAAAATCAGATATCCAACCCTTAATTAACGAAGGTGCTACAAAGCCTGACTTGTCCGCTTCCATTTTTCAGGCCGTTGTTAATCAGACCATCAGTGGTCTTGCCTGTGGTAAACCAATCAGAGGAAATGTAGCATTTCTAGGTGGTCCTCTTCACTTTTTAACGGAGCTTCAAAAAGCTTTTACCCGTACCTTGAACTTAAGTGAGGAACAGGTAATTTCACCGGATCACTCCCATCTCTTTGCAGCTGTTGGAGCTGCCATGAATGCAAATTCGGATACTAAGAAGCAACTATCTTCCCTATTTGGATTACTGTCCCAAGGGATTAAAATGGACTTTGAGGTCAATAGGCTAGAACCCTTATTTACCAGTGAAGAAGAATATGACGAATTTAAAAATAGACATTCCATACATACTGTTAAAAAAGAAAGTCTGAAGGATTACTCAGGGAACTGCTATCTAGGAATTGATGCTGGCTCCACTACTACTAAGGTAGCTCTCGTTGGTGAGGATGGCTCTTTGCTATATTCCTTCTATAGTAATAACAACGGAAGTCCTTTAAAAACAGCACTACGTTCCATCAAAGAAATATATGAGCTTCTACCCGCTAATGCTCATATTGTACGGTCCTGCTCCACCGGCTATGGTGAAGCCCTAATTATGGCTGCCCTAATGCTTGATGAAGGAGAAGTAGAAACCGTAGCTCACTACCATGCAGCTGCCTTCTTTGAACCGGAAGTAGACTGTATCCTGGATATAGGTGGCCAGGATATGAAATGTATAAAAATCAAGAATCAAACCGTTGATAATGTTCTTTTAAATGAAGCCTGCTCTTCTGGTTGTGGCTCCTTTATTGAGACCTTCGCCAAATCCTTAAATTATGAAGTAGAGGATTTTGCTAAAGTTGCTCTTTATGCCCAAAATCCCATAGATCTAGGTACTCGTTGTACAGTATTTATGAATTCTAAGGTAAAACAGGCACAGAAGGAAGGTGCAACAGTAGCAGATATCTCCGCAGGTCTTGCCTATTCTGTAATTAAGAATGCTTTATATAAAGTAATTAAGATAACCAATCCTAAGGATTTGGGTAAGAAGATGGTAGTTCAAGGTGGTACCTTCTACAATGATGCAGTTCTTCGAAGCTTTGAAACCATATCTGGCTGCCAAGCAGTAAGACCTGATATTGCAGGTATCATGGGTGCTTTCGGCGCCGCTCTTATTGCCAGAGAACATTACGATGGCGAAGCTAGCTCCATGCTTACCATTGATCAGATTAATGAACTAAAATTTGAAACCTCACTGGCACGTTGTAAGCGCTGTACCAACAGCTGTCTACTAACCATCAATAAGTTTACCGGCGGCAGGAACTTCATTACAGGAAATCGCTGTGAACGAGGATTAGGAAAAGAAAAGAATGTAGATAACATTCCCAATTTATTTGAATATAAATTAGAAAGATATTTTAACTATGAGAGTTTATCAAAGGAGAAGGCAACCCGTGGAATCGTAGGTATTCCAAGAGTACTGAATATGTATGAAAATTATCCTTTCTGGCATACCTTCTTCACCAAACTAGGTTATAGCATAGTATTATCACCAACCTCCAACCGCAGAATATATGAGTTAGGCATTGAATCCATTCCAAGTGAATCCGAATGCTATCCTGCAAAACTTGCCCATGGACATATCAAATGGCTCCTTGATGAGGGCATTAAATATATCTTCTACCCTAGTATTCCTTATGAACGCAAGGAAGTTGACGGAGCAAACAATCATTATAACTGCCCCATTGTAACCTCCTATCCGGAAAACATTAAGAATAATGTAGAAGAACTTAAGGATCCGGCTATCACCTTTGAGAATCCATTTATGTCCTTTGAAAACGAAACCATCCTATATAACCGATTGGCCGAACTTTTTGTAGGCAAATCCGGACTGACTTCCTTGGAGGTTGCTTCTGCATTTTCAGCGGCTTGGACTGAGCTTTTGAAGGCTCGTGATGATATGCGTAAGAAGGGTGAGGAAACCATGGCTTATCTTAAGGCCTCCGGTCGTAAAGGTATTGTTCTGGCTGGTCGTCCTTATCATGTTGATCCTGAGATCCACCACGGTATTCCTGAGCTCATTAATTCCTACGGCGTGGCAGTATTAACAGAGGATGCAATCTCCCATCTAGGCGAGATTGACCGCCCTACCATAGTTGTTGACCAATGGATGTACCATTCCAGGTTATATGCTGCTGCCAGCTATGTACGTACACAGCCAAATTTAGAGCTTATTCAATTAAATTCCTTTGGTTGCGGCCTGGATGCAGTTACAACGGATCAGGTGAATGATATCCTAACAAAATCAGGTAAAATCTATACCGTATTAAAGATTGATGAAGTAAACAACTTAGGTGCTGCAAGAATACGTATTCGTTCCCTATTATCGGCAGTACGAGAAAGAGAAGTAAAGCATATAGAAGCACATCATGCTGACACTGCGCATCATAGAGTAATATTTACAGAGGAAATGAGAAAAACTTATACCATTCTGGCACCACAAATGTCACCAATACATTTTGATCTCTTGGAGCCAGCCTTAAGAAATGGCGGATATAATGTTGTTGTTCTTCCAAATGATAATAGAACAGCCGTTGATGTAGGTCTTCAATACGTAAACAATGATGCCTGCTACCCTTCTCTTATGGTTGTTGGTCAGATTATGGATGCCTTATTATCCGGTAAATATGACTTAAATAAGGTAGCCGTCATGATTACACAAACAGGCGGTGGTTGTCGTGCTACCAATTATATCGGTTTCATCCGTAGAGCTTTAGAGAAAGCTGGTATGTCTCAAATTCCTGTAATCTCCTTAAGTGCCTCTGGACTCGAGAAAAATCCCGGACTTAAGCTAACACCGAAGCTATTGATAAAGGCAATGCAAGCTCTGGTTTATGGTGATGTATTTATGCGAGTACTCTATCGCATCAGACCTTATGAGAAAGAGCCCGGATCTGCTAATGCACTTCATGAGAAATGGCGGGAGATCTGTATCAAGAGCCTAATCAGTGGTAGCTGGAGTGAAT
Source organism: Bacillota bacterium (assembly GCA_023443625.1). Next base: position 13,181 of record JAEZTQ010000094.1, on the reverse strand, counting down.
ATAAGAAAAATATCAAAGGAATTATCCAGGATTTTGATAACCTTCCCATTTATGAAGATTTAAAGAAACCAAGAGTTGGCGTTGTTGGAGAAATTCTAGTCAAATTCCTTCCTTCAGCCAATAACTATCTTGTTGAATTATTAGAAGCAGAAGGTGCAGAAGCTGTTGTTCCCGATTTACTTGACTTCTTTATGTACAGTGCATACAACAGTAATTTTAAAGCAAAATATCTGGGTAAGAAAAAATCCAGTGCAAGAATAGCCAATCTAACGATATGGGCACTGGAAAGACTTCGTAAACCTGCCACGAAGGAATTGACTAAGAGTAAACGCTTTATCCCCCCTGTCCACATTAAGCATCTGGCAGACTATGCAGAGCCTGTGGTGTCAACGGGTAATCAGACTGGTGAAGGCTGGTTCTTAACCGGTGAGATGCTAGAATTAATTCACTCCGGAGTTAAAAACATCGTTTGTACACAACCCTTTGCCTGCCTACCCAATCATATCGTTGGTAAGGGCGTAATCAAGGAATTACGCAGGCAGCATCCTGAGGCAAATATCGTTGCTGTGGATTACGATCCCGGTGCCAGCGAAGTAAACCAGCTAAATCGAATTAAATTGATGCTATCAACGGCAGTAAAGAATATGAACAAGGAATAACTAAAATAAAAGCATTTAAAAATGGGTGTTATTTGCAATAACGCCCATTTTTTTTGTTAAGCTTAGTATTTCACTTGCTCCTTCTTATCATCTATATCATTAATCTGCCAATCAATTCCCTCTTCTCCATTCGCCCTTAAGAACTCATTAGCCTGACTAAAATGTTTACATCCAAAAAAACCTCTGTAAGCAGATAAAGGACTTGGATGGGGTGCTTTCAATATGAGATGTTTAGAATTTGTAAGCATTGGAATCTTTAGCTGTGCCGGTCTTCCCCACAACATATAAACAATGGGTCTGTCTAACTCATTTACAGCCTTAATAATAGCATCCGTAAATTGCTCCCATCCTTTACCCTGATGAGAATTGGCTTCATGAGCTCTTACCGTGAGGACAGTATTAAGAAGCAATACTCCTTCCTTAGCCCATTTATGCAAATAGCCATTATTAGGTATATAACAACCGCAATCTTCACGCAACTCCTTATAGATGTTCTGTAGAGAAGGGGGAATATTTTTTTGCTCAGGTAAAACAGAAAAACACAAACCATGGGCTTGATGCTCATTATGATAGGGATCTTGTCCCAATATCAGCACCTTAACTTTTGACAAAGGGGTAATATGTAAAGCATTAAATATATTCTCTTCCAATGGATAAACTGCACCTGAACTATATTCCTCTTCCACATACTTAGATAACTCTTTATAATAAGGTTTATTGAATTCGCTTCCTATTGCTTCTAGCCAATCATTTTGTATATTTACCATAACTTATATCTCCTTTTCTACCACATTATATAATAATTAATAAGCAATCGCAATGGAATTGAATTCTAGGTTTCTTTCCATATGACGTAATTTTTGAATAAAAATGGAGGGATATAAATCCCTCCTGAAATCCTACTAACCTATTCTTCCATACCAAACTCAAATATATATTACAATAAAATTACTAGATGTATACTAGATTCTAACACTAATTCCTTTATTCATAAGGTATCTCTTAAGATCCATTATCTCCATCTCTTTATAATGAAATAAAGATGCCGCTAGAACTGCATCTGCTTTACCCTCGGTTAGGGCATCATAAAAATGTTCCATGGTTCCCGCACCACCGGAAGCAATTACTGGAACAGGGACATTTTCAGAAATTATTCTTGTAAGTTCTATATCGTAACCGTTCTTTGTACCATCACAGTCCATGCTAGTAAGAAGTATCTCACCTGCTCCCAATTCACAAGCTTTCATCGCCCATTCAACAGCATCCAGTCCCATATCAACTCGGCCACCATTCTTATAGATATTCCAGCCTGAGCCATCAGCTCTTCTTTTTGCATCGATTGCAAGAACAACACACTGACTTCCGAATTTATCAGCAGCATCACTGATTAAAGAAGGGTTAAGGATAGCTGCTGTATTAACTGCTATCTTATCAGCACCTTCTCTTAAAATCATCTTAAAGTCATCTACCGTCCTAATACCACCACCAACAGTAAAGGGTATAAATACTGTCTCAGCCACTCTTCTTACCATATCAATCTTAATTGTTCTGGCATCAGATGAGGCAGTAATATCTAAGAAAACCAGTTCATCTGCTCCTGCTACATTATAAGCAGAGGCTACTTCCACCGGATCCCCTGCGTCTCTCAAATCAACAAAATTAATGCCCTTAACTACACGGCCGTTATGAACATCTAAACACGGAATAATTCTCTTTGTAAACATCATATCTCCCCTGCCCTATCTATTTTATCGCTATATATAATACTTTCATTCCTTATAATGCTGCAAAATTCTTTAGTATAGTAAGACCTATATCTCCGCTTTTTTCCGGGTGGAATTGACAACCGAATACATTATCTCTTTCTACAGAAGCATCAATGGATGTACTGTAATAAGTCCTTGCAGCCACATCTTCAGCATTCTCTGCTTGTAAATAATAGGAGTGCACAAAATATACATAGGACTCTTTAGATATATTCTTGAATAATTTTGCTTTAGAATTAATAGAGAGGGAATTCCATCCCATTTGGGGAATTTTAAGACCCTCACTATGGGGAATTCGTAAAATCCTACCTTTAAGAAGAGAAAGTCCCTGAACACCAGGGCTTTCCTCACTACTTTCAAATAATAGCTGTAGTCCTAAACAAATTCCAAATAAAGGTGTTCCCTTACAGGCAACCTCTTTTATAGTATCTACTAATTGATAATGGTGCAGCTTATCCATGGCTACTCCAAAGCTTCCTACTCCTGGAAGAATAACTTTATGGGCATTCAGGATTTCATGTCTATCCCTGGTTATCTTAACTTCTTCTCCCAAATACATAAAAGCTTTTTCCACGCTCTTTAAATTCCCCGCATCATAATCAATTATTGTTATCATATCTCACATTCCTTCACTTAGGGTCTGAATTCTATCTTCATTGTCATAGGCAAGCTCGTATACCTTAATGCTATAATCTTCCATATCCTCAATCAGATTAATCTTAAGTGCTTCCTTTTCTGATAGATTAAATACTGTATCAAGCTCGACTAATAATTGATCTCTAACATAATCCATATCTGTCTTTATGTCAAGTAGTTTTGCCAGTTCAATATATTTGTCATAGCGTTTCAATCCTTTTAACAAAGAATCTAATGCTTGTGGGTAGTCACCAATGCTAGTGTAATTATGATAGGAATTTAACTGTTTATTAACATACATAACAGTTCTGATTCTATCATAAATAACAATATCCTCAGCCTTAATTGTCATTCCATATACTTCATTGTATGCCCTAGTATATTCCTGTTCTTCAAAATAATTCTTTGCATATTTGATGCTTAGTGTATAGGTAAGGGCATTGGATCCTACAATTAAGACAACTGTCAAAAGTCCAAAGAAAGCGAATACAATAAAAGCTCCTACTCTATTAATTCGGCCTTCATCCTCTTCAATCTCATCAATTACTTGAATTACTTCTTTGACTTTTTTTACTTTTGCTTTCTTTTCTTTTTTAGCATTTTCCTTAACATTATTCTTTTCATCAGTATTACTGCCATCTTGTGCTGCAGCATTATCTTGAGAAGTAGCTGCTACTTTTTTTGCTTTTTTTACTTTCTTAGACTTTTTGCTTTGTGTAGCTTCTTTTGTAGCTGCTGTATTATCCTCAGTTGTAACTGAATTAGTCAATGGTTTTTTTGCAGATTCATCTTCCACATTACCAAAGAGACGCTTCATAAAACCTTTCTTTTGCTTCTTAGGCGAAGGATCTGCTTCTTGACTTTCCTCTTGGACTTTTTCTTTTTTCTTACTTTTTCTTATCTTTTCTTTTGATTTTTTCTTTTTGGGCTTCTTTTCATCATTAGGCTTATCTTCTGAATCCGGATCAGTTAAATTAGAAACCGCCTTAAGAGCATCGGAGAAAACTTCTCCAACATCACTTGGATAATCAGCTCCGTCCTGGGGTTTAGTCTCAACACCATTGATCAAATCACTGATTGCTCTAACATCATCTGCAACTGGATCATCTGAGGACATTTGGCCTAGTAAACTCAAAAAATCATCCTCTATTTCAGTCTCTTCTGAATTAGAGGCCCTATCCTCATTGTCCGTATTAAAAATATCAGCACTGTTATCATCTTGATTCATGAACATATCATGATTTTTCTCATAGGTATCCTCTAGATTGTCTATATATTCATTATTGTCGTTTTCTGCAGAATTTAAACTACTTAAGAGTTCATTTAAATCCTGGTCATATTCATTCACAAACTGATTGTTTAATTCATCAATATTCAGATTGTCTGTCATAAAATCATTAACGCCTGATTCTTGTATCTCTTCTTCATTATTCATAGGTTCATCCTGCTTATTCTCTTCGTGTAATTGATCCATATTTTCATCTTCTAAAATATCTAAGGAAATATTAGCAAACAATTCATCTGCTTCAATATCATAATCATTATTTATATCATCTGATAATTCCTCTGTTAAATTAGTTTGATCTAAGACTTCGATTTCATCTACATCAAATTTATATAGATCATCAATCTCAGCATCAGAATCAAATAAGGTTTCTGAAGCAAATAGGGTATCTGAATCATTAATTAAATCCTCAGTAGTTGCATTCTTGTCCTTCTTTGAATAAATAGCTTCTGTAGTCGGTGCATCATTCTTGATAGAGTTTAAAAGACCATCCAGATAGGATTCATCAAACTTTGAATAATCCTTGTCTAAGCAATCTGTACAATATTCGGTTCCATCAGGTACATTTGTCTTACATAATTTGCATCTTGCCATTTAAGCACCGTCCTATGATTAATTTATCCTTAAATTCAAGCTTACTGATATTATATAGTCTTGCTTCTGAGCTAAGACTATCCTAAATCATCTCTACCTCTGGATTAATATTTGCAATTACCTTTCTCAAATCAACAATTTCAATCATTCTACCATCGATTTTTATAATACCGGTGATTACATTCTTTTGGTGTGTACTAATCATCTTTCCAGGTTTTTTAATTTCAGAAATTTGCTTTCTATGTATTCCGCTGACACTATCAACGTGAACTGCAATATTCAGATTATTAATTCCAGTAATAATAACCATCTCATTCTTATTATCATCCACATCAGCAAGTCCTAAGCTCTTTTTTAAATCAATGATTGGTATCAAAACATCTCTCGGCATAATGATACCTTCAATGAATGGATGAGAATTAGGTACTGGTGTAGGTACCATATCATAGGATATAATTTCTTTGATATCACTAATATCTATACCATAAGTGAAACCGCCCGCTTTGAATTCAAGTATTTCCATTTCCGATGTCTTTGTACCATTTACAATATCCTTCTCCATAAAATCGTCCTCCATCTTAAGTATCTATTCTCATATTTCTACCTTATTTGATAGAAATTGCTAAGGTCTTCACTTTTATTATAGTGTGAAAATGAGATTTTGTAAAGTGCGCAAACACCGTAAAGCTCTTTGGAGTAAATTTAAAACTAGACTATAATTTATATCGGCACTTATGGAATGATCTATTATATTAAATATAGAATTTTCTTAATTTTAACATTTATCTTTATAACTAATCAAAATATAGTTTCTATGTTAACATAAGCTCAGCTTATGACTGTCATAAACAGTATTCGTTTTACTATTTCCGCAGGTAGTGTTATAATTAATATTGTAAGGGAATTCTGATTTTTATTATTATATTACAAGGGAGCGTATACAATGGAAAGATTAGTTGGTACCGTATCAAGAGGGGTTCGTGCCCCAATCATCCGTCAGGGAGATGATATTGTTGAAATCGTAGTAAACAGTGTATTAGAGGCTGCAAAGGCCGATAATTTTGAAATATATGATAAGGATGTAATTGCTGTAACAGAAGCTGTAGTAGCCCGTGCACAGGGAAACTATGTAAGCGTAGATCATATTGCAACTGATATTCGTAGCAAATATGGTGAAGATAATACTCTTGGTGTTATCTTCCCTATCTTAAGCAGAAATCGTTTTTCAATCTGCCTTAAGGGAATTGCAAAAGGTGTAAAGAAAATCGTATTAATGCTTAGCTACCCTTCCGATGAGGTAGGTAATCATCTTGTAGATTTGGATGTACTAGATGAAAAGGGTGTAAATCCTTGGACTGATGTATTAACAGAATCTATGTACCGCAAGTTATTTGGATATCAAAAACATACCTTTACCGGTGTTGACTATATTGAATATTATAAAGATTTGATTTCAAATGAAGATTGTGACGTTGAGATTATTCTTGCTAATGATTGCCGCGCAATTCTAAAACATACAAAAAATGTTCTCTGCTGTGATATTCATACCAGAGAGCGTACCCAACGTTTACTTAAAGCTGCCGGCGCAGAGAAGATATATGGTCTTGATGAAATCATGAATGACTCCATAGATGGCAGTGGATACAATAATAGTTTTGGTCTGTTAGGCAGCAATAAGGCTACGGAAGATACCGTTAAACTATTCCCAAGAGATTGTCAACCTGTTGTTGATCGCATTCAGAAGCTTATGTTTGAGAAGACTGGCAAGCTTGTAGAAGCCATGGTATATGGGGATGGAGCTTTCAAAGATCCTGTGGGTAAGATATGGGAGCTTGCGGATCCTGTTGTTGCTCCTGCCTTTACAGAAGGCTTAAATGGTCAACCCAATGAAGTTAAATTAAAATACTTGGCGGATAATAACTTCTCTGACTTACAAGGTGAAGAATTAAAGAAAGCCATTGCTGAATATATTCGTAATAAGGATAATAATCTAATGGGTAGTATGGAGTCTCAAGGTACAACTCCTCGTCGCCTGACAGATTTGATTGGTTCCTTATGTGATCTTACTTCCGGCAGTGGTGATAAGGGCACCCCTATTGTATTAGTACAAAGATATTTTGAAAACTATGCCAAATAAAGAGATATAAAGTAGCTCTTTTAAAGATTACTGGTAATGATAAATTAATTATTCATTGGATATTATAGAAAGAGCAAAATGAGAAGGCGGTTAATCTATTAAGATTGCCGTCTTCATTTTATTTCTACTTATATCTTGCCAGTCACATGTCTTATTATTATTATATTAATAAACTATTATTGAACCCTTTTAATAGTCTCAAAAACTTAGTTAAAATTTTTTAAAAAATGAAACCTTTTTATATATAAAAGGATGTTAATAGTATACGAGGGAGGAGGTGATATATAAATGAAGGAATATTCGTTGTGTACAGACGAAAATTTTATTCATATATATCAAGAGTACAAAAAAACTGTCTTTGGAATTGCATTTAATTATACAAGAAACAATTCAGATTCCAATGATATAGTACAGGATGTTTTTATGAAGTACTATATCAATAAGAAGGCTTTTAATTCAGATGAACATATAAAAGCATGGCTTATACGTGTTACAATCAACGCCTGCAAAAAATATCTTATTTCATCATGGATAAAAAAGACAGTTCCCTTGGATGAAACTATTCCTTTTGTGGATAAAGAGGATTCAGAGGTTATTAAAGCGGTGATGGCACTACCTAAAAATTATCGATTAGTAGTACACTTATACTATTTTGAGGGCTATTCTTTATCAGAAATTTCATCTATCCTTAACACAAAGGAAAATACCCTTAAGGTGCGTTTAATGAGGGCAAGAAATATGTTAAAGATTAAGTTAAAGGAGGTATGGTTAGATGAATAATAGTGAGAAGTACAAGAAGGCATTCCACCAATATTATGACACGGTAATGGACGATACAAAAGTATTACAGACATGCAAAACTAAAAAATGCACCAAGATCAGCACTATACGAAAATGGTCCCTTGCATTTGCCTCATTCCTGTTTTTGTTATCAGGTGCTACCTTAGTCTCGGCGGCTGCAGGTTGGATTAATTTTGCTGATATCTTCCAAAATGTCTTCCAGGATTCAACCAGTGCAGAATTAGTTAATGAAGGAATAGTACAAGACCTAGCTATTGCAGATGAAAATGAATATTTTGATTTGAAGCTAGTGGCTTTTACTGGGGATATGGAGACTCACATAGCCATGTTTAAACTTACTCCTAAGAAGGATTTAGGTGAGTTCAACGAAATCATCCTAAAAGGAAAGACAATTACACCTGAGATACTGGAGGAAGGGCTTGAGAATAATTATGCTTTCAGTGAAATCAAAGGATCAGAATTGGTTTTTAATGAAGATAATAGCTCTTATTATTTTAGTTATGAGCTACCTCCCTATTGGGTAAAATATCGGAATGATGATATAGTACTTCAAATTAAGAATGTAAATTTATACAATAATCATGTTATCACAAAACGTATTGACTGTGATATGTCCTTCCAATTTACACCTAACCGTTCAATGCTGGAAGTTTCAAAAGTGACAGTACTAAATCAAGTGCTTACCAAAGACATTTATGATATACGCTCATTATCAGATGATTATTCCCAAAACTTTTACAATACAGAGGAGATTGTCTCACCAACAAGCGAAAAGTCTATACTATTTACAGATATAATAATATCAAATTATAAAACCATCATTAATGGAACTATCTTGGAAGAAGATATAGGTTCTGACAGCGCTAATATTATATGGGATCAATTTACCCATCCTAAGTATATAACACATCATTATTGGAATGGATTAGAGAATAAGAATGCCTATGAACTTGTTGTAGTCGATAATACAGATCGACTAAGATTGTTTGTGGATAATGTTGAAATTCCCATTATAGAAGATTCCTTATCCTATATTCCTGGCAAAGGCCATGATGAGAACGGAGAAATAACAGAAGGCTATAATGGCTGTGCTATTGAATTTAATGGCTTTGATTATGATGCTGCACAAAAAATCGAAATCCATTTTGGTGATCGGGTTATTCCTATTAAATAATTAAATTATTACTCTAGAGTTTATATTGTAAGAGACCCTCTATGGAAACATGAGATATACCACCCTATTTTGTATATATGTATATAGAAGAAGCTGCTGATAATTATGGCAGCTTCTTCACTTATTTTTAAAATCCCAACACCGGAAAACACCTTTATTTTGAACTACTCTCTAGTTTATAGCTATTTACCTTAAGGGAGAAACCTCATATTATTACTTAAATACTTTAATTCGCTCTTCCAGTGGTCTGAACTCTTTTTCCCCTGGCTCCGCTGTTGGCTTTCCAAAGGGCATTTGAGCGATAAGCTTCCAATTATCCTCTATTCCCCACTCTTTCTTAACATCAGCCTCAATGAGTTCATTATAGTGCTGTAAGGATGCTCCCAAGCCCTCAATTTCTAATGCAGTCCAGATAACAAACTGATGCATGCCGCTTGACTGTTGAGACCAAATTGGAAAGTTATCCTTATATAAAGCAAATTGCTTTTGAAGAGTTTCAATAACACTTTGGTCCTCAAAGAATAAGACAGTGCCATAGCCATTTTTAAAGGAATTTATCTTATCTTCCGTACCGCTAAATTGGTCCGCAGGTACAATCTTTCTTAGTGCTTCTTTTGTTATATCCCATAGCTTATCATGTTGTTTTTCTAATAGTAAAACTACTCTTGCACTCTGTGAATTAAACGCTGAGGGGGTATGTTTTACAGCATGATCTATTATTTCTCTAATTCTACCTTCTGAAACAACTATATCTTTACTAATTCCATAAAATGTTCGCCTATCTTCTACGGCCTTTAAAAAATCTTTATTCATATAATTTTCCTCCAATTCATTCTTATACTAAATTAATAGTCTAGTATTAAGTTTATTATATTCCATTCCCTTTGATTTTAAATATTTATTCTTTATTCATTTCTAAAATTAACATATGAGAAGTTTCCTCTGCTTTTACTTCTAATATTTCCTCTTCTATTTCTATTCCATCTCTATCATGTAATTGTATTCCATTAATTAGTGAACTTCCTTCTATTTGTACCAAATAGGCCTGTCTGCCTTCCCCTACAGTAAAATTTGTCTCTTTTCCTTTATCAAGTTCTATGGAATATATATTCATATCTTGATTTATTTTTATTGGTGCGTTTCCATTACTACTTGAAACCATATGAAGCCATTGATTATGTCTATCCTTCCACTCAAATCTATAGTCACCGTAGTTTGGCTTATATCCTTTCTTATCTGGGAAAATCCATATTTGTAAAAATCTTAATTCCTCCACTCCTAAATTGTGTTCGCTATGGAATACTCCCGTACCTGCACTCATGTATTGAACATGTCCACGAGTTATAGTGTTCTTATTGCCCATGCTATCTCCATGGGTTAGTTCTCCGTTAACAACATAAGAAATTATCTCCATATCCCTATGAGGGTGGGTATCAAAACCAGTGCCGCCATCAATCAGGTCATCATTGATAACTCTTAAGACACCAAAGTGTATGTTTTCAGGGTTGTAATATTCGGCAAAGGAAAAATGGAATATACTCCTTAACCATCCTTGATTACTACTTCCCATATTTTTGCTATCTATTTTCTTTAACATCTATATTCCTCCTTACATCATGTAAGTTATCTATTATTATTTAGTTACTTTTAGTAACTTGGTATATTTTGATTATTACATAAACCTTATAATAAGTCAAGGATATTTTAAAATAATTTTTATAAGATATTATAAAATAACTTTTCAACCTTTCCTATCAAACAAGTGTCAGCTTGCTGACACTTCACACCCGAGGGTATTACGAAACAATATACTTCCTAGGCAAATTCATTTGCCTTATACGCCAAAGGTGCGCTAGGAAACTCTCACGCCGCAAAAGCGTCCTATTTATACGACATTATTACATAGTTTTGTGTACCCGTCCTAATTTTTAATGTTATAGGACGCCTCCTATAAAGTAAAAAGAATCTCCTAGTATGAAGACTCTTTCTTAACTACTATTTGATTAGTTCCATTTTTCTGCCCACTTTTGTATTTCATCCATTGCACTTTGGAGTTCTATTCCTTTTTTGGTTAGCTCATACTCTATTCGAACAGGAATCTCAGGATAGACTTTTCGAAGTACAATTCCTTCCTTCTCCAATTCTTTAAATCTTTCCGTTAGCATACGAGCACTTATATTAGGAATTGTTTCAGTTATATCAGAAAAACGCTTTGGTCCGCTCAACAAGGTCCTAATAATTAAACCAGTCCATCTCTTACCTAATAATTCAAAAGCATTTTCAAACTTCGGACACATATGATAGTTTTCCATACATTAATCACCACCTATGTATATTCTATCACACTTACTTCACAAAAGTAAGTAACTAATTTAATTATAGTGAGCAGATGTTACTGCATTCTCAAATGAATGCTTTTAACAATTCTATAAGCATATCAAAGTAAATACATTTTGTTTAATTAATATGGTTTTGGATATACTAGAAAATATTGCAAAACCACAATATAATAAATAGTCTTATGAGGTGACTAACTAATGTTTTCGGTAAAAGAAAAAGCTACATCAAGTCAGATAGAAAAGGCGCTTCACAAAAATATTTTTTCTAATCTTTTTTCTAGTCCTTACTCTGTTAAATACTGGGATGGTGAAGAAATCACCTATGGCACCGGAGATAGCTGTTTTAGGATTGTTTTAAATGAACCCTTGCCTATTTCGGAGGTTATGATGGATCCTTCTGTGACTTTGGGAGAAGCTTACATGCATAAAAAGCTTGATATTGAAGGCAACATTCAAGATGTAATTGAGGCCTTATATAAGAATGCAAAAAGCTTTTTGAGGGATAAGGAAAGATATAGTAAACTTCTAATTCCCATTAAGAACACTTTAAGAAAAAGCAAAGAAAATATTAGCTTTCATTACGATATAGGAAACGAATTCTATCAGTTATGGTTAGATAAAACTATGACCTACTCCTGTGGTTATTTTATATCCAATAAGGATACTCTCGAACAAGCACAAACTAATAAAGTTGATTATATACTCAAAAAATTAAATTTGAAGGAAAATGATACACTTCTTGATATCGGATGCGGCTGGGGTGAATTGATTATGTCCGCTGCAAAAAAATATAAAGTGAAAGCCTTAGGTATTACCTTAAGCCAGGAACAAATGGAGAAAGCCAGTAAAAGAATTAAAGAAGAAGGTCTTGAAGAATTTGCTGAAGTTCAATTAATGGATTATCGTCAAATAAAAAATAGAACATTTGATAAAATTGTTAGTGTTGGTATGATTGAGCATGTGGGAAAAGAGAATCTTGCAGAATATTTCTCTGCAATAAATGCATTGTTAAATGAAGGAGGCCTCTCATTATTACATTGTATAACAAGCTTTAAAGGTGGAAACAACACATGGATTAACAGATACATTTTTCCCGGCGGATATATTCCATCATTAAATGAGCTCGTTGGTAATATAACAAAAGAATCCTTTTATCTTCTTGATTTGGAAAGCTTAAGAAGGCATTATGTGCGGACTCTAGAAAATTGGACTAATAATTTCGAAAGAGCCTTGCCCATAATAAATCAAATGAAGGATGAGACTTTTATAAGAATGTGGAGGCTATATCTGAATTCCTGTGCTGCATCATTTAAAGTTGGTAATATAGATATTCATCAATTTCTATTTTCAAAAGGAGTAGCAGATGATATACCATGGACAAGAAGTTATTTGTACCATTCTATATAATATAATGCTTTGAGAGTAGAATAGCACGCCAATAACCCGGAAGAATGCACTTAGAAAACCTTGTTTAAATGCTATAATCAATTATTATAATACAAAACCTATCGGATAGTCTGCCTTTTTTTGGCTACCCGATAGGTTTTGTTTCATAGTAACCCTATAATACAAAAAAACCTCGAGCAAATGCTCCAGGTTTCAAATTATGTCATATTTAATTGACTAAAATCTACACACGAAAATGTTACATCCAAGAATTCTAATGAATTCTTCAAACTATAAACCTTTTTAGGTCAAGCCCTCGACCTATTAGTAACAATCAGCTACATACATTACTGCACTTCCACCTTTGTCCTATCTACCTGATGGTCTTTCAGGGGTCTTACTAG
>JAEZTQ010000048.1 GCA_023443625.1 Bacillota bacterium | reverse complement strand
GGTTAGAGTTAGGGTTAGGGTTCATTTGCACTGGTTATGAATCTTGTTTGACCGCGATTTTACTCGCGCTGTTAGGGTTAGGGTAAATTAGGGTTCGGGTTAGGGTTAGGGTTAGGGTTAGGGTTAGGGTAAAGTGTTTGATTACGTTTCTTAAATGCGATAGGCATCGCGAGTGCTACGCTAGTTGCTACGCTAGTGTTGCTACACTACTTTCTTCTGTTCTAGCTACTGAAACACGACGAAACACGAACAAATTATGAATGCATGTGTGGGAATCTACGCTACACTAACTACCTAGATTTCATCTACCGTTTTAATCACGGGCAATCTGCCCTGCTTGCCGCACCAACGCACGCAGGATGCGAGCGTTCGCCTTCCAGACGATCGAAGCGCAGCGGGCAAGGAAGTTGCTCGGTGTAAGTGGGTCGTTCCGCCTCTCGTCGAGCCAGGCGTTGAATGCTGTGACTCCAGCACCTGGCCGACCCGAGGTCTCAAACACCAGCGGCTTGAACGCCGCAGGTTGCAACCCAGCGAGTGCAAGCGGCTGCTCGTAGAGGCGGTGTTTAGCCTCCTCTGCGAACTGAGCCGCGATGCACTCCTGTCTTGCGCTCCCGCGACGAACAGCCGCAGGTGCCGACGGCGACACCACTGCTACATCCAAGTGCAACACCTCCCCCGCATGACGCCAGCGAACGTCGGAGCGAAGTGTGACGCCTGAGGCAGTTGCTCCAGTCGGTGCTGAAGGCTCCTCGGCCCCACCTGACGGTGGTAGATCTGGTCGAGATGGCGTGGTACTACCGTCTGCGACCGGTTGCGTGGCACGAGCGCTGGGCAACGGTCGAACCACGACTTCTTCTTCCACATGCGCTCCAGGCTGGAGGCTGCGGAGTGTACTGGCGATGAAGGCCCGGAGCTTGTTGTGCCTACCCGTGCGTAGCTCCCCGAACTTCGGACAGCCCAGCGCGTGGCAGGCGAGCTCCAGGGCCAAGTCAGTGCTGAACCCACAGTAGCACCGGTACTGCTGCGCGTCAGGCAGTACTGAAAGGCAAAGCCTCAGTCCTAGCCCGAGTCGCACCAGCTCGTTCGGCACTGGTCTGCCACCCGACTCGAGGAGCCAAGTGACAGCCGCGGGGCATGAGCTGCTGCGCAACCAAGCCTTGATGGTGGGGCGTTGGAAGCTGTTCAGCAGCTGCTCATGCAGTTCAGCGTCGCCGTGTCGCACGAGCTTGCGCTGGAGGCCACGACCAAACTCGTCATCAGGCACAGGGCTAGGAGTAGCGTCGACTACTGACAAAGTTTGCCGCATGTGCGCGATGGAGTCGGCAATGACCCGGTGCTGCTCCAGTGCCGTCATGTGCAGGTACGGTACTGCGACAGCAAAAGAGGCAGCCCAGCACTGCTCTCGGATGGAGGCAAAGCGTCTGATGCCGAGGCCTCCAAGACTGACAGGCAGGTGCCGCACCAACTGGCCCGCGACACCTAGCTCTGCCATAGTGGCACCCGACATCCGTACGAGAGCGGAGTCGACTCTGCGGTCAAACTCCTCGAACGCTGCAGTACCACGAGTGGGCAAGCAGGTTCTCGCCCAGAACATGGGCCTCGTACCGACGCTTGCGCGCACCATTGCCAAGGCGTGCCTGGCGTCAAACTCAACGATTTGCTGGAGTACCACCGCCTGCTTATTCAGCAGTTCCACAAGGTGTGCATCCACGAAGTCGTCGGTCCCAGCCGGCGTACCAAGGACAATAGCGCCATCACTTGCAGCGTCAATCAGCCTCGACTTGTTGGGGTTGACCTGAAGGTCAATGCGGCCCGCCAACAGTGTCAGCATCTCGAACGCCGCAGCGACCGCGTCTCGGGGCCCAATAATCGACACGTCGTCAAGGTAGGCAACGATTGAAACCTGCCGAAACGTCTCGGTCACGCGCTGCAGGACGGGGTGTAGAGCCATGGAGAAGAGCAAGGGCCCCAGAGGGTCACCCTGCCTCACTCCACTCGTGGCATCCACGACCCAGGCGCCTTCCGCAAAGAGCTGCGTCGGTCCGCCATACGCCCAGCGCACGTAGCCGGTCAGTTCAGGCAAGTGGGCTGCAATTTGGGCCGCAATGGCCGCTCGGCTCACGGTGTTGAAGGCATTGGAGAAGTCCACCGTCTGAATGACCAAGTCGGCAACCTCAGCCTTCACCACCCGAGCAGCAGAGGAGACGATGTGAGCCGCCACCTCCACTCCGCCGCGAACTCCGATTCCCAGCTGTACGGGCGCAAGAATGTCCCGAGCTCTTCTCGAAGCTCGCTTGGCGAGCGCTCGTCCCAAGAGACGAGTCCATGCCTCCCCAATCGCAAGCGGCCGTACGCCTCCTCCAGGCTTGGCCAGTAGCACAAGTCGGCTCCTGAGCCAAAGCGGTGAGGTGACGCCGACACCACTCCCAAGCAAAGACAAGATTCTGGCTCCCAGCTCCGCAGACTCCGGCTCGTCGATCAAACTCCGGATCAGGTCGTAGCTCCAGCCAGACACTCCAGTCGCCGACTGCCTCGGTGCTTGGGCACAGGTCTCCACGAGCTCCGCTGCAGTGATGGTGACTTGAGGTAGATGACCATCTCGAATAGGTAAACCTCCTGCTCCCGCCGGATGTAGCTGTAACACCTCCGCTCGGATTCGATCGTCGATGCGCACCACTCCACCTTCCAGCGATCCCTCCAGTCGACGA
>JAEZTQ010000046.1 GCA_023443625.1 Bacillota bacterium | reverse complement strand
AGAGGTCGAAATAGTATGGTTGACTAGTAGGGGAGATAAACCTATAGAATATTATCATAAGAACTTATATGGAATGGGACTTAAGTTTATTAAACCGGAAGAGATTACACCATGTGATATTATTTTCGCTGCATTACCTTCTGGTCAAATTATGAAACAGGCAAGAAGTTTGATAGAAAAAGGGATTAAAGTGATAGATCTTGGAGCTGATTTTAGACTGAAGAACCGAAGCAATTGGGAAAAAATTTATGGTAAAATTCATACAGATTGGGAAATGGCAGAAGAAGCAATTTACGGCATTCCTGAATTTCATAGGAATGAGGTTAGAAACGCCAGAATAATTGCAAATCCGGGCTGCTTTTCTTCTGCTGCAATATTTGGATTAGCTCCATTGGTGCATAAAAATTTAATTGATACTAAGAAAATAATAGTTGATGGCCTTTCAGGAACAGCAGGTGCGGGAGCGGAGACAGATAGGGCGATACACCATCCAGAGATTGGTAACAATATCGTGCCGTACAATGTGGTTGACCATAGACATACCTATGAGATAGAACAGGAGCTAAGTATCATTGGTCGTACTGATGTTATGGTGCATTTTACTACCTCCTATGTTCCTATCACCAGAGGCATTTTAGATATTTGTCATTGCTTTCCCCTTGTAGATGTAAGTAGAGATGAGTTAATTAATCTATAAAAACATTACTATAAAGAAGAAGCATTCATAAAAATTATTGATTTACCTAAAGAGGAAAATGCTTCATGGCAGTACATTCCATACCCTTGGGTATCGGCTGTATCAGGTACAAATTATTGTCATATAGGCTTAGATGTAGACGAACGAAGAGGTCGAATCGTAGTATTCAGTGTGCTTGATAGCATAGGCAAAGGTGGAGCACATGCGGCGGTACAAAACATGAATCTATTATTTGGTCTAGACGAAATGACTGGTTTAAAAAGGTCAGGATTACATCCTTATTAAATTGTTTTGTCTCGTTTACTCTTATAAAATAGACTTCAAAGGTAATTCAGCCTCCTCACATAGAAAAATCTCTATTTCTTTGATTAGCGAAGAAATTAGGGATTTTTTCTCTTTATCGCTGATTTAATCATACACTTTATCAAAGTTTGCTAGTAAGGTAGATTTTTTTATTTCCCTTGGGCGACACAAGCTCTATTTATAGATATCTTTTCAAATAAATCATATCCACTAACTGTTGTCCATTTTCATACATAGGATGGTCGTAATTGTCTACAAAAAAGTTCTTAACAATGTGTGATTTTACAAATCCGCATTTCTCGTAGAAATGAAGTATCATAGGGCAATCGCCTGTTCCAACATATAGCTCGTTACCAGATTTTTTGTAGTAATCAGCAATAAATGAGATTAGATGTTGTCCATATCCTTTCTGTTGATATTTAGGAACGGTAACAATATTCTTAATTTCATAAACCCCCGCTTGCTCTTGTGTAACAATACAAATTGCCTTAACATCATCATCACACAAGGCGAACATATCACCACGATACAAATATTTATCTATCATACTTACCTGTTCATCTGCAATAAGTAGCAAATCCATGTATTTTGTTTTATCCCTATCAATTATTTTCACAACTTCCATTCGATATTTCACCTCCTAGCTTTTGTTATTTTTACAAATCCATCTTTTCTCCCCACTTACAATATTTTGATTTTATTTTTGGAATGTATATAACTTGCCCGTCAACATATTCTTGGATTTTTTCAATCAATCCCTCGGGCAGAATTTCCAAAGCGTGAATATAGCCAATTGTGCCCTCCTAAAATTTATTCTATAGGACAGCAAAGGCTATTGATATTCTGTTTGAGTGATATGCAATAGCCCTTGCTATGCACAATGTTTCCTGCTTTTCCTTATAGTTCATCCCCCAATTATTTATATAATAACTTAAACAAATTTTATTTTCAAGTGACTTTTACCAATTCTTGTATGGGTGTAGGATTACAATACACGTACTATTCTGGGACTTTATCGCTTTCTCTGTAAGAGGAAGCTGGGCTGTTAAACCACCTAACCCAAAGTATGTTCCTAAGCCATATGAGCAAATGCAATATCCTGGTCAGCTTATTCAGATAGACGTTAAATGTGTTCAAAGTGTCTGTCTGGTTAATGAGGCATCCGGTCAGAGATTCTATCAATATACAGAAATTGATGAATGCTCACGCTGGTGCTACGTGGAAGTATTTCAGGATTGACATAATAATACAATACATGGTACGATGTAAAAAATAACCAATATGTTTATTGTGTAAAATCATGGGATTTATTTTTTTGAAAAAATTCTATTGCAATAATTATGTTCATCATAATATTAGGTTTGTCATTTATTAAGATTAGCAATATACAAGTAATAAATACTAAAGATATTGAAGTACAACATATTTAGGAAATGCCATAATAACATTTACAATTGTTGTTGAACGTACAAATGTATACAACTGCACATTCTTAAAATATTACAAGCAAATTTTAAGACATGTAGCTATGTTTACTTGGATTAGGGAATATATCCCCTAATTTATAAGGGATCCTGGCATTTTTGGACAGATTATTGAACTGTCGTTAATATTAAAAAATGGATTAAATATTAGTATAGTAGTAACTTTACATAGAAAAAACATAGATTTTTTAAAGAATATCATGAGTTGGCTAGAAATATATTCATATTTCTTGTCCCCTTTGGTGGACTGATAGCTTTTGATCAAAACATTTTTTACAAGAGCCAATTATTCAAGTTTATTAATATATAAAGCATGCTTTAATAAGGCAAGAAATCTAGGAATGCTTGGGCTTTACTAAATTTTATTAGTAATAGGAGGTTATTATGAGGGAAACTGTATTAAGTGTTAGAAATCTTACAAAAAAGTATGGAAATAAAGTTGCACTAAATAATATATCGATTGATATAAATAGAGGTGAGATAGTCGGTCTACTCGGGCATAATGGTGCAGGAAAAACCACTTTAATCAAATCTATCACAGGATTATTAAAATGTGATGATGGAAAAATAATAATACTTGGCGAAAATGCAAATACGAATTATTCAAAATTGATAGGAAGAGTAGGATTATTAATAGAACCAGCATTTTATGATTTTCTTTCTGCATATGATAATTTAAAGGTATTAATGATGGCAAATTCAAAAAGTAAAAACTTAAAAGAAAAGATAATGGAAAGTCTTGAATTTGTTGGATTGAGTAATGTATGTAAGGATAAAATAGGTACCTTTTCTTATGGGATGAAGCAAAGATTAGGTCTTGCACAAGCTTTAATGGAAGATCCTGAAATCATTATTTTGGACGAGCCCACAACAGGCTTAGACCCTATGGGAATTGAAGAATTAAAAGTTAAACTGAAAGATTTAACACTTCTTAAAAAAACTACTATATTGTTTTCGAGTCATCAATTAACAGATGTTGAGGATATTTGCGAGAAAATAATACTACTTAAAGAAGGTAATTGCTTAGTTAATGAATATACAAATGTAATATTAGGGAATAAAGAATACGTATTTCAAATTCAAAATTTAATTGATAAAGATATGTTTATGAAATGCTGTATTAAAAATAATTTGAATATAACCATATCTGATGAAAAGATAATTTTTTTAAGCACGGAACAAAATCAATTGAATATTTTAATCAAAACAATGATAGAGCAATCAATTGATATAATCGACATTAAAGTTAATAAAGATAGTTTGGCAAAGTTATTTATCACCGACAAATCAGTTAATTAGGAGGGATGGCATTGAATTTTTTAAAAATAGAATTATTTAAAACTATACGAAGAAAAGAATACAAGTTTGCCCTTATTATCATGACTGTAATTCCACTGATATTTGGATTATTGTTGTTAAAGGAAAATTCGTTTCTAATTGTTTCTGGAAAAAGAGAATTGGGTGCCTATCAATTTGCGGTATTTATATTCTCTTTCATGAAAGTTAGTTTTTTTTTATATCTAATGGTTATACTTATGGCTTCAAATGTATTTTCCAAGGAAATAAGCGATGGAACAATTAACTTATTAATTGTTAGATCACCAAGTCGTTCTAAAGTATTTATTTCTAAAGTGGTTTCCCAATTTATTATTGTTAATTCCTTCATACTAATAATAATATTGGCTTCTTTGCTTTCCTATTTTATCTTTGTTAAAAGAGGCCCATTTTCTTCTACTGAGATTTTTAGTACTCATATATATGAAGATGTTTACTTTCTACTTATATCTTTATTGGATTTATTCGTTGTTTCTTGTATAGCAGTATTCATGTCCATATATTTTGGGAATATAAAAGTGATACTTTTTTCATTAAGTTCTGTTATATTATTAAAAGTTGTAGAAAGATTTCCATATTTTGATACTTTTCTTCCTACATCCATAGGAGATGGGGCAAAAATCTATGATATAACTAGTAATAAGCATTTATATTCATTTAAATCAATGGGGTTATTGCTAATATATAGTCTATTGTTAATTATATTAGCAATATTTATTTTTAATAGAAAGGATATAAGAAATTGAAGGATGTTAAATCATTTATTATAAGAAATTTTGAGAATATTCGTATGAGAAAAAAAATTATGCTTTGATAATATATTGATTAGTTTTGTAAGAATAGCTGGCTATATAATGCTTTCTAATCTTTTTTTTGCTATTTATGTAATAATATCCTCACAAGTTGTGGAAGGAAGTTTGATTATAGACATTAATAAAATTAAAAATCGCAATGATTCACTACTGATTTTTTCGGTTCCGATGGTTCTGTTCTACATAGTTTTACCATTAATAATGAAGATTAAGGTCGAAAAGGTACCATTTCAGGATATAGGATTGATTTATCGTAAAAGTAAACTTTCTTTAGGATTTATAGTAACATTTTCTTTGATTTTAATTACATTAATTATCAAGTCATACACCATGGAGTTACCAATTCCTGCTTTTACGATAATTTTAAGTTTTATGATAGTAGCAATTGCTGAGGAAATTATGCTTCGTGGAATTATACAACATGAAGTTGAAAAAATATTCAATCCTGTTATTTCTGTTTTTATTACATCACTAATATTTGCTTTCATTTACCATTCAGGGGGAGATGTGTATGATAATTTATTCATAAGATTTTCGATTGGTTTGATTTTGGGATTTATTAGATTGAAAACAGGAAGTCTTTATAATTCAATTCTATTTCATTGGGTTTATAATATTTTTGTTACAATAATGTAAAAAATATGGAGGAAATTAAATGAAAAAAAACTTGTGTATTTATGCTTTTTGTACTGTAATTCTACTAGGTGTTCTTATATACTTAAAGATAAATTTAAGCTCGATTGATATTTTGGAGTATATGATGTTTACTTTATTAATACCTATTATTCTGAGCTTTCTTATGTCATTGGTGCTTGGATTTATTGATTGGAATAATAAAAGGGTTATTCTATATAATGTATTTTTTTCAATATTCTTTTTCTTGATTATTGGTGTTTTCAATATAATATTCATTGACACGGATGCATTAAATAAAATGCAGACAAACTTAGGTGAAATAAGTACTGTCGAAATACAATCCAGTAATACAAATAATATGGCAGGCAATATAACTGCTATACTTCTATTTACCGCTGTATCTGGGATAGGTACAGTTATTGGAAAAAAAATTGCTTCAATTAAGCATAAAAATAACGAAAACCATGTTAAGCACAGTGTTTAATAGATATAGGTGTAATAATTATTTGATATGACCTCGATTGATGAGGTCAGTATAAGAGAATTTGCTAAAAGAACCAACATACATCCGGGTATCATATTAGGAAGATTACAATACTTATCAGACGAATATAAACTAATTAAAACAGAAATGTCGTGTCGTTCCTGAGAAAAATAGATTTACAAATGGGATTGGTAAAGTATTTATCAATCCTTATTTCTGTACTGCGAAATTGTAGCATTCCGCTGCAATTACTAATGGCGAAAATAAAGCAGCTGAGGCAGTGCTGTTGTAAGGAGGTTTAAAGATTTGACCATCTTTATACCTATATCGGAACGATATTGACATTATTCCAGCATAGGTATAAATTAAATATGATATTGATGAATTATATAAGTGTTAAAGAAGCAAGCGAAAAATGGAAAATAAGTGATAGCAGAATACGAGTATTATGCCGTGAAGGCCGAATTGAAGGTGCAATGAAAATTGGACGAAATTGGTTAATACCTCCCATGCTTAAATGGGATTGGAATGTCAACGTTATTTTCTCAGATCATGGAGTTGTACGGATGTTTACTGTTTTAGATAGAAGAAATATAAATAATACTTGACTCTACCCCTTAGGGGAGATTGTATATTATGTGTATACTAATAGAAAAGAGAGGATACATATGAACCAAAACGAGTCTCATTACTGTAAAGAAAAAACACCAGATACACTTTATAAGATTGGTATGTTTGCTAGTATGAATCATGTAACAATAAAAGCACTTCGTTTTTATGATGATGAAAATCTTCTAAAACCAAAGGTTATTGATACAGACACAAACTTCAGATATTACACACTCTCACAGATGGAAGAGTTGCATCAGATTCTTGCTTTAAAAGAAATAGGCTTTAAGATTGATGAAATAAAGGCAGTTGTCAGAGGGCTGAATGAAAAAGATTTGTTAAGGCAGAAAAGAAATCAGCTCATAATGCAAATCGCAGATTTGACCAAACTCCTTGCAAAAGTTGAGCTGGCATTAGATGCACCAGAGAAGAATTTCACTTCACATGTGTTAGTCAAAAGTCTGCCGGAAGTAATGGTTGCAAGTATGACCAGGAGAGTTGATTCTTATGATGATCTTTTTATAATGATGCCGGAGATGGGGCAAGAGATGGAGCGATTAGGATGCGAATGTGCAATACCTGAATATTGTTTCACAAGCTATCCAGAACCAGGCTATAAAGAAGAGAGTGTCTTAATAGAAGCATGTGAGGCGGTAACCGGGTTAAAGGATGATACAGATAAAATCAAATTTAAAGTTATTCCTGCGGTTTTGAATGCAGCCTGTATTTTTCATAAAGGAAGCTATGGTACAATTTCATCCTCATACGCATCTGTGCTTCAGTATATTGAAGAAAATGGATTACGGATTAATGGCTCGATTCGTGAAAATTATATTGATGGAGTCTGGAATAAAGACAGCGAAGATGAGTGGCTAACAGAAATCCAAATTCCAGTATGTAAGGTCGGTGAAGAGAATGAATGATATGATAGAAATTAAAGGCTTACACCAAAACAATTTAAAAAATATATCACTTTCTATACCCAAGAATAAAATAGTAGTATTTACGGGTGTTTCCGGCTCTGGTAAATCAAGTATTGTTTTTGATACAATAGCGGCTGAAAGCCAGAGACAGATGAATGAAACCTATACTGCATGGGTCAGAGGAAGAATGCCAAAATATGAGAAACCAAAAGTTGATTATATTGATAATCTTTCAGCATCGGTTATCGTTGATCAGTCCAGACTGGGCGGCAACGCGCGTTCAACCGTTGGTACTATAAGCGATTTATACTCAGCACTAAGAGTTTTATATTCACGCATTGGAACACCGTATATTGGGACTGCATCTTATTTTTCATTTAATGATCCCAATGGAATGTGTCCAAAATGCTCTGGTTTAGGCAATATTACTGATATTGATACAGCGGGATTAGTTGATCCGGATAAATCCTGGAATGAGGGAATGGTCAAGCTTCCAGCCTATGGTGTCGGTAATTGGTATTGGAAAATATATATTGAATCAGAGTTATTTGATTTAGACAAGAAATTTAAGGATTATTCGGAAGAAGAAAAGAATATTCTTTATTATGGTGCAAAAACTCCTGATGGGGAACGCATAGACAAGAAAGTTGAGGGAATTGTTAATCAGCTAAGAAGAACTGTATTAATGCGTGATACTTCCACGATTAAGGAAGCATCTGTCAAAAGACTATTAAGCTTGATTGTACAAAAAGTATGCCCTTGTTGCCATGGTAAGAGACTGAATGATCATACTCTTTCCTGTAAGATTAATGGCATAAACATCTATGAGATGTGTGAATTAGAGTTTACAAGTTTAAGAGAGGAATTATTTGAAATCCAGGACAAGAGAGCAGTCACAATTGTCCACGATATGGTGGAGTCTTTAGACAGGATGATAGATATTGGTCTTCCTTATCTTAGTATGAACCGTGAATCATCTACTCTATCAGGTGGTGAAGCACAACGTCTAAAACTTGTCAGGTACATGGGTAGCTCTTTGAGTGGGATGACATACATATTTGACGAACCAAGTACAGGCATGCATCCAAGGGATGTTCATCGTATGTGTAAATTACTTCGAAGTCTTAGAGATAAAGGAAATACAGTTCTTGTCGTTGAACACGATAAGGATATCATTAGTATTGCTGACCACATTATTGATGTTGGACCCCTTGCAGGGAAAAATGGTGGTGAAATATTATTCGAAGGAAGTTATGACAATCTTCTTTTATCAGGGACACTGACTGGTAATGCAATGAAAGAAATCCTTCCAGTAAAAGATAACCCAAGAATTCCAGTAAAGTATCTACCTGTTAAGGATGCAAATTGTCACAACTTAAAAAATGTATCGGTTGAGATTCCACTTAATGTTCTTACCGTAGTAACCGGAGTAGCTGGTTCCGGAAAAAGTACGCTGATTAGAGATGTATTTGCAAAAGAATATGCCAAAGATGTCGTAGTGGTTGATCAGTCTTCGATTACAGCAACAGGTCGTTCAACACCAGCGACCTTCCTGGGGTTTTTCGATAATATAAGAAAGGTAATCTCAGAGGAAACTGGTCAAGATGCATCGATGTTTTCCTTCAATAGTAAGGGCTGCTGTCCTGTTTGTAAAGGAAAAGGCATTATTGTTACTGAGCTTGTATTTATGGATCCTGTTACTACAGTTTGTGAAGAGTGTGAAGGAAATCGTTATAACAAAGAAGCACTTTCCATTCAGTATCACGAAAGGAATATTAAGGAAATACTAGATATGTCAGCTGAAGAAGCTCTTATTTTCTTTAAAGATCAAAGAAAAATAGCAAAACAGTTAAGAGCCATGGTGGAAGTTGGCCTTGGATATCTTTCCCTGGGACAACCAACTTCTACACTATCCGGAGGAGAACGGCAGCGTTTGAAACTCGCAAAATACTTGGATGATAAAGGAAGCATTTTTATCTTAGACGAGCCCACGACCGGACTCCATGCCTCTGATATTAAGAGTATTATGATGTTATTTGA
The DNA here is from genome assembly GCA_023443625.1 of Bacillota bacterium. The sequence goes on along the minus strand of JAEZTQ010000046.1, from coordinate 82,956 downwards.
AAGATTTGTAGATAGGGGTAATGCAGTTATTATTATAGAACATAATCAGGATGTAATGAAAAATGCTGATTATATTATCGATGTTGGACCGGATGGCGGTAGTAGTGGTGGTGAGATTGTATTTCAGGGAACTGTAAAGGATATGGTGGAAAACAGTTCAACAATAACTGCCAAATATATCAGAAAATCGATGTAATTTTTTCCAATACTTATATTGAATAATAAATGATATACTAGATGATAAGCATAAAATTCATTTGAAGGAGAGACATAAAGATATGGCAAAGAATAAAGTAATATGTACAAAAAATAACGTTGATTATCTATCAATTAGAAAGGCAATGAGTTCTGGTGCAAGAACTGTAGATGAATTAGCTGAACTTACAGGTGTATGTACTGAATGTGAAGGTTGTAGAAGTGAATTAAATAGTATTCTTTCTTCCGTTTGTGGTTGTAAGAAAGTTTCCCTAGAAGCAGTAGTAAATGCAGTTAAGAATGGTGCAGACACAGTAGAGAAGGTTGGAGATATTACAGGTGCTGGAACAGGTGTAAATGAAGAGACTGGCGAAGAATGTGGAAAATGCAAAGTTCTTATTCAAAACGTCATTGATCTAGGAAGATAGATATTGCATCAAATCAAGTAGAAATCATAATAGAGTACAAGAAGAAGGGACAATTTAAAATAATTGCCCCTTTATTTTTTTAATAAATATCACTAACTTATAATCACCATCAAAATCAGGATATTATCATTATTGTGAGATGTTCATCCATACAACCCACGTGGAGATAGTTGTCCTTTAAACACCTTTCATTAGATTTTTGTCTGACAAAAGGGATTCACTTCAAGAATATAGTTATGGTTTTTTCTTTTGAATACACAATTATAACAATATTGCTGAATCGGTTGTAATTATCAACTAAATGGTTTATTATATATATTAGTGTAAATTGGAAGTGCTGTATGACTACGGCAGATATAATCACGTGTTTGAATCTTATGAGAGAAAGTAGAGGTGGTAGTTATGGATTCTCATCCAGAACCTAATAATAGTTGTCAAAATAATCATAATAATGATAATGGATTTAGAGCCATAACTACGATTTAATCTTAGTATGTGGCTCTATTTAAGGAGGGCCACAAATGAAAGAAAAAATTCTTGGTCTTGTTGAACAAGGCAAATATGTAGAAGCAAGAAAAGAGATAATCAGCCTAAATGTAGTTGATATTGCACGATTATTCGAAGAAATAGACCAGCAAAAACTTTTGATAATATATAGAATATTGCCGAAGGATTTATCTTCTGAAGTTTTTGTACACATGTCAAGTGAGCTTCAAAGATATGTTATTGAATCTATTACTGATGAGGAAGCTATTAATATTTTAGATGATCTTTTTATTGATGATGCCATCGATTTTTTGGAAGAAATGCCATCGAATGTCGTAAAAAGGGTTCTAAAGAATACTAGTGATAAAACAAGGATGCTTATTAATCAGTTCTTAAATTATCCAGTAGATTCTGCTGGTAGCTTAATGACCATCGAGTATGTTGACTTAAAAAAAGAAATGACAGTAAAGCAAGCTATTCAGTACATTAAGGAAATCGGTATCGATAAAGAAACGATCAATACTTGCTATGTTATAAACAGTAATAGAATACTAGAAGGTGTTATATCACTTAGAAAACTAATATTAAGTGATGATTCAGCAGTTATAAAAGATATTATGGACACAGGCGTGATATCCATAAAGACCTACGATGATCAAGAAGAGGTTGCTAGTTTATTCAAAAAATATGACTATTATGTTATGCCTGTTGTGGATAACGAAAGCAGGCTAGTTGGTATAATAACAGTAGATGACATTTTAGATGTTATAGATCAAGAAGTCACAGAAGACATTTATAAGATGGCTGCAATACAACCATCTGAAAAGGAATATTTAAAAACAAATATTTGGGAATTAGCAAAGCACAGAATACCATGGCTTTTAATATTGATGATTTCTGCCACTTTTACAGGAAGCATAATTTTAAGATTTGAGAACGCATTGCAATCAGTAATGATACTGGCAACCTTTATACCAATGATTATGGATACAGGTGGAAATTCTGGTTCACAGTCCTCAACACTGATAATCAGGGGATTAGCTTTGGGAGAATTAAAACCTGGTGATATCTTGAAGGTTTTAAGGAAGGAATTATGTGTTAGTGTTATTGTTGGGATAATTTTATCATCTGTCAATTTTTTAAGGATTTATTATATTGAGAAGACTGATATATTGGTAGCTATAACTGTATCCTTCACATTGTTTTTCACTGTTGTATTGGCTAAGATAGTCGGTGGTGTATTACCGATCATAGCAAAAAAACTAAAATTTGACCCAGCGATTATGGCGGGTCCATTAATAACAACGATTGTTGATGCTGTAGCTCTTATAATATATTTTTCAACGGCTACATGGTTGTTGGGTTTATAATTTAATACCTTTAGGTTATATAATATTTAAAAGGTCTTCTTTGTTGGAAAACGAGAAGATCTTTTGGTATTAATTCAATAATAAAATAAAAGACTGTAAATATAGGGTTTTCAATCGTTGGAATTTTTACTGGTAAAGTAGAAGCTCCGATGTGAGGAAACCCTTACATATATCCTTTGCAATGCAAAAAGTGGTAAGGAGGCAAATATTTTAGATTTCTTTAAAGAATTTTTAAACTTCTTCTTTATAGTAAGTATCAAACAAATGAAAGGAAGATGTTTATGAGTTCGTATATTTTGCAAACAAAAGACTTATGTAAAGACTTTAAAAAACAACCTGCAGTCAACAACATATCCATGTCTATAATGGAAAATTCCATTTATGGTTTACTGGGACCTAATGGAGCAGGAAAATCCACCACCTTGAAGATGATTACTGGGATGCTCCAGCCGACTTCGGGTCAAATAGTATTTGAAGGACGCCTATGGAGCCGGAAGGACCTTTCAGATATAGGTGCTCTGATTGAAGCTCCTCCACTTTATGAGAATTTGACCGCAAGAGAAAATCTGAAGGTACGCACCCTTCTTTTGGGGTTACCAGAGGATCGGATCGATGAGGTCCTGAAAATTGTTGATTTGACTAGTACCGGTAAAAAATGTGCTGGACAGTTTTCTATGGGAATGAAGCAGCGCCTTGGTATTGCCATTGCATTATTGAATCATCCAAAGTTGCTTATTCTGGATGAACCCACCAACGGTCTAGACCCAATCGGCATTCAGGATCTGAGAGGACTCATCAGATCCTTTCCCGAACAGGGTATTACAGTGATCCTATCAAGCCATATTCTTTCTGAGGTGGAGCTGATAGCTGATCATATTGGCATTATCAGCAATGGAATATTGGGCTATGAAGCCAAAATAAACCCCGGAGAAGATTTGGAAACGCTGTTTATGCAGGTTGTTGCAAACAGCAAAAAGGCAGGTGATTAACATGATGGATTATATTAAAGCAGAAAATTTGAAATGCCATAGAACCTTTGTTAAGAAGCTGGTTTTCCTTGCACCCCTGCTTATGGTGTTGCTTGCAGGTATTTCCGGTATCTACCTTGTGCAAAATGGCTATAACTGGTGGTATATCATCCTCCTGCCAGGTTTTATTACCCTTGCCACAGCACTGGTTAACCAGATAGAAGAAAGGAAACTGCATTACCGGACAGTTTTTGCCCTTCCGGTTCCACTTCAAAAAATCTGGGTTTCCAAAGTCATTCTCCTTGCTGTGTATGTTATAGCTGCCTGTATCCTACACCTTGTGGGGATGATTATAGGGAAGTTATTGATCAATCCCACATCCACCATCTCCATCACACAGATGGTAATGGCAACGTCGATTTTAATTGTTGTCTCCCTCTGGCAGATTCCATTTTGCCTCTTTATTTCTAAGAAATTCGGTCTGATGACAGCAGTGCTTATAAACTTAGTTATAGGGGTTATACTGGATATTTTGGTCGCAACAGAAAGCTTCTGGTGGACTTGCCCCTACAGCTGGGCGACGCGGCTGATGTGTCCTGTGCTTGGTATCCTGCCAAACGGCACTCTGGCTTTGCAAGGGGATGCTCTACTAGACTTAGGCGTTCTTCCCATGGGTATTGCTCTTTCTATTGCCTTCTTTCTCTTACTGCTGCTTGTGACTGCGAACTGGTTTCAGAGACAGGAGGTAAAGTAAGATGCATACTTTCATACGCTGTATTCGTTCTGACCTTCATAAATTCAGACATAACTCCATGCTATGGATACACGTATTGCTTCCTTTGACCGCCGCCATCCTGTTTATCGTCTATTATTCCATGTCCTCTTGGACGACAGAGGTGAAAATCAGTGGGTATCTTGAGGTAATCGGTGTAGCATTTCCTTTAATGATTGGCCTGATCACAGGCAAAGCGGCGGAACAGGAAGGAGAGGCCGGAAGTTTCCAGACTATGCTAAGCGGTGTAAAATCACGTGGGGCAGCATACGCAAGCAAGCTGGTGGTCTTGCTTCTCCTTGGGATTTCATCAATTATGATTGCCATAGGAGTGTTTGCGGTTGGCTTTCAGACAATACCAGGCATGATGTATATCAAGGCAGGAGGCCTGTTGATAGCCGGAAGCATTATTCTTTATATTCTGCATCTGTTTGTCAGTCTCAGATATGGCAGGGGAACCTCAATCGGTCTCGGAATCATCGAAAGCCTGATTTCCGCTTTAGCCTTGACGGGACTTGGAGATGGGAAATGGTACCTCATTCCCTGTGCCTGGAGTGCGCGTCTTTGTGATAATCTTGTTTTCACATGGCTTAACCCATCATCGACCCTTGGATATGAAGAGATATATAAATGTTTAATCCTCGCAACTTTCTCTACGGTAGTTGCCTTTATCATAAGCCTTTTTTGGTTCAAAAGCTGGGAAGGCAGAAAATCTTACGAATAATATAAATGAGGTATTTGTTTTTAGAAGGGAGTAAACACCTATGTCCAAAATACTTGTCATTGATGATGAGCCGGATATTTTGGCTCTCGTAAAAAACGCATTACAAAGAGACGGCCATCTTGTAACAACAGCTGAATCACCTGAAAAGGTAGAGCTAAGCAGCCTGAACCGGTTTGATTTACTATTGCTGGATGTTATGATGCCGGATATTGATGGTTTTGCTTACTGCCAAAGAGTGCGAAACCTGGTAGATTGTCCAATTCTGTTTCTGACTGCTAAAACGCTGGAAACTGATGTGATGTACGGCCTAGGTCTGGGAGCCGATGATTACATAAAAAAGCCATTTGGCATCGGAGAATTACGGGCGAGGGTAAATGCACATCTGCGCAGGGAAACTCGTGAGAAGCGGAATCTATTAGTTGTATCAGGCTTGGAATTTAATCTTGCAGCAAAAGAAGTATCCGTCAATGAACAGAGATTATCTTTTACAAAAATTGAGTATGGCGTCTGTGAATTCCTTGCGAAAAATCGTGGTCAGGTTTTTACTAAAGAACAAATTTACGATGCTGTATGCGGTTTCGATGCTGAAGGTGACAGCTTCACAATTGCTGTTCATATAAAGAATATCCGGGCAAAGCTGGCCCTATATAAGCTGGCTCCGATTTTAACTGTATGGGGGATTGGATACAAATGGGACTGATAAATAAAAATATCAAACTTAGAACATTTTTTGTTCAATATTTACTGACTCTTTTTGTAGGCTTCCTGTTAATTGTCTTGATTGGGCTAGGGTTGTTTTTTACTTCAATGAAAACAGGCTTCCTTATTTCTATCGGAGCTGTGGAAGCGAATATTGAAAGTAAAAAAGACGAGATTGCGTCTGCAAAAACCCTAAGTGCAGATCTTATTCCTGAAACCTGTGAATATGCCCTTGTAAGCACCACTGGGAGATTTTTGTCAGGGAGTATGACCAAATCCGAAGCTGACACTGCATGGAAGATAATTCAAAGCGGAAGAAGAACCTCCGGTATATCCCTTATGACAGGCTTAAATGCCCAATGTTATTTCCCTATTGAACGGCAAAATGAGATTTGTATTGTAAAATACTCAGCCTTGTCCCAGTTTTCTGCCAAATTCTTGAGGGAACATTTGCCTGCGCCGGAAATCCTCCTTTTCTGGTTAATTCTTGCTGCTATCCTTGGGGAAATTATCCTGCTTTCCCGGCTTTATGGCAGAAAGATCAGCCGTAAACTCATCCCCCTTCATAACGCTACGGAGAAAATACAGAATAAAGATCTTGCATTTGAAGTTCAGTATAGCGGCATACAAGAAATAGACGCAGCTCTGCGGTCTTTAGAAAGCATGAAAACAGAGTTAAAGCGGTCACTGGAAACACAATGGAAAATTGAGCAGACACGGAAAATGCAGATTTCCGCCTTGGCGCATGATATAAAAACCCCCCTTACCGTTGTCCACGGTAATGCTGAAATGTTGAACGATACCAATCAAACAGAAGAACAGAGGGAATTTACCCATTATATTTTGAAAAATGCCGATCAAATGGAACAGTATGTTCAGATGCTGATAGAACTATCCAAAGCGGAGGCCGGCTATTTACTACGGCGGGAAGACGTCAATATGAAAGATTTTTTGGGTGAACTATACAGCCAAATGAATGCCCTCGCTTCAATAAAGCACTTAAAGACTGAGTTTGAAGAAAAGAACTTGCCTGAGACTATCAATCTGGACAGTTCCTTGATGCAAAGAGCAATTATGAATATTGTATCCAATGCAGTAGATTACTCCCCTGATGGTGGATTGATTTGGTTTTCTGTATCGGCAGAAAAGTATAAATTTAGATTTACCCTTGTGGATAGTGGAAAGGGATTTACCGCGGAAGATTTGAAAAATGCAGGGATGCAATTTTATCAGGGTGATTCCAGCCGTAGTTCGAAATCGCATTACGGCATGGGCTTATTTATTGCCGATACGATTGTTAGGCAGCATGGCGGTTCCCTTCGTATAGCAAATTCTTCTGCCAAAGGAGGTGGAATGGTAACAATTGAATTCTAAGTATTTATAATGTAGAGATTAAGATTAATATATTATTAATAACGGCTAATCAAAGTGGGCGTCAGAGAAGTCTGACGTTCTTTTTGTTACATAAAAATGTAAAATTGATAATTATACCAAAAAACCCTATTGACACTACTCTATATATGTAGTAGTCTAAATATATAGTAGTTTCTGAAGGAAAGGATGAAGTTAGATGCTTACAAAGTCATCAATCGTTGTATTGGGTATAGTTTATAGAACTCCCATCAATGCTTATGAGATAATTAAAATGATTGAAAAGATGAATATGAAATGGTGGTTCCCTGTGGGTGATTCGACTATTTATGCAACCTTAAAAAGTCTTGAAAAGAAAAAATATATTAAAGGTGAATGTAAAAAAGAGGGCAACATGCCAGAGAAGACAATTTATACACTTACCGAAAGTGGAAGACGAGTTTTGCTTAATGAGCTTAAAACCATTATATGTTCTTTTGATTATGACACAGTATGGTTTTCAATTGCCGCAGTTTTTATTGGCGTCTTTCCAAAAGAGGAAGTACAATCCATGTTGGCAATGAGATTTGAGCTTTTGGAGCAGTATATCAATGCAATTAATGCACAAGTAAAGGAGATGGAAAACCAGCAAACAGATAGGGTGATTATCAGCGGCGTAAAGCGAATGGGTGAAATTGTGAAGGCAGAGAAAGTGAGTTGTTCTCTGCTGTTGAAGAACTTTCAGGAACAATAAGATTATATTTTTCTCAAGGGGGAGTCAATATGGAAACTACTGCAAGTCATTATGGAAACTGGATAGGAGCTATCATTTTTATTTTATTATACTGCCTTGTTTTACTGTTTGTACCTTTTTACAAGAAAATGGACAAAAAACCAAGGACAGCTTTTATCGCATTTGTATGTGCCTTTGCCATTGAAATGTTTGGTATACCTTTTAGTTTTTACATTGTGTCTTGGCTCATTGGAAAGAACCTTCCAGAGGGCTATTTATGGGGGCATACACTAATAAATCAAATAGGCTATTGGGGAATGTATGTTAATTATATTTGTATAGTTGTAGCGGCAATCTTAATCATAAATGGATGGTATAATATCTATCATAAGTATTGGAAAAAGGATGGCGGTACAGGCAAAGTAGTAAAAACAGGCGTCTACAAATATATTCGACATCCACAGTATACTGGTTTTTACCTGTTGACCATTGGAATGATTCTTGAATGGGCAACAATACCTATGCTTATCATGTGGCCTGTTATTTTTGTGATGTACTATCGGCTTGCCAAAAAAGAGGAGGCGGATATGGTGAAGGAATTTGGAGATGAATATGTGGAATACAGGAAACAAACTAAAATGTTTGTGCCCTTTGTCTTTTAAATATTTGTATTATGAGGTGACGAATGGAAAATAACCTGAAATTTATTAATAGAATTACTGCGATACATATATTTACCTACATAATTAGCGCTATAATTTTTGCAATAGTATTCGATCATAGCGAGCTGTTTCGAAAAGGTATTACATCTTATTATATGAAAGATTATGGTTCTGTCAGCATAATAACAGGACCATTCATCCAGTTATTACGAGGAATCCTATATGGAGTGGTTTTGCTGTTAACAAAAAATAGCTTTATTAATAGAAAATATGGTTATTTAAAGCTTTGGATAGTGATGCTGATACTTGGCTTATTTAATCCACTTACGATTTCACCTGGTTCAATTATGGGTATGGTATATACACAACTTTCATTAGAATTTCATATAAAGACAGCAATTGAGGTGGCTGTACAATCGTTGCTCTTTGCTGTAATGGTGGCAAAGCCGAGTTGCTTTAAAATGAAAGTTACGCTAGCGCCCAAAGTAGTATTTGCGCTTACAATACTGTTAGCCCTGGGGCTTTTTATATCAATAGGCATTTTGGTGCTGTCATTGACTAAGTACATTACTATAGGTGGCGAGGATTTGTTGGTTTACGCCGTGATTCTTTTTAGTTCTTTATTCTATGCAAATAGAAAATTCTTATGTTGAACCGTATAAAAACGGTATGAAAATTTTTATTGACTCCTACCTTGGGTAATAGTTTAGACTATAATTAACAAGATGAAGGAGGAACAAAAATGCAAGTAAAAAGAGTTTATTCGACCGAAATTTATGATAAGATAATAAGTGCATCGGAAGATAGGAAAGAGGATATATTTCGGTATGAATTAATGAAGCCCTTTGAAAAGAAGTGGGAATGTTATAATATACCAATAAAAGCAAAAGCGGTAGGTGGATATGATGTGGTTATGGCAAGCGAGATGCTGGGGATTCTGCCACCAAGATTAATGGATAATTCATGGAAAGATGCTGTTGAATGCTTAAAAGATGAGAAATTATGGGATACTTGTCAGCATAGCATTGAAAGGTCTTTACAAGTATTTAGTGAGAAGGGAATTGAGCTTTTTGTAGATGAATATTTATTTACAATTTTATTGGCAAATCCGGAAAGTGTATATACGAAATTGAGTGACGGATATTCCGGTGATGGAGGAATACCTGGATATATATTTGCTTTTATGCTGCCAAATGAATTTACTATGAAGAGGTTGCCGGCTGCACTTGCACATGAATGCAATCATAATGTTAGATTTCAGCATATAAAATGGTCCAATGATATAACATTGGCTGAAATGATGATAGTGGAAGGCTTAGCTGAGAATTTTGCAGTATCTATTTATGGTGAAGATAATTTGGGCCCGTGGGTAAGTAAAATTGATAAGAAAGAATTGGATGATTATATAAAACCTATTATAAAAGAAGGACTTAGTGTACAAGGTTTGGATAATATAACAGCATATCTGTACGGAGATGAAATTGCCAAGCTACAGGGTTATTTTCCAGTAGGATTACCATATTGTGCAGGGTATGCTTGCGGTTATTACATGGTTAAGTATTATCTCGAAAAGACGGGTGAAGATATTTCCTTGGCAACGGTAAAACCAGCATATGAAATATTGAATAGGATAGAGGAATTTTGGAATGAGCAGTGAACTATTTTCAGTAAATGAAATAATGAAACTTTTTGCAGTTACAGCGAGGACCTTACATTATTATGATCAGATAGGACTCTTGCATCCAGCTAAAATAACAGATAATGGATATCGATGGTATTCAAGAGACGAAATTGAGAGATTACAGCAGATTGTCTTTCTAAAAGAGTTAGGGTTTAAGCTAAAGGAGATAAAGGATATATTAGACAATCCCTTATTTTCAAGGGAGGAATTACTGAAAAAACAAAAGCAGGTATTGTTGGAAAAGCAGAAGCAGATTAAAAATATGATGAAACTCATTGATAGAAGCCTTGAGGGTGAAAATGTAATAATTTATCATGGTGATCCAGAAGCTTTGCTATTACAGAAAGAATATTATAATGAAATACTAGCTAAGTATAAGAATTCAAAATATATTCAGGAGTTTGAAAAGAATTGTAATAATAGAGGAAGCTATGAAAAATGGCAGCATATAACCCAAAAAGCGGATGATATATTTTCTAAAATTGCTGATAAAATGAATCAATCATATGGAAGTGATGATGTTCAGAAATTGGTGGATGAATGGAAACAGTATATTTCCAAAGAACTATATAGTTGTTCAAAGGAAATGTTAAAATCTTTAAGTGAAATGTATATTGCAGACAAACGATTTATTGATTACTTTGAAAATATAGCAGCCGGATTATCCGAATATGTGTATAAGGCAATTGATTATTATTGTAGCTGAAGATAATTGATAAATAATATATTACATTTAATGGCACTAGCTTGATATAGAAGCTAGTGCTTTATTATGCTATAGGAAATTGCGTCCTATAGCATAAAAAAAATAATTGGATGCGCACCTTGCGGCAAGGAAGTATATTGCTTCGCAATCCCCTCGGGTGCGAAGTGTCAGCAAGCTGACACTTTCTTGTCGTATCTATAATATTCCAATTTGTGATTAAATACTGGAAAAATCAACATATTTTAATCCAACTAATTGATGTATATTATAAATTGAGGTATACTAGAAGGGTATAATCATGAGCAAATTAAAAGAAAGAATTGAAAGTGTTCCTATCCTACAAAGTAAGGTATGCTTGTAGGATGGAAGTCTTTTATAGGTTCCATATAGTTAGTAAATTTACTTAGGGGATTAAGTTGGTGAACATGTATTTTCCCTGAGAACTTTGATAAAAACAAGAATTGGAGGAAAAACATTGAAGTTTATTTCATGGAATATTGATTCATTAAATGCAGCATTAATAGGAAATTCAGAACGAGCTTTGTTATCTCAAAATGTATTAAATACGATTATAGAACACAACCCAGAAATTATCGCCATACAGGAAACAAAGTTATCATGTGACGGTCCTACAAAAAAGCATTTAGAAATTTTGAAAGATAAATTTCTGGATTATGAAATTGTTTGGAATAGTTCGGTAGAACCAGCGAGGAAGGGTTATGCGGGTACTATGTTTTTATATAAGAATGATTTAGCACCCTCCGTCACTTTTCCCGTAATTGGAGCACCAAGTACTATGGATGCTGAAGGCCGGATAATTACCTTAGAATTTGATCATTTCTACTTAACACAGGTTTATACACCCAATGCAGGGGACAGTCTGAATCGTTTGGATGATCGTCAAACTTGGGACATAAAATATGCCGATTATCTAGTAAGTCTGGATAAGGAGAAGCCTGTCATTGCAACAGGGGATTTTAATGTAGCACATAAGGAAATAGATTTGGCCCATCCTAATAATAACCGTCGTTCAGCTGGCTTTACTGATGAGGAGCGTCAAGGTTTCACTAATCTATTAGAAAAAGGGTTTACAGACACCTTTCGCTATATTCACGGTGATGTGACAGGTGTGTATTCTTGGTGGGCTCAGCGTGCTAGAACAAGTAAAATTAATAATTCCGGCTGGAGAATTGATTACTGGTTAGTGAGTGATTGCATTGCAGATAAGGTAATTAAATCTGAAATGATTGACTCAGGTCCAAGACAAGATCACACTCCAATATTACTGGAGATATCTTTGTAGTGTGAAAATGATGTGCTTGCAGCCCAAGTATGCAGGTTGTTGGCAAGAATGGAGATCAAATTGAAAAATATAGCAATTATTACAGCAAGAGGTGGAAGCAAACGAATTCCAAATAAAAATATTAAGGAGTTTTGCGGGAGACCCATTATTGAGTATTCTATTCAGGCAGCTTTAGAAGCAGATATTTTTGATGAAGTTATGGTATCTACAGATAGTATAGAAATTGCTGAAGTTGCTAGAAAAGCAGGAGCAAAAGTTCCTTTTTTAAGAAGTGAAAAAACATCGGATGATTACGCAACAACCGCTGATGTGATTCTGGAAGTATTGGAGAAATACAAAGAACTTGGGAAGACATACGAATTTGCTGTATGCATATATCCTACTGCACCCTTTGTTACAGGGGACAAGCTAAAGACAAGCTTACGTTTGTTAAAGGAAAAGGATGCCAATTTGGTCATGCCAGTTGTTGCCTTTTCATTTCCACCACAAAGAGGAATGGTACTTGAGGGGGAAGAAATAAAACTAAAGTGGCCAGAGAATCGAAATACCAGGTCCCAGGACTTGCAAACAATTTATCATGATTGTGGTCAGTTTTATTGCTACCAGGTGGACCGGTTTATTGAACAAAAAGGACAAATTGTCGAAGGCATTTATCCAATTATCATGCCGGAGACACAAGTTCAAGACATAGATAACATGGACGATTGGCAAATTGCAGAACTAAAATATCAGTTTATGATAAAGAAGTAACTATCCTATGAATACACATTGGAAAGAGTGGATTAGCTTATGATAGGAATACGTGCAGACGCAAATGAAATCATTGCGACAGGTCACATTATGAGATGTATTGCAATTGCTCAACAATTGGAGAAACAAGGTCAAGAAGTTGCCTTTATTACATCTGATTATTATGCCACTAGCCTCCTTGCAAAAAAAGGCTTTCAGGCCATTTGTCTGAATTCCGATTGGAAGGAAAAGGATCAAGAAGTGGAGGAGCTTATTCAGTGCATAAAAGATAATAGAATTGATAAATTAATCATTGATTCATATCAAGTTACTTACAATTATTTGCAAATACTTAAGAAATACACAAAGATCATCTACATAGATGATCTATATCAATTTGAATATCCTGTTGATATGTTAATCAATTATACCATCCAAATAGACGAAACCCAATATGGTTATTTGGATGAAAAGGTAATTAAATTGCTTGGTAGCTCCTATGTTCCACTGCGAGAAGAGTTTCAAAACAGAAAAATACATAATGGTAAGAGGGTAACCAACATACTTTTTACCACAGGAGGCAGTGATTTATTTCAAATAATGCCCCACCTAATAAAAGCAGTTATGAATCAATCGGTATTTTCATCAATTAATTTTCATGTAATAGTAGGGGCTTTTTTTACAAATAAGGAAGAACTAGTTGAATTAGCCCATGAAAACCATAATATTTTACTATATGAGAATGTTGATAATATTGCAAAAGTGATGGAAAAATGTGATCTTGCTGTATCTGCCGGAGGTACAACCTTGGCGGAGTTATCGTCCATGGCAATTCCTACTATATCCTTTGCAATAGCAGATAACCAGCTTGCTGGAGTAGGTGCATTTACAGAGGAAGCTGGAATGCCTTCAGTCGGAGATATTCGTCAGGACATAGAACAAGGTGTTAATAATATTTTAGAGTGGTTACATAAATTAATCAACAATCTAGAATTAAGAGAGTTCATAGGGCAAAGGGAAGTAGCATGTATTGATGGATTGGGAGCAACTAGAATAGCAGAGGAAATTAATAGATTATAAATAGCTTTACTCCCAGTCATCAATGCACTGCTGTAGGAAAACAGCCAGATTACATTATATTGAAACTATAAAGTGTTCTGGCTTTTTTTACGATATATTTAGTAAGTGGAAATGAAGGAGTGAAAAGATGCATTTATATGAAAAAATGTTATCAGGTGTATATGTTATTGCAGAAATGTCTGCAAATCATGGTGGAAGTCTGGAACATGCACTTGAAATTGTGGAAAAAGCAAAACAGGCTGGTGCGGATTGTCTGAAAATACAGACATACACGGCGGATACCCTAACGATACCCTGTGATAAAGAATACTTTACAATAAAAGGTGGTTTATGGGATGGATATACCTTCTATGATCTTTATAAAGAGGCCTACACCCCATGGGAATGGCACAAAGCAATCAAGGACAAGTGTGATGAAGTGGGAATTGATTTTCTTTCAACACCATTTGATACTACAGCTGTAGACTTTCTGGAAGAGTTAGAAATCGAGTTTTATAAAATTGCCTCCTTTGAGTTGGTAGATATTCCACTCATTGAGTATGTTGCAAGTAAGAACAAGCCTATTATTATGTCATGTGGAATGGCCAGTATAGAAGAAATTGAAGAAGCAATTGCAGCTTGCCATAAATATAACAATCATCAAATTGTGCTACTTAAATGCTGCAGTCAGTATCCTGCTAAATATGAAGATATGAATCTTTCTGTAATTAGAGACATGAAAGAGAGATTTCAATTACCCATTGGTTTATCCGATCACTCAGAGGGAAGTATTGCCTCTGTAATTGCAGTATCTTTGGGTGCACAGGTAATCGAAAAACATGTTTGCCTAAGTAAGGAAATTGAAAGTGCAGATGCAGGATTCTCCATGGAGATGGATGAGTTCAACAAGATGGTAAAAGAGATTAGAGATACCCTTACTATTATGGGAAAACCAACTTATGAGCTTACGCAAAATGAGATAAATGGCCTAGGAGGAAGACGCTCCCTGTTTGCAGTAAAGGATATTAAAGAAGGTGAAGTTTTTACTAAGGACAATATAAGAAGTATAAGACCTTCCAATGGAATAAAACCAAAATATTATGAAGCCATGTTAAATCAGCCATCGAAAAAAGAATATACCTATGGAGATCCCATTGACATATCAGAAGTTGAATAATAACACAATGATAAGGCAGGAGAGCATATGAGAAACTTTTACAGTGATATCGATAAATTTGGTGATCGAATTGCAATCATTACAGATAATAAAACACCTATAACTTATAAAGAAGTAATTGAGGAGGGGGATAGTCTTTTAGATAAGGTAGAATCAAGAAGTCTTTTGTTTATAATATGTAAAAATTGCTATGAGTCTGCTTGTGTATATATAGGAGCACTGAGAAAGGGTGTTGTTCCTGTGTTAATTAACAGTGGAATAGAGGAAGAGCTATTTCAGAATTTGCTAAATCTATATAAGCCATCCTATCTCTGCGCACCAATGGATTGGGAGAAGGCAGGATTGCAGGACCAAGCTATTACACAAGGTGGAAATTATGTTCTACATAAAACAACTTATGATAAGGATTATGTATTAAGTGACGATTTGGCATTGTTACTTACTACTTCAGGAAGTACAGGCAGCCCCAAATTGGTAAGGCAATCCTATACTAATATTATTACAAATGCTAACGCTATAGCAGAATATCTAAGTATTGATAGAGAGGACAGGGCGATTACAACAATGCCAATGAGCTATACCTATGGTCTGTCTATTATAAACAGTCATTTGTTGCAGGGTGCATGCATCATTATGAATGAATATACAGTCATGAACAAAGAATTCTGGGCTCTTATGAAGGAAGCACAAGCAACGACATTTGGAGGAGTTCCATACATTTATGAGATGCTTAAAAAGCTTAGATTTGGCAGCATGGATTTACCTGCCTTAAAATATATTACCCAGGCTGGTGGAAAATTGTCAAAAAACATGGCTGAGGAGTTTAATCAAATCTGTGAAGATAAAGAAATAAAGCTTATTATTATGTATGGTCAGACTGAAGCGACAGCAAGAATGTCTTATCTTCCATGGGAATATGCAAAGGAAAAGGCGGGAAGTATGGGAATTGCAATTCCAGGTGGCGAATTCTTACTTATGGATGAAAAAGATGAACTCATTACAAAGCCTGATCAGGTAGGTGAGTTAATCTTTAAGGGGCCCAATGTTACGCTAGGTTATGCCAAGAGCTGTTATGATCTTAATAACCAAGACGAGAACCAAGGAATTTTACATACAGGAGATATGGCAAAACGTGATAAAGATGGATTTTATTACATTGTAGGGCGTAAAAAACGGTTTTTGAAATTATTTGGAAACCGGGTTAACTTAGATGAAGTGGAAGAGCTCTTAAAGAAGCAGAATTTTGAATGTGTTTGTGCGGGTGTGGATGATCAGTTAAAGATCTACTGTACCCAAAAAATAGAACCTAAAGAGATTACATCTTTTCTTTCCAGAGCTACAGGCATTCATTCCTCTGCATTCCAGGTATCTTTCATTGAAAAAATCCCAAGAAATGAAGCAGGAAAAATCCTCTATTCTGAACTAAAATAAGGAGAAGGGCTAGATGATAGATGAATTATTTGAAAGAGCTCCTTATGACTTAGTAAAAGAGGAGAAGAAAAAGTTATTTGAAAAAGCGCTCCAAAATCTCTCGGAAAGACATTATGCAAATTGTATGGAATATAAGCATATGATGAATTGCTTTTCTTTTAACGTATCAAAGGAACATTCTATGGAAGAGTATCCTTTTCTGCCAGTTAGATTATTCAAGGAATATGATTTGTGTAGCGTACCAAAGGAAGATATAGTCAAGACCATGACATCTTCTGGTACATCAGGACAAAGGGTGTCTAAGATTTTCCTGGACAAAGTAACTGCATCTAACCAGACAAAAACATTAGTTAAAATCACCTCTGATTTTATAGGAAAAAAGAGATTGCCGATGCTGATTATTGATACTAAGTCTGTAGTAAAGGATCGAAAACTTTTTTCAGCAAGAGGCTCTGGAATTCTAGGTTTTTCCATGATGGGATATGATACAACCTATGCCTTGACGGAGGATATGGAAATTGATTACGAGCTGGTTGAAGCTTTCTTGGAAAAGCATAAGGAGGAAGATATATTTGTATTTGGTTTTACCTTTATTATATGGCAGCATCTATATAAGAAATTAAAAGCAGACAACAAAACTCTGGACCTAACACACGGAATTCTTATCCACGGAGGCGGATTTAAAAAGCTCATAGAAGAAGCTGTAGATAATGACACTTACAAGGCAGAATTAAAACATGTCTGTGGTATTGATAAGGTCTATAATTATTATGGAATGGTGGAACAGACGGGTTCTATTTTCATGGAATGCCAATGTGGCAGACTTCATGCTTCTAACTATTCTGATATTATAATAAGGAATCCAATTGACTTCTCAGAATGTAAGATTGGAGAAACTGGGTTGATTGAACTCATATCTCTCCTTCCTGAAAGTTATCCCGGCCATTGTATTTTATCCGAAGATATTGGCGAGATAACAGGGGAAGATGATTGCCCCTGTGGACGAAAGGGTAAGACATTTTTGATTCACGGAAGAGTAAAGCATGCAGAAGTAAGGGGGTGCAGTGATACTTATGAAAGACCATAGAATTAAGTATTTGGTTGGGCATCAGGTTCCGGCAGCTAGTTCGTTAAAACCCTATAACCAGGTTGCATGTGAATTTTTAGATGAATTATCTGGGGTACTAAGGAAAGATAATAATACAAAAAGATATGCAGATATTGTATCTCTTGCATTTTGGTGTAGAAAAGCAAATCTACTTAAGATGAAGCAGAAGTTTACTGATGGGGAATTGCGTTTGGGAAGAGGACTGGTTTTTCATATTACACCTTCGAATGTTCCGGTTAATTTTGCATTTTCATACTTTTTTGGGATCTTATCTGGAAACTCCAATATTGTCAGAGTCCCAAGCAAAGACTTCCCACAGACAAAGATTATATGTGATGCAATCAATCAGGTACTGAAAAATGATACTTATCAATTAATAAAAGATTCTACATTGCTGATTTCCTATGGAAGAGATAAGGAAATTACTGATTTTTATTCATCAATCTGTGATGCAAGAATTATCTGGGGCGGAGATGAGGCAATAAGAAATATACGTCAGTCACCCACCAAAGAAAAGGCAATTGAGATTCCCTTTGGGGACAGATATTCCTTTGCAGTTTTTAGTAGTGAAAAAATCCTTGAAGCCTCTGATACAGAATTACAGGATATTGCAAATAAGTTTTATAATGATACTTACCTTATGGATCAAAATGCATGCTCCACACCACATCTTATTGCTTGGAAAGGAAGGGATAAAGAGGCTGCAAAAGAACGATTTTGGAATTCTGTATTTTTAATAGCAAAAAAATATGATTTAGCGCCCATAAAGGTTGTAGATAAATATACAAAACTCTGTGAATATGCCATGAAAGGCTATGATATTTCGAAAATTTCAACCTATGAAAATTTAATTTACCTAGTAGATATGGACAGAATTCCAGAAGACATAAGTACTTTAAGAGGTAGTTTTGGTTTGTTTTTTCAGTATGATATAGATAATCTAGATGATATGGCACCTTATATCACGGAAAGGGTACAGTCTCTTATTTATTATGGGATGGAACAAGAGGAATTACGCTATTTTGTAATGGAGAATCACTTAGGAGGAATTGACCGCATCGTTCCTTTGGGACAGGCTCTGGATATAGGCACATATTGGGATGGCTATGATATAATTGGAATGCTAAGTCGGAGAATTAGTTTTGTATGAGCTAAAATAAAAAAAAGTAGCTGAATTAAATAAGACGAATTAAATAAGACGAATTATATAACACAAATTAATTTAGATGAATTAAGATTAGAGGATAATGTGATGGATAAGATTAATGCAAGATGCAGAAAGATAACGGATGATGATTTAGAAAGACTGATGCATTGGCGTATGATGCCGGAAATAACCAAATACATGAATACTGACCCCACATTAACAATGGAAGGTCAGCGTGCATGGTATAGACGAATTCAAGAAGATGAAAAAAAGAAATTGGACCAAGGGAGAATGGGGTTTTACTGGTTACTGGAGGTTGACAATGTCCCTTCTGGATTTGTAAGTTTGGTGAATATAGAAGAAAAACATAAGAGATTGCATACAGGTGTATATATAGCAGTGAAATCTAAGCGATCCCTGCGACTGGCCATTGATATTCAATGGAATTTATACGACTATGCCTTTGATGTTCTTGGAATGAATAAAGTATGCGAAGAGGTTTTTGCTGAAAATGTTGCAGTTAATCGTTTGCTTGATATATGTGGCAGTAAACGGGAGGGTGTTATTAGAAGTCATATCTACAAAAATGGACAGTATTTCGATGTAGTGACCCGAGGTATTTTAAAAGAAGAGTGGGAAGAAAAAAGAAAAACCCTCCAATATAACCTAATAGAATTTGAGTAGTAATTTGAAAGGGGAAGATATGCTTTTACATAATAAAGTTGCAATCATTACAGGATGTAGCAGGGGTATCGGTGAAGGAATTTTAAAAAAGTTTGCACAAAACGGTGCAGATATTTTTGCACATGCCAGAGTAAAAACCGACGAATTTGAACTTAAGTGTAGAAAGTTGGAAGAAGAGTATGGAGTCAAAATCACGCCAGTTTATTTTGATGCAAAAGATTCTACTGCCATGAAAAATGCAGTTAACTTTATTGTGCAACAAAAAAAAGAAATAGATATTCTAGTTAACAACTTGGGCATGGTAGGCTCGGTCAAACTTTTTCAAATGACTACAATGGAAGAAATAAGAGAAGAATTTGATGTCAATTTTTTTGCTCAAATGGAGTTTACCCAGTATATTTCCAGGCTGATGATAAGAAAGAAAAAAGGCAGTATTATTAATATTTCTTCTTGTGCAGGGATGGATGGAAATACAGGAATGCTGCAATATGTATCTAGTAAGGCGGCAATCATAGGTGCAACAAAACGCCTGGCTATTGAACTAGGTCCATATAATATTCGAGTGAACTCAGTTGCACCTGGCTTAACGGATACGGATATGGCAAGTCAGATGAACAAGGAGCTAGAAGAAAAAACATTAAAGCATTTAATATTTCAAAGAAAAGCAAGTCCAGGAGAAATTGCAGATGCAGTCTTATTTTTAGGCTCTGACATGTCTACTTACATTACAGGGCAAACCATAAGGGTTGATGGTGGAATGCTCAACTAATAATATACAGGAGATGAGGAATGAGAAAAATACGATGTGCTATTATAGGACCCGGTAATATCGGTATGAATTTACTATACAAGATTAGACGTTCTGGCGTTTTAGAGTGTTCCTTATTTATCGGAAAAAATAAAGAATCTAAGAATTTACTTGAAGCTCAAAGGATGGGCATTCCCGTTGCAAGTAATTCTATTCAGGCATTGATAGAGAATCCTGATGCCTACGAAATTGTTTTTGATGCAACAACATCGGAATCACATAAAACGGCAGCTGCAATGCTAAAAAAGCTAAGGAAATATACAATTGATTTAACACCTTCAAAAATTGGAAAATTATGTGTTCCATGCCTGAATTGGCAGGAGTGTATGGGTGAAGATAATGTAAACATGGTAACCTGCGGAGGACAGTCTATGGTTCCCCTTGCTTATGCCCTTGTGCAGGCATGTCCTCAAACGACTTACCTTGAGACTGTATCTACTATATCATCTGCATCTGCAGGGCCAGGTACACGTGCAAATATAGATGATTACATCATTACAACAAGGCAGGCATTAATGGAGTTTACCGGGATAAAGAATGCAAAGTCTATGATAGTTTTAAACCCAGCAGAACCACCGATTATTATGAAAAACACCTTATATGCAACGGCAGACAATCCAGATATTGAAAAAGTAAAACAATCAGTGGATGAAATGGCAGCAATTATAAAAGGCTATGTTCCTGGATTTCAAATTATAGTAGAACCAACCTTAATGAATAAACATACCATAGTGGTTTCAGCACAGGTAGAAGGTTCTGGCGATTTTCTTCCAGCTTATGCAGGTAACTTAGACATAATAACCTGTGCCGCTATTGAAATGGCAGAACATTATGCATGTAATCTATTAGAGAATGAAGGAGGGTGCTTATTTTGAAAAAAATCAGATTCTTTGATTCAACACTTCGAGATGGTTCCCATGCTATAAATCACCAGGTATTACCACTTCATATTGAGAAATATTGCCAAGGTATTGACAAGGCGGGTATGCACACTGTTATTGTAGGACATGGCAACGGATTAGGGGCATCCTCTGTACAGATGGGTCAATGTGCCATGGATGAATTTGAAATGCTTAGGGTGGCTAAAAACAATTTAGAGCATACCCAGTTGGGAACCTTTGTAACCGTGGGATTTGGAACAATTGCAGATCATATAGAGCCTGCAATTTTAGAAGGCGTTTCCTTGTTTTGTATTGCATCTCATTGCACAGAAGCAGATACAAGTAGAAAATACATTGAATATTTGGCAGATGTGGGAAAAGAAGTCTATGGTGTTTTGATGAATATTCATTTATCATCTCCAGAAAAACTCCTTGAACAAACTAAGTTAATTCAGGAATATGGAGCAGATGGTATCATTTTAATGGATTCTGCAGGAGCGTCAACACCAGAAGATGTTAAAAGAATAGTAACCACACTCTACGATAAATTAAATATTGACATAGGCTTTCACCCTCATAACAATCTTGGTCTTGCTGTATCCAATGCATATACAGCTATAACAAATGGTGCGTCTATCATTGACGGGACAGTGGGTGGCTTTGGAGCTGGAGCTGGGAATTGCCAGCTAGAGGCATTGCAGGCATTACTAATGAAAGAAAATATCGATACAAATGTTAAATTATATCCAGTATTAGATGTGGAAAATAGTGTGATTCGTCACCTTTTAAATTACCAGAATGGGATCGATGGTACCTGTATTATCAGCGGATATGCAGGCGTTGTGTCAACCTTTCGAAATAGAGTGGAACAAGTTGCAGCTACCTATAATTTAAGTTCCAGAGATATATTTATTGAACTTGGAAAACATAAAGTAGTAGCGGGGCAAGATGATTTAATATTAGAAGTGGCACAAGGTTTGAGGGGTATAAAAGCAGGAGGATGAAATATGAGAATGAGAGTTGTGGACTATTTAATAGCTGAAATTTACAAAGCTGGTGCAAAGCATGTGTTTTTTGTTCCAGGAACCGGCTGCATGTTTTTAACCGATGGCTTAGCAAGAAATGCGGAGATAGAAGCTATTTCTGTTCATCATGAGCAGGCAGCAGGAATGGCCGCCATTAGTTACGCAAAATACAACAATGAATTAGGAGCGTGTGTTGTTACTACTGGATGTGGTGGAACCAATGCCATTACACCATTACTTGATGCATGGCAGGATAGCGTACCTTGTATATTTATTTCAGGGCAGGCAAATAGGAATCAGACGGTACGTAATTCTTCGGTACCACTTAGACAAATGGGACGACAAGAAGCTGATATTGTAGCTTTAACAGAGCATATTACCAAATATTCGGTTATGTTAAATAATCCAGAACAGGTGGTTTATGAAGTAGGAAAAGCAATTTATATGGCAAAGGAAGGAAGAAAAGGACCTTCTTGGATTGATGTACCCTTGGATATTCAAAACTCCATGATTGATCCAGATACACAAGAGCAATTTGAACCAGAAAGAAGTAGAATTTGCACGGAAATGGATGATGATGACAGAGTAAAAATTCTGGAGGCATTGAAAGCTGCGGAGAGACCAGTTGTTCTGGCTGGGAACGGCATACGTTTGGCTGGTGCAATTGATGTATTTGAAGAATTTGTAGAAAAATATCAAATTCCAGTAACCTATTCAAGACTTGGACATGATTTGATAGAAACAGATAAGGACCTTTCTATTGGAATGGTAGGAATGCTAGGGGCTTCCAGAGCAGGCAATTTTGCACTGCAAAATTCTGATCTAATCCTTTGCATTGGGTGCAGGCTTAGCATTGATACAACAGGTTATGAATACCATAAATTTGCCCGTGAAGCAAAAATCATGGTAATTGATATTGATGAAATTGAGCATTCCAAAAACACAGTAACCATTGATTACTTTATTCATGCAGATGCGAAGAAGTTTTTTGAAGCAATGAATGAATTGTCTGTTCCAAAACAGTGGGATACATGGACGAAAAAATGTCTTCATTGGAAAAATTGCTTTCCTACTTGCATAGAAGAGTATAAGCAGGGTGAAAAAATTAATATGTATTATTTTACCGAAGCATTATCGCAAGTGCTTCCACCGAATGCCACTGTAGTTAGTGATGCCGGCAATGCATTTTTTACAGTCTCTCCTATTATCCATATAAAAAAGGGACAACGTTCCATTACGTCAGGATGTCAGGCAGAAATGGGGTATGCATTACCTGCAGCCATAGGAATATCCTACGCCAGTGAAGGAATGGTTATTGCTATTAATGGAGATGGCTCTGTTATGATGAATCTGCAGGAATTAGAAACCTTAGCATATACCCAGCGAAACGTTAAAGTGTGTATCATGAATAATAATGGATATTCTTCTATACGCCATCTACAAAATAATGCTTTTCGTGGTCGTGAAATAGGATGCGATTCTACCTCAGGTATTAGCTTTACAGACTTTGAGCTCTTGAGTAGGGCATTTAAAATACCTTACATGCGTATTGAAGGTTCAGACAATCTTCCGGAAAAAGTAAACAACTTATTAATGCAGGAAGGACCTGTTATATGTGAAGTTATATGTATAGAAGAGCAGCCTTTTATTGGTGTGTCGGCAACATTTAATAGTAAAAAAAGATATGTTAATCGACCATTAGAAGATCAATCCCCTTGGTTAGACAGAAAAGTATTTTTGAATGAAATGATAGTAAAGCCAATAGATCAATAAAAACATAAAAGAAAAAAGATTGTATAGGAGAAAGTACAATGACAAAAATGGAAAAATATACAAATACCTTTGTTGAAGCACTAGAAATTGAAGCAGAGCAGGTAAAGGGATTAACCTATCAGGCAATAGATAATTGGGATTCCGTTGGGCATATGACACTTATTGCAACCATTGAAGAGGCCTTTGGAATTATGATGGAGACGGATGATATAATAGACTTTAGTTCCTTTGAGACAGGTATTGAAATTCTCAAAAAATATGATGTAGATGTTGAAGCATAGGGGTTAGTACAAGAGATGATAAAGAAACAACAGATTCTGGTTAAACAAATCGTGGGAACGGATTATGAAAGCAACTGCTATATTACCTATAATCCAATCACGAAGAAATCAATCATTATAGATCCAAATGATTATCATCAGATTAAGAGATTTGTAATAGAGCAACAGTTAACCAATGAATATATCTTCTTAACTCATGAACATTATGATCATGTTGCGGGACTTAGTCTAGTAAAAAAGAATATTGGGGGAACTATCTTTGCTTCAGAGATATGCCACAAGGGATTAAAGAATGTTCAAAAACTATTAAATCGCACTTATCCCATCCATATGAGTTTTATAGGAAGGGAGAAAAGAGATGTTCCACAGTTTGAAGAGGCACAAGCAGACAAGACCTTTCAATTACAGTATGAAATGCAATGGGAAGAATGTACGATTCTTTTAAAAGAAACGACAGGTCATTCAAAAGGAAGTATTTCCATCTGTTTTATAGATAAAATGATATTTTCAGGAGATGCTTTTTTATATGGGAAACCTATCATAACTAAGATGCTTGGTGGAAGCAAGGAAGAATATCAAAATAGTACTTTGGCCTACTACAAGACATTACCATCCAATATCAGGGTATTTCCAGGTCATGGTGAGATGTTTCTTTTAAAAGAAACATCTCAATTTTTGAAAAAATAGATAAGGAATTAAAACGCATAAAGGATACCAAAGCCAGAAATTATAATACAGTAGATATGGAATCAAGGTTCTTTCTTAAATTTTTAAGTATAAATCATAGGTTTTTACATACAATATATTAGAAATGTTCAACCACTGTATTGTGATGTAACATATGATAAGCTTTCAGGAGGAATAATTAGATGGCAAAGGTAAAAGTTCAAATACTTGATCATGCTCCAATTGTTATTAAAGGAGAAAGTGAGTTACTCGATGGCAAGGGTGAAACCATGGGAGTTTCCGAAGAGCTTCATTTGTGCAGGTGTGGCTTATCACAAAATAAACCACATTGTGATGGTTCTCATCAGGGGAAATTTGAGAGTGAAGTTCGAGCATAATAATATTGTTGGAGAGGACATGTTAATTAATTAGTAAATCTGTCAACTCGACTTATACCCTCGATATGTTTTTAGGGACATATTTGGGGTGTTTTTTTGTGCTTTCCTTTTCGCAAGTAGTTAACATGGAACTAAAAGGGACGGACGTGATAGGAAACAAGCTTAGCTATTATAATTATATTTTAGTGAAATATATGTGAAAAATGCACAAAAAGCATATGGTTATTTAATGGTGATTTGTACTAAAAGATAATTTTTTGCAAAAAAGTCCTGACATAAAAAGTTTTGAAGTGATAAAATATAATTAATAAAAGATTAGGAGGGTAACTCAATGAGAAGAATTACGAGTGCTTGTTTACTTCAAACTATGAAATTTGATACAATGAATGATGCAAATCCAGAACAAGATTTGAAAATGTATATTAGTAAGCTTGACAATCAAAAAACGAAATATACTATTGAGGAGCAAAAAAAGGAAGCGGATGGTTCTATTGTATTAAAAATAAGAAAACAGTACACTTCCTATAAGACGGATGGTTATATTTAAACATTGTCGTTTGCGAAAATACCAGAAGAGTAACTTAGATCTTCTGGTATTTTTGTAAGCTTTTAAAGACTTTAGAATAGGAGATGTAGATATGTATCAAGTAGGTGATTAAATTGTTTTTGATAACAAAGGGATCTGTCGCTTACACATACTGAATTATAAGAAAGGCAAAGGAGATAAGTATGATTAATGAAAATAAAAAAAGAGCTCTGGAAGCTGCAATATCAAAAATAGAAAAGGATTTTGGAAGAGGTTCAGTCTTGCGGTATGGGGATGCGGGTGCCTTTGGTGAGGTAGAAGTTGTTCCAACAGGTTCACTAAGTCTTGATATTGCTCTAGGATTGGGTGGTATACCAAAAGGAAGAGTTGTAGAAATCTATGGGCCTGAATCAAGTGGAAAAACAACGCTTTCCTTACATATGGTTGCCGAGATACAAAAAAGAGGTGGTATTGCGGCATTTATAGATGCAGAACATGCTTTGGATCCAAAATATGCTAGTGGCATTGGAATAGATATTAATGAGTTATATATCTCTCAACCTGATAATGGGGAGCAGGCACTTGAGATTGCTGAAATGATGGTTCGATCAGGTGCAATTGATATTGTGGTTATTGATTCTGTAGCTGCTTTAGTGCCTAAAGCAGAGATTGATGGCGAGATGGGTGACAGTCATATAGGACTGCAGGCTAGGCTTATGTCACAGGCACTTAGAAAGCTGACTCCTGTAGTTAGTAAGTCAAAATGTATCGTTATATTTATTAATCAATTACGAGAAAAAATTGGGATTATGTTTGGGAACCCGGAAGTGACAACAGGCGGGCGAGCATTGAAATTCTATTCCTCTGTCCGCCTTGATGTGAGAAGAATTGAAACAATAAAGAATGGTGGAGATCGTGTTGGAAATAGAACAAGAGTGAAGGTGGTAAAGAATAAAATTGCACCGCCTTTTAAGGAAGCAATGTTCGATATTATGTTTGGAACAGGAATATCAAGAGAAGGAGATATCCTTGACCTGGCAGCGGATACTAATATTGTGAATAAGAGTGGATCCTGGTATTCATATAAAGGGAATAAAATTGCACAGGGTAGAGAAGCAACCAAAAGCTGCCTGTTGGAACATAAAGATATTCTGGAACAGATAGAAAAAGAAATAAGAGAATTCTATCATCTTCAGACAAAGGATCCAATCATTTTAGAAGGAAAGTTGATGGATAATAATATAGAAGAATAGATTTGTAGTGAATGGGCAATCAGTGATAAACGCTGGTTGCTTTTTTTATTAATTAACTCGAAAAGTAAGTGGATTAAAATTTTTTTTATGTTATAATTAAAACATCTGGCGTCCTATAGCCGTGATAAAATATAATAAATAGCAGAAGTATTAACTGACAGTCATGAATACAGAAGCGGTCGTAGAAGAGAGAACCCAATGAATAAAGTACAAAAAACAAAAACTCTGCGGAAGCACCCACTAATTGAATTACTAAAACATAACAAAGGAAATCCAAGAACTTTAATTTTGATGGAGCCTCTTTGGGGTATTCCATATAACTTAATCGCACCTTTTGCCGCACTATATATGTACACCCAGGGAATAACGGACGTTCAGATTGGACTGATTCTATCGGTTGCTATGGTTGTTCAGGTGTTTTTTTCCTTCTTTGGTGGTATAATCACCGATAAGTTGGGGCGTAAATTTACAACCATGATGGGTGATTTCTTTGGCTGGGGTGTTGCTTGTTTGATATGGGCCATTTCGGATAACTTTTGGCTCTTTTTAATAGCGGTTTTATTTAACAGTTTTGAGCAGATTAACCAGACGGCATGGTTTTGCTTATTGATTGAAGATGCAGATCCCAAGGATTTATTAGGAATATATACTTGGGTGAACATAGGCGGTCTAGTTGCAATCTTTTTTGCACCAATTTCTGGACTGTTGATTAGTACCTTTACAGTAGTTCCCGTAGTCCGTGTCTTATATTTTGTTTTTGCTGTGAATATGCTGATTAAGGTGGTTATTACTATTCGACATTGTGATGAAACCCGGCAAGGAAAGATTCGTATGACCGAGACGAAAGATACTCCTGTTTTACAGATGTTATATGAATACAAGAATCTGATACCCAAAGTACTAATGAATAAAGAGATTATGAAAGTGGTAATTGTCTCTGTGATATTACATATAACGAATCTTGTTAGTACCAACTTTTTTAGTTTGTATGTAACACAAAGATTAGGTATAGCAGATAGTTATCTGGCTTTTTTTCCTATTTTGAATGCGGCTGTGATGTTGATTTTTATGATTGGAATACAGCACCGCTTGGAAACTGTGAAATTCCGTATACCTATGTGGATCGGTCTGGTATTGTATGCTGCGTGCTCCATTCTTCTGATACTGTCTCCCGTTGGTAGTATTTTGTCTGTTATCATTTATGTCCTTGTTGTGGCAGTAGCCAATGCCCTTGTAGTACCTCGTAAAGATGCCTTGCTCCAGCTAAACATTAATCCGAAGGAGCGGGCTCGTATTAATGCATTGATTATGTCCTTCACCATTGCTTTTGCCTCACCCTTTGGCTACTTTGCTGGATGGTTATCAAGTATTGACCGCCGCTTGCCATTTGTGTTTACATTTACTATGTTTATCGTAGCAATCATTATTGTTGGCCGTATCCGTGATCCTGAATTTTCTAAAGAGCATAGGGAAGTTGATAATCCAGCAGCTTGTGGTGTAGGTGATTAACTTACTATAAAATAAAAAAGCTACCGTTGGGATTTACCATCGGTAGCTTTTGACTAAATTATAGTTAACAAGTGAGTTTAAACCTCATATATTTCTTTGGAGCCGGAGATGGAGGCAGAGATTGCTTTCTCTACGGACGCTACGGCTTGCCCTTTATCCTGGCTTTTCAGTGCCTTTAAGATTTCCCTTGCACTGTTGCAGACCACTTCATTTCCATATTTTTGGATAAACCTTATCCAAAGGTGGGTAACGGGAACCCGGAAAGAACGATAGATTAAGGGTAGTAAAGTGTTTTGGCTGGTCATTGCTAATTCATGATAAAAAGAGAAAGCAGCATCAGCAGCTTTTTCAATATTATCGTTAAGATGTCCCATCTTATCTAAATAGCGCTCCAGAGAGGCAATATTCTCATCAGTGTGTCGGTCCACAGACAATTCTACTGCCAGTTTATCCACAATCATCTTGATCTCTAAGATAGAGCGAATCTCATCCCGGCGAAGGTGTCCGCCGTTGTAATTCATGATGGAGAGAAGTGTCTCTACGGTACCATAGCGGCGATAATCTATGACGAATACTCCAGAACGGGGTTTTACCTTAAGAAAACCTTTCCTGGAAAGTTCCGCAATTCCACTGTTTACCACAGCGCGGCTGACCTGCATCTGTTCAGCCAGGATGCGTTCAGGTGGAAGCTTCTCACCAATTTTCAATTTTCCTGACAGAATCATAGTTTCTAATTCCCTGACAAAGAGTTCCTTTAATGTAGGGGCTTTTAATTTAGTAAAGTCCATTTGTATTCCTTTCTAAAGTCTGATATAACTCCCTAAACTGGGATAACCAGATATCAAAAAAATATCATAATATGGAATAAAAATCAATAGCATATCCCTAAATAGACAAATTCAATATCCCTATTTAGACTAATCCAGGAAGTTTGACAAATACTTGACAATCTATTAAGAATTGTATAGAATTGAAATATAATTGCACTACTGGTATGACCAGAATTTAAAAAGTGCGCTTTTTACAAAGAGGAGAAGATTATGTTTCGGTTTAATTATGAGGAAGGTGCAGGGTTCCTAAGTGTTTGGCTGGTGTGGATTGGTGTGTTTCTCATTCTGTTTTTGCTGAACGAAGTTACCCGCAGATTTAAGGTAGCTGGAATTGTTGGTTTTATGGTATTACCAGTTTTACTTTCCCTACTGTGGTTTACAGTGATGAAGGAAAAAACTTACACAGACTGGTTCCATTTGGCGAAAGTGTATTCATCCACAGCTGGCTGTATTGGTTTTTGGTGTATCCGCCATGTACGTGGAACCAACAAGAAAACAGGTAAGGAATGGGCATTGGCTAACAATAAAATAGCTCTTTGCTTTCCACCATTGATACTGGCTATCAATATTTTAGAAGCGGTAATACGTGATTTTGAAGTGGGTAGCAAGTATGCTGTAATGGCTCAAGATATAACCGCTGATGCACCTGTAATGCTGATGGGTGGATCTTGGAACTTTATGAATGGAATTGCTGGTATCTTAAATATTGTGATTATTACAGGTTGGTTTGGTATTAAGATTAAGAAGAAGACAAAAAAAGATGGCAGCCGGGATATGCTTTGGCCGGATATGCTATGGTTTTATATTCTTGCATATGATTTATGGAATTTTGCTTATACATATAATTGCTTGCCCCACCACGCATGGTATTGTGGATTTGCACTGCTGTTGGCACCGACCCTGTGTGCATTTACAGTTGGTAAGGGTGCATGGTTGCAGCATCGGGCTCAGACATTGGCATTGTGGTGTATGTTTGCCCAGACCTTCCCCTTATTCCAGGATTTTGGAAAATGGCGTGTAGACTCAACCTATAATCCTACCATATATTTTGTAATCAGCTTTTTAGCATTGGTAGTTAACATTGCTGTAGTGGTTTATATGATTTATAAATGGAAAAAGACAAAACGTAATCCTTACAAGGGTGAACTATACACAGACTTAAAAGAATACAAGACAATAGTAAAACTGGCAGAATAATTGAAAGGGATGGGAAGAAGAGTGAAAGAATTTCGAATCCTTAAAATCAAAGAAAGTATATTTGAGGACAATAACAAGGACGCACAGCGTCTTAGAGAGCAGTTAAAAAGTGAGAACACCTTTTTGCTTAACCTAATGAGCTCTCCGGGAGCAGGGAAGACAACTACATTAGTTAATACCATCAATCGTCTGAAAGACAAACTTAGCATTGCAGTTATGGAGGCAGATATTGATTCTGATGTGGATGCAAAAACTATTTCTGAAACTGGAGTGAAGGTAATTCAGTTACATACGGGCGGAATGTGCCATTTGGATGCAGATATGACCAGACAGGGTCTTGAGGGACTTGATGCCAAGGGGACGGATTTGGTTATTCTGGAGAATGTGGGAAATCTGGTATGTCCAGCTGAATTTGATACAGGATCTACAAAAAATGTAATGATCCTAAGCGTTCCGGAGGGGGATGATAAACCTCTGAAATATCCATTGATGTTCCAGATATCTGACGCTCTGCTTATCAACAAAATTGATACTATGGGAGTGTTTGACTTTAATCTGGATCTGTGTGTGGAGAGGGTCAAAAAATTAAATCCTAACATTGCCATATTTCCCATATCCGCTAAAACAGGAGAAGGTATAGAAGCGTGGACAAAGTGGTTGTATAGAGAGGTCAAAGGAGAGTAAGACCATGGAGCAAGTAATTACAAAGATGTATTTTCCCGAAGGGTATGAATGTAAGTATAATGAAAAAGTAATGGCTCTGGCAAATATGCTGGGGCGGAAGGATCCAAAAAAGAACGGATATCAGTGGGATGATCCGGAATATGTTATTTTGGAGGCCGGTATTGATGATGACATGGCTGAAGTAGGCCTGGCCATGGGATATCATACCAAGAGAACTGCTAAGGAAATGGCTGGGATTATGGGGAAATCCGAGGAATACTGCCAGGAGCAGATGATGAAGTTGGCAGTATACGGCACTTGTTTTGTTAATGTTATCGATGGAGTGGATACCTTCTGGCATGCAGAGAGCTGGATTCCGGGTATTATGGAGATGATTGTAAACAATCTGGATGTTGTGAAGAAATATCCTGTTGTAGCCTATGCCATGGAGGCATACGGAAGAGTTAGAGGGCCTATGAGTGCAGGTATGTTTCCTCCCGGAATTGGTCTCATGAGGGTAATTCCTATTGAGACGGCTATCGAAGGCAATAGCCGCAGGGCCAGCTATGAAGAGGTTTCAAAATATTTAAATGATAATACGATTTTCTCCTGTTCTCCTTGTTCTTGCCGTACTGACAGGGAAGCCATGGGAGAGGGCTGCGGTCATCTGAAAGAGGATATGTGTATTCAGATGGGACATGCAGCAGAATATTATATCCGTACAGGACGGGGACGTAAAATTACTAGGGAGGAAGCTTTTGAAATTATTAAGCGGGCAGAGGAAAATGGTCTGATGCACCAGATTCCCAATATTGACGGATCCGGTAAAACCCATGCTATCTGTAACTGCTGTGGATGTTCATGTCTGTCCCTCCGTTCCGGAACTATGTATAAGAATGTAGATATGGTGCGTTCTAATTATGTTTCCAAGGTAGATAAGGAAAAATGCGTGGCCTGTGGCCAATGCGTGGAAAATTGTCCTATGAATGCCATGAAGCTGGGACAGAAACTTTGCTCCAGTGGACCTGTTACAGAGAATATTACAACAACCTATACCCCGAGAAACAATGCTTGGACCGAAAAAGATTGGAACATAGATTACAGGACCAACCGTCAGGAAGTGGTGGATACGGGTACGGCTCCTTGTAAAACCAACTGCCCTGCTCACATTGCGGTTCAGGGATATATAAAATTGGCTGCTCAGGGCAAGTATGAGGCAGCTCTTGAACTTATTAAAATGGAAAATCCATTTCCTGCAGTTTGTGGCTATGTTTGCAACAAGCGTTGTGAAGATGCTTGTACCAGAGGGGATTTGGATGAACCTATCGCAATTGATGATATCAAGCGCTTTATTGCAGATCAAGATTTGAACAAAGATACCCGGTTTATTCCTAAGAAACGTAATAATTACAGTGATAAAAAGATTGCTGTTGTGGGATCTGGCCCGGCTGGATTATCCTGCGCATATTTTCTAGCTATAGATGGATATGATGTGACGGTATTTGAAAAAGAAAAGGTAATTGGCGGAATGCTGACCCTTGGAATTCCCTCTTTCGTTCTCGAGAAGAAGATTGTGGAAGCAGAAATCGATGTATTAAGAGAATTGGGTGTTACCTTCAAAACTGGACTAGAAGTAGGAAAAGATATAACTCTAGATCAGTTAAGGGCAGATGGATATAAGGCTTTCTATTTGGCAATCGGAGCACAGAAGGGTAGGAAGATTGGTGTAGAAGGAGAAGATTATGAAGGTGTAGTTTCCGGAATAGAATTTCTCTCACGTGTCAACCAGAATGAAAATGAAACCATTTCCGGTAACGTAGTCGTTATCGGTGGTGGTAATGTGGCTATCGACGTAGCCCGTGTGGCAGTTCGTGCCGGCGGGAATAAAGTCAGTATGTTCTGTCTGGAAAATAGAGATCAAATGCCAGCCCTTGACGAAGAGATAGAAGTGGCTGAAAGTGAAGACATTATAATCAATAATTCGTGGGGACCTAAGAGAATTATTGGAGAGAATGGCAAGATAACAGGAATTGAATTAATGGCTTGTGTTAGTGTTTTTGATGAAAATGGACGTTTTGCTCCTAAGTATGATGAAAAGGATACGATGATAGTAGAAGCAGACTATGTTCTGCTATCTGTTGGTCAGTCTATTGACTGGTGTGGTATTTTAGAGGGTAGCAAGGTTGTTATAAATCCCAATAATACCGTCCAGGTAGATGATATCACCTATCAGACGGATCAGTCCGATGTATTTGCAGGCGGAGATGCGGTGACCGGGCCTCGTTTTGCAATTGATGCCATTGCAGCAGGAAAGCAGGCAGCTATATCGATACATCGTTATGTTCAGGTGGGACAGGATTTATTAATTGGCCGCAGTCGTCGCCAATATATTGAATTAGATAAGAGAGCAGTTATTTTTGATAGCTATGACACAACGCCTAGACAGAGAGCGGCAAAGATTGACGGTCAGGAAGGGAAGAAGACCTTCCGTGACATTCGGGCAGCCTTTACCGAAGAACAGATGCGAAAGGAAACGGAGCGTTGTCTTGGCTGTGGTGCTACTGTAGTGGATGAATACATGTGCGTAGGTTGTGGAATGTGTGCCACAAAATGTAAGTTTGATGCCATTACTCTGGAACGTGTTTATGATGGTAAAGGGGTAGAGTTCCTGGGCATAAAAAAGGCAATTATACCTCATGTACTTAAGCGTAAAGCGAAGATAACCGTCAAAAAAGTTCTTGGAAGGAAAAAATAAGCGATGCATGAATTGGGTATCATGTACCATATTGTTGATAAGGTATTGAGAGTGGTGGAAATAAACCAGCTTTCCCAGGTGGAGGCCATTGTCCTCCAAGTAGGTGAATTGTCTTCGGTGGTTCCAAGGTATCTTAAGGCCTGCTTCCCAGCTGCGGTAGATGGTACCGTCCTTGAAAATACCAAATTAGAAGTAGAGATACTTACAGCCAATGGAATTTGTAGGAGTTGTGGCAAAGTATATCCATTATTGGAACATGCAAGAGTATGCCCGGAGTGTGGGTGTGAAGAGTATGAGATGATCAGTGGCAGTGACTTTTACCTAAAAGAAATCAGGGCGTGTTGAACTGATGTAAATTGCGAAAGAGTCATCGGTCTTTATTAAGTATTATGGGAATTGAATGAGTACAGTTATTATGGCCTCCTCACACCCTAATGTCCTAGCACTAGTAGGTTTTATTTCTTCTGCTATTAGTTATATATTCATAGAGGCAGCTGACTTAGAGCGCAGGTTAGCTTGACATTACTTAGTAGAAAATGGTATAATTTCTAAAACATAATAAAGACAGTTCATTAGCACCATCCTGTCTCAAAACAAAACTAGGGCTTTATTAAGTATTATATGAATTGATACAGTGGATAATTTCACGCATTTAATCAATGTATGATAGCGAAAATAGGCATAGTTTCTATGCCTATTTTTTTTTCTCCAAGTAGGATACACCAGCGAAAGCAAAGGAATTAGTCACATAATGCGACGCTTTGTGGAACCAGTGTTTCGCAAGTAAAATTTATTATGTTGGAAAGGATTAAATTATGTATATTTTAAGAACACAACATAGCTTTGATTCAGCACATTTTTTAGCTGGCTATGAAGGGAAATGTAGTAATATACATGGACATGGTTGGCAGGTTGTTATTGAAGTAAAGAGCTTGACATTACAAACCAACCAGCAGTTGAATGGGATGCTTGTTGATTTTGCCCAGCTAAAGAAAGATATAAAAGAAGAAGTGAATTTACTCGATCATGTCTTAATTATTGAGAGAAATACCTTGAAACCTGGAACAGTTGCGGCTTTAGAAGAGGAAGGTTTTCAACTTATGGTACTGGATTTTCGACCAACGGCTGAAAATCTGGCAAAATATTTTTACGATAGAATGGAACTTAGAGGATATCAGGTGAAAAGCGCAACAGTTTACGAAACACCAAGTAATTGCGCTTCCTATGAGAAGTAGAATTCTAAAACAACTTGTAATTATATATCAAGATACAATGGAGGATTATAGTGGCACAATATAAAGTGGCTGAAAAATTTGTGAGCATTAATGGAGAAGGGGTTTTGGCAGGACAATTGGCAGTATTTATCAGATTTTCTGGATGTAATCTTTCCTGTTCCTTTTGTGATACTGCATGGGTGAATGAGGATGATACACCACTAACATTTATGACTGAGCAGGAAATCTATGATTATATTAAAGAAACTGGTATCAAAAATGTGACTTTGACTGGTGGGGAGCCTTTACTTGTACCTGATATATTGCAACTCCTTCAATTGCTTGCAGCAGATCAGTTCTTGCATATTGAAATTGAAACCAACGGAAGTGTAGAGTTAAATTCTTTTGTTAGTATCAATAATCCACCTGCATTTACCATGGATTACAAGCTGCCGGGAAGTTTAATGGAATCTAACATGTTGGTTACAAATTTTGAGCTACTTACCAAAAAAGATACGGTTAAATTTGTGGTGGGAGATAGGGAGGATTTAAATCGTACTAAGGAAGTGATAAACACATATGATTTGACAATGAGATGTCATATATATATTAGCCCTGTTTTTGGGAAAATTAATTTAGAAGAAATAGTGGATTATCTAATACATAACGGTATGAATGGTGTAACTATGCAGTTGCAAATGCACAAAGTGATATGGGACCCAAATAAAAGGGGTGTCTAATAATATAATTTCATTTGTAAGTATAGAAATGAGGTAGAGGGGAAATGGCAATAGATAAAGAAGCAATTCAAGAACATATTAGAGGTATTATCCTAGCACTGGGGGATAATCCTGACCGTGAGGGGTTAAAGGATACCCCTGAGCGTGTAGCACATATGTATGAAGAAATATTTGAAGGAATGAATTATAGCAATCATGAAATTGCGCAGATGTTTTGTAAAACATTTGAAAAAGACTTAGAATTTGATCAAGGCAACCAGGATTTAATCCTGGTGAGAGATATTGATATTTTTAGTTATTGTGAACATCATTTAGCACTGATGTATGATATGAAGGTTTTGGTAGCCTATGTGCCAAATGGTAAAGTAATCGGTTTAAGTAAAATTGTAAGAATAGTGGATATGGTATCGAAGCGACTACAGCTTCAGGAGCGAATTGCTTCGGATATTGCAGAAATTATGCAGGAAATTATCGGATCAAAAGATGTGGCTGTCTTGATTGAGGGATACCATAGCTGTATGAGCGCCAGAGGAATTAAGAAAGTGGCTGTGAAAACACAGACTTCGACTTTGCGTGGCCGTTTTCAGACAGATGCTAGTTTAGTAATGCGCTTAAAGTAGAACAGTAAATTTATATGCGCATAAAAACTTGCGCAGGAATGGGTGTAAAAATGAAAGCATTGGTTTTATTAAGTGGTGGAGTGGATAGTACCACATGCCTTGGGCTGGCAATTGATGAATATAGTAAAGAAAATGTAATTGCATTGTCCATATCCTATGGACAAAAGCATGCAAAAGAAATAGAGGTTTCAAGGAAAATAGCAGTACATTATGAAGTGGAATATATCTGCCTAGATTTAGCCAAGATCTTTGAACACAGTGATTGTTGTCTTTTAGATCATTCGAAGGAGGAGATTCCAAAAGGGGAATACGTAACACAACTTACAGCTGCCAATGGGAATCCAGTATCAACCTACGTGCCAT
Organism: Bacillota bacterium; assembly: GCA_023443625.1. The sequence goes on along the minus strand of JAEZTQ010000046.1, from coordinate 46,042 downwards.
TTCGAAATGGTTTGTTCTTATCTTCAGCTGCCAGTATTGCTTTATCCAAAGGCTGCAGTATTATATATTATGGAGCACATAGGGATGATGCAGCAGGAAATGCATATCCAGATTGCAGCAGTTCATTTCATAATGCAATGAATGAAGCTATATATGAAGGAAGTGGAAAGCAGCTACGTATTGAAGCTCCTTTTGTGTCCTGGGCAAAAGCAGACGTTGTAAAAAAAGGAATAGAATTAAAGGTGCCTTATGAATTGACATGGAGCTGCTATGAAGGAGGAGAGAAAGCATGTAAAACTTGTGGAACATGCATTGACCGTGCCATAGCCTTTGAAAAAAATGGTATAAAGGATCCAGCCATATAGAAGGGAAAGAAATCATGAACGGTAGAAATCACGAAGATACAATGAAAATTACTTTATTGGGAAAAGAAGGAACGAAATATGATATGAATTATAATCCGGACATACTGGAAACGTTTATAAATAAGCATGTGGAGAATGATTACTTTGTTAAATTTAATTGCCCTGAATTTACAACTCTTTGCCCCATTACAGGACAACCAGATTTTGCGACTATTACAATATCCTATGTACCTAACGTTAAGATGGTTGAAAGTAAGTCATTAAAACTTTATCTATTTAGTTTTAGAAATCATGGAGACTTTCATGAAGATTGTGTCAACGTGATTATGAAAGATTTGATTAAACTTTTAAATCCGAAATACATTGAGGTGTGGGGAAAATTCACTCCTCGAGGCGGTATCTCCATAGATCCTTATTGCAACTATGGACAGGCGAACACCAAATGGGAGGAAATTGCTTTTAACCGTTTGGCAAACCATGACCTTTATCCAGAGAAGGTTGATAACAGATAATCCGTATACCTAGACGTATATACTTTAATAAAAAACAGTAAAAGGAATCGGCAAGCTTGCAAGCATATGTATTTAACAATATGTTGACAGTATACAAAAAATGTAATAATATGGATGAAGAATAAACCTTTCGTCTTTAGCAGAAATAAAACTGCATGTTGAGAAAGACCAGGATAGTTTGTGAAGAAGTATTTATGCTTCAACAGTAAGTGGAAAAATCTAAGCAATTTACATGAGATATGTATTATCAAGCCTTTTTCTGATAAATACATTGTGGTTACATCAAGTTATTATAGACGTGCCATACATTATATGATTAAGGGATTAGGATATTATGATAAAAACATATAAAAAATTAATACTTATCTTATCACTTCCTTACTTGCTAATTGGGCTTATGGGTTGTAGGAAAGAAACTAAATTACAGTATGATAATAAGTCAGATATAACCACTTTAAAAGAGCAAGAATTATCTACTGATATAGAAGAACTAAATCTTCCCTATGAAGTACGTACAGCTTTATCAGTTGTATATAAGATTAATACATTGAAATCGGACGGAATAGTAGATTTAGTTAGATATAATAAGGATAAGTTTTATTCAGTTACACTAGTGGAGGATAATAAATATCTATTCTTACTTTATGAAGAGAATAATGAAGAGTATCATGTAGTTGATGGTTTTCTTACTTCAACTCTTGTTGACAAAAAAATATTTGAAAATATTTCAGTGGGAATGAGGCTGGAAGATATTATAGAGAAGGATCCGTCATCATGTGTATTTGAAAATTATAGTTATCACAGATTTAGTGATAAATCAATGCTAAGAATAGAATACGTGCTAGAGGATAACCATGATATAGTATCTGAGTTTTATTTTTTAGAGAATCCAGAAGGGTCTGTATTAGACTATTTATTACCGGAAGATCTTGAAAAGATTCTCCAATAAAAAGATTAGAAATTTTACTGTAAACGGGTATTTGCAAAATCAAAGAAGGAAATGGTATGTCAGAAGGCTTCTCTTAGATAGAAGTCTTCTACATACCATTTTTGTGTATAAAGAGGTATTTTATAATAATTGCTTTGAAGAGGTAACAGTGATTTCTAAAACTCTTGTTAAGAAAGGGTATTTCTTCTTCATCATATCAAAGTCTGAACCCGTCGTAAGAAATTTGGCTGTACCATGAATACCAAAGCCTGTTCCCTGATAATTATTAAATCCCATGACTTCTCTGGCACCTAGTGCAAGTTTTACTTTATTATTTATCTTTGTATCATTTTCTGTGCTATGCATTCCAGCGGCAGGGATTAAAATCCTTTCATCCTCAGTTACTACCAGGTAGGAATTCCAGGAACAGGTTACATTGGCTTGTGCAGGAGTCCAAGAAACGATGGAAACCACACCTTCGTGTTTCAAAACTTCATAAAATTTCTCTGTAAGCATTATTTTATATTCCTACTTTCTTCTAATCTTGATAATAAAAATTGAAACATAGATAGCTTACATAAAAGTACATAAATATATATCTTTTACAAATGAAATTAATTCTCATAGGATTCTTCTGCTATGTAAGGAATCCCACCATTGTGGGTTATTACAAAATATGGAATATATAAATATATTAAGACTGTAATGATTCTGGAAGGTACTTTACTGACAACACCATTGGTGAATTGTTATAGTAGGTTTCGAAGTTACAGCGACAATTTAAATAATAGGAGAAAATATATGGGATTGTTTGACAAGTTCAAGAAAGTATTAGATGATGCCAATGTTCGTGACCATAAGATAGAAGAAGGAAAAGTGCAAAAGTATTTTCAAAAGAGCATTGTGTAACAAGCCTTATTGTTATATCTGTATTATTCTTTTATCTAGGAGGTGTATAATACATGTATGGGAAGCAATACAAGTGGCTTATGATTAAGGTGACCATTGATGTAATATTAGTAGATGGTAAACAATGTATCACTATCGAAGAGGAAAAAAATAATTTAGGGGGTAATAGAAATGGCAATCATATCTAAAATAAATTTAATAGAGCAACCAGAGCAGCATGTTCTGTCCATCCGTACAACTATGAATTTTAATGATTACCCGAATACTGCTAACCAAGCTTATAAGAAAATAATGGAATATGTGGAGCTTAATGGAGTTCTTTTATCCAGTGGTCCTTTTGTATGCTATCATAATGACGATTTAGAAAACCTTGATGTTGAGATGGGTTTCCCTATTGCTAAACCTGTAAGGGGAAATGATGATATTACAGGATATACAATTCCTGTTCAAAAAGCGGTATCAGGCATATTCTTAGGTCCTTATGAAGATACTGATCCCCTAATGTTTGAGATAATACAGTGGATTATAGAGCATGGATATGAACAGCAAGGAAAGATTTTTAATTATTATTTGAATGATGATAGTCGGGATGCTAGAGAATTGCTTACACAGATTGTTGTGCCGATAAAATAGGGTGGTGACTGTCATAACAGCCTAATAAAGTACTGGAAAATGCATGATTAGCATTGACATTTGAGGCAAGTCTTGCTATATTGTTAAATATGTAACAAACTAACTTGATTATTGACATTTATAGGAGGACTTATATGAGAGGCTTTGCAATGAAGAAAATCGGACAAACCGGTTGGGTAGAAAAAGAAGTAACGAAATGTGGACCACTTGACGCAATTTGTCGTCCAATAGCATTAGCTCCATGTACATCTGACATTCATACTGTTTATGAAGGTGCAGTAGGGGAACGTACTGATATGATTCTTGGTCATGAAGCTGTTGGTGAAATTATTGAAGTTGGTGAACTAGTTAAAGACTTCAAAGTAGGAGATAAAGTTTTAGTACCTGCTATTACACCGGATTGGGGCTCTTTGGAAGCACAACGTGGCTTTGCTATGCATTCAGGCGGATGTCTTGGTGGTTGGAAGTTTTCTAACTTTAAAGATGGAGTATTTGCTGAGGCATTCCATGTAAATGAAGCGGATGCAAATCTTGCATTATTACCAGAAGGTATGGATCCAGCTGAGGCAACAATGTTAAGTGATATGGTACCTACTGGATTTCATGGAGTGGAACTTGCGGAAGTTGCTTATGGAGAAGATGTATTAGTTATTGGTATAGGACCAGTTGGTCTTATGGCTGTAAAAGGTTCTGCTTTAAGAGGTGCTGGTAGAATTTTAGCTGTTGGAACTAGACCTAATTGTGTTGCTCTTGCAAAAGAATATGGGGCAACAGATATTATTAGCTACAAGAATGGCTCTATAGACAAGCAAGTTATGGAATTAACAAATGGTAAAGGCGTTGATAAAGTAATTGTTGCAGGCGGAGATGTTAGTACATTTGAAGAAGCTGTTAAATCTGTAAAGCCAGGCGGTATTATTTCGAATGTTAATTATTTGGGTAGTGGTGACTATGTTAATATTCCTAGAGCAGCATGGGGAGTAGGAATGGGTCATATTAGAATAGTAGGTGGATTAATGCCTGCAGGCCGTATGCGTACGGAACGTCTTGCAAATCTAATGATGAATGGTAGACTTGATGTTTCAGGTATGCTTACACATAAATTTGAAGAATTAGATAGTATTCCAGAGGCTTTAGAACTTATGAAAAACAAGCCAAGTGATTTAATCAAGCCAGTTATTACAATATCATATTAATATTGGTCTTCATGAACATATTTAATAATATTTGAATACTACAGGATTATAATATACCCCGTCAACTTGACGGGGTAATAATTTTTACTTATTGCCACTATACAAAAGGAAGAAGTTATTGAAACTTCTTTATACCACAAGTATAATGACAACTAAAGAATTCCATGATATAGTACGATATAGAAAGTGAAAAGGCGGACCAAGAGTCCTGAAAGGAAAAAATCATGATGACAGTTTTATTTGTATATTACCTTAATAGTGAAAGTTATAATGAAGCATTGCTTAAAAACATAGAGCAGAGCTTAGATTTCATGTGCTTATATAAGGTAAGAGCAAAGGGCAAAACTGTATGAAACAGATCGCTTCCAGGCAATAATATGTTGCAGGAAATCCAAGATCTTTACATAGAATTTTGAGAACCGCTTATCTTGTATGTGATAGGCGGTATTTTTTATGGTTTCAAATCTCATATGGGCATTACCACTTGTGTTATTGCAGAAAGGAAGAGAGAAATGTTTGAAATTAGAGGTAAAGTAAATACAGCACTCTGCTATGTAAAGGTAGTAGAGGATGAAGTAATTGAACAGATCAGAAGAATGTGTGATTACGAATTTACAGAAGGCAGTGCCATTAGAATTATGCCAGATGTTCATGCAGGGAAAGGTTGTACCATTGGAACCACTATGACGATCTTGGATAAGGCAGTACCTAATGTCGTAGGTGTGGATATTGGTTGTGGAATGTATACCGTAAATCTTGGAAATGTAGATATTGATTTTGAAAAACTGGATGAAGCTGCACATTTTGTACCATCTGGTATGAATACCTGGGAAGGTAGACAGGAGAAGGTTAATTTACAGGAGCTTCGTTGCTACAGAAGTCTGAAAAACACCAAATGGTTAGAGCGAAGTCTTGGAACATTGGGTGGCGGTAATCAATCCGTGAATGAAGCAACATTAGATGAAGCACCAATGGCATACAAATCTATAGAAGACATTATTGAAGTAATCAAAGAATCTGTAGATATCATTGATGTGATGAAACCAATTTATAATTTCAAGGCATCTGACTAAGATCAATCCTGTTTTGGTCAGAGCCGGAACAGGAGGAAAATGAAGTGTTACAGAATATCCCAACCATTAATATGGTGAAGACGGGACAGAATATAGTGAATTTGAGACAACAGGCAGGATTGTCAGTGAAGGATTTACAGGATATCTTTGGTTTTGCAACTCCACAGGCAATCTATAAGTGGCAGCATGGAACAGCAATGCCAACCATAGATAATTTAGTTGTGTTAGGCACAATATTTCAAGTGCACCTAGATGATATTATAATCTTAGATACAGATATTCAGGTAGAGATAAGTGCATGAGGAACAAAGAATGTGTAAGTAAAAACAGGCTCAAATCAAGTGAGCCTGTGATATGGTCCCCTAGTCTAAAGGTTAGGACATCGGCCTTTCAAGCCGAAGATACTGGGTTCAATTCCCGTGGGGATCACTGTGATCATAGGATAATGGTAGTCCAGCAGATTGTGGATCTGCTCGTGAGGGTTCGTGTCCCTTTGGTCACCCTGAGGATGGGTTGCCTAGCGGCGAAGGCGGCAGACTGTAAATCTGTTACAAGGAAACACCGTAGGTTCGAGTCCTACCCCATCCACTTATGTTTGCGTGTCCGAGAGGTTTATGGTCCCACCCTGCTAAGGTGGTGTGCGTTTATTCGCACCGAAGGTTCGAATCCTTCCGCAAACGTTATTTTCGGATCATCTTTATATTAACCATTGTTGTCAGCAAGTTTTGAGAACCGCTTATCTTGTATGTGATAGGCGTTGTTTTTATTACTCCTGTAAAAAAATAATGTAAATATATTAGACGTCATATATTAGACGTTAATATATTAGAGCATTTGTATGAATGGGCTCTTTGCTGTAATAAATTGTTAAATATTGATACTAACTAATATATAATGTATAATATTACCATGCAGGAGGTTCTTATTTTATGATTGTAAATTTATAATGAGACTAATTTAATGGAGGTAATAATATGCATGAACTTGAATGTGGATTTTGTAAACTGGTAACTAGCTTACCTACACAAGGTGACCAACTTAAAATTATTTATGAGTCTGATGGTGTTATTGCTTTTCATTCAAATATGCCATTTGCTGAGGTACATATAGTTATAATAACAAAACGACATATTCCAACTATTTTCGATTTAAATGATGAAGATGATGAACTTAAATTAGAATTTTTATCGGTTATTAAACTTGCATCACAAGAAGTCATTAATTTAAAGGGTGCATGTAAAGTAGAAATGTACTTAGGTGCATTCCAACAGATGAAACACCTGCATTGTCATGTTATTTATGATTCAGCTATTGATTAATTAAATCCAGCAATTAATGGATAGAGAAGAATATTTATGAAGATGAGAACTTAAAAACACCCTTTGTCCTTGGCTATTTCCACCATTAGGATAAGCAGTCATAAAATCATTTAGAAATTGCACTCAAATATAGCATAATTATTTATTATATAAACGAATGGAGGTGGTGTTTATGCCTGTCAGAATAGCGGTCTGCGACGATAGGATAGAGGACATTGAACAATTGTCAAATGCCCTTTTTGCTTATGACCCTTTATTTGAAATCATATCCTATTCCAGTGGAAAAATGTTAATGGATGAACTTTTGGAGGGAAACTTCACCGCCGATCTTCTGTTTCTCGACATTTACATGCCACAGTTGGACGGTATCAAGACTGCGCAGAAAATACGAGACATACAAAAAGATCTGAAAATTATATTTCTTTCTTCCAGCAAGGAGCATTACCCCCAGGCCTATGAAGTGTTTGCTTTCAACTACATCATCAAGCCCTTTGATCTGGAGCGTCTGTACACCGTTCTGAATCGTGCGCTAGATGAGCTTAAGAAAGATAACATGTATAAAATCTGTATTCAGTACAAGGGAACTGTGCATAGCATTGATTGCCGGCAGATTTGGTATATTGAAAGCAAGAATAAGATCCTTCTGTTCCATCTTGCCAACGAAAGTATCTTGCAGTGCTATGGAAAGCTCGAGGAAATGATGAAAGAGCTGCCGAATCAGTATTTTTTCCGTTGTCACCAGAGCTTTCTCGTAAACCTCGCCCATGTGATGGAAGCTGGAGATGCCTATTTTCGAGTCGGACAGACAATGGTCAGCATTTCTAGAAAATACGTAAAAGAAGCGAAAGAACGGTACTATGCCTGCCTATTTTCACAGATGAATGGGGGGCAGACCCTATGAAACGACCGAGATACATGGAAATTCTTTTGATTTTGGGAATGCTTTTCGCCCTCGTAGTGTCCCATCTTCCAGTGGTCTATACGCTGCTGTATCACAGCATAAGTGGAGTATCCACAGCGGAGAACGCAAATATTCATCTTAGCAATTTGGCTGATGGTGAGCGAGCAGTTCTTGACGGCGAATGGGAGTTTTATTGGAACCGCTTCCTTGTTACAAAACCCCAGCAGGAGGACGTACCGGATTTTCTAATTCATGTGCCAGACTATTGGTCAAAATATAAAATTAACGGAACCTATCTGCCGTCAGACGGATACGCAAGCTATCGGCTCAGGGTGGAAGGTTTGCAGGTTTCAAGGCCTGTAACAATACATATCCCGGATTTTGGCAGTGCCTATCAGGTGTTTATCGACGGGACGCTGACTGCGAAAAGCGGCATTGTGTCGGAAAATCCTGCCGAGGTTATCACAACAACCAAGGTGAGTCTTTCTCCAGTGACGCTTACTGCAAATCAGAAGCATGAGGTAGTCATTGAGGTGGCGACTACGAGATTTGCAGGATTGTACATGGCCCCCGTGATATCGGAATACGAAAGCACCGTACAGGACAGCAGTGTTAGGAACAACCTGCGCTTTCTCCTGTTCGGTACAGCACTGTTTTCTTTTTTCATCTTGCTTGTGGGGTACATCCTATCCTTCCGGACGGTGAGGCGCTCCATTTGGCTGCCGGTCATCGGATTATTTGTTCTGCTACGCATTATGCTAACCACGGAATTTTACGGGTTCTGGCAGAGCACTGTGTTCTTTGGCCTTTCCTACGAAGCCTCAAATCCGCTGATGTTTCTGCTCTCCTTTGCATTTAAGTACCTGCTCGTTTTTCTGATACAGGAGCTTTTAGGAATTGGGTTTTCTCGAAAGGAAAAGCTGGGGCTTTTGCTGTATTATGTGGTGTTGTATCTGCTCTATCTTTTTATTCCCCATGGTTTCTATAACCGGCATCTGACTATTGTGCTTCCCGTATGTGCCTTTTTGATGGAAATTTATGCATTTTTCAAGATTTATATCCACCGGCAGCAGATGAAAAAATACGGTCTACTGGTTTACTGGGGTGCAGTTCTGGCCATTACTGGATTGATTATTGATTGCTATTACATCAATGGCAACATGTATTGGAATTTGTCTCTGGCGCTGCTGGCATTATTTACTGGCTACCTGATGACCCTCAGTTTAGTTGCATCCATACAGGTGGCGGATATTTCCCGTGAATTTGCCGTTTCTTCCGTACATTTGGCGTCGGCAAGGGAGCAGATTGCCATGCAGACGGAGTATTATGATGCGCTCAGCACCCAGATTAATGAAGTCCGGGCCATCCGACACGACTTCCGCCATTTTGTCAGCGTGATGGGGCGCCTGTCCGACGAGGGACGATATGAGGAACTAAGCCGTTTTTTAGATAAATACGCCGTAGAAGTAGACACAGAGCCACTGCCGGTATTCTGTGAAAACGCGGTGGCAAACTCTATTCTAGGATTTTACTCCCTACGGCTTAAGGAACAAGGAATCCATTTTCACTGCACATGTCGGATTACCAAAGAGATTTCCGTCAGCGACAGTAACCTCTGCGTCGTCCTGGGCAACGCGCTGGAAAACGCCATGGAGGCCTGCATAAAGCTTGGGAACCCGTTGGCCCGGTTTGTTTCAATAGAAGCCGGGACGATGAATGGCCAGCTTCTTATTAAAATTGTAAATTCTTACAATGGCACGGTTAAGCAGACGGATGGCCAGTATCTCTCTTCAAAGGAAACACCCAGCCACGGTATCGGCTTGCAAAATATTCAGAAGGTGGTGAAAGCATGCGGCGGTTATGTCAAAACGGAGCACAGTGAGATGGTGTTTACACTTATGGCTGCCTTTCCCGTATCACACTCGGATTAATTACTTCCGAATCAATGGGAGAGATGGTTACTAAAATATTATTATATCAGTGAAACTGGAACTACAAAGACAGATGGAGGATATCCACCTGTCTTTTTTTATCATTTTTACTAATTTCGCCATAATAAGTGTCAATTTCGCCATTTTGTTTATTGATAAAGATTTTCTTATATAATCAAGAAGATAGGAGACATAGCGATATGCCTGTGATACGTAGAAGACAATAAAGGTAACACCATATAAGGAGGTAAGATGTAATGAAATTGATTAGAAAACGATTCTGGAGCTTGTTGATGAGCATGGTCATTGTGCTGGTCATGCTTCCAACGGCGTCTTTTGCGGCAACCAATACTGCTTATTTGGACTCAAACGGTGTTATTCAGACTGTTACAGCCACAGTGGTTGATGGTTCGTTTATGACCCTGACAGACGGCTGGTATGTTGTTAATAGCACTGTGTCCACGGGAACCCTTACCGTAAACGGCGATGTCAAGCTGATTTTAGCAGATGGAGCACTCCTAATGGTAACAGGAAGCACTAAAGCGGGTATTGAAGTCATCGGCAACAATAGTCTGACGATTTACGGCCAGACAAAGGGTTCAGGCACCTTGGACACCACGGGCGGCAAGGACAGTGCAGGAATAGGAGCGAGCCTAGATGCCTATAATGCAATTCCTACCGGTACAATTAATATCTATGGTGGTACAATCGTTGCTAAGAGCACCGGAACTTTCGGTGGCGCAGGCATCGGTTGTGAAAAGGATGGCTTCGGCAGTAAAGTTAATATTTATGGCGGCACAGTCACGGCAACAGGTGGTGGTAGTGGAGGTGCAGGAATTGGGGGCGGCTACATGGGCGACGGCGGCATTACCAATATCTATGGCGGTACGGTCACAGCCATAGGTAGATCTGACGGTGCGGGTATTGGGGGCGGTTACTTGGGCATCGGCGGCAGTACCAATATTTATGGCGGTACGGTCACAGCCATAGGTGGCTCTTACTCTTACGGTATTGGCCCTGGCTACAATGGTAGTGACGGGTCCTGCGTCATCGCTGGCGGATCAGTGATGACTTCCAATATGAGGAACACACCCACCAACGGCAGCAGCAATGGCTCAGCCACGGTCTACCCCGCTACAATCGTACTGGATAGTATCAGTACCGCCACAAAGATCACCTCCCTGGCTACAAGCCCAGGCAGCTATGGTATAAACGACCTATACACCGATAGTTTCGGTAAGCTATACCTCTGGTTGCCAAAGGACTCGGTAGTTACAGCGGTGACAACGGAGGCAGGCGAATGTTATGTGGGCTCGGTTACGACTGTTAGTGGTACACCTTCCGGAACATATACTTTAAACCAGGCACCCACAGATATCAGTCTGTCAGCCAGCACTGTGGAAGAGAACAATGCGGTGGGCAGTGTCTGCAGCGATTTCTTAACCACAGATGCAAATACAGGTGATACTTTTACCTATTCCCTCGTAAGCGGAGACGGAGATACGGACAACTCTGCCTTTATTGTCGCTGATCAGGCACTGAAGTTGAATGTTACACCGGACTATGAAAGCAAAAACAGCTACAGCTTCCGCATAAGGAGCACAGATGCGGGGGGATTATATTATGAAAAGGCATTTGTTATTACCATTACAAATGTGAACGAAGCACCAACCATAACCTCTCCGGCAACCTTTAACGCAAATATTGGTAACCAGGTTGCTGTCACAGGTATATCCTTTGCCGATCCGGATGCAGAAAGTAGTTCTGTTACAGCTACCTTCAACATTACCAGCGGTACGCTGACAGCCACATCCCAAGGGGGAGTGGCAGCCATAGGCTCGGGAACAACTAATCTGAGTCTGTCAGGAAGCATGGCAGACCTTAACTCTTTCCTAGCGGCTGGCAATCTGACCTACACCAGTGCGCCTTATGTGCCTGCGCCTGTGACGCTGTCGGTTACCATAAATGATAATGGCAATTCCGGTTCTGGTGGTGCGAAGACAGCAAGCTCTGAGATTTCTATCCTTATTCCGGTAGGGGTCACTTCTGTTCTTGTTCCGGCAGACGGAAACTATAAGATAGGGGATGTCCTTGATTTTACTTTCAATTTCAATAAAGCTGTTATAGTTGATACCAGCGGCGGAACACCGTATTTACCCATTACTCTGGGAAGCAGTACGGTGCGTGCCACTTATCTGTCCGGCAACGGAACGGCCTCCCTTGTCTTCCAATATACGATAATCTCAGGCGACAGCGATTCGGATGGGGTTTCTCTGGATACTTCCATTCATCTGAATGGCGGTACCATTCAAAGTGAGGCTATGAACGCACTGTTGACACTGAACAGCATCCCAAACACCGCAGGTATATTGGTGGATACCGCACCAACGACGGTTGTTTCTGTCACACCTGCAAATGGCGCAGCCAACGTGCCGGTCAGTGGAACTATTACGGTCATTTTCGATGAACCCATGTCTCCCCATACAGGAACGGTGACCCTGACGACGAGCAGCGGTTCGTCTATTACACTGGATGCAGCTGGCGGAAGCTGGACGGGTAGCAGGATTTATACAATTTCCTACCACAGCCTTTCCTATTCCACGGATTACAGCATATCTATCTTCGGTTTTCAGGATATGGCAGGCAATGAGATGACTTCCGATACCGGCCGCAGCTTCACTACGGAGGAGGAGCCCTTGACTCCATCTGTTTCACCGAAAAGCCTGACTGTTTTCAAAAATGGAAGGCAGGACATTAGTGTAGCCTTTGGACAGGGAGTTATGTCAGCAACCGGAGCCTCCATTACGGTAGAGAAGAGCAGTATTGCCTCTGTCAGTGCGGCACAGGTCGTCACACCTTGCGCCATTACTGTCACCGGCCTTGCTGTGGGGACAACAGATATCACCATTGCTTTTCATGATACCTCCTCCACAACAGAAAGGATTACTGTCACTGTCCTGCCTGTGGCTCCGGTCTGGCCCGCTGGTAGTACTTTGAATGCTTCTAATGTGACAAGAACAGGTGTAACCCTTACTTGGACAGAGGCACAGGATAGTACGGCAATCACTGGTTATAAGCTCTATCAGGATGGAGCATTGATTGCAACATTAAGTGGCACGACTACAAACTATGAGGTGAGCGGGCTTTCCGCCTCGACTACCTACAGTTTTCAGGTTCAAGCTGGCAACGCAGACGATGTGTGGACGACGGACGGCCCCATTGTCCGTGTTACTACAAATGCCCCTTCTTCCGGCGGTAGCTCACATAGCACTGGTCCTACAAGTCCTGTTCCCATTGTCACACAGCCGGCTAAAAAGATAAATTATCCGCTAAGTGTCAGCTTTCATGTTGAGACAGCCATAGATCAAAAGGGTCATGCTACAGTAACCCTATCAAAAACCTCCATCAAGGAGGCCATTAAAAGAGCCCAGGCACAAGGAAAGGCACAAGGAAAAACGGAAAATGGGATTACCATTGCTGTGAACATTGATCTGGTGGATAAAGCAAGTTCCCTGGATGTAGTATTATCTCAGCAGGTGCTTAAAAACCTCATAGACGCAGGCGTCAAGGGGTTTGAGATTAACGGAAAATTTGTATCCATGAGTTTTGATTTGGCATCTTTAAAGGAAATACAGAAGCAGAGCACAGGAGATGTCACTATTAGACTTACTCCAGTAAATAAACTCTCAAAAAAAGCAAAAACTGTAATTGGTGACAGGCCTGTTTACAATATGACCATAAGTTATGTCAAAAAAAATAAAACTGAAATAATTACAAATTTTAATAGCGGCAGAGCTACTCTTGCCTTTCCCTATACACCGGGCAAAAATGAAAACCCAGGTTATTTGTTTGCTGTGTATGTAGATAGCAGAGGCGAGGCCCAACGTATTTCTAACTCCGCTTATGATGCTAATAAAGGCCGCATTATTTTTAACACTGATCATATTTCGGTATTTGGAATAGGTTATAAGGTCCCCAGTACCAAGTTTATAGATATATCCAAGCATTGGGCAAAGGAAAGCATCGACTATATGGTAGGAGGGGGATTACTTTCCGGAACCACTGGAGCTATCTTCTCCCCAGACACCGCCATTACCCGTAGGACGTTGGTAATAGCACTTGGAAGATTGGCAGGTGTCGACGTGACAGGCTACAAGAGCAGTAGCTTCAGTGATGTAAATACAGGAGACCCCTGCCAGCCCTATATGGAATGGGCATACAACAAAGGTATCCTTTTGGGTACCGACAACTACATCAATCCTGACGGAGCCATTACCCGGGAGGAAATGGCGGTTATTATGATAAACTATGTCAATGCTACCGGCTTTACCCTGCCTGTAACTCGTGAGAAAGTCATCTACACAGACGAAAGCAACATCAGCAGCAATTGTAAGGAAGCAGTAGCGGCCTTGCAACAGGCAGGTATTATGATGGGAGAAAACATGAATCAATTCAATCCCAGAATCAATATCACCCGTGGCGAGTTCTGCGCCCTGATGTACCGCTATATTAAGCTAACTCTAGACCCTGCCACCGCTCAAGGCTGGGCAATGAATGACAGTGGACAGTGGATGTACTATCAGGATGGTAAGGCACTTACTAGCTGGCTGAGCATAGGGCAAGACAATAATATACGCTATTATTTCACAAAGGATGCTGTCATGGTGGCGGGTGAGTGGATTCAGATTGATGACAAATGGTATTACTTCCATACCGATGGCTCACTTGCTGTCAGCACAAAAATAGACGGCTTTGAAGTAGATGAAAATGGAGTTAGAAAGACAATAGCGATTGATTAAGAAGTATTAACCATTAGGGGAGGAAAAAAATGAAAAGTAAAACACATATATTTATGGCTAATCTGCTTATTGAAGACTTGAAAAGAGGGACACTCATTTTACCGGGAATCGGTAATTTTGCTCCTGCTAGCGAACTTAGAACGGCAATATTGAAATTCCCATCGGCATTTCGTGCTGGCGCTGTTGGACCGGACTTCTATCCCGATATGCTTTTTGGGCAAGCAGTCATTCATCCTGAACAGTCAGGGAAATGGCTTGACCTAATGTTTGAGCGTCTAACTTATTCCATTCCGGATGACTATGACAAGAACCTTTCCTTTGCATTAGGATTTATGTTCCATTATGCTGGAGATATGTTCGGCCACGCATATGTAAATTCTTATGCTGGTGGTTGGTTTCCACCATATGAAGAAATAATAAAAGATGCTGAAAAAGCCAAAATTGTAGCAAGGCATTTACTTGTTGAGAGTTATATGGACAGTAAAGTGCCTCTTTGGGCAAATATGAGTGTTTCACCGCCTATAGATTTTATCAGGGATACATTTTATTGTAACGATGCCATAGGTCTTGCTCCGGATAGCATGATGAATCTATCTGGTAAATTTACCATGCTGAGAAATAATGTACATGACTTATTAAATACCACTGCAATAGGGATGACAACCCAAGTGACCGAATATGTTCAGCATTGGGAAAAGGATGTTGATAATGGTATATTGTCATGGTTAGAAGTTTGGGCGAAAACCGCAAGGATTTTTTGTGGCAACAATCAGAATAAAATTGACATGGTACAGGGGTATCTTGAAAATTGGATTATACTGAATTTAACCAGCATGGTGGGCATTCCTGATTTTGTAGGTAAAGTCATTAAATTCATTGATGAACTTAATATTTTAAAACCAATCAAAGATTATATAAAAAATATCTTTAAAGACTTTATGATTGCTATAGTAAAAGCAATCACGGGAGAAAGTTATACTGAGATAGAGGATGCTATAGCTCAAATTAATTGCATTTTTAAAGATCCCAAAACTTATCTTGACAACGGTCAATTGTTTAGTGAAACAAACATCAGCGCGAAGCTTGACTTGGATTTCGGCAATTACGGTATTGAATGTGATACCACAAAGCAAAGCTTTCATGCGGTATACCAGTGCATTAATATGGGCAAGCTGCACCTTATGTCCGTTTTTGATTTAAACAAAATCCTTAGAGATAGATCAGCAACCGCTTCAGAATATGCTAGTTCTACAACATTGTCGGCAGCCAAAATTCGATCTTTGACTGTGAAGACCGGCTGTTGTTTGGGTGCAGGCACGGACAATAATGTTTATATTGGTATACGGTATAAGGGGAGGATTTATGAGGTTCTCTGTGATAAACCTTATTATAATGATTTTGAATATGGTGACGAAGATACCTATGACTTTATTGTTCCGGAGAATGTGAACCTTAAAAAAATTGATAGGATTACAGCCCGCATGAGCGGACATACTCCTGGCGGTGGATGGAAATGTGATTGGATACAAATCAAAGATCACAACGGTAACATATTGCTTGAAACAAAAGATAACTTCTGGCTTTCGACGGGGAATACGCAGCTCTGTGATATAACTCGCAAAAATATTCCTATGGCAAAAACCATTCCCGTTGATCCGAAAATTATGAGCTTTCTTTACAGTCTGGATGGAAAGGGCCGTGATAATTCAAACCCTGCAAAAGAGAAACAGTGGGAAATAGGTTTTCAATTTTACACAAATCAAGAACTATATAATAGTATATACAAACCATTATTTGAAAAGCAGGTACGATCAGAACCAATTGCCTCAACATTCACGCGTATAGAGTTTCATATCGGAGAAATAATTGACAGCGCTACATTTGTATATAACGACGGACAAAGGAATAAGATCGGTGGATATGGTGGTGATATGCATGAGTTTTGTGAGATTGCTCCCTATGAAAAAATAGTGGGTATTTCATATACTAAAAGTATTTTTGACAGACGTCATGTAATATGTCAAATCACAGTCAAACTTAATAATGGGCGTGAGCAGAGGTTTTCCGGTAGAGGGGTTGATAATGCTCCAGATAAGCAATTAGTAGAGCTGAAGGCTCCTGAAGGCCAATATATACATTCATTTAAAGGGGACGTGGACTTGTGTTACATGAGTGCTCTAAGTATCGGTGAAACAAAGCCTTTATAGATGATGCTTCTGGATTATTCTAATTATTTTGGCTGCTATCCAAGAAAATAGGTAAATCCTCTATCTTCTTATTAAAGGGGTGATAGGGGAGTTACCTATTTTAACAAAGGGTATATAATTTAGCATAAGGGCAACTTAATGTCATATAATTATTCTTCTTTTTTGCATACAATAGCAGTATTTTTATGATATTTTTTGCCTTTTCACTTCATTTATTAGTAAAATACTAAATATAATTTCAAAACATAGCATAGTTATCGCAGTAACATATGGCTCAAAGTTACAGCCAATTATTAAAATGGTAATTGGGATTACAATTGACAAAACATAATAACTTTTAGAGTTATATAACCAGCCAAAAGGCAATAAATGTGCTCCAAAAATCATTGCTAAAACCATTAACATTTTATCAGGTATTGTTGAATATACCCACATTGTAATAAGTAGATATAGAATTTGATTAATTGAAAATAAAATTCCTAAATTTGTTAAAGGGTTTCCTTTGTTTTGGAAGTCAACTTTAATAAGTAGAGATATAAAGTATGCAAGTGGTAATAATGGAGCAGTACAACAAAATGTAAATAAATTCTTTGTAAGAATTGGGAGATCACTTAAATGAACAATTAATACACCAGTCCAAATCAACACAGATGCTAAAATAAAATGTAATCCTTTCTTTTGCTTTATTGCACAATCTACTCTCATTTCTTCTAAACTCATATTTAGTTATCCTCCCATAAATTTATTAAATATCCTTACGTCCCCATGAAACAACCAAGAAGGTTATGCATTCTCTCCTAGAGCTTTTTTAAAGCACAATTGACTTACGAATTATGTCTTATACATTCATGTCAATGTAGAGGTGCCGGTGGAATTGCGTTCCAATATCACTACCCTAGCGATTGATACTTACCAGAATTATCATATCATAATATAGATCTAATATGAAGGGGTAAGTTATTTTGCCCCTCATTATTAACTATTACGGTTAGGATGTCAAATTCTCATGCTAATTTCATCAATATTAATATAAACCTGCATGAGAATTCGACAGCCTCCGGCGGATGCACACTCGCTACGCTCGGTGCGTTTATATATTAAAAGAGGATATAATTTCCTTGATGCCCTGTATATACTTCTCTCGATTTCACAATAGTAGCCTCCTGTCAGATGAATTTCCTTATTCATAAATAACCCTCTCTTATAATTAATCTAAATATTGTAACCTGAACTTTTGTATGATATAGTAAATCAATCCATTATTTAACCAGGAGAAAGTTATTGAATTTTTACTTAGAGTAAAGAGCTCCATTAACAATTTAAATTTTGGGTTACGACAACCCGTAACTCTTTAATTATAAAAAGCTAAAGGAGAAAAGAAAATGAAACAAAAGTTCAATCGTATGATACCTGTCATTGCTGCCATCGCAATCCAATTATGTCTTGGGACAGCGTATATTTGGAGCGTCTTTCAGGCGGGAATTGCTGAAAGTCTATTCTCTGGCAACAATGCAAATGCAGCACTAACATTTTCAATTTTATTGGCAATGTTAGGTATTGGTGGCACAATAGGTGGAAAACTCCAAGATAAAACCAGTCCCCGGACAACAGTAATAATCGGTGGTTTGATTTTAGCATTTGGGTTTTTCCTTGCATCTTTTGCCACAGCGTCAGCACCCTGGATTTTGTGGCTTACATACGGTGTATTAGGTGGTGTGGGAATGGGCTTTATTTATTCCACTACCATTGCCTGTGCCCAAAAATGGTATCCCGATAAAAGAGGTCTTATCACAGGTGTTATTGTTGCTGCACTTGGCTTTGGTGGAGTCGTCTTTACACCCTTAGTTGAGTGGATCATTCACAACTATGGTAATGGAATTGCTGGCCAAGGAGAATTAATGTCCTTTAGAGTCCTTGCAATGATTTTTGTTGTGGTATGTACGGTAGGAGGTTGGTTTATACAAAATCCACCAGCGGATTATGCACCTGCAGGCTGGACACCTAAAAATACTGCTTCCAGCTCTGTTGCTATGATGCCATCTCAGGTTTTGAAAACTCCACAGTTATATTTACTTATATTTTCTATGATGCTGGCATGTATGGGCGGACTGATGATGATTGGTTTTGCAAAACCCATTGCCGTAGCCCGTGGACTGTCGGAAACCGCAACAGTAGGGGTGTTTGCAATATCTATCTTCAATTCCCTTGGCAGACTTTTCTGGGGGGCTGTATCGGATAAGCTGGGTCGCAAGAAAACAATTGTTTTACTCCTTGGTATAACTGCAATTTTATCCCTTTGTGTAAATATAGCTGCCGGTTATATGATCTATGTCTTAATTGCTTGTATTGGTTTTGCTTATGGTGGTTTCTTAAGTACATTCCCTGCTTTCACAGCGGATCTGTTTGGTGCCAAATATAATGCTACAAATTACGGAATTGTTTTGGTTGGCTTTGGAATAGGAGCAGTAGTATCCTCTTATATAGCCGGATATTATAAAAATATTGCCGCAACGGATATTAATCTCATGTTCCCGGCTTTCGTAATTGCATCGGCTGCTGCAGTTATCGCTATTGTGTCAATATTGATGATCAAGCCTACAAGCTCAAAAAAATAAAATATAGGATCTGTTATTGAAGAATGACATCTTTTTTACAAGGTACCTACGTTTCCAACCCGTAGAGTACCTTCTTTTTATCTATGCGAAGGTAAAGTGAAGTATTAACAAAGCTATGCCTTGTTAGATACAAACGCACCCACGGCAACCGGAGAAACTCGCATAGCGTGTCTCTTCTGTTTTACTTTTATTAGAATTATATTACAAAATTAATAAATTGTGGTATGATAAGTTTGTCATCAATATAAAACAAAATAAACCTATTAAATAGAGCTAAACTTTCTACAACGGACCGGATGATTGTCACAGATAATGATATAAAATTTTTAATTATATTTTATGAAATTACACTCATTATCAGAGCTTGGAGGCAAATTATGTATAAGGTTTTTTTAGTGGAAGATGAAATTGTGATACGAGAAGGTATCAAGAACAAAATTCAATGGGAAGATGAGGGCTTTGAAATTGTCGGGGATGAAAGCGACGGTGAATTGGCTTATCCCATGATCATAAGGGAACAGCCGGATATATTGATTACAGATATAAAAATGCCCTTCATGGACGGTCTTGAGTTAAGCAAATTATTAAAAAAAGATATGCCCCAGCTGAAAATCATTATTATCAGTGGATATAGTGATTTTGGATATGCACAACAAGCAATTGATATTGGTGTCAGCGAATATTTGCTTAAGCCGGTAACATCAAATAAGCTGGTGGCAGCAGTAAAAAATGCAGCTGCAGCCATTGAAAAGGAGCGGAAGGAAAAACAGATACTGGAAGAGTATCAGCTTTTGGTCTATCAAAAACAGGGTGAAAAGAGGAAAGATTTTTTTAATGCTTTAGTCAGCGGAAGAATGTCTCTCTCGCAGATTATTGAAGAGGAAGAGGAACTTGGAATTAATATGGTGGCAAGTGTTTTTTGTGTTATGTTGTTTCAGTTCAAAGTTCAGGAGGATATGTATAAGTATTCCAATGAAATAGTTCAATGTGAAGCAAGAATGACGGAGGCCCTAAGGAACTTTCCAGACATCAATGTATTTGAACGTGGAATGGATGGCTGGGCCTTTATACTTCTAGGTGAAAATGAATTGCAGATTAATGCATTAACCCAGGAACTGTGTAATTTATTAATTCATATCTGTGATGCCAAGGCACATTATTTTGGTGGAATTGGTCGGGTTGTTCACCGCATTCGTGACATACAACACTCTTATCTTGATGCTAATAGTGCTTTTTCCCTGCGTTATTTTGAAAAATGGGATCAGTTCTTATCTTATCACGATGTGCGTAATATTAAGGCACAGATAGGAAACCGGATTAATGTTAGTGAACTAAATCTTGAGAAGCTAGATAGGAATCTATTAGAAGATTTCTTGAAGAGGGGCACCCTACATGATGTAGATGAATTTGTAGATAGCTATTTTGATGGATTTGGTTCCAATGCTATGAGTTCAACCCTTTTTCGGCATTATATCATAATGGATGGATATTCTGCTATCATGAAATTCCTTAAAGTGCTTAAGTACCCAAAGGAGAAGATAGATAATAGCCTTAAGAGCATGAATAGTATCACTGATCAGCTTTCCAGCTTGGAAGACTGTATTGAATTTTATAAATCTATACTGAAGGAAGCAATTGATCTGCGTAATAAGAACAGTCAGAAAAGATATGCCGGTCTTATGGAACAGGCAAAGGAATATATGCATCTTAAATTTACAATGAGTGATCTAACGCTGGATAAGGTTGCAGCTACGGTTAATGTCAGTCCCAATTATTTCAGTTCACTTTTTAATCAGGAAACAGGGATGACCTTTATCGAATATCTTACAGATATCCGTATGGAGAAAGCGAAAGAATATTTAAGATGTTCGGGGAGAAAGATAACTGAGATTGGATTTTTAGTAGGATATCTGGATTCCCATTATTTCAGTTATATATTTAAAAAGACACAGAATTGTACACCGTCGGAATACAGGCTGCAGGGTCAAGGTGAAGTATGAATCATAATGGAAAACCAATCAAATATCCCTTAAGGCTGAAGCTCTCCATGGTAGCTGCGGTCATCATCATACCTATGATTATCTTCTCTGTTTACCAGATAGCGGCTCTGCATAATTATAGTACGGCATATGATACCATAGTAGGAAGGATTACTTCAGCTAATAATTATAACCTCAATTTTAAAGAGGAAATGGATGAAAGTATGTATAAGATTGTTGTAGAAGCAGAAACTTTCGAATCCATAGATGCAAATAATGATTTAAAAAATCCCTATAAACTTATAGAAGCTGCAAGAGAGAATTTTACTAATCTCCAGGAGATAACATCCAGCAGAGAAAGTCTTGATTGGATTAAACGTATTCTCCTTAATCTTGATACCCTGAAGGATAGAATTAATGAAATACGTGACAATCTGAAGGAGACAGGTCACTATGAGGATAATATTGAAATGCTGGAATCTGATATCTATATTCTGACAGAACTGTTTCAGGAAGAAATCCAGTATTACATTTATTATGAAACCCAGAATTTTGAGGCCATAAGGCAGAGTCTCAATGAGCAGGTAACCGATGTAATCGTGACAATGATAGTCGCATTATCGTCTATTATTATTGCATCGGTTTTGGTTAATATCCTTGTAACAGACAGCATCACAAAGCCAATCAGGATGTTATGTGATAAGACTGCTATGGTAGCAAAGGGAGATTTTACAACGAGGACAACCTGCGAAAATCATGATGAGTTGTCCATATTGTCCGATAGCTTCAACGATATGGCTTTCAAACTGGAACAGCAGGTGAAAAGCATCAGGCTGGAACAGGAGAATTTAAGATATATGGAATCAAAGCTTCTACAAACACTGATTAATCCTCATTTTCTATATAATACATTGGATACAATTATCTGGCTCATAGAAGGTGATAAGAATAAAGAAGCAATCGATATCGTTGTATCCCTTTCTGAGTTTTTCAGAATTGTTGTAAGCAAAGGAAAAGATTTTATTTCAATTCGTGAAGAGGAAATACATACCAAAAGCTATTTGCAGATACAACAGTCACGATATAAGGATATTCTGGAGTATGAGATTAATATTCCCAAAGAATTGTACGGATATCAAATTTTGAAGCTGACGCTGCAGCCACTCATTGAAAACTCTTTATACCATGGTATTAAAATGTTAAGGGCCAGGGGGAAAATAACGGTAACAGGGGAACTTCTGGGGGAGGTCATCTGCTTCCATGTAATTGATAATGGCATAGGAATGGAGGAAGAGGAGTTAAAGGCCTTAAGAAATGAAGTTGAAATGCCGGGTAGCAAGCAGAGCACCGGTTTTGGCCTTGCTAATGTTAATAAACGAATTAAATTGAACTATGGTAATAGGTATGGACTGGAAATACAAAGCAGAAAAGGAGAGGGCACCGATATCATAATCAAAATCCCCGCAAGACTAGTGGAGAATGAAGGAATCGAGGTAGGATATGAATAAAAATGTTAAAATCATATTATGGATTTGCTTTATGGGGTTAATAATACTAGCCAGCTGCAGCCTAAGTCCCATGAGAAACCTTCAAAATAGTGAATCTGAAAATACAGAGGATATTGATTCTGATTTGATTATTGTTGGTTTCTCCCAGCTTGGATCTGAATCGGACTGGCGTACGGCAAATACGAAATCTATTCAGAATGCCCTTATAAAAAAGAATGGATTTTCTTTGATTTTTTCCAATGGAAGGCAGAGTCAGGAAAATCAGATTAAGGATGTAAGGAGTTTTATTTTTCAGGAGGTAGACTATATTGTGATTGCCCCGGTAACGGAAACCGGATGGGATACAGTACTCACGGAAGCAAGGGAAGCAGGTATTCCAGTTATCATAGTGGATCGTATGATTGATACAGAAGATGAAAGTCTTTATGTTGCAAGCGTTGGTACTGATAAGTATGCAGAAGGCATGGAGGCAGGACTGTGGCTGGAAAAATATCTGGAGAAGCAAAATAGTCAGGTTAATCCCTCCCAGGAAAAAGAAGGGTTATTGGAAGAAACAGCATCCCCAATGCAGAAGGGACAAAATACGGATACCATAAATATTGTTGTTCTTGAGGGTACTCTAAATTCAACGGCCCAAATTGGACGTTCAAAGGGATTTGAGGATATAGCCAGACGCAATGAGAACTGGAATATTCTTGCACATGATAGTGGTGATTTTACCAAAGCAAAGGGCAAGGAAGTAATGGGGAAGTATTTAAGGGAATTTGATGATATTGATATTTTGGTTTCACAAAATGATGATATGACCTTTGGTGCTATAGAGGCAATGCAAGAAGCAGGAATAACCTGTGGGGTAAATGGTAAGATCACAGTCATTTCCTTTGATGCAGTATCAGAGGCCTTTGATATGATGGAAGAAGGATTAATTAATGTAGACATTGAATGTAATCCTTTACAGGGACAACTCATTGCAGAGATAATAGAAGGTTTAGAAAAAGGGGACGAGCCTCCCAAGGTATCCTATGTGGAGGGAAAGGTTTTTGAAGCAGAAAATGCCAGCACAGAACGTATTGGACGGACTTACTAGGCCTTCTAAATACTTCAAAACGTAAAAAATCAAACAAAATTCATAGAAATCTTAACCAAAAACCAAGGAATAAAGAATCTCAGTAAAAATAACAACCAAGATAGGAATAATTTCCGTATTTTTATGGGTATAGGGCAGATATACTTGTACTGTAAAAGTAAACTCGTTATTTTGAGTAAATAATCATTGGAGGAGATATCTATGAAAAAAGTGATTTCTTTAGTTCTGGTATTGACCCTTGTATTCACACTTACAGCCTGCGGCAAGAAAGACAGTGAGACTTCAGGAAAATCAGGCGAAAAAGTTGTAGTTGGCGTTGTACAGACCAATGCCAATGAATCAGATTGGCGTACGGCAAACACAAAGTCATTCAACGAGGCTTTTAAGGAAGCAGGTTTTGAGACAAAAATGGTTTTTGGTGAGGGTGACCATGCAAAACAGATTTCCCAGGCACAACAGCTCATTCAGGAAGAAGTTGACTATCTTGTAGTCTTAGGACTTCAGTCGGCAGGCTGGGAAGATGTGGCAAAGGCTGCTAAGGAAGCGGGAATACCTTTTATTATGGCTGACCGTAAACTTGAATTGTCGGAGGATCTGTACACCGCCATGGTGTGCTCCGATTTTGAAGCCGAAGGCAATAAGGCTGTTGATTGGTTAAAGAGTTCAGCCCTGGAGGATTATAAAATTGTTGTACTTGGTGGCGATACAGGTTCTTCCGCTCAGCTGGGTCGATCCAAAGCGATTGAAGAGGGTGCAAAGGCAAACGGCTGGGAAATCGTATTCAATCAAAATATGAAAGGTTGGGACGAAACTCTTGCAAAGCAGGCAGTTGCTGATCTTATCGCTTCTGGCACAAAATTCACCGTTGTCTACGCTGAGAACGACAACATGGCTCGTGGCGCCTGTGACGCTATGGATGCTGCCGGTATTACATATGGCAAGGACGGTGACGTAAAGGTTATCGCTTTTGATGCAAATAAGTGGGCTCTTGAGAAGGTTCTCGCAGGCGAATTTAACCTTGACGTAGAGTGTAATCCTCTCCATGGACCACGTATTGTTTCACTGATTAATAAACTTGAGGCTGGCGAGAAAGTTGATAAGAACGCCTACGTTGATGAGGAAATGTTTGACTGTGCCACCATCACAAAAGACATTGTTGATGCACGTAGTTATTAATACTTAATGTAAAATATGGATTGAAATGCGCAGCGCCGAGTATGTGAATATTGTTCGCAGATCTTGTCACCGCGCATTTCTCAAGTGACAGGATAATATTAGGATATCGTGTCTGAACGGAGGTTGGAGTATTATTACTATGCAGGACACAGTACTTACAATGAAAAATATATATAAAAGCTTTCCCGGTGTACGGGCCTTGCAAAATGTGGATTTCACTTTACGTGAAGGTGAAATCCATGCTTTGATGGGCGAAAACGGCGCCGGAAAGTCTACCTTAATTAAGGTTTTGACCGGGGTCTACTCTAAGGATGCCGGAGAAATCTCTATGAAAGGAGTAGGTAAGCTTATTTCTATTAAGTCGCCGGAGGAAGCCCAAAAGCTGGGGATAAGCACTGTGTATCAGGAAATTACATTGTGCCCTAACTTAACTGTTGCCGAAAATCTATTTATTGGCAGAACCAAGGATTTCTTCGTTGATTGGAAGAAGAATAATCAAAGAGCAGAAAGTATTCTTAAAAATCTTGGGATACCGGCAAAGCCAACACAGCAATTGTCAAACTACTCCATAGCTGTTTGGCAGATGGTGGCCATTGCCCGTGCCGTTGATATGGACTGTAAGGTGTTGATACTTGATGAGCCTACCTCATCCCTTGATGAACAGGAGGTCGCCAAGCTCTTTTCACTGATGCGTGAACTGGGGGCTAGAGGAGTAGGTATCATCTTTGTCACCCATTTTCTTGATCAAGTATATGCCTTATGTGATAAGATTACAGTTTTGCGAGGTGGCGAGCTTGTAGGAGAATATGATATCAAGGACTTGCCCCGGGTGGAGCTTGTAGCCAAAATGATGGGCAAGGAACTTGGGGATTTGGCCAAAATACATAATGTACAATCTGGTGCTGATGACGTGAAAGAAGCAATTATCGAAACGGAAGAACTTTCAAGCACTTCTGGAATAAAGCCCTTCAATTTCACTGCCTACAAAGGTGAGGTAACGGGTTTTGCTGGGTTACTGGGCTCTGGCCGCAGTGAGTGTGTGCGTGCAATCTTCGGTGCAGACAAGATCACGAAAGGAAGGGTAAGAATCAAAGGCGAGAATGTTAACATTACATCACCAATAAAAGCCATGAAGAAAGGAATCGGATATCTCTCAGAGGACCGGAAGGGAGATGGAATTATCGGCGATTTATCAGTCCGTGAGAATATCGTACTTGCACTGCAGGTTATGAGAGGCTTTTTCAGGCCCTTCACTAAGACTGCGGCCCAAGCTTTTGCAGATGAGTATATCAGTCTCCTGGGCATAAAAACCCCTTCTGCGGATACCCCCATCAACTCCTTGTCCGGGGGAAATCAGCAAAAGGTAATTCTTGCCCGTTGGCTGCTCACCCATCCCGAATATCTAATTCTTGACGAGCCGACACGTGGAATTGATATTGGTACCAAGGTGGAAATTCAAAAGCTAGTGCTAAAGCTTGCCTCTGAGGGTATGAGTATCACATTCATTTCCTCGGAGATTGAGGAGATGCTGCGTACCTGTTCCAGACTCATTGTTATGCGTGACCTGTATGTAGTTGGAGAGTTACAGGGTGATGACATGACACAGGATAAAATAATGTATACCATAGCGGGGGGAGTAAGTCAAAATGACCAGAATCAGTAGTAAACTTAATACCGACCGTGGGGCTTTTGTTTTTAAAGGATTTATCAAGCACAGATTGTTTATCCCCATTGCGTTTCTTGCATTACTTTTGTTACTCAATATATTCATCAATCCGGGTTTTCTAAGAATTAGCTTGGGCAGAGACAGTTCCGGTAATCCTGTCCTCATAGGGAATATAATCAATATCCTAAACAACGCCACGGAGCTTGTTATTCTTGCTATGGGAATGACACTGGTTACAGCTTCATCCAGAGGTCAGGACATCAGCGTAGGCGCTACCATAGCCATCGTTGGTGGAGTGATTATGCGAGTCCTGTGCGGGATGGAAACCCAGCCCACGAAGTTACAGGCGCCCATTGTGGTTGCCCTCCTACTGGGCTGCCTGGCCGGTATGGCTTGCGGAGCCTTTAATGGCATTCTTGTCTCAAAATTTAAGATACAGCCTATGGTAGCAACCCTCATCCTCTTTACGGCAGGTCGGTCCATAGGCTCTATGGCTATGGGTGGACAAAAACCTAAAGCTGCGGCAACCTTTGGATATTACGGTAATTTTATTCCTGGATTTCCTATACCAACGCCAATACTCATTACCGTTGCTGTTATTGGAGTAACATTCCTCACACTGAAAAAAACAAACCTTGGACTGTACACTAAGGCTGTAGGTATCAATGATAAATCCTCAAGTCTGAACGGTCTTAACCCTGGGCTAATCAAGTTTATGACCTTTGTTATTTTGGGTCTTTGCGTTGGTATCGCCGGTTTTGTTCAGTCAAGCAGGGTGCAAACAGTAAATCCTTACACAATAGTACCAAGCATTGAAATGGATGTTATTTTGGCAGTGGCCCTTGGTGGTAATTCCCTTGGCGGTGGAAAGTTTAATATGACAGGCTCAATTATCGGAGCGTATACCATACAGACTCTGACCTCTATGTTGACCACCCTTAACGTCAACACAAATGCTGTTCCGGTCTTTAAGGCAGCGATAATTATTATGCTCGTAGTCATCCAGACACCCATTGTCAAAAGTTTCTTTGGTAAAAGAGATTCAATTCCCAAATTAAGCACAGGCCATGGAAAGGAGCGTGATTAGTATGTTAAAACGCAAAGAGTCTCTGGGTGATACAGCTTTTTTGCTAACGATTACTGTTTTACTGTTTGTTACAATCTATGCACTATCCATTGCCTTCCTTGGAGATAAAGGCTTCAGTAAAATCCAGATGTTCTTTAACCTCTTTAACGAAAACGCTGCTTTAATTGTCATTGCCTGTGGACTAACAATCGTTATGATAACAGGTAGTATTGATATTTCCGTAGGTGGCTCCACTGCACTAATTTGTACATCCTGTATCCTTTGCCTGAACAATTATGGCTTCAATTTTTTTACATCTTTATTACTGGCCTTGGGGATTGGACTGGCGTTTGGCGCAGTTCAAGGGTTTCTTATTGCGTATTTACAGATGCAGCCCTTTATCGTTACCCTGGCAGGAATGTTCTTAGGTCGAGGTTTGGTTGCTTTGATTGAAGTCAATCAGATACAGGTTGATAATCCGGGATTTGAGATGCTGTCAGGTTCGCGAGTACAGATTCCCTTTTTAGGGGATGTCAATAAGAAGGGTGTTTTCATTCAATCAAAGCTGGAATACGGTGTTATCGTAGCACTTATTATAGTCTGTTTCATGTTCTGGTTCCTTAAGAAGACAAAACTCGGTCGCAGCTTTTACGCTGTGGGCGGGAATTCGCAAAGCGCTCTGATGCTTGGTATCAATGTCAAGAGAACCAGGTTTTATGCCCATTTGCTTTGTGGCTTGCTGGCAGGTATCGGTGGTTTTTTATACCTTTTCCATACCCGGTCGGGCTCCGTTGGGCAGGCAACAGGTCTTGAAATGGACGCTATTGCTGCATCCATTATTGGAGGAACCTTGCTTACCGGCGGCGTAGGTAATATCTTCGGTACTCTATTTGGCGTATTAACAAGCGGAATTGTATTACTGGTGGTTACCGCAATCGGAAGCCAGGATCCCTGGTGGCCGCAGATCACACGGGCAGCAATGCTTTGCTTCTTTATTGTACTTCAGAGTGTCATTTGTTCGAGAAAGAAGAAATAAGGTTGCAGTTTGGCCTCAGCAAAGTCTAAGGCCCTAACCAGGGAGATACGATTCTCATGGTTAGTATTTATTCATGGGTACTTAGGTTCTGTCTTTAAGAAATATAAAAGAATAATCCTGTCTTTGATAGTTAGGAGACATAAAACTCTGATATGCCTGGTAAATAGGGCATTTCAGAGTTTTTTATTACATAGGAAATTTCCCGTTACTGTATAGTGTTAAATTTTGACCCTATGAAATAAAAAATCACTGCGTGAAGCATGCGCACCTCTCGGCAAGAAAGTATATTGCTTCGCAATCCCCTCGGGCGCGAAGTGTCAGCAAGCTGATACTTTCTTGTCAATATATTAAAAAGTGCATATTGTTTTTCTTTATTTTTTGTTAGTTTTTTTGTTGTGATTGCTATAGTGATGGCTATGGCAGTCATAATTCCTGGCAAAAATGAGGATTTGTGGTAGTAAATGACATAAATAGGAGAAATATGTAATTCGTATTGACACAGGGAGGTAAAATATGGTATATTACAAATAAATACAAATATAGTGTAAATATGGGATAAATTTGTAAAATATCCTATTCTTTGATATTTTCATATGTGGGTAGTTTCTTATACTTGTTTATTTTACTGTTTTTCTAAAATAAGTTTCTCAAGAGCAAGGCAAAGTCTTAATTAAACAGGAGGTAATAATGAATATTTTAAGGCTGACACCACATTTTTATTGGCCACCTAAGTATGTTAAAAAATGGGATGTAGGATTGGATCCCATTGGTGGGATGCAGACGCAGATATATAGAATGACTCTAGCTCTTTCAAAGAAAAATGTAAACCAAAAAATATTAACCATTGGTATGAAGGGAGCCCAAAAAAAAATAAAGATCAAAGATAATGTTGAGCTATGCGCATCAAATGTACCGATCATACCAATTAAATCAAAAGTGAGAGGGACAGTTGGCTTAAATTTTTATTGGGGATTAGGTGTAATACTTACAGATTTAAAAATTCTACTTCAATCAGCTGTTTTAAAGAAAGGAAAATGGGATATTATCCATTCCCATTGTAGTGGAGTTGCTGCACCCTTACTCGTAGGTATAATCTCAAAATGGCTTCTAAAGAAACCCCTTGTATACACGGTACACTGTTGTAGATTATGTACATATGAACCAATGAACAAATTGGATCAGATGATTAATAAATCAATTATTAAATTGGAGGAATATTGCTTAAAGAAATCTGACCATATATTGGTTTTGACTCAAAAAACCAAGGACTTGCTATTAACAAATTATAAGCATTTGAATGACAGTAAAATTTCTATTATTCCTGACATTGTTTCATTTAATAGCTTTTGTATGAAGGTAAATGAAAAGAATAAAGATTTTCTATATACAAAATATAAAATACCTAAGGATAAAAGGATTATAAGTTTTGTTGGAAGAGTTGCACATGAAAAAGGATGGTCATATCTGGTGCAATCAATAAAGTTAACAAAACACCAAGATTATCACGTGATTTTTGCAGGGGATGGAAATGAAAGAAAAGAATTAGAGGAATTGATTGATAAATTGAATATCAAAGCCATTGTTACAGTTACAGGTTTTATTCCAAATGAGTTAGTCGCTTCAGTTATTGATATATCTGAATTCCTAGTAGTGCCATCTATACATGAAGAATTAGGTAGTGTGTTGTTGGAAGCAGCAAGCCTAAAGACAACTGTCATTGCATCTGCTGTAGGAGGAATACCACAAAATATTAAAGATGGATTTAACGGGTTGTTGGTTCCATCAAAATCACCCGCTGCCATTGCCGAGAAAATTGATTATCTGTTTGATCATAGAGAGAAGGCAAAGGAGATGGGAAGTAATTTATATGATTCCATGAAAAACCAGTATGATTCTGCTTTTGTAATTAACAAATTGATGGCACGATATAAAGCACTTTTATAAATGAAGGGGAATTTATAGTTTATAGCTTTATGGTATTAATTCAATAACAACTTCAACTAACAATTTGTTGTAATCATAGAGAAACGGGGTGATAACAAATATTAAAATCTACTTTAGCATTAGATCAGGAAGAGGTTTTTAATGACTTTTGTAATAACTTTAATATTCAGAATAAGAGTGTTTTGGAAATTGGGGGCTGCCTTCCTTATTGTAATATCAAGCCATTCAATGTAGGGAAATGGTATGCAATTGATCCAAGAAACAAGAATGAAAAAGTCTCGGATAATTATATAACACAGCAAGGATATTCACAGCTCATACCTCAGGCGGATTGCTCTTTTGATTTTATTTTCTCATGTAATGCATTTCAGCATATACATAACTTTCAGATGGCTTTGGATGAGATGTACAGGGTATTGAAACCAAAGGGAGTGTTATATTCTAATTTTGGTCCTATATGGTCAGCTCCTGATGGAAGCCATATTGAGAATGTTGTCTATAATGAGAAAATCTATAATTTCTGGGAGGAGCATATTATTCCTGATTGGTATCATTTGATCTATAACTGTTCTGAACTATATGGGATTTTATTGACAAAACTGGAGGAAGGTTTAGCAAAAACATTGGCGGAATATGTGTACATGAGCAGTTGGTTGAATCGAATGACCTACTTTGATTTTGAAAACGCAATTAAAACATCTAATTTTAGTAAAATATTATTTTTTAATGGGACTAAGGAATTTGGGTATGATCAAAAAAGTATTGATTATGTTAATAATCTTGCTTTTAGAGAAAATGACTGGAGAAAGGATAAGAAGGATCTGATGAAGTATTACGAAATCAGAGATCTAAAAATTTGTTTAGTGAAATAAGAGTATAGATTTAAAGAATAAGTATAATACAAAGCTTTTGATTATAAATCTATGAAATG
This sequence comes from Bacillota bacterium, assembly GCA_023443625.1. The sequence goes on along the minus strand of JAEZTQ010000046.1, from coordinate 14,261 downwards.
AGGAGGAGTAATATGTTTAAGTTGTTAAGAACAATAATAAGTAAAAAAGGAATTGGTTCCATTCTATTTATTTTAACTATTTTCTTATGCGTATTCGGGACTACAGGATGCACAAAAAAAGATAAAAAAGAGGTGGCTAGCGGCAATATTAAGGAGAAGAAGGTAATAAACATCTGGGGTGGGGAAGCTTTGATAGGGGAAACAGAATTGGAAATGGATCAAAGTGAATGGCTCTTAACCAAGCTAATTAAGGAATATGAAGAAAATAATGACCAACTGGAGATTAATTATACTTATATAGAAGATGATAGTATTCTCTATCAAATTTTTAAAAGAAGCAAGGATATTCCAGAAGAAGTACCTGATATAGTGATTTTGGAAACAGGCAATGCTTTTTTAGAACTGACCAGCAGTTTTTATGCCATAGATGACTTTATATCAGAGGAAGATATGGAAACACAGCTTAACTGGGAAAATACCAAAGGCGAGGATGGAAAAATCTACGGGTATCCGACGGGAGGTATGCTCATCGGATTAGTAGCTTATAACAAAGCATTGGCTAAAGAATTAGATCTTGATTTGGATAATAATCCACCAAAATATTTTGATGAGTTTGAGAAGATGTTGGAATATGTAAAGAAGAACTCCGATATTCTTCCCATAGCCTCGGGTGACCTTACATATAACTCTTTGTATTCGAACATGATATCAAAATGGTGGCTTCAGCAAAGTGGTTATAAGATAACAGATGAGATAAAAAGTAATAATTATAAGTTTGAAGATGATAAAGCTTTTTTGGAATCCCTTGAAATTGGACAGGATTTTTATACTAAAGGCTACATAAATTTGGATTATGCAACGAATGATTCACCACTGTCGGATTTTATTAATTCAGAGGCATTATTCTTTCCCACACATAACGCAGACCTAAAATTTTTATATGAAATGCTGGGTGATGACCTTGGAGTAATGGAAATACCTGATTATGCAAAAGGGGTAGACGTGCCTTCACTCAATTTTGGAACATGCTGCCAATGCTTTTCAATTGTTAAATCAACAAAATATCCGGAGGAATGTTATAAATTATTGGAATGGCTGAACAATAGAGAAAATAGCATAAAAATGAATTACACCTATGGAACATTACCTGCTAAAAAGGATGTATCATTTACTGATGTTGGCTATATAGAAGAGGAAGTCTATGAAGATATTTACCATATACGAGATCATGCTAAATTAAGTGTCCTGACTTTTTTGGATCAAGAGCTGCAACAGCAATATTTTCGATATGGGGTACAAACAATGATCAATCAAATGGAACCAAAGGAGTTTGCTAAAATTTTAGATGATGAAATGAAAAGCAGGTGAGTGCCATAAGAAAGTTTAAGAGCCTTGATTGTTTGCTTTTATCCATACCTTTAACAATTTTAATATTTACCAATGGGTGGCCTCTACTCAATAATATAATCCAAAGTTTTAGTCAGAAGCATTCAGGGGTAGTAAGCTATAATTTTCAGAATTATATATCTGTTATTAAGGATACAACTTTTTGGATAACTCTAACAAATAGTCTTATAGTACTTACTTATATACCAGTAACAATCATAATGGGAATTTTGCTATCTGTTTTAATTTATAATAATTTTATAGGCAGAAAATTATTTATCTATATAATTTTTTTTCCGCAGATATTACCTACAGTTGCAATTGGAAAGATTTTTTCCTCTTTCTTTGGCTTAAAGGGACCAATGAATGGGCTCATTAGCAGGTTGGGTTACAGAGGAGAAGATATTTACTGGTTAGGTAATCCAAAATTAAGTTTTATTGTAATAATTGTATGTATCACTTGGTTATCCTTCGGTTGGCAGACCTTAATATTTAATAATGCCTTATCAGCAATTGATAAAAATGTAAAAGAATTAGTTGAATTAGACGGAGTTCCATTTTTTCGTAGCATTGTTCAAATATATTTACCAAGTCTTAAAAATACAATTGTTTATTCTGTTTTTATAAATTTGTTATTAGGGTTTTCAGGTATTTTTCCTTTGATTTTTATACTGACTAACGGTGGGCCTGGATATCAAACTTCTACACTGGATTATATTGTTTATCTAAAAGCATTCGGACCGGAAGCACGCATTGGTGAATCCTATGCATTGGCTATAATATTATTGATAATCATATTGTTGTTATTGAGTGGTTTTTACTTTTTCTATTATTTATTAGGCAAACATAATATAGAGGATTAAATAATGAAAGATCATATGAAAACAGCTATTAAGTACATAATTTTAATAATAATAGTATTGCTAATTTTAATTCCACTCTACCTAACCATACTTTATTCAATAAAGACAAAAGAAAGCTTTATCAAAAGTACTTATAAGCTGGATTTAAGCGGCTTGACTTTGGATAATTTTTACAAAGTATTGGTACAGTTAAAAATATACAGAAAGCTTTTTAACAGCTTTATTACTACCATAGGTGGAACCTCTTTAACAGTACTGGCCTGCTTACCTGCTGCTTATTCAATGTGTAAATTGAAGGGCAAGATTTATGGAATTCTTTTTGCGGTATTGGTGGTCTTTGCTGTTATGCCAGAACAAATAGTGATATTTTCCCAGTATGAGATGTATCTGAGATTGAACATTAATAATTTTCTATCTGTGATTTTTTCATATACAGGAAAAAATATACCTGAATGTTTATTATTTCTGTGTGTAATTATAAAATCTGTTCCCGGAAGCATAATAGAAGCTGCCTATATAGATGGTTGTAAGGAGACTACCATTATTAAAAGTTTTATTATTCCACTTAGTTCGTCAGGAATTATTATCGTTAGCTTAAATATGTTTTTAAATATATGGAATGATTTCTTAATTCCCATGGTACTAATCCATGAGGATGAAGGGAAAACCATTATGCAAGTACTTGCTTTGATAGGGGAACGATTTCAGTCCAATGTTCCATTTCAAATGGCAGCCAATATTATTGCAATACTACCTCCTATTATAATTTACGGAGTATTTAAAAATCGAATAATAGAACATACCTATGGAGATTTTTTGAAGTAAGATTTGAAGATTATAGAAAGGTTTACGGATGTACAAAATTATAAAAAGATAAATCATGTCAATTTTATTGTAAGCAGATCAAGGGAGATATTAAGGGAATGAAAAATACCTGTTCAAAAGAATATTTTAATGAGGAAACAACTCGATTATTCAATCTAAAATATGATGAATATGAATATGATTATTATTTATTTAAGTCAGTTAATAATTCCATGGTAGAGCCATTATTAAGGATTTCCAATATCGATAAATATGTACTAATTTGTGACAATAATATTAAAGGATTATATATTGATAAAATTAAAGAATTAATTGGTCCAGAAAAATGTATTGTTATTAGCTTTGAAGGAGGGGAGGATAACAAAACCCTGTCAGTTGTTAATAATATGATAGAGGAAATTTTATCATATAAGGTCACTAGAAGAGCCTGTATTGTAGGGGTTGGTGGAGGGATAGTAGGTAATATGGCTGGTATGGTGGCGGCATTATTGTTCAGAGGTCTTAAGCTGGTTCATATACCCACATCATTAATGGCAATATTAGATTCTGTAATCTCTTTAAAACAAGCTATAAATTCGAGTCAAGGAAAAAATCTAATTGGTTGTTTTTATAAACCTGAACTTGTAATAACAAGTATTGAATTTTTAAATACATTACCAAAAGAGCATATTATATCGGGGTTATGCGAAGTAATTAAAAATGCCTTTATTATTTTACCGGATAGCATTGATAAATTAAGCAATATTTTAAACAGTGAAGGTATATATACAGAAGAGGACTTTAATTATTTCATTGATATGTCTATAGAATCAAAACAAAAATTGATGCTAAATGATTATAAGGAACGCAAAGAAGCTTTAGTACTTGAGTACGGTCATACAATTGGACATGCAATCGAACTTTCCTCAAAAGGTGAAGTTAATCATGGGCAAGGTGTTGGTCTGGGAATGATATGTGCGGCTGAGATATCCAGAAGATTAGGGTATCTAACTTCAGATGACGTGAATTTACATATTGAATTATTAAGTAAAAATGGCTCTCTTTTGAAATTACCTCATAGCATTAAGGCAGAGGATATACTGAATATTATTAGATATGACAATAAAAGAGGATATCTGAAAAAAGATAAGGATAAGCAAAATCTGGTTATTCTCAAAGAAATTGGGGAGCCACTTATGCAGGATGATATGTGTTTGGTCGGAGTAGAAGAAGAACTTATCAAAGATGTAATAAATGAAATTTTATAAAAACTATTACAAAAGGAGAGAAAGAATGAAGTCTTATTTAAAAAACGAATTAAATTACGGACAATATAAAAAGGGATATCAATTGGAAAATTCCGAGGGAAAATCACTTTTTATGTACAAATCAATGACTGAAGAGGTGGATGTCAAGGGTAATGTATTAATAGTGCCTACGCAAGGGATGAGCATTCACACATCATTTTTAATGAGTTCCTATTTAAATCATAATGGATACAATGTTTATCGATTTGATGGTGTAAACAATGTTGGCTATAGTGATGGAACCATTTATGACTATAGTGTTGAACAGCTGGAAAAAGATTTTACTCTGGTGATGGACCATATACTGGATGAATTAGATTTCATCAATGTATTAACCTTTCATTCAACATTATTGCCTATCCTAGGCAAGGCGAATAATTACAGTCAAATTCAAAATTTGATTTCAGTAATGGACATTTCTACAGATTTTGGTCTTTGTGGAAAAATAGAGTGGGATAAGGTGTCAAATTATGTGGATACGTATAAGCAACACATATCAATAATTGTTGGCGAAGAGGATGAGGGATTTAATAAACATATGGATTCTATTAAATCCTCCATTAATCATATCGGTCAAATATATACAATACCGGATATAGGAAGCAATATAGGTAATAGTCTTATTTATATATTAATAGTAACTGAAAAAATAATAAGCATATTACTTGAAAGAAATGAAGCAGTATCTATACCAAATATAACAGATGTGCTCCATGCAGCAGAGTTAGAGTTAGAAATACTAAATCAGTTCAATAAAAAATAGTAAGTAAATAGGAGGTTTGCTATGAGCAGAATTATTGAGTTACCAATTATTATATGTGGCGAGTTAAAAATGCCGAAAGAACATTATATTGATATTAAATATAGCAATGATGTTCTTGTACGTATTACAAAACCAAGTAAAGAGGATTTGGAGAAAATTTATAATTATAACGTAGACTTAAGTGATATAAAATTTTCAGAGGTATCCAAATACGTTGCTAAGTTTTCATTAGATTTTTTACGGGAAGATAATCAAACTAGGTTAGATGCAATCGAGTTATCCTCTTATCTTACAGGTTATACAAAAAAAATGCTGGAAAGGGATTATGACATTATATGTGATCATCTATCAGCTCCTTACACGATATATGATATTGCTACGGCAGAATTAGGAGACTATAGGATGCTTGATGAATGGGTACATAGGCAATTAGTAAAAATAAAAGCATTCCCTAGAGGCAGGGCATTCCATGTTCTGGTAGGAAATGTACCAATGACAGGTATATTTAGTGTGTTTCGATCTATTATTACCAAAAATCAGACGGTAGTCAAATTACCAGCCAGAGATTTGGTTTCTACACTTTATTTCATGAAAGGTTTAATTGAAAGTAATTCAAATGGTGAAGCCTATCAAGAACTTTTAAATAGTTCACTGTCAGTATTCTACTTAGAAAAAGACGGGGAAGAATTGAAAGATCTTATTGAGTCATCTGATGTAGTTTGTGCATGGGGAAAAGGCAGCTCCCTAAAGAGGGTAAAAGAGATGGTGCCACACAGTGTTCCCTATGTAGAATTTGGGCCAAAAAGAAGTTATTCATTACTATATACCAATAAAGGATATAACTTAAATACTGCAGCGATTCGAATGGCACACGATTTATGTGTATATGATCAAGAGGCATGTTTATCCCCCCAACGTCTATTTGTTATTGGAGAGTATGAGGAGTATGTTAAGGTGTTGGAAAAGTGGCTAAACTGGCAGTCAAAATACTTACCTAGAGGTATTATAAATGATGATGCGGAATCTCATTTGTATCGTCACAAACTGGAAGCAATTTATACTGGGATGAAAGTAGTAGCCGGGGAACCGGATTGGAGAATTATTGTCTGTGACCCATATGATGTAATAGATCACCCCCTAGGACGTACACTATTCATTCATCCGATTAAAAGCGAAGAGGAGATGTTACCCTTTATTGACGAAGAAACACAAACCATTTCAGTCTTTCCATATAGACAGGATATGTATAAACTCGCTGACCTATTATGTAAAAAAGGAATTTCAAAATTGTGTGAAACAGGAATGGCATTTTATCCAAGAGATGGTTGGACTCATGATGCTATGTATCCACTTCAATATTTCGTACGTTTATGTTTCATGGATGCAACTTCAGAACAGGAGTACAAGTATGATCCTCTGGACGAAGAATTGGCTTGGGACAGTTTTTCCAAAATGTTTGGCGGTGTACCCTATGATGAGTTGGAGGAAATCGCAGAGTTTTACACCTTATCGTAATATTTCATAATTAAGTTATTATAAGGAAGATATAAGGTTATATGAAATTGTAGATCAGAGAGAAAGATAAAATATAAGTAGTAGAGTGAAGATTTGATATATTGTGTCTTCATAATACAAGGAGGTTGTTATGGGAAATTTATTAAAAGATGATCAATTAGGGGATATTAAATATATCCAAATGCATCTTGATACAATATTTAAAGATGAAGAGCTATATAGAAAAGCTCAATTGGAATGCATCAAAAAGATCCTGAAGTTTCATTTAGATAATAACAGTGATTATAGAAAGTATTTTGAACATTTTTTAGAAGTTGATGATTTTATGGAAAAGGATAACTTTGATACATATTCAATTCCACTTTTACCAAGCTCTATTTTTAAACGAAATATGAATTTGGCCTCTTTAGAGGAGACTGAAATTATTAAAAAATGTACGAGTAGTGGAACAAGAGGTAGCTTAAGCATAATTCCTAGAGATAATGATTCATTAATGAACTTTTTTAGCAGTATCACTTCAATATTATCCAGTATGTTTGATATAAGTTATCCTGGAAAGTATAAGGTTATTATTTTGGGACCCAGTCCAAAGTTAGCTGGTGACTTATGGTTTGCCTATGCTATTGCAAGTATGGCCTTGGAGTATAATACGGAATTTGTTCAGGATAGGGAAGGATATCATATAGAGTATCTTGCAGAGAGAATTCAGGAAGTTACTCAGTCAAATCAAGAAGTATTAATAATTGGGCCACCGCCAAGAGTTGTAGATTTATGCAATTATCTAAAGGAGCATAATATTAAAGCAAAGTTAAATGATAATTCATTTATTATTACGGCAGGCGGATGGAAACGTAGACATAATGAATCTATTTCAAAGCCCGAATATCTTAATCTTGTTTCAAAAACCTTACAAATTAGGGATAGTAATATAAGAGATTGTTATAATATGGTTGAACTAAATACAGTAGTTGCCGAATGTGAGCATCATCATATACATATTTTTCCCTGGGTTGATGTGTGTGTAAGAGATCCTAGAACGAATAAAGTATTGGAAGATGGACAAGCTGGTATTTTAGCTTTTTATGATGGAGGTGCCAAAAGCTATCCGGGATTTATCTTGAGTGAAGATTATGGAGTTGTTCATTCTGGGCAATGTGAATGTGGCCGTATAGGAAAGAGAATTCAAATTTTAAGGCGTATGGAAACTGTAGAGGCTAGAGGTTGTGCATTAAAAATGAGTACGGGAAAGGAACAGATGCAGGTTCAAGAAGGAAAAAATAGATTTCATAAGAGTGTCTACCGTAATTCTGAACTACTCCTAAAAAGATGATATCTGATATCCAGTACCAAAAATCTGGGTTTAAAGTGCTCTTTAATAAATTATTAATTATTCAGATTATAAGTAAGACATACTGATTAGAGTTTTTGATACTGGAATATTGCGGAGGTATTATATGGAATTGGCTATTAAAGGAGGAGAACCTCTAAGGAAATCACCTTGGGGCAGTTGGCCCATATGGAATAATAAATCTGATAAATATTTATCTGAGGTAATACAGTCAAAGAGATGGTCAATTCGTGGTTCCTGGACAGGGGTAGAGCCCAAAGAAGTAGCGGTTGCATCCGCATTTTCACAATATAATAAGTGTTCTTACTGTACTTTAACAACTTCAGGAACCATGGGATTAAGTATTGCCCTGGAAGCTTTAAATATCAGCGACAAGGATGAAGTTATTGTTCCTGCCTTAACATGGATAGCACCAATTACAGCTATTTTGAATGTAGGTGCTATACCTGTTATGGTAGATGTGGAAAAAGAAACAACATGTCTAAGTCCCGAAAGTATAAAACAGTCTATTACACCTCGAACAAAAGCTATTATTGTAATACATCTTCATTGTTCCGTAGCCAATATGGATGAGATATTAAAAATCTCTAAGGAGAATAATTTATATGTTATTGAGGATTGTTCTCAGGCACATGGCGCTATGTGGGAAGAAAACTATGTAGGTACCATGGGGGATATTGGTGTCTTTAGCTTAAATCAGGAAAAGGTCTTGACCTGTGGTGAAGGAGGGGCAATTATTACAAATAATTCTGAATTATTTGAAAGAATTGTCCGCACTAAGACAGATGGATGCGATTTTGATGAATCAAAACAGATCATAGAGGAAGACCAGTTGATCTATGATAATAAGCTTATGGGTAGTAATTATTGTATTTCGGAGTTTCAATCTGCTGTTTTACTGGGTCAACTAGAGAAACTGGAAGAGTGGAATGCTATTAGGAGGGATAATGCTAATTATTTGGATAAAAGGCTAAGTAAAATAAAGGGGATGCATCCATTAACCTCCCATGGGAAAGCAACCCAAAGAACTTATTATGAGTATGGGGTATTAATTGATTTAGCCTACTTTGCAGGAAAAGACTTGGGTACAATTTTAAATGCGGTAAGCGCAGAAATTAATATTCCCATTCATTCAACCGATGTTCCAGTTTATAAAAATGACCTATTTACTCCATGGACGAAGAAAAAATATAAACATTATGTTGAATCAAAAGAGTTTTTAAGTTTGGATAGTAAGAAATTCCCTGTTTGCGAATATCTACATAACCACTTAGCAGTTTTTCATCACCGTTATCTAATGGGAAGTCATGATGATATGAATGATATTGCAAATGCTTTTGAGAAAGTACAGGCTTGTATAAAGGAACTATAATGTTTATGAGAATTAGAACCATATAAACTTAGATTATATTGTAAAGGAGAGAAGCGATGAAAGCTTTAAAAGTAACTGGTCCAGGTAAAATAGAACTTTGTGATATAGAAATTCCAAAATTGCAAGATAATCAAGTACTGATAAAAGTCGAATATTCAGCAATGTGCAGCAGTGATGTTAAATTAATACAAGGTAATTATGATGGTCTGGTGTATCCTTGTGTCCCAGGGCATGAATGGAGCGGTGTTGTTACAGAGACGAGGGAGGATAACAAACACTTATTAGGGAAAAAGGTAGTAGCAGATATTTTATTCCCTTGTTTACAATGTGAACCTTGCAGAATGGGAAAAAGAAATCTCTGCACTAACCTAAAAGAAATTGGAATTAGCATGCAGGGTGGTTTTGCTGAATATGTAGCAGTAGATGCTAAAAATGTCATATCTATTTCAGATTCTATATCTCTTAAACATGCATGTATTATTGAACCCCTGGCAGTTGTATATAATGCAATACAAAGAGTGGGGGGAATTAAACCTGCTCAAAAAGTTATAGTCTTCGGAAGTGGTGCTGTAGGTTTATTAGTAACTGCTCTTGCTAAACTAATGGGTGCCACTCATATAACAAATGTAGATTATATTGAAAGCAGACTGGAAGTAGCGAAAGAATTGGGTGCAACCAAGACTTTTAATTTGAGGGAAAGAGATATCATAGAGGCATATCAAAAGGATGAGATAGCACAAGGGGATGTGGTCTTTGACGTAACCGGGGAGGCAGAAGCTTTTAATATGGCCTTGGAGCTTGTAAAACCAGGAGGCAGAATTGGTTATATTGGTTATAGTGCTTATGATACTGCAGAGGTTAAACCTAGTAACATTATGCTGAAAGCAGTGGATATCTATGGGGTGTTATCACCTACCGAAACCTGGCTACAGGCAATTGAAATTGTGGAAAAAGAATTAATTGATATTGATAAAATTATTACCCATGAATATAAGCTGGAAGAGTATGAGATACTTTTGAAAAATATGAAGTATAAAGAAGATGGCATTCTTAGAGGAGTTTTTAAATTATAATATCTGGAGGGGTAACATGAAAATTGCATGTGTTATGTTAGATGCCATGATTGGTAAAAGAGCTCATAGAGGTGGTGGAGCAATCTATGCATTATTATCTTATCTCCAAGAAAAAAATGAGTACATATCAGAAATTCAAACAAGGGTATTTAATTTTAATTCAGTTTATACCGGTCCCGTAAATTTGTATATTTCTGCCATTTTAGAATACAAACCAGATGTTGTTGCTTTTTCGACCTATTGTTGGAATATTGAGCTTGTAAAGGTTATGTCAAAATGTATCAAGGATATGAACTCTAATATAAAAGTTGTATTAGGGGGACCTGAGGTTTCTTATAATTCACAGGAGTTGCTAGAGGAATTTCACTATATAGATGTAATTATACGGGGTGAAGGGGAAGTTACCTTTAATGAGCTAATGACCTATTTTTATTTGTGTAAAAATGATTTGTCTCAAGTTCAGGGGATAACTTATCGTGATCAAAACAATAGAATTCAATATACCAAAGATCGTCCATTGTATCCTTGTTTGGATGACTTCCCCTCTCCCTTTTTAACCGGGACAATCAATTTAGCTCAGACTGACGGTGAAGTGGCCTATGAATCAGTAAGAGGCTGTAAATTCAAATGTAGTTACTGCTTACATACGAAGGGTTTAAGTTATGTACGAGACTACTCCCTTGCTAGGGTTGAAGAAGAGTTAAAAGTAATTCTACAATCAGACAGTATAAAGATTATCTGGTTTTTGGACCCGACTTTCAATGCTGATGAAAAGCGTGCAATGGAAGTTTTAAAGATTGTTGAAAAATACAATCCCAATATGCCTCTAGCATTTGAAATACGAGCAGATTTATTGACAGATGCAATGATTGAACAATTTGGAAGATTGAATGTAGCTGAAGTTGGTATTGGTTTACAATCATATTCTGAAGAAGTGAATAAACATGTTCACCGTAAAAATAATATAGATAGTGTTGAAGATAAACTGATTAAATTAAAATCCAAAATAGCAGATCATTGTGAGCAGTTTGATATAGATTTAATCTATGGTCTGCCTGGAGATGTATATGACAATTATAGAAAATCAGTGGATTATGTTCTTTATTTAGATGGGCGCATCTATTATCAACCGCTAAGAATTTTTAAGGGAACCCAGCTGTATAAGGATGTAGATAAATATGGTATCAAATACAATAGTAGCGCACCGTATAACATATTAAGCAATAATAGCTATACCTTGGATCAAATGGTATCTTCTTATTGCTTGAATGTGGGAGTTGATTACATAAACAGGAAGGGCATTTATAGGGAAGTTATTGATTTGATAAAAAAGAATAAGGATATAAAGTATTCAAATATTCTTGAGATGATTGGCAAGTACTTCTGGAGTAAACAGCGATATGACATGTTTAGAATTTCTAATTGGAGTCCTGATGACAGAACTGATTCAATGGTGTTTGGGGATTTTTGTGAATTTATAGATGATTATTTGAAAGAGGAAGATTGCCCATCCTTAGTGAAGGAGATACGTTTGATAATAGATAATTATGTACCAATGGAAAGAGTAGATGAAAATTCTGCATATAGTCAATATGGTTATTTCCAATTAACTATATAGGAGGCTTAAGTAATGAATAAAAATACCATTAGGGAAGTGACTTTATATACTAATTTTAATTGTAATTTGCAGTGTAAGATGTGTTATATGAATGGTGTAAGCCAACAGAGTAAAAGATATTCCTTTGAAAAGAAAGATCAAGTAATGTCCTTTGAGCTTTTTAAAAAAGCTGTAGATTCATTTCTTTATGAAAATCCCCATTGCACTTTTTGGTTTATGGGAGGGGAACCCTTATTACATAAAGATATTGTTAATATGGTTACTTATATAAAGGAACATGGTGACAGTTACATTGATATCAATACCAATGGGACTCTTTTAAAAGAAAAAGGTCAATTACTTTTGGATGCAGGAGTTGATTCTCTAACCGTCTCACTCGATGGTCACAAGGCTGATATCTGTGACAATGTGAGGGGTAAAGGAGTATACGATTTAGTAGTTCCAGAAGTCAAGAAGCTTGTTGAATATAAAAAGCAAAAAAATCTTGATATGATTATTAATCTGAATTTTACTTTAGTTGACAGTAATTATCTGACTGCATCCAAGATGATTGATTTGTGCAACGAATTAGGTGTTGATAATTTTTATATCGATTTACCCGCCTTTATTACCTATGAAGATGGAATGGAGTCTCAAAGAATTTATAAAAAAATGTTTGATATTGAAATCCATTCCTGGAAGGGGCAACTCATGAATGAAGTCTATGATTCCATTGACAAGAACAAGTTAATCGAGCAATTTGAAATAATTTACAGGGCTCATAAAAACTTTGGTTTTGATATGGTTCCCCATGGATGCACCACAAAGGAGATAAGCACCTATTTCGGAAAGGAATGGGATAATAAGATTCGTAACTGTGTATGTACAAAGACAAACTATAGAACGACTCTACTGCCTGACGGTGGCATTTCCCCCTGTACTTTATACCACGATTTGATCTTCGGTAATTTAAATGAAAGCTCTTTTCATGATATTTGGAATGGTGAAAAATATCAACTATTTAGAGACCAACTTGCCAGCAGACTTTTTCCGGCCTGCAAAAGATGTTGTGATCTTCTTGATGAGCACGATGAACTAGCTTTTGGGAATTAAGGAGTATAGATACTGGGAAATCAGCGGCCCAAAGTATGCAAGTATTGAGAAAGGCATGGTTATTATTATGGCTAATAGATTATCAGAAAGGCCTGAACCTACAGAGGTGGAAATAGAATTAACGAACTATTGTAATGCCAGCTGTGTTGCATGTCCACGAGATCAGTTAACTGCAAAAAAAGGATTTATGGATGATACTACATTCTATACTATTATTGAAAAGTATGAAAAGTATAGGGATAAATTATCTATTAACAAAATTGTTAAGGATATTCAATATCCTTTTATCTCCTTTGCAGGTATGGGGGAGCCCTTATTACATAAGAAGATTTTTGACTATATTAAATATGTTCGTTCACGAGGTTTTAAAGCAATACTATTTTCTAATATTTCATTATTAAATGAAGAAAATGCCAATAAGCTAGTTGAAGCAGGGATTAATCACATTAATATAAGCTTCTGGGGTATTAATGAAGAGGAGTATAGTCGCTCCATGGGTTTGGATTTTGCTACTTCTTTAAAAAATGTGGAGTATATGGCCAAATTAGCTTCACAAAAGGGTATCACCTTAATAATTAGTTGGATTAAAAATAAGTACATAACAAGTACTACGAAAGAAATTGTGGATTTCTGGAGTATAAGAGGGTTAGAAGTAGATATAGATGAAGATAATCAACCTTGGAACAGAGGTGGCTATTTAAGTAACAGTTTATTTCAGGAGAACTTTGATTTATATCCATCTGTAGACTACGATTTGGATGTTTGGTGCAGCCAGCTATTCTTTACCGATACTGTATGTTGGAATGGGGATGTAGTCATATGTTCATGTGATTATTACCAAAAAGAAAATGTCTTAGGAAATTTACTACATATTACACCGGATGAAATAACAAATAAAAAATATGAGATTCTGTCATCTAAAATAAGAATTCCCATTTGCTTAAGATGCAAAAAAATTGACAGAAATTATTCCTTAGGTTCAAGTCCCTGGGATAGTTTGCTTACGGAAGAGGAAAAACAGAAATATCACTATAATAGTGTGAATTATTAAAAAGCATAATTCACACCTAGAAGTTTGTGCCTGCGTAATCCTCGGCACAAACTAACTCAAAGGGAAGGC
>JAEZTQ010000034.1 GCA_023443625.1 Bacillota bacterium | reverse complement strand
TTTGAGCACCTGCAAAGATGCTCTATTTGTCATGCGGTTTTCAAGGTTCAAATTTACTCGAGATACATTTACGCAATTCATTCAAAAAATATCGATATTAGCTTGACATTTAATAGTTAGTCTTTCTCTACTGATTAGTAATCAGGCCAAACCTTATTTTCTCTATGCTATTTCTAAAGCAATCTCCATCATATCCCTAAAGGTTAGCTGTCTATCTTCAGCTGATAGGGCTTCTCCTGTAAATATATGATCTGATATTGTGAGTATACAGAGCGCTTTCTTTCCTGCTCTTGCAGCATTCATATAAAGGGCAGCCGCTTCCATCTCCACAGCCAGAACATTCATCTTCTTCCATAGAGAACTTGCCTCTGGATTATCATCATAAAAAGTATCGGAAGACAGAATGTTACCCACGACGGTCTTAATATTCATTCTCTCTGCTGCTTCAACAGCCTTGCGTAACAGCTCAAAATCCGCTATGGGTGCATAGGTTCCAGGTAGCTTATACTGGGCTGCAAAATTTGAATTTGTTGATGCACCCATTCCAATAACGATATCCCTGGTTTTTAATTGATCCGAAAATCCTCCTGCTGATCCAATTCTGATTATGCTATCTACATCATAGTAATTAAAAAGTTCATAAGAATAAATTCCTATGGAGGGCATACCCATACCGCCACCCATGACAGATACCTTTTTCCCTTTATAGGTACCCGTAAAGCCCAGCATATTTCTAACATTATTAAAACAAATCACCTCATCAAGGTATGTCTCTGCTATAAATTTTGCCCTTAAGGGATCCCCTGGCATCAGAACTGTTTTTGCGATATCGCCCATTTTAGCTTCATTATGTGGTGTTGGTAATTTCATCATATGCTTGTTAAATCCTCCTTAACTTTAATAATATATCTTAGATTATTAATTTTTATATTATTTGAATTTATATTATTTAAAACAGTATTTCACCAAATAGATTTCATAATTCTTTCAATTAATTGGTAAGTTCATGTTCAATTTCTACATTTTATCATAATTAATATTAAAAGGCAATTCACCCATATATGCTCTTTATACAATATGTTAAAATAAATTGAAAGTCTTTATTACTCACCATAGCAATTCTTCATAATAATTTATTTCTTCGATTATTTCACCATTTTCTTTATTTATAGTATACCATCCATAGGTTACAGTATGTCCCACTCCCATATCCTCCTCGTCAATAACAAATTCATATAAATGAATTAAATAGTTCTTTAAAACTCCGACTTCTCCCTCGTACACCAGATAATAATCAGCGATGGTTGATTTATAATAATATTCCTCTCGTGAGTTTTCTCTATAGATTTTTACAAAATCTACTGCATAGTTCTTCTTAATCATATCAAGTGCTTCCATAGGGGTAATGGTCTTCTCATTCTTAAGTGCTATTTCTTCAGGTAAAAGTAAACCTGAGATATCTATGGTAGAAGGATGCATTGGATTGAATATACCCCAGAATACTATAAGATATAATAATAATTCTTTCATATTGTATTCCCTTCCATTAGATAAGATATTCCACATATAAATAGAAATTAATAGCATAAACTATCTAATGGTTATCATAGCACAGTATTACATTATTTACCATTTATATAAGGTGCAAATAATCGACGGTATAAAACGCAAATAAAAACACCTAAGCGCCCTGAATGCCTAATTAGGTTATAAATTCCTATTTATCCTCCCTTTCTTTGATAAGATTGGATCTTTAAAAGGGCACAATTGCCCTCTTTACCTCGGATACTGTCAATCGCAGGATCCAGCAAGCTGTCTTATCCCCACTAAGGGGAAGATGGCGTAAAGTCCTATTTTTATGTCTGAAAAAGAAAGGACGCATTGCACCCTCACTAAAAATTTGCAACACGCCCTTAAATATTAATTTAATATCTTCTCTGATTATTGTTTGTATTGGTCATTTCCCTGATTCGGCATAGGCTGATAGGGTGGGTTCTGACTATTATTCTGGTTTTGGTTCGGATAATTATTTATGGAATTAATGGGTGCATTGGCTCTCCTGGTCTGAAGCTTTGCCTTACTCTTTCTTATCCATCTACGAATGATTATGATAATAAGGGCAATAATAATACCCCAGATTAGTAAATAAGGAAGATTAACAATAAACCATACCAAGAAATCTAAAATTCCTTCACTTATGTTATATATTGTATCGCCAAATCCATTCTTAACCCTGCTGCCAAAGGTTGGCTTTGCTACTGTGACAGGTGATATTCTATTAACCTCTTGAATACTGAGACTTATGGTACTGTAATCCACTTTATTATCAAAGGATCTCAATTGACTTTGATAGCTTTGGAGCTCATACCTGATATCACTTAAACGACTTTCTAAAGTTATAATATTTTCTAAATTATCGGATTTACCTAAGATTTCGAATAATCTCTCTTGTTCTATCTCTAAAGCTTCTACTCTACTCTGTATATCTATGTATTGTAAGGATACATTCTCTGATTCTTGTCTGCTGCTTATAACATTTGCTTCTTCATCTATACCATTCACAAACTCGTCTGTCTTATCATTTGGAATTCTTGCAATAATACTACCACTTCGATTACCATCCATGTTGTAATAACTATTACCGCCAATTTGAGAACTTTCAATATAGCCACCCAGACTACTGATCCTTGTATTTATATTACTAATTAACTGATCAAACTTCTGAGTTTCCAAATCTAGATAAAAGTAGCGAATTATTTTATCCGTGGATACCTTCTGCCCTGCCCCTGTATCTAATACGTCGGTAGCTAATGGCGCATCTGCAACCGACGAAGCCAGCTCTTCATTCTCAGTCATACCAGAGTCTGTAGCAGCTGTTGTATCTACAATTGTTGATGCCATTTCTCCATTCCCATACATAAGGGAGTCTGAAGTGGCTTTTGCCTCCTCGCCCATATCATATTCAGTAAAATGGTTTTTAGAACTACTCGTGTCTTCTTTCATATTATAGCTTTTGCTGCAGGCAGATGCTGTTAATACTGCAATAAGCAGCAATGCCATAATGGTACATAACTTCATTTTCTTCATAATAATTCTCCTCCCTGCCGCCCCCACGGCAAAAAAATTGGTTTTAAAATGTTACAATAAATAAAATACCATTTATTTAATTATTAGACGTAGCAGTCTAATAAAAAGTTCCATTTTATTATGAAGAATAGAAGTTTTGCTATGATCTATATAATCATAATTTATGATACATATTAATACAATCAAGGAAATTATAATATATAAACTGCACGGTTTGAGTTAATTATCAGAAATCACTTTGTCAATCTGTGGCTTAATCAGAGTTAAAAGCCGATCCATCTGATCCGTTAAATATAAATATCCCATTAATGCTTCCAGTCCTGTTGCAGTTCGGTATTCTACTACGCCTGCATTCTTTGCAGTTGTAAAAGATTTCGCATTGCGACCCCTTTTAAAAATTGCCAGCTCTTCTTCTGTTAACATATCCTTAATACTATGATATAACTCAGCTTGGGCACTGGCCTGTACCAATTGAGAACAACGCTTATGCAGCTTATTCACCGGAGCATTGCCACTCTCCACTACAAAGGTCCTGATGATAAGATCAAAAATGGAATCTCCTATAAATGCTAGTGTCAGGGGAGAATAGGTCTTAATGTCAGTCTCAGGCAGGTTAAGGGATTGCTTTAAATAGCCAGCAATCCCAACCTCTATCTTCTTTAACTCCGTTTCCATCTTACTCCCTCTCTGGTATCTTCCAAAATGATTCCCTTCTCCAAAAGAAGGTTTCTTATCTCATCCGCCTTAGCAAACTCTTTGTTCTTTCTTGCTGTTTGTCTATCTTCAATTAATTTTTCAATATCAGAATCTAAAAGCTCTTCCTCTTTACTGGTCTTTAGTCCAAGAATACCACAGAGTTTTACTAATCTCTCATGAAGTGTTCTCACAAATTCCACGCTGCTTTCACCCTTACAATGGGTATTAGCAAGCTTAACAAGCTCAAAGATTGCAGCGATAGCATCCGCCGTATTAAAGTCATCTTCTAAGGCATCTAGATATTTATTGTACAAAGCATCTGCCTCACTAATAACTGCCTCTTCCTCTGAATTAACAGTTTCCCTGGTTAAAGCACCACTATTCATTAAATAATCCAGTTGACCTATACAGGTAAGGATTCTTGTTAAGGAATTCTTTGCTGCTTCCATTAAATCCTTACTAAAATTCAAGGGACTACGGTAATGTGAATTTAACATAAAGAAACGTATAACCTGGGGATCATAAGTTTCACATATTTCACGTACCGTGAAAAAATTACCCTCGGACTTAGACATCTTCTTATTATCAATATTAATAAATGCATTATGCATCCAATATCTCGCAAAGGGTTTACCATTGGCAGCTTCACTCTGGGCAATTTCATTTTCATGATGGGGAAATACCAAGTCTTCTCCTCCAGCATGAATATCAATCTGATCTCCAAGATACTTTTTGCTCATAACGGAACATTCGATATGCCAGCCGGGACGACCTTCACTCCAAGGGGAATTCCAATAAGGCTCTCCTTCTTTCTTTGGCTTCCAGAGAACAAAATCCATGGGATCTTCCTTATCTTCACTTACGGCAATGCGAATTCCTGCTTCCAAATCATCTATTTTCTTCTTTGATAATTTACCATATTCCTCAAAGCTTCTTGTCTTAAAATACACAGTACCATTCTTCTCATAGGCATGACCTTTTTCGATTAAGGTTGAAATCATTCCAACCATTCCATCAATTTCTTCTGTTGCCTTGGGATGGTAGGTTGCCTCTTTAATATTAAGGGCTTCCATGTCAGATCTATATTCTTCAATATAACGTTCTGATATTTCAGTTGCACTAACTCCTTCCTCTATGGCTTTCTTAATTATTTTATCATCAACATCTGTATAATTTGAGACATAATTTACCTCATATCCACGATACTCTAGATATCTGCGGAAGGTATCAAATAAAATTGCAGGCCGCGCATTCCCTATATGGATATAATTATAAACTGTGGGCCCACAGACATACATACGTACCTTTCCTTCCTCTAAGGGCACAAATTCATCTTTTTTCTGTGTCAATGTATTATAAATCTTCATCTCATTTCCTCCTGTTATACTTTAAGCATTTTTCTTCATGGTTTTTTATTTTATCAAGGGTATAATTAATTATGCTTAATAAAATCTTTATTATATATTTCCATAATTATTCCTTCATAATACCCTTTCATTAGCTCTCTTCTTTATTTGTCTCCAATTGATTGACTATATCATATAATCTTCTTAATTCATTTCTTAAGCAGGTATTTTCATTACGCAGAGATTGTAATTCTTTTTGTAAGGGATCGGGAAAATGAACTTGATCCAAATCCTCCGAGGGAACTCTGATATTGTCCCTTTTTACAACTCTTCCGGGAACACCTACAACTGTAGAGTTTGGAGGAACCTCTGATAGAACCACTGAACCGGCACCAATTTTGGAATTTTCACCGATGGTAAAGGAACCAAGGATTTTAGCTCCCGCACTAATCATAACATTATTTCCCACCGTGGGATGGCGCTTGCCCTGCTCTTTACCCGTACCACCCAAAGTAACTCCCTGATATAAGGTAACATTATCACCAATGATTGCTGTTTCTCCAATTACTACTCCATGCCCGTGATCTATAAATAATCCTTTCCCGATGGTAGCACCCGGATGTATCTCAATTCCTGTTTTTCTTACTGTTCTTTGGGAATACCATCTGGCAAGAAAATAATGATGTTTCTTATACAGATTATGTGCAATCCGATAACGTATAATTGCCTTAAAGCTAGGATATAGGAATACCTCCAAAGGTGTTTTTATTGCAGGATCTCTTTCTTTAATAATCTGCATTTCCTCTTTTATATACTTAATTATACCCATTTTCAATCCCCTTAATTTCAGATTTCAAATTAAACTCATAAATGAATCTTTGTAACAATATATTAAATCCTCTGTGCTGCCTTGTTTAATATTATCCTTATGTAAATATTTTTTTTATGTTATAGGACGCATTTTCTATAACATAAAAAAAACCGCCCCCAAAGATAGAGGCGGTGAAATACGCGGTTCCACTCTATTTGTATCACATTATTACAGGATACTTCTCATACAGATAACGGCTGTTACCGAACCTGGCTAGGCAAGGGCTTCACCAAATCAGCTCCCGGATGCACTTGGCTCATCATCTCGTAAAGAATGCTTTCAGCCGATGGCATTCTATCTCTGATACTTAACTTTGAGTTACTTTTCCGTTCATTGCTTTTACTCAATTTATATTATTGATTACTATTATTTTATGCAAGGTTAATTACTTTGTCAACACATTCTTATCTTGAATGTTTTCGCTGTATCATTCTAGAGACGGTTACAGACAGAAATCCCAGTAATGAGATTCCTGCCAGCAACCTACCCTAAGTTACATAGCGCTTATTGTACAGACATTCTTTTTGTACAACCACCACAACCACCGCAATTACGCTCAGAACTCATACCAGGGGTAGCATCCCACTGATAATTCATCATTGACTCTAGCAAACACACTGCATTGGTTGCTATGCCAAGGCCAGCTCCTGTAAAACCAAGACCCTCCTCTGTAGTAGCCTTAATATTAACCCTATCCTCCTCTATTTCCAGAGTCGAGGCAATATTCTTAATCATCTCAGGCAAATAGGGTAACAATTTAGGCTTTTGGGCAATGATAGTTGCATCTATATTTTCTATTATATAAAGCTTATCTTCCAAGAGGGCTTTTACCCTTTTTAATAAAGCTATACTTGAGACACCTTTATAGGTGTCATCCGTATCTGGAAAATGCTTGCCGATATCACCAAGAGCCGCAGCTCCGAGAAGTGCATCCATAATCGCATGCACCAAAACATCTGCATCAGAATGCCCTGCCAACCCTTTCTCATAAGGTACTTTCACACCGCCAAGGATTAAATCCCTGTTCTCTATTAATTTATGAACATCATAACCTGTTCCGATTCTCATGTAATCACAACCTCCTATATTCCAGGTAATGTATCTTTATTACTTGTTACAGTTATCTATAATGAATCTTGAAAGTGATTACTTTCTCGTATCAACTTAATCACTCATGCCTATTATAAATTAATAATGATATTTAATCCAGACCAAAATTATGTTTGTTACAAGAAAGTGTTAGCTTGCTGACACTTTCTTGCCGCGAACAAACTATGTTTTTCATGACGCAATCATAAAGAGATTGTGCAAATTGACATATGATATTTTCAATAAGCCTTTTGACTTCCTAATCCTATGAAATAAAAAAACAACAATAATCAATGATTACTGCTGCTTTCCACATACTAGAGTAGCGAAGGACGGATTTGAACCGCCGACACCGCGGGTATGAACCGCGTGCTCTCGCCAACTGAGCTACTTCGCCATATTATATTGTATTAATGGGTCCTATAGGGCTCGAACCTATGACCCTCTGCTTGTAAGGCAGATGCTCTCCCAGCTGAGCTAAGTTCCCAGGCAGGAAGTACTTTTTTATTATATGCATTCCCCTAAGGTTTGTCAAGCCTATATTGAATAAATTCTTTGAATTTTATATAAAATAGCTACAATATACATCTGTTCTTCCTCTTTATATTCAACTAACCGTTAGTATAAGTGTAAGGATTTTAATCTGGTAATCCACCATAACTTCTATGGTATTTTAGAACTTCACAGCCAAAGTTTAACTGTGAAGTTCTAGATTTATTTCAATATTATAATTATAAGCCAGACAACTTACCCGATACACAACATAAAGCTCATGCAAGGCACGGGTTATTGAAGGCCTTATGTCCCTATCTTATGAATTTCTGTTCCCTTTATTTACTGTACTGCAACATGGCTTACTATTTTATATAAGGGTCTAGAAAGTCAATAATCTTAGTTTCATATGCTTTCGGGTTAACAGTATATGCTTTACCGTGGCCTGCACCCGGGACAATATAGATATCCTTTTCCCCTTTTGCATTATTATATAGCTCATAAACCATCTTAGTCGGTACAAAAGTATCCTTTTCCCCATGGATAAATAATATGGGCCTATTATTCTTTTTTACTTGTTCCAGAGCGGAGGCCTCATAAAAATTATAGCCTGCCCGAATGTCTGTTATTATACTTGTAACAGGCAAAATAGGAAAGCTTGGCAAATGATAGAGCTGTTTTAATTGATAAGAAAGTTCGTCATAGACGGAAGTATAGCCGCAGTCTTCAATGATTGCTTTCACCTGAGATGGCAAATCCTCACCACTAACCATCATTACCGTAGCTCCACCCATAGATACTCCCATAAGTACGATTTGTGCTGTTTCTCCATCCCTCTCTATAATTTTCTGAATCCATAATAAGATATCTTCTCTTTCATGCCAACCAAATCCTATGTAATTCCCTTCGCTTTTGCCATGCCCTCTTGCATCGGGCAAAAGTACATGAAAGCCTAGCTTTTCAGAAAAAAACTTAGCATATAAGCCCATATCCTTTCCATTGGAGGTATAACCATGAGTTAGAATCACAGTCTTTTTTGTAGGTTTCTTGGCTGGTATATAATAAGAGGCTAAGGTTAGACCATCTCTGGATTTTATTCTCCATATTGCATGGTCTCTTTCATCAACCCATATAGCACCTGCTTCTAATTCCTCCTGTATTTGACCACTGGGTACCTCGTCAACGGTATCAATCTCTTCAAACCCTAAGCTCTTTTGCAAAAAGGATTTATCATTTCTCTTGATGGCTATATAATAGAAATAAATACCAATGGTAGTTAAAACTAAAACTATAAATAGTACAATGGAAATTATGATTACAAATAAACTCTTTTGCCATAGTTTCATAGACTCACCCTTTCTTATATATGTATATTAAAAAGTGTCTCCTTTTAGTTAGTTATTTTTCTGTAAGGTTTTCAAAATGCACAAGCAAGGAACAATCTAATATTCTATAAAAGCTTATAGTAATTGTTATATTGTGTCAAATTAAATCTGTATTTATTTGTAATACATGTTAAGATATTTACATTAGTTACTCTTTGAAAGGATGCATTTACCTCTTTTAATAATTATTTTCATAATCTGAAACTATTTTCCTTTGCCAAACGAATATATAACAAGACAAGCAAAAAAGAAAGGAGGTTGCGCGGTGACGACTGAAGAACAACACCTGATACTCAAAATCCATCGAAACGGCGACCGCACAGCCGCCGATTGTCTGATAAGGCTTTACTACGATGAGATTTTCCGATTTATCCGCAAGCAAACGGCTGATGAGGATACGGCTCTCGACCTGACGCAGAACATCTTTATATCAATGCTCAGAACGATTGCCTACTACAACCCCAAAAAAGCGGGTTTCCGAACGTGGCTCTATAAAATAGCAACGAATAAGACTGTAGACTATTTCCGCTCCCGCTCTAAGCACCCGGTCGAAGTCCTGCCGATTGATGAGGTAGAACCAGCCTCAAAAACCGACTTTACGAAACAGATTGAAGACGCCGAGTTTGCCGGGCAGGTGAGCGATTTCATAGCTGGACTTCCGGTCGACACACAACGGATATTCCGTCTACATGTTTTCGGCGGTTATACATTCAGGGAAATCGCAGACGGCTTAAGAATCCCAGAAAGTACGGTTAAAACGACGTATTACAGGCTTATCAATACTTTGAGGAAGGAGTTTTCAGACTATGACCAACAAGGATAAAAGTATCGAATATATCCTCGACCACGGTTTAATGAAGCCAAAAACGGTGGGGGAACAGGTGGCTGATATTTTCCGCTCGCTTGGCTGGAGGTTTGTCTTTTGGGATACGGCGTATAGCCTGATATTTGCCACACTGACTGTGGCAGTGGTATTTGCTGTTTTCGCCGCTTCGCCTGGCCATTACCGCTTTTCGGCGACGGTCGCCGCCGCTCCGCTATTGTATCTTATGATTTCAGTATTCACAGAAACGACTGAAAGGGTAAGCAGGATTTATGAACTCAAACAGACCTGCTACTATACAACACGGCAGATTACCGCACTTCGGACTGCTTGCTATTCCATTGCCGGGGCTGTCTATACGGCGGTACTTGCTCTAATCAGCATGAACAGTTCGGCGGAATTTCTGCCAATGCTTGCCCTCGGATTGCTCGCCCTGTTCGTGTGCGCCGTGCCGCAACTTCTGATTACCCGCCTTACCCGGTGCAAGTGGGCGAATGCCATATATGCCACCCTGTGGGTGTTCGTTAATCTTGCGCTGCCTATGAGGTTAGGCGAGGATTGGGAAAAACTTCTTGAAAATCTGCCGATTGCCGTTTCCCTCAGCATCGCAGCAGTTGGAGCGCTTATTCTCGCTTATCAAATCTACAAAATGCTGAAGGAGGTAGAACCTTATGCTATCGCTTAATAATGTAACGAAGAAATACGGCAAGTTCATCGCTTTGGAGAACATCATCCTTGAATTTACGGGCGGCGTGTACGCCCTGCTCGCACCCAACGGTGCGGGAAAAACCACGCTCATCAAAATGCTCGCTACCCTCATATTTCCCACACAGGGCGAAATCCTATGGAACGGTGACGAGATTGTCAAATTGGATGCAAGCTACCGCAATCTGCTTGGTTATCTGCCGCAGGACTTCGGTTATTACAAAAATCACTCCCCCCGTGAGTTTCTAATGTATATTTCCGCTCTGAAGGGTATCGACCTCACCACAGCAAAGCGCAAGACGGATGAGCTAATCGACATCGTAGGCTTGTGGGACGTGGGGGATAAGAAAATGCGAAAGTTTTCGGGCGGTATGATTCAGCGCGTGGGAATCGCTCAGGCTATGCTGAACGACCCTAAAATCCTGATACTTGACGAGCCGACCGCAGGTCTTGACCCGAAGGAACGTGTCCGTTTCCGTAACCTTATTTCCTCCCTCTCGAAAGACAGAATTGTGCTTCTGTCTACGCATATCGTGTCGGACATCGAAACCATAGCCAACCGCGTGATTATGTTCAAAGACCACAAGCTGTTCGCCAACGACACGCCTGCTAACATTTGTGCCACACTGAACGGTAAGGTCTACGAAACCCACGACATCGCCGCCATAAAAGCACCGCACCTTGTGCTGACCGAACATCAGGACAGTGGCAAGACCGTCACTCGCTTCGCTTGTGACATTGACTGCACAGGTGTTGCCCGCAACGTGTCACCCAACCTTGAGGACATGTTTCTCTATATTTACCGGGACGAAGTGGTGTGATTATGCGCATGTACCTATACGAATTCAAGAAAATCCTTCTTACGCCCGCAATCATTGGTGTTGCCCTGTTATGCTTAGTCTTCAACATCGTGCTTGTATGCGCTCATTACAACGACACTGATTTTCGGTCAGACTCACAAGCTGTCAATATCTTTGAGGATTTTGACGCAAGCAATATCGCCGAGGGATTTATTGCGAAGTACCACGTTACCGGAAGCAACGCCGATAATATCCGTGAGAAATATGCCAAGCTCCAGCTCATAATCGACAAAAAAGCTGCCAACGGCGATGCACTGTCAAACTATTTCCATGAGCAGACCTATTATCGCCACAGCTTACTGTTTAGAACGATGTTCCTTGCGATAACCACTGAAAGCTGCCTACTTGCACTGTTCGCCGCTCTTGTATCCGTGACCTATGAGAACACCCGCAACACGGAGCATATTGTATGTTCATCAAAGGTCGGGCGACATATCCTTGGGAGTAAACTCTCTGCTTCGCTGACGGCGGCAGTCTGCTTCACAGCCATAATCCTAGCTTTGACCCTCGGTGCGTTCTTCGCTAAGTTTGATTTTTCAGGCGTATGGGGCGATAATGTGTCTAGCGCGTTCAACTTTGCCACCTACTCCTATGCTATCCCTTTTATCACCTGGCACAGCTTCATAGTCGCGGGATATTTGTGGGCGGTGATAGGAGCGTTATTTTCCCTTGCTATTTGCTTCTGCCTGATGGGTTACGCCATTGGAGTATTAGCCAAAAACAACTATGGGGCGTTTATCGGCTCTATTTTAGCCGTTGCGCTGCCTTTCATCGTTAAGCCGTTGTTTTCCATCGGGTCAATCACTCTAAGCGCATTAAACCTCACGCCTACGAACCTATGGCTGAACAGCCCAGAATGGTTTACAGACGGTAATGCGGGTATTCTGTGGGCAAACTATGAGTGCATAGGGCTTTCCATATCGTTCACTTCACTTGTACTTGTGTCCATCGCAGCAGCTAAAATATACAGAAAGAGAGAATTGCTATGAAAATCTTTATATATGAACTGAAAAAGCTCTGGAACTGGCGCATACTCACGGGCATAGCCGCCCTTGCCCTGCTTGTATGGTTTGCGTTCCTCCACGATTTTCTCGGAGCCTACGACAGCCTGACGACACACGGTGTTTACGGAGCATATCAGACCGAGATGTTCGACTTGTACGGTGACACGCTTGAACCAGACGAACTTACAGATTTTGATATTCCGGGCAAAAAGGCGGAAGCAATCATTGAAATTGAAAAAATCATTGCTCAAGAGCCCATATTCTTCCAAAACAACATCTACAATTATGAGGATTTCGCAGAGTTAAGACAGTTGGCAAGTTCAGATATGCCCTATGAAGAAGCAGATAAACTGTGGGAAAAGATTGGGGAAATGGAAAGAAAACTTGAAAATTGGCATGATGATATAACATTGGACGAATGGTACGTCTCTCCTTATATGCGATTGGGCACATTAGAAACACTGGAACACCGATATGTTGATTATCAGAATAATCTCTACGGCTACATTCAAAACGATTTGCGTCCTGTTGTGGTTCGTGCGGCGAAACAACTGAGCACTACCTACAATGCCAACCTTGTCAATTATAATTTGTGTCCGACATTCTCGCAGTATGCGGCGACAGTTGCCGTATTCGCAGTGCTAGCGGTCATTATCCTTATCGCTCCGCTCCTTACGACAGACTATTCGCAGAAAATGAACCTATTGCAATATTCGTCCACTATCGGGCGCAGAATACTAGGCCGTCAGTTTGCCGCCACGGTTGTTAGTGCGCTTATCCTCTCGGCAGTCTTGGTCATCTCGGCGTATATTCCATTCTTAGCGAATAGTTCGAGTAAATATTGGGATGCGCATATTATGGCCCTTGATACTATGGGGATGTGGCTGTACAACATCACGTTTGGACAGTTCGTGCTGTTTCTCGCCGGAATGTCGGTCGCACTTTCGGTTGCAGCGGCGTGTTTTGCCTTTGTCCTTGCACGATTTTCCGCCAATATCGTTACGTTGATGATAAAAGCTGTTCCGGTCGGCGTGGCTATTGCCGCAATTACCGCACTCGCTGTAAATATGGCGCTTTCATACAACAACATCATTTTCACTCAAGTCTTTCACGGCAGATTTGATGTGCCAGAAATGGCCGTGTCTGCGGTACTCGCAATCATTGCTTTCGTGATCGTGGCGATCGTTCTCCACAGAGAGAGAAAGGTTGACGTAGGCTAAAATGAAAACTTTTTAAATTTAAATACTCTCTAAGGATTGCTCCTTTAGCTCAGCTATGGGTGTACCTAATGCGAATTGGTGAAAGTATAATTAAATAGTCTAGAAGACTTCAAATTCGAGTTGATTTTAATGTCAGATATTCCTCCGCTGATAGATTAATATCATCAAGGCTTAAGTGACCATTCTCATAATTTAGTACATTGATGCAAGTATTTTTTAAAATGATTTTACCCGTTCCAGTCTTGCCCCCACTTAAGAACGACAAGACAGAATTGATCGACGCTCCATGGGAAACCATAATAATATTATATCCATTAAATTGCTCTCCATATTTCTTTATACTGGATATCATTCTCTTACACAACTTTTCCCAAGGTTCTTTATCATCCTTTTCTCCTGAAGCATAAAAGGCTTCACGCTGGACAGGGGTCATACCTGATACTTTAGAAAAATCTCTTTCTGTTATATCCTTCTCAATAATTACCTGCTCAGCTGATACAATTTCGGCAATGATTTCTGCTGTTTTACTAGCACGGCTTAAAGGACTACTGATCACAGCTTTAAAATCATCTCCAGCTAAAGCTCTTCCACATTCCTTTGCCTGCTGTATTCCCCTCTCATTCAGGGGTATATCCTCCCTGCCTTGAAATCTGCCTTGAACATTCCAATCCGTCTGTCCATGCCTTATTAAGCATATTTTCATAGGTATCTCTCCGATTCATTATATTTAATAAGAAGCGCCCAGTGGAGGTATTATACATCCACTGGGGCTGCTGATTTACCCATGGCTTTTCTATACTAAGACTTATCTACATGGGATTTTGTTATTTATTTTACATGAATTATTTTAATAATGCTACCTAAGTTTGTAATTTATCATTACTATCTATGAATTTTTCCTTAGTTTCCTACTTATTTAGGTGTTAGCATATACTTCTATTTGACTATTCTCAAAGATTTTTCTGACTTCCTGCATCAACTCTTTGCTTGGCTCCTTAGTGTCAGCTAGTTTGTATTCCAGTCCTAACTCCTGCCATTTAAATTCACCCATCTTATGAAATCCTAAGATTTCTATTCTTGATATATTGGAATATTCCTTCAGATAATTAGAAAGTTTTTTGATACTCTCTATATTATCTGTTAACCCAGGCACTAACACATATCGAATCCATGTATTAATTTGATTATCCCTGAGATAATCTAGGAATTTCAATGTAGGATCCAGAGACACCCCTGTTACCCTTTCATAAACACTGGGATCATAATTTTTTATATCCAAAAGAACAATATCTGTATTTTGAAGAAGCATGTCAACCGTATCATTAAAAATATATCCGGAAGTATCTAAGGCAACGGAAATATTTTCCTTCTTAAGAAGCTTACTTACCTCCAGAAGAAAACCTGCCTGAAGTAAGGGTTCACCTCCTGTAAAGGTTACTCCCCCTCCTGAATATTCCATATAGGATTTATATTTAATTATCTCATCAGCCAATTGTTGTGCTTCATATTTCGTACCCTTACTTACATCCCAGGTATCGGGATTATGGCAAAATTGACAACGTAGCGGGCAACCCTGCATGAATACAACAAATCTTATACCCGGTCCATCCACAGTTCCAAAGCTTTCTAAGGAATGTATCCTTCCCATTACACTCATAACCCATCACCTCTTCCTACTAATCTTTATTATCTATATTATATATTATATCCACATTATAACAGATATAGTTACTATTCCAACCTACGTTAATATTTAGTCAAACTTCCTATAGTCGAAAAGCAGCTCTGTAATCAGAACTGCTTTTCAACATCATATATCTTTATTATCTTGTATGGAAAGTTCTATTAATAACATCTAACTGCTGTTCTCTATTTAATCTAATAAAGTTAACGGCATAGCCAGATACTCTGATTGTAAGCTGAGGATATTTCTCAGGATGATCCATAGCGTCAAGAAGTGTCTCACGATCAAATACATTGACATTGATATGGTGTCCTGCACTGCCAAAGTAACCATCTAACATACCTGCAAGGTTTTGCACTCTTTCCTCTTCACTCTTACCAAGAGCCTTTGGTACGATAGAGAAGGTATATGAGATACCATCCTCTGCATGCTTGTAAGGAAGTTTTGCAACAGATGCCATAGAAGCAATCGCACCCTTCTTATCTCTACCATGCATTGGATTAGCACCTGGAGCAAATGGTTCACCACCTTTACGACCATCTGGTGTGCTACCTGTTTTCTTACCATATACAACATTAGAAGTAATAGTAAGTACAGAAAGAGTCTGTTTTGCTTCACGGTAGGTCTTAACCTTACGAAGCTTGTTCATAAATCGTTCTACAAGTTCAATTGCAATCTGGTCAACTCTATCATCATTATTACCAAATGCAGGGTACTCACCCTCAATTTCGTAATCCACTGCCAAGCCTGCTTCATTACGAATTACCTTAACCTTAGCATACTTAATTGCGGAAAGGGAGTCGGCAACAACACTAAGGCCTGCAATACCACAAGCTTCTGTACGAAGAATATTGATGTCATGAAGAGCCATCTGTAATCTTTCGTAATTATATTTATCATGCATATAATGAATAACATTCAATGTGTTAATGTATAGTTCTGATAACCAATCCATAGTCTGATCGAATTTCTTCATTACTTCATCATAATCCAAGTATTCACTAGTGATAGGAGCAAACATAGGGCCTACTTGCTCACCATAGATTTCATCCACACCACCATTAATTGCATAAAGTAAAGCCTTTGCTAAGTTTGCACGAGCACCGAAGAACTGCATCTGTTTACCGATACGCATAGCAGATACACAGCAAGCGATACCGTAATCATCTCCCCATACCTCTCTCATGATATCATCACTCTCATACTGAATGGAGCTAGTATCGATGGAAACCTTAGCACAATATTTCTTAAATGCCTCGGGAAGGCATACGGACCATAGTACAGTTAAGTTTGGTTCTGGCGCAGGACCAAGGTTATATAGTGTATGAAGAATACGATAGCTACTCTTTGTTACTAAAGTTCTACCATCCATACCCATACCAGCAATAGACTCTGTTACCCAAGTAGGATCACCGGAGAATAAATCATTATATGCTGGTGTACGTAAGAAACGAACCATACGTAACTTCATAACAAACTGGTCAACTAGCTCTTGAACTTCTTCTTCTGTAATCTTTCCATCCTTTAAATCTCTCTCATAGTAAATATCTAAGAAGGTGGATACTCTACCTAAACTCATTGCCGCACCATCTTGTTCTTTAATAGCACCAAGATATGCAAAATAAGTCCATTGGGTAGCTTCAAAGGAGTCTTTCGCAGGATTACCGATATCATATCCATAAGAAGCTGCCATTTGCTTTAATTGCTTTAAGGCTTTTATCTGTTCAGAGATTTCTTCTCTTAATCCAATATCTGGTGCCTCTAAAATAGGAATCTCAAGAAGCTTTTTCGCTTGGACTTTCTCTTCAATTAAGAAATCTACACCGTAGAGAGCAACTCTACGATAATCACCAATAATTCTACCTCTACCATAGGCATCTGGTAGACCTGTAATAATACCTGTATGTCTTGCTTTCTTCATGGCGTCTGTATATGCATCAAATACGCCATCATTATGTGTTTTTCTATTCTCTGAATAAATTTCTTCTGTCTTTTTATCCAAGGTATAACCATAGGATTCTAAAGCATTCTTAACTACACGTATACCACCATTAGGCATAATGCCTCTCTTTAATGGTTTGTCAGTTTGATATCCAACAATGACTTCTAAATCTTTATCAATATATCCAGCGCCAAAAGCAGTAATCGTAGAAGGTACTGATGTTTCTGCATCCAGGATACCCTTCTTTGATTCTTCTTTCATTAATTCCATTACTTCTTCCCATAACTTTGTAGTTCGTTGGGTAGGCCCTGCAAGGAAAGATTCATCTCCCTCATAGGGTGTATAATTATGTTGAATGAAGCTTCTTACATTGACATCGGTCATCCAGCTTCCGGGTTTAAAATCATACCATTCCTGTCTCATATTATCCTCCTTATAAAGGTTTAATTACGTCTTCTTTATACTATTATCATAATTCTTACTGACCTAGTTGTCAATAGGAATTGATATTAGTAATCAGTATTGTTTTTACTAATTTTTATCTAATGTGCACAAATATAACAACTGGCCAATTATAATAAGGGAATCATTACATAATATTTTCATTTTAATCCAAAAATCCATCTAGCAAATTCATCAATAATTTCCTTTAACCAGCAATCAAAAATTATAGCACCGACAACACTTAATTGCAACTACCATGTATTACTAATTAAATTAAATAGTTATCTAAAATCATTTTCTTCCAGCTTAAGCATCTCAAATAAAATGCCTTACCTGGTTACTCAGGATTTAGGATAACTATTAATTATTAATCATATATAAAAACTAAAGGTTACTATAGCCCATTAGGCTTGCATCTACTTCTTTGGCAACCTCTCTCCCCTCTCGTATTGCCCATACTACCAAGGACTGTCCTCTGTGCATATCTCCTGCTACGAAGACTTTATCTACATTGGTCTTATATCTGTCAGCCTCTGTCTTAACATTATTTCTTCCATCTAGTTCTACCCCGAAGGCTTCTGTTACATAAGATTGGGTTCCTAAAAAGCCTGCTGCGATAAGTACAAGATCTATCTCTACCTCTCTCTCACTTCCAAGAACTTCGACCATCATAAAGCACTTGGAGGTCTCATCATACTTGCTCTCCAGACCAACGGTAATAACTTTACATACATTTCCTTGCTTATCTGCAATGAATTCTTTCACTGTTGTCTGGTATACTCTTGGGTCTTTTCCAAAGATTACCTCCGCCTCTTTTTGTCCATAATCTACCTTACAGACCTTAGGCCATTGGGGCCAGGGATTATCATCATTTCTTTTATTCGGTAGTTTAGCCATCATCTCCAGCTGCAGAACAGATTTTGCTCCTTGCCTTATGGAGGTTCCCACACAATCATTACCTGTATCACCTCCACCAATCACAAGAACCTTCTTTCCCTTCGCAGAGATAGTAAAGCTCTTAACTGCGGCCACGTTGGTTGTCTTTGCCTCCAGCAAATCCTTGGTAGCGGATTTAAGATAATCCACAGCAAAGTGTATTCCCTTTGCCTCTCTTCCAGCAACCTTAATATCTCTTGGATGAGAAGCACCACAGGCTAGAATGATACGATCAAAATCTTTTAACAGATTGCTTGTTTGATAATTATCTCCCACATCTATGCCAGTGATAAAAGTAATACCCTCATCCTTCATTAGTTTTACTCTGCGATCAATCACATGCTTCTCCAGTTTCATATTTGGTATTCCATACATAAGCAAACCACCGATTTGATCTGAACGCTCAAACACAGTTACTAGATGACCTCTCTTATTTAACTGGTCTGCCGCTGCCAGACCAGCCGGTCCTGAACCGATTATAGCAACAGTTTTACCAGTGCGGATTAGAGGAGGATTAGGTTTTATATATCCCGCTTCGAAGCCATACTCAATAATTGCATTTTCATTTTCTTTGATAGTAACTGGATTACCAATTAGCCCACAAGTACAAGCGGCTTCACATGGGGCAGGACAAACTCTTCCTGTAAACTCCGGAAAGTTATTGGTTTTAAGTAGACGGGATAAGGCAATTTTCATATTACCCCTGTATAATAAGTCATTCCATTCAGGGATTAAGTTATTTAAGGGGCAGCCTGAGGCCATCCCACCAATTACCATTCCCGATTGACAAAAAGGTACTCCACATTCCATGCAACGTGCACCCTGGTACTTTCTCTCTTCCATGGCAAGGGGCTGATGGAATTCATTAAAATGCTTTATTCTTTCCTTTGGATTATCTTCATCTGTTTCTCTTCGGCTATATTCCATAAATCCTGTTGGTTTTCCCATTTTGTCACCTCCTAATTTTGAGCATTTGCATAAAATGCTTCAATCTGTGCCTGCTCACTGCTTAGCCCCTTTTCCTCCATCTGGGCAATGGTTTGTAACATCCTTCTGTAATCATGGGGAATAATTTTTTTAAACTTTGGCAGATAGGTCATGAAATCCTCAAGAATTTCCTTTCCTTTTGCCGAATTTGTATGTTTTACATGTTCTTTGATCATTTCCTTTAATTCAAGGACATCATATTTTTCATTAACAATATCAAAAGATACAAGGCCCTTATTCAATTTCTTATATAAATCACTGTCTTCATCAAGAACATAAGCAATACCGCCACTCATACCCGCTGCAAAGTTCTTTCCTGTTTTACCAAGTACCACAACCCTGCCGCCTGTCATATACTCACAGCCATGATCGCCAACCCCTTCTACAACTGCTATAGCTCCGGAATTACGTACACAGAAGCGCTCACCTGCTACACCGTTAATAAATACCCTTCCGCTGGTAGCACCGTAAAGAGCCACATTACCGATAATAATATTCTCATGGGCTTTAAAAATACTCTCTTTTGGTGGATAGGCAATCAACTTCCCACCGGAAAGACCTTTGCCAAAATAATCATTGCTGTCCCCTTCCAGCTCAATGGTAAGACCTTTGGGAATAAATGCTCCAAAGCTCTGTCCGCCGCTACCCGAAGCTTCAATGACAAAGGAATCATCCTTTAAGCTGCTTCCATATTTCTTAGTAATCTCTGAACCTAAGATCGTACCAAAGGTTCTATCCCTATTGCTAATCTGAACCTTAACTTTTTGTTTCGTTTTCTCTACTAGATTAAACTTTTTCAAAAGTATCACTTCATCAATGGTCTTTTCTAGTTCAAAATCATAGCTCTGGTCTAGACAATAATGCACTCCTTCTTTATCTTCGATAAAGGGATTAACTAAAACTGCACTTAAATCAACCAGCTTAGCTCTCTCATCCCTCTTACAGTTTTCCTTTATCCTTAAAAGATCCGTGCGCCCTACCAGTTCCTCCGCTGTCCTAATGCCAAGCTTCGCCATATATTCCCGCAGTTCTTCTGCAACAAAGCACATAAAATTCTCTACATATTCCGGTTTCCCGGTAAAATTCTTGCGAAGCTCAGGATTTTGTGTTGCCACACCCACAGGGCAGGTATCCAGGTTACAAACACGCATCATCACACATCCTAGAGTAATTAAAGGTGCCGTTGCAAATCCAAATTCCTCTGCCCCCAGTAAGGCTGCAATCACTACATCCTTACCTGTCATAAGTTTTCCATCGGTTTCAAGAATTACCTTTTTACGAAGACCATTCATAATCAAGGTCTGATGGGTCTCTGCCAGACCTAACTCCCAAGGAAGACCTGCATTATAGATGGATGTTCTTGGTGCTGCTCCCGTACCTCCGTCATAACCTGAGATAAGAATTACTCCCGCTCCTGCTTTGGCAACACCTGCGGCTATAGTGCCTACCCCTGCTTCAGAAACAAGCTTCACAGATATTCTAGCTGCCTTATTGGCATTTTTCAGATCATAGATTAATTGTGCAAGATCTTCTATAGAATAGATATCATGATGGGGCGGAGGAGAGATTAACCCTACACCCGGTGTTGAATGCCTGGTTTTGGCAATCCAAGGGTATACCTTCTCGGCAGGAAGCTGACCGCCCTCCCCAGGCTTAGCACCCTGTGCCATCTTAATCTGGATTTCTTTTGCACTAACCAGATACTCACTGGTTACACCAAAGCGACCAGAGGCAACCTGCTTAATCGCAGAACATTTATTTAATTCCTCATGGCAAGTTCTAAGGCGTTCCAGACTTTCGCCACCTTCACCGCTGTTGGACTTACCTCCCAGACGGTTCATGGCTATGGCCATAGCTTCATGGGCTTCCAAAGATATGGAACCATAGGACATAGCGCCGGTCTTAAAACGTCTGACAATAGTCTCAACACTTTCAACCTCCTCAAGAGAAACACCCTGCTTAGGATAATTTATCTCAAGTAAGCCTCTTAAGCTAATCTTCTCCTGTTCAGATGTAACCTCCTGAGAGTATTCCTTGAACATCTCGTAGTTGCCTGTTCTCGTTGCTTGCTGAAGTAAATGTATCGTCTTAGGATTATAGAGATGTTCCTCTTTCCCACTGCGAAACTTATGGGAACCTGCGCTATCCATGGTCATATCCACATGTAACCCCAGGGGATCAAAAGCCATGGAATGAAGGGTATCTACCTGCTTTTCCATATCCTTTAAGGTAATTCCGCCAATACGGCTCACGGTTTGTGTAAAATACTTATCAATTACTTCTTTACAGATACCAATTGCTTCGAAAATCTTAGATCCCTGATAGGATTGGATTGTTGAAATCCCCATCTTAGAAGCGATTTTGACAATACCGTGGAGTACGGCATGATTGTAATCATCTACCGCAGCATAATAATCTTTGTCAATCATATTATTACTGATTAGCTGACGGATGGTTTCCTGTGCAAGATAAGGATTGACGGCGCAGGCTCCATATCCAAGTAAGCAGGCAAAATGATGAACATCCCTAGGCTCTCCACTTTCTACAATCATTGCAAGTGCAGTTCTCTTCTTGGTGCGAACCAAGTGTTGTTGAAGAGCTGATACTGCCAGCAAGGAGGGAATTGCCACATGATTTTCGTCTACACCCCGATCCGAAAGAATTAAGACATTGGCTCCCTCTTTATAGGAACGGTCCGCCTCCAGACAAAGGTGATCAATAGCCCTCTCTAAAGAAGTATTCTTATAATAAATCATAGGAATTACTTCTACCTTAAAACCGGGTTTCTTCATATATCTAATCTTAAGAAGGTCTGTATTGGTTAAAATAGGGTTATTAATCTTAAGCATATTGCAATTATTTGTCTGCTCTTCTAAAATATTTCCCTCCTCACCAATATACACTGAAGTGGAGGTGACTATCTCTTCTCGAATTGCATCGATTGGAGGATTGGTAACCTGAGCAAATAATTGTTTAAAATAATCAAATAAAGGCGGGTAATTCTTTGAAAGCACCGGAAGAGCCAAATCTGCACCCATTGCAGCAGTTGCTTCAGCTCCCCTTGCTGCCATGGGAAGGATAGTGGTCTTATAATCTTCATATGTATATCCAAAGGCCTTTTGTAGTCTTGCAAGTTCATGTTCTTCATATTCCACAACCTTTTTATTTGGTATATGAAGCTCCTTTAATTTCACAAGATTTTGATCCAGCCATTCTCCATAGGGCTTACGTCTTGCATAGCTGTTTTTTAGATCCTCATCATCTATTAATTTACCCTGGATGGTATCTACCAAAAGCATCTTACCAGGATGTAGTCTTTCTTTTTTAATAATATCTTCAGGAGGTAGATCAAGTACACCAACTTCAGAAGAAAGGATTAGATAATCCTTCTTAGTCACATAGTAGCGGGAAGGTCTTAGCCCATTTCTATCAAGAATTGCACCCATAATATCTCCATCAGAGAATAATATAGAGGCCGGCCCATCCCAAGGCTCCATCATTGTGGCATAGTATTGATAGAAATCTCTCTTCTCTCTGCTGATGGCAGAGTCATTGCTCCAAGGCTCCGGTATGGTAATCATGACTGCCAAGGGAAGCTCCATTCCACTCATAATAAGAAACTCTAAGGTATTATCAAGCATAGCTGAGTCAGAGCCTTCTACATTAACTACGGGCAGCACCTTATGAAGTTCACCCTTTAAATGCTTTGATTCCATCGTTTCTTCCCTGGCAAGCATCTTATCGGCATTACCCCGAATGGTATTAATCTCACCATTGTGGACAATCAATCGGTTGGGATGGGCTCTCTGCCAGCTGGGATTGGTATTGGTAGAGAATCTGGAGTGTACAATTGCAATGGCACTCTCGTAAGCTTTATCCTGCAGGTCTTCAAAGAAGAGACGTAGCTGTTTTACCAAAAACATTCCCTTATATACAATGGTACGGCTAGAAAGGGATACCACATAGGTATTGTCATTACTCTGTTCAAAACACCTGCGTGCAATATAGAGCTTTCTATCAAAATCAATTCCCTTCTCTACATTAACAGGTCTTTTTATAAAGCATTGAAGGATATAGGGCATACAAACTGCTGCTCTTTCCCCTAAGGTCTGGGGTCGTATGGGGACCTGTCTCCATCCCAGGAGTTTCATTCCTTCCTTCTCCACAATAATTTCAAACATCTTCTTAGCCTGGTTACGGCTTAACTCATCCTGGGGAAAGAAGAACATGCCAACTCCATAATCCCGTTCTAGGCCGAGGTCGAAACCCAGGGGTTTTGTAACCTTTGCAAAGAATTTATGAGATATTTGGAGGAGTATTCCAACACCATCCCCAGTCTGACCATGGGCATCTTTACCTGCTCGATGCTCTAGATTTTCAACTATTTTTAAAGCATTCTCTACTGTCC
Organism: Bacillota bacterium; assembly: GCA_023443625.1. The sequence goes on along the minus strand of JAEZTQ010000034.1, from coordinate 44,568 downwards.
CATGGGTTTTTACACCTTTCATGTGTACAACTGCACCGATACCGCAATTATCATGCTCAAATCTGGGATCGTAAAGCCCTTGTTTCGTCTGCTTAATTTCCTCTCTGAGGTTTTCCTTCATAGCTACTCCTCCTTCTGATATTCCTATAACATGAAAAAAAGGCATTCCAGACTTCGCCTCTGCTTAGTCTAAAACGCCTTCGTTTTGTGTGTAGATTATAATATAGGATATTCCACATTACAAGTTCTTTTTACAAAAAAATAAGGATTTTGTTTATTTTATTAAATTATTAATATTTTTTACCTAATATAATTAATATATGCCCCATCAAAACTTAATAATATTAAGTTAACCCTTTCCAAAATTTATTCATAAACTTATCTTTGATAATAGTCGATATATTTAAGAGAATATATTATTTCAAATATTACCTTATAAACTATAATAATCGAAAGGGGCTTTCCAATGGATATTAATCAATCATCGCTCTCACGCTTTAAGAACAATAAGACGCCTACGCCCCGTTCTAACTCTGAGGTTAAAGCCTCCTCAGATACCAGGAGAATTAATAAAACTCCTTCCTCCCATCTACAAGAGCTAAAGCAGCTGGATTTAAAGGAAGGTCAGATTCTCAAGGGACATGTAGTCGACCTCAGATATAATGAAGTAAAAATTCAAATAGAGCCGGGCAGACAAATTGTGTCAGCAAAGCTTACTGGTGATGTAACGCTATCTATTGGGCAGGAAGCAAGCTTTCAGGTCAGCGATAATTCCTCTGACCAGCTTGTACTTAAGTATCTGCCAAATGATAAAGCAACACCTACTGACAGTACCATCCTTAAAGCACTGGCATCATCAAACCTCGCTGCCACCAATGTAAATAAAGCCATCGTTTCAGAACTCTTAAACCACCGACTGCCAGTGGATAAGCAAACCCTGCAGACACTCATTAAAGCCTCCTACTTAAACCGTGAGGCTTCACCCCTTACACTTGTCTTAATGTTTAAACATAAAATACCAATGACCAGTGAGAATATTAAGCAGTTTGTTGCCTATCAAAATGGAAGGAACCAATTAATTAGTGATATCAATGTCCTTACAAAGAATATCTCCCAGTTGTTGCAGTCTCCCGAGAGTTCCCTCTTAGAGAACCCAGCCAATCAGGATACTAACCAGAGTGATGCATCTGCTATGATACCAAGTACTCAGGGAAAAATAAATCAGGCAGTCCAGATAAACGAAAAACTCCTGAGTATATTATACAGGGATTCTCATAATATCCTAGACACAAATAATAATAATATTCAAAACAGCTTATTAAATCCCGAGGAACTGGCTATTCTGGGTAAAGCCGTGGATCAAAAAATAAGGGAAGGTTCACCCCTCCCCACTAATCTTCCGACAGACCTAGTACAAAAGCTCCTAAATGGAAACCTATCCTTGGATGAGGCCGTAAATCTCCTTCCCTATCTCACACCACAGACTGATGAAGCAGCCTCTCCCATCATCCATAAATTACTAAGGCAGCTTGCACCGCAACAAGATAGCCCTGCGCTACTTGACCAGATCCTAAGTCCTGCTGAGAGATCAAACCTCCTGGAATACATAAAGACTTTTCCTGACCCCTCAGATATGAAAAGTCAAATTGATAAGGGTACAGCTACACTTTCAAAACTCCTTAATTATATACAGGAAAGCTTAACAAATACCGGTGGGAAAGAAGCTACCCAGCTCCTTTGGTCCCCAGAGTATCATAAATTGCTTGAAGCTTCATTTTCACAAAAGTGGACTATAACTCCTGATAAGCTGGCAAAAAAAGCTCCTGTTCAGGAACTTTATGAAAATCTCCAGGAGGATATAGAAGACATAATTCAATTAACCAAGCTCAGCAGAGAAGCATCCGAAAGCTCCTCTATCCACGAACCTTTAAAAAACATAAAAGAAAATCTTACATTTATGAAGGATTTAAACGAAGTATTCACCTTTCTTCAATTACCCGTTCAGATAGAGAACAGACAACTCCACAGCGACCTTTATGTATTTACTAATAAAAAAGCCCTTAAGGAGAAAGGCGACCAGGTCAGCGTTCTCCTTCATCTAGATATGAATAATTTAGGCTCTCTGAGTATTCATATACAGATGAATCAGAAAACCATACTGGCAAAATTCTATACCGAGGATAATGAAGCCGGACAAATCATCAGGAATAATATACCTCTGCTTGAAGAAGCTCTTCACAACAAGGGATACCAAGTGCACGCAGAGCTTATGAAGGACTATAAAAAACCTGACTTTTGCAAGGACTTTATCGAGGAGAATGCCCTTGACAATTCTGTGAAGCGCTACTCCTTCGATGTAAGAACATAATTAGAAAAAATAACTACACCCTTTTGTCTTTAACAAAATATTCTATTGTCAAAATAATAAGTCCTATAACACTAAATAATATACCTGCGGAAAATGGTAACATAAGCTCATTAACAGAAATGGTAGTTAATAATCTAGATCCATTCCAACTTCCCACTGTTGGTACTAACATTACGCTTGTAATAATAATGCTCATGGAAATCAATATACCGGATAGCAAAAAGATTGAACCAATAATAGTTTTTTTCAACATAATCCTCCTTATATATTTACATTAAATACATTTATATAATTGGGATTATTATACAATGTTTAACCAAAAATATCCACTAATTATTTTAAATTTGATGAAGAAGACAATGCTACTGACTTCGATAAATGTAAATATTTTGTATTGCGGTGACAGGCTCTAAAGACAAAGCTTTTCCTAACTCCGATATAGATTATGTAAGAAATAGGTCTAATACAGAAATTATTATTATTGACGAAGCAGACCATAGTCTTGAAACAAAAATAAGCACAGCCATAAATTTGGAGATAATGCGACAGATGGTGGAACTTTACGAGGATTTTGTTTCCTACCTTCCCAAACGCTGATACCGCAGTATAAAGTAAAATAATTTTATTATGAAGGCTGTATATAGATAATGAAATGCGTGAAATTACAGGCATTAAAATCAGCGGCAGGTACAAAGAGTAAAAATAAGAAAGTAAGGAGACCCCCCAGGGGCATCTGCTGATGTGTTCCGTCAGAAAGGACGGCAGGCTATTGTGTTCGATACAGGCAGACATTGCTTTCACATGTCTGATCTGATTCGAACATTATAGCCTGATGTCCTGGCGTCGGAACACATGCAGAGCCCCTGGGGGGTCTCCTTACTTTCTGTTATCAAATCCCCCAATGCCTGCCGCTCCACTTATATTACTGCTTAATTACTTATTTTGTCTTCGTATTCATCAAATAGATAAGATAATACATCCGCCATTCCTACAAATTCACAGCCATAATTAATTGTATCATTCTCCAAAGGCTGACTTCGTACTATCTTGACAACACTTCGTAAAGTATCCGTACCCAGATTTATATTGGCTGAAAAATAGAAATCCATAGGAAGGATGCTTGTTGTAATAAAGCCGATACCTGTCTTGGATATATCTGTAACTTCGATAGGAGCATGTAAATTACTGACCCTAATATTATCCTGTTTAAAAAGGTTGCTAATTTCCAAAGATAAGGTTATAGGCATTCTTTTTGCTTTTCTTCTCTCTTCCATTAAATTCTCTCCGATCATAATATAGTAGAAAATCAACTCTATTATAGCTTATTTCAGGAAAATGTACAATCTTTGATGTTATAATCTTACATAAAGTGTAGATTTACTTCACATAATACCATAATTCAACATATGGCTATCTCAAGTATGAACGCCTTTATTCATTTAATCCAGAAATTTGAGTTTTATTTTACAGAATCAAAATAGCTGTTACAAAAGATCTAATCATTTTGTAACAGCTACATATTACTTATAAATATCTAAGTTTCCTACTTTATCTTTAATACCCTTTGGGGAAAACATATCTAAAATAATCTTCTTCTAAGACACTTTTTGAGACCATAAATTTATTCTTGATTATAGTATTCATATTCTTGATATAATCTTCTGGAAGCTCTTCCCCAGTTAACTGAGTCACTTCTTTGGTTTCTGAATTATACATTACCTTATCTGTGATAAAGCTACGGTTAGAAAGAAGGACTAAGGGGGGAGAATCTGAAAGTGCATCCCTTCCCATAAATAATCTTGAGTCATATTCCAAGCCAAAGAGATTGGATAGGGTAGGTATAATATCAAGACTAGAGCAAGGGTCATCAATTACCACTTTCTCAGTCATGCCCTTATTCCAAAGGATAAAATTATTCTTATATTTCTCAAAATAAGGCTCAACCTCATGACCTGCTGCTTCATTCAGTAAACTCTGATCCCAAGCATAGGGATAATGATCTGCACTTAGAGCAATTACTGTTTTATCAGCCACACCTGCTTCTTCCAGCTTTTGAATAAGTAATTCCAGTGCTCGATCCAATTCGATTTGGCAAGCAAGATAAGCCCTTACATCTACAGAAGAGCCTTCCATATCTGCAACCAATTCCCTATTCTTATAGGCGATATAATTACCATTGAAATTATAATTCATATGGCCACTCACAGTAAGGTAATATACATGGAAAGGATCTTCCTGCACATATTCACTTACGGTGCTTTCAATCATCTCTACATCGGACTCAGGCCAGGTATTGGGATTTTCCAGAACAAGGCCATTTCCCTTGGCTTTGAATATATATCCCAGATTGGGATGAGTCTCATTTCTCTGATAATAGGTGTGGGTATGATTATGATAAGCCTTACTAGCAACTCCCAGACGATTAAACTGATTTCCTAAGGATAAAGGCCAATAATTATCTCTTCCCTGAAACATATTACGCGTTCCTGTAGGTATCATACCTGTCATTGCCACGTACTCTCCATCACTGGTACTGGTCTGCCAAAGAGATGTATAAAAATTATTGAATACAAAGCCTTCATTTACCATTTTGTAAAGGGTTGGTGTCTTTTCCTTGTGCACTGCAAAGGGTGAGAAGCCTTCTGCTGTAATCTGAATAAGATTATAGCCCTCAAACATACCTGTATACTCATTCTTATTGGTGGGTGTTACTGATGCGAAATAATTATGAAGGGTTCTAATTGTTTCATTATTTTCACTCGCTGCTAGCCCATTAAAATCTATATTAATAATATTAGGTGAAGTATCAATAGGGATGGGGGTAGGTGTGGGTGTTGCCTCCGGTTTAGGTGTTGCCTCTGGCTTATTATTAGTAACAGGTTTTACAGGCTCCTTAGTAGGAGTAGTACCTGGCTGATTAGTTACAATATCTGTCAAAACCAAATCTTCTTTACCTTGAAGCAATTTGCCGATATCAATTCTAGTCATTGATATAATTCCAAGATCTTTTCCACTTAGATCCTGTACCTTGGATTTATGATATAAATCATAGGGTGAATAATCCTCCTTGCCATAGAGCAATAAAGTCACCAAGGCTACAACATGAAAGAGTACTGACACTCCAAGAAGAATTGCCTGTAGCTTTAATGTTCTTCTGGTGTAATCAAATTGCTTCTGCAACAGCAGAACCAATAGTAGAAGTGGAATAAGAATAAGAATAATTCCACCAATATTAGCTTTGATGGCTGTTAAGATATCAGAACCAAATTCCGAGACAGCATCAGTGGCCATTCCCATGGACTGAAAGGAAAAATACACCTTAAAAATATAGAAATAAACCAACTGTAGGGCAAAAATAAAAGAAATAAGAACCGTACAAAGGATAAATAACACTCGATTTACTGCGGGTGTAAAGAAACCAGTGATTAGGCCCAGGAAAACTCCCAGTGGTATTGCAAACAATATGGGATATATGATTTTCAAATCCATATTACCATAGATCATGAAATGCGTAATAATTTCTAAATAGATAATAGTGCCAATAAAAAATGCAATAGGAAAAAGAAGGTTACTTTTGGATATAGGAATATAATCATTCCAGGTAGCCTCTGAATTTGTGTATAATTTTTTAAGAAACTTTTGTAATTTATCTTTCATGTATAATAGTTTCTCCTTAGCTTGAGCATAATCTAGCTTACTTAGCTTTCTCATTTTATTATTATTATTTTTGTTCTTACCTTTAAAATCCATATTCAAGAACCACAGACTTAATTATCTCTTATGGTATCTATATTCAAAATCTTACCTTTTATGTGAAATTCCATGGTAGTTCCTAATTTCCTACCTCTTATCTTCTCTCAAAGAATATTCGTCCTTTACCGTCAAAGCTTGTTACATCAATGATGCCACCATTCATCATTGTAAACTGTGGTGGCTTATGTCCAATGTCTGCATCTAAGATAATGGGCAGATTTAAATCACCAAGGATGGATAATACTGCCTCTTCATAGGTTGTATCAGTATCTGTGTGGTACATAGCCGGTCTTCCAAAGATAAAACCAGCACTATGCTCAAACCACCCTGCCTCCTTCAGTGTCCAAAGACCCCTGATCAAGGCTTCACTGCCTAAGTCAAAACTTTCTAAGAACCATACTATCTTATCCTCTTTATAAGTTTTGACAAACTCTTTTGTTTTATCAAATCTTGTACCCACCAAATTAAGAAGCACATCCAGGCAGCCGCCTAAGGCTCTTCCTTTAATCCTTAGCGCTTCCTCCTTGCTCCAGCCTCTTGGGTAAAGATTGCGCCACTTTACTTCCTTATCAAATTCAAACTCTTCGTCTCCTGTAATCCTAGGCTTAAATCCATCCTGGAACTGAGGAAAGCTTTCCTGGATTATATCTTCACCCTCTAGAATCTTAAGGTTATCAATCAGGGAGCTGTGCCAATTCTTCATCCCAAAGGTACTAAAATTATTAGTATATAAGGTTGCTATATCTAAATTTGTGGTCAGGGTAAACAAAATACCTGTGGTATCAGAGTAACCCTGTATCCACTTAGGATTTTCCTTAATCACATTAAAATCTACAAATGACAGCATCTCCACAAGATAATCACCCCCGCTGGCAGCAATAATTGCTCCTACCTCTGGGTCTATGTAAAGCTGCTGTAGTTCCTTTGCTCTTGTGGGACCATCAGAGCTGCGCCCTTTAAAACATCTTCTTACATTGTCTGTTACCTTTACTGGGTAACCTATCTTTTCAAAATGTTCGATTCCATTATTAAGCCTTTTTAAATCCACATCCGTATCAAAGCCGGCAGAAGTAGCAGTTACTCCAATTTTGTAACCTTTATTCAAGCTATTTGGGTATAACATATTTCCCTCCCGTATACATAAATTTCTACAAATTGTAAATAAAAGTCACTTTATACATTTTGTAAAAATGGCTAACGTAATGATTATATCATTTCAATCTAAATTTATCAATGAGTAACTATAGTTAATTTCCACAATAGTTACCAGTTTTTAATGAATTTTAATCCATATTCTAACCTGTCTTTTTTAATTTTACAACACGAAAAACAGTATCCACAATGAAGATACCTAAAGCAATCGCTCCTGCCATTTTAAAGGTCTCAAAGAAATATAGAATGGCACTATTATGTTGGTTATAAAGTATGCTCTGCACTATATGAAACATCCCTGCTCCCGGAACCATGGGTATGATCCCAGGTATCAAAAACATCGTTACCGGTGCTTTATAAATCCTAGCTAAAACATGTGAAACCAGCGCTACAAACAAAGTTGCGAATAGATTTGCCAAGGACTTATCCTCTTGTAAGTTCATTACAAAGAGGTAGATAAACCAACCAAAACCACCTGTCAACCCAGCATGGATTATATATTTTTTAGGTATACTAAATATCAGAGAAAAGGCCGCCGTAGCAAAGAAAGCACTGATTGTCTGCACTAACATTATATCATCATCCTTTCAATATAGTGAAAGAAGCCCATACCAAATCCAATTCCTAAGGCTATACCTAAAGATATGACAAAAGCCTCTATCATTCTAGCCGTTCCCGAATTAAAATCTCCCTGTAAAGTATCTCTGATGGCGTTGGTGATTGGTATTCCTGGAACCAGGGGCATAATAGAACCAACAATTATTAGTTCCGAATCAGCATGTTTGAACAGTATCGCGCATAACATAGTAAAAGCTGCAATGAAAAAGCTTTTTACAGCGTCAACCATAAACGAGCTGCCAATCCTATTCTCTAATAATCTGCCAACTAAGACAATAATTAGCCCATTCATTGCAGCTATGATACATTCAATCATAGTTCCGCCAAACAAACCAACAAAACCACCTGTAGAGACCACTGTTGCTATGGATTTAACAGTACTGGAATAGATTTTCATATCTCTGATCTGTATCAGTTTCTCATATGCCTCTTCTATTGAAATTATCCCATCACAAATGTTTCTAGAGATTTGATTAACCTCATTAATCCTATTTAAATTATTAGTCCGCTTGTTAATTCGCATTACTTCACTGATGGGCTCCATCTCTGGATCTGAAAGTGTTGCCATAACACCCGTCGTTGTTACATATACCTCAACAATTTTTAAGGAAGATGTACGCAAAATTCGTAGCATAGTATCCTCCACTCGAAAGGTTTCTGCTCCGCTTTCTGCCATAATTTCACCTGCTAACATTGCTGTTCTAAATATCATCTTATAATTCATAATAATACCCCATTCTACCCTAGCACAGCCTGCGAATTCCTTTTTATTTCGATGAAAAAAGCTGAAACAAAGTATTTGATACCTGCAACAGCTTTTTCAAACTCTATTTATTATTATAATACAAACTCTTATCTTATGACAACCTATTTATTCTTTCAATTGCTTCCAATGTATTCTCATAAGTACCAAAGGCAGTGAGTCTAAAGTAACCTTCTCCGCTAGGTCCAAAGCCCGAACCCGGTGTTCCAACAACATGAGCTTTACTCAGAAGATAGTCAAAGAAATCCCAGGAGGACATCCCCTTTGGAGTTTCAAGCCAGATATAAGGGGCATTAACACCACCTGATACATTGTAACCAGCAGATTTCAGACCTTCACGAATTACCTTTGCGTTATTCATATAATAACTAATCTGCTCCATGGTCTGCTTCTTGCCTTCAGTTGTATAGATAGCAGCACCGGCAGCCTGCATAATATAAGGAGCTCCGTTAAATTTCGTTCCATGACGTCTTGCCCATAAGCTATTTAAGGATACATCACCACATTTTAAATCCTTAGGAACCACAGTAAAGCCTAGTCTTGTTCCCGTAAAACCTGCATTCTTGGAATAACTACGAATTTCTATGGCACAGGTTTTTGCACCCTCACATTCATAGATCGTATGTGGTACATCCTCTTCAGAAATATATGCCTCATAAGCAGCATCATATATGATAACCGCTCCAACCTTATTGGCATAATCAACCCATTTCTGTAATTCACCCTTGGTGATTGTTGAACCAGTGGGGTTGTTAGGGAAGCATAAATAGATAAGATCAGGATTTTCCTTAGGTAGCTCAGGAGCAAAATTATTCTCCTTGATACAAGGCATATAAATTACATTAGTCCACTTACCTGTATCTGCAAGGTACTCTCCTGTTCTGCCTGCCATAACATTGGAATCTACATATACCGGGTAAACAGGATCACATACTGCAATCTTATTATTCACATCAAAAATCTCTTGAATGTTTGCAGAATCACTCTTTGCACCATCACTAACAAAAATCTCGTCAATTGCTATAGTAACACCTCTGGATTTAAAATCATGTTCTGCAATGGCGCTGCGTAAGAATTCATAACCCAAATCTGGTGCATAACCCTTAAAGGTTTCCTTTGCTGCCATCTCATCCACTGCAGAGTGCAAGGATTTAATTACTTCAGATGCTAAGGGAAGAGTAACGTCTCCTATACCCAGACGAATAATCTTCTTGTCTGGATTAGCCTCTGTAAATTCTCTCACCTTCTTACCTATGGTGGAGAAGAGATAGCTCCCTGGTAATTTCAAATAATTTTCATTAATTTTAAACATATAGACCATGCCTTTCCATAAATCGTAGATTAAGTGTCCTCTTTAAAAAGTATCCTCCTAATAATCCTACAATTTCTTTATATTTATTTTAATTCTATTGAATTCATAATGATTTACTTAGAAGAAAACAAGCTTATATCTTAAATTCATTATAGCTCGATTTCCCCCCTAAAGACCTCCACTGCTGGTCCTGTCATATAAACAGTATTATGCTCCTCGTCATATCGGATTATAAGTTCTCCTCCTAACAAGGATACTTTAACTTCATGATCCGTTAAGCCATTCAATATACAGGCAACTACACTGGCACAGGCTCCTGTTCCACAAGCCAAGGTCTCTCCAGAACCTCGTTCCCATACACGCATCTTAATATGCTGGCGGTCAATTACACTTACAAACTCCGTATTAACTCTATCGGGAAAAATCTCATGAAATTCAAACTTTGGTCCTAAGGTCTCTAATGGAAGCTTATCCGTATCCTCAACAAAAACTACTGCATGAGGATTACCCATGGAGACACAGCTAATTTCATAAGTCTCCTCTCCAACTCTAATAGGCTCCTTCAAAAGGATTTCTTTCTCCGAAAGAACTGGGATAAGGGAGGGCTTTGTTATTGGACTTCCCATATCCACTGTTACAAGACTTACCTTACCTTCTTCAACGGTCAAATCCAATTCTTTTACACCGCTAAGGGTTTCAATTCTTATATTCTTTTTATCTGTAAGTCCATTATCATAAACATATTTAGCAACACAACGAATTCCATTACCACACATCTTACCTCTGGAACCATCATTGTTATACATATCCATATAAAAATCTGCCACAGGGGAAGTCTTAATTAAGATTAATCCATCAGAGCCAATTCCAAAATGTCTGTCACTAACCTTAATTGCTAGCTCTGGAATATTTTCAATATTATCTCTGGTACAATCCACATAGACATAATCATTACCACAACCATGCATTTTTACAAATTTCATAAGAGGTACCACCTTTCTACAAACCCTAGTTATCTACAAAGAGTCACTAATTTACAAAACAACGGCACCAAATAAAGATTTATGCCATTATAACAAAAAGGAACCAAAGGGTAAAGACCTTTTTACTTTATTTCATCTAATCTAGTACTACTATACACAACATTATAATAAATAAATATAACTATAATGTTAATAATCTCGTAAATAGTGCTACTCTCCCAATTAATAAATTTTAGTTTATAGCTTTTAAAAAGAAAAGGATAGGGTAGAAGTTATAACCTTTAACTCCCACCCTACATCTATTATAATCCTACGAATTTAACCACTGATAAATCTGGTGTTAGAGATAAAACATTTTAAGCACCATCTCGGACATTTCAACCAGATTAGTACCACTGTCCATACTGGTCTTTTGCAGATATCGATGTGCTTCTTCCTCCGACATATTATTTCGATCCATCAACACTAATTTTGCCTTTCTGATAATTGCCTTTTCTTCTTCAGTTCTTTCTTTGAAACGAACTTTATCCTTCTTTTTCTTTTGGAAATATTGGTAGGACATGAGCTGAAGGGTATTTAGCAAGTCATGGGTCTTAATCGGCATGGGCAAACAGACGATATTATTATCCTGACAATATTCCAGTTTTTCAGGGGAAGCAACCAAAAGCATCTCATAGCCTTTTGGTAAATAGTTGTTTAATTCACTATAATGCATATCTGAAAATCGGAAGCCGCATATTACGATCCCTTCATCCAGATTATTTGCAGCAGAAACAATCTGTGATCCTAAGGTACATGCTTCGCTACAATGAAAGCCGTTTCTAGTTAGTAAATTTCGAATATGGTTTGCATCATCGATCCTTGGAAAACCAACTATAATACTAAACACATCTGTCCACCTCCGTTTCTTTTATAATATGAAACATATTTGAGATGCTACAGATTAATATCGATGTAGGTATTGATCAAGTTCCCATTTTGTAACCTGGGTACGATACTCCTCCCATTCTAATTTTTTGGCTTCAATATACTTCTTACTCAAATGTTCTCCCAACACACTCTGGATAAATTTACTTTTTTCAAATAATTTTATAGCCTCGCTTAGGTTCGCTGGGAGTCTTTTTACTCCTAAGGTTATTCTTTCCTCTTCTGTTAAGGTAAATACATTCTTATCAATACTCTCTGGTGGCATTAACTCCTTCTTAATTCCGTCCAAGCCAGCAGCAAGGCAGAGAGCCAAGGTCAGATAGGGATTTGCCGCTGAATCAGGACATCTCAACTCAATCCTTGCAGAGCTTCCTCTTCCAGCGGGGATTCGAATTAAAGGACTTCGATTGGAGGCAGACCAAGCGATATAAACGGGGGCTTCATAATTAGGAACCAGTCTCTTATAGGAATTAACTAAGGGATTTGTGATGGCCGTCATGCTCTCAATATGCTTCATGATACCTGCCATAAAGTGATAGGCTTCTTTACTTAAACCTAACTTTCCCTTGGGGTCATCAAAAATATTCACTCCATCCTTCTTTAGGGACATATTAACATGCATACCAGAGCCATCCACACCGTAAAGAGGCTTCGGCATGAAAGTAGCATGAAGTCCATGGCGCTTGGCAATCGTACGTACTACCAGCTTGAAGGTCATTATATTATCAGCCGACTTTAAAACATCACTGTATTTGATATCAATCTCATGTTGTGCAGGCGCCACCTCATGGTGTGAAGCCTCAACCTTAACTCCCATATCCTCCAAGGTGAGAACCATATCACGCCTTGCATTCTCTCCAAAATCAAGAGGTCCCAAATCAAAGTATCCTGCTCTTTCATGGGTCTGGGTAGTCGGCTGTCCACTTTCCTCTATATTAAATAAGAAGAATTCAAGTTCAGGTCCTACATCAAAACTATATCCCATATCAGCAGCTTCTTTAATAACTCTCTTTAGAACATATCTCGGGTCCCCCACAAAGGGTTTGCCCTGGATTGTGTGTACATCACAAATAAATCGTGCCACTTTCCCCTGTTGAGGTCTCCAGGGAAATGTCGTATAGGTATCTAAATCCGGATAAAGAAACATATCTGATTCTTCAATTCTTACAAATCCATCGATTGAGGATCCATCGAACATACACTCATTATTTAGTGCCTTTTCTAGTTGTCCTGTTGTAATAGCCACATTTTTCAGGTTGCCAAACATATCGGTAAACTGAAGACGTATAAATTCTACATCATCCTCACTAACTAATTTGAGGATATCCTGCTTTGAATAATGCTTCATTTTCCTCACTCCTCACACTCAATTATATGCGCTTCATACGCTATCCATTAATAGTTACCATATTTACTGATACCAAAAATGGACAAAGTGCCCCTATTTCGGAACCTCTTTGCCCACGTTATTTATGATAATAACAGCGGGCTTTCATTTTGTCAATAAAAAAATCATTGCTTTAACTAACTAATATCAATGCTTAGCTACTATCTGATATCAGTACTCTCTATTATCTAAATCAATGCTTTACTACTATCTAAAATCAGTGCTAACTATTATCTAAATCAATGCTTTACTACTATCTAAAATCAGTGCTAACTCTTATCTAAATCAATGCTTAGCTATTATCTAATATCAGTACTAACTATTATCTAAAATCAATGCTTTACTACTACCTAATATCAATGCTTAACTATCTAAGATTTGAAGACTTCTTGCATATAAGTTGTAGATATCCTCTTTTAAAGGCACTACTTTTGAATTAGGAATACTTTTTGCTTTTGATGAAATCTCTGTAAAAAGTTCTAAGTCTTTTGCTGTAATCTTCTCCTCTTCTCCGATCAAGCCAAGAAATAAAGCTTCAAATTCATCAATTGTTCTCATACCCATGGGCTCTAAAACCTTAGACACTAACTCCCCATTACTTTTTGCTATAAATCTTAAAAAGCTAGGAAGCAAAAGGGCATTTGCTCTTCCATGATCAATGTTTTTAAAATAGGTTAAAGAGTAGCCCATAGCATGAACCGCCGTAGTGCCGGTATGGGAAATAACAATACCTGCCAGCATGGAACCATATAATAATTTTTCTCTGATATCCACAGTTAAGTTTGTAATATCCTGCTCCTTTCCCAAAGAGAGATATTTTAAACAGGCTGCTATTTTCTTTATACTCTCAACTGCAACAAAATCACTAAAAACTGTTGATCGTAGGGATATCATCCCTTCAATCGCATGAGAGAGCGCATCTAATGCTGTATTAATAGTAATGGACATAGGCAGCTGCTTCATATACTTTGCATCTAATAATGCCAGCTTAGGATAAAGGCTTGGAGAAGATATACTCCTTTTTGTCTGTAATACATCACTAGACAGAATGGAATTAGAGGTAACTTCTGACCCTGTTCCTGCTGTAGTAGGTATCATAATTAAGGGCAATGCCTCATCCCCAAACTGGTTTAAGAACAATTCCTCTTCAGGAATCTCCTGTACTGCCAGTAATGCCATAGCCTTTGCTGCATCCATAGGAGAACCACCTCCCAAGCCAATCACAAAATCCACCTTATTGTCCTTTGCAAAAGCTGCACCTTCATATACACAGGCAACGGTGGGATTAGCCATAACTTTATCAAAAATAAAATAGTCTATATTAAGAGAAGCCAGTGCCTTTGTGATATCTTCTAAAGCACCATTTGCTTTAGAGGAATGGAGACCGGTCACAATCAATGCCCTCCGTCCATATTTATTCAAAAGCTGGGTATTGTTAAGAATGCACTCCTGGGACATGATAACCTTAGTAGGCATATATAAATTAGTATTCATCGCGATTATTCTCCTTTATTGTAATACTTTGTGAACTATCTTAATTATACTTTTAATCCAAGGCCTGTCAATCCTAACAGAAAACGCCTAACAGAAAACGCCTAACAGAAAACATCCGAATTATAGCTTTATGTAATTTACAAATGTCGGATTATGTCGTATTATGTAATTATTATTATCTTGTATTGTAAAAAAATATGAGATATTGTATATATATAGATGAGTCTTGGGGGTGAGACCTTGATTATTGATGAGATATCAAAGGATGGGGACATTGAGGTTGAAGTAAAATGTAATGGAAAGACAATGAACTTTAAGAGCGAAATCAGATTTATTATTAATAATTCTGTATTGATTAAGAGCATTAAAGTAAATGAACAAACCGTGGGTTTTTCAGATCAATGTATAATTAATTTTTTGTACAAATCTGACGGTAAACTTTACATCTGGGAGAATGTAAGTATAAAACTTGTTAAGTATGATGGTGGAATCTATCATAAAATGGATCTCTCTGGTATGGGCAAACCCCATAATCGAAGAGATGCCTTTCGCATGTATATCGGTGAAGAGATGTTTATCTATATTAATACCGCCAAGGGGCAGGCTGCATTATCCGTACTGATTAGGGATATTAGCGAGACTGGTGTATCCTTTATTACCAAGGAAGATTTTGATATTGAAAGAACTTTTCGCTTAAAATTAAAACATAAGAATATCATGATTAATATTTCAGGTGCTATTGTCAGAAAAGAACCTTTACCTAATCTGGGTTCTACTTTGTATGGCTGCAAATTTATCGAGAAGAATTTATTACTTGGTAAATTTATAGCACAGAAGCAGGGTGAACAGCTACGCAATAAAACAAAATTGTATTCATCTCCTTCTCATACTATCTTACATATCAAATAATTCAGACTTTCACTAGTTAGATTGCGCCCAGGCTGGGCGCAATTTATATAACCTCATTCCTGCGTATGTTTTTGCATTTATGTCTGTGCTGAAGATCTGTAGGAACAAACTTTTTCATATACTATATGCCAATAATTCACTGGCATTGTCTTATAAAATTTAAAAATCACTGTCAAGAATCCGCAAAATCCCTCTAAAAGTAAGTTCTTTTGGTTCTAGCTAAAAACAGCCTAGAGTTAAATTCTATTGCTCTGGGCTGTTTTATTGTAACTTTATTGGACACTCTTTTTAATCTGGCAGATATCTTCCACCGCTATGAGGTGTGCGATAGTTCATATCACAAATAACTACACCAACTTTTGCATTAGCAGCATGGATAACCTGATTATCGCCAATATACATACCTACATGGTTAACGTTATTATCCTCTGCTCCCTTATAAAAAACCAAATCCCCAGGCAGTAATTCATCCAAATGTATTGCCTTACTTTCATTCAACTGATCTCTTGAAATTCTGGGGATATCATAACCAAAGTTCTTATAGATTGCTTGAACAAAACCACTGCTATCAACCCCGGTGCTAAGATCAGTACCACCCCAAAGATAGGGAGTACCCTCAGCTTGCTTAGCAAACTCTACAATGGAAGCCCTTAAAGAATCCGAATCTGCAGCATCTGCAATATCGACATCCAGTTCACCGACGTCGACTGTATCAACATCAATTGATACAGCATCACTGACATCTTGTGTTTTGGTTCCTTCTGATGCTTCAGTATTAATATCTTCGACAATTTCTTGAGAGCCTGTTATAGCATCTCCTTCACTAAGTGTATCCTTGATTGTTCCTTCTAAGAAATCACTTTCTGAGGTAGCTTTTGCCTTTTGATTACCGGCAGTTACAATCACCGTTGTCGAGACTATCCCTATAATTAGTACTAACAGGAATTTACCGGAACGTTTTTTATTCTGTATTAATATAGACTTGAATCTAAGTTTCATATTGTTTTTTCCTCCATAAAAATTAATTAATAATGATGGCGTCTGCTTTATCTGTGTCGATGCACACTTTAATATCAGCTTGCAGTAATAAAGGCAATCCGATTTTACTGCTTTATGTAGAACAATTTCATCACAGGCAGCTTCACACCAATTATCAAGATTTCTGGATAATACATAGCAAATGGGATTAAACCAATTAAGTGAAAGTACAATTAACCGAATCAATTTAATCAAAGAATCTTTCTGTAGAATATGTACGAGCTCATGCTGCAGTAAAAAGTTTAAATCTTTTTTTGTATAAGATTCTTTCGGTAATATTATCATCGGGTTGAGGATGCCTATTGTTATTGGACTTTCAATGATTGAACACTCAAAAACAGCAGTTTTCCTTAGAAATATCCTGGATCGATTATTCCATCTGCTATTTTTTTGCTTCACATCATTAATACATATGCTGATTTCCTCCAATATCTCTTCCTTCGCCGGTTGAAGAAATCCTTTGATCTGCCTTTTGTATCTATAATACGAAACAATGTTCATTGTAAGGAGTAATACTGCACCAATAATCCAAAGCAAATATAATAGCCCATTGTGAATGAAACTATTAATAATTCCGAAAAGGTACTGCCCTAAGGAGTTACTTGCCCTTGCTTGTGATATATTGTTACTGTCAGATAGAACAAACTGGGAAGCTGGCAGGCTATATTTATCAGCATCTTTGTTAACTTCATAGGAAACATGTGTATCAAGTTCATATGCCGCTTTATCATCTACAGTCATCCGCGGTATGCCAAGATGAATTAAAGGATTTATGAGCTCAAAACGAATCGGTATTAATAGGCCAATAAGCAATATCACCCATACACGATATAGACAAACAGCAGAAAAATGTTTTCGAATCATTGGTTGAACTAATAATAGCAAGAGAATAAAAAATGTGATATTAACAGTATTCATCAGGTACAAAGAGAATAAATGCTTCAAGTTATACCTCCTCCTGTTTCCTTAACCATTCACTTAATTCCTCTATTTCTTCCTTACTAAGCTTACTGTTTCCTGAAAAAGCACTGACAAGTTGAAATAATGAATTATTGTGATATCGCTTTACAAAAAGTGATGTTTCATACTTAATATAATCCTCATATTTGATACAAGGAAAGTAGGTTCGCTCTTTTCCTAATTTCTCACTGCGTATAAAACCTCTTTCTGTAAGGCGGTTCAGTAAGGTAACCAGTGTCTGAAGCTTCCACCCCTTCTCATTACCTATCTGCTTCATAAGTACAGTAGTTGTTATTGGCGGGGTGTTCATCCAAACTGCCGCCATAACTTCATATTCTGACTCAGGTAATTTAGATATGAAATTGTCCAGGCCATTTACTTCTTTTTCTATCCCAGTTTTTTCATTGCTTATAGCATAGTCCGTAATTTGATCTTTTTCCTTCATACTAACAGTACATTCCTTCCCTTTGAGTTAGTTTGTGCCGAGGATTACGCAGGCACAAACTTCTAAGTGTGAAAATTGCTTTTTATTTTCACACTATTCTCCAATTCATTTAATCTACATTTGTCTATATTCATAGTATACATTTGTCTATAATGTTTGTCAACAACTTTATGTATATTTTTCCAATGATTACTTTATATATGTTTTTCCAATGATACCCCCCCCCCAGAAAATATTATGGTCTAATTTTTCCATGGTTCAATATTTGAATCTATATTATACTTCACAGATAGACTTATTTAAAATTAAAACACTATGTATATTACTTTTAAACACATCTTTATGTACATTATCCAATTATAGAAAAACCTTCAAACTAAGTGATAATATCAATCAGTTTGAAGGCTTAAAAATTAGAGCTTTGGTATAAAATTAAATATTCTCTTTTATTTCAACTTATATCCTTATTCAGAAGCTTTCTCAACAGTGGGTGCTACCAACTCCAAAGCCACATCATTGCTGTCATTAACTTTCACACCCAGCTTCTCTAGGGTAATGAATTTTAGAAGAGTATCTAATATCGTACTGCTGCTAGCTGCATTGTCCTTATCGTTGCTGCCCATATTTACTACAGTCTTTGGAACGATGTCAACCTTAGCACTCTTAATGGCATCAGATAGCTTATCAGTAACTTCCTGAATAACTCTAAATTCTGCTCCTCCATAAGCCTTAACCTGAGCATCAATTGCCCTGGCCTTCGCTAGACCCACATTGCTTTCCTTCGAAGCCTCCGCTTCACCTTCCAAGGTAATTCTAGAGGAATTCGCTTTTGCAAGTGCAACAATCTGATTAGCTTCCTGCTCAGCCTTGCTTGCCAAAGCAGCACCGTTATTCCGTTCAATATCAATTTGTATTTTAGATCTGGTAAGGAAGCTTTGCTGTTCTGCAACTGCTTGCGCTTCACGGAGAGACTTTTCGCTCTCTGCTGCAGACTGCTGTTTCTGATAAGTAACCTTCTTCTCCTCTGCAATCTGTCTTTCACGAAGCTGTGTTAGAATATTCTCAATCTGTTTATCCGCCACAGGAGATTTTGGAGTACCGATTAATACTTCCTCTAACTGAAGGTTATATTTTGCGAATTTATCCTTCATCTCACCGAGAGCTCTCTCACGGATTTCACTACGTTCCTGAATAAGCTCAATTAATGTCTTCGTCTGTGCAACATCTTTAAAATACGCACTTACTAATGGATCAAGGGATTGGTTTACCAGCATGCTAATATCACCAAAACGTTGAATTACCCAAGGTGCCTGCTTATAATCGATATGCATAACAACGGACAGCGGCAGGGATGGCTCAAAAGCATCCTTTGTAATGATATCTACTTCTGTCAGGTTCTCATCATATTTATGAGTACCGACTTCAGATTTGTTCCATTTCAATATGATATTCGTTGTAGGTACAAGAACTACTTTCCCGGCATCTGTATTAAATGCATACTTACCCGGCATTAGAGGTTTCTCTAATACACCCTTGCAGCCTGGACCAACCAACTCCCCGTGCTTATAATCAGCACCCGTGGTATCTACTCCTTCATTACCAAAGAAGGATACCACTACACCAACAAAACCAATGGGTACTACTGTCTTTGGTCTGTATTCTACCGTAGCAAAGAGCCTGTTGATATAATAGGTACCATCGGTTAATACCTGAAGCTGTTTACCACGTCTTCCGTTAAGCTCTAAGAACTTCTCAGGATCCTGGAAGCTTGCATGTTCCTCACCAACATAGGGTGCTATAATTTCGCCCTCCTGTAGGGACAATCCGTCATGTACGGTAACAATACCCATGCTGTCACTTGCTTCACCACCATTACCCATAATGATAACTGGACTGAAAGCATTTCTTTCCAGCAAGGTCTTTTGCATGCTTAATAGCTCCATTCGCTCACCTTTAGAGCTGTTAAAGATTGCCTTAATCTCAACGGGAGTGATAACAATAAACTGTGCTAAATTAATGGCATATGTACCCTCTCTTAGAATTCCCCTTTGAGGTCCTCTCTGACCACCATTTTTTAGGAATCCCGTAACATCCTGAAAATTATTTGCCTCCGATACCACTTTACCTAAAGTCTGAACAGGCGCCAGAGGCTTACCATCCCTTGCAAAGATATAAGCAATCTGACCCTGAGGTATGGTAATTAGAGGATACTTATGGATTTTGAACATTAATGCAGATTTAAAATGAATACCGCCTCGAAGTAGCGCCGGCGAATAGCCTGCTTCTTTGTTCAATGCAATAATCGAATCCTTTAATGATCCCTTAAAGCTCCACCATTTTTCAACTACTGCCACCTGATCTGATGAAATTACCCGAAGTCCAATGATAACAAAAATCAGTAAGTATAATACAAAAATGACACCGACTGCAACCAGCAATCCTAAGGCTAATGAACCCATACTTTTGACACTTCTCTTTCTTTTAATTTTATTATTACAATATTCAATATACTCTTATTGTAAAAAAATACAATATATTAACATCAATTTTAACAAAAAATGTCAGCTTGCTGGCACTTCGCACCCGAGGGGATTGCGAAGCAATATACTTCCTTGCCGTGAGGTGCGCATCCATAAGGGAGCGTTTTTATTCAATAGTACCTTATTTCCTATTGAATAAATAAAAGAAGCTACTCCCTACCTTCTATAAGTGAGAATAGCTTCTATAAATTAAGTTATTACATATTACAAATTAATACTATGTTAATGTCCACTACTTTACCTGAATACGTACCACATTCCAAGAATGCTTATTCAAAGTAACAATCCCTTTTGTTGTATCAATCTTTGTTAAACCTTTTGTATGAGGAACTACATTGTCTGCATTATCAGCAGTATTGACCGCCTTCATATCATTATGCTCCAGTACAATATGCTCAATAAGTTTGGCATCTGCAAAGTCACTTAAGTCAACTTCTAATTCTACACTTTCTTCCAGCGAACGATTTACAGCAAACACTGTTAGTTCCTTCTTCTCATCATTTAGGATACCAATGGTTTCCACATAAGGAACTTCATTAACCTTCGCTGTACTATAGTTATCGCAGTGAACTACAGGACTTAAAGCAACGCCTCTACCATATTTTGAAGCATGCATAAAAGGATAGAATATGGTCTGTGCCCAAGCAGCACCGTCATTCTCTGTCATAATTGGAGCAATTACATTTACCAATTGTGCTAAAGAAGCCATCTTAACGCGGTCGCAGTTTTTCAACAAGGTAATCAGCAAGCAGCCTACTACCAATGCATCTTCAAAGTTATAGATATCCTCCAACTGAGGGGGTGCAATCTGCCATCTCTCTAATTTGCTATCTGCTTCATTACTATGAAACCATACATTCCATTCATCAAAGGATAAATTGATATTCTTATCTGAACGCTTAATAGCCTTTACATAATCGCAGATAGAAATGACTGTTTTAATAAACTTATCCATATCCAAGGAGCAGGCTAAGTATGACCGGGTATCATTCTCAGCATTACCATAATAGTTATGTAGAGAGATATAGTCCACATAATCATAGGTATGTTCAAGTACCGTTGCCTCCCACTTACCAAAGGTTGGCATCCCAATATAGGAGCTTCCACAAGCAACTAATTCGATGGAGGGATCTAATTCCTTCATGACTTTTGCTGTTTCACAAGCAATGCGTCCATATTCCTCGGCTGTCTTAGCGCCTATCTGCCAAGGACCATCCATCTCATTGCCTAGACACCATACTTTAATATCAAAAGGTTCTTCAAAACCATTGGCACGACGTAAATCACTATAATAGGTTCCCTTAGGGAAATTACAATATTCTAAAAGATTACGTGCTTCGTCCGGCCCTCTTGTTCCCAAATTCACCGCTTGCATTACTTTAGTACCTGCACGTTTTGCCCATTCCTGGAACTCATCAATTCCAACTTCATTGGTTTCGATGGTATGCCAAGCTAATTCCGCTCGTCTAGGCCTCTTTGCTTTATCACCAATTCCATCCTCCCAGTTGTATCCAGACACGAAATTACCACCTGGGTAACGTACCATAGGAACACCTAGCTCTTTCACTAATTCAAGAACATCTTTCCTAAAACCTTGATCATCTGCAGTAGGATGAGTAGGCTCATAAATTCCATTATAAACAGCTCTTCCCAGATGTTCAATAAAGGAACCATATATTCTTTCATCCACCTCCCCTATGGTAAAGTTCTTATTCAATATTAGTTTTGCCTTCATTCTTTTCTCCTTATTTTTAATTTTTATTATATTTTACTCCACAACAATTGCTTGAGGTTCTTGTGCATAATTGATTTATCTGCTTTTAATCTCTATAGGTTAGACATATTTTCAAAAGTTTTCTATAGTGATCATAGCATATTGACATGACTTCGAACAATGATATATGATGTTATAAAACTGATTTATAATACTATGGAGTAACTATGAAAATAAATAGAATAGGGCTCAACTACAGCCATAACAAGAATTTTACCATGCATCGTCCTAAGGGTAGCGGTGATTATTTATTTATATATACCAAAACGCCTGCACGCTTTAACTTACAGGGCAAAGATATCATAGCAGAGAAGAACTCTGTAATTATCTTTAAGACAAATTCTCCCCAAGTATATTCTGCTCACGAATGCCCGTATACAAATGACTTTATACACTTCGATGCAGATCGTGAACTTGAATTACATACCCTCCCTCTAGATACCTTAATTCTTCTACCATCAACGAAGCAGGTGGGAATCATACTCAAGGAGATTTACCTAGAATATATGTCTAATAATCCTTGCCGGGGAGAATCTATTGATCTATTAATGAAATTACTCTTTGTAAAGATCAAGGAATTTGCTGAGAACAAACCTATGGATGAAGTACTTTATAGCTACTACGATATATTGCTTAACCTGCGTTCCATGATTTATAGTAATCCAAAGGAAAAATGGACGGTAGAACTTCTTAGCAAGCAAGTCAACCTAAGTCCCTCTCATTTTCAAAGATTGTACAAGCAAACTTTTGGGGTTACTTGCATTGCTGATGTGATTAATTGTAAGATAGAATATGCAAAGGCCTCCCTTTGCTCCTCTGGTAGTACGATCAAAGAGATAGCCTCTCTTTGCGGTTATAACAATGAAGAGCATTTTATGAGGCAATTCAAGAAATCTATAGGTATTACTCCATCCCAATACCGTAAGATGATTAAATCATATTGACATTTGATTCCCCCTTATATATGATGAATTAAGTAGATTATAAAATACTACCAAAAGATACAAAAAAGCTTAATAATGCCCAAGGAGAGGCTCGACATGAAAATTAGTGACAGCAGTAAATTAAGTATCACCCTTCTTTCCGTTAATACTTTTATATATATCGCCTTTGCCTTATATTCCCCATTTTTAAGCTCTTATTATACTAGGGCTGGACTGGGTGCTGTACAAATAGGCGTTTTATTGACCATTGGCCCCTTGGTAGCTATCATAATTCAACCCATATGGGCAATATTAAGTGATAAGACGGGACGTAGAAAAGATATATTATCTTTGATTCTTCTTGGAGGCGGAGTTTCCATCTACAGTTTTTATCTGGGCAATTCCTTTCTTACCTTTTTTATTGCAGCATTTTTAATCGCAGTATTTGCAAACTCTATTGCGCCCTTAAACGATGCAATTACCCTGGGATATGCCAACAAATATCAGCTAGACTTTTCTCGAATCAGAATGGGAGGTACCATTGGTTATACTGTCTTTGTAGTCATTGCTGGAATGATTGTAAAGCATAATCCTTCCATCCAATTTGTACTAGGTTCTATGGGATATGTGGTAACCTTCTTCATTGTTAGAAGGCTTCCTAAGGATGAAATAGCTCCACCAATAATTCCAGGCAATAACACCCCAAAGAAGGCCTCTAGGTTTAGATTCTCAGACTTCTTTAAAATATTCAAATCCAAACAAGTCTATTTTATGCTTGGTTTTGCTTTTATAAGTCAAGTCGGACTTAGTTTTAATGGTAGCTTCATAGGTGTTTACATAATAGATTTGGGTTTAAGTGAAAATATGATAGGAATCATTAATGGCATCTGCGCTCTTAGTGAAATCCCTGTATTATTTGTAATAAATAAGGTATTACGCAAAATAACTACTGCCAAAATTGTGGTTATCTCCTGTCTTTTATTAGGACTACGAATTCTACTTGTAACTGGTGGGAGTATTGGTTTTATCTTTGCCGCCCAAGCGCTTCATGGTATTACCTATATGACCGTCTATTTTAGCATTGCCGTATTCATTAGTAAAAATATTGCAGCAGAAAATTTATCCAAGGGTCAAAGCGTACTAACCATTATACAAGCTGGTGCCGGAAGTATAGTGGGCAATATCCTTGGTGGATTTTTCGTAGATAATTTTGGCTTAGATAATGCTTATCGCTTTATATCAATAATTATCATTACTGCCACCATAATACTGGCTTCTTGCTATTACCTTTATAAAAAATCAGATAAAGCAAAGAACCCAACTACTGCATAATCTGGTCTATATAAACAACGAGTTAACGTTTCGCAAGCCTCTTATGTTATACCGGAAGAAACACGCTGTGCGAGCCACTCACTCTTATGTTAATACAATAAGAGACTGCTACATATTCCTCCCTTGTGGAGTGATAAGTAGCAGTCTCTATTAAATATATCCTTTTATTTTGTTTCAACCAAGGCACCAAAGGGCATCAAAGCTAATTTAGCAATTTTAAAATGTTGAAGTCCAAAAGGAATTCCAATAATTGTAATGCATAATATAGCGCCAATGATAGCTGATTCTATTGCAAGTACTATTCCTGAGAATAGTAACCACAATATATTAAGCAATAAGGAACCGGCACCTCCACCATATTTTACTTCCTTACCAAAAGGAAAAAAGCTTAATCCAGCAAGTTTAAAGCACTGTAAGCCTACTGGAATTCCTATGATTGTGATACACCATAACAGACCTGCAAGCAACCAGCTAAGTCCACTTATAAACCCACCACAAAGAAACCATATGATATTACCTAAGCATCCCATAGAGCTCCCTCCAATTACCTTCCAAACTCAGATAATTTCAAATCTTTGTTTCTATCCAGTGCCATCTGTATACTCCAACGATTAACAAAGAGTAATAGCGGATTGCCTTTTAAATCTTTAATCTTCTTTGTATCTGAGGATAAGCTTAGCTTACTGATATCTATGTCTTTATTCTCAATCCAACGGATATATTCATAGGCTAAGATATCCATACGAATCTCTACTCCATACTCAGACTGGAGTCGATATCTTAATACATCAAATTGTAGGGTTCCTACCACTCCAACAATAATTTCTTCCATACCCGTATTGAATTCTTGAAAAATCTGTATTGCACCCTCCTGAGCGATCTGAGTAACCCCTTTAAGGAACTGCTTTCTCTTCATGGTATCCACTTGACGCACTTTTGCAAAATGTTCTGGAGAAAAGGTTGGTATACCCTCATAAGTAAATTTCTGATCCGACATACACAGAGTATCGCCTATAGAGAAAATTCCCGGATCAAATACACCAATAATATCTCCTGCATAAGCTTCTTCTATAATGGTTCTCTCCTGTGCCATTAACTGCTGAGGCTGTGATAAACGTATTTTCTTATTGCCTTGAGCATGGAACACTTCCATACCCGCTGTAAATTTACCGGAGCATATTCTCATGAAGGCTATTCGATCACGATGCGCCTTATTCATATTTGCTTGAATTTTAAATACAAAGGCAGAGAAATCATTTTTCAATGGATCAACTGGTCCATCGCTAGAAACTCTCGGAAGGGGAGAGGTGGTCATGGACAGGTAGCGCTTTAAGAAAGCCTCTACTCCAAAATTAGTCAAGGCAGAGCCAAAGAATACGGGAGTTAACTTACCGCTTAGTACCAGGTCAATATCAAATTCACTGCTGGCACCATCAATTAACTCTATCTCCTCTGCTAAGATATCATGATTTTCCTTACCGATAAGGGAATCAAGACTTGAATCTCCTATCTCAACATCAATGGTCTCCACTTCCTTCTGACCATTATTAGCAGCATAGAAGCGGTTTATATGCTTCGTCTCCCTATCATAAATTCCTTTAAAATTCTTACCTGAACCTATAGGCCAATTTATGGGGCAGGTACGAATACCAAGTACGGATTCTATATCATCTAATAATTCAAAGGTATCCCTGGCTTCACGGTCTAATTTATTAATAAACGTAAAGATGGGAATACCACGCATTACACATACTTTAAAAAGCTTCTCTGTCTGATTCTCCACACCCTTAGAAGCATCGATTACCATGACTGCAGAGTCTGCTGCCATCAGGGTACGATAGGTATCCTCTGAGAAATCCTGATGTCCCGGTGTATCTAATATATTAATACAGTAATCTCCATAATTAAATTGCATAACAGAAGATGTAACGGAGATTCCACGCTGTTTCTCAATCTCCATCCAGTCAGAAACTGCATGCTTCTCTGTCTTTTTTCCTTTTACCGAACCAGCCAGATTAATTGCACCACCATATAACAAAAGTTTCTCTGTTAATGTTGTTTTACCTGCATCTGGATGGGATATGATTGCAAAGGTTCTTCTCTTTTTTATTTCATCAGCATAATGGCTCAATGTAATTCCTCCAAACAATTTATCAAACCATATCATCATATATTATTAGGAAGAACCTTGTCAAGATATAGCTATTTTTTTTTACTAAAGTCCCTCTTCTAACGCCCTTAGTCGCATAAGTGATTATACATCTTTAATAAATTATTGGGAATCTGTATTTTCAATGTATAAATTCCTTCCATGGAACAAACAATTACTTCTCTCTGATCCCATTGAAATAAAAAATTGGCAAAGTCGCCATATTAACGTCTCTGCCAATTTTCATTATAATACATTAATTGTCTTAGGTAGTTAAGTTATATTAGTTATATAAAGCTTATGGGATATAACTAAACCATAAATTTCTCCACTGCCTTCACCAGCTGGTCTGAATTATCATTCAGGTTTCCTGCAGAATGATTAAGGGTTTCCACAGAATGAAGCTGATTACCGGATATCTGATTAACATTATTAGTAGAAGCAGCTATTTCTTCAAGAACCGCTGAGATATTCTCAATCGCTCCTAAGGTACTAACCCTTGCTTCCTCAATATTGCTAACATTCTCTGTGATATGTTGTAATTGTACCATCAAATTATCAACACTTTCATTAATGTTGACATAGGAAACAGTTGTGTTCTTCACTGCAGAATCTTGAAGTTCCATTACATTCTCTGCTTTCTTTGCAGTTACAACTAATCCCTTTGTATTATCTTGAATATTCTCTATAATATTTCTAATATCATTTACCTGTCGCTTCGTCTGTTCAGCTAAGTTCCTAATTTCATCAGCTACAACAGCAAAGCCTTTTCCAACTTCACCAGCTCTTGCTGCTTCTATAGATGCATTCAGGGATAACAAATTCGTTTGATTGGAAATCTCATTAATAACGTTAATGATTGAATTAATTGACATGGACTTCTCAGCCAAATCTTCAATTCCTTGAATGATATCCGTTGTTATCTCAATCGTAGCTTTCGTTTGATCATTAAGTTCCTGGGTAACTACAGTACCATTCTGGATGTTTTTCTTCGTATCCTCTGTGATTCTACCAATTTCATTGGTATTCTCACCCATTTGAGCAATCTTATTGGATAGATTATCCATCTGCATGAGGCAGGCCTCTGCATCCTTTGCCTGTTGCATTACACCTTGCTCAATCTCATTCATAGCAGTAGAGATATCCTCCGTTGTTCTTAAGAAGGCCTGAGAGGTATTAGACACATCATCT
Source organism: Bacillota bacterium (assembly GCA_023443625.1). The sequence continues at coordinate 16,550 of JAEZTQ010000034.1, read as the reverse complement.
GAGGCTTCAGATACTTCACCACTAAGATCCTTAACTTGAACAATGAGACCCTTCATATTAGTAAAGGTATTATCTATTTCATTCATTAATATACTAAATTCATCTTTTCGTCTCGTTGTAAAATCCACTGTCAAATCACCATTCGCAGCCTTCTTAAGCTTTGAAATAATACCGCGAATTGCTCTATCAATTCCAAGGGAAATGTATAATCCTGTAAGAACCGCTACAATACATGCTATAATTACAATGATTACGGTTAAATTCTTGATACTATCTGCCTGCCTGGATATTGTACTTTTGGGAACAACGGCACATATCATGGCACCTGTATCACCTATTTTAGAGTACATGAAGAGATTGTCTTCTCCCTGATAATCTACATAGTCAGCCCCATCCTCTTTCTCAGAGGCAACTGCTTCTTTATAAAATTCTGTATTAGTGAATATGTTTTCTACATTTTCATCATCTTTACCAGGGAAAATCTCTTTACCATCAGCAGTTACAATTCCTATGGTTCCTGTTTCATCAAATTCTATATCCTTAAGGATATCCTTAAAAGTTTTGATATCTAGATCCATAACTATCATAGATTCTTTACTTACAAAAAACCGTACTAATCTTATGGCATATTTATTTGACTGGGTTTTTAGTTTTTCATCCAGGTAATCATTCTTACCAATCCAAAGGATCCTGGAAGTATTAACTATGGTTTTGCCTAACTCTGAATCATAGAATCCTGCACATATATCCTTATCAATAGAATTAAGCGTTGTTATTGATTGTACTCTATCAGATAATATGGATATCTGTGAAACAAAATCATCCGTTGTCTCTTTGGCTATTATTTGATTCTTTATTAAATTATAGTTATTATTCTTTTTAATCTGATCAAAATCATATAAACCCAAGAAATACTTCTGCATGGTATCATCATTTAAATACTGAACAGATTCAGCCTTAACAGCTTCCACACCTAATAAAACATATTCACCAGCCATCTTGATGGATTGGTGGGTAGCCTTTTCATAACTGGTTCGTAGACCCTCTGCCGCCTTATTAAAGGATACCACTCCTAGTAAAATAATAAATGCTATAGGCACTATAAAAGATATAATCATTTTAATACGTATTGATGCGAAAAAATTGATAAAAGAAGACCTTTGGGTTTTTTCTCCCTTCTTAACCTGACTTTTAATCTTCCCCGCTTTACTAAGACGAACTTTTTTCCTTTTACCCATGTTAATTTCCTCCTTTGTAAGCTAATATTATTCTAATGTGATAACATGTATCGTCTATTAACACGAATCATATCACTACCTTGTTTTCATTCTATTACATTTTACCATTTTGTTCAATAAGAAACAATAAATATTATATATTTTTACCTATAATATTTAGACATTTATATAATAATATGTAATAAAATGCAGAATTTTAGAAGATATAAACTGTAGAATAAACAAAATCCTATAAAATAAGAAAACGCAGAACAAAATGCATATTCTTCCATCTTTTAATAAGTTGGCAGAACATGCATTGTGTTAAATTCTATTATATAATATATTATTCGGTACGTAATGCTTCGATAGGATCTTTCTTGGATGCCTTCTTTGCAGGAATTGAACCACCCAGCAAGGTAAGCAATAGACTTACAATAATCAAAGCAAGGGCATGAAGAGGATTTAATTGAGCCACATTGGTTAGTTCTGTCATATTGTATAGAATACTGTTAATAGGAATGGTCAGCAGATAGGCTATGCTGACACCGAGAATTCCCGAGCACATACCGACAATAAAGGTTTCTGCATTAAATACACGAGAGATATCCTTCTTTCTCGCTCCTAAGGAGCGTAAAACACCAATTTCTTTGGTTCTCTCCAATACGGAAATCCAGGTTATAATTCCAATCATGATTAAGGAAACAACTAAGGAGATTGCTGCAAATGCCACTAAAACCAGTGTAATTGCATCCATAATACTCTCCGACAAACTGGCTACTATCTCTGCTAAATCCAAATATTCAATTCTGTCCTCATCTACCTTATCTATATTCCATTGGTCTAAATAATCTGTTAGCTCACTCTTCGCTGCATAATCCACAGGATATAAAGATATTGTCGTTGGTATCTGGGATGCCCCTAGTAAATCTAGTGCTTCCTCCTTAGTTATGGGCTGATTACTAATAACACCCCCCCATAGCTCCCATGCCTGCACCCATTCCTGCTCCTGCACCGCCTCCCATATACGCAGATGCATCAGAGTCCTCTTTGGCCAACTCTTCTCCTGTCAATATATTATAGTCTGCTTCCTGCTGTGCTTTTACAATCTCTGAGTTCATAGCATTATCTATAAACAACTGTGCCAAACTATCTGAATAAGCAAGGCCAGAGGAGAGGGCAGCTACTGTTGCATCCTCCTTAATTCTGATGATACCGCTAATTTTTAAAGTAATTGCCTTACCACTGTTATACAATTTGCTTAAATCAGAAGGATTCCCGTTAATGGTAAAGGTATCGCCTTTTCTAACATAGTAATCATCATTGTATAATAATTTATATTCTTTTCCTACTACGTCATTAAAGTCAATACTCTCCTTATCTATATCAAAACCTAGGGCTTCTAAAGCTGTTGTATCAATTCTATTATACTGATCTACCACCATTACAATATCTGTTTCCCTCTCAGGAAATTCTCCTGAAAGTAAATCATAATAATCTTCCAAATATGCATAAGGCTTTTCATTTGGTTTATCCGGGTATGAAGTAAAGCCTACATAAGCTAAATTCATCTTAGTAGCTTCCTTTTTATTCATTTTTAGAATATTCATATTTACACTTCTAGAATAAGAAACACCATCCAGCAAGGTTTGATCTATTTTATCCAGATACTCCATATATTCCTTATTTATTTTATTGGTATGCATTATTCTATTTTCAATAGAGTTATAGGGATATAGTACCAAAGCATCGGGAAATTCCATTTCTTCCTTATTTTCATTACTGATCTCAGCCATCTCATTGACATCCAGACTCATTGCTGTTTGATTAATGGTAATAGGAAAATTGGATAAAGCACCAGTCTCATAGCTATTAATCTGTTTATCAAAACCATTGGATAAAGATAATACTACAGCAATACCAATAATACCTATACTGGAAGCAAATGCTGTTAAAGCTGTTCGTCCTTTTTTGGTTAAAATATTCTTACCAGAAAGCTTTAATGCTGTGAGAAAACTCATGCTGGTCTTTTTTAGTTTATAATTAGATTGTAAGGATTTCTCCTCTGGTGGATTACTGTCACTAACTACCTCTCCATCCTTAAAACGAATGATACGATCTGTATATTTCTCTGCAATTTCAGGATTATGGGTAACCATAATTACTAATTTATCTTTCGCAATTTCTTTAATTAATTCGATAATCTGTTCACTTGTCTGCGTATCAAGAGCACCTGTGGGTTCATCAGCCAGAATGATATCAGGGTTATTTACTAAGGCTCTTGCAATGGCAACCCTCTGCATCTGACCACCGGAAAGCTGGTTTGGTTTCTTATGGACATGCTCCTTCAGCCCAACTTTTTCCAAAACATCCAAAGCCTTCTTGCGCCGCTCCTTTGATGAAAGACCACTCAGCGTCATACCTAACTCTACATTGTCAATAATTCCAAGATGAGGTATCAAATTATAACTCTGAAAGATAAAACCTACACTGTTATTTCTATATGCATCCCAGTCCCGTCCCTTAAATTTCTTGGTAGAAGCTCCGTTAATGATTAAATCACCACTGTCATATTGGTCTAAGCCTCCAACCACATTAAGAAATGTTGTTTTGCCCGAACCACTTTGACCTAAAATTGCAACAAATTCATTTTCCCGAAAGCTTAGGGATACTTGGTTAAGGGCTACTTGTGTAAATTCACCTGTTGTATAGCTTTTCTTAATCTCTTTGACTTGTAACATTGTTTCTCCTTTACCTTAAGTAATTAAATAACGCACTCGTTATTTTTATTGTGCTAATTATGGATGAATACCCCAACTAAGTCAATGATAAAAGGGTAAATTATTAGTTAATATTTCATTAAATTATCATAGAAAATAGTAAAATTAAACAGCAGCTGTAAATCGAAAGGCTCCGATTGTAGCTGCTGATTTCTTATCTCTACTTCATATAGGGTTAGCGTTCTCTTAATATAGAAACCCCTGTATTTATAAATGGAGGGCCCGTATCAAAACCTTTCAATGCTGCAAAAGCTTGAGCCATTCCAAAATAGCCCATGGAAAAAGGATTCTGATCAACAATTGCCTTCAAGCTACCCTCATGTAATAGACTAAGATTATTCTTAGATTTATCAAAACCAATTCCAACAATCCTATTATTATCTGCCTTAATCGCATTACCAACTCCCTCACTAGAGCCTTGATTAGTACCAAACAATCCTACCAAATCCGGATATCTCTCAATCATTTGTGTAGCCGCAGTTTGAGATGCCAAGGGTTCTCCCAAGGTGTAGGCCGTATTAATGAGTGTAAATCTTCCATCCCCATTTAATATGTCTCTAAATCCTCGTTCCCTTTCCATGGTAGCATTGTTTGATAAGCTAACACTGACAATACCAACTTTGCCTTCTTCCAAACCCAAAAGCTCTAACTCTAAAAGCATATTTTCCCCTGCCACTCTTCCAGCCTTATAATTATCTGTAGCCAGTGTTATAATCGCTTCTTCCTCTGCAGGGTCATCTACGTATATTATTTTCACTCCTTTTTCCTTGGCATTCTTTATGGGCTCTGACAATCTTATTGGATCATTAGAAGCAATCAAGATAGCCATTGCTCCCTCATCTACTGCTCTATTAAGAATTTCTATTTGCTGCTCTGTATTGATTTCCTCCGGTGCTTCCCATTGATATGTTACTCCTAATAAATTTGCCATTTTTAAAGCACCATCATTCATATTGTACCAGTATTCAACCGACTTATCCTTTGTAATTAAATATATTTTTAAATCCTTATTTTGTGGCGCTGACGTAAGGACTGAATTTGTATTATTCTTATTATTCCATAGGATAAATAATAAAAAAGCTGCTGTTATTATAAGGATATTAATTATAATTTTTTTATATTTCATATTGACCATCTTTCCCAATATAATAAGAAACCTTAGGTTATTCTTTTCTGAGAACAGTAAAACCCGTATCAATTATGGATGGACCTGTATTCATCCCCTCCAGACCAGCCACAGCTTCCGCTACACCCAGATACCCCATAGTATATGGATTTTGAACGATGACAGCCTTTAGACTACCCTCTTCTAATAATTGAAGTATTGTATTTGTCTTATCAAATCCTACTCCAATTACTTTGTTATTATTATCTCTAATGGCTTTACCCAATCCCTCGGTAACACCTTCGTTGGTACCAATAAGACCCACCAAATTGGCATTTCCTTGTATCATACCATCTACTACAACCCGTGTTTCTTCTACCTCTGCATTAGTATAAACCGTATCATTAAGAATAAATCGTCCATCCTCTTCAATAACATCTTTAATTCCCTTCTCCCGTGTATTATCATTTATTCGTGACTGTAAACTAACAATTCCTATCTCACCACTTCCTATATTTTGCTCCTCTAGTGCCCTAAGCAGCTCTCCTGCAACAGCTCTTCCCGCTTCATAATTATCTGTCATGAGTGTAGTTATTGCTTCTTCATAAGAAGGTGCATCCACATATACAATCTTCACCCCCCTCGCCTTTGCATCCTCAATGACAGAAGCTAATTTTCTAGGATCATCTACTGCAACTAAGATTGCATTAGCACCATCGTCAACAATATCATCAATAATCTTAATCTGCTCATTGAAATCTCTCGTTTCCGGTGCCACCCAGAAGTAGGGAACACCAATAGCCCTAGCCAGATCACTTGCTCCCTGATTTACGTAATTCCAAAATTCAAACTCCTTATCCATAGTAACCAGATATATTTTCTTATACCGAAGTAGTGAGTTAGCCTTAGTACTATTTATATTATTTTGATGCCATAATATAAATAATATCAGGCCTATTGTAATGGTTAAAAAATTTAATATCAGCTTTTTTAGATTCATAACTTACCAGCTTTCATTCATTACTATTGATTATTAAACTTAGTAACACGCTATAGTAATATATATTCTCATTGGTAAATAAATAAAACCCATATAGAACAAAGAGTTTGCCTAAAGCGGCTGAAAGAAGGACAAGGGCTTTATTATAGCTCACCCTTGTCCTTCTATTAGTCCTATGAAATTATGTGAGTTTGTTGAATTATAAGGTAATATTCTCACCTATAACTCCAACAAAAGCACCATCTATACCCGCATCCTTATGAGCAATTAACCATTTGTTCTTGGCTGTCATAAGTTTATCTTCTTCTGCAAGACTTACCCTATTTGTGATAGCTGTATTAGTATCCTTAGGAAGAGCTACAATATTACGGAAAGGCTTTCCCTGGGAGCTTAAAGGTGCATAATGCAAGGTTGTGGCATACATCTCATACACTGTACCTGCTGGTACAAAGAAAGCTTCAAGCTTACTGCTGTCATAGGTGTAATCCTCTGTAATATCCTGCTGCTTTCCAAGAAGTAAAATAAGGTCAGTAGCCGATACATTGAATTCTGAGCTTCGATGATATTCCACCGCATTCAACTTATTGTTTGTTCCATTGCAATATCCAATCTGTACTGGAAGGCCGCCAAAAAAGCTGTCACACACTGCCTCGTATACAGGTAAAGTTTCAAATTCCTCTACAGACGGGACATATACCACAGAATCTGATGGTGCCTCTGTTTTGTTAAGCGCTTTTATCAAGTCAGCAACATCATATTCTCCATTTAGTACTTTACCATATTGCTTATAGCTTATATCTGTTATTTTTTTGATCTCCATATGATTATCTCCCTAATTATCATTTTGTTGTAACTTAGAAGCAGTTTATTATATGATATAAATCCCTATCCTTCTGCATAGTTAACCAACTCAATTAGATTTTATCATAACAATTAGCAAATTGGTATCAATTTATATTTTTTCTATAAGGTAAGGCTTTTCCCTGTCTATTTCAATTTCCAATTACTGATCCTCATAAGTTGGAGGCATCTCAACTTATTCCTTAACAGATCCCGCAGTCATTCCACCAACTATGTATTTCTGTCCTATTAGATAAACAATAATAACTGGAATACAGGTTAGTATAATATCTGCAAATATGTAGTTCCAATAGTTCTTGTTTTTTCCAAAAAATTGATATACCGCCATGGTCATGGGGAACATCTTACTCTTACTGGACAGATAAAGGGGCGTTAAGAAATCATTCCATACACCCATGAACTGTAGGATGAAGCAAGTAACCATGGTTGGTTTTAAAAGAGGCATGATTATCTTAAAGAATAGGGTCAAAGGGCCTGCTCCGTCAATAACCGCCGCCTCATCCAGCTCTACCGGAACAGATAATACGAAATTTCTTATAGTAAACACGCAGAAAGGAATCATGGCACTCATAAAGGTTATGATTATTCCCTGCCTTGTATCCGTCAAATTAAATACATGTAATACCTTGATTAAGGTTACATAGTTAACGGGAAAGAATAAACCGCAAATAATGAAATAGTAGAAAAATGTATTCAGCTTTGTTCTGTTTCTACAGACTACAAAGGATGCCATGGCACAGGTTACAACTCCTAAAACAGTAGATATGGTTGCATAGGAAAAGCTGTTAAAGAAACCTTGTATTAATTTTCCCTGCTCGATAACTTCGGTGTAGTTACTAAAGAGCCATTCCTTAGGCAGGGATAGACTCATTCTTGCCGCCTCTGCTTTAGATTTAAAGGAATTAATAAACACCATATAAAAAGGGAGTACTACAGTGATACTTAGAAGTATACAAACTAACTGTTTTATTATTTTTATTACCATCTTCTTCATTATTGCTGTACCTCCTTCTTACTAATTACTTTAACAATCAAGATACCAATAAGTGCAGTTATGATTAATAGAATTGTATTAAGTGCTGTAGACATTCCATATTGACCCTGGGAATACAATTGATAAGCATGGGTAGTTAATACCTCTGTATGATGGCCAGGGCCTCCATTCGTTAATACATAAACAATGTCGAATACCTTAAGTCCATAAGTTACACCGAATACAAAGTTAATCATGATGGCGCCGGTTAGCATTGGTAGGGTAATATGTCTAAGTCTCTGCCAAAAATTTGCACCGTCTATTTGCGCAGCCTCATAATAGGATTTTGGTATTGTATTTAATCCGGCTAAGAAGATGGTCATTACATAACCTATACCACGCCATGCATCCACGCCGTAAATTGATTTCCAAACAACATCTAGATCTGATAACCATTTTTGCTTTAAGAAATCTAGATTTAAAGTTTCTAAAATAACATTCAATAAACCATTGTTGTAATTTAATATTGACTTAAAAACCAAACCGATTATTACGAAAGGAAGGATGGAAGGTAGGTATAACAGGGTTCTGTATATTCCCTTTCCTCTGATACCCTCTTGCAAAAGAATAGCAAGTAATAAAGCAGGAATTAGCTTTACTATGTTTGATATAATGGTAAATACTAAGGTGTTTTGAATACCGGAAACATAGTTCTTATCTGATGTAAAAATACTAATATAATTTTGTAAACCTACAAAATTAATCCCTTTGGAAGTGCTCCACGAACTCCAGTCAGTAAATGAATAAAACACTCCTAGTAAGCTTGGTATCAAAAAGAAACATATATAAGCTACTAGTGGAATAATCAAAAACCATTGTGGATAAATTCGTTTTTTGTTCATAATAACCTCCGTTCCGTCGCCCTGGGGCGGCACATACATTTAGGAAAAGTCATTGTTGTGCTTCTCCCAGAGAATTTAAAATATTTCTTTTCTAAACCGAAAAAACACGCTATGCAAGTTTCTCCTGGCTGTTTACAACCAGTGTTTGCTTGTGCACCTTCTCATTATTACAGGCTTGCTTACTAATACTCACCTAGCTTTTTCGGAAAATATAGCGCAGAGGTATTCATCCTCTGCGCTATTAATTTTACTGTTGCAGTCTATACTAGTGTCTTATCACCTATTGCCAAGCTGTATCTCCTGCAGCCTTTGCAGCTTCAGCTCTGTTAGAATCCATGTTCTTAAGAACAGTATTTGCATCAATTTCACCTAAGCAGAAGGATACCATGTCAGCACCAAAATCCATCCAATAGGTATTTGTATATTTTGTTGCAGTCTGTATAACACCATGCTGCATTTTTTCATCTGTAATTGCTGCCATGAATTCTTCTTCCTCTGGTAACCAATGTTGCTCTAAATTAGCGTCTGTTACATCAATGTTCGTATAAGCAGGTGAATTATCAAGAATCTCCTGAAGACTCTCAGTTGTTGTTACAAAGTTAAAGAATTCCTTTACTAACTCAGGATTCTCTGTTCCTGCATAACCAAACATTGTAGGACCACCTGGATTGGTAGGGAAACAATCATTGTCACCAAGAGGATTCAAGAATAATCCAAAGGAATCAGAGGTCCCTGTATCTTCTTTGATTTGCTTGATATAGCTGGAATTAGCCATAGCCATTGCAATACTTCTATCGCTAAATTCATTACTCATGTTAGTACTGTCAGTTCCAATCCAGTCTTCACCAAGGTATCCAGCATCAGAAAGCTCTTTGTATTGATTTAATACTTCTAACATCTTAGCATTATCAGCAAAAACAGCTGTATTATTATTTAAAGCTTCATATAAACCAGGTGTTGCATTAGCATATACACCGCCAAGTTGGAAGAATGCTAATTGATGCTGCCATCCGTCTGCACCAGGAATAAACCAAGGTGTAATACCTTTTTCAGCAATCTTTGCACACAAGTCTTTTAATTGGGCATAGGTAGAAGGAATAGTCCAACCATTCTCTTCAAATAAAGTTTTGTTATACACCATTACATACTCAGGTGAATTATGCCATAACTGCAAACCATATAATTTATCTTCATATGTACAGGATTGAAGTCTTGTAGCAGGTATAAGACTTTCCCATGAAGCTCCTGTGAAATCAATACAATACTTTTCAGGATCAACAATCTGTGAACCAATTGCAAAGGGATCAGATTGAATCCAGAATATATCCGTTGCTGTTCCTGTAGATAATTTAGTCTGTAATACGTCTGAATATTGATCTGCCGGAATTGTCTGAAGATCTACTGTTACCCCATAAGTTTCTTCAAATCGAGCAATGGTTGCATCATATCTGTTATCCATCCAACCAGCAGAAACTAAGATACTTAATTCTTTACCGGAGAAATCCACTGCATCAGCTCCATCATCGTCTGCATTAGGTGTCTCTGTTACCTTAGTATCACCTGATCCCTTCTTTGAATCGGAAGTCTTATCCTTACCGTCAGATGAATTACCACAAGCTACCAAAAATAACATACTTACACATAACAACAGTGCTACAAGCTTCTTTAACATAAAAACCCTCCCTTTAAATTCTGTCTTATATAGATAAGACCATTTATTGATGTAATAAGTGTAACAAATGAGACCAAACTGTTCTATGCACTTTTCCGTACACTATTTGGACTTTCTTTACACTTTCATATTTGTATTTGTACTTTTATTGTACAAATGTTATAATAACTATAATATTTAGAAGGCGAGACAATATTAAAATGCGCAATCATAAGCTTCAAACTAAATTATTTTTTGCATATTTTGGACTAGTAGTACTTATACTGGTATCCTTTAGTACTTTCTTCTACAAATATGTATCTATACAACTTATCTCCCGTGAGCTAGATTCCTTAACGACCTTAAACACCTCCATAGAGGAACAGGTTGATGCAGTCATTAACGACATGGATGCAGTCTCTATCAACATCGATTACTCAAGTATAATTAAGGACAAGCTGGATTCATCCTTTAACCTGGATATTTCAATGGACACCTTAAGAAGCCTCTCCAGCTTATTTGTTACTATCAATGGTGTGGATCTTAAGGTTGACCAAATTAATCTCTATGATTTAAGCGGTAATGTACTCCAGGTTGGTGCCAAAACCAAAACCTCCTCCATTCATATAGACAACCTCTCCTGGTTTGATGCAGTTCTGGCTCTTGACGGAACCAAATTAATAAGTAACTCTTACAAATCTACGGCCCTGTCTAAGACTGACCAATCCTCAGATTGGGTTGTTTCCCTTTACAGAACCTTTAATAATCAATATGGACGTACCGTAGGTGCAGTAGAAACAGTAAAAAAATGCAAAAGCATTTTTAAAAAACTTATTCATTATAAGCGCACTACTGAAAACCCGGCTAATATTTATATATATTCTCAGGATAACAGCATAATCTACCCCTATGATTTGTCCGAGGAGGAAAGTATCTCCATTCCTGACTATTACTCCTTGATTAATAAGAATACCAATACCATGGAAGTGATTAATCCTATTACTAAAGCCAGGGAATATCTAGCCTACAGCTATTCCAATTACAGTGGATGGACTTATATTACCGTGCAATCGGAAGCTTATATATTAAAGCCTGTACACCGGCTTATCAATATTTTATTGTTATTTGTATTCCTTTTGTTAGTTGCTTCCTTAATTTTATCCTATTACCTATCCAGAAGCTTGGTAAAACCTATAAAGCACCTAAAACATATAATTCAACGTATGGAAATTGATACCCTGGGTTGTGATTATGCAGACAATTATCCCATTAAATTAATTGAGCTTCATGAGCTTTATACTTCTTTTTGGCATATGAGTGAAAAGCTTAAGATATCCTTGAATGAATTGATAGATTCCCGGCAACAGGAACTAAAATCCCGAACCCTTGCCTTACAGGCGCAAGTAAATCCCCATTTTTATTATAACACCCTTTATAGTATTATTGTACTAGCTGAGAATGATCAGTCAAAAGAGGTTATCACTGTATGCCGCAACCTATCCAAGATTATGCGTTATGTTACAGATACTTCCTTTACTAACGTAAGTATCCAGCAAGAACTTGACTATGTGAATAAATACCTTTATTGTATGAAAGTACGGTATCAATCCAGTTTGGAGTATACCGTAGATATCGATGAAAAGTTATTAAATCTTATGGTCCCCAAATTAATCATTCAGCCCATTGTTGAAAATGCCATAAAATATGGAACTGCCTGTGCTCCGCCTTGGACTATATCCATTATAGGTAGAGTATATAAAAGTCACTGGCAAATTGATATCATCGATTCCGGGAACGGCTTTAGTGAGGAAGTTATTAACACTATAACAGATAGAATTGCAGAGGTTAATCAAAACCCTGGAATGCCTGAGATGCAAATTAATGGATTGGGCATAGTAAATGTATACATGCGTTGGAAGATTTTTTCCCAAGATACTATGATTTTTAAATATGGAAACACAGCGGAGGGACATGGTATTGTTTCTATCGGACAGAAAGTAGACTTACACAGAGAGGAGACTATAGAGTAATGAAATATACTGTATTAATTGCGGAGGATGAAGAATTACTCCTTAATAGTCTTGTTAAGAAAATCGAAAGTTTGGATGTTAATTTTGAAGTCATTGGCACCGCACAAACAGGTGTACAAGCCCTGGAATTAGTCAGAAAGCTTACCCCTGATTTAGTTATCACCGATATACGTATGCCGGAGATGGATGGCATAACACTATTGCAAAACATCAGAGAAAAATACCCTCTTACAGATTTTATCATTACCAGTGGTTACTCTGATTTTGAATACGCCAAGAGCGCCATTCACCTACAAGTAAGCGAATACCTACTAAAACCCATTGATCCCGACGAATTAAAAGATGCCTTGTTGAAGATCAAGAGCAAATATGAAATCCAACAAAGCTCCTATGAGGATATCTTTAACTCAAATATGGCCGGGAATACCCCCCAACAAATTGCTTCCACCCTAAGAGAATATTTGATACAAAACTTTAATCAAGATATTAACTTTAACCTAATAGCCAATAATATGAACTATAGTTCCAGCTATTTAACAAAGTTATTCTGTCAATATTATGATTGCAGCCCTTCAAAATACCTAATATCCCTTCGTATTCAGAAGGCTCAGCAGCTACTGCAGCATAATCCAGACCTATCCGTCCGTCAGATAGGGGAGATGGTTGGGTACTGTGATCAAGGGTATTTTAGCCGTATATTCAAAAAACAAACTGGGCAAAGCCCCTTGGAATACCGAGACTGAAGAATGCCACAACTAGTTAAAATCTAATATTATAGACTGAATACCTCAAAAGCTCTATTATAGATTGAGCATGTGAATTTTCATTACACAAGCACAAGCTATGATAGAGCCTTTGTAAACTATATTCTATCTTTTTGGCATTTTCTCTCTTGCCCTTTTTACCATTTCATCCGACCATTCTCTTAAGGTTTTTTGCTTACCATTATTCTCTTTCCTTATTTTTTCAAATGCCTTTTCAAATTCTTTTACTTCTTTACCATCCAAGGCTGACAATTCCTCCGTATTGGAATAGGAGTACATTCTTTCCTTCTCATCAATGGTTATGATACTATGCTCTTCCATGGTTGATACATATTCCTTTTCCTTGGTGCTATCGTCAACTCGCTCATTTAGCATTAATATTATTTTACCTTTTTCTTTGGGCTTTGTACATAGGGAATCAAAATCCCCTACTTCTCTATAGGTTATTATATCGCTATCCAATTTACCGAGATAGGTTTTCTCCACCTTGATCTCATAATAGGTACAAGTCATCTTAGGTAGCTCATCACCCAATTTACCACCTACGTTTAGCAGAAAATCTATATCTCCTTGATAGATATTAATAATTTCACCTCGAATTACGACATCCGAGAGATGATAGCCTGTTTCTAGTGAATCAGGTGCCACATCCGATGACAATAAGTTTTCAGAATATAATATCTTATCCTCTGGTTTCACCTTTACATAGGAATCATCTCTTCTGCCTATCTTTATATTAAGGAATAGAATAGTCAATACAACAATTAAAACAATAATTGGTACAAAAACCCTTGTTCTTTGTCTCATTCTACTTTCCTCATTTTCCATAATAGGTGTTCCCTTTGTATCAGTATTTCATCTGATACTAGACGGACTTAATTAAACAATCAAATGTATGAACACATTCACTAAGATTATATTTTCATAAAAATCCACTTCCTGGCGGGCAGCCAAAGCCTACAACTGCCACCAGGAAGTGGATTTCTAAAATGATTAACCTCACCTTATACCATCAAGTAATATTTTTATGTCTACTCCATACCCAATTGCTTTCTTTTCTCTTTTGCCCTTTTTTCGCTTTCTTCCGACCATTCCATCATAGATTTTTGTTTATAATCATTCGCTTTCATTATTTTTTCAAATGCTTTTTCAAATTCCTTTGATTCTTTACCATCGAAGGCTGACAATTCCTCCGTATTGGAATAAGAATACATTCTTCCATTGTCATCAATGGTTATGATACTATGCTCCTCCATGGTTGATACATATACCTTTCCCTTGGTGTTATCGTCGACTCGCTCGTTTAACATCAAAATGACTTTACCCTTTTCTTTCGGCTTTGTACATAGGGAATCAAAATCCCCCACTTCTCTATATGTTATTATATCGCTATCTAATTTACCGAGATAGGTTTTCTCCACCTTAATATCATAATAGGTACAAATCATTTTAGGCAGCTCTTGACCCAATTTATCACCTACAGGTAGAAGAAAATCTATATCCCCTTGATAGATATTAATGATTTCTCCCCGAATAACTATATCCGAAAAATGATAACCTACCTCTAGCGAAGCAGGAATCCCTGATGACAATAAGTAATCCGAATATAATATCTTATCCTCTGGTTTCACCTTAACATAGGGAGGGTCATTTTTATCCTTGTTTACACTTACAAGTAGGACAGTCAATACAAGGATTGGAACAATTAGCAAAACAAAAAAATTCATCTTTTTTCTCATACCATTTCCCCCTTACTTAATATAATCAATAGAATACTATCAATAAAAGTTTTGTAAATCTATCCTATCGTGATCTTCCAAAATGTCAGTATCCCTCATTTCATTCATAATAGACATAGTAATATTATCTGTATGCCCTAAACCTACAACATGCCCCATCTCATGTCTTAATATAAAGTTTTTATGATAACTTCCAGATTTCGCCAATTCGGATTTTATATGTACTTGAGCATATGTAATTTTGCCACTAGTAAAGTTTCCATTAACTCCATTTGTATCTACAAACCATTCGCCTGAACTATTCCTAATAAATGTCTGTCCGTAAACAGTATCTCCCCATGCCCAATTAATTGGAGTGCCAAAATCCACATTTGATGTTGCAAATGGTGTATCAACCCAGCTTGTAACACCAGCAGAATTAGAGTTCCAATGTGATAACGCACTAGTATAAAAACTTGCAAGATTACTATCTAATATTTCATCACTTGGTTTTAAATTACATACACCTCCCGTAACATAGCCCCATCTAAATACATGTCCGGGCAAGATTTCATGAGCATAAATGTTTGCTTGCGTATGTGAAATTGTAGTACATATTACTAAAGTAAACAACATACAAATTCTACTTATTACTTTTAAATATTTGGTTCGTAGCATATCTTCCTCCTTAAAATATTAGTGGGTTGTTTTTCATATACAATGAAATTTACAATAACTACTTCTAAGAACAGCGCTTTCTGAAGCTGATGTATTATGAGATTAATTAGAACAATGTTATAAACATACAATACAATAAATGGGATTTTATGTCAATGTATAAATTGGATTATTTTGTAATTTCGTTTAAGGTTGTTTTCTAACAGTTCATCTGAACTAAAAAGTTATTCTTTTACCTCCTATAAAGCTTTCCTTGGGATATACTAAATAACAATTTATATATGTGATTAATAGAATATATGCTGTGCATAGTAATATTGTTGGTGTTCTCTTTGTATCAGTATTTCATCTGATACTAGACGGACTTAATTAAACAATCAAATGTATAAACACATTCACTAAGAATATATTTTCATAAAAATACAACTTCCTGGCGGGCAGCCAAAGCCTACAACTGCCACCAAGAAGTGGTTTTTTATAATGAATAACCTTACCTTATACCATCAAGTAATTACTTTTTATGTCTACTCCATACCTAATTTCTGTCTTTTCTCTTTCGCTTTTTTATCTATTTCATCCGACAATTCCTTTTTTGATTTTTGCTTATAATCATTCGCTTTCATTATTTTTTTAAATGCTTTTTCAAATTCCTTTACTTCTTTACCATCCAAGGCTGACAACTCCTCCGTATCGGAATAAGAGTACATTCTTCCCTTCTCATCAATGGTTATGATACTATGCTCTCTCATGGTAGTGCCATATACTTTTTCATTTGTGCTATCATCTATTTGTTCATTTAGCATTAAAATGACTTTACCCTTTTCTCTTGGCTTTGTGCATAGGGAATCAAAATCACCTAAAACCCTACAGG
>JAEZTQ010000028.1 GCA_023443625.1 Bacillota bacterium | reverse complement strand
ATAACTCTTTCGAGTCATCATTGAAAATCTATTTTGTGTTCCTTGGAACACTTTGAGCTCCCATGTGAAGAACTCATTTTTTTAGAATTTTCAGGGTTGTTTCACTGTTCAATTATCAAGGTTCGTTTTGTTGAAGGCTTATCATTTATTGTGTCATGTTTGCGCCGCCAACTTTTTTAGTATATCACACTCGTTTTATTATGTCAACCACTTTTTTATTTTTTTTTTCAATTTTCGTGGCTGTCTTAAACGGTGGAGTTCCATTGTACAATTTGAATCGAATTATGTCAAGTACAATTATTAAGTTTTATGTATCAATTTCTTCCAATTCCTCTTCATCTAATTCAGCAGCATCAATGTTTAAGTTATGCAATGATCTTCTCTTCCTTCTGGCCTCTTCTGAATAATGCATAATGTAATCTTTAATTACACTTGAATTCTTGATATGATATAGGATTAGTTCCGGATGTGTCGTGTCCCCTGTATAACAGGTTATGGTGCCGAGTTTAAATATACGCTCCGACAAACTTCGTGTCAACCGGACATCTTGTATCTTATACATATAAGCATCATCCTCAGTAATATTCAAAAACCCAGCTGTTATCATTACCTTTTCTTCCGATATAAAATATTTGGTAAAAGTAAAAGGCAATCCAAAAAACTTAATTCGTTTCCTCTCATTATAATTCATAGTAATAACCATACCTTTCCGTAACCTGCAAACTTTAGGTCGCAGGAACAAATTCCCGATTGAAAATCTGTAATTTTTCAATCTATCTTCCTTTGTATTATTTAATATCAATTATACACGATTTATTATCATCTGAAACTTCTAAATGAATATCGGACACCTTCGTCTCTTTTGATATTTCAAAGATCAATACCAAATCTTCTGCTTTACCACCGCCTATTGTAAGATCAATAAACTGAAGCTCATTATCTAAAAAAGTAATGATTGGGCTATAAATTCTATCATTATCCACAGTCAATTTATAATTAATGTCATCCTTACTAAAAACAAGCCTTTGTTTTTCCTTAGTTACATTCTTAGCTGTAAATGATACCACCAAAAATTGATAACCCTTTTGTGATGTCAGTGAAACCCCCAAGCGTTTTGCATCTTCAGGGTATTCATCCCTTAACTCATACTCTTTGTAACTTATTTCAAAATTATCATTGCCCATTACTTCTGATAGTGCATGAGAACTTTTAATAACGGAATCCTTCACATCCTTCGATTTTTGTGACGTTCCATCCTTGGACAATACCACAGTTGCTTCTGGCTTATTAGCTGCTATTGTATCTTCCTCTGATAAGGGAATTAAAGCTTGATCATATTTATCGTCGTATTTCAATAACAATCCTGCCATATATTCTGCGACTGTATCACCCTGTTCTTCGGTAATTTTACTTTCCTGTACACATCCTGATAGAGTAGTAAATAACAATACTATAATAACTATAAATTTCAAAGGTTTCATCAGTAATTCCTCCTGTCACTTCATCATTTGTAATTACTTAATAATACAAATTTGTACAAATATCATCTTATCACTTTTTCTTCATTTCAGCAATATAAATTAAGTAAATTTACCATAGTCCATTCTAATTAGCTACATCTATCTATAGATAACGGCTCCTCCCTCTTTGAAACCTAAAGAGATAGGAACCGCTCATTTTTTTGTAATATTATATCAAGATATATAATTGCTTATGATTCTTTATAAGCGTTTGTATCAAGCTCAAACCAGAATTCCACACCCATGGGATGGTTAATCACACCACACTCTTTATTATGGGAGTTCATTATTGCTTTAACCAAGGATAAGCCAATTCCACTTCCGCCATATTCTCTGGTTCTTGCTTTATCCACCTTATAGAACTTAATCCATATCTTATCCAGCTCTTCCTCAGGTATATTATCACCAGTGTTATATACGGCAACTCTGACCAAATCGCCCCTTGCAATAAGCTTTATTTCAATAATTTTCTGTCCATCTACATGATTTAGTGCATTACTGATATAATTAGATATCACCTGCTCAATCAGATATTCGTCTGCCCACACATAGACAGGGTCAGTTTTTTCAAAATAGAGTAGAACCTCCTTTTGCTTAAACAATATCTCGGTAGCATCTATTATAGAACTTAACAAGGCTACAATGTCAAACCTATCAAAGTTCACCTGATTATTACCAAATTCTAATTCATTAAGACTTAACAGCTTTTTCACCAAGCCATTCATCTTATTGGCTTCATCCATAATTACTTCGCAATAGAAGTCACGACTCTCTTCATCTTCATTTATGTTTTCCATCAACCCTTCTGCATATCCTTGTATTAAGGATATGGGAGTTTTTAATTCATGAGATACATTAGACAGAAATTCCTTACGCATCTCGTCTATTTCTGTTTTCCTCTTAATATCCGTCACCAATTCATTGTTTGCTTGTTTTAACTCCATTATGGTTGTTTCAAGCTTCTTGGATAGAAGATTAATACTATTACCTAGTTCTCCAATCTCATCCTTAGATTTTACTTCATACTCTATTTCAAAATCCAGATTTGATATTTTCTTAGCAATACCAACCAAATCCAGAATAGGTTTGGTAAAACTCTTACTGATAAGAAACATTAAGATTGATCCGATAACAGCAGCAACAATTCCTACATAGGCAAGAAATTCATTGGCTATCTTAACACTTTCCCCTATGCTATCCAGATTGGAACGAATTAAGACTAAGTTATCATTATCAAGAAACATGGCCTTATCCCTATTATCAGCTTCGGCCTTGGTACTCTTCTTAGTCACTCCAATGAGTACTATATAATTCGTGTATCCTCTTCTATACTGATAACCATAGCTATATATGAAATAATTATCTGTTTCTTCTAGAAGTTTTCTATCTATAACATTCCGATTAGAAAATCCAGCTACATCCTTATAAATATCGTTCGCTTCCTGCAGTTCATCCAATCCTATATTCTCCTGCTGCGGAAACAAAAAATATGATTCTGCTGATAAGACATACACATCCACATCATATTCCTGTTTTGCTTTCTCTAATAAACTTAATTCTTCTTCTGTTAAGGAATACTTATTGTCACTATTTTCTATAACAGTAGATACTTTGTAGTATGCTTCATACATATTATCTCGCTTACTTTTAATATAGAAGTCCGACAAAAAAGTACTATTGATAAACCATGTAATAAATATGGTTAATATTATCATGATTGTTAAAGTGAAGGTTATTCTCGTACGAATGGAATGTTTCATTCATTCACCTCAAATTTATATCCCAGGCCCCATATTGTTTTGATATAATCCCCCTTTTGACCCATCTTACTTCTTAGCTTCTTTACATGAGTATCTATGGTTCTAGCATCGCCAAAATAATCATAATTCCAAACATTATTTAAAATCTTCTCTCTAGAGAGGGCCACACCTTGATTTGCAACAAAGTATGTTAACAGTTCAAATTCTTTAAAACTTAATTCCACCTCATTACCATCTATTTTTACTTGATGTGCAGATTTATCTAGAATTATTCCTCCTGCTTCAATAAGCTCTTCCTGTGTAACCTTTGTTCTTCGAAGAACAGCTTCCACACGAGCTACTAGTATCTTTGGACTAAAAGGTTTCGAGATATATTCATCCACTCCAAGTTCAAAACCTAAGAGCTCATCCTTCTCATCGCTCTTTGCCGTTAGCATAATAATTGGCACCTTGGAATATTGTCTTATTTCTCTGCACACCTGCCATCCATCTAGCTTCGGCATCATTACATCTAAAATAATAAGGGCTATATCTTTTTTCGAAAAGAAAATATCAATTGCTTGTTCTCCGTTCTCAGCTTCAATTACTTCATAATCTTTACGCACCAAAAAGTCTTTCACAAGCTTTCTCATTCTACTTTCATCATCTACAACAAGGATTTTCAGCTTATCCATTTGGCACCTCCATAGTAAATTCTGATTATTACATTTTATACCCTTTCATGTTAACTTTTATGTAAGGATATTTGAAGTATAGCATCAAACTATGACAGAATTGTGAATTCATCAACAACTAATTACCTTTCAGAATATTCTCCCTTTCCTTTAGTTCTGCCTCTCTGTTATTAAGTTCTTCTTCCCACGCTGAGTACTTATCTAAAATATCATTCTCATGATTGATGAAGCTGCTGTTCTTGCTAAAAATTGATATAAGGAACATTAATACAATAATACCAACGAGAAAAAAGCTAATTATCCTAGAATTTCGTATGCGTATCTTATATTCTTTAATTACCAATTGATGTTTTTTATTCTCATCTGAGGAAAAAACAAATTTACTCCTTTGAAATTGATTCCCCTGATCAACACGAATACAAGGAATATTCTCTCGTCCAATAATACCTTCTTTAATTATACGTTCCTGAAGTTCCTTTAAAAAAGCATATCCAACAACGGTCCTAAGTGTATTTCGCTCAATTAATTTATGATATAGCTTTACTGCTTTATTTAAGTCATTTAAATCCGTATTGGCTTTTATGTATTCAATACTTTCTGCTTCCCGCTTAGCTTCTTTATATTCCAGGGGTTCAGAAAAAATAAATCCTGCAACTTTATATTCATTCACATTCATTTGCGTATTTCCTCCATTTATTTTCTATATGGATTTATATACCTTGTCTTTCGTACATAATTAATTACATTTTACTATTGTAAGTGTTTAAAATCAAGTAGTGCAATCTATACATTTACCTTAAAATGTTTCAGCTTGACCAAAAGCCGGGTCTTTCTTACGCCCCATCTTCTTTGACCAAAATAATAAAACCGAAGTCAAAGACTTCGGTGTTTAATCTTCTTTCTTCATTAGGAATATGTATTATTATACTTTTCCTAAAATTATTTTATTAATCAGAGGATACAACCCTATATTCGTAGATATCGTCTACAAAATTAAAGCCCACTTTTTCATAAGCTCGATTTGATAGAGGATTTTTCTTATCTACAAACAGGGTACAGAATTCAAAGCCCTGCTCTAACAATGCTTTGCTCAGGTAATAAACATTTGCTGCAGCATATCCTTGTCCTCTGTGTTCCTCCGGAGTATACACATAAGTTAGTGCTACTCCATGAACCAATTTTCTTCCTGCCACTGCCATGGAAACCACTTTATTAGCAGTATTTTCATAAAAAAACATTTTACCTTCATTAATTAATATGATTGCTCTCTGTAAAGCAGCTTCATAATCCAACTCGTTAGCCAATGCCTCTAACTGGAATTCAATTATCCATTCCGCTGCCAGTTTTGCTTCATTTAATTGGGCCCGACGATGAACACCATCAACAAGATTAACCTCATTAACTGAACGTATTTCCATAATGTCCATACCCATTTTTTCTACAAAGATACAATTAATATACTTTTTATATTCTTCAATGAAACTTTGACAAAAATCATATTTTGCATAAATTCCATTGATTAAAATACGGTTACTACCTAGGTACTCTGCCAAAACTTCCGATACTTGCATAACATAGTCCGGGTCAACATTATAAACTACCATATTATAAGGTAGTACATTAAAAAAAAGCAGATATGTCTTTTCCTCATCTATTACAGCACCAAAAACCACATTATCTCCTTGGGAATTTTTACAGTATTCGTAAGCAGAATAAAGAACCATTTGGCTCACGGATTCTTGTTTCAGCAGAAGCGGCTCATAATCATCTAAAAAAGCACGGGCACTACTATATTCCTTAACTTTCATCTACTCTCCTTCTTTCTGTCAGCTCATTTAAACCTTTGCAATAAAATCACATGGATTATATGTTCACGCCAGTTTTAAAGTGCGACCCTTATTAATATAATTTTCCCTGAATACTCCATTTTTAAACAACTTTCTAAGGTTTTAAACATTGGAGTGTAAAAGCAGCTTTCCTGTAGAATTAACCTTCACCATCCTCACATGAGGTATGAAAATATAAAAACAAAACATCAATTTATTGCACCACAGGCATATACTAGTAAAACAAATATAATTTAAAGGTGAATCGATTGAAAAATCACAGATTTTTCAAGAAGTAAATTATCATGACTATTCACTTTGTAAATATTGTGCCTGCGGCCCTAAGTTTGCAGGTTACGGAAAGGCATGGTTATTATTTATGCAGAATCATACCAATACAGAGATTGCATTAAATGAACATCGTTTCTGGCTGCAGATTATGGGAGACCACTCAAGATTTATTTTCTTCTCCTTAAGCCCTACTGAAGCAAAATTCATATCGACTGCTCAGGAATATATTGTTCTCTTTGATCAGCTTCTACAACAGACTTTTCATAAAAGCATGTCGCCCACTGAACTGGAAGAATTAAGTCTTAAGGCTTACGAAGCAACTTATCGCCTAAGGGAATTTAACATAGAACTACTCTTCATGTCTTTAACTTCTAACTTGAAAATACATCTAACCTCCTCATTTATTAACGATATGCTTAATGAACTGGAGGAATATTTATTTATACTTAACTCGCTAATGAAGGGACAAATCCCTCTCTTGCATCCACTTCATCATCATGCACTTTGGTTGGCAAATACAGTTGGTTATTGCACATTTATCATGTCCGGACTTGACCACATAGAAGAAGATATAATCAATGCAGCTAATGAGTTCAAAAATCAATTTCAGGCTCTTACTACAAAATCTCTAATGCTAAAGGGTTTTCTTAGGACAGGTCTGAATAACTTTACCGCCCTTGATCATCTAAATGAAAAATCCAGGATAGTAACAAATGATTTTATTAATTTTCTTGAAGATATCCGTGAGCAGAGAATGGATCATAAAATACTCGGTCATTTAATGCCTCTAATGGCTGATCATTTTCACCGAGAAGAATGCTACTATATTTTGAAACTATCTCAAAGTAGTGCAAATGTCAAAAAACCGGACTGTGACCCTGCTGGTCCACGCCTTGAGATCTAGCGCTGACACCCCTCACAGTAACTTCCTTTAATGCCAACTCTATTATATATTATATAAGTTATGCAGTAATATTTGTCAATTCTTTTGTTAAGGTATAGAAAGCAATTTCAAATCCCTTGGATAAATCACATAAAGATGAAAATATTTTCATATTATATATTAATGATTTCAGTAAAGTTGTAGGAGGCTGTATGGAATTTCAGCAAAGCAAGACTTATAGTAATTTACAAAAAGCATATGAGAGGGATTTAATGATCAGTACATTATATAGTATATACAGTAATACAGCGCGGACCGAACAATTTATTGAGATTTCAAATTTGTATGAAACTTATACAAGAAACGTAAGAGAACATGCCAGAATATTCTTACGTCAATTAAATAATGGTACCCTTCCTGACACCATGCAAAATCTTCTGACAAGTTCTGAAATTGCATTACAGACGGCGGATTTGTTCAGAGAATATGCTGATACGGCATTAACAGAAGGATTTACAGACCTTTCTGCTTTATTTAGCGGCATAGCTAATATTGAATTAAATCATAATTTAGCTTTAAGTTTACAGTATGGGAATATGGTACGAGATGAAGTATTTTGTAAACCTGCGGATACCCTTTGGATCTGCCAACAATGTGGTAATATTATGGGCGGCCGCTGCGCACCCAATATTTGTCCTGTATGCGGCTTCCCTCAAGGTTACTACAGAGTATATGACGAAGCATGTACTGAATAGACTAGAAACAAATATAGGACTAAGGAAATACAAAAAAATAACTATCATATGAAATACCCACACTAAATCAAGAAGATGATCTGTAAAATCAGTGTGGGTATACTATTACAAACCTTCCTAATTAGCACTCCTGATTATTACAATACATATTATAATATTCATCATAGGTCATCTGACTGAAGTAGACATCTCTTGCTAGTTCCTTACCAAGATAGCGAAAATGCCAAGGCTCAAAGTCATATCCTGTAATTGCTTCCTTCCCCTTGGGATATCTGAGAACAAATCCATATTGATAAGAATTAGCAGCAAGCCACACACCCTCTGGTGTGGTTTCAAAAGTTTGTTCTAAATCATTAATATCCACAGCCAACCCTGTCTGATGCTCACTATGTCCTGGCCTTGCGGATATCCTATCTCTTACTTCCATGTATTCCTCCAATGGTATATAGGGTGTAATATCTTTCAAATAAATTTTCCATTGATAATAATAGCTGCGAAAAGTTGATATAGCCACCAAGTAATAGCCTTGCAAAAGAGCATGATAGCACATATCTTCAAATGCAAGTCGAGCTTCATGCCTGAGCATTAGTCCCTCTGGGTTGAATCTATAATCAATAATTTCTAAATCTTTTGGTATATAATCATCACTTAGCTGGTTTGACTTATTTACTAATACTGAAAGGTTATCAGGATTAATAACTTGACATATTTCTGTATAAAATTCCCTTCTATTAAATTCTTCCAATGACTCAGTTCCTTCCCCTATTTGATAAAGAATTGATTATTAATATTTTATAATATCTAAATACAAATATTCCTTTAGATTTAATTTTTATCACAGAAGCTTCTTACTGATAGGTAATTTGCTATTGAACAAAAAAAGATCTGTAGCAGCACACTTTAATGTAAAAGTAATGCTACTACAGATCTTCTATTATATAACAACCCTTTGGTATAAGGTTTAATTAGTTGGTGAATAACTGTGTCCAATAGAGAACTCCGTTTTTCTCATATACGCCGATACCAATCTTATTATAATTAGCATTCAATATATTGGCACGGTGACCTGAAGAGTTCATCCATCCATCAACAACTGCCTGAGGTGTTTTCTGTCCATAGGCAATATTCTCACCAGCTGCCCTAAAGGAAATATTAAATTCTTTTAGTACCGTTGAGAAACCCTCCCCGCTTGGTCTGGTATGAGAGAAGGACTGTGAAATCTCCTGAGAACGTTTATTTGCTGCTGCTTGTAAAGTCGTGTTTGTTGTAAACGCTGACAATCCTGCTTTAGAACGTTCAACATTAACTAAGCGAAGTACTTCACTTGCATAACTTGAAGAATTATTCGTTGAAGCTGCTGGTTTCGTTGTAGGCTCAGGCTTTGTCGTAGCTGCTGGCTTTGTTGTAGGCTCAGGCTTTGTCGTAGCTGCTGGTTTCTTTGTAGGTGCCGGTGTAGACGTTGGTTTCTGCACAACTGTTGATGTAGACTCTTTTGATGGTTGATTTTCTTTATTATTCTTAGTAGTTTTATTCGCATCTTTATCTTTAGTTACATCTTTATCCTGGGCTGATTTATCCAAGCCCGAATTCTGCTTGTCACTGTTTTGGTTGTATGATTTATCTGTAACACTTTGTTCTACTTGTGTAGTGTTATTGTTGGAATTAAATAGGTTGCTTTTATTCAATTCATTTTGGCTTATACCCATAGCACCTAATAGTGACAACGCTAGTGAACATCCTGATACTAGAATGATTTTCTTCATTTTTTGTACCTCCTTATTGGCATCTCTCTGCTGCTCCTATAGATTAACATATAGGGTATAGGGGTTCAATCGTTACTTTATGGAAATCTACACAAGTCTTACCTTATTACTTCTATATTATGTAATACTTATTTCCATTTCTAAAGAAGGGTAAATGAATTATATCCTTTGTCAAACTCTTTGTAAATGCTTAATTTACAAGAAATAGTCAACGACATAGTATAGGGCTATCTCCTTGGATTATTGGAAATTGAAGCTTGTGTTATCTATAAAACACACCTATAATTTTGTTAAATAATTATTACATCATTATTACATGTGCCTATATTTTAAGCAAATATAGCATATACTTACTATATAAAACTCTTAACAGAAAAAATTTTCTTATTATTTTTACATTTATTTCATCATGTATTTTACAATATCCTAATAAACCTTGGTAATACTAATCAAGAAAGTAAGTGTGCTCGCTGTTATTTATGGAAAGTGAGGAAGCTAATGTTTAAACCCAAATTAAGAGGTTTTACTATCGCTTGTATCATGGCATTTATTTGTATAAGTCCTGGTCAAGCCCTTGCAGCTGAGACAAGTACCGAATCGGCAACACTATCAGAAGGTAATACACAAAATCAGAAGGATAAAATAGCTGCTTTTGAAGAAGCGATGAAAATAGCCACTGAAAAATGGAATGCTCTTACCGATACACAAAGAGCAGAAGTATATGATTTAATTGAAGAAGAGATGAAAGCAGAAATGAAACTCATAGACAAGTTCGTTGAATTCCAGATCCTAAGTAAAGAGGATGCATCTGCTTACAAAGCTAATATGATGAGTAAATTTAATCAACTAAAAGAAAGTGGAAGATTTCCTTTATCTAGACAGAAGCGCTCAAAATAGCAGTAAATAAACTGAAACGATGGGTTACGATATAAATAACAAAAAGCTACACGAACTTTCATTTATATAAATAGGTAATTGTGAAATGCATAGATAAGCTCTAGCATTTCACAATTGCCATTATAATTTTATTCAGAATACAGATACATCAATCTAAGAAAGGATCATATAATATGGAACAATCATCTAGAAGAGAATCTGATTTTCCTTCAAATCCAAGGAAAGAAAATGACAATTCAGGACCTCAAAATGTTGAGATTGAACAACCCCATCCCTCAACAGCTACTCCCAATTTCCCTCAAGAAATGCCTTCAAAACAAGGTTAAGTAAATGTGTTCAACATAAAACAACGCCTTATTAACAATATTCCTGTTATTAAGGCGTTATTTATATTCGATATAATAAAAAACACTGATCCTACACGCTGTCATGGGAGATTAAAAAACTATATTTTAACCTATATGCCAAGCTTTATTCAAGAATCCTTCCATCGGTAGAAATTGTTACCACCTGCCATGGAATGAATTTCTTACTATTCTGCAAAGCTCTTTTTGCAGCATTTTCAATACCTCCACAACAGGGTACCTCCATCCTCACAATGGTTAGGCTCTTAATATTATTATTGGATATTATTGCTGTAAGTTTCTCGCTGTAATCACCTTCATCTAACTTAGGACAACCAATGAGTGTTACCTTATTCTTCATAAAACGGCTGTGAAAATCTCCATAAGCATAAGCACTACAGTCCGCAGCAATCAAAAGATTTGCATCTTCAAAATAAGGAGCATTTACCGGAACCAGCTTAATCTGTACAGGCCACTGTGCCAACTGACTCCTAACCTCTGATTTTTCTTCCCTTACATCAACCATTTTCTCCCTTTGTGCAAATGTCTTTAACTGCATTCCTGGACATCCACTGGGTATATGAGCCTGCTTCTTCTTCATATTCTCTAAGACTGCTGCTTCATTAAATTCCAAAGCTTCCCGTTCTTCAAAGGATAATGCTCCCACTGGACAGGAAGGCAAACATGCACCTAAGCCGTCACAGTAATCATCGCGTAAGAGCTTAGCCTTTCCTTCTACCATACCAATTGCACCTTCATGACAGGCCTCTGCACACAAGCCACAACCATTACATTTCTCTTCGTCTATTTTAATAATTTTTCTAATCATACTCCAACCTCCATATTGTCATTACGAGCAAGAACTTCTCTTCTATTGACTTTGTAATCTGACTTTACTATATTTAACTTAATAAGTCTGTTGTTTTTACAACAAAAAGGAGTAATTATGAAAGATTATTATAAAATCTTAAAATCAATTGCATTGTTTGAAGGAATTTCAGAGGAAGAGCTTCAAAACCTTTTAGAATGCCTATCAGCAAAGGTTAATCATTATAATAAAAACCAAATGATATTTATCCATGGTACAAAGGTGAAGCATTTTGGCATTGTTTTATCCGGCAATGTCCAAGTTCTTAAAGAGGATTATTACGGAAATCGATCGATTGTTGCAATGATTGATCCAGGGATGCTATTTGCGGAAGCCTTTGCTTTTGCAGGTATAAAAAAATTGCCCATCAGCGTTCTGGCAACTACAGAATGCGATATTCTCTTTATTGATTATGATAAACTTATAACCAACTGTACTAAGGTCTGTCCCTTCCATAATAGAATCATCTACAATATGCTTCATATAATTGCATCTAAGAATATAATATTAAGTCAAAAAATAGAGTTTCTCTCCAAGCGTTCCACCCGAGAAAAGCTTCTGGCTTATCTATTAGCACAGGCCCAAGTAAGCGGAAAGAGAAGTTTCGCTATTCCCTTTAACCGACAAGAACTGGCAGATTATCTTTCTGTAGATCGAAGTGCCATGTCCCAAGAACTTGGTAAATTAAGGGACGAGGGTATACTGCACTTTCACAAAAATCAATTTGAATTAATATAAATTCACTATCCATGCTTTAAATTTAATTCTATATAACACTTAATTAAATTGATTCCTTACTAATTTGTTTCTTTATTAATTTGCTTCTTTATTAATTTGATTCTTTATTAATTTGATTCTTTATAAGAACATTCTTGGTAATATGTAAGTATTAATTTGCTATTTTTTATTTTTCTTGTGACTTTTCATTTAGTTATGTTGTTTTACTAATGAAGGGAGGTTAATAATGGATAATGTACAGTGCACTGATCAATGGATTTTACAAGAATGGGTTTTAGAAAGATACGATTTATATAAAACTTTACTTTTTCGTATCGCTTTCTCCTATCTTGGGAATAAACACGACTGCGAGGATATTCTGCAGGAAGCCTTTATAAAACTCTGCTACCACTCTCCCTCCTTTCCCAGCGACGAGGACGAGAAGAGATGGATTATTAGGGTTACAATTAACCTTTGTAAAAATCAATTAAAGAATTTATGGAACAAACGAAAGGTTAATCTAGAGGATCTTAGTGAATTTGCATCCGAGCCAGAAGATAAGGAACTTTTATCAAATATCATAAAAATGCCCGAAAAATATAAGGCAGCGATTCAACTTTATTACTTTGGCGGATATAAAATCTCTGAGATATCTAACTATTTAAAAATCAGTGAATCTGCCGTAAAAATGCGCTTAAAACGGGGAAGAGAAATATTAAAAATCGAATTGGAGGATATCTAATGAAAGAAGATAAATTAAAGAATATTATTTCAAAAATAGATACAGATCCCTCTATGGATCAAAGGATATTAAATCAACTTCTAGATTGCGAAGAAGAACCTATAATTGCTAATACCATGGCTCATAAGTGGACTTCCTTTACTAACTTACTCTCTAGGCCATTACAATTTAAAACAGCAAAATTTGCTACCGTTATGGTTATATTAATCCTATGTGGTTCCGCAACAGTTTTCGGGTCCAGCTATTTATTAAAGACCTATCCCGTTACCTTTAAAATTCAAAAAGCCGAAGAGACAGAAGTGGATCCAAACACCATCAGGAATTTTTTTAATTTTGATAATGCTGTTGAGACCATGACTTTTGGAGAAAGTACATTAGAACTGAAAGAAACCGGTGAAGTATTAGAAATCTATGATGATAATGGTGATATAATAGAGTATAGACATCTTGCTGACTATGTTACTTCTTCTGATCCTGTAAAAAGCGGAGATGATGCATTTGACAAAATTAATCTGCCCAATTTAACCCCTACCTATCTTCTTGAGAATTACAAACTTGGCACTGGGGGATACAAATATGGAAAATGGTCATTTTCCAATGATCCCACTTCAAAAATCTCCTTTATTTATGGTAAGGATAATATTGAAATTTACTGTGAATATATTCAAAGCCAACTGCCTGTAGATAATTCCATTTCTATCATCGAATCCTTTACAAAGGAAAGTACTAAATATTCATCAGATACCTTTGTAACAGAGAGCGGAATAATATGCAATCTACTTTATGAAAATGACAATGCCAAAATGGTACAAATAAATATAGAAAGTGAAACCTATGGATATGGTATATATCATTTTAGTTTCACTTCAAATCTTGATATAAATGAAATCGAATCTATTTTAAACAGCATTCCCCTATCTGCTTCTGAACTTAGTACAAAGAACTAGAAATCCTCTACCTTGTAAAAGTCTTCTAAGGAAATAATATGAATAGGCTGGGGCTGTTGCATTATATGCACCAGCCCCCTTTTCAACAGATATTATTAAAATCTATATTGTCTTCACAGTAATACCGTTAATCTCCACCTGATCATTAATTTCTATAACCAGGCAATTACGACCATTTACCAATTCAGTGCGTACTAAATCTGCATGCTCTGGATTTACCTTAATTACAACATCCGGCATTTTGACCTCAAAGGCTCTGGTATTCACTAGATTGGTTGCTAGTAAAGAGACATTCTCCCCTGTCATCTTCTCATAGGTCTTATCAAATTCCTCTAATTTAGCTGCTTCAACACCACTATCGGAAAACAAATTCTTCACCTCTTTTTTATCCAAAGTCAGAGGTTCTGCTATCTCTTGAATTTTATGTTCTTCAATGATTTCGCTCAATTTCTCGTGAATATTTTTAACGATTTCATATTCACAGGCTTCGCCAAGGGTTTCCTTAATCAAAGTTTGAAAAGCTTCTTTCTGCACCCCCGCAGATAATGGTACCTCACAGCCAAGAAGCTGATTAATAAAATCGCTAAGTAGTTCTTCCGAATTCTTTGAATAATATAATACACTATGTATATCTGCACTTCTATCATTAAAAGTAGGAAATAAAAATCCATGATTAGGTAAACCCACAACCCAATCCTGTATACGCTTTTCTATATGATTGGTATCCGTATTATAACTTAGTCCTGGTTTAGATAAATCTACAGGACAGATGGAGCAAAGTATATATCGGTAAACCTCCTCTGAAGCATCCTCCATGAAAATTCTATCATTACCTTTCCCCGGTACATCATAGGCTGCATATAATAATAGAATCAAGTAGTTTCCCGCATAATCATACATTTGAATCACTTTCTCATAGAAAGCCTCAAGAAGCTCTTCATCTAGCAACTCACTATCTCTTAGTCGTAAAAGAAATTCCTGGGGGCCACCATTAAATTCTGCATCCATAGGAAATTCCATATTAATAAGATTTTTACCCAGAGTTCCTGATAAGGTTTTCTTAAATATCTCAAAATACTTAAAGGTCTCCTCTTCTGGCATACACAGAAACGATTCCGTAAACTTTGTCCGAATTGTTTTTTCACCATCAACATAACAACCACTCACTTTTGTTATGGAGCAATTCTCATGATTAAATTGTTTTTTTATTTCTGAAATTTCACTACTTATCATCTGTTTACTCCTTTATATTTTATTAGCAGCAAATTGCTTCACTTTATATTGCCTCACTTGCATATAGCCTCACTTGTATATTACCTCACTTGCATATAGCCTCATCTTTTCTCAAGGGCCATTTTACCTCTTTTCCTTTGATTTTACAAGAACCAGTTCCTTCTTAAAATCATTTTCTTCTCTCTTAATCACTTCTTTTACAGTTTTTGATGCCTTCGCAAAAGTGTGCATCCTACTAAAAAACTACCAACAAAAAAGTTGGTAGTTCAATATTTAATAATATTTATTTGATTTTATAGGATCCACCAGAAAGGGAAAGCTCTATCAAATTCATGTCTCCTGTCAAATTCATCTCTTCTTTCCATCTCACGTCTTCTATCAAATTCCATTCTTCTATCAAATTCATCTCTATCAAATCTTCTATCAAAATCAAATCTTCTGTCAAAATCATTTCTTCTATCAAAATCTTCTCTTCTGTCAAAATCAAATCTTCTATCAGAATCAAATCTTCTATCAGAATCAAATCTTCTGTCAAAATCATCTCTTCTGTCATTACGAGCTGTAGTTAAATCATTACTTTGATTATCATTCATATATACTCCTATTTAGGTAATAAGTAAAATTTTAATATAAGTTATTATATGTTAGTATATGATTTAACGATACTTTTTCCAACTAAATAATATCAAACCTACTCAATTCTCAATAATCTATAATAATCCCTTTCTGCTAGGCTTGCTATAGCCTACCCTTATTCTTCCTTACCAACTGCCAGCTCAACAGCACGATAAGCTCCATTATATATTCCCATCTGATTGGCTTTGATGATATCCTGATGATAGAATACATGAATACCCCTAACCATTTCATCAATGGCTCGCTTTGCAAAGCTACAGGTCTTCTGCCAATCATCAAAATATTTTTCACTCGCAGAATTAAGTTCAGGAATCTCCTGGCATAAGCCCTCCCAAACCTTACGATGGTCACCTACATTGATATATAGAACAACACGACTGGCTTTAACTTCTGGAAGTACCTTGCCAATTATAAATAGTACTATAGCACTATGGAAGTATGACCTGAGGGGATGTCAAATCATTATTTTGATTAAACTCTATCAGTTCCTTAAGACTAGTTTGTTCCACCTTAACACTTAATAACTCCTCTTGATTTCCCTGCCAGCATATTGACATGGAATGTAAAGGATCCAAGGAGAGGCTTGTAAAACAATATTCTTTGCATCGAATATCATTCACATATAATTCAATATCATTATTACATAACTTGAAAGAAAATGAGTTTAATGGTATCCCCAACCCTTTGCCTACAGCCTTAATGTAGCTTTCTTTTAATGTCCATAACTTATAAAACATTGACAATTGATCATCTTTAGGGGTTCTTATTAGAAGATTATACTCTTCTCTCGTATAAAAACGTTCTGCTATATCAAAATTAATCCTTTTATGTTCTTCGACGTCAACACCGATATTAGAATTACCAATACCACAAATTATCCAATCACCAGAGTGAGAGAGATTAAAAAACAGATCCTCAACATTTTTTATTCTTGGTTTACCATATTCGTTATAACCAAACTCCAATTCCTTAAGATTAACAGGATTATGTATATTCAACACATACCTGAGTAAAATCTCAGCAAGTAATGATCGTATCTTATCTTCAGCTTTTAAGTATTTTTCAACCCTCATCTGCCGTTCCACCGAAACATTCCTTAAAAATTCTCGAAACACTTTTTCTTCTATTTGATTTGGCCTTAAAATCGTATATATTTGTAACATCTTTACCCCATTATTCATCTTCATTATTATAGTAACTTTTACTTGTACAATAATCTCAATATCTAACTAATGATGCTTGAATGATACAGTTATACCCTTGCATATTCCCTCCGGTTAAGTTCGTATTGAACCATTCGGTGTCTTTACTGCCTCATCCGCTCTATCGTATAATTATTATAATAGCACAATGAAATTCAAAGTAAAATAACTAAATAATAAAATCAAAAAGGAAGTTATTAAAAAGGCTTTCTCTTCTACGTATATTTCTATATTTAAGGGATGAATGGGAGCACTGGTTTTATTTTTATAAGGGGAACTATCAGATTATCACCATAGTTCCCCTTATTTATCAGGCTTTATATTTTATTCTATTTCCAATATTTATTAAAGTACTTCTATTTTTGTAACCTCATACCCTGCTTCATCAATAGCAGCATTAATATCCTCATCACTAATCTCTTGAGATGCCTCTATATTTGCATTCTTAGCAGCTAGATTAACTTCAACCTTTGATACCCCTGCAAGTTCTTCTAATGCTGTAGTCACATGGTTAACGCAATGCTCACAACTCATTCCTTCTATTGATATTTTTTTCTTCATTATAGAATCCTCCTTAAGTAAAATGTATTATTGAATTGGTTTAAATCTCTTTAATCTTAAAGCATTGGATAGAACGGACACTGAGCTAAGACTCATTGCCGCTGCTGCAAGCATGGGATTAAGTAATGGTCCTCCAAAAAGATGAAGAATTCCCATTGCAACAGGTATTCCTAATGTATTATAGCCAAATGCCCAGAATAAATTCTCTTTAATATTACGTATCGTGCTTTTGGAAAGTTGTATAGCTGTTGGAACATCCATTAAATCACTTCTCATTAAGACGATATCTGCTGATTCCATGGCAACATCTGTTCCAGAACCAATCGCTATTCCAATGTCTGCTTGAGCCAATGCTGGAGCATCATTAATACCGTCACCTACCATTGCTACTTTTTTACCCTCTGCCTGAAGTTTTTTCACTTCATTCGCCTTATCCTGGGGTAAAACTTCTGCTAGTATTCGATCAATACCTACCTGCTTTGCAATTGCATCTGCAGTTCTTTTATTATCACCTGTAATCATTGCAACCTCTATTCCCATACGATGCAACCGATCAATGGCTTTTTTACTATTTGCTTTTACCGTATCAGCAACTGCAATAATACCTGCTATCTTATTGTCGATCGCAATATACATTGGAGTTTTTCCCTCACCAGCTAGTCTATCAGATGTACTTTCTAAAGACTCTAATGAAATATTACGTTCTACCATAAGCTTTCTGTTACCTGCTAAAATATTCATATTATCTATTGTAACCTCTATGCCATGTCCAGGTATTGCTTTAAACGAGTCTAGCTTCTTAAAGGCTAAGCCTTTTTTCTCAGCACCTTTTACAATAGCCTCACCAAGGGGATGTTCTGAACCTTTTTCTGCCGATGCAGTCAATTGTAATAATTCATTTTCAGAAATACCATTGGTAATAATATCCGTTACTTTTGGTTTGCCCTCTGTAATAGTACCTGTTTTATCAAATACGATTGTCTGAACTTTGTGAGTAGTTTCTAATGCGACACCGCTTTTAATTAAAACACCATGTTCTGCACCTTTTCCTGTACCAACCATGATAGCTGTTGGTGTAGCAAGCCCTAAAGCACAAGGACATGCAATTACAAGAACTGAGATAAATATTGTAATTGCAAATACAACAGTTTCACCGCCCAAGAAATACCAGGCTAAAGCAGAAACCAATGCTAGAAGAATAACAATTGGTACAAAGTATCCGGAAATAATATCTGCCATCTTAGCAATGGGAGCCTTCGACCCCTGCGCATCTTCAACCAATTTAATAATTTGAGCCAATGCTGTATCCTTACCAACCTTTGTAGCTCGATATTTAATACTTCCGTTTTTATTAATGCTAGCCCCAATGATATTGTCACCGGTATTCTTCTCTACCGGGATACTTTCACCAGTTAACATAGATTCATCAACTGCTGTAGTACCTTCCACAACTATTCCATCAACAGGCATCTTCTCACCGGGTTTTACTAAAATGATATCTCCTACTTCAACTTCATCAATAGAAATCTCAACCTCTTTACCATCCTTAACTACAATCGCTGTCTTAGGTGCTAGACCCATAAGCTTCTTTATAGCTTCCGATGTTTTGCCTTTGGTA
The DNA here is from genome assembly GCA_023443625.1 of Bacillota bacterium. Next base: position 62,678 of record JAEZTQ010000028.1, on the reverse strand, counting down.
ACTGTCTCTAAATATTTACCAAGCATAATTAGTGTAATGATAACACCAGCTGCCTCAAAATATAAGTTGTTAACATAATCTTTATTACCACCGCTAATCTCTACGATTGCATATATACCATAAATGAATGCAGCTGAGGTTCCTATCGCTATTAAGGAATCCATATTAGGGCTTCTTCTAAACAAAGATGAAAAGCCAACTGTGAAAAATTTATATCCTGCAATCATTGAAGGAATTACTAAAATCAATTGAATTACAGCAAAGTTCATTGGATTCATCTCTGGGTGTGCAAAATCCGGTAAGGGGAACATAAGCATATGCCCCATTGATATATATAATAATGGAACAGTGAAGATGGCAGAAAAGATAAATCTTCTCCAAAGCATTTTTCTTTCCTTCTCTTTTCTATCACGATCTGCATCTACTGCAACTTCATCACCAACCGCTTTATATCCGGCTTTCGCAACAGTATCTTTTATTTCAGAAATTTTTACTGTTGACGGATCATAACTAATGATTAATTTTTCAGTTGCAAAGTTAACATTTGCATCTGTTACCCCTCCCAGCTTCCTTGCTGCTTTTTCCACTGCTTTCGCACAGGATGCACAGGTCATTCCCTGAATCTTTAACGTCTTGCTAACAGTATCTGACATTGCTTTATATCCGGCTTTTTCAACCACGGCTTGAATATCTGTGACGGAAACCTTTGCTTCATCAAAGCTTATATTAAGTTTTTCAGTTGCATAGTTAACATTGGCTTCTTTAACTCCTTCCAGTTTTCTGGTGACCTTTTCAACCGTCTTAGCACAGGATGCACAAGTCATCCCTTGTATTTGAATAGATTTACTTACCATATCGTCCTCCTTAGATCATGAGTCTGCTATAAAATTATCCTTAATATTACCCCACCCCTGTGGGGTGTTCTTAAATTATAAGATTATATTCTTTCTAAGTCAAGTGTAATATTAATAATTATTTTTACAAAATCAATTTATTCTATTCATTTTTTTAGAGTTTATATTATTTTGATAATTTATCAACGATAGTCATAATTTCTGCTATTTTCTTTCGTTGCTCATCTGTAGTAAATGCATCTTCAACACAACATCCAAGGTGATCGTGAATAATTTCTTTATTAACCTTTCGCAAAATGGCTTCTGTAGCTAATAGCTGGTTGGATATATCTATACAGTATCTATCGTCTTCCACCATTTTAAGTAAACCATCAATTTGACCTTTTGCTGTTTTTAGTAATTTTGTTATTTTTGTTTTATCAGATCGCATCGTATACCTCCAGTCTTACCCTACACCCCCAGGGGGGTGACAATAGTTAGATAATAGAATATATGAATTGAGCATATATGTCAAGGGCACTTTTTACATTTGATGAATTGATTAATATTCCATTCCCATCAGATAAAATATTGAATTATTATATACCTAAAATGTGGAGATTTTATGAAAGTAAATTACTACTTCCATTTCTGGAAAATAATCGTTGCCTCAGCTAAAAAGTCTTTTGAAATGGTAATTGAATCATCACTAACTGTCTTATACTCCTCAGAAATAGGAACGGGATTACATCCTCCTCTGGTCACTTCCACATCATCCATTGCGAAACGATTACCACAGTTTTGGCATACTAATACATCCCCCTCCTGTACGTAATACCCACGACCTGATGTATAACAAACCTGACAGGTATTAAATGCTGTTCGTATTGAACCATCCGGTGCCTTTACTGCCATGGCTTCAAGTTCTATGTCATCAATCTTTGCCGGATAAAACTTAGCTGTTTCGGAAATCTCACTGACAGGAATTACGATGTCACCATCTATAACCTTTTCCGCTCTGAGTTCATCCTTCTTTGAGCTTTTATCTGACGAGGAACCAGGTACTTTAATAGAGAATGCTACCGCTAATACTGCAATTGCAGATAAAGCAATAATAATTAATCTGTTCATATTATTTTTTTTATTTGTCTGTTTACTCATAATTTAGTCCTTCCTTTTTTAAATTCTGATATTTCTTGTGGTTTAATGACATGAAGGTAATCCTCCACCTCCGGCAAATCATCCACCTTATCAAGTCCATTATCTTCCGAATTACTTGTACTATTATCTACTGCATTTAAATCATCAACTACAGTAATTTTACTTCGAATCATACCCATCCAGCAGCTGAAAGGAAAGCTACCACTGCTTGTAGGTGTAAATTCAATCACAGTGTCTCCTTCTGATAAATCCTGTTGAATATTAAATTTGGGAACTACAATACTGTTGTTACATCCATTAATATCACCTGCTTCTGCCTGTATGATCCATTTTACAGGAACCCCTTTTTGTACAACAATTGGTTCATAGCTGCCTGGATTAAGACCAGTTGTAACAGTCTGTACTCCATCCTTAATGGTTGCAATATTAGAAGCCTGCGCCGTGTTGGTTGTAGAAGGAAATACCGGCAAGGTAAATCCTGAAAGAACCGCACCACTATTGAACATAAATACTCCTAAAACAAGAACTAATACTGCACTTGCTTTCATCATCTTTCCAGTAAATTTATTACTGAGGAAGGAACTTAATGCTCCAAAAGCAAACATTAATGGAAATGTTCCCACACTGAATAAAAACATTGAAAATGCACCTTTAAGAGGATCTCCGGTTGACAGCGCATAGAGCTGCATTGCTTGTAAAGGTCCGCAAGGCATAAGTCCATTAAGTAGTCCAATAAATAAAGGACTATTATTTTTTGCTCTTTGCTTGTATATCTTTTTTGCAAATACTTTTGGCATTCTGGGGTTAAGCTTACGAAGCCAAGGAAATACATTAAACATGTTTAATCCCATAATAACCATAAATACCCCTGCCAAAATCTGAACAATTCCCTTCATCGTACCGGAGAAACTGACCACTGAACCAAGTGCCCCTACAAGTACACCTATCACGGTATAGGAAATAACTCTACCTAAGTTATATAGTAAACTTGGTCTCATAGCTGCAAATTTACTGGTTTTAACTAGATTATTACTATCCTTTGCAGCACATTGGGTAATGCATATACCACCACACATCGCCACACAATGTACAGAGGTAAGTAATCCGATTACAAATAGCATACCGTAGCCCATTCCCTCTTTTGCAATTGGGAAAGCGTTAAAAATATTAGTTAGCCCAAAGCGTTTTACTATCGTGTATATAGTGAAAATAATAATCCCTATTCCAACGATATTCGTGATGTCCACTGATTTTGTTGATTTTTCATCCTTCATCTCGATTTCATTGCCAGTGATTTTTTCTCGTTTAACATGATAATCATGTTCCGAAATCAGTTCTTCAATTTTCTCCAGTTCAATTTCTATTGGATTGTAGGTAACACTTACTATTCCAGACGAATAGCTGGCTTTAACCTTTTCAATTCCTGCTATGCCTGTTAGGGCACGTTCAATTGTATTTTCACAATTAACACATGTCATGTTATCAATGTATAGAGATGTCACTATAACATTTGAAGACATAAGTATCCTCCCTTTTCTTAGTTCTATTTCATAATAACAATTGAATGTGGAGAAAATATGTAGAAGCATAATTTCACATAAATATCACAATTGATTACGTCCATGATAATACCCTATCTTATGAACAAAAGCGGGAAAACCTTGATTTTCTCAGGTTTTCCCGCTTTTATTCACGATATAAGGGCATACAAAAGGCTAACTCGCCGTATCGTTTTGCAATACCAAAAATTCTTGTAGTTCCCCTATGGGTAGTTTTATTTCCAAAAATCTGTTAACTTGTTCATAGGCTATACCAACTATTTTATTCTTAATAATCTGCAATAATCTCTTTCTGTTTCAATTACACACTCCACAATAAATTCTATCAAGGTATCAATATTGGGATTGTTTTCTCTTTGAGATAATATTAATGCATTGATATATTCATTTTTAAGTGCAGGAGGAATAGAAGTAATCCCATACCCTGTATTTTCCAAGATTAGATTCATTAATAACCTAGCGGTTCTTCCATTCCCATCTTTGAATGGATGAATGTCTACCAAACGCTTATGGCATATGGCAGCAAATTCAATGGGATGAATAAATCTTCTTGAGCTTTGCATCTGATTAATAAAATGCTCCATCAAATGCGATACCTCCTCTGCCTTTGGTGGTAAATATTCTGTACCTGACAGATAAACTTGGTTTTTTCTATATTGACCTGCCTCTTCATGATCAAGCTTATGATAGAATAAATAATGTAATTTTTTAATGATATCTTCAGTAATATCAAGTTGTTCTGTTCTAGCCATAGCTAACATATAGTCATAAGCTTGTGCATGTCCGGATGCTTCATAATAATCTTTTATAGGCTTTCCCCCAAGGGTGGTACCATCTTCTAATAAAACCTTTGTTTCTGTATGCGTTAACGTATTTCCTTCAATAAAATTACTGCTATAGGTAAGTTCAACTCTAAAGTAATTGTCCAATTCTAGAAGCTGCTCTGCCTTAAATGGCCTATTCATGTCAATCATATTTTTATAATAATCAGCTTTTTGAAACAGTTCTTGCTTTATCATATTTATAACACCTCCTATATGGGGTTGGTTATTGTATAAGAATCGGACATTTAGATTTCATATTTCCTACTTGTCTACTATCCGTTCTTTAGTATAATTATTATAATAGCATAATGATACTCAAAGTAAAATAATTAAATATAAAATGAAGTTCTCCTGACAGATAATCTAGAGGTAGGGGTTATTCTGAAACCCTACCCCAAATAACATTATATGTATTTACTGATTAATATAAGCAAAACACCTATAACACCTAAAATAATTGAAAGGTCCTTTAGAAATTTTTCGCTGTTTTCATAAAATATATTACATTTTTACTTATTTTAAATATTAGAAATTAAATATCTCAAATCATTCACTTGCTTTATAATTATAAATTGGCTTTATTATTTTTAAGATATCTGCTGTTGGTGTGATATCCTTAATAATTTCGGTCATATCTTTATAGGCCATTGGGCATTCGTCAAGTGTTTCCTTATTTACCGAAGTTGTATAGATATCTTTCATTTGCTTTTTGAACTCAGAAACAGTAAAGGTATTTTTGGCCTGTGTACGGCTCATAAGTCTTCCAGCGCCATGTGGGGCAGAGCAGTTCCAATCTTCATTCCCTTTCCCAAGACAGATTAGGCTTCCGTCACGCATATTGATTGGTATCAGAAGTTTCTCTCCAAGCTTTGCAGATACTGCACCTTTGCGTAAAATCATATTTTCTGTATCAATATAATTATGGATTGTCGTAAATTGTTCTGCGACATTCAATTTCATTCCACGAATAATTTCATCCGCCATAGCTTTACGATTAAGCGTAGCAAAGTGCTGAACAATTTGCATGTCATGAATATAATCTTCAAATAAATCTTCACTGACATAGGCAAGAGGATACGGAATATTCGTAAGAACCTGTTTCTTTAATTCCTTGATTGCTGTTTGAATTTCTTTCTCTCTACCTGCTGCTTTATATTCCGTAATTAAATTGTCAAGAGCTCTTTTATCATTTCCATTCAGGCGATTAAATCCCATCTCTTGATAAAGTTTTGCAACCTCGTTACCGAGGTAACGGCTGCCCGAGTGAATTACGATGTAGATATTACCTTCTTCATCCTTATCAGCCTCGATAAAATGATTACCGCCTCCAAGTGTTCCAATAGAGTGAATTGCCCGATGTTCATGAATTTCTTTATAGCAGCGTAGTTCACTTAAATCAATCTCATCATTATATTTATGCGGTGCTTCACGTATATTCATACCGGACGGTATTTTAGCATAAATCAATTTATCTAACTTTTCTAACTCGATGTGCTTATTTTTAATCCGTATGGTTTCCATTCCACAGCCGATGTCTACACCAACAAGATTTGGGACTATCTTATCAGAGATCGTCATGGTTGTGCCGATCGTACAACCGGCACCGGCATGGACATCCGGCATAATTCGAATTTTTGATCCTTCAGTATATTCCATATCGCACAGCTGCTTAATCTTCTCTATGGCAACCTCTTCAATTGTATCTGTAAACACCTTTGCAGAGGTGTAAGTTCCTTTTATTTCAATCATAATAGCCTCCCTGCTGCATCTTCGATGCGGCCTAAATAACCCGTAAATGGATTATGTTTTTTCACCACTTTGAGAACCAAGGGTGAGCCCTTCTGGGCGAGCTTCGTGGTTCTCAAAGTGTTAAGTTTGCTTTGTATTTTCACACTAACAGTACATGCCTTCCCTTTGAGTTAGTTTGTGCCGAGGATTACGCAGGCACAAACTTCTAGGTGTGAATTATGCTTTTTAATAATTCACACTAAGCTCCTTTTAAAATATTCGTCAACTGGGAAATCAGATCTGTTCCTCCGTTGACTGTAATATTACCGACATTTTCGCATATCTTTTCCAGATACTCAAATTCCTTTAATTTAAATAATGTTTGATTTTCGTCCATCAACTTGGCAGTATTGAGCAAGCTTCTTGTCGATGCCACTTCCTCACGGCGTGCTATCACATTTGCCTGAGCCTTTTTTTCAGCTATCAGTACTGTGTTCATAATATCACGAATTTCGCCCGGAAGAATAATATCCTTTACGCCGGCATCATAAAACTTGACATAAAAGTCTTCTTCCTTCTCCTTTAGTTTTTGGAATGCATAATCAGCGATTTGTTCCCTACTTTCAAGTATTTCATCCAGTCGGTATTTTCCGATATATTCACGAAGTATGAGCTGCAGAGATACATGCATCTGCTCCTCATAATTATCTATTTCCGTGAAAATCTTAATATAATCCGTGATTTTATAGTGACTTACAAAATTAATACGCAGTGCCACCTTATCTAAGGTCAGAATCTCCTGTCCTGTAATATCCATCTGCAACAGACGGGTGTCCACTAGGTTAGCACTAATTTTTGTTCCATTATTCCAATAGTAATAGGTCCCTTCATTTAAAAGCTTAACATATTTTTGGTCATAGTATAACCTTGCCTTCTGATATCCGGCAACCTCTACCTTAAAGAACAATCTTCTTGGCAAAACATCAAAAATATATTTCGGAAATTCATCCGGTACCTCTGGATTTTTCATATCGATTGTCTCAAACTTATGGTTTTGGAATACTTTCCAATAAGCGTACCTGCCACTGGTCAGGCAATCGGTGAATTTTCCATTTATGTAGTGAAGTGCTATCGTTTGATCAGCAACATCCACTATCTCCAGTTGCCCTTTTAAAATTTTGTCCTTCAAAAATACATTCAAATCAAAATCTTCCAGCTTAAATTCATCTGCAATATTCATAATTTTTACGGTAAAATTTCGTGAAAGAAAACTATGTTTTCCCGGCCCCAGCATCTTTTCGTATTTACCGTTTTTAAAAAGTAGTCCTCTTTGATTTTCATTAATTATCATTTTCATCTATGTATCCTCCCTATAATAATTTCGTGTTCAAGCAAATGTTTCATACAGCTTTTGCGGCAGAAGGCTTTAGACTATCAAGTATGAGATTGGGAGTCATGCTCTGAATCTCATATCGATCGGTCGGTATCCACGATCCGACAGGGCAAAAGCTGTACTGGGTTCAAGAAAACGTATTATTTCTTTTCCCAAAAACATCTGCTTATTCCATTCATTTGTCCGGCTTATTAGGCCGTTCCTGACAAAAGACTTTTTACAAAGTCATTTTCCAACCAAGGCTAAGCAATATGCTCAGAGCAGGATTCGAACCTGCATTTATCCATGCCATGGACGAGTTACAGCTCGTTCGGGGAGTTGAACCCCATGCAATTGTTCTTGGCATACACTTCGGCATCGCCTTGTGCACCGCAGGAATTTGCAATTCCATGCAAAAGCAACCTTGCAAGATTATATTACAACCTTTTTTTACATGTATCATTGAAAAAAAGTTGCGAACTAAAAAAATCATACCCAGACTAACTAGGTATGACTTGATTTACTAACTCTTTTTGTCGCATTAACCTTTCTTTTATTAACCCAATAAAATGATCCGGGGATTTTACCTTGACTAAGGGACCAAAAGATAAAACTCTGATCAAGACCTCTGTTTCATCATCCTTAGGAAAGGTCAATTTCATTTCATAATGTTTCTCATCAAATTGTGTCGTAACTTTCTCATAATTCGAGAAATGAAGCATGCATCTTTCCAGAGCATTACGCTCATCCGTTATTTCTAGAACGATATTTTCTTTGTTCCGTGTCAGCGGTTTTAAAGCCATTTCATCAAAGTAATCCCACAATTCACAACTTTTGATTCTTGCAAGATTAATCGTTGATAAGCTATGAACACCTAAGCAAAGCAATCTGAATTTGTCATCCTTCTCAGAATATTCCAACCTTCGTGGGATACATACTTTTCTTTGATTGTTCCCTTTGCCATCAGTAAAGGTTATATGTAGCTTTCTCTTTTCTTTCAAAGCACTTAATACTTTTTTGAAAACTTCAATGTATTCCGGACTTTCATAAGGATCTCCGTCATTAATCAGATCAAAACAGTAAAAATCCTTTTCCTCATAAAGAGGTTCCACATCATCAAGGCCCTCTATGATACCATTGGTAAAAAGTGCAAATCTTTTATCTAAACTGATTGATTTTAGAAATTGTTTTTGCAACGTTGTGAGAGGCATCCTTGTATAATTTTTGATTGGAGTTTTAAATTCTTTGGTTATAACCTGCCACTGTTCTTTTTGTATTGCATCCATAATATAGACAAAGCTTTCTCTAAACGCCTCCGTTTTAATAAACTCATATGCATTTCGAGAATTCAGCTCTCCGTCGATTGCCCTATTAATCAGTACCGCCAATGCATTATAATAAGCACTATATATTTCGTTAAACAACATCAAAATCACCTCCATAGATGGAATAGAGTTCATTCAAATCATGATAAAAGGTGCGGACGACTGCTTTATTACTGCATTCAAGAGATAATATTCTTCCGGTAAATGTCCTTAACCAAGGTATCATTTCAGTCGTATCATATACTGAAACCTTATACTTGTATGTAGTCTCATCTACTTTAGTTAAGGTACCGTTTCTGCCCTCTCTCAAAATACGACTTATAATAAAACGCTCATTAAGCCCAATGTCCAAAAGCATCGTTAAATGTTCCAGGTTTCTTCCTCTGCCAAACGATGCTCCCCAAGTGTTTGGTAAAATCTCATTCAGTCCGTCCTCATGAAAATTATAATCATCACATACTTCCATTAACTTTACTGATTTTATATAGTCTAATCGGAAACTTAGTATAGCTTTTGATCTAAAACTAAAAGCAGCCAAATAACGTCTTCCACCCTGTACACTAATCATAAATCGAAGTGGAATTATTTCAAGTGAAATCGGATCCACAGATCGTTTACTGTGATTTATAATCTCTACTTTCCTCTTGTTATGAATTGCCTTTAGCAACTCATATACAATTTCGCTTTCAAGAGCATGCATAATATAATGATGCTTGTATAATATGAATTTATTATCATAGATACATTTATCAAGAAGATAACTTCCGACTACTCCAAGGGGGCTGACCTCTGAAAAAAATATCAGTGCATCAGATATATTGTTCAAATCAATCACTGTATTATTTAAGGAGTATAAAAGTTTTTTCCCTTGCTTCTGAGTAGCAAGAATTCCATGCGTTTCGTATTCAGTAAGCTTGTTACGGACTGTCGATATGTCCAGAATAACAGGATAATCAAAGAAGCTTAAATATTCTACCATGATGGTATCCGCAATCTCTACTGCAGATGCAGCTGCTTTATCATACAGAATGTCAAGAATTATAAAATTAAGAGTAATATCATTCTTTGTAAAGGTCTTCGATTTAAAGGCACGATAAAGCGGGTTATGAGAAATATCCGAGCTGTCAACTGATAGAAATACCGATTTACCGTTTTCATCCACACGAAATGACATATACTCCGAAAGATAACTTTCAATTCTTCTCTTTTCATTATCGTAGGAACGCAAACTTTTTTATGTTTGAAAGCTTCCCGTGACATAAAACCATATACATAAAAATCACGCATATAGTCTCGAATTTTATCAAAGCGTTTAATTAATTCAGAGTATTCACTCATTTTATGTCACCTCGCTAGTACTTCTTCTATCAATAGATAATTTCATCATTGTCCCCATTATAATGTAATGTTTTACAAAAGTAAATCCCAGGGAATGCTTTGTCTAGATAGCATTTCAGACACAACGATCTTGATTCTATCTTTCAAAAGACCTATAGAATCAGATTCAAGAATCAAATATATATCATGGTTAATTCCAATCCACTCCTCAGCCTCTTCATCCCAAAATAAATCTATTACATATTCCATATGCTCTATCTCTTATTAGAGCTTTATAAATTGATCAAATTTCAGTTTTCTACTAATGCTATTATCTTAGATTAAGCTATCAATATAGTGATTTCTTAGTTACTGGATCATCTTCAATAAATCTAACAACTTTAATTAACCCAGCATGACCTAGCTTCGTTGAAGTCTTTTTATTATATCTACTTTTACAGTATACATTTAAATCCTTATAACTAGGACAACCAGAGCCATGACCACAAATAGTAACTCTATCACCCTTAATAGAATACACCATCTCAACGTGGCCGCAATAGCCATAAGCAGCACGCTCCTCATCATATCCAGCAAATAACATAATATCCCCTACTCTAAGTTTGCTTATATCAGAAATTACACCCTTATTAATTTCAACATCAACTTTTTTACCTAGTTTAGACGTATAAAAACCAATTGTATTACTGCCAATGTTATCAAGTCCAATATTAGCCTTCCTATAACTCCACCTTATACTTGCGCTGCAATCGGAGTAATGTTTTTTATCTGAATGGGGAGTAAATACACATTCCCGTTTGATTGAATCTTGTGAATATAGATTCCTCCCAATAATAACTTTATATTGATCTACTACTTTTTTTCGTTTTTCATTTGCTGTCATAATTATTCACCCTTCTTTATGAAAAAATAAGTACAGTACTACGCTGTCATGATTAATGGATTTGGTTTTAGTATGTTTCATAAGAAAGTGTCAGCTTGCTGACGCTTCGCACCCGAGCGGATTGCGAAGCAATATACTTCCTTGCCGCGAGGTGTGCATCCATATGGTCGCGTTTTTATTCAATAGGACGTTAATTTCCTATTGAATAAAAAATATCTACTTTTTATGGTAGATACTAAAGTATACAATATAAGATAAAACAGCTTCATACGATTATAGTACTGCAAAGCAATTTTAACATTCTATGGCCAAATGTAAAACACAGCAGCACTTGGTCATTCCCTCCTTATACTAAAACTCTACCTTTAATTACATTATATGACAATATATATTTTTTGTTTACAATTTCTCTTGTTCCATAAAATGAGTCCTAGCCAATGCAGAATATTTGTTTTTTTTTTAATGCTACTTTTTATGTCTTTATAGATTAAGATATTGATGGTAAGTATATAAGTGGTGTATAATATTGTCATGAATTAACATCCATTTTAATAAATGTATAATTAGTTTTATCTAAAAGGGGACAGCTATGAGTATCCTATTTAAATATATAACAAGTATTGAGGAACCATATTGGGAGGTTCTTACTTGTAAGCACAGATGGTGGAAAATTAAAGATTATAATGTGCGTATAGTTTTTAAGTTTTTTATTAAAGATGATATTTATAGAATTGATTATGATGTTGAGAATAATGATGTAATTTATGTTCATAAGAAACCAAAAAAACTTTTATTAAAGAATGGGATTAATCCTGATAATGAGGCTGATTGGTTAACAGAACAAAGAAAATTATTAAGAATTTTACTTGAACTTTATGATGATAAAATTAAGCAATTGATGAATAACAAACCTGAAAAACCAAAATGGTTCAGATTAATATTTTAGAATAAGTAAATCTTTATAGGAGTCAAATTAATGGAGACTTGAATTTCTGATTTCCTTGAAAATAGTTTATCACACATGAAAGACTATGTAAACGCTATGCCTTAGGTTGATTATGGTATATGTTACCTGTAATAGCAAACAATGGTCGGAAGGAGTTTCCTACTAGAAAATTGCTGATACCTTCCATACCTCGATACCCCTGCCGATAATAAGATAGACTTAGCAGCTTTGATTTCGCCACTAGTGGTAATCGGAGTGACATAATTTCCTAACATAAGTCTTTTAGCCATTTTCAGCATCTCCTTAAATAAAAAAATTGTAGGAAATCATTGTCGGACACCACCTTAACCCGATGGTAGTCGGACACATTCCTACAATTTACAAATGCTGCAAATCCTTGATGTACAAGGCTTAATTAATGGAGCTGAGGGGAGTTGAACCCCTGTCCGAAAGCCCATTCATCGCAGTTTCTCCAAATTGTTTTATACCTTTAATAACTGTCCCTTATCAGTCAAACACCAGTAATATTAAGGCTTTTGAACAAATGCATAAAAAATCTATGCATGTAAGATACCTAGTTAGAGATTAGAACAAATCCTGTACCAGTTCTATTATCAACTTAAGCTTAATAAATAGTGAAACAAAAGTCAAGGATTATTAAAAAAGAGGACTAAGACACACTGTGCCCTAGCCCTTATATATGGAGGTTTTACCCAATACTTTACTTACTAAATTTAGCCATTCTATCTTTTCAGAGGTTGTTATATTTACATTTGATGACTATGTAGAATTAACTATCTGTTGGAAAGATAAAGAGGAAACTTTTAAGTTATCTCTGTACAAATAGCAGAAAAGAGAGACAGTAGCTCTCTGTAAGCCATCTGCCTCCCCTGTTATTATCTGCTGAGCTTAGACATTTTACCATTCTCTTTGTTTGTTAAAGGTCTGATTATTCTTTCCTGTGGAGATTTACCCTTACTTTTGCTGTATCCTCCTGAGGACTTGAGCTCACTCTTTAAATCTGCTTGCTTATACTTACTCATTATCTGCATCCCTCCTATACAGCCTTTGCATATTTTTTAATGTAATATGAAATGGTAGAGCTTTTTTTCCCTGTAAGCTCCTCAATTTCTTTGAGTTTCATTCCTGCATCTTTCATACTTGCCCACTTTTTAGCATCCTTTGCTGTAGGTCTAGCTCTCTTTTTAGCATTTTTAGCAGTAGACTCAAGGAAATCATCCCAATAGACAAGCCTACAAAAAATCTCATCAGGTAGATACAGGTTTCTGTTGGGAAGATACTGTACACCTAGTACTGTAAGGCAATCCTTTGAAATAACAGGAACAGGGTAAATGTCAATAATACCTTTTCTAGTCAACCTCTTTTTACTGTTCATTTTCAGTATTTCAAGGCACTCAAACAAAACTATGTCAAGTCTATCTTCTATTTCCTCAATAGTATCTTTGCTACTTTTATTTCCCTTAGCCATCTGGTAGCTCTCCTCCCTTACTACTGATAAATAAAGGAGGCATTATCTGCCCCCCTGCACAGTTGATATAAAATTAAATAAATGTCCTTAAAAGGTTGATAGTAGCATCAACATTTTCATACTCTTGCTGTAGTTTTTTATAGCTCTCAATTCTGTTTTGCAGATAAGCCATACCTGCTGATGTTTTTAATTCAAGTAATTTTAAATCTTGGTCTTTAATTGCCATTTTACAAATAGCAGTATATTCTATACACCAATCTTTACCCATCTTTTTTGCATCAATCTTACCCTCTAAGAGTCCTTTAGCAGTATTTGTCACCTCAGCCAAATCATAATTCTTAGAAAAAGCTGTACCCAAACCATTAGAAAGTTTAGCAAATCTTTCTGCACTTTCCTGCTGTCTTTTGGCTACTTGCTCACTAATTCTCTTTAAATTCTCCTTGTTCATCTGTTGAATTGTCTTTCCTGTGTAATCTGCCATTTTAATCATACTCCTTTAAAATATAATACTGTCTGTTATCTGCATAAAGAGGATTACCCCCTTATCCCCTCACATATATGTCCATCTACAATAGTTAAAATCAAGGAGGGAATTGATGGAATATCCTTATATATTGCCCTGTACAGGTAAATAGCTGATATATTCATACATATACATTTGAGGTACAGATAAAAGCTGTGACAGAATTTAGAGCATAAAAAAACTACCAACTATTTATGATATTAGCTGGTAGTTAATTATTTTTTATTTCAGAAAAATCTCTAATAAATATTTTATATATATTTTTTCCTAGTTGTTTTACATCTGCTATTTTTTCTGTTCCTATTGTAATATTAATCTCATTTACTTGATTATATAAGTTTTGAAAACTAAAAACACAATTAATATCAAAACCATAATAATAATCAAAATATCTGAACTTATCAGCATTAAGGTGGTCTTTTAAACCAGTAAGAATTACTTTTACTTTGATACTTTCTAATTTACCCAGTATTACTCCACATCCATCATCACATTTTAATGGTTTTATTACAGTATCCTCTTCATCATCAAGAATTATATTAAATTGTTTTAAGTTAATATTAGTAATAATATTATCAGTCATATTAATTAAATAAAATTCCATAATCATAATGTCTCTAGTTGAGTATGTATCTTCTATATAATCAACAGAAAAGTCAACCCCATTCTGTGCTAGCCTATTTATCAGTATTGGATCTCTATTTTTAGTGAAAAACAATAATTTCTCATTAACATTAATTACAGCAATTGCTTTCTCACTATTTTTTTGCATTTCTACTAGCTTTTCACTTAAATTTGTTGCCCTCTCATTTATTACCAAGGTTGAATACCCCAATATAATAGTAGCAACAAAAGCTAATATACTACCAAAGTAAGTTAAAAATTCTCCAGGACTCCACTCTGCCTCAAACCAATAATTCAAAGCATCTATTTTATATAAAATATTTATTATATAAGTAAGCCCTAATACAGACATAATCAAAATCAAGCAACTTAATTTTTTGTTATCTTTTATCCAATTATACATACTCTGTTTCCTTTGTAATGTTTTATTTAATTATATCATAAAGCATTTATTTCCAAATATCAATATCCACTTAATATTAAGAACTATAGATAAATGATTTTCTTATACCAAATTTGATAACACTATTTTATTAGTAGCAATAACCTATTAATTTCTTAAAGTACCACTATGTAATTACCATCAATTAACTAAATGTCTGTAAGCCTTATAAACAGTGCATTGTAGAGGTTAATTATATTGTGGAAACAAATACCTGCTAATCAGTACTTTAAGAGCAGTTTTGTAGTTAGACATATATATAGATAAATAAGAGCTATAATAACTGTTATATAAACTGTAAAATAAGAAAGTAAATAATTCAGTTAAATTAAATAAGATGTAATCCTGATAAGGATTTAAGGATAAGTCTGTCTGATACTATTGTATCAAACCATAAAGATAAAAACATACTGAGCTAAAGCTCAGACATCAGTAAAAATAATACAGATAGATATTGTAGTTATTAAACAATAATAAAGAGATATAGACAGTTAAGCAGTAACTTTATTCCTGCCTCATCTGATGCACTATTAAGCAGATAAGCCAAGGTAATAAGCTTTTAATTTGGCTAAATATTCTCCTTTACTTTAAGCTGTTGTATCCTTGTATGAGCTGTATTGTACCTGATTAATGCCTTTACTTTGGTCTTAGTGCCATAGTAGAGGCTCTTTTTTTATACCCTGAAATAAGTACATATAATCCCTGCTGTAGCTATTTACCCAAGATTGTCAGAGATATAATCTCCTGTTAATAATTGCTGAAAATACCTCTAGAAATATTGCTGATGTTGGATTATTAGATGTCAGACATTTCTATAGATATCAGCTATAATCAGTACTCAAAATGCTGTAAATAAGCAGGTTGAGGCTGTTTTAATACAGAGAACATTTTAGTTCTTTATAAGCTGAAAAGTCCAAGAAATGCAGAGCCTGCACAACCTGAAAAATATCAGAAATAAGGCAGGAACAGGCTGATTAATCCAAGAATGACAGTAACTAAGCCTCCTGTAATTGCTCTTAGTGTAGCATAGGAAATAGTTATAATATTTGTAGGCAGATAGAGGAGGCTATTACACCCATCTTTTATTCCTGTCAGGATACAGAAAGATATAAAAGTTTTAATAACATAAAGTAGCAGGCTAAGGCTTGAAACCCTTACAGTATAAGCCTCTGATAGCATTGTTGTAATCTGTTGTAGCAATATGAATAACATAAGATACCTATGATATACAGCTCCTGCATCCCTCCCTCCTGCTGTTATTAATCAGCTACAGGCAGAGGAAACAGTATAGAGGAGAGAGCTTACAGCCTGACAACTTTATCAAGGACAGCTTAGCATCAGACAGTAAAAAGAGCAGAGATATACCCCCTGCTCAACATATCAATTACTAAAGTACTCCCTGCTCCTTAGCTTTCATATAAAGGCTACTCCTTGTTACCTTGCAAATATCACAGATGTCCTTTACAGTCATTTTATTATTAGCTCTATCTGCTAACAGCTCTATAGCATGAGCCATGCCCTTATGTTTAGGATGATACTTTCTAGGTTTATTAGAGTATTTTCCATTAGCTTTGGCTATTTCTATGCCCTCTCTTTGTCTCTCTAGTATCATCTCTCTTTCCCACTCTGCCACAGAGAGCAATATATTTCTTAATAGCTTAGATGTAGGGGAGCTGTCAAACCTGCCCATATTAAGGACATATAGAATAATACCCCTGCTGTTCAGCTCATCAATCAGCTCTATTCCCTGCTTAACATTCCTTGCTATTCTGTCCATCTTTGTAACTATCAGAGTATCTCCCTGCTGTAAACTCTCTAAGGTCTGCTTTAAACCTGCCCTATGTAAGTCCTTACCTGAGAGCTTATCCTGATGTATCTGCTCTGCTCCTGCATCCTGTAAGGCTTTAATTTGACTAGATAAGTCCTGACTTGATGAGCTTACTCTTGCATAACCAATAATCATTTTGTCATCTCCTTGCTGTTCAATTATATATACTATATTATCAGCAATAAATGGACACTATAAAGCCTGCAAACTCAGTAAATACAGCATTGTCCATTATAGTATACTTGATTGGATACTCTTACAAATCACTTTCATAGATTAGGTTCTGTGCAGTCTTGGCAGTTAAAGCTAAAGGGAGTACAGGGGGAGAGGGGTAGGAGGAACAGGGATGAGGCATACGGAAAATATACACAATAAAAAATACTTTGGATGTAATATAATGGTAACACAAAATCATTACTGTCAAATTATTATTTATATATCTTTCATCTTCCAGATAGCCCATAGTGTACAAAATACATGATTTTCATAAGGATATTCATTAGCCAGCAGAAACTGGACTTCTTTGGCTTTTTTAAAATCCTTAATAAGACCATACTCAGATATGTCCTGTGGATTAAATGCCTTATCAAAACCACCACAGTTTACTAAAGCACTTATTCTTGTATCATCCTCAAGTAAATCATAACCATAGAACTTAAACCTACCATCAATTATTAAATTAGAACAATCATTTTCAGGATTTCTTGATACTGCCAAGATTTGTTTATCCTTAACATTTTGAACTTTGCTTATAAGCTTATCTAAATTATTCACGATATCATAATAAAAACCATCATTCTGCAAGTATATTAAATCATCCTCATTATTATTATCTAGTACATTTGGACATAAAGCACAATCAAGTGAAACAACTTCTTTCACATGATGTAACTTGCTCCATTCTCTATATTTTTCTGTTGTTAAAAATGTTTCTACAGCAACATAACCAATTTCCACATTAATTCCTTTCATTGTAAAAACAAACTATATAGTATTATTTTTTATCATTAACATTCAGAAGTTCTTTTACTTTATTGATTTGTGCATCTCCAAACATATATGTCTTATTTCCAACCCATAAATCTCCACAACCAAATGCATAACCTTTAATGAGATTACCATTCTTATCCTTAAAACCTAACCATTGAGTTGCTCCTTTAGTTTTTGTAAAAGATATTAGTAGAGATATTTTATTGAGGTATGATACTGTATTATTTAAGATTTCTTTATCAGTTACCTCCCCTTTTATATAGCCAATGCCATTACTATAACAATCAAAGCTATATTCAATACTGTATATCTCATTAGAATTCAAATTAAATTTTAGGCTAGAAATTTTAAAGTATGTAAATAAAATACCAATAATTAAGATTATAGCAATTAATATTAAAATTCTTTTTCTCACCTATTCCACCAATCTTTCTATAGTTACTATTTAATAGACACATACATTATAATTTGTTCCATTATTATACAATAATTATAAATATATATCCATATAAACTTATAAAAAAAGAGTAGATAGATTTCTCTATCCACTAACTATATGTACAACTTTCATCTTTAGATGTTTTGCCTAATGTTATTGTAGGACTCATCTGTCCAATAAAAATTGTGAAATTCAAAAAATTCAACATTACTTTCTACCATAATACTTTTAGCCTCTGCTGTAAAATTATAACCTATGAAAATCCTTTTATTCTCTGGATACTCTTCCAGACTATCAATAGCTTTTTTAATCTTATTGGATAAAATCACCTTATCAACAGGAAAAATCACTACATCTGAAACTCTATTTAAAGGAACTTTTGTTATTAAGTTTTTATATTTAGTAGGCACAATTTTCACTAACTTCTCAATATTTATTCCATGATACAACTTATAATTCATAGTCACTCCTTACTTGATATCTTCATCTATTTTAAATGGATTAATACCTCCACCAAAATACCATCCATTACTTTCAATCCAGTGTATAAATTTATCAGTAAATTCATCAGCTGAAATTGGGTTTTCTCTTACATCAACACATCCCTCTATCAGAATTTCATTTAATTCCTGCATATCTTACCTCCTTGTATAAACATTATAAAATTACTAAAGAAAAGCAGATTGTTTTAATTTCTACACCCACTATAATAAACTAATCCAACCTCTTAATATCAATGCAAAATCACCATTATTGTTTCTGTTATGACTTTACTCATGAATGTAATTTATCTATTTTGCAATTATCAACTAGTAATACCCCATTATTATTAATCTCACTAACAGTAAATTTATCTTTTTTTGCAGGATTTATATCTTGATAGATGTCTTTCTCAATAATACAAAATGGATTTATAGTAGGTAATTCACCTTTATCCAACCTTTCATAATCAACTCCTGCATCTAGTTCCAAACATGATTGAATACTAGATACCATTCCTGTGTCCCATATATTACAGGATAAATCAATAATTGGACTAATTTTATTTGTTAAAAACATTATGCTATTCTCATCTGAAAGGACATCATATTCAGGAATGATGATGGATAAATTAATTCTTTTATTTAAATACATCCAGAAAGCTCTCATATGACTGTAGCTAGAAGTATCAAGCAGTATTTGCTTATAATCAAATTTCACATGTTGTTTAAAATCAAGTTCAAACTTTTTTTCAAGTAGTTTTTGGTTCCAATCAATTATCTGCTCTAAAGACATATCTTCTCCAAACCAATATCCACTTTTAAATCTGAAACCAGATTTATCTAGGGTGTTATAAATATCCTTTACAAATGTTTTGTTTAATATATTCTTCTTAAAGCTAACCTCAATTGAAAAGTATGCTGGCATATCTCCTCCTCTAACTCCATTGCATATTGATTAATATTATATCCACTATTTGTATTTAGTTATTATGCTATATGTAATCCATATTGTACCTGCTAATACAGTCACAAAAGAAAATGTATAAACTCTAAATGCTGCATTTTCTAGAGAGAAATAGTCATTGGATTTTCTATGATATTGTGCATAATATGAATTATTATTTTTTCTTTCTTTCCACTTATAAAAGCTTCCAATTATCAACAATAATACAACATTAAAGACTAAAAATTAGATTAAGATAATTGAATATCTGTCTGTAAGAATGCTCCAATTATTCATTTTATAACTCTCATAAATCCATAATAGAATGGAAATTAGCATTGCTACACACAACTCTAGCCTAGACATTCTCATCATTCTATTTATATCATTGTCTGCTATATATACTACAAATAGTCCAAAGCAATAGAATAAAATACCTACAATAATCCAAAATATAATCTCCATTCAATTAATTCCTTTTTGTAATTTACTTTAGTAATAGTTATCCCTGACATCTTATATATTCCATTATTATACATCACTTAAATGTTTATTACCAATGTAATTTACATAAAAGAGCAGATAGGTTATCCCTATCCACCCTCAGTAAACCCTTAAATATACAGGCTATTAATCAAGAGGTATCTCATCAAAGTTAGCATCCTGACTTATTCCTAGAACCTCATACCATGTCTTGTCCTCTTTGATGCACTTATTATAGAGTCCTATAATATCATCTACATAAGGGATACCTATGCAATATCCATAAGGCTCTCCTCCTGTCTTAGCATGATATTCAAGGTATGCCCTGCCCTCATCACTGTTCTGATACATTCTAATCTCAGCATTACTTAAATTTGCTATTGCCATATAAATCCTCCCCTGCTGTTAATACTGTGTAACAATACAACTCTCATTAGACTCTGCACAAACTACCTTGAAAAACTCAGTGATATATAAATTGGATAATAGTTGTATCATGACAAAAAACCTCTTAAATTACCTGCTACCTCATCTACATCCAAGTCAAGATATTGAGTTGTGACCTCTAGATTAGCATGTCCTAAAGCCTTTGAAATCAATGCATCATTTGCTCCTTTTTCTAGTAAGTTCTTTGCATATCCTCTCCTCATTGCATGAGGGTTGATATTATCTAATCCATATTTTTTAGCATATTTGTTTAACTGTTTAGATATTGCATTGTTGGTTGACTTTGTATCTAGAGATTGACCCTTGTTGTTAATAAAAAGGTAAGAGTTATTTTGCCCAAAATATTTTCTTATCTTGTTGTTATGGGCAATTAATATCTTTAACAAATGAATTAGTTCATCATCTAAGGGGAGCTTTAACAGCT
The DNA here is from genome assembly GCA_023443625.1 of Bacillota bacterium. The sequence continues at coordinate 41,595 of JAEZTQ010000028.1, read as the reverse complement.
TATGGTTTTTTAATATTGCTCCCTCAATACTCAGCAATTTATTGTCAAGGTCTAAGTGTTTCTCCTGTAATTTGGCAAGGGTATTTATTCTTACTCCTGTTCTGTACAATACCAAAACAGCTACTGCATCCCTCAGTCCAACAAATGTATTTAAGTTTAGCAATGACAATAGAATATTGATATCATCAGGTTTTGTACCTTTTTTGACCTTTTTGTCAACTTTAACATTTATGTCCTGCCAAAATTTTGAGCTATACCAACCATTATTAAAACATTTGCCCAATACTGCTTCAACACTCTTAAGTCTAATCAATTTACTTTGATTAGAAACAGTCATTGAGTCAAGCCAATTATATATAGTATCAGCTGTTATATCCTCAAGATACTGTAAATCTGCAAACTTTCTGAGCTTTTCCATATAGTAACTATAGTCTGTTATTGTTCTGTCTCTATAGCCACTAACTTTCATTTGTTTAAAAATTACATCCATTGCTTTGTCAAAACTTTTTCCATCATAAGTAGGCTGTGTATTTGTAGCTATCCCCTGCTTGAACAGTTTAATATCAGCCTCCACACTATAGATGCCTGTTGTCTTTGCCATACTACTATCTCCTATGATTTTTTTAGATAGCAGAACAGTATGGATATGTAGGGGCAAAAAAAGGGATACCCCCACAGTGTTCTAATCTGTGTTAGTATCCCTTATCCGTTCAAACACCTGTAATTACAGGCTTTTCACTTGTTTTAACTGATGGAGCTGAGGGGAGTTGAACCCCTGTCCGAAAGCCCATCCATTGCAGTTTCTCCCATTACAGTCGGTCTTTTATGCAGGTCTTACCTGCTGTTCCCTCCATCTAACGCCGACAGACAGGCTTTAGATTTTAGTAGCTTCATTAATCTTTTATCTTCTCAAAGCTTTGAAGATAAAGGTCCCCGCTAATTTGATGCCGAGCTCTTAAGCCGCGAGTTACTCAAGGTCGACAGCTGCCACTAGGCAGCGTACGCTAAATTATCGTCTGCGTTTAATTTTAATTCTAAGTTGATGACGCAGTCCTAGTCTGCGAATGGCTTCCACAATTTCCAAACCCCCGTCGAAACCAGTACAACCCCGTTATATAAGTTGTTATATGCAAATCTACTTCAAAGCATAATGTTTATATTTGCATATCCGGTTCACAGACGCATATCTATCTTAATATATTTAATCTGCCACGTCAAGGGAAGTAAATTAATTTTAATAAAATTTCTTATTCCAGATTTTCCAGTTAATGAAATAGTTTGATCACACTCCTACATACTCAACTTTTTCTCCAACACATTGACCGTAATGAAGTAATTAATTATGGTAGGAATACCGAAGATAATAGCAATGAATAGTTGAAAGAGTAAAGATAGACTTCCCTCATCCACTTTAATAGAATCTATTATCCCAACACCTATGGCACACATAATCGACATTTCAACCAAAAGCAATCCTATAAATATTAGTATACTAAACCATACATGAAGTTTGCTACTTGGATTAAGGGTATAGCTTATGCTAATGGATAAGAACGCCAAAGCTATAAGAGATGTCATCACAAGTAAAGTGGAGAATGTGGTAACAATATATTCCCCAAAGCTAAATCCCACATCTCCAAAGACATCGGTAACTTGGTCTATTAGATTTACTTCTATTCCAAAGCGAATTGAGATTAACTTTTGATTGAGTGCCAATATCCCTATAAATAAGGAAAATGTTGCAACAACCTGACTAGCAGCTAACATCAACTTAGCACATAAGATACGTCTATAAGTGTTTGGTGTCATAAATAATAAGTAGCCCTGCTTCTTGCTAATATCTTTATGAAACACATTTGCCGGTTCCAGTCCTGCTATAACCATACCAATTAGGAATAATATAAAAATGATGGTACTTAAAATCTCTATTGCATTAATGGTATTGGCTGCTATTGCTATAAGAAATAGCAATTCAAAAGCCATTGTCACCGCAAGCAATATCGTCTTTGTTATTATATCTTTTCTCAACTCATACTTCATTATTTTTAACATAATATTCACCCCTCAGTTTATTTGACTGATTACATTATTAGACCATTACTTTCCTATAAGTATCTGCCATGGACATTCCATGAAGTGCTCTGATTTCCTCCATATCTCCCGTTAATTTTATACTTCCTTTATTTAAAAATATTACTCTATCAACAATCTGTTCTATCTCTTCTATTAAGTGGCTTGCAATGACTATGGTGTTATCCTCTTTTGATACTTCTAAAATGGTACGAATAATTACATCTCTTGATAATAAATCAATGCCACTAAGAGGTTCATCTAGTAGATAAAGCTTTGCATCTCGTGCTAAGGTTGTAGCCAATTTAAGTTTTGCAATTTGACCTGAGGATAAGGCTCTAATTGGGTCAAAATCATTCAACTCCATTTTCTTTTGTAATTCAATAAATCGTACCAAATTGAAATCTTCAAAAAAATCTTGATAATATCTACCTACATCCTTTACTTTCATATAAGAATAAAAGTATGTCTCTGTAGGCATATAGGCTACCTCCTTTTTTGAAGATACCCCTATGTCTTGCCCTTTATAGGTAACTTTTCCTCCATCTGCTTTGACAAGTCCAACAATCATCTTCATCAAAGTGGATTTACCACTTCCATTCTCCCCAAGCAAGGCATAAATACTTCCTGCTTCCAAGGTTAAATTTACATTTTGAATAATATTTTTCTCTCCAAAATTTTTACTTACTTCCCTCATCTCACATAACATATATATTCCCTCCTCAGACCTGGACAAGCTTTCTACCCTAATAAGTTTGCACCAAGTGTGTCCTTCACAATTTGGTTACCCAGGCGCATACTTTGTGAGTGAAAGATTTATCTCTCACTCTTCCTCTCCATATCGTTCTGCAATAATTTGTCTTAGTTCTTCTTTCTTATAACCAAGTCCTTTCATCCCTGCAATAAAATTACTGATGAATTCCTGAGCCATCTCCTCTCTAATCCGGAAAATAATCTCTTTATCTTCTGTCACATAGGTACCTAGTCCTCGCTTTGTAAAACAAACCAATTCTAACTCTAATTCCTTATAGATGCGACTTGCTGTATTGGGATTTATCTTATATTTTATAGCCAGTTCTCTACTAGAAGGCATCTTCTCACCCATAGGCATAGTTCCATTTACGATATCTCTTTTTATATCTTGCATCACTTGAAGATATATTGGGATATTATGAATAAATTCCATCCTTAGCCTCCTCTTCCCTAGTGTTCTAGTTACATAGTACACTGTGTACTGCAAATTGTCAACACTTATTTCTAAACAAACAGTGGAAAAAATCATATGAGTGTAGTAAAATATTACCATGAGAACTATCCATAAGAGAAAGGCGCACATATGAAAACAAAAGAACAAATATTTGAATTTATTGAAAAGCAGAAAGTTGCCTTTATTGCGTCAGTCGACGAGAATGGCTTTCCAAATATGAAAGCAATGCTTATGCCACGTAAGATAGAGGGCAACTGCTTTTACTTTTCAACAAACACTTCGTCAATGCGCGTGAGTCAGTATAGAGATAACGAAAAAGCAAGTGTCTACTTCTTCAATAAAGGCCGTTTTCGTTACGAAGGTGTTATGCTCACGGGAACTATGAAGGTATTAGAAGATACCCAAACCAAGGAGGATATTTGGAGAACAGGAGATACGATGTTCTATAAAAAAGGAGTTACAGATCCAGATTACTGTGTACTTCAATTTACAGCAGTAAAAGGACGGCATTACTGTGATTTAAAAACTAAAAGCTTTGATTTATAATCAACCAGTCTATATTAATTCACAAACAAAAATAAAGAGAAAGCTTGTAACCCAAATGAAGATTACAAGCTTTCTCATATTCATCTAAAAACCAAGTTACACAGTTGGTATCTCATATCCCCACTGAGTGCGCATCTCATCCATCATCTCCATGATTCGTAGGATCTCTTTATGAGGAATTGCTTCACATTCTGTTTTGCCCTGTTCAATTGCTTCTTTACATGCCAGTACCTGGTATTCAAAACCAGTAATTTGTTCAGGAGGATTATAGACAGCTACCTCCTGGTGCTCACTATTATAGACTGTGATTTTCTCTGGATTATTCAGATTTTGAACTACCAAATATCCTTCTGTTCCAAATACTACTGCCCTGCGATCTAGTACAGCAAGCATACTGCAATGCATTACTGCTGTCCTACCATCCTTATATATCAAGGTTATGCTATCCCTGCTGTCTACACCCGTATCCGTCATAGTAGCAGTGGATACTATTTTATCTACCTCCTTGCCGAATACCATTCCTGCAAAATGCAGTAAATACACACCAAGATCAAGGAGAGCTCCACCCGCTAGCTCTGGTTTTTGCATCCGTTCCAAATGGGAATTATTATAGCCCAGATTAGCCATAAGAGATGTTGGAGTACCAATCTCCCCTCTTGCTATAATATCATCAATTATCTTTCTCGAAGGCATATATCTAGTCCAGATTGCCTCTGACAACAACAGTCCCTTAGATTCTGCTAAGGTAATTAATTCCTTAGCCTGCTTCCCATTGACAGTAAAAGCCTTCTCAACTAAAACATGTTTATTATGTTCCAAGCATAGCTTGGCGTGTTGATAGTGATGGGAGTGGGGCGTAGCAACATAAACCAGCTCTACCTCCTTATCCTCCAACATCTCCTTATAAGAACCATAGGCTTTTTGAAATCCAAATTTGTCTGCAAATGCCTTTGCCTTTTCCAAATCCCTGGAAGCGACAGCATAAGCCTCAACCTCCTCCAAGCCTGCAATGGTATTTGCCATCTTCTCTGCTATGGAACCAGGACCTATGATAGCCATTTTAATCATTTGAGTATCTCCTCTCTTAGGTCGATTAATATAGATGTTTCCTATTCTTAAACCTTTGTACAATACACATAGTAAATATAAATCCTACTTAAGCAAGGGGAGGGTTCATCCTTTTACTTAGATAGTTCCCTTCTAAGTATATAATATTTATCATATACTATATCTCTTATCAAATGCTAGGGCAGAAGTATAAACCCAGTATATATTCTTTAGTACAAATTCTTTACTTTAAAATCCTTCTCCGCCTCTCGTCTCATATCCTTCTTTGCTATATCCTCACGTTTATCATAAAGCTTCTTACCTCGTGCTAGGCCTATCTCCACCTTCACAAGACTGCCCTTAAAATAAACAGAGAGAGGCACAAGAGTAAAGCCCTTAACTGCCAACTTTCCTGCTATTTTATTAATCTCAAATTTATGCAGCAGCAATTTTCTTACCCTCAAGGGGTCTTTGTTAAAGATATTCCCTTTCTCATAAGGGCTGATATGCATACCATAGATAAATACTTCACCCTTCTCTATTCTTAGAAAGGATTCTTTGACGCTACATTTTCCCATTCGCAGGGATTTTACCTCTGTACCATGTAATGCGATGCCCGCCTCATACTTCTCTTCTATAAAATAATCAAAGTACGCCTTCTTATTATTCGCTATTAACTTCGTATTTTCCCCCACTTTATTCTTCTTCCTCCACAAGGACAAAATCTATGGTTCGTAGGAGTTTGTCTGCATTCTCTACCACCACTTTGACCATCTGTCCTAATTTATATATTTTTTTGGTGTGCTCCCCTACCATCTGGTAATGCTCTTCATCATAAATGTAATAATCATCCTGCATCTCACTGACTCTAATCATTCCCTCGACGGTGTTGGGCAGTTCCACATACATACCCCAGGAGGTTATTCCTGAGATTACTCCTTCAAAGGTTTCACCAATATGCTTCATCATATATTCTACCTTTTTGAGTTTTTCCACTTCACGCTCAGATTCATCAGCCCTGCGCTCAGTTTTACTAGAATGGTTTGCCACTTCAAAAAGAATCTTCTCATAATGCTTTATTCTCTTCTCCTCTAGCCTACCCCGAAGATTTTCTTTTATAATACGGTGTATCTGTAAGTCCGGATAACGCCTAATTGGTGAAGTAAAATGGCAATAATATTTAGCGGATAAGCCGAAATGTCCTGTATTTGTTACTGTATATTTCGCTTGTTTCATAGATCGTAAGGTCAGCCTGCTAATGAGGGCTTCCTCTGGTGTATCCTCTACCTTATTTAAAAGCTTTTGTAATTCCTTTGGATGTATCTCTTCCTGGCCAATCTTAATGCTATAACCAAAATTATTGATGAAGATAGCAAGCTTTTTAATCTTCTCATCATCTGGATTATCATGGGTACGATATATGAAGGGTTTCTCCTGCCAGAAGAAGTCTTCTGCCACTGTCTCATTAGCGATTAACATAAATTCTTCAATAATCTTGGTGGCTTTATTCCTCTCATAGGGCTTGATTTCTAAAGGTCTACCTATCTTATCTACAATAATTTTACTTTCTGGAAAGTCAAAATTAATAGATCCACGTTTATGTCTTCTTATCTTCAATACATCCGCCAATTCCTGCATCAGTAAAAACATGGGTACTAGATCCTCGTATTCCTTCTTTACCTCTTCATCATTATCTTCAACTATCTTAGCTACATTGGTATAGGTCATTCGACGGTCAGATCTAATTACTGTCTCTGCTATCCTATGACCAATTACGCTACCTTTTTGGTCAATGTCCATAAAACAGCTTAAAGCAAGACGATCCACTCCGGGATTGAGAGAACATATTCCGTTGGAAAGCTTATGAGGTAACATGGGGATAACACGGTCGACTAGATAGACACTGGTTCCCCTCTTTAAAGCTTCCTTATCAAGAGGTTCATCTTCTTTAACATAATGAGTAACGTCGGCAATGTGTACTCCAAGATGATAGATATCCCCTTCTTTCGTAATGCTGATGGCATCGTCTAAATCCTTCGCATCTTCTCCATCTATGGTCACTGTTTGAAGACCCCTGATATCTAGCCTGTTAACTATTTCTTTCTCATCTATCTCCTCGGGTACTTTATCTAAAGAGCGAATAACTCCATCGGGAAATGTCACAGGCAGGTCATAAGCCCTTATTACAGACATAATGTCAACTCCAGGATCATTAACATGACCAAGTATTTCCACAACCTTACCCTCAGGGCTATGGGTTGTGTCTCCATAGCTCGTTATATTAACTACCACTTTATGTCCACTAACAGCACCTTGGGTAAATTCCTTAGGAATAAAGATATCTTTGGCAAATTTCTGGTTATCAGGCACTACAAATCCAAAATTCTTACTCTTTTCAAAGGTTCCTACAATCTCAGTATTACCACGCTCCAGAATGGTTAATACTCTTCCTTCTCTTCTCTTACCCGTCTGTTCATCTGTAATTGTGATTGCTACCTTATCCCCATGAAGCGCTCCTTTTGTAGCATCTCCGGGAATGAAAATATCCTGCTCCTCTCCTTCTAAAACAACAAAGCCAAAACCTCTTTGAGTCCCTGAGAATATACCTACTTTTACATCATCACCCGGCTTTTTATAACGTCCCTGAGGATCAATCATAATCGTTCCTTTTGATATGAGCTGATCCAATACTGCCTTTAACTCATGCTTTGAAGATCTTGGAACCTGTAATAATCCCACCAGTTCCTTAAAACGCATTGGTTTATATTCTTTACTGGCAAACAAATCCTCCAGCATAGCTTTTTTTTCTTCTAATAATTCCTTCTCTTTCATATAAGCTCCTAAATGTGATATTAACAAGCAACAAAAATAGTCCAGCAACTTCTACTATTAGTATACCATATATTTCTTACTTTTAAAACACACGGGAATACAAATTGTCAGCTAGCTGACACTTGGCGCAATTTCCTACAACACAAGAAAGTGTCAGCTTGCTGACACTTCGCGCCCGAGGGGATTGCGAAGCAATATACTTCCTTGCTGCGAGGTGCGCATGCTTCACGCAGTGATTTTTTTTTTCATAGGGTCATAATTTAACACTATAAAGTAACGAGAATTTTCCTATGAAATAAAAAAGAGACTGATACAAAACATTTATCTCATGTAAAGCAAGAAAGAAATGTCTTGTATCAGTCTCATAAAATTAATCATTAATTACCAAATTTTTAAATTAAGTACTACAGAAAGTATTAAAAAAGCAGCAGCTAAAATCTTTGTTGCTTTGTCTAAATTCCCTTCAGCAGAGCGGCCTTTATTCTTAGCCCAGTATGTTTCACTTGACCCTGAAAGTGCTCCTGATAAGCCTCCAACTTTACCTTCTTGTCTTAATACAATAAACGTTAATGCTATACAAACTAAAACATATACAATCTGAATGGCTAACTTTAAAATATCCATGGCTACACCTCCTAAAAACTAAACTTAATAATATCATACTATTTAAATAAATACAACCTATTTTTTGATCAAAAGGGATTTCCCTGTCATTTCATCAGGCTTTGTCATATGCATCATATCTATCATAGTAGGAATGATATCCGCAAGACGACCACCTTCAGCTAAAGTATAATCCTTATCATAATTTACTAAGATAAAAGGAACTGGATTAATCGTATGCGCTGTAAAGGGCTCATTTGTTGTATAATCTACTAACTGCTCTGCATTGCCATGGTCAGCGCAGATAAACATCTGCCCGTCTACTTCAAGTAATGCATCCACTGCCATACCAACACATTTGTCAACAGCCTCAATCGCTTTAATTGCAGCAGCTTCAATTCCAGTATGTCCTACCATATCCGGATTAGCAAAGTTTACAATGATTACATCATATTTCTGAGACTTAATGGCTTCTACCAATTTATCAGCTACCAAAAATGCACTCATCTCTGGTTGAAGATCATAGGTTGCTACCTTGGGAGAGTTAATTAGGATACGGTCTTCTCCTTCGTTGGGCACCTCAATACCAGCATTAAAGAAGAAAGTAACATGAGCATATTTCTCAGTCTCAGCCATACGTAATTGTGTTTTTTTATTCTTTGCTAAAAACTGTCCAAAGGTATTTTCAATGGATACCTTATGGAATGCCACTAATTTATTAGGAATGGTAATATCATACTCAGAGAAGCATACATAAGTTAAATTGAGTCTCTTCTCCCGTTCAAAACCTGTAAATTCATCATCACAGAAAACTCTTGTAATTTCTCTTGCTCTATCCGGTCTAAAGTTGAAGAAGATTACAGAATCTTTATCTTTAATGGTTGCTACAGGCTTGCCCTCTTCCATTACTACTGTAGGTAATACAAATTCATCATATTTTTCTGCTTCATAGGAATTTTGGACAGCGAGAACACCACTTTCTGCTGTTTCACCTTCTCCATAAACCATAGCACGATATGCTTTCTCTACACGATCCCAGCGATTATCACGGTCCATTACATAATAACGACCCATTACAGAAGCGATCTTACCAACACCCAGTATCTGCATTTTTTCCCAAAGTTCTTCAACAAAGCCCTTTCCTGATGTAGGAGCTGTATCTCGGCCATCTAGAAAAGCATGTACATATACATTGCTTAAACCTTGCTTTTTGGCAAGTTCAAGTAATGCATAAAGATGAGTATTGTGGCTATGAACTCCACCATCAGAAAGTAAACCAAATAAATGAAGAGCTGAACCATTTCTCTTGCAGTTATCAATGGCAGCTAAAAAAGCTGCATTCTGATAGAATATACCATCTTCTATTTCCTTGGTAATTCTGGTCAATTCCTGATATACAATACGCCCTGCGCCCATATTGATATGACCTACTTCAGAATTACCCATCTGTCCCTCAGGAAGACCAACCGCCATTCCACTTGCATAGCCCTTTACAAAAGGATACTCCGCCATAATTTTGTCCATAACAGGGGTTTTAGCTTCTGCTATGGCATTGGCTTCTTTTTTGTCATTGAGACCATATCCATCTAATATCATTAAAACTGTAGGTTTTTTAGAACTCATAATCATACTCCTTTTCCTAAGGAACTCTTTTAAACAAATTCCTTTCAAACATACTAGTAATACATGCCTGTTCTCTATATTAATAGGTTTTTAAACTAAGCCTGCTCTTTGGCAAAACCTCAAATAAGATTATGCACCATATTTGAGGTAAAGTAAATACTCAAAATTCACCTATCCAAGACTTTTAACTTAACTATCAAGGTTAGGGTGTCTCCGGCGGATGCACACTGGCTTCCCTCGGTGCGTCTATATAGTAATATATTTTAGCCTAGGATTAAGATAGTTTCATCCTGGCTAATAATTCGACTTAATCGAATATTTTTACCAGAATGAAACTATAATTTAATCTTACTTATAATTTACAATCTTACCAAAATCAGCTTTTAAGCTTGCGCCTCCAACTAGACCACCATCAATATTTGCCTGGGAGAATAAATCTGCTGCACTTGCTGCTGTTACACTACCGCCGTATTGGATACGGATAGCAGCTGCAGTTGCATCATCATAGATTTCGGCAATGCACTCACGGATTGCTTTGCACACTTCTTCAGCCTGCTCTGTTGTAGCAACCTTACCTGTACCAATAGCCCAAATAGGCTCATAAGCAATTACTGCTGACTTTGCCTGATCAGGAGTTACATTTAAGAAAGCAATTTTAATCTGTTGACGGATAAAGTCAATGGTTACACCCTGTTCTCTCTGTGTTAAAGTTTCACCACAACATACGATTGGTGTAATGCCATGTTCAAATGCCTTAAGAACTTTCTTATTAACAGTTTCATCAGTCTCTGCAAAATATTCTCTTCTTTCAGAATGTCCGATGATTACATATTTGATGCCAATGCTTGTTAACATATTGGGAGCAATTTCTCCTGTGTAAGCACCGCTTTCTTCATAGTACATATTCTGGGCACCTATTTCAATATTTGTACCTTTTGCTGCCTCAAGTGCAGTTGTTAAAGATACAGTAGGTACGCAAAATACTACGTCAGCCTCATCAGTAGCTACCAAGGGCTTTAACTCATTAATTAAAGCAACTGCCTCAGCAGGTGTCTTATTCATCTTCCAGTTACCAGCTATAATTTTCTTACGCATAATCTTCCTCCTGTTTACCATATTATAGCATGATTTTCCTGTATCCTTATTGATTTACAATACCTTCACTTTCATAGTATTGCTTTAACACACCAAAAAATCATTAGAAAAGCTTGCTACAATAGTTAATATTTATTATGAAATTATTTGTTATTAGCAGCAGCTACACCAGGGAGTTCCTTACCCTCTAAGAATTCAAGGGAAGCACCACCACCGGTAGATATGTGAGACATCTTATCACCAAAACCAAGAATATTTACAGCTGCAGCTGAATCTCCACCACCAATAATAGTAGTTGCATCAATCTCAGATAATGCCTTTGCTACTGCGATTGTACCAGCGGAAAAATTTGATAATTCAAATACACCCATTGGTCCATTCCATACTACGGTCTTCGCATCTTTAATAGCATCTGTATAGAGTTCACATGTCTTCTCGCCGATATCAAGACCTTCATAATCAGCTTCAATTTCTCCACGACCAACGGTCTTATATGGAACATCATTACTAAAGTCTTTAGCAACTACTGTATCAATAGGAATTAGCAGTCTAACGCCATTTTTCTCTGCTTTTTCCATCATTTTCTTAGCATAGTCAATATAATCAGCCTCTAATAAAGACTTACCAACTTCTTCTCCAAGAGATTTCATAAAGGTATAAGCCATACCTCCACCGATAATTAAAGTATCTACCTTATCAAGAAGATTCTCTATTACGGAAATCTTGCTGGAAACCTTAGATCCACCAAGGATAGCAACAAAAGGTCTCTGAGGATTATTTACTGCATTACCTAGGAACTCGATCTCCTTCTGCATTAAGTAACCAACAACAGCAGTGTCAACAAATTGTGTAATACCTACGTTGGAGCAGTGTGCTCTGTGAGCAGTACCAAAAGCATCATTAACAAATACATCACAAAGTGAAGCTAAATCCTTGCTAAATGCTTCCCCATTCTTGGTCTCTTCTGCTCTATAACGAGTATTCTCAAGAAGAACCACTTCGCCTTCTTTCATTGCAGAAACTGCAGCTTTTGCATTATCTCCAACTACATTATCATCTTTTGCAAATTTAACTTCTTGTCCTAATAATACAGCTAATCTTTCAGCAACTGGTGCTAAAGATAATTCAGGCTTAGGTTCACCCTTTGGCTTACCTAAATGGGAGCAAAGAATAACCTTACCACCATCTTTGAGTAATTTTTGGATAGTAGGAAGAGCCTGAACAAGACGATTCTCATCTGTAATCTTTCCTTCTTGAAGAGGAACATTGAAATCACATCTAACTAAAACTCTTTTCCCTTTTACATCAATATCATCAACAGATTTTTTATTTAACATAAGAACCTCCAATCTGCCATTATGGGCAGTTACTATATCAATTATTTAAAGCATCGAATATAAATTTCTAGAGGGCTTTTCATTCAATAGGACACACTTTTCCTATTGATTAAAAAAAGGCCCGGTCCTGAAAGACCGGACCCATGATGGATCAAATAAGCATACTCTTAAATTAGTAAGCTAATTCACTTGTCATGAACTAAAATTATGCTAATTCAGCAAAGTATTTGATTGTTCTAACCATCTGGCTTGTGTATGAATTCTCATTATCATACCAGGAAACAACCTTAACGAGAGTCTTACCTTCGCCTAAATCAGTAACCTTAGTCTGTGTACCATCGAATAAAGAACCATATGTGATACCAATTACGTCAGAAGATACGATCTCATCTTCAGTGTAACCATAGGATGCACTAGCTGCTGCTTTCATTGCTGCGTTGATATCAGCTTTAGAAACTTTACCGTTAACTACAGCAACTAACTCTGTTATAGAACCTGTAGGAACAGGAACTCTCTGTGCAGCACCGTCTAATTTACCGCTTAACTCAGGGATAACAAGACCAATTGCCTTAGCAGCACCTGTGGAGTTAGGAACGATATTTACAGCTGCAGCACGAGCTCTTCTTAAGTCACCTTTGGAGTGAGGTCCATCAAGAGTCATCTGATCACCAGTATAAGCATGGATAGTTGTCATAAATCCTCTTTCAATTGGAGCTAATTTATTTAATGTGTCAGCCATAGGAGCTAAACAGTTAGTAGTACAAGATGCCGCTGAAATAATAGTATCAGATGCCTTTAATGTATTCTCATTAACACTGAATACAACAGTAGGAAGATCATCACCAGCTGGAGCGGAAATAACAACCTTCTTAGCACCTGCATCTATATGAGCTTGAGCCTTTGCTTTGGATGTGAAGAATCCGGTACACTCAAGAACTACATCTACACCGAGCTCACCCCAAGGTAAATCAGCGGGATTTTTCTGAGCATAGATTTGAATCTCTTTGCCATCAACCACAATTGAGCTATCTTTTGCAACCACTGTATCAGCTTTAGCATATCTTCCTTGTGCGGAATCGTATTTTAATAAGTGAGCTAACATCTTTGCGTCTGTTAAATCGTTAATTGCTACAACTTCATAACCTTCTGCACCGAACATCTGTCTGAAAGCAAGACGGCCGATACGTCCAAAACCATTAATTGCTACTTTTACTGCCATTATAATATTCCTCCTAATTATAAATTTATAATTTACCGTCCGTAGACAGCAATTAATTAAATTAATGCATTGACAAAAATTTCTCAATGCAGATTTATTTTACCTAATTTAAGATAAAATATCAAGAGATTTATTCTTTATTTCTATAATATTATGATAATGTTTATAATTCATTTTAAAAGACTATCATTTTTGTGCACTTTTGAAACCTGCTATATTGCAGGGCTTCCAGAGAATGGATACATACCCTGAACTAATTGTTCTCAAATCTTCAAAATTTATACATGTCTATCTACAAAAAGGCGTCAGCTTGCTGACACTTCGCACATTTTCCTACAGCATTAGAAAGGACATGCCGTTTATAAAAGTTATATACGGCATGTCCTTATCAATTATATTCTATGCTCTTAACTTATATTCCAGTCTAATTTTATCAGCTATCAAAGCAACAAATTCTGAATTTGTAGGCTTGCCTTTACCATTACTCACTGTATAACCAAATAATTCATCTATGGTATCCATCTTACCTCTACTCCAGGCAACTTCAATTGCATGACGAATAGCTCTTTCTACTCTACTGGGTGTAGTTTTATGACGTTTTGCAATGGATGGATATAATAATTTGGTTATAGAATTTAACATCTCCGCATCATTAACTGACATCATAATCGCATCGCGTAAGTACTGATATCCTTTAATGTGTGCCGGTACACCAATTTCATGAATGATGTTAGTTACATCGGATTCTAAATTTCTTTCAATATATGCACTCTTATTCTCAAAGGTGCTAACCTTACTGCTATGATTATCAATAAGTTTACTGTGATAATCCCCTTTTATTTGTTTAATTCTTGATAATATCACATTATTATCAAAGGGTTTCATTATGTAATAATTAGCTCCCAGCTCAAATGCATTTTCGGTAACCCCTTCTTGTCCAATGGCTGTAATAACAATAAATGAAGGATTTTTCTTGAATTCAGAATCTCTACGAACCTTCTCCATAACACCAAGACCATCAAGCTTCGGCATAATTAGATCTAATAAAACTACATCTGGCTTTTTCTCTTTAATCATATCTAAAGCGTCAATACCATTTTCTGATTTACCAACTACTTCGATATCCGCATCTTCTTTCAAAATATCCTCGAGTAGATTTACCATCCTTTCATTGTCATCAACAATAGCTACATTAATTTTGCTCATTTTCCAACCTCCATAACATTTTTTCATTTCTTCGCCGTTTAAATAACTCTTCCTTCTATAATTCCCTTTTGTAAACTCTTGCGCATTTTTTAGGTTGTCTGTACTTGAATTTCTCTTTTTGTGAGTTTTACTGTAGCCTTTTGGGTTTCATGTTGTTTTATTATATTATACCTCTGCTATAACAGTGCGTCAATAAATATCAAATTAGCATAATACACAAAATAAATGTACCATAATATGACTTTTCTTATTAATTATTTACATTATTAACCACGATACAACATTATGTCCCAATTTTTACTCTTTTGTACCTTAAATGCGTTTGTAAATATTTGCCATAAATGAATTATATCTATATCACCTTCAACTATCAAATGTTTCTTGTCGCACCTTTCGACAGGTAAAATAGGGTATTATTAGTTGAAAAATCTGTAACCACAACATTTTGTATATTTGGAAGTTTTAAACAATTTATGTGCTGTAAAACTAAAAGTAAATGCATGGTTTTTTAAGATATTTCGTCGATTATTTTTTCTAACAAAAGAATTGTTTATTCTAAATTATTTACCATGTTCTCTATAAATGTCCCGTAACCTTTCGTTGAATCCTGTATAAATACATGCGTAACTGCACCAATTATCTTATTATTTTGAATAATAGGGCTGCCACTCATACCCTGAACTATACCTCCTGTCATATTAAGCAATCTTGGATCTGTGATACGAAGTACAATTCCCTTGCTATGATTACTGTTGCTGATATCGGTACTGACAATTTCAATATCAAAATCTTCGATTTTGTCCTCTACCGTACAACGAATGATTGCTTTACCTTTTTCTATTTCTTGTTTTAAACCAATTTCCAATGGTGTTGAATCAAAATCATTAGTAAAATCCCTTTGAATCTCACCAAAAATACCTTGGTATGTGTTATTAGCAACGCTTCCTATTCTATATCTTTTGCTTTGGCGAATCATACCTATTAATTCACCAGGCTCTCCTTCCTTCCCTTTTACGATAGACATAATCTCTGCTTTATAAATTGAGCCTTGCTTCACATCCATCAGTAATCCTGTATCAATATCTGTGATACCATGTCCCAAAGCGCCAAAGTGACCATCTGGAGAAATAAAGGTCATAGTACCAATTCCCTGAGTATTATCCCTTATCCACGCTCCTATTTTGTAACTTCCACTTACGGTTTTAATAGGTGTTATACTTACTGTTATATTTTCACCATTTCTTCTAACTAATAAGGTGATGTTCTTACCATTACATTTTTGAATTTCATTGATCAAGTCCTTTTTTTTGGTTAAATCAATATTATTTATCTTGAGAATATAATCACCTGATTTTAATTTATTACTCACAGGCTCATAATTAAGTCCATCCTCACCAGTTATTTTACCACCGCCAAGAACCAATATACCGTCTGTCTCAACATAGATACCAATTGGATTTCCACATGGTATTAACTTAGTAGATTCTATTATGTCCAGGGATATATTTTTAAATTTAAATATACCAAATAGCTTCAAACTTATATCATATTCCCCTGTTTGTGAGGATTTTAATGTAAAGGGCTCATTCATATTAATATTAATTTGATTAGATGGTACACTTAAATCATTAACGCTGATAACACCTATATCTTGGGTTTCTATTTTTGCCTCCATTGGCATACCAAAATCAAAATTCTCCTGTTTTCCTACCAACATTTTAATCTCATCAGGAATTTTTTTATCTATATAATTATAAAAATAGAAACCCCAAAAAAACATATTTGTTATAAAAAGGCAAACTAATACCCTTCTGTATATTCTCTTGCTCCTCATCCTTTCACCTCATACCTTTTTTATGCGTATATCCTTTTTTCATACAGTTTAATAATGCAGCAGAATTGATATAGTGATAAACATGTGTTTTCATTCTCAAGAATCAAAAAAGGATATACATAGTATTGTATATCCTTAATTTTAGTATACCTTTTTTTTAATTTTTAAAGCTTGTATTTTTTAGTAGCTAGAGCTAATTCTTTCATTTCTCTTGCATTATCTTTAACACGTTCTGTAATCTCAGCACCACCAAGAATACGAGACAATTCATCAATTGATTCTTCCTCTGATAAATTATTAATTGTAGTCTGGGTAGTAATTCCATCGGTTGTCTTCTCAATAATATAATGAGAATCTGCCATTGCAGCTATCTGAGCCAAATGTGTAATACAAATAATCTGATGATGCTTTGCAATATTGGAAAGCTGCTCGGATACCTTTTGTGCTGTTCTTCCGCTTATACCAACATCAATTTCATCAAAAATTAAAGTTTCAATTTCATCCTTATCCGCCAATACAGATTTAATACCAAGCATTATTCTTGAGAGCTCACCTCCTGAGGCTACTGCCACCAAAGGTTTTAATCCTTCCCCAGGGTTTGTTGAGATCATAAACTCCCCATCATCAAAGCCATTTGCCGAATAGTTCTCGTTCTGAACAAACCTCATATCAAATCTCACATCGAGGAAATTAAGTGCTACTAATGACTCAGTTATCTTTACAGAAAGTTCCTTCGCCTTTCTCTTTCTTATCTCGGACAATTGATAGGATAAGGTACGCAGTTTAGTTTCTGAAACTTCTAATTGTTCACGAAGCTTAGCCATGTAATCATCATAATCTCGAAATTTAGCTAGCTTTTCTTCACAGGTCCGACAATAATTTAGAATCTGCTGCGTGGAATTACCGTACTTTGTTTTCAGATGATTAATGAGATCTAATCGCTTAGTAACCTCCATCAACTCTTCCTCTGGATTATCTATATCTGAGATATACTGCGCAAGATCTCTGTTTAAATCATTCAAAAGCCCATCTATGTCCGATACTTGATTAAGAAACCCATTGATTTTGTCATCAAATTCAGCTATTTTGATTAGCTGCCTCATTGCTCGTCCAATAAAATCACCTGCAGCCGCACCATCATATCCTGTATATTGATAGACATTCCGCATTCCTTCTAATATAGTATTAGAATTAGCTAATTTCTTATACCTAACAGTAAGTTCTTCATCCTCATCAGGAAGTAATGCCGCACTTATAATTTCATTAATTTCGTATTCTAAAAAAGAAATTTCTCTTAGACGTTTTTCTTCATCAATACCCGATTGTTCGTATTCATGCTTAAATTTCATATACTCTTTAAAACTAACTTCCAGTTCTTGCTTTAGTGATCCTATCTCATCTTTAGCGAACCGGTCAACAATCTCCATATGCTTGTGTTTATGTAAAAGAGACTGATGTTCGTGCTGCCCGTGAATATCAATTAAAAGTCCTGCTACAGATGCCAGGGCTGAGGCAGTAACATTCTCTCCATTGATTTTACATACACTACGACTTGACATAATCTTTCTGGAAATGATAATCTGTTCACC
The DNA here is from genome assembly GCA_023443625.1 of Bacillota bacterium. Next base: position 23,387 of record JAEZTQ010000028.1, on the reverse strand, counting down.
CTCTATGGGGATATCCAGCTCATTCATCAGATTAAATACAGCTTCATTCTTGGATTCAAAGATCAATTCAATCAAAGCATAATCTGCACCAGCTCTTACAATGTCTTTGTTAATCTTAGCACCAAGGGCAGCATTCAGGGAACCTATAATGATAGATTTACCTGCACCTGTCTCACCTGTCATAATATTAAGATGATCTTTAAAATATACTTCAACTTCATTAATTATTGCAAAATTCTTAACATGTAGGCTAGCTAACAATATCTTCCCTCATTTCTCTTTATTAATTCTTTCTTCAGGAATATAAAATATTAGTTTATTAACAACTCAATAATATCAATATTTATTCTTATAAAGACCTTGGTAAACTTTTAATCATGACTACATAATCACTCAGAAACCTTCTAAGTGAAACATATGTTCTGTGTTTATTTTAACATAATAAAATTCCATAATCAATCTGAATTTTATTTACTGTGAGAATTTACAAATACTTCTCTATACTTTCATCAACATGAACAAAGGAATAAGTCTATTTTATCTATTTGATAAGTCTATTTTATCTATTTGTTTTGATGGGATTTTAATTTATATAATAAATCTGCCAGACTTAGCATCTTGTCTATAACCAAAACACCCTAATCTGGCAGATATTTATCACATCTTAATTATTAATAACTACTTTATTATTACTGCATTTTCTTCACTGTTATCTTACAGGTTAGCTTTCTTCCGTTAACGGTCGCTGTAATTGTAGCTGTACCTACTCCCCTTGTACTAACCGTACCATCGCTATATACAACGGCTACTAAAGGATTATCAACACGCCAGGTTACTGAGCCTGTGGCTCCTTCTACGGATAATGCCTGGTTATAGGTCGTATATTGCTCCGTCTCTAATTTGGACACATTCAACCCGATTACAATGACTTCAACTGTAGCTGTTTTACCTGATTCGGTCATAGCAGAGATATATGCTACTCCTGTGGATTTAGCAGTTATCCTTCCTGTCTTCTTATTAACGGAAGCGACTGCCGCATTATCTGTACTCCAGGTTACACCATCGGTGGAGTTTGATGGTATCTTTACTGATGGTACTATTTTGCTTTCCCCCCGAACCATTGTAAGCTTCTTATCCTGTAAGGTTATTCCTGTGGAGGCAACCCGGTCATATACTGTAACATAACAAATTGATTTCTTTCCACTGCTATCCATTGCTTCTGCAGTAATTATTGTGTTTCCTGCTTTCATCGCTATTACTGTACCATCAACATCAACAATTGCTACGCTTTCATCACTGGATGACCATTTTGCCGTCTTAATGGTGGCACTGGTAGGTCTTACTGTTGCAGTAATTTTCTTTGAATCTCCTACAAACATAGTTATAGTTGATCTACTAAGAGATATACTAGTAACCGGTTTTACAACTCTAATCTCGCAGCTTGCTTCTACTTCACTGCCATCCTGGGCAATTGCAGTTATGGTAGCATACCCCGCCTTAATACCTGTTACCTTACCCTTTTGATTAACAGTTGCAATTTTGGAATTACTGGATTTCCAGGTTACCTTCTGATTGGTCGCAGTCTCATTCGTGACTGTTGCAACCAACATTACTGTCTTTTTAACACCTAGATTATAGGTATCATAATTCAATTTAATTGATGAAACACTTTCCTTAACAGTTACTACGCAGGTAGCGCTAAATCCTCCATCGACAGAAGTACAGGTAATGACTGCAACACCGCCTTCTAGACCTTTTACCACACCTTTATTACTTACAGTAGCAATCTTAGTGTTAGAACTCTTCCAAGTTACATCCAGCATGGTTGCAGTACTGGGATTTATGGTTGCATCTAGGGTAAATTCTCCACCTTTGAATATGGTCTTTTCTGAAAAATTCAATATCAATCCCTTAACAGCCTGTGTTACTGTTACTCTACAATAAGCAACACCCCCTGCTTCCGTTCTTGCCATAATGATTGTGGTTCCTGCATTTTTAGCAATTACCTTACCATAGGCATCCACCGTAGCTACTTTCGTATCACTAGAGTTCCACACAATGCCTACATCAGTGCTGTTTTTAGGCGTTAAGCTTACATTTATATTATATACTTCACCGGTTTTTAAATTAAGTTGTGCTACATCAAATTTAATACCAGTTGCAACCTGTTTTACTGTAATTGTACAGTATACAGAATTGCCTCCGTTCACTGACTTTAAAATAATTACTGCTGTACCTACAGATTTTGCTGTTACCTTACCTGTTGCATCCACTGTAGCTACTGAAGTATTGGTAGATGTCCAGATAACAGAATTATTACTAGCATTCGTTGGATTTACTAAATAGGTAAGTCTAGCTGTTTGCCCTACATACATCGTCTTATTGCTTTCATCCAAACTTACAGATGTAACAGGAACTTGTATATTTAAATTACAATAAGCAACGGCTGCCGGATTATCCTTTGAGGTTGCAATAATAGTCACGGTTCCTGGTCTTAATAGGGTGACTAAACCATTGGCATTAACAGTTGCCTTTGTGGAATCTGTTGTACTCCAAGTTACATCTTTATTCACAGCATTCACGGGGCTAACCGAAGCTCTTAGCTGAAGATATTTCACGGATAAATCTAAAGTAGCCGCTGTTTCTGAAAGTGTAACCGTTGTAACAGGCTGTAGAACGGTAATAGCCGAATAGCCCACTACAACATTATCCTGATTAATTGCGGAAATAACAGCATGTCCGCCGCCAACACCCTGTATAGTAACTGTTAATGCGCTGCTCTCAACAATCTTAACAATACTTTCATTAGAGGATTTCCATTGTAATTTGACACCGATAAGATTATCAGGTGCTATGGTAGCATGTAGGGTCTTATATGCATTTAAGTCCAATGTGACTTCTTTAGGGTCTACCGTTATTCCAGATACGGATTGCTGAACCGTAATTTCACAGGTTGCTTTCTTTACAACACCATTAATTGTCTGGGAAGCTGTAATTGTAACTTTCTTTTCACCTTTTACAGAACTAGCAGCTGTTACCAATCCATTATCCACCTTGGCAATACTAGGATCATTTGAGCTCCAAACAATCGGTACTGTATTGTCTGTTACAAAAGCCTCCAACTGTAATGTGCCTTTCGTAAACAAGGTTGCACTGGTTGTATTTAACGATATTCCATCAATTACAGTGACTGTAATCTCCATGTCTGGAATAATAATTCCTTCAAATAGCTTTTGGCCCGTATCATAGACTAGTTTAATTTTGACTTGTCCCTTCCTTTGTGCTGATAAAACAAAGGAGGTAGGATCCAATTTTACCACATTATAATCATAGCCTGTTGGGGTTAAAAAAACGTCCTTACTGGGAATATTGGAATTTGCGATTATATCGTAGGTATCTCCTACATTCATTACAATATTCACATCCGAAAAATCAATAGGTACATATATTTTCATATAGGCATAGGGAGCCTTAGTATTCTCATCAAATTTCTTGTTGGTAAATGCATAAATCTCATATGTACCTGCTTTGACCTTACTAAAGGTAACGGTACCATCATCATTAATGGAATATTCCATATGCTTTGATATATTATTAGTAATCTTGGTTTTCTTCTTATCTACTACATGATAAATAACCCATTCTAAATCAGTGCCATAATTTGCATTAGAATCTATGATGAAATTCGAGGGTATTCCATTATAAACACCACTACCATCTATATTACTATCGGATGATAAATGCTTATTCGTATTCCCACCATCCATATAAACTAGTTCAAAGTTTGGCTTTACTACCACTATCAATTCCACTTCCATGGGTCTATCCTTCGAAGACATTGTATCACTTGTTATGGTTATTGTGGAGCTTCCAGCTCCCTTCGCTTTTACCAAACCATTCTCATCAACGGATACCACACCTTCATTACTGCTTGTAAAGGTAACCGCTGAATTAACAATCTCTGTTCCAGTTTCAGTTCCATAATCTGCATATTTTAAGTAAATGGGCTTTGACTCCCCTATACTATTCATAATAAGTATCTGATCATGGTTTGTTGTAGCATCTTTGGTTCCTGTCCTGTTGTAATCAATACCCAGTCCAACTCTAACTAGAAAACTGATGGTATAAGTAAATCCTCCTTGGGTAATTTCAGCCACAATCGTTGAAAAACCAGGACCTTGCCTTACCAGGTTAACAGTATGAGGGGTTCCTTCTATATAATTTAGCTTTACAACACCCGGCTCAGAGTTTGTCCATTTAACTGTTGAAGGAGCAGCCCAACCATCTGCTACTACACTTACATTAATGGCAGATGATTTTAGTTCATATTCTGTACCATCCTTGATTTTCTGTGCACTTATTCTAAATGTATAATCAGGAAAGGTCTCTGCCTTTACTCTACCTACCACAAACAGCAATGCAACAATAGTTAAAAGAATACTCATTACAACGGTAATCTTTATCTTTCTAGTATGAATCATCTGCTTAACCTCCCAAAGCCTTATCATATAAAATATATCGGCAACTGAATAATTTATATTAGTCTCTTAACTATATTTTTAATGAAAAATTTTGTCACTTATGTGTCATTTTTCCATACAAAAAAGGATTACAGTGATAATAATGTCCTACTGTAATCCTTATATAAATCTTATTTCACCCGCATAGCCCTCATTGCATTAAGCAAAGCCAAAAGAGCTACACCTACATCTGCAAAGATGGCAAACCAAATGGAGGTTATTCCTATAAAGGCTAAAATCATAATTATTAATTTTATTCCTAAGGCAAAAGCAATATTTTGATATACGATTTTCTTTGTCTTGCGAGCAATCTTTATCGCTGTGGCAATCTTACTTATATCATCATTCATAATGACAATATCTGCTGCCTCAATGGCTGCATCGGAACCAATGCCTCCCATTGCAATTCCAATATCTGCACCAGCTAGTACTGGAGCATCATTGATACCATCACCCACAAATACTATCTTACCCTTACCTGCCATAGTATTCTTTAATTTCTCAAAGGAGGATACTTTATCCTGGGGTAAAAGCTCTGCCTCAAATTCATCTACCCCGCACTGCTTTGCAATATCTCTAGCTGTATTGTAATGGTCCCCTGTCAACATTACAGTCTTTCGTACTCCTAGCTGTTTTAGTTGTTTCATAGTCTGGGTGACACCTGGCTTAATTTGATCTGTAATCATTATATAGCCCATATATTTCTTATTTAAAGCTATATGAACAATTGTTCCAGATATTTCTTCCTGCTCTGCACTAATATTAATATTGTACCCTTGCATTAATTTATCATTTCCTGCATAGATTATGTCTTCTTTAATTGTTGCAATAATACCCTGCCCTGCTATTTCTGTTATCTTATCTGCCCTATCCTCTATCCCTATCTTATTCTTCTGGGCATAGGATAGAATTGATTTGGCAATGGGATGTGTGGAATGGCTTTCAGCAATAATTGCTAAGGAAATAAGCTTCTCCTCCTTAACTTTCAAGGCTGGATTTATCTTGGTAACTTCAAAAACACCCTGTGTCAGTGTACCCGTCTTATCAAAAACTACAGTATCCACATGCTTTAAGGCATCTAAGTAATTACCTCCTTTGATGAGGACACCCTGTCTTGCTCCACCGCCAATCCCTCCAAAGAAGCTAAGTGGAATTGATATAACCAAGGCACAGGGACAGGATATGATTAAGAAACTAAGGCCTCGGTATAACCAGTCTGTAAAAGTACCAAAACCAAAGATTGGAGGGAAAACTGCAACCGCTACTGCTAAAAACACTACAATAGGAGTATAATATCTGGCAAACCTAGTAATAAATTTCTCACTTTCTGCCTTTTTACTTCCCGCATTTTGAACCAATTCCAGTATCTTCGAGACGGTGGATTCACCAAAGGTCTTTGTCACTTCAACCTCTAATACACCATTCGTATTAATTGTACCTGATAAAACTCCATCTCCAGTGTAGACTTCTCTAGGAACACTCTCTCCGGTCAAAGCTCTGGTATCGATAAAACTACTTCCCTTAACAACAACTCCATCTAAGGGTATTTTCTCACCAGGCTTTACAAGAATTCTATCTCCTGTATTAATCTCCTGGGGTGCTACAACTGTTGTGGTTTCACCAGTTAATTTATTAGCATAGTCCGGACGAATATCCATAAGTCCAGCTATATTTCTCCGGGACTTATGGACAGCCATATCCTGAAGCATCTCCCCTATTCCGTAAAAGACCAAAACAGCAATAGCTTCCACCCGTTCTCCGATAACAAAAGCTCCCAAAGAAGCTATAGCCATAAGGAAATTTTCATCAAATACCTTTCCTTTTAGGATATTTTTAAAAGCTACTGTCAGAATTTCATAACCAGCCAGAAGATAAGCTATTATAAAGGCTGCAAACTTAACACTCTCAGGTACATTTATTAAGGTAACGATGATGGGTAGTAATACTGCCCCAATTAAACACACCATATAACCCTTTAACCCCTTATCTGAGGAATCATGGTGATGAGAGTGTCCTTCTTCTCTATCATCTTGAGACAAATCCCTTACTGCAACTGTCTCTTCATGTTGAGCAACAATTGTTTTAATTTTATCAGTTATATTATCAGAGGAGCCTTCTAAGGACACGCTTAACTTACTAGTCATTAAATTAATGTTAGCCTCCTTGACCTCCGACAGATCCCCCACTTCTTTTTCTATCTTGGCTGCACAGTTTGCACAGCAAAGACCTTCTAGTAAATACTCTTTCTTATGCTCCATATGTCATCCCATTACCTCTCTTCAATATGCTCCAACCCAATTTCTAAGATATTCTTAACGTGCTCGTCATCCAAAGAATAGATTACTGTCTTGCCTTCTTTGCGATATTTCACTAGCTTCTCTTGTCGTAAATTTTTTAACTGATGGGAAATAGCTGATTTCGTCATATTCAAAAGCACTGCCAAATCACAAACACACATCTCCTCTTGGTCCAAAGCCCATAGGATTTTAATTCTTGTGCTGTCACTAAACATTTTAAAGAAGTCTGCCAAATCATAAAGCTTCTCCTCATCAGGCATACTCTTCTCAACTTTCTCTACTATATGCCCATGGATCACATCACAATCACAGGTGGCTGATTTATATTCCTGACTCATTCTAATACATCCTCTCTTATTATAATTGTAATAATTCTTAATCTTATGTAACATTTATCAATTGTACAGTTGAGTAATTGTTCAACTGTTTGAATATATTATATGCTTGATACTAATAAAATGCAATACTATATTTTTTTTATTTAAAAAGAAGTCGTTCAGCAATTAATTTCTCAATTGTTTGAACGACTTAGTACATTGCTCATAATACCAATTTATGGCAACATGGCATTTTTCTTATATTTTTCTTTCAGGAATCTTGTGACAAAACAAATGGAACGAAAGGCCCAATCAATAGTCATAGCTACCCATATACCAAAAACACCTAATTCAAAAGTAAGGGCTAATATATAACTAAATGCTATTCTAAACAACCACATGGAGAACATAGAAATCCACATAGTATACTTTACATCATTGGTTGCCCTAAGTGCATTAGGAAGGGTAAAGGATAAAGGCCAAATAATACTAGCTAGCACACAATGATATATTGTAATCTTAGATGTTATCTCTAAAGTTGCCGGCGTTAAGTTGTATAACTTTAAAATAAAAGGAAGGAATATAACAATCAACAAATTCCATATGGATATTATTATGTAGGTATATTTCATCAGATTAAAAGTATATCGTTTTACACCCTCATAATCTCTAGCACCCATACATTGTCCTACAACCGTAATTAAGGCCAGACCCATGGCTGAACCAGGCAGTACACCCATATTAGCAATGGTACCTGAGACTGCATTGGCTGTAATAGCTGAAGTTCCCAAGCTAGCAGTCACTCCTTGAACAAGTATCTTACCAACTTGAAAAACACTATTTTCCAAACCATTGGGAACACCAATACGAAGGATTCGCTTAATCATGGTCATATCTAACCTAAAATTACGAATCATACCCATATGAATATCTAGCTTCTTATTCTTTAAGAGTATATATAACAAAATTGCACCAAAACCTCTTGAAAACAAGGTTGCTAAAGCTGCACCAGCTACTCCCATATGAAAACCAAAAATAAATAGAGAATTAAATATAAGATTGATGATATTCATAGCAAATGAGGTCCACATAGATATCTTTGAATTACCCATGGAACGAAAGAGGGCTGCACAGGCATTATATAAAGCAATAAAGGGAAATGAAAGTGCTGAATAGAATAGATAGGTTCTTGAAAATCCCATTACATCTGCTTCTACCTGTCCAAATATTAACGCCAATATGGATTTACCAAATACTAAGGATATTGCCATAACAATTAAGGAAAGTGCCATTATTGCCATAATCAATTGTTCTCCAGCTTTTGAGGCGGATTTCCTATCCTTATTTCCCAAAAACTGAGCCGATACAACTGCTCCACCAGTAGCTAAGGCTCCAAATAGGCCAATCAGCAGTATATTAAGAGTATCCACAAGCGATACTCCAGATACGGCAGCTTCGCCAACGGTTGAAACCATCATACTATCCGCAAAACCAATGGTGACCATTAATAATTGCTCGATTATCAATGGGATGATTAACTTAATCAAATCTTTTCTAGTAAACATTCTTTTCCCTCTTAAGCTATATTATAAGCAATAATCATAAGTGACCAGTTATAACTAAGATATCTTTGAGAATATAAGCACCCCTAAGTACTTATGTATCTCAATACTATATTTTCTCTTGTATAAAGGATTATAGTCAGAAAGTTTACCATAATAAATATGTAAAATCAATAATAACATCAAAGGATAATGCATTAAAATTAATATATAGCTAAAACACTTGAATTTTTAGGCAATTCTATTAGAATTTGGGTTAGTAATAAATTCAAAGAGATAGATCAGCCTTTTGCAATTTTTTGAGTGATATAGTCTTTCATTGCTTCGGACCATCCGATGCTTCTAGCTTTAATAATCCCATTTTCATCTATAATATAGATAGCTGGAACAGCACTTGCATGAAAAGCCCATTTTGTAGACTTTTTATAATCGATAAATGGTTCAAATAAGACAGCGTTGGTCTGATTATACTCTTTTACTTCACTCATGGTTTTATCAATATTCACAGCATAGATATCCATTTTGTTCATGGTTTCTTCGGTCAGCAGGCGATTCAATTCTTCAAAAACCACAGGAGATACAGGACATCCCACCTCCCATATGACTAGACAATAGCTTTTACCTTTTAAGGAATCTGAGGATATTATTTCTCCTTCTTCATTCCTAAAGGTAAATCCCGGAACCTCGTTTGATGTTGCTGGAGGTGAACCTGTAGTATTTATAATATCTTCCTTATATTGTGCTTCTAATTTATGATTTATTACAATTCCGATAATAATGATAATACCGGCAACAAAGTAAAAACCCCTAGTATAAACCTTTACCATCTTTTGCCGCTGGGATGATATAGGGCTATTCTTCCTTAGAACCTCGACTGGCTTCATTCGCACTGCCTTTACTGCCGGAAGAAGCCCTGATAAAAGAGTGAATAGGACTAGAAAAACTGTGCACATGAGAAGTAATCCTATGTTAATATGCACCTCTAAACCGATTTTATGAAAAGGTATTATATTACTTAAAGCAATTCCTGCCAGAGTTCCTCCCAAAGCGGGAATTAATATAAGAAAAAAGGTATCCTTAAGAACTAGTAGTATTATGTCTAAATTATTTGCACCAACCGCTCTATGTAATCCGATTTCATATGTCCTGCGGTATATATTGATCAGCTGAATTCCCATTATGCCGATGGCTGTTACCACTATCGCAAGAAAGGTAAAAATATTCAGGATCAGGAGTAAATAAGTATCATAGCCCGTAGCTGTATTGGCCCTTACTCTATAAAAATATCCTAAATCAATTGATAATACTGTACTGCTTACCATAAATGAGAATATTAATTCTATATAAGTAAACAGGTTTAGTTTATAATTTTTAAGCAACTTTTTCATTATAATCTCCTTTCTGCCAAAGCATCGTAAATTTGGGCATAAATCTTGGCTCGCATTCTTTCTGCAAAACTATTACTCCTCCCTCAGTGCAGCAGATGGATCAAGCTTTGCTGCATTCCTTGCAGGAATTAAAGATGTTATTAATCCCGCTATTGTTGCAAGAAGGATTCCTGTTATTATAGTTACAATATTGAAGCTTAAGGTTAGCTGACTGGAGCGTAGGTTCATTATTGTATTAACAATTGACGCAAGTGCTACACCTGCTAATCCTCCCCTGAGGGAACAAAGTAAGATTTCACCCGTTATTTGTGCAATGATGTGGCGAGTTGTTGCACCCAGCGCAGTTTTCAAACCAATCTCTCGTTCCCTGTCCATTATGGAAGCCGTTGCTATATGAATAATATTGAAGGCTGCGATAGTCAGTACTAATAAAGAAATCAGTAAAATAGCAGAGAATATCTTTATAAAATCATTATTATTACTGAACTCATCATATTGCATGGGCATAAGCTTTAAATCCCTTGTATCAGCGTCAATCAAATCGGCTCCAGCCTTTATGATATCTAATAATTCTGCTTTTGTATAAGTTCCCTTATCGAAGATAATTTGATAAATCAGACCTGATTTTACATCCGTCTTTTCTATATATTTATAAAGGGTTGTAACAGGAACAATAATATCACCATCCATGGGTAAACCACTGCTGCTTTCAGATACAACCCCGATAATTTCATAGGCTTCACCATTAATGTCAACATGATCGGCATTTCTGGTTCGTATGAGGTCATAAAAACTACTATTTACTACACAGACCTTGCGGTATTCCCTTACATCTTCTTCTGACAAAAATCTACCCTCTAATGTCTCCATTCCCAGAAGTTGATTATAGTTAAATTCTGTTCCAATAACTTTTCCACCTATGGGCTCATTATCATAAGAAATCGCTGTAGTATGACTTGGAGCTTGTAAATCTGTTAAGCAATCCTCCGGAAGTAAACTTATGATTTGCCTTGCCTCATCCAGTCCCATAAAGTATACATAATCTGAGGATGATTCCACTATCTTGTATATATTCGAATCAAGGATTTTATCTCTTAACTTCATAGCACTCCATTGCCTTTGCCCTGCGGTAAACACAAAGAGGGAACAAAATACACCAATCGCAATTCCTATACTAAGCAGCTTTTTATAAAATGTCTTCATAATAATAACCATGCCTTTCCGTAACCTGCAAACTTTGACTGCAGGCAAACTAGTCCCCTTCTTCTATTTCCAAAAAGGGCTTAAGTCTGTTACCTGAATTATGATTGTTTAGGTATATATCTTCCTTAATTATACCATCCTCCAACCGGATTAATCTTTTAGCATATCCTGCTATTCTTGAATCATGTGTTATTACAATTATTGTTTTTCCAGTTTCCTCATTTAGTCTCTTAAGTTCTTCCATGATACTCTGACCCGTCGCCAAATCAAGATTTCCCGTTGGTTCATCTGCTAATATGATATCCGGATTATTTACGAGAGCACGGGCTATTGCCACTCTTTGCTGCTGTCCTCCTGATAACTGATCTGGATATCGTCTTCCTATCTCATTTAATCCCACTGTATTAAGTACCTTGTCAACCATACTGCTTCTGACATGTTTATGTACCTTGCTATATTTCAGAGGCAATGCTATATTTTCTGCAACATCTAATTGGGTGATTAAATGAAAGGATTGAAATATAAAACCGAAGATCTCATTTCTTATAGAAGCTTTTTCCCTTCCGGTTAGATTGTTTATATTTGACCCATTTAATATATAATCACCCTCCGTAGGTGCATCCAGACAGCCAATTATATTCAGCAGTGTTGATTTCCCAGATGCAGAAGGTCCCATAATTCCAATGAATTCACCTTTAGCCACATGCAAATCCAATGGCTTTAATGCTTTAACAATACTATCTCCACTGGAATAATTTCTGACAATACCCTTCAGGTCAATAATCACTTCTCTTTGTTCTGAATATAATTCTCTACCCATTTTAAATCTGCCTCCGCTTTCATTATATTTCTTTCAAATATCCAGGCTGTTATTGAATTTTCATCTGCTATAACCGATTTCTTTGAAATCAATTCCCGTATTAACTCCAATAAATATACACGGTAGTCTGTCAATAATCTTAGTGCCTCCTTTGGGTCCAAGTACTCCAGCGCAGCAAGTTGAAATGAAAGCTCATCATGAAATACACTCCATTCCGGTTCCTGTCTTAACCAGGCTTTCAGCTGTTCTTCTCCATCAGCAGTCAGACTGTATATCTTTTTATCAGGTTTTTCTTCCTGCTTTACCTCTTCTACTAAAACCAAACCATCCCGTTCTAAACGGCTTAAGGTTGTATAAACCTGTCCAAAATTTAAATTCCATTGCTTTGATACAAGCTCTTCAAAGGTATTTTTCAAATCGTATCCATGCATGGACTTCTTTGTTAAAATAGCAAGAAATATATGTTTTACTGCCATATGATCTCCTTTCAATAGCTATATACTCAGTATATATATACTCGATATATATGTCAAGCAGAAAAAGCAATGAATTCCAACTTAATCATAGTCAGCTTTCATTGCTCCTTAATCTATACAATAACCTCATGCCTTTTTCCGTCATCCCTCAGTTTGACTCTGTTACCCTTAATCTTCTCTCCATCCACTGTTATTTCTGAAGTCTGCAATACCCCTTTACTTCTGCTTTCAACCCGAATGTTATATAGGGATGATCCGTATTTATACTCCACCGAAAAGTCCCCAAAACCTTCTGGAGTGGCAGGGTCAATGATTAAATGATCTACTTCTTTGCGTATTCCTAAAAACCAATTTACTAATCCTTGATAGGTCCAGCCTGCAGAGCCGGTGTACCAGCTCCAGCCTCCTCTCCCTGTATAGGGTGGACTTAAGGAAATATCTGCAACTATTACATAGGGCTCTTTTTCATAGCGGATTGCATCTCTTTTATTGGAAGTAATATGAACGGGATTTAACATAGTAAAAAGTGTATGAGCCATTTTGTAATCACCAACCATAGTTGTGGCTATGGCCAACCAAACGGCTGCATGAGTATACTGACCTCCATTTTCCCTGACTCCCGGTATATAGTTTTTAATATAGCCAGGATTTTTACTGGTCTTATCAAAGGGTGGTGTCAAAAGCAGAGATATTGAGTACTCTTCCTTGACAAGATATTTCCAGGCAGACTGTATTGCAATAAGAGCTCTATCCTTAGCTGCTCCTTTGGATATGATACTCCAGGACTGACTGATAGAGTCAATTTTACACTCATCAGATTCTTTTGAGCCTATCTTAGTCCCATCATCATAAAAAGCTCTCAAGTACCACTCCCCATCCCAGGTATGCTTCTCAATATTTTGCAGGAGTGTTATTCGTATTTGCTCTAACTCCTTTGCAAAAGCTTCATCCCCTTCATGTTGACAGAGAGGTATAAATTTACCCAACATGTTATAAAAAAACCAAGCCAGCCAAACACTTTCCCCTTTCCCCTCCTTACCTACTTCATTCATTCCATCATTCCAATCACCACCTCCGATTAGGGGAAGTCCATGCTCACCAAATCTAGTTATTAGAATGGTTTTCTTACAATGCTCATATACGCTATCTACTTTATCAGAGACCTGTGGTGTAAACATCACCTCATGCTGTGTCTCCTCTAACACCGGCCCCTTGATATAGGGAACAACTTCTTTTAATACTGAGTAGTCTCCGGTACTTTGAATATAGAGTGCTGCTGCATAGGGAAGCCATAATAAATCATCGGTTATTCGTGTTCGTACACCAATTCCCATGGGAGGATGCCACCAGTGTTGAACATCCCCCTCCTCAAATTGTCTGCTGCAGGATATAAGGATTTGATTTCTTAGAGCACCCGGGTCCGTAAATACCAGGGATAAGGTATCCTGAAGTTGATCACGGTATCCATAAGCCCCACCACATTGGTAAAAGGCCGCCCTGGCATTGATTCTACAAGATATTGTCTGATACAAAAGCCAGCCATTAACCATAATATCCATTGCCCTATCTGATGTACTGACTTTGATGACACCAAGCCTTTTCTCCCAAAAAGCATTTACCTTATCTAATTCTTCACGAAACTTCTTTACATCCTTATATTTATACCTCAGCCTCTGTATCTCGTTCACATCACTGCTCATACCCAATCCAAATAATACAGTTTTACTCTCTTTGGGAGGTATTGCAATAGAGACTTGTATTACCCCACAGGGGTCATAGCTAACACCAGTACGATTGGATAATTTAATATCCATGCCCTGAGGATTACGAACAGAACCCTTCCGCCCAAGAAATTCCTGTCTATCTCCTGTATAACCCTTGATCATCTCACTAGAGAACATAAAGGCCTTGGTATTGGTAAAATGAAAGGTATAAATATTCTCTGCACTCAGATATTCATGCTCATTACTATAGGAAGAGAGAATATAGGGATTCGTATGTTCCTTATGCGTACCCAAAACCCACTCTGTATAGTATGTTAAGCTTAGATATTTCATATTATCCGACTGATTATTAAGCTTTAGCTCCCATAGCTTTAAGTCCTCCTCTAAAGGAGTAAATACCGTAAGCTCCTGCTCTAGGTTATCCTCCTCATGGAGAAACCTAGAATATCCAAAGCCGTGTCTAACACGGTACATTCCGTGATCCGATCTACCCAGAGACATTGGTGTTATCATCTCACCGGTTACTTCATCAAAAATATAAATTGCTTCCGTAGCTGGGTCACTTACGGGATCATTAGACCAGGGGGTCAGCTTATTCTCCCTACTATTAATTGACCAAGTAAATCCTGCTCCTGACTCGGATATATAAAAGCCAAAATTCTTATTTGCTATTACATTAATCCAGGGGGAAGGGGGCTTATTATTTCCTTCCAGTAGAATCTCATATTCTTTCCCCTCCTCTATAAAGCCTCCAAAACCATTAAAATATTCATAATATGGGTTAGCTTGTGCAGTGGGCTGCTTCGATACGCTAACAGTTTCCAAAATCTTCTCCTCCTTCCTCACAGTAAGCTTCCAAAAACCGAGTAAATTTAGTTTCCTTGTTATTTCCACTCATCGATCAATACATGCTGCTTCTCTTTCACATTCTGAAAATAAATACCGGTTTTCTCTGTAAATACAATCCTCGCAACGGTATAGAGAAGGTCTATCTCAGAAGGTATCATCTCATAAGAATGAAGCATGAACAAACTGGGTTTATCTTTACTCGCATCATAAATCCTTAAGGAACTGGTCAAATCATTGATTAAGTCATCCAGCTCCTGCATATATCCATGTTTTGCTTCGCTTAAGATGATAAGGTCAACCATAACTCTGTTAATTCTCAGATATTCGTATGCCTTTAATACATCTTTAATTATCCCTGCTTCATCAATGGACTTTACTTTGAGTAGCATGATGGGGTTATCTCCGGATACACCAAACCTCCATAAGAAGCTTTGATTGTTTGAATTACGTCTAATATTCTCCTTAGGTCCTCTAAAGGATCCATTGGGATAATAAATTGGACTAATTAAATCTTGGAAAGCATTTAGCTGAGCTCCTGTGATTTCTAGATACTTTAATTCAATATCCCGCTGTAGGCTGAATTTTTCGCAAACATCTTCAATCCGATAAGAGTTTTGTAATTCTTCTCCCATCTGTATAGCTTCCTCTTTATTCTGGCTGACACCTGTGATAAAATAAATACTTGTGCTTTCTTCAACGCCCAGGGCTACCTTCACTCTAAGACTCATAATTGGATCATTACAGAAGCCAGAACGATTTGAAGGCTCCAAGCTATTTACCACCATCTCTGGATTCTCAAGGGTATTATTTCTTCCAATAAATTTAAGTCTGTCATTTTCATATTCCACCTTATCTTGGAGCTTACCACTGGTCTTAACCATATGAAGTATATAGGGTTTTCCCTTCGCATTACTTCCCCTCCTCTTAGAAAGAAAGATGGACTGCTCTTCCAAAAATTCACTTTCAATAAATAATTTATTAAAGGCGGGATGACTGATTTCTGCCAAATGAGTATCATCAACCACCTCAAGATAACTAGTTATTTCAAATTGCCTAGGTTCTTTACCACGGTTTGTTAATACCAATTTACGAATTTCTATATTATGATCTGAAGAAAGACTGATAGCCATTTGGGAAGAGATATCTCCGTCTCTTCTTTTAAATTCACCCCGATAGGGAGAAAATATTACCTGATATTCATCTGGCTCTGCCTTTGTAGGATTATAAGTTGCACTCCATATTCTTCCTTTACTTACATCCTTAATATAGATGTAATTACCTGTATTAGCATATCTATCAGCTCTCCACCTGTATAACATGATATTTTTATAACTACTAAAGCCGTCCCCATCAGAGGTCATCATCACTGAGTACTTATTATTAGATAGCAAATTAGCTACTAAGAACTTCGGAGCTACACTGTATACATAGCGGTTATTGTAAATATCTTCACTATAGTTAATCTTTCCAACTCGAATGGTATAACCCCTCTTAGCAAGGGATATGAGATGAGTCTGACGCTTCTCCTCTAGGAGTACCTCGGTTGCCTTTACTATTGCCTCCGAATGAAATCTTTTTCTCATAATTCCATGGTTAAGATAATTATCGATTGCTACCAAATTCATTCCCTGGTGATGTGCCATGTAGGATTTTACAATGCAATAAGGTGTCATCTCAACTGAATTAGGATGGTTAAAATCTATGGCTTCATAAAAGCCATACTCACCATACATTCCCAGCTCTTGTAGCCTTCTAAGGTTTTGGAAGCATTCTTTTTCTTTATACTCCAGAGCAAGGAAGGTAGCATAGGGTGTTACTACTAGTGAATTTTTGCGTACTGGCTGAAGTCTTAGCTTGGGTACACCAAAGGCCTTATATTGATAATTTGAATTCATATCAAAGCGGTAGAACTGTGATTCTGATATTCCCCAAGGTATATTAGCCTCTTTGGCATACTCTATTTGCTGCAGTACTGCTGCCTTAGATGTCTCTGCAAAAACAGAATCATCATATTCTTGCAATACCAGATTAGGCATTAGATATTCAAACATGGTACCACTCCAGGACACAAAGCAGGGAATACCTTTGATTAAAGTAAGAGGTCTTCCCAGCTTCTGCCAGTGTCTTTGTGGCACTTCACCTTTGGCGATGGCTAAGAAACTGGTTAATGAGGATTCAGAGGCTATTAAATCGTAACATCCTGCATCCAAAGCACCTGAGGAGACATGATATCCAATATGAAAGAGCATTCGCTTACTATTAAACAGAAAGCTAAAATCTACATTGGCATGAATATCATCAATTTTATTACACAACACTTTAATTCTGTTAATCATTGCATTGACTTTCTTATTCTCCCTATCTGCCAGTTGCTGTAAAGAGGGACATTGCGATAAGCTGTATTCTTTTAGCTTATAATCAGAAGCCTCTTTAACCATTGACTCAATCCCTGCAAGGATTTCACTATGATTGTGATACTCTTCATTACCTTGAAGCTCACGCCCGCTCAAATCCTCCCAGATATCTGTAAGCTCCTCAATAAACTCACCAATTGTTTTATAATTATCTTGCAGTTTCCTTTGAGAATCAATGTGCCCAAGGGATATCTTCAGTTCATTAAGCAAAGACATTGTATAAATAGGACTATTGATCTGCTCTAATAGACCATGTTTTAAGGCAATCAGATGTCCAAGATAATTACCACTGTCAACGGTAGATATATAGGCCGGATTAAGCACGTCCAGGGTTCTGATATTGTACCAGTTGTATAGATGCCCTTTCCATTTGAGAAGTCTACCAACTGTATCCATTAGATTTTCTGTATAAATGACCGTCTGGCTTAAGGTTTCAAATCCCAGATCCCTTGCTGTTAGTATAGAAAGAAACTGGAGTCCAATATTTGTAGGTGATGTCTTATCACTCATCCTCTCTGCACGAGACAGCTGATAATTATCGGGACAAAGCCAATTATTTTCCTTTGCGGACATGGCTTTAAAGAATTTCCAGGTTCTACGTGCTGTTTCTAATATAAATTCCTTATCCTCTAAATCCTTGATTTCTTCTATTTTTACTTTCGGCTGACTGACTTGATAGGAAATATAATAGGCCATAATCCAGGCGATAATTAATACCCCATATAAAACTGTACCTACTGGGTGTATTCTCTTGACTAGAAGTAAATATACAAGTACCAGAGCAGGAATTAGAGAACTCCACATAGTGAGAAAATACCCTTTTTGTGTATTTAATATGGAAGCATCCACACTTTCTGCTGTATTCCAACGAAGAAGATTTTTCCTGCTGATTATTAGTCGGTACATTGTTCTGATCATAGCATCTGTGGCAATATAAGCTCTGTAGGGAGTGAGCACCAGTTCAATCAGGGCTCTTTTTATCATAAGTCCTAATTCCTTAATAAGTCCCTTATATACCAGAACCAGCCTTGATCTAAAGAGTTTTTGCATCAGGATTGAAATTAATAAAATAATTGTATTAAAGAGATAGCTAAAAAGCACCAAGGGCAGCCACAAATAAAAAGCTTTTGGAAATAAAGCTAGGTTAAGAATAATGAATATAGTTTTACTTAAGGGAACAAGGCTTCTCCTTAGGTTGTCAAATATCTTCCATTTTGATAAGGCACAAAATGCTCTACCATCTATAACCTTCCTCTTAAAAATCCAAGGTAATAACTGCCAGTCGCCTCTAATCCAACGATGCTCCCTTTTTGCATAGGATATAACACTACTAGGGAAGTTGTCCATTATTTTGGCTGTACTGGAAAAGGCTGTTCTAGCATAACAGCTCTCTAATAAATCGTGGCTTAATACCCGATTTTCTGGAATCACATTATTTAAAAGCATATGAAAGGCTTTTGCATCATATATACCCTTGCCAGTATAGATCCCTTCATCAAAGATATCCTGATAGATATCGGAAATGACCGCCGAATAGTGAGCCAAACCTGACTGACCCCCGAAGATTTCAGCAAAACGACTCCCCTTCTTATCCACAATATGATTACGTACAGAAGGTTGAATAATTACATAACCCTCCTTCACCTTTCGTTTCTCATAATCTATAACTGGCTGATTTAAAGGGTGATCTATAAGCCCTACCAATTTAGCTGCATTGTCACGAATTAAATTGGTGTCTGCATCCAAGGTTATTACATACTTGAAGGAACTAAGAAGCTCTTTATCGCATAATACTAGGGAAAAGCTTGTATACTCCTGGGGTGTTCCACTTAAAAGATTATTAAACTCCTCCAGCTTTCCCCTCTTTCTTTCCCAACCCATATAGCAATTCTCAGACTTATTCCATTTACGATATCTGATGAAGAGAGAAAATCTTGGATAAGCAGCAAAATATTGCTCATTTAATTCATTAATCCGACTGATTAGTGCATTTTCAATCACTTCATCCTCAGGAATATATTCATCCGGTGAATCCTTATGGTCTATCAATAACCCAAAGTAGAGATTGGCTTGTCTATTCGCTAAATAGTGCTTTTGTAACCGTTCTAAGTACTCCAGCCCCTGTTCCTTGGTAGATACAATTACCGGCATAACCACAAAGGTTCTTGCCTTATCGGGAATCATCTCAATGTAATCCAGAGAAGGTATTTTCTTTACCTTGATATTTCTTGTGAAAATAAAATTATTAATCTCCAGTACGATATCAATCAGTAAGGGCATAGCCAGCAGTAAAATTACAACATACCATCTTAGTTCATTAAGTCCTCCTAGACTACTTATCAGAGTAATCGTGAGCAGGCTAATGGTAAACAAGATCAAGAAAGCACAGCAAAAATAACCAAAACCCTTCCAGTTTCTAGTCTTCACTCCATTGCTAGTAATGGGTTTATTCAAAATCTTTTCTTTTAGAATGGGAAATCCCTTGCCTAGGAGATAGGCTCCTACATGATGGGAGCAATATAAATCATCTCTCCCCTCCTTAGCAAGTTCCAAACAATCATTCACTATCTCCTGCTCACTTATTTTATACTTATGAGAGAGTCTTACAATAACATCACGATACATGCTCTTGCTCTCAGAATCCATCTTGGGATAGATACCATCGGGGTCAAGAGATAATATCTGCTCAAGATAGGAGGATTGTTCATACAAATGTTCTACATCTAATTCATTTATTTCTCTTAAGCTAATAATCAGAGCTCTAATATTGGTTTCTAAAAATGATTCTATTTTCCCCTCTTCAAGATAAATAAAGGAGGGCTTCATCACTTTCTTATCAGTCCCAAAATGATAATCAATATATTTCTGTATAGAATAGTCATCAAAAGACATGTTCTTTAAAAGATAAATAACATGGGAATGATAGGAGAAATCTTCCTTGCAATCCATATCCGTATCTTCTAAGAACACTCCGATATCAGAAATATTCTGTGTATTGCCCAGCTTTTCTTTAACAAAGGCATCGGCTTTTGATTTTACATTAATGATATGAATGATATCCTCTGCAACCTCAATAATGTTCTCAAGAAGACAAAAGCCTAGCATTTCCGGAAGAACCCATAGTTCTTTGTCCGTAAGTGGTATTTCTTTTTGATAGGCTCTTAACATATGAGAAATCATCTCTTCATCTAAATGACCTCCACAAAGAGCTACCATTCTTTTTGCCAGAATATATACTCTTGGAAATCCACGATATTCCTTCGACTTTATTATCGGTAATATCTCATAGCTGGTTCCAGAAGTTCTAACCTTCTTAATCTCACGATACATCATTTGAAAATTATCAAAGAGCCAGCGTGCTGATGGGATTAAAGCAATTATGTCTGTTGAGATCTCAGAAGTGTTATTGCGTATCTTATTTAATTTTTTATATGCAATCTGACTGTAGTCATCAAGAACAAAATTGTAGCGCATGGGCTTAGCCTGTTTATGTTTTTGTGCCAGATCATACATCTGCTGCTCTATTTCTTTATTTCCTAAAACCTCCGAATTGCCTTTCTTGTCCATAGTAAAATAAATTCTACTGTGGAAATGGCTGAAACGACAATATAAGAACAAAAGTATACACCAAATCAGCGCTATTACAATTAACAGAATTAAAATACTTACAGGCATATTTATAGTAAAATGGACACTTTCCAATGTAATCAGCAATTTTAACTCCTCCTTATTATTTTTATTACCCTATAAGTAAAATTGCAGAGAATAACTATTCATATAGTTTGGCTGTTTTTCCATAAAAAAAACAGCACAATATTATATTGTACCAAAATTACTGAATCTTATTAAAACTTATTACATTTCTCTATTTAATAATTTTTTATTTTTATTCCAATGTTGTAACAATTTCCAAAGGGTATCATATTATATTAGTAATAAACATGTCGGAGGATTGCTGGTAATTAAATTAAATGCTTCAGATATTCAAATTGCAAAGGATAATTATATTATTACATACCAAAACTCTGACGCTACATACTGTTACTAAATTGTTGTTTATACATATCTCCATACAAATCTCCATACAAAGGAAGTGAAAATCTGTCCGTCGGAGGCTTTAAATTCCCTACCAGGATAAGAAATATAAGAATCTAAGAGGGGATAAACACATAATACAAAGACAGGGGCTGTCGCAAAACTATTTCCTTAGTTTTGTAACAACCCCTGTCTTTGTATTATAGTGAAGTGAATGGTACAAGGTTATTGTATATATTGGAATACCCTGATCGTTTTATCATTCTCGTCAGAAATTGTCATAATAGTACCCTCTCGATTTAAGTAGATGAATCCGGGACCTCCTTCGGCTATCATTTCATTCTTTTCCCAGGAATCACCTCCATCAATGGTGCTCAAATAATAATATCCCTTATTATTATCCTTCTCTAGGTATGCAACTATATAGAAAGTCTGCTGGTCATTGATATGCAGCACTGCGGAATGCAACAGCCTCCGGCGAATACACACTCGATACACTCAGGGGGGTTATATAATCTTATAAAAATCTCCATTAATAGAAGTGGTGACTCTCTTATTAATGTTCTACATGTACAATACTGTAACTAATAGTATGATCTTGAACGATTTTTACAGCTTTATCAAAGTCATCTTTATTCTGCATTTTTACTTTTGTTTTACCAATAATTTTATATTGGATTTTATTATCACCTAAAAGCTTTGTGAATTCATCAATATCCTTCTGATTACATACAATAACATTTTCAGTATTATATATATCATGATTTCTTTGAATATATGGCATAGCAAGTAAAAATGCCACAAAAATAAAATTAAAGACAACTATACCTATAGCTCTAACTTTAGTTTTCCTGTTTGATCCTTTTGTAGGTACTACAGAATTATTATCATTATTTTTTCTTATATAGATTTTTAATGCTTTGATTATCAAATAAAAGGTATATATTACTATTTCAACAAAAAAGAATAAAATAATAAGAAATATAATTTGCAACCAATAAATCGTCATTTTGCTTCTCCTCCATTTATGTGAATTATTTCATAGATATGAAATGTAATAATATTACATGGAATTATTATACATTATAAGTTTAATTTACACAAATTATATTTATAGTATAAGAGTTGTTTTCTACGTTGTTTTTTGAGCGATATACTGTAGGATAATACTGAGATATAACAGCCTAGCAACAGCAACAACAATTCATTAGATTACAATGACATACTGAATGA
The DNA here is from genome assembly GCA_023443625.1 of Bacillota bacterium. The sequence goes on along the minus strand of JAEZTQ010000028.1, from coordinate 549 downwards.
ACTGGAAGAAAGAGGACTTATTACTTTTAATTTTGAAGATAACAATAAAGAGCTGTTAAGAATGAAAACTGACAATAACATCTTAACAAAGTATAACAGGCTTGTCTTATTTTTCCTCTCTTCAATTATTTACAGTGTTTTACTATTGATATTAATACTGTTATGTTATGCAAATATATAGGAATAATGTAAAACATTTAGGAAAATGTAAGGAGGCGTTAACATGGAAAATCTAGTTAAATGTAAAGCATGTGGTAAAGAAATTGCGAAAGGGGTAAAAAAGTGTCCGAGTTGTGGAAAGGACCAAAGGAATTTTTTTATGAAGCATAAAATAATCACAGGCATAGCTGTGTTATTTATATTAGGGGCTATCGGCTCTCAATTAGGTGGAGATGATGACACAACAACTACTACAAATAATAAGAAAGACTAACTATTAAATGTCAAGCTAATATCGATATTTTTTGAATGAATTGCGTAAATGTATCTCGAGTAAATTTGAACCTTGAAAACCGCATGACAAATAGAGCATCTTTGCAGGTGCTCAAA
>JAEZTQ010000093.1 GCA_023443625.1 Bacillota bacterium | reverse complement strand
TGAAAAGAATTAGACCTAGAGCACGAGGCACAGCTTATCGTATCGAGAAGAGAATGTGTCATATTACAGTAGTGCTTAATGAGAAATAAGGAGGGCAATAATGGGACAAAAGGTTAATCCTCATGGCATAAGAGTCGGAGTTATTAAAGACTGGGACTCGAAATGGTACGCTGAAGCGGATTTTGCTGATAATCTCGTAGAAGATTACAACATTAGAAAATTCCTTAAGAAGAAATTATACAGTGCAGGAATTTCTAAGATCGAGATTGAAAGAGCATCTGATCGTTTGAAGTTAATCATCTTTACTTCAAAGCCTGGTGTAGTAATTGGTAGAGCAGGTGCAGAAATAGAGAATTTAAAGACTGAAGTTCAGAAGTTTACTGATAAGAAGTTAAATCTGGAAATCAAAGAAATTAAAAAACCTGATCTCAATGCTCAGTTAGTAGCTGAAAATATTGCTGCTCAGCTTGAGAATCGTATTTCATTTAGAAGAGCTATGAAGTCTGTTATGTCCAGAACAATGAAATCTGGCGCTAAAGGTATTAAGACTGCTGTTGCAGGACGTCTTGGCGGAGCAGATATGGCTCGTGTAGAATTCTATAGTGAAGGAACAATCCCGTTGCAGACCTTACGTGCAGATATCGATTATGGATTTGCTGAGGCAACTACCACATACGGTAAGACAGGTGTTAAGGTTTGGATTTACCTTGGCGAAGTGCTTCCAGTTAAAGGAGCAAAAGTAGAAGGGAGCGATAAATAATGTTAATGCCTAAAAGAGTGAAACGCCGTAAGCAATTCCGCGGTAGTATGGCTGGTAAGCCATGCAGAGGTACAACCATTAATCAGGGCGAATTTGGTCTTGTTGCAATGGAACCATGCTGGATCAAGTCAAATCAGATAGAAGCAGCCCGTATCGCTATGACCCGTTTTACAAAGCGTGGCGGTAAAGTATTCATTAAAATATTCCCTGACAAACCTGTTACAACAAAGCCAGCTGAAACTCGAATGGGTTCCGGTAAAGGTTCCTTAGAGTACTGGGTAGCTGTAGTTAAACCAGGTCGTGTTATGTTCGAGATCTCAGGTGTTGCTGAAGAGACAGCAAGAGAAGCATTACGTCTTGCTATGCATAAATTGCCGGTTAAATGCAAGATTGTATCCCGTGCGGACTTAGAAGGCGGTGAAAACAGTGAAAATTAATAAGTATGTAGAAGAATTAAAAGCAAAATCAGCTACAGAACTGAATCAAGAATTAGTAGCTGCGAAAAAGGAACTTTTCAACTTAAGGTTCCAGAATGCAACTAACCAGTTGGATAATACAAGCAGAATTAAAGAAGTTAGAAAAAACATTGCAAGAATTCAGACAGTAATCTCTGAACTTTCTAAGGCTTCTAAATAATTTGGGGTCGATTGTTAACCGGTTGGTAACCTTCGATCATGGAAAGGAGTATCGTTGTGGAAAGAAATTTAAGAAAAGTTCGTATCGGTAAAGTAGTTAGCGATAAGATGGATAAAACAGTTGTTGTAGCTGTTGTTGATAACGTTAAGCATCCTCTCTATGGCAAGATCGTAAAGAGAACTTATAAGCTTAAGGCTCATGATGAGAACAATGAGTGCAACATCGGAGATAGAGTTAAGGTAATGGAGACAAGACCTTTATCTAAGGATAAGAGATGGAGACTTGTGGAGATTATCGAAAAAGCGAAATAATCTTGACTCAAAGAATTTTGCAACAAAACGATTTTGTTTTGCTCTGAGAATTCAACACAAGAGAATCGATTGACTTGATTCCTCTTGTCGATTATACTGAAAGGAGTATTATCATGATACAAACAGAAACCAGACTTAAGGTTGCTGACAATACCGGTGCGAAAGAATTACTTTGCATCAGAGTACTTGGCGGATCAACCAGAAGATATGCTAATATAGGCGATATCATCGTTGCTTCGGTTAAAGATGCAACACCAGGCGGTGTTGTAAAGAAGGGTGACGTTGTTAAGGCTGTTGTTGTTCGTACTGTTAAAGGTGCACGCCGTAAAGACGGTTCCTATATTAGATTTGATGAGAATGCTGCCGTAATTATTAAAGAAGATAAGAACCCGAAGGGAACTCGTATCTTTGGACCGGTAGCTAGAGAACTGAGAGAGAAACAGTTCATGAAGATTGTTTCTCTAGCACCAGAAGTATTATAGGGAGGTGTAGACGAATGGCTATGACCAAGATTAAAAAGAATGATCACGTTAAGGTGATCACTGGTAAGGATAAAGGCAAGGATGGCAAGGTTATCGAGGTTGCAGGCGGTAAAGTGATCGTTGAAGGCGTTAACACTGTTTCCAAGCACAGCAAAGCAAGCCAGAAGAATCCTAAGGGTGGAATTATCCATCAGGATTCCCCAATCGATGCATCAAACGTAATGCTGCTTCACAAGGGCAAACCTACTAGAGTTGGTTTCAAGACCATCGAGACTAAGAAGGGTCCTAAGAAGGTACGTTTTGCAAAGACAACTGGCGATGTTATTGATTAATTCAGAGAGGAGGAATATTCAAGTTGGCTAGATTAAAAGATTTTTATAATAATGATGTTGTAGCCGGCATGACAAAGAAGTTCGAGTATAAGAACGTTATGGAAGTGCCGAAATTAGATAAAATCGTTATCAACATGGGTGTTGGTGAAGCTAAGGATAACGCTAAGGTATTAGAAACAGCTGTTAAGGATCTCGAGATTATCGCTGGTCAGAAGGTTGTTACTACGAAGGCAAAGAAATCCGTTGCTAACTTTAAACTCAGAGAAGGCATGGCAATTGGATGCAAGGTAACACTTAGAGGCGAGAAGATGTATGAGTTTGCTGATCGTTTAATCAACTTAGCATTACCTCGAGTACGTGACTTTAGAGGTGTTAACCCTAATGCATTTGACGGCAGAGGAAATTACGCTCTTGGTATTAAGGAGCAGTTGATCTTCCCTGAAATCGAATATGACAAGGTAGATAAGGTAAGAGGTATGGATATCATCTTCGTTACCACTGCTAAGACTGATGAAGAGGCACGTGAACTGTTAACACAATTCGGTATGCCGTTTAGAAAGTAGAGGAGGAATTTCCATGGCTAAAACGTCAATGAAAGTAAAGCAACAACGTACACAGAAATTCTCTACTAGAGAATATAATCGTTGCAGAATTTGTGGCCGTCCACATGCATATTTAAGAAAATACGGAATCTGCAGAATTTGTTTTCGTGAGTTAGCGTACAAAGGACAGATACCAGGCGTTAAGAAAGCTAGCTGGTAAGATTTAAAGAAAGGAGGCAACTGAAAATGACAATGAGCGATCCTATTGCAGATATGCTTACAAGAATTCGTAATGCGAATACTGCAAAACATGATACAGTAGATGTACCTGCTTCTAAGATGAAAATTGCTATTGCCGACATCCTCTTGAAGGAAGGTTATATCAAGAAGTATGAAATCGAGGAAGTAGAAAGCTTCAAAACTATCCATATCACTTTAAAATATGGTAAAGATAAAAACGTTAAGATCATTACAGGTCTTAAGAGAATTTCCAAGCCAGGTCTTCGTGTATATGCAAACAAAGACAACTTGCCTAAGGTTCTTGGAGGATTAGGCGTTGCAATTATTTCAACAAATAAAGGTGTTATCACTGATAGAGCTGCCAGAGAATTAAACGTAGGCGGCGAAGTGCTCGCATTTATCTGGTAAGAAAGCAACACCATTATATACTTTTGTAAACTCGGAGATATTATCCCGGCTTAACGGGATGATATTGTTTCCGAAGGAAGTAAGGACGAAGTAGAAGATAATTTTATGAGTCCCCTAAAAATCATAGGAGGTGCGGGCATGTCACGTATAGGAAGAATGCCTATCGCTATTCCTGCAGGCGTTACTGTAGATATAGCAGAAAATAATAAAGTTACCGTTAAAGGTTCCAAGGGAACTTTAGAGAGAGTATTACCAGCTGAGATGCAGATCAAAGTTGAGGGTACCGAAATCGTAGTTACAAGACCAAATGACTTAAAGAAAATGAAATCTTTACATGGTTTAACAAGAACCTTAATCTCTAACATGGTAGTTGGTGTTACAGAAGGTTACTCCAAAACTCTTGAAATCAACGGTGTTGGTTACAGAGCAGCAAAAGCTGGTAAAGACTTAACTTTAACATTAGGTTACTCCCATCCTGTTATTATGACTGATCCAGAAGGCATTGAGTCTACAATGGAAGGTCAGAACAAGATTATTGTAAAAGGTATCGATAAAGAAAAGGTTGGCCAATATGCCGCTGAAATCAGAGCTAAAAGAGCACCAGAGCCTTATAAGGGCAAAGGTATTAAGTATTCTGATGAAGTTATCAGACGCAAGGTTGGTAAGACCGGTAAGAAATAAGGGAGGAGTGAAATAAATGGTTAGTAAACAATCAAGATCCGAAAATCGTGTTAAGAAGCACAAAAAATTACGTAATCGTTTCACAGGTACTCCTGAGAGACCGCGTTTAGCTGTATTTAGAAGTAACAACCATATGTACGTTCAAGTAATTGATGATACAGTTGGTATGACTTTAGTTGCAGCATCCACACTTGAAAAAGATGTTAAGGCTGAGCTTCAGAAGACCAATGACGTAGCAGCAGCAGCATACTTAGGAACTGTTATCGCAAAGAAAGCATTGGATAAGGGTATTAAGGCTGTTGTCTTTGATAGAGGTGGCTTCATATATCAAGGAAAGATCAAAGCGTTAGCAGACGCAGCCCGCGCGGCTGGTCTGGAATTCTAAGCAAGGAGGAAAACACATGAAACGTACAATCGTTGATACAAGTCAACTGGAGTTAGAAGATAAAGTAGTATCAATCAAGCGTGTAACTAAGGTTGTAAAAGGTGGTCGTAACTTCAGATTTACAGCATTAGTTGTTGTTGGTGACAAGAACGGACACGTTGGTGCGGGCCTCGGAAAAGCGACCGAAATTCCGGAAGCAATCCGTAAAGGGAAGGAAGACGCGATTAAGAAATTAATCAGCTTCCCTATTGATGAAAATGGCAGCGTACCACATGACTATATCGGTAAATTCGGCAGCGCAAACGTATTACTTAAGCGTGCTCCTGAAGGTACTGGTGTTATCGCTGGTGGCCCTGCACGTAACGTTCTTGAGCTTGCAGGCATCAAGAATATCCGTACAAAATCACTTGGTTCTAACAATAAGCAGAACGTAGTTCTCGCTACAATTGAAGGGTTAAGTCAGTTAAAGACTCCTGAAGAAGTAGCTAAGCTTCGTGGTATTCCGGTAGAGCAGTTATTAAAATAATACAGAGGCAAATGCGAATTGTAAAAGCACAATTCGCATAGCAAATTTGTGATGATGCCATATATCAGGTATCATTTGAATGGAGGCTAATTATGGCAGGTAAATTAAAAGTAACATTAGTCAAATCCACAATCGGCGCTATTCCAAAGCACAGAGCAACTGTTGAAGCATTGGGTTTCAAAAGACCTAATAATGTGAAAGAATTTCCGGACAATGCTGCTGTTAGAGGAATGCTCGATCAGGTAAGACACTTAGTTAAGGTAGAAGAAATATAATTGCATAAAGAAGGAGGTGCACGACATGAATTTATCAGATTTAAGCCCAGCTTGTGGTTCTAAGCAGAGTGATAATTTCAGAAGAGGCCGTGGTCATGGTTCAGGTAACGGCAAGACAGCTGGTAAAGGTCATAAAGGCCAAAAGGCTCGTTCCGGAGCTCCCAGAACGGGATTCGAAGGCGGTCAGATGCCTTTATACAGAAGAATTCCTAAGCGTGGTTTCACCAATAGAAACACTAAAGAAATCGTTGCAATTAACGTAGACGTATTAAATAGATTTGATGAAAGCACTACAGTAACAGTTGATTCATTAATAGAAGCAGGAATTATCAAAAATCCTAGAGATGGCGTTAAAATTCTTGGTCACGGCGAATTAACAAAAAAGCTTGATGTAAAGGTTAATGCTTTTAGCGCAAGTGCTGTAGAAAAAATACAAGCTCTTGGTGGAAATGCTGAGGTGGTATAATGTTCAAAACACTGCGAAATGCTTTTAAAGTTAAGGATATTAGAAATAGATTAATTTACACTCTTATCGCTCTTGCAGTTGTAAGAATTGGTACTCTGCTGCCTGCTCCGGCAATCAGCAGAGATTACACCAATCAGATTTTTAACTCAGATGCATTGGGTTTCTTTAACAGTATTACTGGTGGTTCCTTTTCGAAAATGTCAATTTTCGCGTTAAGTATTACTCCTTATATTTCTGCTTCCATTATCATTCAGCTTCTTACAATTGCAATTCCTAAATTAGAGGAAATGCAAAAAGAAGGTGAAGATGGAAGAAAGAAATTAAACGAGCTTACCAGATATTTAACCGTTGGATTAGCTGTCATCGAATCTGCAGCTTATGCAATCGGATTTGGTGGTTCAGGTGCTTTAGAAGGTGGATTAACATTTACAAACTTAATTGTAATCATTGCGTCCTTTACTGCAGGTTCTACGTTCCTGATGTGGATTGGTGAAAGAATTACACAAAATGGTGTTGGTAATGGTATTTCCGTAATCTTAGCGGTTAATATTATCTCCAGAATGCCAAGTGACTTCATTAATCTATTCCAGACCTATATTCAAGGGCAGGCAGTGGTACAAGCAATTCTTGCAGCTTTGATTATTATCTTAGTTACTGTAGGTACGATTATTTTTGTTATTCTGTTACAGAATGCAGAAAGAAAGATCCCAGTAACATATGCTAAAAAAGTACAAGGAAGAAAAATGATTGGTGGACAAACCTCTCATATTCCTCTGAAAGTGAATACCGCAGGCGTTATTCCTGTTATCTTCGCTAACTCATTAATGTCATTCCCAATTGTTATTGCATCCTTCTTCGGTGTTCAACCTGCAAGAACTACCTTTATACCAAAATTATTAAAGGTATTGGATCAGAACAGCTGGTTTGTAACTAAGAGCTTTGGAGATTTCCAGTATACCATCGGTGTTTTAATCTATATCGTATTAACCATCTTCTTCGCATATTTCTATACTTCAATTACCTTTAATCCAATTGAAGTATCAAATAATATGAAGAAACAGGGTGGTTTTATTCCAGGTATTCGTCCTGGTAAACCTACTACAGATTACTTAACAAAGGTTCTGAACAACATAATTTTTATCGGTGCTATCGGCCTTACGATTGTTTGTATCATTCCTATTGTATTCTCAGGTGTGTTTAATGCAAACTTCAGCTTCGGCGGTACATCCATGATCATTATCGTAGGTGTAGTAATTGAAACAATCAAGCAGATTGAATCCCAGTTGCTGGTTCGTCACTACAAAGGATTCTTGAACGACTAATAACATTCCGTTGTAAGGTGCAGAAGCGGATGTCTGAGTATTTACGACATCCATTCTGTTTCTTTGCAGCGGGATATTGCGATTAAACGGAGGTAGTGCAAATAGTCTCGCAAAGATATGCGAGCCAATCGAAGTTCTAAGGTATCAAAGGACGATACCTAATAACTTCTTATGTGCCGTGGCACATTTTTTGCACTGCGAATTTGTTCCACAAATTCGTAAGTATGTTGCAGAATGGAGAGTATGTATGAAGATTATTATGTTAGGAGCACCTGGTGCAGGAAAAGGAACACAGGCAAAGAAAATTGCTTCAAAATATGGTATTCCGCACATTTCTACAGGGGATATCTTTCGTGCAAATATAAAAAATGGAACCGAGCTTGGTAAGAAGGCAAAGGTTTTCATGGATCAGGGATTACTTGTTCCGGATGAATTAGTTGTTGATTTAATTATGGATCGTTTCCAGGAGGCAGACTGCCAGAATGGTTATGTTTTAGATGGTTTTCCTAGAACAATTCCTCAGGCAAAGGCACTGGATGACGCACTTGCAAAAAACAATGATGCGATGGAATATGCAATTGATGTTGATGTACCGGATGAGAACATTATCAATCGTATGTCCGGAAGAAGAGCATGCGTTGGCTGCGGTGGCACATATCATCTTGTTACGATACCTCCAAAGACAGAAGGAATCTGTGATACCTGCGGCGGAGAACTCATTTTACGTGAGGATGATAAGCCGGAAACAGTTCAGAACCGTTTGAAGGTATATCATGATCAAACTCAGCCTCTGATTGATTATTATCAGGGGAAGGGAATCTTAAAAACAGTGGATGGAACCAAGAGTCCTGAGGCTGTATTAGAAGATATTATTAGTATCATCGAGAAATAGTGTGAAATGTAGAACATTTCACATCCGGCATTGAGCGACCTAAAGGTCGAATGACCGTTAGTGTGAAATGCAGAGTACTTCACATCCGGAACCCTGCGACCTAAAGGTCAAATGTCCGTTAGTGTGAAACTCAGAGCACTTTACATTCTGCACTCCGCGACCTATGCTGGAATGTCATTTTGTGTGAATTGTAATGCATTTTAACATACAACAAGAAACAGAAACATATTAGGTTCGTATAATGAATCGAATATATACACAGACATTAATGGATTAGAAAGGAAGAGGGGCACATGCCTATAAGCATAAAATCAGAGAAAGAAATTGAACTAATGCGTGAGTCCGGAAGGATATTAGCAAGAATACATGAGGAACTGCAAGAAATGATTCAACCAGGAATTTCGACTCTGGATATTGATAAGAAATGTGCTGAAATCATAAAAAGATATAACTGCATCCCTTCCTTTCTTAATTATAATGGTTATCCGGCATCCGTATGCGTATCTGTAAATGATGAAGTAGTTCATGGAATACCAAATAAAAAGCGCATTTTGCGCGAGGGTGATATTGTAAGCCTGGACTGCGGAGTAATCTACCAGGGCTTCCATTCTGACGCTGCCAGAACAGTAGCAGTTGGTCAGATCTCAAAGGAAGCACAGCAGCTGATTGATGTTACGAAACAAAGCTTTTTTGAAGGAATCAAGTTTGCGAAGGAAGGTCATCATCTACATGAGATTTCTGAAGCAATCCAAACCTACGTGGAGTCTTTTGGTTATTCTGTAGTTAGGGATTTGGTAGGGCATGGAATTGGAAGAAACCTTCACGAAGAGCCGCAGATTCCAAACTTCAAGCAAAAGCGCAGAGGACCTAAGCTGGAAGCTGGTATGACACTGGCGATTGAGCCAATGATCAATGCTGGCAGATATGATGTGTACTGGGAAGATGATGACTGGACAGTGGTAACGGCAGATGGAGAGCTTTCCGCACATTATGAGAACACAATACTTATTACAAAAGGGGAACCTGAAATATTTACGATATAGATCAACAGAAGCCGAAAATGTTTTCTGTATACTATGATAGGTCTGTTTTTTGTAAATTAGTACAAAAGCATGGATATAGTGTGATATGTAGAACATTTCACATCCGGCGTTGAGCGATCTAAAGGTCGAATGACCGTTAGTGTGAAATGTAGTACATTTAATATTTGGCATAGAGTGATCATACGGTCGAATGACTGTTAATGTGAAATGCAGAGTATTCTCATCGTGAATTCCATGACATAAAGTTCGAATTTCAGTTAGTTTAAATGCAGAGTACTTTATATTCAGCACCCCTGTACTAGTGGTGCGAATGTCTGTAAGAACATATTTTTATATTCATGTTATATAAATTCACAAAATATGGATATCCTTATATATATAGGTAATTTTTAGAAGATTACCCATTCATATATAAAACTTCTTCCGGGAAAGGCAATCTTATATGGATGAGTTTGTAACCGGTGGTTACGCCGTGGCAACAGCAGGCCATGATTTTGGTAAATGCTATGTAATATTTTTATCTGATAAAGAATATGTATATTTAGTGGATGGAAGAATTAGAACAATCGACCATCCCAAAAAGAAGAAAAAGAAGCATGTAAAAATGCTGCCGGATTTCGATCCGGTAATGGCTGAAAAGGTTTGCTCGAGATCAGTCATAAATGAAGAGATAAAAAGAGCAATTAAACTGTTAAACTATGAGATATGATACAAGGAGGCCCCATAATGTCAAAGACCGATGTTGTTGAAATCGAAGGAACGGTAATTGAGAAGTTACCGAACGCAATGTTCCAAGTTGAACTTGAAAATGGTCACAGAGTATTGGCACATATCAGTGGAAAGCTCCGTATGAATTTTATTAAGATCGTACCAGGAGACAAAGTTACACTCGAGCTCTCACCCTATGATTTAACTAAGGGCAGAATTATTTGGAGAGATAAATAAATTTGATTTGACACAAGCTGATCTGATAAGTTATAAACCTGCTTAACCGTGGGTTAAAGGCAAATTGGACAGGTTATATGGAACGATAGAAGTTCTGTTATCAAATTAACAAGCCGATAAACTGGCACCTTATGTATATAAACGCCGCATGGGAATTCGACAGCCTCCGGCGGATGCAGACTCGCTTCGCTCAGCGCGTTTATATCACAACTAAAGTAGGCTTTATAATGAATGAAACATAATTCATTTTGAAGTATAAAGTGTGAAATGCAAAGCATTTCACATCCGGCATTGAGCAGCCTAAAGGCTGAATGTCCGTTAGTGTGAAATGCAAAGCATTTCACATCCGGCATTGAGCAACCGAAAGGTCGAATGTCCGTTAGTGGATTATTGTATTGCGTAATTCACATCCGGCTTTAACAGGCCTCACAGCCAGAGAGCCGTTCGGCAGAAAATAACCCATTTTTGCCAAAGTGGTAAGTCCCCAGTTTACTGTGGATGGAACACAAGATAAATGAAAATTAGGTGTGATTTTCATTTAGAAACTATTTGAAAATATTGCTTGCTATTATGTTATACCAATGATATAATAGTAAACGGACTTTTTTGAAAGGGGTGAATTACTGTGAAAGTAAGGTCATCAGTAAAACCGATTTGCGAAAAATGCAAAATCATTAAGAGAAAGGGCGCAATCAGAGTTATCTGTGAGAACCCTAAACACAAACAAAGACAAGGCTAATATACAATAGTTCGAGTACCTCGATGACTCGTTATTGTTTTATATACTAAGTTTTCTGTCGGCAAATTCCTAAGTATTCTGGGGTACAGAATATTCAGGTCTTTTGGAAAGGAAAGATATGAAGCTTTCTCTGACAGTAGACTTTAGCTCTTGCTTTCTGTGTTACAATCTTTCTGCCGATGAGCAGAACATTGTGATATTGTGGGCAGCCATACGGTCTATCTAAACCGTTATGTTACTGCTTTAAGTTCTCGTGCCGTCATCATGGGTACTTACCTGCAAGTTGATTGTCTTGCCGGTCACAATTTAAAGCGGCTGTTGTAATGCCAGAGGCATTCACATATGCCTTGCATTACGAGAAAACAAAACAAATATTTTGGAGGTGTAAAAATCACATGGCTCGTATCAGTGGTGTAGATTTACCAAGAGAGAAACGTGTAGAAATCGGACTTACCTATATTTATGGTATCGGTAGAGTAAGTTCCAATCGCATTCTTGCTCAGGCAAATGTTAATCCTGACACTCGTGTTAGAGATTTAACAGATGAAGAAGTGGGAAGAATCCGCGATGTTATCGATGAATCCCAGATGGTTGAGGGTGATTTAAGAAGAGAAATCGCACTTAACATTAAAAGACTTCAAGAAATTGGATGCTACAGAGGTATCCGTCATAGAAAAGGACTTCCTGTTCGTGGACAGAAGACAAAGACAAACGCTAGAACAAGAAAAGGTCCTAGAAGAACTGTTGCTAACAAGAAGAAATAATTCGAAATAGAAGCGTGATGAAGCAGGTAGCTGCTTCACTTGCCGGGAATTAACGGTTGAATGTTAAAATTCAATTGTTTTCGTATGTTCGCAAACATATTAGTAAAAAATAAACAGATTACGTCCGTTCCTATGAGACGGACATCGTAGCACAAGATAAACGATTTGACCGGATATGGTCAATACGCGCATCTTGAATAATCCAATAGGAGGGTTTTGTTAGATGGCTAAGAAAATGGCAACATCAGCTAAAAAAGTGACAAAGAAGCGTGTGAAAAAGAACGTCGATCGTGGACAGGCACACATTCAGTCATCTTTTAACAATACAATTGTAACCCTGACTGATTCTGAAGGTAACGCTCTTTCTTGGGCAAGTGCCGGCGGATTAGGTTTCAGAGGATCAAGAAAATCAACAGCTTACGCTGCACAGATGGCAGCTGAGACAGCTGCAAAGGCAGCACTTGTTCATGGTTTAAAGACCGTAGAAGTTATGGTTAAAGGACCTGGTCAGGGAAGAGAAGCAGCAATCCGTGCACTTCAGGCTTGCGGTATCGAAGTAACAAGTATTAAGGACGTAACACCAGTTCCACATAACGGATGCCGTCCACCAAAACGCAGAAGAGTCTAATAGGAGGTAGATAACAATGGCAAGAGATATGAGTCCAGTATTAAAAAGATGTAGATCCCTTGGTCTGGAGCCTTCCTACTTAGGAATTGATAAGAAGTCAAACAGATCATTTGCAAGAGCAGGTAAGAAGGTAAGCGAGTATGGTACTCAGTTAAGAGAGAAGCAGAAAGCTAAGTTCATCTATGGTATGTTAGAGCAGCCTTTCAGAAACTTATTTGCAAGAGCAAAGAAGATGAAGGGTGCAACCACAGGTGAAAACCTGTTGACTCTGTTAGAGCTTAGACTTGACAATGTTATGTTCCGTATGGGATATGGCAGAACAAGAAAAGAATCCAGACAGATCGTTGATCATAAGCACGTATTAGTTAACGGCAGCTGTGTAAACATTCCATCCTACACAGTAAAGGCTGGCGACAAGATTGAGATTAAAGAGAAATTTAAGAATACACAGAGATATAAGGATATCTTTGAGGTAACAGACGGAAGAACCGTACCTGCTTGGCTTGAATCAAATCACGAGACCTTCACAGGTGTTGTTAAGGAAGTTCCTACAAGAGACCAGATTGATGTTCCGGTTAACGAAGTGTTAATTGTCGAGTTGTATTCCAAATAATAAATATAGACGTTTTCGAATATCTATTTGTAATGTCTATATGCAACTCAAAATACCCAGAAGGAGGGTCCTGTTGTGTTTGATTTTGAAAAACCCAAAATAGAGATTGCAGAAATTTCCGAAGATAAGAAGTTTGGACGTTTTGTAGTAGAACCTCTGGAGAGAGGCTACGGTACAACCTTAGGTAATTCCCTTAGAAGAATTATGCTTTCATCCTTACCGGGTTCTGCCGTAAGTCAAATTAAGATTGACGGTGTTGTTCATGAATTCAGTGTTGTTCCTGGTGTTAAGGAAGATGTTACTGAGATAATCATGAATATCAAAAGCTTAGCAATCAAGAACACAAGCGATACGAGTGAGCCTAAGACTGCTTACATTGAGGCAGAAGGTGAAGTTGTAGTGACAGCAGGAGATATACAAGCTGACCCGGATATTGAGATACTCAATCCTGATCAAGTAATTGCAACCTTATGTGGTGGTCCTGACAGCAGATTATATATGGAGCTTACTATCACCAACGGTAGAGGGTATGTAAGTGCAGATAAGAATAAGAATGACGATCTGCCCATTGGAGTTATTCCCGTTGACTCCATCTACACTCCTGTTGAACGTGTAAACCTTGCTGTTGAGAATACACGTGTGGGACAAATTACTGATTTTGATAAGCTTACTTTGGATGTATTTACAAACGGAACTTTAGTTCCCGATGAAGCAGTAAGCTTGGCAGCAAAGGTTTTAAGCGAACATCTGAATTCCTTTATCGATTTGTCTGAACATGCTAAGACCGCAGAGATTATGGTTGAAAAAGAAGACAATGAGAAGGAAAAAGTACTTGAGATGAACATAGACGAACTGGAGTTATCTGTTCGTTCCTACAATTGCTTAAAGAGAGCAGGTATTAACACTGTTGAAGAGCTTACCAACAAGACAGCAGAAGATATGATGAAGGTAAGAAATCTCGGACGCAAATCTTTAGAAGAAGTATTAGCTAAATTAAAAGAGCTTGGTTTGTCATTAAACGCAAGCGATGATTAGATATAGATAGAATGATTCAAAGGAGGGAAACAAATGGCCGGTTATAGAAAACTTGGAAGAACCTCAAGCCAGAGAAAGGCGTTGCTGAGAAACCAGGTAACAAATTTATTATATAACGGTAAAATTGTTACAACTGAAGCAAAAGCAAAAGAGATCCGCAGTATCGCTGAAGGCATGATTGCACTTGCTGTTAAGGAAAGAGATAACTTTGAAACTGTTGAAGTAACAGCTAAGGTTGCTCGTAAAGATAAAGATGGTAAGAGAGTGAAAGAAGTTGTTGACGGTAAGAAAGTAACTGTTTTCGACGAAGTTAAAAAGACAATAAAGAAGGATAAGGCAAGTCGTCTTCATGCAAGAAAGCAGATGATGAAATTCCTTTATCCAGTGACAGAAGTGCCTAAAGAAAATGCAGGCAAGAAGAGAAACACAAAAGAAATTAACTTATCAGATAAGTTATTTGAAGAGATTGCTCCTAAGTATGCAAACCGCAACGGTGGTTACACAAGAATCGTTAAGATTGGTCTTCGTAAAGGTGATGCAGCAATGGAAGTTTTAATCGAGTTAGTATAGTTACTTAATAAGAGCTTAAAGATTAAGGGCGTCTGTATCAACAGACGTCCCTCTTTTTATTCAATAGGAAATTGCGTCATATGAAGTAAAAAATCACTGCGTGAGGCATACGCACGCATAAGTATGGAAATATGTCACATAAATGCGATGTATTTGCGGTACGAAAGTTTCGTAAACGAAACTCTTTGTTCTATAAGAAAAAAATCTGTACATAATATTAATTGGTTGTACTATTTATTTCTTACTTTTTTTAAAATTCTATTTGTTTTTATTAAGTTATGCTGTATAATCTTGAGTGACTATAATTATGATTGGTATAGGGACCCATGTGGCCCTTATTTATCACAGTGTGATGAGGTGTGTAAGAGAATGGACATGGTAAAGATAGATAAGCTTTCCTTTGAATATATCAGACGAGATGAGGATGGTAATGTAGAATCAGTAAATACTGCTATCGATAATGTAAGTCTGGATGTAAAAAAAGGTGACTTTATTGCAATATTAGGCGCAAATGGTTCAGGTAAATCAACCTTAGCAAAACACATAAATGCTATTTTATATCCTACACAAGGTAGTGTTTGGGTTAATGGACTTAACACCTCTGTTGAGGATAATATTTGGGCAATTAGACAGAATGCAGGGATGGTATTTCAAAATCCTGATAATCAAATTATTGCAACGGTGGTTGAAGAGGATGTAGGGTTTGGACCAGAGAATCTGGGAATTCCCACAGATGAGATTTGGGAAAGAGTTGATAAGAGTCTAAAGGCAGTGGGAATGCTGGAATATCGGAATGCATCTCCTAACAAGCTATCCGGTGGACAGAAGCAAAGAGTTGCCATCGCCGGTATCATGGCCATGAAGCCTCAATGTATTGTACTGGATGAACCAACAGCCATGTTAGATCCAAATGGCCGTAAAGAAGTAATTGCAACAGTAAGAGAGTTAAATCAGAAAGAAAATGTTACGGTAATGCTAATCACTCATCATATGGATGAAGTAACCTATGCAGATAAAGTGTTTGTAATGAACCAAGGGCATCTTGTAATGGAGGGAACACCAAGAGAGATTTTCTCCAAGGTAGATGAGATTAAGAAATACCGTCTGGATGTTCCCCAGGTGACGGAATTAGCCTATGAGCTTAAAAAGTCTGGCGTGCCTATACCCGATGGAATATTAAGTGTGGAAGAGCTTATAACGGCAATTGAAGCCTTATAAATGAGATAATTAATATAAGCTAAATATAAATTAGATAATTAATATTAAGCTAAATATAGAAATAAAATGAGGATACCAATTAACATATCATAATAATATGATATATATCTTGATAAGCAGGTGAAATAATTGCAAATTATATTTGATAAAGTAAATTATGTCTATAGTACAGGAACTGCCTTTGCAAGACACGCTATTAAGGATATAAGCTTTACCATTGAGAAAGGTGAATTCATCGGTCTTATTGGTCATACAGGTTCAGGAAAATCTACACTGATTCAGCATATGAATGGACTGATAAAAGCTACCAGTGGCCATATATATTTTAATGGGCAGGATATTTATGATTCAGGATATAAACTTATGCAATTGAGAAGCAAAGTAGGTCTTGTATTTCAATATCCAGAGCATCAACTTTTTGAGACCACTGTTTTTAAGGATGTAATATATGGACCTACCAATCTAGGTCTGGAGAAATTAGAATGTGAGCTTCGAGCTTATGAAGCTTTAAAAATGGTAGGAATCGGTGATGATCTCCTAGATGCTTCCCCATTTGAATTATCAGGTGGACAAAAGCGTCGTGTAGCAATTGCCGGGGTACTGGCGATGAAGCCCGAGGTACTAATTCTTGATGAGCCAACAGCTGGTCTTGACCCAAAAGGCAGGGATGACATTCTTGAGCAGATAGCAAAGCTGCATAAAGAGAGTGGTTTGACAATCATACTAGTAACTCATAGTATGGAGGATGTTGCAAATTATGCAGACCGTCTATTTGTTATGAATCAAAGTGAATTGGTATTGCAGCATTCAACCAAGGAAGTATTTTCTCATTATAAAGAACTTGAGCAGATGCAGCTGGCAGCTCCTCAGGTTACTTATGTAATGAATGGGTTAAAGAATAAAGGCTATCCGGTGAAAACTGACGTAACAACAGTAACTGAAGCAAAAAATGAGATATTGAGCGTCTTAAGGATGGCGGAACGGAGAAAGCAATGATCAGAGATATAACAATTGGACAGTATTATCCAACTGATTCCTTAATACACCGCTTAGATCCCAGAGTCAAATTAATTAGTACCTTTGTTTATATTATATCATTATTTCTATTTGATACCATATATGGTTACCTTTTGGTTGCCTTATTCTTAATAACTGTCATTAAGATCTCCAAGGTGCCCTTTGGTTATATTATAAAGGGATTAAAAGCAATTATAATACTATTATTATTCACCGCCTTTTTTAACTTATTTTTCGGTCCAGGTGAGCCTATTGTTAAATTGGGATTTTTGAAAATAACTGAACAGGGTATATTGAATGCCTTATTCTTTACTATACGTTTGGTACTCTTAATTCTGGGCTCGTCACTGATGACCTTTACCACAACACCGAACCAGCTGACCGATGGTTTAGAGAAGATACTTAAGCCTTTAAACAAGATTAAAGTGCCGGTACATGAAATATCAATGATGATGTCGATTGCTTTAAGATTTATTCCGATTTTACTGGAAGAGACAGACAAGATTATGAAGGCTCAGATGGCAAGAGGAGCGGATTTTGAATCAGGAGGCATATTAAAGAGGGCTAAGAGCTTGATACCCTTACTTGTTCCCCTTTTCGTATCTGCATTTCGTAGGGCAAATGATCTTGCCATGGCAATGGAAGCAAGATGTTACCGTGGCGGAGATGGACGTACTAAGATGAAGCCCTTGCGTTATCATTTAAGAGATTACATGGCATATGGTATCTTCCTGCTGTATATGGGAGTTATTATCCTAATTATTGTGTTAGAAAAACAGGGTATCATACAGAATTTTATATAAAGAATCTAGTCATCGGAGCATAGGATATGAAACGTATCAAACTTATAATAGCTTACGACGGAACAGCTTATTGTGGGTGGCAGCTGCAACCTGGGCAGCCGACAGTTGAAGGAGAGTTAAATAGAGCTTTATCCCAGTTATTAAGAGAAGAAATAGCTGTAATCGGAGCAAGTAGAACTGATTCTGGTGTTCATGCTCTTGGTAATGTAGCAGTTTTTGATACCCTTAGTACTATACCACCGAATAAGATATGTCCAGCTCTCAACCAGAGACTACCTGAGGATATTCGTATACAGAGCTCTATGGAGGTTTGTGGGGATTTTCATCCCAGAAGAGTAATAAGCTATAAGACTTATGAATATAAGATATTAAACAGACCAATAGCCCTCCCTATGGAGAGACTCTATACGAACCATGTATATTACAGTCTTGATATTGATTTGATGCAGAAGGCAGCAAATTATCTCCTAGGGGAGCATGATTTTAAAAGTTTCTGTTCTGTTAAAACCCAGGTACTTGATACCATTAGAACAATATACAAGCTGGATATTAATAAAGAGAAAGATATAATCACTATCTCAATAAGGGGAAGTGGATTTCTATATAACATGGTAAGAATAATTGCAGGTACGCTAATTGAAGTTGGAAGAGGCCTCTACCCTCCAGAGAGGATACTGGAGATACTCAATGGTTGTGACCGCAGCCTGGCAGGTCCTACAGCTTTAGCAAAGGGACTTAGGTTAGTAGGTATTGAATATCCGGATAATTAGAGGGTTATCCTTAGGGAGGAAATTCTTAGTTAGGAAACTAGGTTTGAGTTATGTAAGGAGGTTGATGGAATATGTTTGATTTTTCAACCAATTTGAATGAAATAAATGATACAACCATAATTATTCGTTTAGTCTTGGCAATGGTACTTGGCGGTATCATTGGATTTGAACGTGGAAAGGCAGGCCGCCCTGCGGGACTAAGAACCCATATCCTTGTTTGCCTAGGATCAGCACTTGTTATGATGACCAACCAATATATAGCTGAGCAATTTAATGTAGGTGATCCTACAAGAATTGCTGCACAAGTAATTTCTGGTATCGGTTTCTTGGGTGCTGGAACCATCATAGTAACAGGAAGGCATCAAGTGAAGGGACTGACAACAGCAGCGGGATTATGGGCAACAGCCTGTATGGGACTGGCAATAGGTATTGGCTTTTATAAGGCGGCAATCTTTTCTTGCTTCCTCATTGCCTTTGCAACAGTTGCCCTTCATCGTTTTGAGAATGCCATGTTATCAAAAACTAAGATACTGGATATCTATGTTGAAATCAATAAGGGGACTTCCTTTAATACCATTATAGAGAAGCTTAAGCAACATGATATTAGCATAGATTCCATTGAGATGGTCAAGGCTTCTTATGATATGAATTCCATTGCGGCAATTATGACTTTAAAATTAAAATCTAAGCGTGTTAGATTTGATGTAATATCTGATATCAACGCTATTGAGGGTGTTCAATTTGTAGAAGAAATATAAGCCAACATCCCTTTAGGATATGGGCTGTATTAGGTTATCAGACAGTTTTGTATCTAATAATCCCTCAAGAACTATATACTAATTTAATAGTAATTATTGTAACCTCCTGGTGATTTGCGTAATTGAAACACTGGGAGGTTTTTTATTATTCATTTATTAGGACTGCATTATAAGCCCCCATTATAAGTGATTATAAGCAAAACCAAATTATCTGCAATGAAGTTGGAATAATATGAAATTTAATTCTAAAATATTGTAAAATTTATTGACTAATGAGAAATTTGTACTATAATTGGTAATAGCATCCGAATAGGAATTTAATGCAAATAATGTCGTAAAAAGTATAATTGCATCAAATAAATGGGACGATAGAAGGAATCAATTAAATTGATATTTGGTAGCCGAATAAAAGAAAGAAGCGGGTAAGTTTTATGAAAGGATTATTAACCAATATATTTCAATTAATAACACAGGAGAAAGTGAATAATGTACTTAATATACCAATGTTAATCATTACACTATTAATTCTACTTAGTGCATTATGGTTATGCATTGCTATTTCGAAGAAAAATAAGCTATACATTAAGAACAAAAAAGACATAGAAGATAAATCTTTTACATAATAGAATGTGAGGTTATATTATGAAGCCTTATAGTAAAAATATAACCGGTAAGATCACGCTAATTATAGATTTATTAAGTATGATTTTATCATTCACAATAGCTGGTTATATACGTGGAGGAATCATCAATAGTAGAATGATGTCAGGGATTTATGGCAGTTTTTTTGTGGTACTAATATTATCTGCTATTGTGATTCATAACACCACACATTTTATGAATATTGTAAAGCGAGGTTTCTTTGAAGAATTTATCTTCATACTAAAGGAACAAGCTAAACTAGGTCTGATTTTATTAGGTTTTATATTTGCCATTAAGCAGGGAAGTAATTTCTCTAGAATATTTATCTTTTTATTTTTCCTGCTGAATATACTAATAGTTTTCGTGGCAAGAAGTTATATGAAGATAATTATGCTATTAGCCTACAAGAAGAGTTCTTCTAGCAGGAAGGTAATGCTCATTACAATATCAAAGTCAGCACCAGGAATCATTCGAAGGATTAAGAGCGAATATGAATGGAATGCCAATGTATCTACCATTGCCCTTCTAGATAAATCCAGAATTGGAGAGAAAATTGAAGGTGTAGAAGTGGTAGCAGATAGAGACAACCTATTGGACATGGCTATGTTAAGAGTAGTCGATGAGGTATTCATTCATCTTCCCAACAAATTTAATATGGAATTGGAAGAACTAATTCTGGAATTAGAGAAGATGGGTATTATTGTACATATGAATTTGAACATCTTTAATAATCTCAATGTTAAGGAAAAGATAATTGATGAGTTTATCAGTTACCAGGTTATAACCTACTCATCAAAACTCTTTGACCAAGAACAAGTAATACTAAAAAGGTTAATGGATATAGGGGGTAGTTTAATTGGGTGTCTTGCAACCATACTGCTTACAATTATTCTAACCCCAATCATTCTAATAGAATCTCCTGGACCAGTCTTCTTCTCTCAGACTAGAGTTGGTAAGAATGGTAGAAAGTTCAAGATATATAAATTTAGGTCCATGCATAGGGATGCAGATCAGCGTAAAGCTGAATTAATGAATCATAATGAAATAAACGGCCCTATGTTTAAGATGGAGAATGACCCCCGAATTACTAAAGTAGGTAGATTTATACGTAAGACAAGTCTGGATGAATTCCCGCAATTCTTTAATGTTCTAAAAGGTGATATGAGCCTGGTTGGGACAAGACCCCCTACAGAAGATGAATTTGAGCGTTATGAGACAAGGCACAGGAGAAGGCTTAGCCTAAAACCGGGGCTTACTGGACTATGGCAGGTCAGCGGTAGAAGTGATATTGATAATTTTGAAGATGTGGTTAAGCTTGACCTTCAGTATATTGATAATTGGTCCTTTAAGTTGGATTTGAAGCTGATGTTGAAGACGATAGGAGTTGTGGTACTGGGGAAGGGGTCGAGGTAGAGATAAGATTAATCATGAATTTCTAGAAGTGAATTATAATATGTTGATATTGCTTGGTATTGTTGTTTGTAGTAAATATTATAAAAATTATTTCAAACTTGAAATTTATATTTAGATATAGACTTATATTCTAGTGCACGCAAAAGATAACTGTAGCTGTGGACATATATTGTTTCACAGCTTATTATATGTAGGTTTATATTTACAATCAGAGTATTGAGTAAAAATGAGGAGTGTTAGGTGATGAACACAATTATTTCATGAAGGTAAATAACTAGAAGGACAGAAAAGAAGCCTGATTGAAAATGACTATGTTCAGTATGTCAAAGTATGAGTAGTTGACATTTTATAAAGTTAATTAGTATTAACGAACTTCCTAGGCTTTGGAAAATATTAATGGGTGATTCTTGTAGAAATTTAAGGTGAAAAAGAAGAATGGATAATACGAATTATACCGTGCTTATGTCGGTTTACAAAAAAGAAAAACCGGAGTATCTCAGTTTGAGCATTAAAAGCATTTTGGAACAAACAATAGCCCCAAATGAGTTCATTATTGTTAAGGATGGTCCACTAACGGTAGAACTAGATGAAGTCATAGATACTTACGTTAAGAATAATGAAGGTTTATTTAAGATTATTGCTCTTGAAAAAAATCAGGGATTGGGACCTGCTTTAGCTAAAGGCATACTTATAGCACAAAATGAAATAATTGCAAGAATGGATTCCGATGATTTTTCGGTTAAGGATCGATGCGAAAAACAGTTGAGAAAGTTTGCGGAAGACCCTGGGATAGAAATGGTAGGCTCATATGAGGTTGAATTTATCGATACAATAGATAATGTTGTTTCAGTTCATAAGGTTCCGGAGTTTCACACGGATATAGAAAAGTTTATGAGAAGAAGGTGTGCATTATTACACCCAACAGTGATGTATAAAAAGTCAGCAGTTATTAGAAGTGGCAATTATCATTCTGTTATTTTATATGAGGATTATGATCTGTTTGCACGAATGGTACTTGAATATAATGTTAAAAGTTATAATATTCAAGAAAATTTGTACTACATACGAACAAGTAAAGATTTTTTCAAAAGAAGAGGTGGAGTAAAGTATTCAAAAACGGTACTAAGTTTTAAATGGAACCAGTTAAGAAAAGGTTATATGTCCTTATGGGATTTTATAGTAAGTGGACTTGGTCAAGCAATAGTGTGCTTACTACCCAATACAATCAGAAAATGGATTTATATGACGTTTTTGCGATAAAGGAGAATACCCATGAAATTTTTAGCTTATAATTTGCCTGCGTACCATCGCATTCCGGAGAATGATGAATGGTGGGGAGAAGGATTTACGGAATGGGATAATGTTAGACGTGGTAAACCTCTATATAAAGGGCATGTGCAACCTATGGTGCCTTATGGTGGATATTATTATGATCTTTCAAAAAAAGACGATGTTATCCATCAAGCAGAATTAGCCAAACAATATGGATTGGAAGGTTTTGTATATTATCATTATTGGTTTAACGGAAAACTGCTTTTGGAAAAACCAGTTGAAATTTATCGAGATCTCAAAGAGATAGACTTTAATTATTGCTTATGTTGGGCCAATGAGCAATGGGCAAGAACTTGGGATGGTAAGGATGGGCAAATTTTGATGCCTCAAACTTTTGGAGGCAAAGAGGATTGGGAGAATCACCTTCAATATTTTTTGACATTTTTCAAAGATGAGAGATATATCAAACGCGGAAATAGCCCAATGTTGTTTGTGTATTCAGCTGGTAGTATACCGCATTTTGATGAGATGATGGAATATTGGAACAAACGTATCAAAAAATACGGATTTGACAATATTTATTTAGTTGAATTTATTAGTACAGTTAATCCAGATGCGGCTAGCAAATATTCTAAAGGCGTAACTGAGTTTGAACCGATGTATTCCAATCGATTCGGAATCAATAGTTTTGAGAAGGCTTACAGAATAGCTTGCAAGAAATTGAGAATAACAGAGTATTTGAGTTATGATAAAATATGGAAGGCATTATTAAACAGAAATAGAACGTATGGCAATCGAGAGATTATACAGAGTGCGTTTACACAGTGGGATAATACTCCTCGGAAAGGAAAAGCTGGACTTGTTTTAAAGGGTGGATCACCAGAAAAATTCGAACGGTATATGGACAGTTTACTTTCTTTAAATAGAGAAGATGCGTCCCAGGAATATGTAGTTATAAATGCATGGAATGAATGGGGAGAAGGTCCTGTACTTGAACCGTCAGAACAGTATGGGTTTAAATATTTAGAAGCTCTTCAAAGAGTAATTAAAAATACCAATAAATAGGATAATATAATGAAGAAAAAATTAACAGTGGCTCTCGTGTCACATATTATTAAAGATGATAATCTTGGTTGTGGTGCTTTGGCAATTTCAAATATAAAGTTAATAGATGAAGTTTTCAAGCGAAAAAATGTCGAAGTTAGCTATGTCGTTGCAATAACTGACAATTTAACACAGATTGATATGTCTAAATATACAGCTAACAATTTTGAGTACAGGGTGTATCCTCGTTGCAGACAAACTTTAAGAAACCCATTTCTTCTCTTAAGAACAAAGGTATTTGATGGATGTGATTTGGTAATTAATCTCTGTGGTGGAGATGGCTATGCGGATATTTATGGGTTTGGAAGACTTCTCGCAGAATCTCAGCTTGCTTTACTTGGGAAACTGAGGAAAACTCCTGTAGTATACGCACCACAGACGATAGGTCCGTTTGCTACAAGAAAAGGACGGCTTGTAGCTAAAGTGACTTTAGGGAAGGTAAACCATATATTTGTTAGGGATCATGCTTCTTACAATTGCTGTGAAAATTTAGGGCTTCAGAAAAAAACTACAGAGGTTATTGATGTTGCATTTGCACTTCCATTTAATAAGCAAATACGGAGTAACAATCATAAACAGATAGGAATTAATGTTTCTGGATTATTATATTACGGTGGTTATGACAGAAAAAATTATTTTGGTTTATCCTTTTCATATAAGGAATTCATTGAAAAATTATTGTTTCGGTTATGTTCTATTGAGGGAGTAAATATCCATTTAATACCGCATGTTAATTCTGATACAAATGAAATAGAAGATGATTATGTGGTATGTAAAAAGTTGGCTCAAAAATATAATTGTATTTTAGCACCACGATATGACTCTCCTATTGATGTGAAAAATTATATTTCAGGAATGGATCTTTTTAGTGGAGCACGTATGCATTCGACTATAGGCGCAATTTCAAGTGGAGTTCCAGTTATTCCAGTAGCCTATAGTAGGAAATTTAATGGATTATATGGTTCTTTAGAATATCCTTGGCTGATTGATGCAAAAGCAGAAATTGATGTTGATCAAGCAATAGATTTATTTTTCGAGTACATGAGTAAAATAGATCAGATGCAAGAAAGTGTTGTGCACGCAGAGAAAATCTATTTGAGCAGATTGGAACAATATCAGAAATATATTTCAGAAATCCTTGGTAAATTACATAATATTTAAACTTTAATATTGTAAGAATGAGAGGAATCATAATCTTTATGAAAAAGATTCTAATAAAAATATGTAGTAAAATGTATGCAGTTAATAGCAATGTACTGAGACAAATTTTAAGAAAAGTTATTGCTACTTTGGATGGAGGACAAGCATTCTCACTAGAACTAAGATCGGTTGTAGCGAAGTATCATGGCATAAATGTTGGTATAGGAACTTATGGCGCTTGCTTCAATCCTGAACAAGCATGGGTTGGAAAAGGAAATCTGACTGTGGGAAAGTTTACATCAATCGCAAAAGGCGTGTGTTTATATACAAGAAATCATCCATATTGGAAACCATCGACATCCCCAATATTTTATAATGCTGAGTTTGTAAATGGGGCTATTAAAGATGACACGGTTTCTTTTTCAAAATTAGAGATTGGGAATGATGTTTGGATTGGTCAGTATGCAATTATCTTGCCTTCTTGTAATAGGATTGGGGATGGGGCAGTAATTGGGGCAGGTAGTATCGTTACTAAAGATGTACCCGATTATGCTATCGTTGTAGGAAATCCAGCTCGAATTTTTAAGTACAGATTCAATGAGGATGAAATAGCTATGTTAAAGAGAATTAAATGGTGGGATTGGGATGTTACACTTTTAAAGAGTAATGCAGATAAACTTCAAAATATTGAAACATTATTTTGTTATGCAAAGGAAAAAATGAAAAATAATTCTTAATTTTATCTGATTTGTGCAATTTTTATTTGTCACATAGGAGGAACATGTATGAAACCAAAAATATTTGCATTATATCTGCCGCAGTTTTATGAAATCAAGGAAAATAATGAGTGGTGGGGAGAAGGCTATACGGATTGGCTTGCTGTGAAAGGTAGCAAACCTTTATATGAAGGACATTATCAACCACATATACCCCTAAATAAATATTATTATAATCTTACTAATGTTGATACTATAAGATGGCAGGCTAAGACTGCTAAAGAATATGGTGTGAGTGGCTTTTGCATTTATCATTACTGGAGTAAGGGTAGGCAGTTGATGGAAAGGCCTATAGATATTCTGTATGAGAACAGCAATATAGATATTGAGTATTTTATAAGTTGGGCGAATCATGACTTTAAGAAATCTTGGTTTGATGGTGATGGTCATATGATTTGGCCACAAGAATATAGTGAAGATGATATAAAAGGACATTATAAGTATTTTACGAAATACTTTAAAGATCCTAGATATCTAAAAATTAATAATAAACCAGTATTAAAAATTTTTAATATTTATAGTATTCCAAAATTTGAAGAAATGATGGATTCTTGGAATACGTTTGCTAAGAGTGACGGATTTGACGGAATTTATTTGATTGCTAATAAATGTAATACGGGTATGAAGACTGCTGAGATGCTTAATAACAAAGATGTTGATGCTGTATTTGTTTTTGAACCAATGAATGTAAGATCTAATGGATCAAATGAAGAATTAGTATATACATATAAGAGAAGATTGAAAACTTGGCTTTTACGAAAATGGAATTCCATTTCAAGGAATAAAATCCCAGAAAGATTTGATTATCAAAAAGCTAATGAGATTATGTTAAAAAGAAGATCTTGTGGTAAACAAATATATTGTATCTTTCCCAATTGGGATAATACACCTCGTTATGGAGGAAAAGGCATTGTTTTTTCTGGCTCTTCACCTGAATTGTTTGGATATTATGCACGAAAATTTTATGAACGCAGTATAGCAGAAGGTAATGAGATCTTATTGGTAAATGCGTGGAATGAATGGGGGGAGTCGGCTCACTTGGAACCCGATGAGAAATACTCCTATTCATATCTTGAGCAATTAAAAATGCTAGTTAAATAGTAATTTTAAGAAGGGAAGATATCATGGAATATACTGTATGTTAAACTAAGGAGGATAGTCAATTGGGATCGAGAGCTTATTATAGTAACTATATGCAGGGTTCAAATAAACATATAAGTTTGTTGAATTGTTTAATAGTATACTATTTGGGGTATTTACTGTTGGAGACACCACTAAAACAGCTACAATTAATGGTATTTGGAAAAATCATAATAAGCGATGCAATTATTGCTGTTACGACTATACTTATAATAATATTTGTTCTTGTTTTAGAATGTCTTTTGTCAAGAAAGATTAGGAAACGGTATTCACTTGTTTTAATTTTTGCTTTATTTTCTGCTGCAGAATGTATTTATTATATAATATTTAATAATGTTGGCATATATTTGGCTGCAATTTTTTTGTATAGAAAGGTTACCCCGCTTCTTTTGGTATTCATTATACTTTTGTATCGTAGATATTTGAATTTGAACGTTTTTTTTAGACTAGTCAATTTATTTGCATTTAGTAATGCAATAATGACGTTAGTTCAGTTTGTAAATAATGATCTAATTTGGGAGTTTACTTCAGATAATGAAGGAAATCAATTATTTTGGTCTATATTAAGTATGGATTTTTCCAGACTCAGACCACCCGGACTTATGAACTCTGCGTTATCTTCTGGATATGTCTCGCTGATTTGGTTATGCCTCTTGATAATGAGATATTTAAAAGGAAAGTTGACAAAAAGAAAGTATGTTTTTTGTTTAGTAATTTCTACTTTGGCTATTGTGGCGACTCAAACGAGAAATATTTATTTCTCTGCAATATTTATTATAGTATATTTTGGAGCTTGCTTTATATTTCAACCTAGAATCACTAAATGGATGCCGTTTTTTTCTGTTATTGCATCGGTTGTATACTTAATATTCTTCTTAATTATTGCACCAATTAGTTCTACAAATGTGGGAGTTCTTAGTAGCGCTAGTTCTTTGATTAGATTGCGTAATTGGGAGGTTTTATTTTCTTATTTACAGCAAGAAAACATAGGCCAACTATTATTTGGTATAATGAAATGGCAAGAGGTGGCTGCTGATACAGTATTTAGTGATAGTCTATACTTTGATTTGATATTTTCTATGGGTATTGTGGGATTGTTTCTATATATAGGAATAAATTTTAGACTACAAAGAAGTTTATGTAGTAAAAGTGAAAATATACCTATAGCAGCGCTTGTAGGGTCTATCCTTTTTATAGGTGTTGCAAATATTCCAAGTGCGTGTTTTGAAAGCACAATTTTAGTTATAGCCGCACTGTTGATATATCAGGATGCGCTAGAGAAAGGATAAGTAATGATTAAGAAGAAGTTACAGCATATAAGGATCCGACGCGAATGGAGGAAACGGAATCCTCATAATAGTACTATCGCAAAAAACATATTTAATTTAGATTGTGTAGGCGTAGGTAAGAAAACTTATGGAGAATTAACTGTTTATACACATAATGAGGTAGCTAAATTACGTATTGGAAGTTTTTGCTCCATTGGTCCAAATGTGCAATTTGTCCTTAGCGCTGATCACCGAATGGATACTATTTCGACATTTCCGTTCAAAGTAAAATTTTCTGGGGATTCATATGAAGGTATATCGAAAGGAGATATTGTGCTGGAAGATGATGTTTGGATCGGAGCAAGTGCAATAATATTGTCGGGAGTATATATAGGGCAGGGAGCAGTTGTTGCTGCGGGAGCTCTCGTAAATAAAGATGTTGAACCGTATACAATAGTTGGAGGCGTCCCCATAAAAACTATACGTAAGAAGTTTAGTGAAAAAATAATTCAAGAGCTGTTAAAAATAGATTTTCAAAAAGTTTCAGATAGTCATATAAAGGATAATATTGATGCTTTGTATACAACACTCACAGATGAGAATTATAAAGAGATTATATCGATGATTAGAGGCAATATTGAATGAAAAAAGGATTTCTATATATTATTAGTGCAAACTTAATAGGTTTAGTAGTTAGTATTCTTACTAGCTTTTTATTACCTAAATATCTTTCTGTTGAGACTTATGCAGCTATAAAAACCTATGCTCTTTATATTACATTTGCTGGCTTTTTTAGCTTGGGATATAACGATGGGATGTATTTGAGATATGGCGGAGCTGAAATTTCAAATATAGGAAAGAATGAATTCAAAAAGAATATTAGTAATTATATATACTTAGAACTCCTTATGCTCAGCGTTGTTATGTTTATTGGGTTATTCACAAAAAACATTTTAATTGTAGCATTTGCCTTTGGGATGTTAGCTACAAATGTATTAGGATATCTTAGATCTTTTTATCAAGCTTTAGGAGAATTCAAAGACTACGGAAATGCGCTGAATATAGAGAAAATTCTGGTTTTTGTATTCAATTTAATTTTGCTTTTTATAGTAGAATCACATGGTTCACTTTTTTATGTAGTGGCACAGATTCTAGTTGGGTTTGTAACATGTGCGTGGCTCTTATATGATTTGAAGAAAAAAAATAATTATGTTATATGGGGTGGAAAAGTCTCAATTAAAGAGATACAAGAAAACGTACAGCAAGGATTTATTCTAATGTTGGGGAATTTTTCAAGTATAATTTTTACTGGAATTGATAGATGGTTTGTAAATTTTCTTTTAACAGTCTATGATTTTGCGATGTACTCATTTGCAGTCAGCATGGAAAATATTGTAAATGTATTTATGACCCCTATTACTGTTTCGATGTATAATTTTTTTTGTAAAAAGCCTACAGTTCAAGAAATTAGAAAAATAAAAAACTGGGTTCTTATGTGGGGTTTTTTAATTATCGGAGGAGCATACCCCATCAAATGGATTATTAATCTATTTTTAGTAAAGTATAATGATTCCGTGAATGTGATTTTCTATCTATTTGCAGCACAAACATTTTATGCGATTATAAAAGGAATTTATGTAAACATATATAAAGCTAATAAGAATCAAAAACTATATTTAAAACAAATGACTGCTATGATTGTCATTGGAATAATATTGAACTTTATTTTGTTCAAGTTATGGCATAATATGTCGGCATTCGCTTTAGCCACGTTAATAACATCAATAGTATGGATGTTAATATGTGAAGTCGGAAATAGAGAATTGGCGTTTACATGGCGGGAATATATATTTATAGTTAATATGATATTTATTTATGTTATAACAGGTAGTTGCACTGGTGCAGTTATAGGATGTGTAATTTATTATGTGTTGTTTATTGTCCTGCTTATTACTCTTATGAATTCAACCTTCATGTCGCTGATTTCAAATTTCAGTAGTGTTTTCTATAAAGTACTGAAAAAGCAATAGTTATCAACGCCATTCATAAAAGAAGTGGTTTACTCTTAGACTGTAAGCCTCTGGCTTTCACTTCGTGCAAGCCACTATGTTCTTGATCATCGTACCCTTGAAAGGGTGTTTGTACTACCAGCACACTTTAGTGAGGTTTTAAGCTACCTATATAGGAATTATTGGTATCAATGTGCCCTCATGTCGTCCTCCCCACATTCACCACCGGCAAGGTGGTATAAGTTTGAATCTGCAGCGACGGATTCTCCAGCTTTCGAAAGAGCATGCTTCCGGCTTGCACTCCCATGTCATAGACATTGATATCAATAACGGTAGGCTTTGGATCAATAATTTCGGAATAAGGATAGATATCAAAGGTTAGAAAAGCGATATCCTTCGGGATTTCCAATTTCATTTTCTCCAGAGCTTTTACAGTCCCCAGCGCAATAGTATTGTTTTCGCAGACAATAACCCGCGGGGGCTTTTTTAATTCCAGGAGCTTTAAGGTGACCTGATAGCTTTCCTCCTTAGAGGAATCTGTATATTGAATCTTGTCTGGGGCAATCACATAACCATAGCTGTGCATGGCTCCCAGGAAGCCTTTAAGACGCTGCATGGAGATATAGTCGGTTTTCTTGCCGCCGATAAAAGCAAAATCATTGTAACCGCAAGAAATCAGATATTCTGCGGCAGCCTGCCCGGCCAGGGCATGGTTGGTATCCACCCAGCAGAGCTGTGTTTCAAATCCCGGATGACCGATGAGAATATGGGGAAATTGTTGCTTTATGATTAAGTCGGCGATCTCCTTGTTGATGGCCGAACCGTGGATGACCATAGCGTCGGCACATTTCTGAGCCATAACCCGGGATACTGCTTCACCCTGATAGGTATCATTATAGATATCAACGAGGGTCATGGAATAATTATTGTTAGTCAGCACACTGTTAACCCCGCACATGATATCAAACATATGGGGATTGTGATAAGCCTCGTCCTTGCCCAGGGATGTAAGAAATACAACATTTTTAGTGGCCTGTCTGGCGAAGCTGACAGCCCTGGAATTTGGTGTATAGTTAAGTTTGCTTATTGCTTCATTCACCCGATCTACAGTAGCCTGTGAGATGGTGGTCCAATTATTTAATACCTTGGAGACAGTGGAAGTGGATACTCCTGCTTCTCTGGCAACATCACGTATTGTAGTTGGCATAATTTCTCCCCATAAAAATTAACAGTTTTTATATTATAGTATAGCGGTTTCCCTACAAAGTCAACTATTTTTACCAAAATATATTTACCTAGCTAATTAATTATGGTAAAAATTACTCATACAGCTAGTGATAATACCTGAGGGAATAAAAATAATAGGAAAACGCTTTCCTAAATTTAAGGAGGTTATTTTTATGAAGAAGATATTGAGCATCATTTTATGCAGTTTATTAATCTTGGGGGGATTAACGGGTTGTGGCAGCAAAGCAACCAAGGATACTTCTAAGGTTGAACCAACCAAAGCAGCGGTTACCGATACAGCAGAGGTACCAGCAACCGATGCTCCGGCTACCGATGTTCCAGCAGAACCTGTGCAACTTAAGATCTGGCATGATGCAGATGAAGCAATTATGGCAGTTATTGAACAGAGGGTTAATGATACTTTGAAAGGGGATTTAATTACAGTCTCTTTTGAGAAGAAAACCGGTCTTACAGATCAACTTAAGTTATACGGTACGGATGCAGCCAATGGCCCAGACATGTATTTCTACGCACAGGACTCTGTAGGTATTTTTGCTGAGATGGGTATATTGGCACCAATCACCGATCTTATTGATGAGGCTGTTATGGCGGATTTATTCCCCATGACCGTGGAAGCGAGTACTTATAAGGATGTTAGTTATCAGGTTCCTGTATATTTTGAAACCTTGCTATTTATGTACAACAAGGATTTATGGAAAGGGGAGCTTCCTTCTACCACCGACCAATTATATGATTATATGGTTGCCAACACAGATACAGATGCAGGAACTTATACTGTTGTAAATCAGCATTCCACAGCCTATAATGTAGCACCCTTCATTAATGGTTTCGGTGGATACATAATTAATTCTGATGCACAACCTGGGTTAAGCCAGCAGGCAACGAAGGATGCTGTAGCTTACAATCAGAAATTTGCCCAGCTTCAAGCAGATGGCGATTATAATACAGTAAATACCTTATTCAATGAAGGTAAAGCCTCTGCCATTATCGGTGGTCCCTGGTTGATCTCCGGAATCAAAGAAGCGGGAATTAACCTTGGCTATAAATCTCTGGCAGAGTTTAAGCTTCCAAATGGTAATGGCCTGGCTCCTTTCTCTGGCGTACAGGGCTTTGGAGTATTGAAGTATGCAGCTGAAGCAAAGAAAGACGCCATTGCCAAGGTATTAGGTGTCATAGCTGGAGCTGAGCTAGGAATTGATCTGGCAAAGCAATCCAATTGTGCACCAGCCAATGGGAAAGCCTATGACGATGCAGATGTGGCTTCTAATGAGATGATTATGGCAATCAGGAATACAGCAGAAACTGCTAAGCCCATGCCAAATATTCCTCAGCTTAGTGTTATGTGGGCACCGACGGAAGGCTTTCTGGCAGCAGTTAATAAATCCGGCGAGAGTGTTGATGGATCAGCAGATAAATATCAGGGTGAAGCATTGACTGCAATCGCAGATATGCAGTAATTAAAATGAATGAATATAGAGCGGTGTCATCCCACCGCTCTATATTAGCAGTTTGGACAGACATTAGATAATGGTTAATATACCTGCCGGGAGTGATGATAAAGGTCAAATGCCCTGGCATAGTGAAAGGAATAACAGTGACTATGAATAAAAAACATAGATTTCTTCCCTGGCTCTATTCATCCCCTGCATTGGTGCTCATTGGTATCATCATGGTATTTCCCATCCTTTATACAGGATTTATCTCACTGACCAATATGAATTTATTTCATTGGCTGGATTATAAGGTGATTGGTCTGGCAAATTATAAAAGGGCTTTGCTTAAGATGGATTCCGGCTTTCTGACTGCACTGGGAACTACCATTATATGGACCGTGGTCAATATAGTTTTACAGGTGGTGCTTGGCTTTTTGATTGCCTTGGGATTAAATGCACCAGGATTAAAGCTTCGAAGGCTCTATAAGACCCTCCTCATGTTTCCCTGGGCCATGCCTGCTTATGTCTCCATATTATTATGGCGTGTTGGGATGTATAATACAGAATTTGGTTTCCTTAATAAAATAGGGGTAATGCTTGGATTTCCCAAGACTAACTTTCTATCGGACAATGTTCCAGCCTTTCTTTCCTGCCTTATATTAAATCTCTGGATGGCTTTGCCCTTTATGATTATGATGATTGATGGGGCTTTACAGAGTATTGATCATAGTTATTATGAAAGTGCAAAACTTGATGGAGCTGGTTTTATCAAGAGAAACTGGTATGTTACCATCCCCTTTATAAAGCCGGTGATTGCTCCGGCGGTTATTATGACAACCTTTACCACCTTCAAGCAGTTTGATATTATCTATCTTCTGACCATGCAGAAGGGCTCCTATACCGGAGCTACACTACAGACAATCATCACCTATGCACATCAGAATGCTTTTGTTTCCAATAATTATGGACTGTCTTCTGCAGTATCCATTGTAATATTTGTAATTATTATTTTATTCTCTGGTTTTACTAACAGGGGCATTAAGGAGGAGAGCTGATGAAGAGACATAGATTGAATAGAGCTCTGGGCTATCTGGCTTTAAATATATTCTTTATTATCCTGTGCCTGATTGGGTTAATTCCCATCCTATATGCAATTTCTCTGGCTTTTAGTAAAGGTGGTGGGGCTTTATCCTCCAGTTTGTCTTTGTTGCCTAAGAGGTTCTCTCTGGAGAATTTTCGGATTATATTATTTGAAGAACCCTTCTTAATATGGCTAAAGAATTCTGTTATCTTAAGTATGGGAACCATGATTCTGGCAATGAGTGTATCCATTCAAGCAGCATATGCTTTTTCCAGGGCTCGTTTTAAGGGAAGAAAAGGTACACTAAAAGTACTTCTGCTTTTAAATGCCTTTCCGCAGATTCTATCCATGTTTGCAATTTTTCGTCTCTTTAAGCTGATGAATCTATTGAACCAGCATATAGGTCTTATTTTTATTTACGCCGGTTCCATGTGCATTTTTGCTATATGGAATTTGAAAGGATATTTTGATACCATACCAATGGAAATTGAAGAAGCTTCAAGAATTGATGGTGCCGGTAATTTTGCAATTATTCGAAAGGTGATTCTACCCCTTGCAAGGCCTGCTATCATCGTAACTTCGGTTATGGTTTTGATCTTTGTATGGAATGAGTATCTGTTTGCTACAACCTTTATGCTGGATGAAGAGAGCTATTCTCTGGCGGGCGGACTCTACCAGCTGCAAGCGAATGATTACGGCAGGAGCTGGCCCTTGTTCTCGGCTGCAGCCCTACTGGTGTCAGCTCCGATTCTGATTATATTCTTCTGCATCCAGAAATATATGGTCTCCGGTCTGACTGCCGGCGGTGTAAAAGGTTAATGATTGACATATTTACAATTAAGAAGGAGCTTATAATGAATAAAAGTGCTGTTTTACATATACCCCAATCCCAGTATGCCTTTGCTGACAACGAGAATACAATGACCATACGGCTTAGAGCTGCAGTGAAGGATCTTACCCTATGTACCTTATATTATGGAGACAGGGCTTGTAACCGTAGTCCGGTGGAATTCTTCCCTTTACCTATGAAGTCTGCAGCAAAGGATGAACTGTTTGAATATTATGAAGTAACCTTTGAAGTCCCCTTTAACCGGGTATGTTATTATTTTAAATTAGAAAAGGACCAGGAATGGACCTATTATTATACTGACCAGTTCTCTAAGGATTTACCGGATTTTCTTCTGAAGGATACTGTGATTGAGGGACGCAGTGAGTACTTTCAATATCCAGTCATTTTAAAAGAAGAGATTTTGGATGTTCCTCATTGGTTTAAAAATTCAGTGGTCTACAACATATTTCCCGACAGCTTTGCCAGCGGTAAACGTAGCCTAGACAAGCAGGCAAAAGAGATAACACTGGAGAATGGATTGATAAGTAAAGGTAAGCTGGGCGGTACCATAAAAGGCATTACTCAGAACCTTGATTACATCGCAGATATGGGCTTTACCTGTATCTATCTGAATCCTATATTTACAGCTGGAGAGTGTCATAAATATGATCTCCTGGACTATTATCACATCGATCCCTGTCTGGGCAGTGATGAAGATTTTCGAGAATTGGTAGAGAAAATTCATGAGAAAAATATGCATATTATTATAGATGGCGTTTTTAATCATTGCAGCTGGTATTTTTTTGCCTTTGATGATGTAGTTAGAAATGGAGAAAAATCCGAGTATAGGGACTGGTTCTATGATATTAAATTTCCTGTTATACGTCCCCTGGATGACAAAGAGACACCTTCCTATGCATGCTTTGCCTATGAGAGAAAGATGCCGAAGCTAAACACTTCAAATAAGAAGGTGCAGGAGTATTTTGCCCATGTCTGCAGGTATTGGATCAGGGAGTACAAAATAGATGGCTGGAGGCTGGATGTTGCCAATGAGATTGATCGGAATTTTTGGCGGAACTTTCGCAAAGCAGCAAAGGAAGAGAACCCACAGATCGTTTTAATTGGTGAGGTATGGGAGAATGCAGAAACCTGGCTAAGAGGTGATGCCTTCGATTCTACAATGAATTATGATTTTCGCAGGCACTGCAGAGATTTTTTTGCTATGGAGAAGGTTGATTCCTTTCACTTTGCCGGGGCAATTGCGAAGATGCTTCTTCGCTATCCAACCAATATAGCTTTAGGTCAGTTGAATCTCCTGGATAGCCATGATGTACCCCGTTTTCTTTCTCTTTGCAATGATGATATCAGAAAGTGGAAGCTTGCCTTTGCCTTTCTTATGCTTTGTCCTGGAGTACCCAGCCTCTTCTATGGTGATGAGAGGAGAATTAGTGGAATAGGGGAAGCAGAATACAGAAGCCCTATGCCTTGGCATTCTGAGGAGACTGAACTTGTTGGCTTTATAAAAGAAATCATAGAGATAAGAAAAAATTATACCAAGCCTCAGGCTCCTTATGAAGTCATTCATGCTCATAAGGACAGTAGATTATTACTTTTCTCCAGAAAGGGAGAAAAGGATTCACTATTGGTTTGTATCAATGCAGGAGAGCAAGAGGAGAGTGCTGCAATTCCAGTAGTAAAGCAAGCACTCCTAAGGGAAGGTGTTATTGAGGAGATGAAAGATAAGATAATACTAATGCCATACGGGCTTGGAATTTATTTGATATAATATAGTCTAAATATCGAAAAAGCATCTGAGTAACAAAAATGTTCCCCTTGTAGTAAACAATTTACTTGTCTGCTACAAGGGGAGCATATTAATTTACTCAGATGCTTTTTCTTCAATAAGCTGCCAATGAGATCTAAGGCTCATAAGTCTAGTCATTTACGCTAAACTTGTCAAGAACCTCGGTTCTTGTATAAGTCTTGCTCTCAGGCACTTCCTTTGCCACCAGATAATTATAGAGATATATAATTGGATCGTGTCCTTGACCGAAGGGGTCTTGTCCGAAAGCCTTATGTACAATCCCTTTTCTTATTAAGTCTAATACTTCCTCGTCGGTATTAAAGCAGAAGAGCTTTATTATACCGACTAATTTCATTTCTTCAATTAATTTGGCAGCGCCGGATGCTCCACCGCCGATGAATAAGATACCTTTTACATTAGGTAGATAATAGATAAGTTCTTTTAATTTCTTATAGACTGGAGTAGAACCTTCCATATCATCTACTTGTGCTACAATCTTAATATCTTTAAATTTGGATAATACACTTAAAGCAGAATCTTTACGGGCTATATTGATGGACGAGTTGGAATCACCCTTAAATACTACGATTTCTCCTTCGCCATCTATGCTTCTAGCAAGGATTTCTGCTGCAATAGCACCCTCTGCGTCAACGTTAGGTCCAAGGTAGGATAAGCGTGGTGTATCGTTAGTAAAATCACAGTTATAAGCTATAACAGGAATATTCTTCTGGTTTGCTAACTTGGCATATTCCTCAATACCCTTGATAAATCCTGGAAGGATAAGACCATCACATCCTGAATCTATTCTTTCTCTTAATATCTCTAAGGAGGAAGGATCAGTTACATCATATTCCAAGAATTCAACTACAGTATTCTTTCTTCTAAGCTCTGTTTGTGCATATAATGCACCTTGCTTAACAGATAACCAGAAAGGACTGTTATTAAGGCCTAACATTACAAATTTAAGGTTCTTGGTATTCTCTTGCTCCACTGGGGTAACAGAGGTCTTATATTTTTTAAGTAGGTGTCTAGTGCCTGATAGCATATTCTTAAGAGTTGCCGCTTGAGTACTGATTTCTTCATTCTCAGCCAGCTCCTCTTCTGTAACAGCAGCTACATCCTGGGTAATATTAGATATCTCGTTGGAGGCATCATGGAGCACGGCGCCCTGTTCGCTTATAACCTTGGTGCTTTGACTGATCATTAAGGATTCTTCATATACCTGCTTGATATCGGAATTTAAAATATTTGCATTGTTATTGATGGTATAAAAGGAGGTCTTCAGTGTGTCAAAGATTACCTTGCTCATAGTAAAGCTATCTGTAACATTTGTGATACTTTCGCTAACTTTAGTGTTATTTTTCATTATGTTACCAAGGAGGTAATTAATCTGGGTAACACTATCCTTGGTTGCATCAGATAGCTTATTCATCTCCTGGGCTACGATGGAGAAACCTCTTCCTGCTTCACCGGCTCTGGCTGCTTCAACTCTGGAATTAAGAGAGAGGAGGTTTAACTGGCCTGTGATATTCATAATTAATTTACCAAATTCATTAATTTCCGTAAGATTTGTAGCTAAGGTTTCAATAAAATTAGAAGTTTCCTCAAGGTTTGTAGTGATTACTGCCATCTGATCGCTATATTTGTTCATGCTCTCTGTTCCGTCAGAGGTTACTTTAACGGTGGTCTCAACAAAGCTTTCTATATTACCGAGTGTCGTGGTAATCTTATCTGCACCAATACGAACTTTCTCAATACCTTCTAAGGTGCTCTTAGCTACTTTAAGCTGCTCCTGAGCTTTTTCTGCCACTACTGACATATTTGCGGCAATTTGCTCATTGCCCTTATAAGTCATATCAATACTCTTTGTTACTTTTTCAACTGCATCGGTAAGAATAATAACATTATTCTTTGTTGATTCGATATAGCTTAAGAGATTACGTTTTAAATCGTTAATTGCTGATGTAAGAATACCTAGTCCCTTTGTTTTTTCCGATATGATGTCATTAATATTGAGATTGCCCTGAGATAATATAATAGCATTCTCATCAATCAGGCGCAGGCCCTTCATAAAACGGACCAACTCTAAGAATAACCAGATGGTCAGTGCAATAACAATGACAAAGATTACAGGCATAACAAAACGAAAGATTTTTGGAAATAATAAACTAAGGATAGTGAAGAACACTAAAAGGCCTGGGACTATAGCCGCTAAAGTGATAATACGGGTTTGCGTGTTCTTTTCATTTAAAATCTTCTTGACTAACTTTTGTAACCTCGTTAACATATAATACCTCCCTATGTATTACCCATATTTTTCTAATACATTATAAGCTGCCATATAATAATAAAATATGTAGAATATTCTATCAATATAGCATAAAATGGCAGAAATATAATTTAATTCTAACATGTTGTCAACTAGGTTACAATATGAATTTCCAGATAAAAGGACATTTTTAGTACTCTTTTACCACTTACACCTAAACACAGTTCTATCATACCTTGAACCTGCTGCAATACCTTATCAAAATCAATTCTTGAGAAGTCCAGTCTTAGCTTATTGTGTACGTTATTGTGATGTAGGTCAATCTAATATTATCAAATATGTCGAATAAAAGGATATTATGTATAGCATTGTTAGAAGTATACAAAAATATATAAAAAAAGAAAATAATTACCATTTCGGCTTGACTTTTACCAGTCCAATGATTAAAATAATTTTATTGATTCAGCCGCACAATAATCACGGCTGTAAGATGCGACTTTTAATTTTGTTATTTAAAAGAGTGCATTATTATAGTAAAAAGGAAAAGGAAAAAGGAGAAAGTCTAATGGAAGTAAGAAAATTTACAAGAAAGAGCGCAATTGCTAGGTTGATGGTTGTATTTTTAACAATCCTATCTTTGGTGGTTATTACACCTAACATAGCAGATGCAGCTTCTAAGCCCGCACTAACGAAAACTACTCGTAATATTTTAGTAGGAAAGAAGTATGATTTGAACATCAAGAACAAGATAGCGAAATCTACTTATGAGTGGTCAAGTAGCAATAAGAAAGTTGCAACAGTGGATAAAAAGGGTGTTGTTAAAGGTGTTAAGCAGGGTGTTGCTACAATTACCTGTAAGATTAAGACCCCTAAGAAGAATACATATTCATTAAAGTGTACTGTTACAATTATTAACCCAGCTAAGAAGTTTTCCATTAAGAATAAGGTAACTGTCCTTAATCTTGATCAGGAATATGATTTAAATAGAACCCTTGTACCATCTACATCGAAAGATAAGACCACCTGGACTACCAGTGATGCTTCTATTGCAGTACCAGATAAGAATGGTAAATTTACTGCATTAAAACTGGGAACAGTGACAATTACCGGTAAGACCTTAAGTGGAGCAACAGATTCCGTAACCATTAAGGTTGTTGATAAAGAAGGTGTTGTTACCAATCAGCAGGAATTAGATGAATTACTTGGCAGCGGAGCGGCTAAGATTACCATAAAAACCACTGATACTATATCATTCAACATTGAAAAAGGTAACTATACCAATCAAACCTTAGTGGTAGATGCACCTAATTCTGATGTTACTAATAGAGGAAAATTTGCAGTTATCGAGATTAAGCAGATTAAATCCAATACTTGGTATGAACATGCAGTAGGTAATTTATTAAAGATATTAGCAAAGGATGCTAGTGTTGTTGTTAGCTCTACAGCAGAAGTATCTATAGAGGTTAACGCAGATGGAGCTACTTTAAGAATAGTTGATAATGGAGTAGTAAAGGAAGTAACTGTTAAGAAGCCAGCAAATATTACATTTGAAGGTAGTTCAAAGACAAGTGTTCCTGTAGTTATTGATGTTCCTGGTATTAAGATTACTTCCAGTGTACCTCTTAATCTGGAGTGTAAGGCTGTGGCAGAGTTGACTCTTCTTAAGGGTGCTGAAGGTACAACAGTTCATGCTGCTTCAAAAAGTCTTCTTCCTAATTATAAAGGCAATATAACTATTAAGGCTACAATTGGTGATGATACTACAGCAATAGACTTTACTGGTACACCAATCGATGAA
The DNA here is from genome assembly GCA_023443625.1 of Bacillota bacterium. Next base: position 301,473 of record JAEZTQ010000093.1, on the reverse strand, counting down.
AGCACTTATATACCTGGAGGTGGTGGTGGTGTTACTCCTGACCCTACAGGCAAGACTTATACCTTACCAAGATCTTTATCTGAAATTACTGAGATTTATGTAACCTATGCAGGTGATACCTATGTAGTTAAGAAGGATTTAATCAATCAATTAATTAGCTTTTTAAATGCAGAGGCTGATAAATTAAAAGTATGGAAGGGTACAGTGAAAACAGTACGTAAATTTGATGGTCAGACTGTTACTGTTGAAGGAACAGAAGGCAGCAATACAAAGAAAGTAACCTTTACAGATGGTGAGCTAAAAGGCAGATCCTATGAAGTGACAGTGAGTGATGCTGGAGTAGTAACTGTTAAAAACAACGCTTCAGGAAAGTCCTTTACTGTTACTAAGGGAACAGATAATAAATCCTTAACTTTCAGCCAGGTGCCCGCTGGACTAACCTTCACTGTTAAATCAGGAGATACCTTTATTCTTGAAAAGTCCTATACTGAATTGACTGCAATCAAAGTAGAATATGCAGGTAAGACATATTCCATAGATGCAACAATACTTGCTACTTTGAAGAAATTCTTAGCGGCTGAAGATAAATATTTAAAGATGTGGAAGGATACACTGGAGGATACTCGTAAATATGGTGATCAAACAGTGAAGATTACCTCAACTGATACAGTTAATAAGAAGACAGTAGCTTTTATTGGCGGTTCATTAGACGGCAAGACATATACAGTAACAGTAAATGATAATGGAGTTGTAGACGTTAAGGGTACAGCATCCTTTACAATTACAAAGGGTAATGATGGTAAGTCTCTAACAATTTCTAATGCACCATCAGGACTTGTATTTACGCCTATCTTTTAAATAATTATAATCAAAAGATTTTTCGTTTATACGAAAAATCTTTTGATATGATATAAACTGATTAAGAGGCTGTTAATATAGGTATACTTGATTATATACTTTATGATGCAACTAAAAATGCATCATAAAGTGTATAATTTTTATGTTATTAGGAGGAACCTAATGGGAAAAAAATTACTTGCTCTAGGTATTTTGCTAGTTGGATTAAGTTCCACTACGGTTGTAAAGGCAGGCACAATAAATGAATATGAAGAAGATGTTATTGCAGCAGCCAAGGATCAATATGTATATATGGGTAAAGAATATAAGATTGATCCTGCCTATATTAATGAATTGACTAGTTTCCTATTAGAGGATGATGTGGATTTAGACAAGGAACAAAGAGATGAAATTCTAGGCTCCATTAACAACTATATTGAAAAGGGTGTTAATAATGGATATCTTATTCCCCTTGAAGAGGAAAGGGATAGTGAAAGTACTTCGGATACAGACTCCCATGAAAATACTACAGACCCTTTCCCAGATAGTACAAGCAAGGAAGAGAGTAAAGCTCCAACGGAAGCATCGACACCTAATAATCCAGGGCAGGATAGCATGAATGCCCAGTCAGGATCAAATACAGATACGGAAGTAGATTCTAAAGAAGAGGATTTTATATCAGGTATTGTATCAGAAGCCCTAAGAGATGATAGCAATGCCTCTAAGGAGAATGCAGAAGAAGATTATAAGCCTACAAGTATTAAGGAGAATATCATTAAGGAAACAGGCTTTAATTTTAATAGAACAATCATGATAGCAACAGGGATAGGAGTAATAATGATATTGGGTATAATTGCATCTATTAAGTTTAATTTATTCGCTCATAAGGATGAACATTAATCTGAAAAGAATACTTACTTATATAAAAATAACAGTGCTTTTTATGATATTAGGAAGTGCAGTATTATACTTTGCAGGAGCTCCTATTATTTCTTATGTTACAGCCCATGGCAAGATGGTCATAGATAAGGGAGGTCCCCGATATCAAGGTGGTAATCTTAAGATAAGGGAACCGATTGTACAGGATAAGGATGTCTTGGATCAGAGCGAAATCCAAACACCTGAATTAAACTCACAATACGGAATAATTACCTGCCAGAAGATAGCATTGGATGCTCCATTATATTATGGAGATGATGATATAGTATTTGATAATGGTGCTGGTCAATCTGTGTACAGTAAAATGCCAGGAGAAGGAAGACCAATTTTGATAGGTGGACATGATGGGACATATTTTGCTCCCCTTGAAGATATAATGATTGGGGATAGGGTTGAGATAAGTACCTGGTATGGTAAGTATGCTTATGAGGTTACTAAGACCAATATTGTAACAGCAACAGATACATCAGCATATGACTTGGCCCAGGATAAAGAAGTACTTATCCTATATACCTGCTACCCCTTCAATAAGGTGACTGGTGATCGAAGTAAACGCTACTTTGTATATTGTGATAGGGTATTAGATTCACAAGAGATACAGTGATGGGAGGATATAGGGGATGCAGTATAGGAAATCTAAGATGCGGCTATTCATTTGCAGTACCTTTTCATTTATCCTGACTTTACTAATTCTAATCCTATATCTATGCTTGGGATTTTCCTTTGGTGTATTTAATAACCAAAGTGTGATAAAGAATCTTAATAAAAGTAATTATTATAGTGAGGTTTATAATCAATTAGATAAGGATGCAAAAGAACTTATAAGTAAAGCAGGCTTTCCTGTCACAGTGCTTGAAGACGTCATCACCTTTGAGAGAGTTTATGTGGGTGGCAGGAATTATGTAGCTAACACATTATCAGGTAATGATGCAGATATTAATACTATGAATCTCCGTGAGGATCTTACTCATAATATTGATACATATTTATCAGAACAAGGGATAAGAAGAACGGATGAGCAAAATGATGGCATAGATGAACTGATATCTGAGCTTGAAGAGAATTATGTTAGTAGCATAGAGCTAGAGTTTATTAATTATTATAGGGATTATAAAGTGAAATTTATCAACCTAATTAGGATAATGCTTCCAATCCTACTTCTTATAATAGGTGGGTTATGCCTTTGTATATTTAAATTGAACCGCTATAAGCACAGAAGCCTTCGTTATATCAATTATAGTTTCATTGCCTCTTCTCTTATGGTCATTCTTTTTGCTACCTATCTGTTAATATCAAAGCAATATGCAAAGATTGATGCTCTTCCAGATTTTTATAATAAATTTATTACTCTTTACCTTAAGTGGGATATTATGGTGTTCTTATATATGGGAGGTATTGGGACAATCATCTCAATAACCCTTATCACCTTTACATACTATCTTCGCAGACAAGTTGCATATGGTTAGGAATGATGGATATGAATAAAACAAATGGTTATTTTGATTTCCATACTCATATATTACCAGGCGTGGATGATGGATCCCAGAGTATGGAAGAAACGATAAAAATGCTTCGTATTGCCGCAAAGCAGGAAATCAGTACAATTATAGCAACTCCACACTATATTGCTGGAGAGAGCAATCATTCTGTGGACAAGCTCTTGCTCATAAGAGATCAAGTTCAAGCAGAGGCAGATAAATTAGAATTAAAAATTAATATTTTACTGGGTAATGAGTTGTACTACAGTAATTCTATTCTGGAAGCGCTAAAAACAGAGAAAGCTCTGACATTAGCTGGAACCAGGTATGTACTGGTAGAGTTTTCAGTGAGAGATTCCTTTGATAAAATATACAGAGCTATGGGTGAATTTGTAAGAGCAGGTTATACACCTATTTTAGCTCATGTGGAGAGGTATTTATGCTTACACAAGAGGGAAGATTTGGTTGGGGAATTGGTGGAATTAGGATGTTACATACAGATGAATTGCAGTAGTCTTATGGGAGGCATCTTTCAGAGGGAAGCTGCTTTAAATAGAAAGTTGCTGAATCAAGGTCTTGTTCATCTTCTAGGAAGTGATTGCCATGATCCAAGTGTAAGAATTCCTTGTATGAGCTCTCTTGCCAAGCAATTACATAGGAAGTGTAATGAAAATTTAATCAACATAATATTCCAGGAAAATCCCATGAAAGTCTTGGAGAATAAATACATATAAAGGAGCTAGGTATGGATAAGACGAATGAAGATATGGAAATCGATCTGCTAGACATTTTTTACCTAATAAAGAGACGTCTATGGATTATTATTTTAACTGGTATTATAACTGCATCGGCCTCAGGCTTAATTAGCAGTTTTTTGATTACACCCATGTATACCTCCAGAGCGCAGTTATATATATTGAGTATGTCGACGTCATTAACTAGCTTTGCTGATATTCAGATTGGTACTCAATTAACCCAGGATTATATGGTACTGGTTAAAAGCCGCCCCGTTGTTGAACAGGTTATTGAGAACCTGGAATTAGATATGGATTATAATGAATTGGTTGATTTGATTACGGTTTCAAATCCATCTAATACCCGAATTCTAGAACTTAAAGTAACCTACTCCGATGAATATCTTTCACAGAAAATTGTAAATCAATTTACGGATGTATCCCGTAGAAGAATAGCTGAGATTATGGATGCCGATGAACCAACGGTTATTGAGTATGGTGTTGTTGCTTCTATCCCCTCCAGCCCTAATATTAATAGAAATATTGTAATAGGAGCCCTCCTGGGAATTTGCTTGGTTACAGGAATAATTATTGTATTACATCTGATGGATGATACAATTAAGAATTCTGAAGATGTTGAAAAGTATCTAGGTATTAGTACCATTGGTCTCATTCCAATTGAGGCAGGTGCCAGCAAGCAGGCAACAGCCGATAAGAAGAGGCGTAAAAGAGCAAAATCAGGGAAAGGAAAGAGGTAATCTAGATGGGAAAGATTATATCATTAAATCGGGAAGAATTGGATTACAGAGCAAATGAGGCTTACAAGACCCTGAGAACCAATATTCAGTTCTGCGGTGAAGAGATTAAAGTAATTACCTTCACTAGTTGCACTCCAAATGAAGGTAAATCCAGTATTTCCTTAAACCTGGCAGTATCCTTTGCTGAAGTAGGAAAGAAGGTAATGCTCGTTGATGCTGATTTAAGAAAATCTGTATTAATCGGAAGATATAAAATTGGTGAGATTGAGTTTGGATTGACCCATTATTTATCTGGGCAGAAGGAGTTGGGTGATGTTATCTGTCAGACCTATGTGTCTAATCTGGATATTATATTCTCAGGTACCTATAGTCCCAATCCTGCTGAATTATTGAACAGTAGTCGTTTTAACAAAATGATTAGTAAATTACGTGAGGAATATGATTATGTGATTATAGATACTCCACCTCTAGGATCAGTAATAGACAGCGCTATCGTAGCTAAAATCTCCGATGGGGCGGTTGTTGTAATTGAAGCGAATGCAATAAGCTATAAATTTGCACGGAATGTAAAGGAACAGTTGGAGAGATCAAACTGTAAAATAATAGGTGCAGTATTAAACAAAATTTCCATGGAGAAGAATAGCTATTACGGTAAATATTATGGCAAGTATTATGGTACCTATGGAAGTGATAAGAGCAAAAAGAAACAAAAGGTTAAAGATAAATAAAAAGCCTTAAGTAAATAGGATATAAATAATTTGAGGAGGTTATTAACTCGTTAGACCTTAGGGTTTTGAGTTATAACCTCCTCATGCTAATACTATGTGATAATTATTAATACTGTCCTGCAATTCAATATATAAATTGCCTTTTAGTTAATAAGTTAAATTATTTATTCATTTGCCTGCTTTTTTGTTTACAAAGGGCGGTACTTTCTCTTGGGATAAACTTAGCTCTAAGGAGCAGCTTGCTAATGGTTACATTATGAATCAAACCATCTAGTAATAGGAAGGCGCTTTTGCCTAGATCAGTACGATCCTGACGAATTGTGGTCAAAGTTGGTGATAAAGAGGAAGCAATGGGCAAGTCATCAAAGCCGATGACGCTAATATCACCGGGAACCTTTAGGCCCATCTTCTGCAATTCATAGATGACACCAGTGGCAATTAAATCGCTGGCGCACATGATGGCCGTTGCTCCCTTTTCTACAAATCCAGGTACATGGTATTTGGCACAATCCGGAACATAATATCCATATTCTATCAAATTGTCATCTACCTCTAATCCATGTTTGATCATACTATTAACAAAGGAGTCATGTCTTTGCTCCGATACCATGGAGTTTTTTGAACCATTGAGAAAGGCAATTTTAGTATGTCCTAGGTTATATAGATGATTCACTGCCAGATAGATACCCTCTGAACTATCTGTTCCTACATAACCCACATGATTATTATGCTCTATATAGTTGTCCAATAGGACAGTAGGAACCGTTGTCTTATTTAGCTGAGTCACCCAATCATCATGAAGGGTAAAACCAAGTAGAAAAGCTCCACTATATCCGTTCTTTAACATATAGGAATCATATTTTTGAGCTGTCTGCAAATTGAGATTGGTGGAAACTATGGTAACCTCCCAGTGCCTTCTGGCAGCAGCTTGCTTAAAGCCAAGAATTATATCATATCCAAATTGATCAATATTTTCATAATCCATATTTTCTATAAAAACACAAACCTTACGATTTCCCGAGGATCTCAATTTCTTTGGGGCATAGCCAACCTCTACTGCGGTATCTAATACCAGCTGCCGCATCTCTGCACTTATATCTGTGGCACCATTCAAACCCTTTGAAACAGTGCTAACCGCTATGCCAAGTTTATCTGCGATATCTTTAATAGTTGCCATAAGCCTCCCCTAAGTTATTCTAATATTCTAATCAACATCAGTATAACCCTAAGTCATACCATTTTCAATATATGATTGTTGTTTCCCGTATTTCTTCCCATATTTCTATGGTGTTGTACCTCAACTTCAAGTATTTATCTTGCTCTCTACGAATAAAAGTCTATTACAGTATAAATCTCTGGAGAAATAGTTTATTTTCGAAAATATATAAACATATTACCACAAAAAACAAGATTTGTTAAATTATTATACTTAAAAATATGTGAATAGGCTACAAGTACAGTTTAGAAGATAAAAATGCACAAAGGAACATAGATGTATGGGATAAAAATATAAAATGTGACGAAATTTCCCAAGGGAAACTATTGACAAATTTAGGTATTGGTGGTATTCTAAGATAAAGTTTCGAAATTATTCGAAATATAATTAGTTGAAGTTTTGAAGATTATATGTTGAGGCTCGGTCATATAGCCATGTGACTTGAGATATAAGCAAATAAAAAAGAAAAGAGGTAGAGGTATGAAAAAATTATCAAGACTTATTGCATTACTCTTAGTTACCATTATGGTAGCAGGAAGTTTTGCAGCATGCGGTAAGAAAGACGAGACAACATCGAATGATGGTGATACTCCAGTAACAGAAGCCCCTGACACAGAGGATACTTCTGACACAACAGATACTCCTGATACAACAGAAGAGCTTGTTCCCCAGGATGTAACCTTGAAGGTATGGGCACCAGAGAATCAGATCCAGCCCGGTACAGTTGACTCTATGTGCAAGTCCTTTCAGGCATTACATCCTGAGTGGAACATTGAATTCACAGTAGAGGCTCAAGGTGAAGATACAGCAAGAGATCCCATATTAAAGGACGTTTCAGCAGCAGCTGATGTATTCTTCTTTGCAAGTAACCAATTACAGGAACTTGTTAACGCAGGTGCTATTGCAAGACTGGGTGGATCAACAGAAGAAATGGTAAAGACAACTATGGCTGAACAAGTAGTTAAAACTGCTACTGTTAATGATGCAATCTATGCAATACCATTTACTCATAATACTTTCTTCATGTATTATGATAAAACTATCTTGACAGAAGACGATATTAAATCTCTGGATACCATAATGGCTAAGGATACTGGGGATGGTGTATATAACTTCTGCTTTGATTCCGCAGGAGGCTGGAAACTGGGTGCCTGGTATTATGGTGCAGGTAACACTATTTATGGACCAGATTTTACTGATTTTGCAGCCGGATGTGATTGGAACAATGCCAACGGCTTAGCAGTAACAAATTACATAATCGATTTAATTAATAATAAGAAATGTGCTTATGCAGACGATGTTTCCTTAACGGAATTAGCAACTGATCATAAGATTGGTGCATGGTTTACCGGTGCTTGGGAATATAATACATATAAGGAGATATTAGGTGATGACTTGGGTGTTGCTGTAATTCCTACCTTCAAGCTTAACGGTACAGATTATCAATTAAAGGGCTTCTATGATTCCAAATGTATCGGTGTTAACGCTCAGTCGAAATTCCCTGAAGTTGCTGTAGCTTTTGCAGCCTACCTAGGCGGTGAAGAGATGCAGAAACAGCGTTTTGCAGAGACTTCCCAGGTTCCTACCAATATGGCTGTTGGTAATACACCGGAGGTTCAGGCCAATGAAGTTGCAGCAGTACTGGTAAAGGAGGCAAATATGGCATCCGTTATGCAGCCTACTTCAGTTGAGTTCAATGCAAAATATTGGTCAAATGTAGCAGCCTTTACAACAGAAATTAGAAGTGGTGATTTCAATAAAGAGAATGCACAGGAAAAGCTTGATACTTTTGTGGCTACTTTAAAAGTAGAGGAATAGCATATTGAAATAGATTTAAGCTAAATTAGGAGCGGAATGTTCTGAAATAAGGACATTCCGTTTCTACCATGTGAAACCGCAGAGTTGAAAAGAAATAGGAGGAGGAAGGTTATGGACGGCAGGATGAATAAATCATCGGCAAAATCAGTCTCATATAATAATGCCAGCCTTGGTACTGCATTAAAATACGGTAATGTACTTACTAAATTATCAGCAGTCATCTTTGGCTTGGGCAATATCCTTCATAAACAGATTATACGAGGGCTACTGTTATTAGGAATAGAAATTGTGTACATATTCTATATGATCAACTATGGAATTAAAGCTATAGGCGATTTTGTTACACTGGGAACAACCTTGCAGGAAGAAGTTTTTAATGAAAAGAAGCAGGTATATGAATATCTAATTGGGGACAATTCCATGCTTTGTCTGCTCTATGGGGTTATTACTATCGTTGTATCAATTATCTTTCTATTTGCTTTAGTATCCTCGGTAAAAAGTGCATATAATGCACAAATAAGAAAGGAACTAGGAAGACCGGTTCCCAGTTTTCTTGATGATTTAAAATCCTTAGGGCAGCAAAATCTCCATAAGACTCTACTTTCCCTCCCTATCCTGGGTGTTTTATGTTTTACTATCGTTCCCCTGATCTTTATGATTTTGATTGCATTTACCAATTATGATCAGAAGCATCAGCCACCCGGTAACTTGTTTGACTGGGTTGGATTTGATAATTTCATTGAAATGTTTCAGCGTGGAGGAGAATTATCAAGAACCTTCTGGCCAGTATTATCCTGGACTATTGTATGGGCGGTCTTCTCCACATTCACCTGTTACATATTAGGAACGATTTTAGCGCTGATCATTAATCGGGAAGGAACACGTTGTAAAGGCTTTTGGAGGTTTCTCTTCGTATTATCCATCGCAGTTCCTCAATTTGTATCCCTTTTATTTATGAGTACAATTTTTAATACCAATGGCCCGGTGAATTCCTTACTAAAAAGTCTGGGGTTAATAGAAACTTCCATTCCCTTTTTAACGGATCCCACATTAGCTAAAATCACGATTATCTGTGTTAATATCTGGATTGGTGTTCCTTATACTATGCTAAGTACCACAGGTATATTGCAGAATATCCCAAAGGATTTATATGATTCAGCCAGGGTTGACGGAGCAAATTCCCTTGTTGCTTTCTTCAAAATAACATTGCCCTATATGCTATTTATCACAACCCCTACCTTAATTACTACTTTTGTTGGTAATATTAATAACTTTAATGTTATCTTCTTATTAACAGGAGGAGGTCCTGAATCTCTGGATTACTATTATGCTGGAAAGACGGATTTGTTAGTTACCTGGCTCTTTAAGCTTACAATTACCAATAAAGAATACAACTTAGGTGCAGTTGTTGGTATCATCGTATTTGTAATATTGGCTTTAATATCCTTGCTTACCTATCGTCGTACAAGATCCTATAAAGATGAGGAGGCGTTTCAATAATGAGTAAAATAATAAGCAAAACTCGTTCAAAGAGAAAAATAATATGCGATTCTGTGGTACATTTATTTCTGGCTGTTGCTGGGGCTATCTGGGTACTTCCTATTTTCTTTGTAATCTTAACCTCTTTACGCAAGGAAAAAGGAACCTATACAAGCTATATATTCCCTAGGGGTTACACACTGGATAACTACAAGAATTTATTTTCTCAAAATGGAAGCCTGGTATTCACGAGATGGTTTATCAATACCTTAATTGTGGCAATTGCAAGCTGCTTGATTTCTGCATTTTTTGTATTATGCATTTCTTACGTACTGTCAAGACTTCGGTTTAAAATGCGTAAAAAGCTAATGAATATTGCTTTAATCCTTGGAATGTTTCCAGGATTTATGTCCATGATAGCTGTATATTATATTTTAAAGGGCTTTGGTCTTTTAGAAAAGGGTTCCTTTAAACTATTTGCGCTGGTCCTGGTATATTCGGCGGGTGCTTGCCTATGTTTTTATGTAGCGAAGGGTTTCTTTGATACAATTCCCAAGACGATTGATGAAGCGGCGTATATTGATGGAGCTACCAAATGGCAGGTATTTAGAAAAATCACTATTCCATTATCAAAACCTATTATCGTAAATACTCTGATAACTTCTTTTATGGCACCATGGGTGGATTACATTTTCGCCCGGGTAATCCTGGGACAGGACAGGAAGTACTATACCGTTGCCATTGGCTTGTGGGATATGCTTCAGAAAGAATTTCTTTTATATTATTATACTACCTTCTTTGCCGGCTGTGTTGTTATATCTATTCCTATCGCTATATTATTCTTATATACACAGAGATTTTTTACAGAAGGTATATCAGGTGCAGTAAAGGGATAAGAGCTGTCCTAAAAATTTAATATTATGCCTTGATAAAGGTCGGAGGAAATATGAGAAGAAGAATAATTGCCATGTTTTTATGCGCCATCATGGTGTTTCCATTATTTTCTGGATGCAGTAATAAAGCAAAAGTGAATAGTAAGGATACCAAAGATAAAGCTCAGGTTTTAAACAATATAGAAGGGACATCTACACCTGTTCCTGAGAACATTGGAGATGACATTCAGACAGTGAAGTACGAATATGAACAGGCAATTAATATTATTGAGGATGATTACAGAAATTACTATGAGATATTTGTTGCTTCCTATTGTGATAGTAATGGTGATGGAATGGGTGATTTCAATGGGATTATCTCCAAATTAGATTATATAAGTGATATGGGTTTTAACGGAATTTGGCTAATGCCTATTATGCCATCCCCCACCTATCATAAATATGATGTCACAGATTATTATACCGTAGATCCCCAGTACGGAACCCTGGAGGATTTTGAAAATCTTGTATCAGAATGCCATAAAAGGAATATAAGGTTAATTATTGATTTTGTATTCAATCATACTTCAGTAGAGCATCCCTGGTTTAAAGAAGCGGTTCAATATCTTGAGAGTCTGGGAGTGGATGAAGAGCCTGATTTAAAAGAATGCCCTTCTGTTGGATATTATCATTTTACTAATGAGTATGAAGGAAGTAACGATTACTACCCCACTGGCATCTCTAAGTGGTACTATGAAGGTGTATTCTGGATTCTAATGCCCGATCTGGCATTGGAAAGTCAAGAGCTAAGGGAAGAAATCGAAAAAGCGGCCAAATTCTGGCTTGACCTGGGTATTGATGGTTTTCGACTGGATGCTGCTAAAGAATATTATTCTGGTGTAACCTCCAAGAACATAGAAGTACTAGAATGGTTCAATGATTATGTGAAAAGTATCAATAAGGATGCCTATATTGTTGGAGAAGTCTTTGATCAAGCAGGACTTATTTCTTCCTATTATAAAAGCGGAGTAAAGAGCTTTTTTAATTTTCCTGTAGCTCAATATAATGGAATTATTGCATCGGCAGTGAAGAAATTAGGAACCTTCTCTGCAAAATCCTTCTTAAAATCACTAATTAATATAAATCAAAGCTATGCTGAGAATAATCCAGACTATATTGATGCACCCTTTCTTAGCAATCATGATACGACAAGGGTCTCAGCCCAATGTTCCTATAATGATAATCAGATGAAAATGGCAGCAGGCATATTACTTACCTTAAATGGAAGTCCCTTTGTCTATTACGGAGAAGAAATCGGTATGAACAGTATGGGGGATAGAGATGAGAATAAGCGTCTACCCATGCAGTGGAGTACAACAAACAAAACCGGTATGTCAAATCCGCCAATAGGAGCAGATGAGGTTGAACAGACATTTAAACCTCTGGATGAGCAAGAGCAGGATCCTTTATCAATCTTAAATTACTACAGACGTGCTCTTCGCATCCGTAACGAAAACCCGGAGATTGCTAGAGGGGATATAAGTGCTATTGATGAACTTACGGATGATAATATCTGTGCTCTGAAGAAAGTATATGAGGGTAGTGAGCTTGTAATTGTCTACAATATTAATAATGATATAGCAGCGGTAGATTTAAATAAAGCAGGATATGGAGAATTAAACATTCGGGGATACATGTCTGTGGATGGTAATGCAGTTACATTAGAAGATGGTGTACTAAATATGCCCATATACTCCATCGTTATATTAAAGAAATAACGCTTTACCATGCTTGGAATGTAAGTAGAGCTGTTTAGAGTATATGGGTACTAGAGAAATATAAAGTAATATAATTTAAGATGAGTTTATTGGGAGAATAATTCATATATTAAATATGGGCTACTGTTATGTGGTACACTTAAAAATATTAGATAAAATAATCTGGTATTTGGTGATATACTACATAGCAGCAGCCTATATTTAGTAATAAATTACAGCTCTGTCCATATAAGAAAAATGAAAAGGACTTGTATGCAAGAAACTTACCAAGGGGTTTTCAATTCTCTTACATGGCCAGAACTGTAACAAAAAAAGGAGTTTTGCTGGTACATATTTATTGGAAATTGCTTGACACACTGGGAAACATATTATATAATAATGAATTGTGACGTGAGAATACTTGAACCAAAGCCCCGGTAATAGTATTTGAGCTCGTGATTAATGAATTTGACACAGTATATTGCTTTTTGACTTGATATAAAGCGTTACGGTCGTGAAGAGAAAATAAAATTTTGGAGAATATATTTTCATAAGGAGGTAAACCAATGAAAAGTTTTATGGCTAGTCCGGCTACTATTGAAAGAAAATGGTATGTGGTTGATGCTACAGGACATACATTAGGACGTCTCACATCTGAGATTGCCGCAATATTAAGAGGTAAAAACAAACCAACCTTTACTCCTCACATTGATACAGGTGATTATGTAATCGTTGTAAATGCAGATAAAATTACTACAACTGGTAAGAAGATGGAGCAGAAGATTTATTACAACCACTCTGATTATCCAGGTGGTATGAGAGAGACAACTTTAGCTCAGATGATGGCTAAAGACTCTACAGAAGTAATCAGACTTGCAGTGAAAGGAATGCTTCCAAAGGGACCTTTAGGAAGATCCATGATTACAAAATTACATGTATTTGCAGGACCTGAGCATACACATGCAGCTCAGAAACCGGAAGCATTAGAGATTAAATATTAATCAGAGAGGTTGAAAGGAGGAAAATACATTGGCTAAGGCAAGATATTACGGAACTGGTAGAAGAAAGAGCAGTATTGCAAGAGTTTACCTTGTACCTGGAACAGGCAAGGTTATCATAAATAAGAGAGAGATGGACAATTATTTTGGTTTAGATACCTTAAAATTAATTGTACGTCAGCCACTTGTACTTACTGATACACAGGATAAATTTGATGTATTGGTAAACGTTAAGGGAGGCGGATTCACTGGCCAAGCTGGTGCAATCAGACATGGTGTCTCCAGAGCGTTATTACACGCTGATGCAGATTACCGTCCTGCACTTAAGAAAGCAGGTTTCTTAACAAGAGATCCAAGAATGAAGGAAAGAAAGAAGTACGGCTTAAAGGCAGCTCGTCGTGCTCCTCAGTTCTCCAAGAGATAATATGGTCTTTGCTTTGCAAAGCTCATGGAAGTTTGTATGCAAACTTCATCAAACGAATATAACTATTCAGAGCCTCTCAGGACGATGCAAACCTTGTTTGCATTTGCTTGGGAGGTTTTTTGGTATATTTTTTTAGAGAACTGTGGTAAAATATATATAGAAATATAATTGAAAAGGAGATGAAAAACATGCCGGAGATATCTTTGTTTTATGGTATACGTGTGACCATGTATTATGATGATCATAATCCACCGCATTTTCATGCTGAGTATAATGATAATAAAGCCATTGTAGATATTTGTAATGCTAGAATAATAAAAGGGGCATTGCCGTCCAGACAACTTAAATTGATTTTAGCGTGGTGTGTAATTCATCAAGATGAATTAATGCAAAACTGGGAATTGTCGAAAGATGGAAAATTATTGAATAGAATAAGTCCATTGGTATAAATCGGAGGTGAGAAACTATGTTTCCTGAAATAGTTCAAGTGATTCCAAATGAGAATTACACAGTTACAGTTTATTTCGAAGATGGAAAGATTGTTTTATATGATGTTTCTCCATTATTGGAGAAAGAGATTTTTCAACCATTAACAGATAAGAATACTTTCTTAAATGCATGTACAATAATTAACGATACATTGGCATGGGATTTGGAAGGTAATAGAGATGCTAGTAAGTGTATTGATATTGATCCTGAAACACTCTATGCATTACAAGCGATAGAGGAAAGAATAGCATAAGTGATCGCTTTACCTCTCAGGACGATGCAAACCTTGTTTGCATTTGCTTGGGAGGTTACTACCTCAAAGGGAAGGCATGGACTGTTATATGTTTTATCAGGAGAAAATGCAGTGTAACGAGAAACCTAATGAACAAATGTTGAGCTGTTTTGTATATAGAAATTACCGCCCAGACTTTGTGTATCATTGGCATACATATTTTGAAATATTATATATTATTAAGAATATGACTATTATTACGTTGAACGGAAAGTCTCATTTATGTAAGCAGGGTGATATGGTTTTTATTCCGGCTATGACATTGCATTCTCTTTCCTGTGCTAATAATGAGCCATCAGAGAATTTGGTTCTACAGTTTAATAAGGACTTACTAGAGCAAGGTATGTCAGATTTAATTAAAATCAATACGATTAAACGTGGTAAAAAGCTGCTAAATGATATAGCCTATAATGTTGGACTAGATAGCAAAATAAGTGACATTTTAATAGAATTACAGGAATTATGCAAAAAACATCCGGATGGTTCAGCATTAAAACAATTTGAAACTACGGATAAAAACGCAGAAATGGCTGGGTATTTAAGTGTAAAAGGTCTAACTTTTTTATTAATATCATTACTGATGAAGGAAAATATTATTAGCTGTACGGAAGAAAATGAAAAGTATTATGACCTTTCGGAGATATCAAAACTTGAACCTGTGCTAAAGAGAATGTCAGAGCATCCTGAGGAAAAGCTCACTATGGAATCTGCTGCTAAAATGGCCGGTATGAGTTACTATAATTTTAGTAGAAACTTTAATCAGGTAGTTGGAATGAGCTTTAAAGAACATCAGAACAAGCTACGTGTGTGGCGCGCAGAAGAACTACTTTATCAAACAGACAGAAGTATATTAGAGATTGCTGACATGGTTAATTTCTCAACACTGAGCTATTTTAACAAAATTTTTAAAAAGTATAACGGTAAAAGTCCCTCAGAATATCGCAAAAATTCATTTATGCGTAAAGATGATTAAGACGAAACGAATTGTGCTTAAATCTGGAAATACTCATAATCCTGTATTTTAATAGATATATGATGAAAAGTCAGTCTGGAATGCCTTATAAACAGGTATTCCAGACTTTTTATTATTATTAAAAGATACGTTGACAAAAAACATGATCTATGCAAAAAGATAATAAATATTAAGCAAATTTGTGGTTAGATATGCACAAATCCATATAGTATAATATTTATAAATTAGAGCTGTATTAACAAAGTGGTTTTGTGCAATCTGGAGCAGCAAGAAAGGAAAGTTAGAATATGTCAAATCCAATTTTACCACTATGGGAATATATACCGGACGGAGAGCCGAGAGTTTTTGGCGATAGAGTGTATCTATACGGTTCCCATGACCGAGTGGGTACAGACTCCTTCTGTGATTATAAGTTGAAGGTATGGTCTGCTTCCATACACAATCTGAATAACTGGACATGTCACGGTGACAGTTTCCATACCTGTGACGATCAGGATCATAAAGCAGACACCGATTGGACCTCCAATGAACTTTATGCGCCGGATGTGGTATGTAAAGATGGGAAATATTACCTGTATGCATACATTCTTGGAGCCAAGGGCTGTGTGGGGGTGAGTGATCACCCAGAGGGGCCATTCCGACTGCTATCAACTTATCAATATGAGGAAGAAGATGCTGGCGATGAAGGTATATTTAATGATGCCGGAGTCCTTGTGGATGATGATGGAAGAGTTTATATCTATTACGGTTTTCAAAAATCCCATATGGGTGAGATCAATCCGGATAACATGGTGGAGATTCTCAAGGGCTCCTACCTGGAGGATGTCATCAAACCGGGAAGGGAAGCGGATGATTTCTTTGAAGCAAGTTCTCCTAGGAAGGTAAATGGACTGTATTATCTAATCTATTCACCGCAAAGGGGAAGCAGACTTGCCTATGCTGTTTCAAAGAGACCTACCGGTCCGTTTGAGCGCAAGGGATATATCATTGACAATGGCTTTGATTACCCAGCGGGCAATAATCATGGTTCCATTTGCTGTATCAATGGTCAGTGGTATGTATTCTATCACAGAATGACCAATGGAACCATAACATCCAGAAGAGCTTGTGTAGAAAAAATTGAAATCCTGCCGGATGGCACCATCCCCCAGGTTGAGATGACCTCACTAGGGTTTGAAGAGTCCCTAAATCCGTACCAGATCACACCTGCAGAGATTGCCTGTGTCCTAAAGGGAGGATGCCTAATCACCGAGAAGGACAGCTATACCAGACCTGTGACAGGAATCCGAAACGGAGCTGTCATCGGCTTCAAGTATTTTGACTTCGGTCAGGACTATTCCAGCACAACTATGGAATTCTCCGTAAATGTTCTGGGAACAGGATGTAGCTCGGTCATTCGCATATTAATTGATGACGATCATAAGGGCGAAGAAATCGGCTGCTGTCCCATCGGCTTCTATGATGGAGAATATAAGGTACGGGTGAAGAAGGTGAATGGAAGACATGCAGTATATTTTCGGATAGAATATGAGTATTCAGGATGGTTCAAGGATGCCTTTAATGAAAGGAACCTATTTGATATGACTTCCTTTGTCTTTAAAAAATAGTTGAATATTTCGGATATTTCAAAGCCTCTAATTAATTATAATCAAACTGCAACCCTAACATTTGAGGATATCATAGAATTCCATTATAATTTTGAAGCTATTCATCCATTTCAAGATGGAAACGGAAGAGTAGGGCGAATGATTATGTTTAAGGAGTGCTTGAAAAATGGGATAGATCCTTTAATTATTGATGAGCAAAACAAATTGTTTTATTATAGGGGATTAAAGGAATATCCAGAGGAAAGAGGATACTTAATAGATACTTGTTACTCAGCACAGGATAGATACAAGGAATTAATGGAGTATTTTTTGGTTGGAGATTTCTAAGAAATAGGTAAAGGGCAGAAACCCATGAGATGATATGATTCCCCATAAGTAGACAAGGTAAATAACCAAAATCTACTTAGGGGAATTTTTCTTCTGCCCTTTAGACAGATAGGAACATTTTTTACATTATAATTATAATTCCAAATAGCTAGGAATTCTTCTTTATAGTAATTTAATAAGCCCTTCCAGCTCCTGGGATAAAACTCTTGCCTGAGCAAAATCCCTATTCATTAATGCAAATTCTATTTTTCTTTCAACTTCTTTTTTCTTTTGTTCAATTTCTAGATAGTCTTTATCAAAATGCTTTGCATAAATCATCTTTCTGAATTTTCGCATATTCACTTTTCTAATGGTCTTATCCTCAATGAGTAAACAATAATCCATACAATTTGCGATAAAATAATAATCATGAGAAACCATTAGGATTGCACCCTTATAGTCTTCCATGGCTTTTTCTAGTGCCAATTGCGAATAAGTATCTAGATGACTTGTGGGTTCATCCAGAAGCAATAGGTTGGCTTTCATGGAGGATAGTTTAGCAAGTTGAAGGAGGTTTTTTTCTCCCCCAGATAAAGTGGCTATCTTCTTATGAATGAAGTCATCTTCAAAGCCATAGCTCATTAGATAGGATTTTATCTCGTCATAAGTCTGAAAACCGGCATCAAAGAATTCATCAGATATGGTATTAGACTCCTTGAGCATTTCCTCTGGAAGCTGTGATAAAAAAGCCAACTTAATATCATCCTTAATTTCTATGGTATCAGAATTATTTTTAAAGATATCTCGTAGTAAGGTGGTTTTACCAGTACCATTAGGACCAATCAGGGCTACCTTGTCAGTAGATGCAATTTCAAAGTTCACATTCTCTAGAAGAACATCCTCGAAGGCAACGCTATAATCCCTTACCTTTAAGGCAGTACTTTCTTCCATTTCCATATCTATGGGAAAATGTATCTGGGGTTCCTTGATATCCACAAAAGGGGCTTTAATTCTTCGTGCTTCTAGTCTTTCTAGAATTTTCACTCTGGCATGAAGCGCTTTTCCTCTGGAAGCTTCAGTAAAGATGGTTGAAGCAAATCTTAGTTTGTTGACCAATTTCTCATTTCTCTCAATTTCTTCTTCGTCTGCAATGGCCATTTCTTGTAACTCTATCTTTGTTTGAAGTAAGGAGAGGTTATACTCAATATATCTTCCATCAAACTCTTGGAGCTCTTTGTTTTCCAAGTGGAGAATTTTATTAAAGCAATGGTTTAAGAGATACCGGTTATGGGTAATCACAAGCATGGTGCCTTTGTGGGAATTAATTAGCTCTTTAAGAGAATCTAGGTTTTCAAAGTCTAAAAATACATCGGGTTCATCCATGATTATAAAGCCTGGACCTGTGAGCATTTCCTTAATTACTTGAATTAGCTTGAATTCGCCACCGCTGAGTTGGGACACCATTAGATTTTCGTGCTTACCAAGGTTTGCTAGATTTAGTTTCTTATTAATATTGTTTTCAAAATCATTTCCACCAATGGCATCAAATGCATCCAATGCTTCTTGGTACTTCTCCATAAGAGCATCCATGTCCGAAGCAGTTTCCATCTCCGTACAAATAGAGGTGATTTCCTTCTGAAGCCTAATAAACTCTTCCCCTATATATTCAAAGACCGTAGTATCCTTCTCTTTATCTAACTGTGAGAATTGACTTACATACCCAATTCTACAATCTGGGCTGATCTCTAACTTTCCATCGAAGAGATATCTTTCTGGATCCATAAAGATATGAACCAAGGTACTTTTTCCGCTGCCGCTAGCTCCAATAAAAGCACAATGTTGACCTTCTTCTACGGTAAAGGATATTTTATTATATAGATCCTTATCCGGAAATGAGTAGGATAAATTTTCAACTTTTATCATTATAATGACCATGCCTTTCCGTAATAGAGTAATAATAAGGAGGGGCAGGCTCTCGTGAGCCACTCCTATGTTAATTTAAAAAAGAGCTTAAAGTAAAGCTCTTTCATGTAGTATGACCATAATCGAAATGTTATAATTAATTTACTAAGTAAAGACAGTTACTTAGTTCACCGTTGGTAGCATAACATTTTTTAAGTTTAATTTCAATCATTTCATTCATATGTTGATTTAATAATTCAACCATTAGGTGAAATCATCTCGTTTGTAAGGTTATTGATTAAAAATATACAATGAATGTATAATGATAAGAGAAGTTTAACTAAATAGATACAGATTAAGAGCATAAGTGAGGAAACAAAATGAAACGAAATTGCAGTTTGGAAGATATATCCGATGGTAAATTGTATGAGTTAAAGGATCTGGTGGAAGCTAGTTGTAATGGTTGCAAAGGAGCTGCTTCCTGTTGCCATGGCATGGGGAATTCCATTGTATTAGATCCTTATGATATCTATAGACTTACTACGAATTTGAATATGAGTTTTGAGGGATTATTGGCTGATAAGATAGAGTTAAATGTGGTGGATGGCATCATTCTTCCGAATTTGAAGATGGCTGGAGAAGGGGAGAAGTGTATATTTTTAAATCAAGGTGGCAAATGTAGTATCCACAGTTCTCGCCCTGGAATTTGCCGTATCTTCCCCTTGGGACGATACTATAAGGATGGTGGTTTCAAGTACTTCTTACAGAAGAATGAATGCAGCAATCAAAATGCCACCAAGGTGAAAGTAAGCAATTGGATTGATACACCGGATGGTATTCGTAATGAACAGTTTATAATTGATTGGCATTATTTTCTTAATGATGTGGAGGAGGTTATTAAGAAGGCAACGGATGAAACTCTAGTTAGGAACTTAAATATGTTTATACTCAATCGTTTTTATATTGCGAAGTATGAGAAGGACAAAGACTTCTATGTTCAGTTTTATTCTAAATTAGAAGAAGCAAATAGAGTTATAGGTTTATAATTGGTAGTTAAACAGGACCTAGCACTAGCAATAGATCGCAAGCACTGCATACATATATAAGTTTACTATAAGTCCCTTACTTTTTACGAAGTCTGGGATTTGTTTTTTTATAAAAAGATATTACAAAGCTATATACCACCACCTGTATCATTAATCTAATGCAATAAGGTAAGCTTTCCCTAGAGGATAAGATTAGTAAGTACTTTGGAACGGAGATTTTAGAGGGACTTCACATTTATAAGGGAAAAGAATACTCCGATGACATTACCGTAAGTAATTTGTTATTTCAAAATACTGGTTTCCCTGATGTATTATAAAGATAAAGCATTACATCTTCCAAATCTATGGAGAAGTATTCCTGCTTGTGGAGGTTGTATGAGTAGCTCCAGAGAAGTAATGATCTTTTTAAAGGTCTTCTTTGGTGGGAAGTTGTTTGATAAAAAGGTATTTGAGCAGTTGCGAAAATTTGGAATGATTCAGTATTGTCCTCCTCTGGGACAATATGGCGGGGGTTTTATACGACTCAATATCTCTGGGATTACTAGTTTTTACCGGTTAAAAGGGGAATTAATAGGGCATATGGGAGGGTCGCTCTTTTTTATAAGAGGGTATGCATAATAGTTGAGATTTTAGATGCTGCATTAGAAATAAAGATGCTTGTTCTGATATCACAGAGGAAATTGAAACAAAAGAGTTATAATATGACATTCAGGTATCACATATTATGGTGTATAATGTAGTAAAAACGGATGAAATAGAATGGTTTTCGAGGAGGAATACATATGCATTTTGTAGACGCCAAAGGAATATTATCAGTTCAAAATGGTATGAATATGTATCGTGGCTGTACTCATGGTTGTATCTATTGTGACAGTAGAAGTAAATGCTATAATTTTACCCATGATTTTGAGGATATAGAGGTAAAGCAGAATGCACTGGAACTTTTAGAGAAAGCTCTTAGCTCCAAGAGAAAGAAATGTATGATTGGAACTGGCGCTATGTGTGATCCTTATATGCACTGCGAAGAAGAGTTGGGTATAACTAGAAAGTGCCTAGAACTTATTAATAAATATGAATATGGACTTGCGATACAGACTAAATCAGATCTGATTTTACGAGATTTAGAACTATTGAAAAGTATAAATGAAAAGTCGAAGTGCGTAGTTCAGTTGACATTAACTACTTATGATGAAGCACTGTGTAAGGTGCTAGAACCTAATGTGTGCACTACCAAGAGGAGATTTGAAGTTCTTAAGATATGTAGAGACAATGGAATACCGACTATTGTGTGGCTTGATCCAATATTACCATTTATTAATGATACAAGGGAAAATATTGAAGGTATTTTAGGATACTGTATAGAAGCTAATGTTAAGGGAATCATATGCTTTGGAATGGGACTTACACTGAGAGAGGGGAATAGAGAATACTTCTATGATAGACTTGATGAACATTTCCAAGGACTTAGCATGAAATATCATCAGAAGTATAGATATGCATATGAGGTAAAGAGTGATAATAATAAAGAACTTATGCAGTTATTTAGAAGCCTTTGTAAGGAACACAATATTTTGTGTAATCCAGAGGAAGTGTTTTCTTATCTACATACATTTCCGGAAAATAAAAATTATAGCCAAATATCATTATTCGATTAATGGCAACCATCGAACCTTATAGAGGATTAACAATGGCGGATTTATATCCATCCGCCATCTAAACCTATAATCTGTCCTGTCAGATATTCGTTTTTATAGGCAAGATGATAAACCAAATCGGCTACCTCTTCTGCACGCCCTAGACGGCTGGCGGGGATGTCGCTGATTAATTGCATCAGCTCCTCATCAGCAAGGAAATGATTCATTTCTGTGTCAATAGCTCCGCAGGCCACAGCATTTACCTGAATGTTACTTGGTGCAAGCTCCTTAGCCAGAGCTTTGGTAAAGGCGTTCATTCCCCCCTTGGAGGCGGAATAAGCTACCTCGCAGGAGGCACCTACATTTCCCCAGACTGAGGAGATGTTAATGATTTTACCGTATTTATTTTTAACCATGTCTGGAATGGCAAGAGAGCAGCAATTATATACAGAAGTAAGATTGGTGGTGATAACCTTGTTCCAATCTTGAGGTGTCATATCTGTAAAAAGTCCCACATAGGATATACCTGCGTTATTTATCAGGACATCCACACTACCATATAGCTTTTTTATTTGTTGAAATAGCTCTTTCGCTGCCTCTATCTTACCCATGTCTCCAAGATAAGCGTGGACAGGAACCTGATAAGTTTCTAGCTCCGTCTTTGTCTTAAGTAAAACCTCCTCATTATGTGCACAGTTAATAATAATATTATATCCTTTTTTGGCAAACTTAGCAGCAATTGCTTTACCAATTCCACGAGAAGATCCTGTGATTAATGCTGTTTTTCTCTTCATTATAATAACCATACCTTTCCATACCCTGCAATCTTTTAGCAGCAGGCACAATATTTACAATGTGAATAATTTTCTTTTCACGCTGTATTCCTTCTGTTTCGTCTGTGATTTCAATTTACCTTTGATATCCTTAGTATACCACAATTTGTATGGCATATAAAGGATTCTATAGCAGCAGAGTCTCCATGATTTAATACAATCTCCATTGCAAAGTTATTTGATAAACCTTACCTTGTGTGATAAAATAAGTAAGGATGTGAGGTGATTAATTTTGAAACGCAGCCCGGGAAAGATTTTTGCTAAAGTATTTATCAGATCTATTTTTGTTGTTCTGTTTTTGCTAACGGTAGCTGTTATCAGCTATAAGGCAGCCATGCATTTTTGGCAGCCTAAGGAGAAAGGTGTCGTAGCTTATCAAGATGATACTGTGTCAACTGATAAGGTGAAGGTAGAGATAGAAGCGGTATCAAAGAATTTGATCTTTTGTTATGATGAAGAAAGTAACGATATAACAAAGATAGTGTTAGAGATTTTAAACGGCCATAGTAGAAAACTAACCTATATAACGATTCCTGTTAGAACCAAAATAACCATTGATGACCCCTTATATAGAAAGATTATTTTAGATTGTCCGGAGATGCCTCAATTCATGAAGTTATCTGCTCTTTCTGCGTATTTGGATGCTGATAAAGCCTTTGAATATGGTGTTTTGATTACAGAGAATTTACTTGGAATAGATATTAACTATTATACAGTTTTTCCAGTGAATACATATGAAACTATATTTACGCAAAAATATATAAAGCAAGAAGATAATTATGCTTCAGTACCCATGGAGACTTTTACAAAGGATTATACAAAGTATATAAAAACACTGGATACCAAAGAAAAAGTGACTGCATATATAGAAGAAACTTATCCTTCGATTAAAACAAATCTTGCTCTTGATGA
Organism: Bacillota bacterium; assembly: GCA_023443625.1. Next base: position 277,441 of record JAEZTQ010000093.1, on the reverse strand, counting down.
TAAAGTAAAGTTTTTAAGGTATTATATGGAGGTTTCACCCAAGGATATATCCTTTGAATTAATTAAAGGGAGAAATATAAACAGTGAATATACAATTGATTTGGAACATACAGGGCAGCAACTTGTTGAACATACAGCAACAGATACGGATTAACCAATTGCTAATAACTTGAGTCTGCATCTCACAGAAGCAGTATGCATAGATTTCCAAATTATGTGTACTATAAAAATATCGAGAATAATATAGGATTATTTTTAAAAGGAGCGGACATGAGTAACAATACTACCAGTAGTAAATTTTTATTGCAATTTAAAAGGTACTTAATTATTTTGATAGGAACAGTCCTTGTAGCCATATCAGTAAATGTTATATATGAACCTATGGGCTTGGTTACGGGAGGAGTATCTGGTCTTGCCATTGTGGTTAAGGAATTAACAAAGGGTTGGTTTAATGGTGGTATCCCACTATGGTTGTTTACGGTGGTAAGCAATGTTATTTTGTTTGCTATATCCGCTAAAATTAAAGGACTTAGATTTTTGATTTCCTCTACCTTTGGCACCATAGCCTTTATAGTGGCTTTAATGGTTATTCCTGTATATGATATCCAGACGGATGACTATTTGCTAGCTGCAATTTTAGGAGGTGCAATAGGCGGAATTGGAATCGGACTTGTATTCATGGTACATGCCTCAACGGGAGGAACGGATCTATTAGCCAGTGTTATCCATTCCTCCAAAAAACATATTTCCATTCCTCAAATTTTGTATTTTATAGATGGCACAATCATTATCCTTGGCGCTGCTGTATTTGGACTTGGAAATGCATTGTATGCAATTATTGCAGTTTTTATAACTACCAAAGTGTCCGATGGTATTCTTGAGGGTCTAAAATTTGCCAAGATGGCATATATTATTTCTGATCATAATGAGGAGATTGCCGAGACAATTTTAAATCAAATCGGACGAGGAGTAACGGGTATCAAGGCAATGGGAAAGTATTCTAATACAGAGAGAGAAATGATATTTTGCGTTGTATCAAAGAAAGAAATCATTGAAATAATCGATATTGCTAAAAAAATTGACCCAAAATCTTTTGTAATAATAAGCGATGTTAGAGAAGTTATGGGAGAAGGTTTTATTGAATATAGACAGTAAATTCGTCTATATTTTAATGTATTATCGGTAAAACTACTTATTTTCTCGACGAATATACAAATTATACAAAAGGCTAAATTTTATTTTGTTAAAATGGGATATGGTGCTTAAAGTTCAAATGGTGTATCATTACGATATAGCAGTTGTACAAGAATATAGAAATGTAGAAATAGTAGGAGGATATATAAATGGCAAGTTTATCATTAAAGAACATATGCAAGCAATATCCTAACGGAGTAATAGCTGTAAAAGACTTTAATCTTGAAATAGCAGATAGAGAATTTATCATCTTCGTAGGACCTTCCGGTTGCGGAAAATCAACAACTCTTCGTATGATCGCAGGATTAGAGGAGATTTCACAGGGTGAGCTTTGGATCGGAGATAAATTGGTTAATGATGTTGAACCAAAGGACAGAGATATCGCGATGGTATTCCAGAACTACGCTTTATATCCCCATATGTCAGTTTTCGATAATATGGCATTTGGTTTGAAGTTAAGAAAAGTTCCAAAGGATCAGATTGACAAGCAGGTACATGAAGCTGCTAAGATTCTTGATATTGAGCATTTATTAGATCGTAAGCCGAAGGCTCTTTCCGGTGGTCAGAGACAGCGTGTTGCTATGGGTCGTGCTATCGTTCGTGATCCTAAGGTATTCCTTATGGATGAGCCTTTATCAAACCTTGATGCTAAGTTGAGAGTACAGATGCGTATCGAGATCTCCAAGTTACATCAGAGATTACAGACAACAATCATCTATGTAACACATGACCAGACAGAGGCAATGACTCTTGGAACAAGAATCGTTGTTATGAAGGATGGTTTAGTTCAACAGGTAGATACACCTCAGAACTTATATGATAGACCACAGAACTTATTCGTAGCAGGTTTCATGGGATCTCCTCAGATGAACTTCGCAGATGCAACTGTAACTAAGAAGGGTGCAGATGTATATGTTACTTTTGGAGCCAACTCATTAAAGGTTCCTGAAGCAAAAGCTAAGAAGCTTATCGATGGTGGTTATGAAGGCAAGACCGTAGTAATCGGTATCCGTCCAGAAGATATTCATGATGAAGAGATGTTTATCAACAGCTCTCCTGAAAGTGTTATCGAAGCAACTGTTAAGGTTTATGAGTTATTAGGTGCTGAAGTATTCTTATATTTCAGTGTTGATGAAACCATTGATATCACTGCACGTGTAAATCCTCGTACAACTGCAAGACCTAATGATACATTAAAGGTTGCATTTGATATGTCTAAATTACATGTATTTGATAAAGATACAGAGCAGGTTGTTACAAACTAGTATGAAATTATTGGCAGGGAACACGAAAGTGTTCCCTGTTTTTTGATTTAGGCAATACTCTGGTTATTGCGGGGGCAATGGATTTTACGGATGTTTAAGGGTTTTCTTTATAATAGTTTAATGACTATACTAAGGTGTTTAACAGGAAATTTGATAAATATACACTAAAATTATTATGCAATTTTTATAAAATTGGTTTACTTTTGACGAAAGCGGTGATAAAATAACTTTTAGAATAAATGTATTTTAAATAAAATTAGAAATATAATAGTAAGGAGTGAAAAGATGATTTCGAATCAGATTCTTCAAAGTACCATTGATGGATTAAAAGGTATCACTCGTATCGATATTTGTGTTATGGATACGGAAGGCAAAGTTCTTGCTACAACAATTGAGAATGCAGAGCAGTATGAAAGTGCAGTATTAGCATTTGTTGCGTCCCCGGCAGACAGTCAGGCAATTCAAGGTTACCAATTTTTCAAAGTGTTTGATGAGCATCAGTTAGAATATGTAATATTAGCAAAGGGTGATAGTGAAGATGTATTTATGATCGGTAAGATAGCTTCTTTCCAGATACAAAACCTTCTAATCGCCTATAAGGAGAGATACGATAAAGATAATTTTATAAAGAACTTATTACTGGATAATCTGCTCTTGGTAGATATCTATAACCGTGCAAAGAAGCTTCACATTGATACGGAAGCTAGAAGAGTAGTTTATATTATTGAGACTAAGAATGAGAAGGATGCCAATGCATTAGAGACAGTACGCAGTCTCTTCTCTGGAAAAGCTAAGGATTTTATTACAGCAGTAGACGAGAAAAACATCATTCTGGTTAAAGAAGTAAAGCAGAGTGAAACCTATGATGACTTAAATAAGACTGCCAAAGTGATATTGGATATGCTTAACACAGAGGCCATGACCAAGGTTCATGTAGCTTATGGAACAATTATAAATGAGATTAAGGATGTATCTAGATCTTATAAGGAAGCAAAAATGGCCCTTGATGTTGGCAAGATTTTCTATAGCGGCAGGAATGTAGTAGCCTATAATAATCTTGGAATAGGAAGATTGATATATCAGTTGCCCATGCCCCTATGTAAAATGTTTATTAAAGAGATTTTTGAGGGTAAATCTCCCGATGATTTTGATGATGAGACATTAACGACTATTTATAAATTCTTTGAAAATAGCTTAAATGTATCTGAAACATCAAGACAATTATATATCCATAGAAATACTTTGGTTTATCGCTTGGATAAATTGCAAAAGAGCACAAATCTTGACCTTAGGGTATTTGAAGATGCAATAACTTTTAAGATTGCTTTGATGGTTGTGAAATACATGAAATACATGGAGAAAATGGATTATTAATAAATGGGCTGTTATAAAACATAAGATGCTAGATGATTCTCTATGTTTTGTAACAGCCAGTTTTAACAAAAAGAAATTATCTGCCTAGGTAGAGGGCACTTTCTTGATTACGCAATGTATAGGCAGGCATCTTTGGAGGTGAGACATGAAAAAGAATTTTATTACAGGGTTATTTACAGGGCTATTTAGTGGCTTATTCTTAGTTGTGTTAGTTGGTTTAGCTTTTATATTCCTTCAGCCTAGAATAGGAAATGCAATAGGAGAAGTGAAAGTTGAGGAATATAGGGCAGATACGGCCAAAGCAAAAGGAAAGCAAGAAGTTTCATATGACGAGGTAATAAAGAAATTATCTGTTATGCAGATGTTAGTTGACAATTACTATTTAGAGGATGTTAACAAGATATCCTTTGCTGATGGTATTTATAAAGGTTTTATTGCCAGTCTTAAAGATCCTTATTCTACTTATTATACCAAAGAGGAATATAGTGCCCTCATGGAAAGCTCCTCAGGGGTTTATTATGGTATCGGTGCCACAGTGAGTCAGGATACCAAAACAGGGATTATAACGATTGTAAAACCCTTTGCAACTGGACCTGCCTATAAAGAAGGAGTGCTGCCCGGAGATATTCTTTATAAGGTGAATGATGACGAGGTAACGGGTGTTGATTTAACGGAAGTAGTTAGCAAGATGAAAGGTGCAGAAGGGACAACAGTGGATATTTCCGTAGTAAGAGAAGGGGAAACCAATCCATTAAAATTTACCATAACAAGACGTAAAATTGAGATTCCAACCATCGAATATAAGATGCTTGATAATAACATTGGTTATATTCTTGTCTCTGAATTTGATGAAATTACAGTTCGTCAGTTTAGCGCTGCTGTAGATAATTTGGAGAAGCAAGGAATGAAGGGATTGATTGTGGATGTAAGAAATAATCCAGGTGGTTTACTTCAATCCGTGGTAAAGATTTTAGATCGTCTTCTTCCACCAGAATTACTGGTTTATACCGAGGACAAAAACGGTAAGCGTGAGGAAGAAAAAGCAGAGGATAATAAAAAAATTGATATACCTATGGCGGTGTTGATTAATGGTCAGAGCGCCAGCGCTTCAGAGATATTTGCCGGAACTCTGCAAGATTATGATACAGCAGAGATTATCGGAACAACAAGCTTTGGTAAAGGTATTGTTCAAAAAGTAATTCCTCTGTCTGATGGTACTGCAGTTAAGCTTACTATCTCAAAATATTATACCCCTTCAGGCCGTAATATCCATGGAGCAGGGATAAAGCCTGACATTGAAATTGATTTAAGTGAGGATATGAAGAAGGAAGTTGTTATTCCCATAGAGAAGGATAATCAACTACAAGAGGCAATTAAAACACTTATGAATCAAATTAAATAGTCTAGTTTGATTATTGACTTTTTTGTCATACATGCTAAAATTATACAATAAAAGGGCTTTTGCAATCCTTGGTCTAGTATTTCACATGTAATTTTCGTTGAAATGTTTATGTCATGAGTTTTGTAAAAGCCCTAATCTATTTTTTTGTCGCTAGGCGGCGGACGGGAGGTACTAATGAAGACGACAGCGATAATACTATTTGCCTTGACTTATCTATCGCTATTAGTTTTTTCAAAAGCGAGGGCTTATATTGCACTTGCTTCAGCAGCAATATTTGTAATTGTGGGGATTCTACCAGTAGGAGATGTTTTTGGAGCAGTTGACTGGAATGTTATTTTGATGATAGCCGGTACCATGGGTGTGGTAGGATTTTTCATTGAATCGAAGATGCCCTCTTTGTTAGCGGATTTTATTATCGAAAAAGTGCCTAATGTGAAGTGGGCAATTGTATCTCTTGCATTATTTGCAGGTATAATCTCAGCCTTTGTTGATAATGTTGCTACAGTATTGATGGTAGCACCGGTAGCTTTGACCATTGCTAAGAAGTTAAAGATTTCCCCAGTACCAAGTGTCATTGCCATCGCGATTTCTTCAAATCTTCAGGGGGCAGCAACTTTGGTTGGTGATACAACCTCAATTCTTTTGGGAGGATATGCTAATTTAAACTTCCTTGATTTCTTTTTTGTAGATGGACGAATAGGTATATTCTGGGTAGTCGAGGTCGGAGCCTTAGTTTCAACATTTATATTACTCTGGATTTTCCGCAAAGAGAAGCAGAGTATTACTGCTATGGAAAGAACCAAGGTGGAAGACTATATCCCATCCATTCTTCTAGTAGGGATTATAGTTTTATTAATTTGTGCATCCTTTATTGAGGGCAAGCCAGCTATTACCAATGGTGTTATCTGCATGAGCTTATTTATTATTGGCTTAGTAAGAAAATTGATTAAGACAAGAGAAGTAGGATCATTGACTACAGCTTTAAAGAGTATTGATTATGAGACGATTCTTCTGTTAACAGGATTATTCATTGTAATCGGTGGAATAACAGAGGCAGGTGTTGTTCAAGATATAAGTAAGTTATTTGTGAACTTAAGTAAGGATAACGTATTTTTGATTTATACACTGATTGTGTGGGCATCCGTTCTCTTTTCCGCATTCATTGATAATATACCATATGTACTTACCATGCTGCCGGTGACAGCAGAGATATCAAGTCAGTTGGGAATAGAGCCTAATCTACTCTTCTTTGGTTTGTTAATAGGAGCTACTTTAGGTGGTAATATCACTCCTATCGGAGCATCAGCAAATATTACTGGTTTAGGTATTCTTCGTAAAGAAGGATATGAGGTTAGCGCCCCTACCTTTATGAAGATTAGTGTTCCCTTTACGCTGGCGGCGGTGCTGTCTGGATATATTCTGGTTTGGTTTATTTGGAAATAGCTATTGCTTTCTTGTTGTCCCTTGGATGAGACGACATCATATATTAATGTTGGCTGCAAGAGGAAGTTGGTGCATATAACTTCCTCTTGCAGCCTTTTTGTCGAGTACCCTTGTCTAGGGTGCAAAGGCATCTTTTGAGGAAAAATGGCGAAGTTCGTAATTATTTCATATAGAAATTTTCAAAATAGCTATAATGTAAATCGCAAAACATCCGATAAATATTATAGATTAAGCTAACCATAGAGTTTATTTTAGTTAGGTGGTGATTGGGATGCGTATTGATGCGTTCAATAAAATTAGTGAAATTTATAAGGCAAGCAGCGTAAAGAGTACTTCAAATACGAAGAACAGCAGCTTTAGTGATATGCTTGTGATATCCCAGACAGGGAAGGATTATCAGATCGCAAAGCAGATTGTTAGCCGTACTCCGGATATCAGGGAAGCGAAGGTTAATGATATTAAGGAGCGTATGAAGGCTGGAACATATGAGATAACAATAGAGTCTGTTGCTGATAAGCTGGTAAATCAGGCAGATCTTGAGGGTTGATTGAGATACTGTTGAGGAAAGAGGACTAATAGTGGCAAGTTTAATTGATGAATTGATTGATACTCTTGAAAAAGAATATGAAATTTATCAGCAATTAATACCGATTGAAGCTGAGAAAACTCAGGTCATCGTTAAGAATGACCTGAACTCCTTACAGGAGATTACGGCCAAGGAACAAATCGAAGTAGAGAAGATCAATGCCTTAGAGCGTAAGAGAGAAGAAGTAATATTAAATATAAAAACTGTTATTAACCGTAAGTCGGAAGATATGAATTTAAAGACATTGATAGAATTAATGGGCAAACAGCCAAAAGAACAAAAGGCACTATCCGCAATACATGATAAGTTGAAAAGTACAGTTGAACAATTGGTTCAAATCAATAATCGTAATAAAATGCTAATACAACAATCCCTGGAGATGATAGAGTTCAATATGAATTTTATTCATAGCACAAGGATGGCGCCGGGGAATAATACATACACAAAGAGTGCAAATCAATATGAGGCACAGGCAAGGGGAACAGGGATGTTCGATGCCAAACAGTAAGATTACGAATAAGGTAAGGTGAGTTGATGAGTTCGTTAAGCAGCTTATATATTGGCGTATCCGGTCTGAATGTTAATCAGACGTCTTTGAATGTTACTGCACACAATTTAGCTAATGTTGATACCAAGGGCTTTGTAAGACAACAGGTGGTGCAGGCTGATTTTAAATATGTTAAATTAGGTGAATCCTATATTAACACCCTACAGAGTGGCTTAGGAGCAGATTTTGCAACAGTTAAGCAGGTTAGGGATGCCTTCTTGGATCGGGCCTATCGCCAAGAAATCGGCAGAGAGGCCTTTTATGAATCCCAATATAATGCCGTTGGCGAAGTAGAAGGTTTTTTCGGTGAATTAGAAGGAGAGAGTTTTCAGGCTACCTTGAATGAATTATGGGTATCTCTTCAAGAACTATCCAAAGAACCGGATAGTGTTGTAACCAGAGCCTCTTTTATTCAAACTGCCGTCACTTTTGTAGAGAGATCGGAGAATATAGCAAGGCAGCTCAATGACTATCAAATCAATCTAAATACCCAGATAAGAAAACAAGTAGACCGTATCAACGAGATTGGTCATGAAATTAAAAACTTGAATTTGAAAATCAGGAATTATGAAGCCGCAGGATTGGAGAAGGCGAATGATTTACGCGATCAACGTAATAACCTTCTTGATGAGTTGGGTAATTATGCAGCTATTACATATAAAGAAGATGCAACGGGTGTTATCACTGTCAGCTTAGAAGGAGCTTCCTTTGTAACTGAGGATATCATCTTTGAGATGAAAGCAGTTCCTATAAGTGAAACCTCAGATATGCTAAAGCCTATATGGGAAAAACACGGGGGTACGGATGTTTTTAATTTAGATAGACCCTCCACTTCTGAGAATAATACAGACATTGGTTCCCTAAAAGGGCTTTTGACAGCCAGAGGTTATAAGCATGCCAATTATACAGATATTCCTCTTAGAGAGAATTATGAAACAGAGGCCCTATATAATACGGCAGTGGCCCATTATAATAATACAATTAATCCCTCGGTCATTATGACAGTACAAGCGGAATTTGATCAGTTAATTCATGGGATCGTAACAACAATCAATGATATTCTAAGTCCTAATAAAGAGGTAACCCTACTCGATGGTACAAGGATTAAGATATTAGATGAAGAGAAAGCACCAATTGGCCTAGATGATGAAAGAACCATGGGTGAGGCTTTGTTTAGTCGTAAGTCCATGGAGCGATATGGTGAACTAGAGGAAATACAGATAATCAATGAAGCAACTGGTGCTTATGAGACTATCACTGCAAGAGTATATAATGAAGAAGATCCGGCAGATAATTATTCACTATTTACCATAGGCGAGATAGAGATAAACAAAAAGATATTACAAAATTATGCCTATATCCCCCTGTCCAGCAATACAGGGACGGGTGATTATGATATTGAAACAGTAAAACAACTTTTGACAAAATGGCAGGAGTCATTTGCTACTCTATCACCCAATACATTAACACAAAGTAACTTTAATGAATATTATAATGCTTTTATTTCCGATATAGCAAACCGTGGTGAACAACTAAAAACCATAAGTTCCAATCAAACCTCCATGGTGGCCAATATCGATAATCAAAGAATGCAAATAACAGGGGTCTCCTCAGATGAGGAATTAACAAATCTAATTAAGTATCAGCATGCATATAATGCATCGGCACGTTATGTTAATGTAGTAAGTGAGATGCTGGAACATTTATTAGAGCGTATGTAGTATTATGGATAAGCGCCAATTAGGGCGAAGTGGAGGTGCACATGGGTTCGACGTTTTTTGGTTTAAATATAGGTCAATCAGGATTATATGCATATCAAGCTGCACTTGATACTACTTCACATAACATAACGAATGCAGAGACAGAAGGTTATTCCAGGCAAGTTATGGGACAACAGGCTTCTAAAGCCTTACGAGTGAATAGTAATTATGGTATGGCTGGTACTGGTGTTACAGTAACAGGGGTTAAGCAGCAGCGAGATGACTATTATGATATTAAATTCTGGAAGAATAGTACTATCTATGGTGAATATTCAAGCAAAGCACACTATATGACTGAGATAGAGAATTATTTTAATGAAGTTAGTGTAGAAGGTTTTACAACAACCTATAATTCATTAAATGATAGTTTGCAGGAATTATTAAAGAACCCTTCCAGCTTAACAGTTCGTACCCAGGTAATTAACTATGCCAAGAGTCTTACGGAATTTTTTAATTCTATAGCTGTGAACTTAAAGAGTGTTCAGGAAGAGTGTAATTTTGAAGTTCGTAATCAGGTAGACCAGATTAATTCAACTGCCAAGCAAATTGCTGCATTAACAAAGCAGATTAATACCTTAGAGGTAAATGGTGGAAAAGCAAATGATCTTAGAGATCAGAGAGCACTATTAATAGATGAACTTTCTGAGATAGTGAATGTATCAGTGTCTGAAAAAGTAGTTGGTGCTGGTGTTGGTGTTACTAGTTATATTGTTAAGCTGGATGGAGTTACGCTGGTAGATGGCAGTGAATATAAAACTCTTAAGGTGGTTCCAAGAGCAGAGAAGAATAATCAAAATGATATTGATGGTCTTTACGATATAGTATGGAATAATGGACAAGAATTTAATGCAAGAAGCCTGACACTGGGAGGATCTTTACAAGGAATATTAGAAGTTCGTGATGGTAATAATCAGTACAATCTCACAGGATTAACTAGTGCAAATGCAGGAGAGACAGAGATTTATGTAACGGATACCAATATGAATATGATAGAGACACTAAATATTCCTGAAACAGGGGTAATCACGGTTGGTAATAGAAAGTATGAATATACTGGATTTGAAGTATCAAAAGATCCTTCGACAGGTAAATTTGTATATACTTTTGCTCTAAAGGATGAGGTTCGCGTTGATGTAGCAGATGAAAAGGCATTCATTGGGGAGAGTATTAATTATAAAGGAATTCCCTATTATATGAGCCAGTTGAATGAATTTGCTCGTACATATGCAAAAGCCTTTAATGACATTCATAGAAGTGGTGTAGACTTAACTGGCAAGGCGGGTGATGACTTTTTTAGTGCTACTAAAAAGTCCAATGGCAGAAGCTATACTTTTGGTCCCCTGAGAGGTTCTGAGGATGAAAGTTATTATGATTATGATACCTTTAATTCCCAAACGGGCATCTATTATGAGGATATACCAAAGGATCAAATTATGTATGGGTCCTATTACTTGCTCACAGCAGAGAACTTTGACGTTAATGTGAAATTATTAAATAATCCAAATCTTATGGCCACTACCACGGATATCACCAATGGTATTGAAAATAATGATCTTGTTAAGAGATTATTAGAAGTTAAGGATAATAAGATGCTCTTCGAGCAGGGAGCACCAGATGGATTTTATCAGACACTGGTTGCTGAAATTGGCATAGATACCAATAAAGCAGATACCTTTTCCAATAGTCAGAATAATATAATAGATACGATTAAGAACCAGAGACTATCTATTTCAGGTGTTGACTTGGATGAGGAAGCTATGAACCTGGTGCGTTTTCAGAATGCTTATAATCTTTCGGCTAAGGCAGTATCTGTTATGGATGAGATTTATGATAGATTGATTAATTATATGGGAGTTTAGATTGCTCTGCTTCGTTAATCTATAATAACAAAATTGTTTAGAGATAAAGAGATATTTCCTTTGATATAAACTATATTGTGTCATGGGTCAGGAGGTTACATATGAGAATTACGAATAAAATGATGACAAATAATTTGATGTCAAATATAAACAAGAATAAGTTTAATATGACAAAGTTGGAGGAACAATATGCAAGCGGCAAGAAAATTCAAAAACCCTCCGATGACCCGATTATTGCAGTTAGAGCACTGAAACTCAGAACAAATCTTTCTGAGATGAATCAATATTACGAGAAGAATATTCCTGATGCCCAGTCTTGGATGGATGTGACAGAGAGTGCAATGGTAACAGTGAATGAAATTCTTAGAGAGATAAACACATATTGTGTTCAGGGTAGTACAGATACCTTAACTGCAAGCGACCGTGCTGCCATTGCTGAGAATCTGGCGGAGATGAAAAAGCAAATCTATCAAGAGGGTAATACAAATTATGCCGGACGCTATGTGTTTACAGGATTTAAGACAGATAGTTCCTTAGTTTTCGCAGAAGAGGCACCTCATTTATCTTATTCTATTCATGAGAATTTTGTAGGCAAAGATATTCAACTGGTTAATAAAGTATCAGGCAGTTATACAATGAATGATTATGATAAAACACTCAATGATTTTAGTAAGGCACCTGAGTTAAATGAAGCCTATCGTCTAAAATTAGCCTATGATAATGTGGATGAGACAGCACCGGATAGAATTAATTTCTATGTAAAGAATGCTTCAGGAGAGTTGGAGGAGCAATTACCTATTACTAGTAATATCAATTCCATATCTGTAACAGATCCAATGGCTTATAAGCCCAATGGGGATGATGTTCATTTTATTCATGAGACTGGAGAAATAGTATTTGGCTCAGCTGTATATGATAAACTTCGTACAGCAGATAAAATTGAGATTAACTATTCTAAGACTGGATTTCTAAGTGGAGAATTAAAGCCAGAGCATTATTTCACCTGTACAATGACAGATAATGCAAGACCAGAGCTAGGTGATATTACTTATACTAAGGCAGAAGAAGGACAGCAAATCCAATATGAGGTAAATTATAATCAGAAGCTTACAATTAATACAGAGGGTTCTGATGCCATTACTCATCATATGGGAAGAATGATTGATGAAATTGTCAATTCTGTTAATGATGTAATAGAGACGGAGAGAAAAATATCAGAAGTGAAGAAGCGTCTTGAAAATACTGCATTAACGGAAGATGAAAAGCAACGTTACCATAAATTTTTAGAACAATTAGAAACAGAAATGGTGCTTAAGACAGATGTTATGCAGAAGGCTTTTGAAAGAGGAAATGAGACTTCTACTAAGGAACAGGATAGAGTTAATACAGCTATAGCTGACTTGGGCAGCAGAGGAGTTCGTCTTAAACTGACAGAAAATCGCTTATCCAACCAAAAGGTAGATTTTGAAGATTTGTTATCAAAGAACGAGGACGCAGATGTGGTTGAAACCTATATCAGATATGGTTCAGCTGAGACAGTTTACAATGCATCCCTCTCGGCAGCAGGCAAAATAGTTAAGAATACCTTACTAGATTTTATTTAAAAGGTAATGCATGGTATCTGCGAAAGGTGTATAATATTCCTAATACGAAGGAGTTTCAGTAAGAAAGGAAGATAATATTCATGCTGGTAAATACAAGACATTTTGGCGAAATAGATTTAGAAGAAAATAAAATAATATATTTTGAACATGGGATACTTGGATTCGAAGATTGTAAAGAGTACACTATTTTATATGATGAACAGGATGGAAACAGACCAGAGATTTCCTGGCTTCAGAGTCTTGATGAAGTGTCCCTAGCTATTCCTGTAGTGAGCCCGGGTCTTGTTAAGCAGGATTATAACCCTAATGTAGATGATGAGCTTTTAAAGCCTTTGGGAGAACTTACAGAAGAAAATCTCGTTGTTCTTGTTTCTGTTACTGTACCGGTAGACGTTACGAAAATATCTGCCAACTTAAAGGCACCTTTTATCATTAATGCAGACACTAGAAGAGCAGTACAGATTATTACTGAAGGAACTGAACATGAGGTTAAGCATTATTTTTATCATCGACTAATGGAGAATAAAGCTGCAAAGGGGGATAAATAATATGCTGGCCCTGTCAAGAAAAATTAATGAATCGATTATTATAGGCAATGACATCGAGGTAACAGTATTAGAGGTTAAGGGGGAACAGGTTAAGATTGGTATTAGTGCACCAAAGTCTGTCCCTATCTACAGAAAAGAGATTTATTTGCAGATCAAAGAATCTAATAAGGAAGCAGCAGGTACTACTGCAACCGACGAGGTACTAAAGAAGCTGTTTAATTAATTATACAGAATAAAAAAATCAATTGTATGGCTTTCCCGTTGGCAGCAGGTTTTATGCTTGATTGGAGAGCCTTTTTTCAATTAATTAATGAAAAATCATAAGGTTTATTAATCTTTTGGGACATAAATCCGATATATGAAGTAGAAATTAATGTTTTCAAATAGCCAAGGACGGCGAGAAGGCATTAAATATATTAAGTAACTGATGAGTATAAGTTATTCATTTAATTTATTTAAACCCACATGGAGGTGTATATTATGGCATTAGATGCTATATCTGGAACAGGGTATAATAGTACCCAATATAATCCCCGAACTGTAGTTGATACAAGCAGTTCTTCGGAGATAGAGCTAAAGGTTATGGAAATACCCACAACAACTAAAAATTCAACAAGTGATCTTGTTGATAAAGGACAGCCTGCGGTTTCGGAAAAACAGATTAAGGATGCGATATCTCAAATAAATAGTAGGATAAGAGAACATGCAACCAGATGTGAATTTTCCTATCACGAAGAGACAAGAAGAGTTTCTATTAAAGTAATTGATGAGTCAACCAATGAAGTAATTAAGGAAATTCCCCCCGAAGATACCTTAAGGATGATAGAGAAAATGTGGGAACTTGCTGGAATACTGGTAGATGAAAGAAGATAGGAGGTGGCATTATGCCAATTAGAATGTCAGGAATGGTATCAGGCATGGATACGGAAAGTATCGTAGCAGAATTAATGAAAGCACAGCGTATGAAGTTAACCAAAATAGAAAATAAAAAGACAGTAATGGAATGGAAGCAGGAGAAGTGGAAAGCACTTAATACAAAGCTATATTCCTTCTACACCGGAAGTTTGTCAAAGCTTAAGGCGGAAGGAAGTTACCAGACCAAGAAAGCTTCCTCGAACGATGAGAGTAAAGCAACAATAACTACTTCGAATATAGCAGCTATTGGTAGCCATTCCTTATCCATAGAGAAGTTAGCTAGCTCACAATTTGTTACTGGTAATAAGCTAGATGCTAGTGTTACAGGAAGCACTCTTTTGAAAGACTTGAGTATAGGGGTAGCAGAAGGTAACAAGATTGTGATTAATGCCGGAACGGCTAAGGAAAAGAGCATTGAAATTAAAGATACGACTACTGTAAGTGATCTTGTGAAGACTATGAGAGATGCTGGGTTAAATGCAAACTTTGATACAACTCATAAAAGGTTCTTTATTAGTTCCAAAGAGAGTGGATATGACAATGCCTTCACCCTATCAACGGAAGGTACAGTGGACTTATCCCGTCTTGGCTTAGGGGAGATCACCACAACAACAGATGCAGAGGGAGTTGTAACTGTATCCTCTACTAGTGATATAAAAATTGTACAGCCTTCGGATGCTAAGATTCTTTATAATGGTGTATCACTGACCAGTTCATCGAATAACATCTCTGTCAATGGACTGAATATCACATTGAAGGAAATGACGGAGCAGCCAATCAGTATTACTGTTGCAAATGACACCCAGGCGGTGTATGATATGGTAAAGGGTTTTATCAAAACTTATAACGAATTGCTTACAGAGATGAATACATATTATCAAGCAGAATCTACCAGGGGGTTTGACCCGCTGACCTCAGAGCAGAAAGAAGCTATGACAGATGATGAGATAGAGAAGTGGGAGACTAAGATCAAAGATTCTCTTCTTAGACGTGATAGTAACTTAAGTTCCTTAATTGACACCTTGAGAACTACCATGAGTGGTGCAGTGAGCTATAATGGTAAGAATTATGCATTATCCTCCTTTGGAATTGGATCTTTAAACTATACGGAAAAAGGTGTGCTCCATATTAAGGGAGATATAGAGGATTCTGCAGTGGCAGCAGAGGAAAATAAATTGATGAATGCTCTTACAGAAGATCCGGATAAGGTAATGACTGTATTAACAGGCTTGGCCAATCAATTATATGCCTCCTTTAGTAAGAGTATGACCAGCAACTCTATGAGAAGTGCACTTACCCTGTATAACGACAAAGAGATGGCAAATCAGATCAAAAGTTATAAAAAGGATATGGCAACCTTAGAAGCGAAGCTAAACGATATGGAATCCAGGTATTTTAAGCAATTTACGGCAATGGAGACTGCTATGTCTAAGCTGAATTCCCAGAGTGCTTCATTGGCATCTATGATGGGATTTGGCAATCAGAAGTAAAAGCAAATTATCATGTATCATGTATACTGGTGATGATGAAACAGGAGGTTTTTTATGGCAACAAATGCAGCAGCAGCGTATAAGGATAGCAAAATTTTAACGGCTACACCTGCAGAATTAACCCTTATGTTATATGAAGGTGCAATTAAGTTCTGTAATTTGGCAATCCTTGCTTTGGAGAAAAATAGCTATGATAAGGCTAATACGAACATTATTAAGGCGGAGAGAATCATTACGGAATTAAGAAACTCTTTAAACTTCCAATATCCTGTATCCCAAGACTTTGAACTAGTCTATGAGTATGTCTATAGAAGATTAATCGAAGCCAATCTAAAAAAGGATATAGAAATTCTTCAAGAAGTACTAGGGTATACTCGTGAAATGCGTGATACTTGGAAGGAAGTTATGCACCTGGCTAAAACAAGTGGTACAACTCCTAAGGTATAACAATTGAAAGGATGATTAAATGGAGCTTGAGAATCGGGCTGTGAAGGAAACCTATATCAAATTATTAGCAGATACCTTTATTAAAAAATCAAAGGTGCTGGGTGAGTTATTAGTCTTAACGAAAGCACAAGAGACATTAATTGCGACGGATGATTTTGATGAGGAACAATTTCTTGAACTAATCTCTAAAAAAGAGGAAGAAATACAAATCTTAAATCAATTAGATGAAGGGTTTGAGCGCCTCTACGACAGAGTCAGAGACGAGATATTTGAATCAAAGGAAAAGTATCAAGCAGAAATCATGCAATTAAAGGAGCTAATAGTTAGGGTTACAGACACCAGTGTTCAATTACAGGTTATCGAGAAAAGAAATAAAGTTAGGCTGGAGACGTATTTTTCTAACAGACGCAGGGATATTAAAAGTTCCAGAATGAGTAATAAAACCGTTGCAAGCTACTATAAAACCATGTCTCAGGGACAGGATACACCTTCATTTTTTTATGACAAAAAAAATTAAAAAAGTTTTATAAGGGTATAAAGTTATTTAAATACCTTACCGATATATATTACAAGTAAGAGAATTACTTACTAAGATTAACTCTTTGATGGAGCGTACGGCCGGATAAGGGTAAAGAACTACAGGTAAACTTAATTTAAGCTTACCTGATAAAAAAGTAGCAGGGATGCTACGGACAATATTATTTCAAGGAGGAATTTAATATGATAGTACAACACAATATGGCATCTGCCAACACTAACAGACAGTTAGGAATTACAACTGGAAAGCTTTCCAAATCAACTGAGAAGTTATCTTCTGGTTACAGAATTAACCGTGCAGGTGATGATGCTGCTGGTCTTTCCATCTCTGAGAAGATGAGAGGACAGATTAGAGGTCTTACACAAGCTTCAACCAATGCTCAGGACGGTATCTCTTTAATTCAGACAGCAGAAGGTGCTCTTAACGAGACCCATTCCATTCTTCAAAGAATGAGAGAATTAGCAGTTCAGGCAGCTAATGATACTTATGTTGATGCTGACCGTACTTCTATCTCTGAAGAGCTTACAGCATTAACAGAAGAGATCGATCGTATTGCTGAACAGACAGAGTTCAATACCATGAAATTATTAGATGGAAGTTACTCTACAACAAAGATGAACTTCCAGGTAGGTGCAAACTCTGGCCAGAACATCACTGTTAATATCAAGAACATGGCTGCTTCTCAATTAGCAACTGGTCTTGCAAATGTTGCATCTAATGTAAGTACTTATACTAAGGCTACAGCAGCGATTACAACAATTAACAATGCGATTACAAAGGTTTCCAGCCAGAGATCCGCTCTTGGTGCTGTACAGAACAGATTAGAGCATACTATCGCTAACGCTGATAACACTGCTGAGAACTTACAGGCAGCTGAGTCTCGTATTCGCGACGTTAATATGGCTAAAGAAATGGTTGAATACTCTAAGAGCAACATTCTTCAGCAGGCAGCTCAGTCTATGTTGGCTCAAGCTAATCAGTCTACTCAAGGTGTATTGTCATTACTTCAGTAATTATTACTATCTAATAAAAATAAGGCCGGCCATTAAGGCCGGCTTTATTTTTAAATAGTCATCTAATAAAAATAAATAGTGGGAGATATTATGGATCAACTAAAGCAAAGTTTGAATGAAAATATTCAAAAAGTTGAGGATATGATAGACGATTTATATCATCAGAACAATCAATTGGCATATGAGAAATTAATTAAGGTGGTGGATTCTCTTAATGAAATAATAGTTTTTATCAGTGAGATGGATGTAAGACCCAGGGAATTGGATGAAGCTTGTAATAAATTGGCTAAGGATTTAAAAGAGGCTATGAGTGCTTTAATAGAGAAGGATACAATTCTATTAGCAGATATATTTAATTATGAGATTAAAGGGACATTATCTAATATGATAGAGGTGTTTTAGAATATACAGTTTTAGAAGGTGAATACTTATGTATTATGAAAGCAACCTGCAAAGGATAAAATTATATAAAGAGAGTTTTGCTAAGTTACTGGAAGAAAAGAGTGAGGATTACAATGATATACAGATTAATGTCTACTCTCAGACAACCAGGGATGGCATTGGTAAAACCCTAGTTGTTGAGAAAGATGGCAAAAAAGTACGACTTAATAGTCAGTATAGCCCCATAGTGGAAGCCCATAGATGGGCAGATCAATATGCGGTGAAGAATCTGGATACAGTCTTTGTTATGTTTGGACTTGGTAATGGTGTATTTGTAAAAGAAATTGCTAAGAAATTAAAGGAAGGTAACCAATTAATTGTATACGAGCCCTCCCTAAGTGTATTTCAACATGTCATGCAGGAGTATGACTTAGAGGATATTATCAAAGATGAGAAGATTGCCATAATTATTAAAGAAATAAATGAATATGAATATCCTTATATTGTATCAGCGTTATTGGATTGGATGAACTTATATTCTAAAATCGAGTGTCTACATCCGGGATATGATAAACTATTTCCTGAGGAATATGATTTCTTTCAAGGATTACTAAAGGATAACACCTATAAGAACCTAATATCTAAGAATACTTATGCACTTATGGGAACACCTGTAGTTGAAAATCTCTTTCGTAATCTTCCCTATATCAAAGATGCTATTGCTGTATGGGATTTAAATGATAAGTTTGATAAGGATATTCCTGTGATTGTAGTGGCTGCGGGACCTTCTTTAAATAAGAATATTAATATGTTGAAGGAAGCAAAGGGCAGGTCCATAATTATTGCTGTAGATCGCGCTTATGAAACTCTGAAAGCCAATGAGGTTGAACCAGATTTTTTAGTGGTCTTAGATGCACTTAAGGAACTAAAATATTGTGGGAATGAAGAATTTGAGATCCCATTATTTTGTAAATTGGAAGCCAGTCCACATATTATGAACGCCCATAAGGGCAGGAAAATAATCTATAACTGCGAAGAGTTTGTAAATAAAATCTATAACAAGGTCGGGAAAACCCATGTCAACATTCTAGTGGGAGGATCCGTAACTACTGCAGCTTTTGCAATAGCTGCAACATTAGGATTTAAGAGAATTGTCTTTGTTGGTGCGGATATGGCTTATTCCGGTGAACTCTCTCATGCTGGGGCTGTTCAGGAGACAAGTAAACGCCCTAAAGAAGAAGGTGGACTGTATGTTGAGGATATATATGGAGATAAGGTAAAAACCAGACATGATTGGTATTCCTTTTTGCGCTGGTTTGAAGCGGTTATCATGCAGATGGAAGATTATGATGTTATTGATGCAACTGAGGGAGGGGCTAAGATAAAGGGTACCCGTATTATGACTTTAAAAGAAGTGGTGGAATTATATTGCGATAAACATATTGATTGTTCTGCCCTTTTACTAGAAGTTAAGCCTTCTTTTGACAGAGAGGAATTACATATTATCTACGAATATTTAAAAACTGGTCAGGAGAATTTGAAGGAAATCCGGGAGCTTTCTCAAGAAGCTACTCAGTGCATTAAGGATATGGTTGATCAAAGGGAAAGAAAGTCTTGTAAAAAGACTTCGGATAAGGCAATGGCTAGAATTAAGGAGATTAATGAGATAATACAGGCCATGCCCATTAATTCTGTAGTTGATCATTATGTACTAGGCAAGGAGACTTCCAAGGTGAACGAACTTTATTTTATGACTACGGATAAAGACATGGACGAATATATTGCTTTCAAGAACTCCCTTCATGTATATGCAAGTATTTTGGAGGCCTGTGACTTTATACTGCCTAGGATAAGTACTACTGTAGATTATTTCAATGAAGAATAATAAACTCGGCACAAACTAACTCAAAGGGGGATGTAATGTACTGTTAGTGTGAAAAATAAAATTTTTCACCCGCAACTTTGTGCCTATGGCCCAAGGTTGCAAGTACTGATAAAGGGGATGGTTATTATTATGAAGAAAATCAGTATTATTATACCTTGTTATAATGTAGAACAATATATAGATCGATGTATGAAATCCTTAATTAGCCAAACAATAGGAATAGATCAATTGGAACTAATATTGGTTAATGATGCTTCTCCTGATAATACATTGAATAAACTTATAGAGTATGAAAAGCAATATCCTGATAGTATTCTAGTAATTAATTTGGAGCAGAATATTAAGCAAGGCGGGGCAAGAAATGTTGGTTTAAAATATGCAAGCTGCGACTATGTGGGATTTGTTGATTCTGATGATTGGGTAGAGCCAACGATGTATGAAAAGCTTTATGACAAAATGATAGAACATGATTGTGATTATGTAACTTGTTATACAAAAAGGGTTAGTGGAAGTTCTCCCATGGGCAGAACAGGTAAAGATGATATGGTGAAGGTGATTCAAAGCATCGAAGATAGAAAACAACTGATGCTAGATGGTGGTACAGGGGGGTTGCCTACACGACTTATTAAGAGATCTTTAATTCACGATAATAACATTATGTTTCCAGAAAATTTGGCCTATGAAGATAACTATTGGGGCGCAATGCTTGACTTGTATGTTAATAAATATTGTGTAATCGAAGAGTATCTATATAATTATTTTATTAACCCGAATTCCACTACATTGGCTAAGGATGCACTCCATCATTATGATCGTATGGTGATTGAAGTAATGAAACTAGAAGAATATAAAGCAAGAGGGGTGTTTGAACAGTTTTTCCCCGAGATTGAGTATAAGTTTATTATTTTGTTTTATGTGAATACGGTGTATATGTTTTTAACAAGGTTTACTGAGATTCCTTTTGATGCCTTATCCTTATTACAAGAAACCTTGCATGAACAATTTCCTTATTATGCAAGTAATCCGTATATAGAAGCATACTGTAACCCTGTAGAAAAGGCATTCGTACAAACTGCTAATTTACAGCTGTTACCAGAAGACTGGGTACTTATTAAGGAGAGTTGTCAAAGTTAATAGAAGGCTCCTGCCTATATTTGAATTGAATAATGCTTTCTATAGACTTGGTGGGAAGGGAGTATTTTTGGAATAACAAAGTTTATATTATTTTTAGCATTGTGAAGGAATTCAGAGGCATGGGAATTTATGTGACAAATCTGTATTGGGACATGATATCATGAGAGACTATTTTTGCTGTAAAAGATATTAAAAAAGGTGATATTTTTAACTAGGGATAATATAAGAGTAATACGTCTTGGATTTGGATTGGAGCCTAAATATTTCGATAGTATGATTGGACAAAGGGCTTTTAAAGATTTAAATAAAGGGACGCCTATTTCATTTGATTTATTTGGAGGAATTTAGATAATGAATAGAATTATAGAAGATAGAACTTCTATTAAGGGTGATAAGACTATTTTGTTTTTAACAAATAATGAGAATGCGATGAATTTATATTATTGGCTGGAAGAAGTAGAAAAGACTGTGTTGCTCTTTCAAAACAAATTAGATATGAATTATGTTAGGACTATAAACCCAGACTTTATTATTAGTTATAGCTACTCATATATAATAACAGAAGAAATTATAGAATTGATGTGTGGAAAGATAATCAATCTTCACATATCTTTATTACCATGGAATAAAGGCTCCAATCCAAATTATTGGAGTTTTATTGATAATACTCCCAAGGGGGTTACAATCCATTTAATAGATAAAGGATTAGATACTGGTAAGGTTCTTGCCCAAAAAGAAGTGTATTTTGATGAAGAGAATGAAAGTTTTAGAAGCAGTTATGATATGTTACATAACACAATTCAACAATTGTTTATAGATAATTGGGAGAATATTAAAAATAATAGTATTATTCCAGTTGAACAAAAAGGGTTAGGTAGTGTTCACAATATGAGTGAATTTAGAGAATTGACTGAGCGTTTTCCTGTTGACTGGAATGATATTATAGCTCGATATAAACAGAGGATGCTTAAGGAGGTAAAAAGATAATTATGAATATACCCTACGGAAGACAAAGCATTGATGAAGATGATATATCTGCGGTTATTGATGTCTTAAAATCCGAGTATCTTACTACCGGGCCAAGTATAGCCGAATTCGAAAGAACTGTAGCAGATTATGTTGGTGCAAAATATGCAGTAGCAGTTTCTAATGGAACTGCTGCTCTTCATTTGGCCTGCCTGGCAGCAGGATTTAAGGAGGGGGATGAGGTGATTACCACCCCTATCACTTTTGTGGCCTCTGCTAATTGCGTGCTTTATTGTGGAGCTACACCAGTTTTTGCAGACATTAATCCAGCTACTTATAATATAGATCCTAAGGATGTAAGAAGAAAAGTAACGGATAGAACGAAGGCGATTATTGCAGTGCATTTTACTGGACAACCCTGTGAAATGAAGGAACTGTATGAAATTGCGAAAGAACATAATTTATTGATAATTGAAGATGCAGCCCATGCCCTTGGAGCAGATTATGAGGGAAAGAAAATAGGCAGTATTTCAGATATGACTACATTTAGCTTTCATCCTGTGAAGCACGTAACCACAGGAGAGGGGGGCATGATTACCACCAATAGCAAAGAATTATATGACAGATTATTATTATATCGGTCCCATGGTATTACCAGAGATCCTTCTTGTATGATTAGCAAC
Source organism: Bacillota bacterium (assembly GCA_023443625.1). Next base: position 254,407 of record JAEZTQ010000093.1, on the reverse strand, counting down.
CATGGGCCCTGGTATTATCAGCAGATAGAGCTGGGTTTTAATTATCGAATGACAGACTTCCAAGCTGCGCTGGGAATTAGTCAGATGAAGAAACTTGATACTTTTATCAGGAGAAGAAAAGAAATTGTAAATCGTTATAACGATGCCTTTTGTAAGTGCAAGAATATAGTGATTCCAAAGCAGGCGCTAGATTGCAATAACAGCTGGCATCTTTATGTTATTCAAGTACTGAATAAGGATAGGAAGGCCATCTTTGAAGCGTTAAGAGCAAGAGGGATTGGGGTAAATGTTCATTATATTCCGGTACATACACAGCCTTATTATAGAAATCATGGTTATGCCAAGGTTAGCTGCCCTAATGCGGAGGCAGTATATGAACATTTTATCAGTTTGCCTCTCTATTATGGATTGACAGAGGAAGAACAGGAATATGTAATTGAACAGGTGCTAGACCTGGTTCAATGAAGCTAATGAATGCGGGTTTTATAAGGTGGGTGAGATATGTTCTATATTCGAGCAGATGCTAATCCGGAAATTGGTTCCGGGCATGTTATGCGATGTATTGCAATAGCCAATGCCTTACGTAGAAAGGGTATTGAGACAACATTTATAACGGCAGACAGATCTTTTGAGGAATTAATAAGGCGACATGGTTATCAAATAAAGTGCTTGAATACCAACTGGAAGTGTTTGGAGGATGAAATATCCTCTATTAAAAAACTGATATTTAATGAGCAAATAGACAAGCTATTAATCGACTCATATTTTATTTCGAAAGAATATCTTAAACAGATGGGTAATATTACAAAGACAATATATATTGATGATATTAACAAATTTGTATATCCAGTCGATATATTAATTAACTATAATATATATGCAAACATAGTTATTAAGAAAGAAGACTATGCTCAAACAAATACGAAGCTTTTATTAGGTAGTGATTATGCCCCTTTAAGAGAGGAATTTAGGGATCATACAAGTGTTTTGAAGGAAAAAGTATCTGATATCCTAATTACGACTGGCGGTTCGGATACCTATAATGTAGCAGGAGAGCTGATGCGGTTTTTGAAAGAGAAGCAACAATATGATGACCTTACATTGCATCTAGTCGTAGGGAGCTTTAATAAGAACAAAAGTTTATTAGAGAAAATGGCTGGAAAATATCCTAATGTAGTTTTACATACCAATGTTACAAAAATGTCAAGACTAATAATGGAATGCGATATTGCTATCTCAGCCGGGGGTTCTACCCTTTATGAACTCTGCGCCTGTGCTGTACCGGCTATTAGCTTTTCTTGTGCGGATAATCAGCTGGACGGTGTCAAGGAATTTCATAAGCAGAATATCATCTATTATGCCGGTGATGTGAGAAGTGACATAAGTTCTTGTTTGTGTAAAGTTGAGGAGAGACTGGGGGAATTGATTTCAAGCTATGAGTTGCGCCAAAATCTGTCCCGTCGAATGTATTCCCTTGTAGACGGACAGGGAGCTGACAGAATAGCGGATCAGCTCATGGGATAATTTACATCACTATTATTGGAGGTAGTACCAATGCTTAACGGGAAGAATATATTGATTACCGGAGGAACAGGATCCTTTGGAAAGAAATTTTTAGAAATGATTTTTGCGAAACATGAACCGAATAAGGTTATTATATATTCCAGGGACGAGTTTAAACAAAGTGTTATGAGAGCAGAATACGCCAATATAATCGATATGTCCAAGGTTAGATTCTTTATTGGTGATGTCAGAGACAAGGACAGACTTTATAGAGCCTTTGAAGGTGTAGATTATGTTATACATGCAGCAGCTATGAAACAGGTACCGACTTGTGAGTATAATCCCTTTGAAGCAATCAAAACTAATATTCATGGTGCTCAGAATGTCATCGATGCAGCTCTGGATAAGGGGGTTAAGAAGGTAGTTGCATTGTCTACGGATAAGGCGGTAAATCCCATTAATCTTTATGGTGGTACCAAGTTGGTTTCTGATAAGCTTTTTATTGCTGCCAACGCTTACAGCGGGAAGAAAGAAACTAAATTCTCCATTGTCCGTTATGGTAATGTGGCGGGTAGTCGAGGTTCTATCATTCCTATTTTTCAGAGATTAATTGAAAGCGGAGAGACAGAGCTTCCCATTACGGATGTTAGAATGACACGTTTCTGGATTACCCTAGAGCAGGGAGTTGAGCTGGTGTTTAAAGCCTTATCTGAATCAAAGGGTGGTGAAACTTATATCTCCAAGATCCCCTCGTTTAAAATCACGGATCTGGCAGAGGCCTTATTGCCCGGTAGCGGTATAAGGGAAATTGGAATTCGAGAAGGTGAGAAGCTTCACGAGGTAATGGTTACCAAAGATGATTCCAGGATGACTTATGAGTATGATAAGCATTATATTATTTACCCTCATTTTGAATGGATGGACCTCAATAAATCCCTCTTTCCAGGAGGCAAATTGGTGGAAGAAGGGTTTGAGTACAGCTCTGGCGATAATAAAGAGTGGCTGGACCCAGCACAGCTTAAGGAATTAATAGGGAAGCTTATGTTAAGCCAGTAATACATAGATCACGATTGAAAGTTAAATTCTTATAACTTTATTAAGTAGTAATTCCTAATTATGGTATAATGAATATTAACAAACCATATTATGGTTACTAAATTCAGTTTACAAGGATAAATCCTATTTATCATGAAGAAATGGAGGAGAACAAAAAATGAAGTGCAAGGATGCTGTATTAAAAATTACAATGGTGTGTTTTCTGTTAATGGGGTTTTATTTATTTTCAGATCAGCAAGCTTTTGCTGCACAGACAAAAATTACATCGGTGGATTATAAAAATGAAAATATTGTTATCACCAATGGCAGCAACACCAAGTTTTTCTTTGCTACAGATACAGATGCAGCAAAAGAAAAATGGGATGTATTATTTGCAGATGCCGGAACAACAACTACCATAGATTTTTCGTGGCTGCCTTCAAGCATGGAAAATGTGGTGGTAATAAAGGGTGACGTGGAGAAGGATCCAGTTAAAATTACCATTAATAAGAAACCATCTAAATTAAATATAACTATTAATTATTCATCAGTGAACAGCTTACAACCTACAGATAGCATTGCTTCCCTTGTAAATATTATGTCCACAGAGGGAACGGGTAAAAATCCTTTGAATTTTGGGGATTTAGAGTGGAGAAAAGGTGAGAACGGACAATGGGCCAACACAGATAGTTTAACTGTTGCCCTTCTTGAAAAATATTCTATAAAGGGTACAACCATACATTTTAGAATTAGTGCCCTGAATGATATACCAGATAGTAAAGGCTATCTTGATGGAAGCGAAGGAAGACGTTATAGTGATTATGTAAAGCTTAAAATAGTAAAAACTGCACCTGCTATGGTAACAGGTGTGGACGGCGGAAGATTTACTGCAAGCATCAAGTATGGTAAAGAATATCGGGTTACTGTAACCCATCCTGATGGCTCAGTGGGCAAATCCAATTGGATTAAAGTAGATGATAGAGCGATAAAAAGTGTGTCTCTTGCAGATATTGCCAATAGTGCTACACCAAAATACGGTTCCGTAGTATATGATGGTGAAACGGTAGCATTTCCTAAGATGCTAATTGAGACTAGAAGCTATGCAACAGCAAAGGCACCAGCATCTAAGATTAGTGAAATATATATTGAGAATCCCCAGAGAATATTAAGTAAAGCTATTAAACCTGGTTTACCTGATGCTAATACAATTCAGGATGAAAAGGATATCTATGTAAGTTATGTTGGTAATAAACAGACAATGCTTACCATACCATTAGCATCCTCCACCTTACCCTATGAGTATTGTATCCTTAAACCGGGAGAGAAACTGGATATAGCTCGGGCATCCTGGACAGCTGTAACCAAGGGTGTGAGCGTTAAGATACTGGCTTCCAAAGCAGTGGATGGTGGAACCTTATATGTAAGACAAAAGGAAATTAAGTCAAAGGCTAAGACTAAGTCCGCCGATGCAATTCCTTATCAATTAGCATCTACCTACGTAAGTCATAAGATTGATTATCCTTCCGTACCAGTGGCGACTAAGGGGATCGTGACCTATGTTAAGAATTTTACAACTACACCTTCTACTATTACAATACAACTGAATGCAAGTGGTAAGGTGCCCTTTGAGACAGCTGTAAAAAGTATTAAGTTAGGAACCAGGGAGATTGAATTTACATCAGCTACAACAACATCACCAGCAGATCCCAAGGTTAGTATTTTGACTTTAACTTTAAAGAATGAGAGTTTGGCAATACTACCAAATTGCACCAATAAGCCTCTAGTCATTACTTATACCAATGGCACTGTGGATAAAACTTCGGTTAAAATTACTATTAAATCCGCAGTTGAAGCAGCTAAATTGAAACTATCAGCCAGCCAAGGAAGTACAGCAGGTAAGACAAAGATTAAGGTGGATGGTTACCTTGGCGCAGGAAATAGTTGGGTCTATGTAGTGGGTACAACAGAGGTGACTGGTATAGTTGTAGACGAAGTATTACCTCTAGGAACAGGATTGGCCTTTAATTCCGGTGATGATATCTTGGTAACGGCTGACCAATATATTACCATCTATGAATTGAATAACACAAGAAATATAATTAAATATAAGAGTATATTAATTAAGGCTGCAGATATTTTGTAAGTAATTGTTCTTACATTTGACTTACCAAAGATCAAGGAGTGAAGATAAATAGGATGGGGTTTCTGCTTTTAAAGCAGAAACTCCTTCCTGAAACAGAAATTGTCTAGATGAAATATGCCAATCAAGATCTCCTTAAAAGTTTCGTAAAGGAATAGGAAAATGCGTCCTATAACACAAATAATTAGAGGCGTGGAGTATAGAAGCAAGGGAGTGGTACGCTTTGACGGGAATTGTTAAAAACATCTTTGAACATAATATTGAACTCCTTGGAGACATGGATAAGGCAGTCTATTATTTTAGAAAACAGCAATACGACAAGGCTCTTAGCTTATTAGCTCATTCCATTGATGGGATTAAGCTGGTTATTGAAACCCTTATATCTAACCGGGAATATTTTAATCGGGTAGAGATAGAATCAATGCTGGAGATGCTAAAAGGCATCCTTGCAGCTAAGCAGAATGGAGATTTTATTCTTTTGGCTGATTTATTAGAGCTGCAGCTCATGAATTTATTAATCCAGATACAAGAATTAATAATGAGTAAAGAAGATAATCTATTTAATGATAATATCTTCGAGGAGAATATTCAGCTTTTACTGGAACGCCAAAGAGGATTTGTGGATGAATTGAAAGTACCCATTGATCCAAATGAGCTATTGGCAAAGGGGTATAGGGTTGAATTTACTTCCTGTGGTCTCATGACCTTAGCTGCCAAGAATGATAATAAAGAGTTCTATTTTCATACCAATAATAGGATAAAATCAGAGGCATTCTTACTGGCGAGAAATTGGTACCAGGAGGGAAAGAAAAGATATATTCTATATGGCTTTGGTATGGGATATCATATCTATGAGCTGATGCTGTTAGCAAAGGATGCAGAGATTGAGGTTTATGAAGGAGATCGGAATGTGATTATGCTGGCCTGTGCATTTTCTGATTTAAAGCAGTTGCTTGTGAACAAAGGAGTTAATATTATCTATGATCCTGAATTAGAATCACTAAGCCGGCGTATTACTAAAATAAAACAAGAGGAGAGTTTGATTATCCATTATCCTTCTTATATGAATATAAGAAATAGAAAAGGGAAAGAAATTCTTCGAAGGAAGCTTACCTGGCTGGAAGCGATTGAGTCATGTTAAAGACGACTATATAGCCCGAATTCATATTATAGGAGGAGTTTTATGATTTTTATCTTAATTGTTATTGTGATAGCTTTCGTAGAATACCTAATTAAGAACTATGTTGAAGCGAAAGTGCAAGAAGGATATAAAACAGATATTTTTCAGGGTAGAATTACAATTAATAAGGTTTATAATAAAGGAGCTTTTCTTAATTTCTTAGATCATAAAAAGGAGATAGTAAAGATTGTCTCGGGTATCCTACTCGGTCTTTTACTTCTCCTTTTTGCGATTGTTTTACCTAAGAAAGGCAATAAAGTATTTAAATTAGGTTTATCTCTGATCCTTGGTGGTTCAATCAGTAATGTAAGCGACCGATTTCTGCGTGGATATGTTGTAGATTATTTCAGTATTAATAGTAAGAAATTTAAAAAACTGAAAAATGTCGTCTTCAACCTGGCAGATATGGCAATCTTCCTAGGAGCTTTATTGATTTTATTACCTAGTGTTTTCTCTACTATATTCAAGAGCGGCGCCGACAAAACCACGGAATAAGGGATGGGGTTTATTTGGTCTTGACTTGAATTCCGGATGTGCCTGGGTTGCTAAGAACCAAGGATGATCTTGTAACTCAATCATTTCTACAATACGTCCATCAGGAGAAAGTCCGGAGAGTTTCATATTGTTTTTAATAAAATCCTTACGATAATAATTATTTACTTCATAACGATGGCGATGTCTTTCGTGGATAGTCTTCGCAGCATACAACTCATAAGCTTTACTGTTCTCGTCAAGTAGGCAAGGATAAGTACCCAGCCTTAAAGTACCACCTATATCCTCCACACCATCCTGTTCCGGCATTAAATGAATAACTGGATGGTTGGTTGAGGAATCTAATTCCGCACTATGAGCGTCTTTATAACCAATCACATTACGAGCAAATTCTACCAATGCCAGCTGCATGCCAAGGCATAACCCCAGGAAAGGGATTTTGTTCTCTCTAGCATACTGGATGGCAGATAATTTTCCATCAATTCCTCGATCCCCAAAACCGCCGGGAACTAGAATACCGCTGACATCACCCAGGAGTCCTTCTACATTTTCATTGGTTACTGTTTCAGAAGGAATCCATTTTATATTGATGGAGGAGCGATGGGCAACAGCACCGTGTTTTAAGGATTCTACAACGCTGATATAAGCATCGTGAAGTTGTGTATATTTTCCTACAAGAGCAATAGTTACCTCCTCCTTAGGATTTTTAAGAGCTAGAACTAATTCTTCCCAATCTGCTAGGTCTGGATCAGGGCAGGGAAGATTTAGACAGGATAGAGTAACATCAGCCAAATGCTCCTTTTCCAAAGCAATGGGAGCCTCGTATAAAGTGTCAACATCTAAATTCTGCAGCACGTTAGTGCTGGGAACATTACAAAATAGAGCTATTTTGTCTTTGATACCATCCTCTAAGGGTTGTTCTGTTCTGCATACGATAATATCTGGGCGAATTCCCATTCCTTGAAGTTCTTTTACGCTGGCCTGAGTAGGTTTTGTCTTCATCTCGCCGGAAGCCTTCAGATAAGGAATTAAGGTTACGTGAATTAGTGCAACATTATGATCGCCAATTTCCTGGCGGAATTGACGAATTGCTTCCAAGAAGGGTTGGCTTTCGATGTCACCAACAGTACCACCTACCTCTATAATTGCAATATGAGTGTCACTGCTCTGATCATTTCTATAAAAACGGCTCTTAATTTCGTTGGTAATGTGAGGTATAACTTGTACAGTTCCTCCACCAAAATCGCCGCGTCTTTCCTTTGATAATACAGACCAATAGATTTTACCAGTTGTAACATTGGAGATTTTACCTAGGTTTTCGTCTATGAATCTTTCGTAATGTCCTAAATCCAGATCTGTCTCTGCACCATCCTCGGTTACGAAGACTTCTCCATGTTGAATTGGATTCATTGTACCGGGGTCAATATTGATATAGGGATCAAATTTCTGCATTGTTACATGATAACCACGTGCTTTCAACAATCGTCCGAGGGAAGCTGCAGTAATACCCTTTCCCAAACCCGATACTACACCGCCGGTAACAAATACATATTTAACAGCCATTCTTGCTCCTCCTTTTTTGTGATAACTGGTTCCTTACGCAGTTCGTCCTATTATTAATTATATTAACCAACAGATAGGGTATTTACGCAATAAAAAAAGCCTTTAACCCAGTCGAGTGAAAGGTCTAAGGCAAAGTTTATATAACTAGCCGGTCGATCCTTACAACGAATCTAAACACTTTTCCGGCTCCCTTGCTGGTATGATGTACTTTTTCTGCTACAGTATACTACATTCCAAAAAAGATGTCAATTATTACAAATGAATTATTTTGCATCGTTATTATGCTGTTGGCTATGTGGAGGAAGAACAGGAGCTTGCAATGAGATTATGAATGATATAGAATTATTATACAATTATTAAATGGAAAATAAGAATTAAGTAATATTATTAGAAGCTAGTGATATTAAAAAATGGGGAGGCGCTAGGCAGATGAGAATTCTATATCCGGAAGGAAAGACAAAGGCATTAACCTTTAGTTATGATGATAATCAGATTCATGATAGAAGGTTGGTAGAGATTTTTAATCGTTATGGTTTATATGGGACATTTCATTTAAATGCCAGTAAGATTAGCATTAACAATTCTGCAGAAGGGTTTGTTACTTTGGAGGAATGTGAGAAACTATATAAAGGCCATGAGATTTCCTGTCATGGACTGAATCATCCCTTCTTAGGACAACTATCTAAGGGAAAATTACTGAATGAGCTTTTGGAGGATAAAAGACAATTAGAGAAGATCTTTAAGTATCCAATTCGAGGGATGTCCTATCCTTTTGGTGAATATTCTGCAGCTGTTATTACAGCAGCAGAGTCAGTGGGAATGGAATATGCCAGAACTGTAGGAGCAACTAGAGGCTTCGGATGGCCTAGGAATTTTATGGAATGGCATCCCACTTGCCATCACAATGATTTGCTTAGGAATAAAGAATTGGTAGATGGGTTTATTAATTTACCATCCTATATAGATTTACCTTTGTTTTACATCTGGGGTCATAGCTATGAATTTGCTGATGATAATACCTGGGAGGAGATGGAGTTACTCTGTCAGCAGTTATCCGGACGAGAAGATGTGTGGTATGGAACCAATATTCAAGTGAAAGATTATATCTGTGCTGTGAGAGGTTTGGTATTTAGTACAGACCAAACCATGATATATAACCCCAGTGCAATTACTATTTATATTGAAGATAATAGTATTTTGCATAGCCTACTACCGGGGGAGACCTTATATCTTCTTAACTCACATATGGCAGATTAATATATTGAAAGAGCTTGGTATATCAAGTACATAAGTACCAATTGCAGAGTCATTTAAGGGGTTGACAATACTATGAGGTATACATGGTCTTAAACTCTGTAGGGGTACAATCTTTTATAATTTTAAACATTCTTATAAAGGCAGAAAGGCTGCTAAATCCGCAGCGAAGAGCTACCTCAGTTATGGTGAGCTCCTGATCCATTAGTAGTTTTTCTGCATTTTCAATTCTCTTTTTATTTAAATACTTATAAAAAGACATGTTGGTAAATTGCTTAAATAGACGGCTAAAATGATATTTACTGAAGCCGGAAATACCTGCAATATGGTCAAGAGTTAAATCTTCATTATAATGTTCTATGATGTAATCGCAAATATTCATAAAACGTTCTGTATATTCTCGTTGTTTGCCGATGCTGTTATTAAAGCATTTTGCATTGGGGGAATTGCTTCTTCCAATGAGGACAAATATCTCAATCAACTTTGCATAAATTGCAGCTTCACTTAGGGGAGCATCTGCAAAATATTCATCGGATATCTCTAATATAATACGCTGTATTTGTTCATGTGTCTCTGGGGTCTCCTCAGCTGTTAACAAAAGAGCCGGTGATATCAGGGATAAGGTTGCCTCTAGTTCCTTAATTCCATGTAGTAGTGTAAAATCTGCTTGAAAAATAAGACGTTTGCCAACGGTTGCATCCATGCTATGTATAATCCCTGGATTGATTAATAGGACATCACCCTCCCGTAGAGTGAATAATGTATTACAGCAGGTAACTTGGTAATTGTTCTTAAGTGGCATTATGATTTCTAGTGGAGCGTGCCAATGATTGGGATAATGCTCGCAATCTTCATTTGCATACAGGCGTATCTTGGTGTTTTGCTTAAAATTGACCGTTTCTTTTATTCCATGAAGAGTTTCTATCATATATTCATAATCCTTTCCAATCTGTAAAATAGTAAGTGATAAAAATTGCCATTTATAATTGGAAATATTATAACATAAATGCATAGTAAATTATATAAAAAGTTATATTGTATATAATCTACGAAAATAGAATGAATTATATATGCAAGTTAGATAGGGTTTTTACCTAGGGCGTAAGTATATTGATCATATATCATGTAAATAAGTACAAAAATTAATAGCAATTATTAGGTGGCAATAAGTAATTGATATTTCCCTAATGCCTTAATTAGGTCTAAGAAATTAAGAAATTATGTGACTATTTTGCCTTTACTACTCAAAATATGTATATTTATTACTTTGGACATAATTTAAACACAGAATTTTTAGAACAATTTTATTGATTTATGGTAAGACTATAAGTATAATGAGGTATACAATTAATTTGTAAATACAATGAAACTCTGAAAAGACAGATTTCGGAGTTATAATTTTATGTATAGCTAATCATTTGAAGAGGAGGATTTCGTGGATAACAATAGCAATAACAATGATAAGAAAAATAAAAATGGTATGTCGAATAAGATTGCCATTATCGTTATATTAGTATCAACCTTGGTAATATGGTATATGATTACAATGATATCGGATACCTTAAAGGATGATAAAGAAATTGCCTATAATGAGTTTATCAAGATGTTAGAAGAGGATAAAATCGAAGAGGTAATGGTTAAAGGGGACCAACTTGTCATTCATCTAAAAGGGCAAGAGAATACTCCTTATAAGACAATATATTATACAGGATATTTTATTAACGACTATGAATTAATCAATAGACTAGATGAAGCTAATGTTAAGTATTCAGCTTATGTAGAGAATAGAAACCTGCTGGCTTCTATTCTGTCATATGCCTTACCCTTTATTGCAATTTATGTGGTTATGTGGTTTTTACTAAAGGCTATATCAAAGAATAGCGGCGGCGTAATGGGTGTTGGTAAGAGCAATGCAAAGGTATATGTACAAAAACAGACGGGAATTACCTTTAAGGATGTAGCAGGTGAGGAAGAAGCAAAGGAATCTGTTACTGAGATAGTGGATTTCCTTCATAATCCAGCGAAATATACCAAAATTGGAGCAAAGCTTCCCAAGGGAGCTCTTCTGGTAGGACCTCCCGGAACGGGAAAAACCTTACTTGCCAAAGCTGTTGCTGGTGAAGCAAAGGTTCCTTTCTACTCACTAAGTGGTTCAGATTTTGTGGAGATGTTTGTAGGTGTAGGTGCCTCCAGAGTTAGAGATTTATTTAAGCAGGCACAGCAGTCAGCTCCTTGTATTATATTTATAGATGAAATTGATGCTATTGGTAAGAGTCGTGATTCTCATTATGGCGGTGGCAATGATGAGCGAGAGCAGACTTTAAATCAGCTGCTGTCTAATATGGACGGTTTTGATTCATCTAAGGGTCTGGTTGTTCTTGGAGCGACCAATAGACCGGAGGTGCTTGATAAAGCACTATTACGTCCCGGACGTTTTGACAGAAGAATTATCGTGGACAAACCGGATTTGAAGGGAAGAGTGGAAATTCTTAAAGTACATGCCAAAAATGTACTTATGCATGATTCTGTAGACTTGGAAGCGATAGCGAAAGCAACCTCAGGAGCAGTTGGTTCTGATCTTGCTAATATGATTAACGAAGCAGCAATTCTGGCGGTTAAGAAGGGTAGAACTGTTGTAACCCAGGATGATTTATTTGAATCCGTTGAGGTAGTAATAGCCGGTAAAGAGAAGAAGGATAGAATTCTAGGTAAAGAAGAAAAGCGTATTGTAGCATATCATGAAGTGGGTCATGCCTTAGTAACCGCTTTAGAAAAAAATGCAGAGCCGGTGCAAAAGATTACAATTGTTCCCAGAACAATGGGCTCTTTAGGTTATGTAATGCAGGTTCCTGAAGAAGAAAAATACTTGATGAGTAAGGATGAGATTCTGACTCGTATTGTTACCCTTTACGGTGGACGTGCCGCAGAGAAGCTGGTATTTAACTCTGTCACCACGGGTGCAAGCAACGATATTGAGAAAGCTACAGCTCTTGCCAGAGCAATGGTAACCCAATACGGTATGTCTGATACATTCGGGCTCATGGGATTAGAGTCTGTAGAAAGCAAATATCTAGATGGAAGGCCGGTACTTCACTGTGGTGATGTAACTGCAGGAGAGATAGATAAAGAAGTAATGCAGATACTGAAGGAGTGCTATAATAAAGCAGAGAGCTTATTGGCAGAGAATCGAGAGGCATTGGATGAGATAGCTGAATATCTATTTAGTAAAGAAACCATTACCGGTGATGAATTTATGAAGATATTCAATGAGATTAAGGGTATTACTCCAGAGCCGAAGGAGACAAATCTATTACCTGACACAAACCCTGTAGGATCAGATGCACCAGTGGTTAACAAAGAAGAAGAATAATCAAAAGGACTGTTTTTAAAATGCACCCGAAGGTTAGAATAGATCTAGACCTTGGGTGCATATTAATATCAGTTCTTTTATGATTCAATGGACAGTACATGCCTTCCCTTTGAGTTAGTTTGTGCTGAGGATTACGCAGGCACAAACTTCTAGGTGTGAATTATGTTTTTCAATAATTCACACTAACAGTACATGCCATCCCTTTGAGTTAGTTTGTGCCGAGGATTACGCAGGCACAAACTTCTAGGTGTGAATTATGTTTTTCAATAATTCACACTAACAGTACATGCCTTCCCTTTGAGTTAGTTTGTGCCGAGGATTACGCAGGCACAAACTTCTAGGTGTGAATTATGCTTTTCAATAATTCACACTAATCCCTTAAGGTATAATTGGGTTATGGGAATCTTTGTTTCACCTACTGCTGCATTGCCAAAGGTGCCGTGGCAATCGGAACCGGTGGTAATAAGTAGGTCTCTTTCCCTGCAAATAGCAAGACAAGCTTTTGTTACTTCCTCCCTGTGTTTTGGATAATAGCACTCTATGCCATCTAGACCATAATCTAATAAGTGCATAACTTTATCTTTGAATAAATTAATATTTTCCTCCTTATAGGTAACACCAGGGTGAGCTAGAACAGCCTTACCGCCTGCTTTGTGAATATAATGGCATACAGTTTCAACAGAGGGAAAATCAACACAGGCATAAGAGCAGCCATATTGGGTGTAATAGGCAAATCCCTGGAATAGATTCTTAGTTATTCCTTTATCCAGAAGATAATGTAGTGCCTTCCATCCCCCTTTGGTTCTATCATATTGGTATTGATTATATTCCTCGTAAGAGATGCAATCGTAATCATACTGCATCTTTTCAATGAGCATAGAGTTAACTGAATCGAGTAAAGCTCTATTTTTTTGTACAAATTGTCTGAAATTATTATCTTCTAGATCAATTCCATATCCAAGAATGTGAATGTTATCCTTTTGATCTAAGGAGTCCAGTTCGATACCGGGAATATAGGTTATGTCGTAATTAGAGCATAATTTCTGCAGTTCTATTGTGCCCTCGAGTACGTCATGATCGGTGAGGGACAGAAGGCCTACCCCATTATCCAGGGCAGCTTTCAGTATTTCTTTGGGAGACATTGTCCCATCTGAGTAATAAGAGTGAGTGTGTAAGTCTGCAAGTTTTACTTTCATAGGGGACCTCCAGGTGTTCTTTTATATTTCTTTATCCCAAATAAAAATTCTTATATTATCGATAAAATATTTGCGCATATAATAACTCCTATTTATTAAAATTAATGGATATGACGAGTTAATTATTACCATTATATAGGGTGTAACATAAAAAATCTATAAAAAGATAAAATTATGTTGATATTATTTTTAGTTTTATTTAGTGTTATAAGTAGGTGCTAAAATAGATTATTCCTGTTAGTATTCAAAAATGTTATCATTTGGATAGTTTGAGCGTAGACAGGATAAGTATGCACATTTCCCTATGAATGTAAGCACTTATCCCTAGCGGTGAGATGGCTTCATTCATTTGACTTAAGATTACACCTGATGTAAAATGCTTATTAAAGGATACACTAGTGGTTACAGTTTAGTTAGGAGCGTACCATGTTTAATATAGAAGAAGAACTTAAAAAACTTCCGGCATCGCCGGGTGTATATATAATGAGGGATAGTAAGGATACAATTATTTATGTAGGTAAGGCAGTTGTTCTGAAGAACCGTGTACGCCAATATTTTCAAAACAGTCGTAATCATACAGAGAAAATAAAAAGTATGGTAAGGCATATTGACCATTTTGAATATATTATGACGGATACAGAGCTTGAGGCTCTGGTTTTGGAAAATAACTTAATCAAAGAGCATGTTCCAAAATACAATACAAGGCTAAAGGATGATAAAGCCTATCCCTATATTCGGGTTACAATCAATGAAGCCTATCCCAGAGTATCCATGGCTAGAGAACAAAAGAAGGACAAAGCAAAGTATTTTGGCCCTTATACCAGTGTAAATGCTGTTAAGGATACCTTGGAGCTCTTGCGTAAAATATATAAAATAAGAAGCTGCAGTAGAAATCTCCCCAGGGATACGGGGAAGGAACGTCCTTGCCTCTATTATCATATGGGACAGTGTGATGCTCCTTGCCAGGGATATATATCCGAAGGAGACTACAGAGCTAATATAAATGAGGTTTTAGAATTCTTAAATGGTAACTATAGTAGAGTAGCCAAATTACTAGAAGAGAAGATGTCAGAAGCTTCCCAGGCTTTGGAATTTGAACAAGCAGCGCAATACAGGGACTTACTAACAAGTGTAAAACAGATTGCCAGCAAGCAGAAGGTCAACAACACGGATCAGTTGGATCGTGACATTATAGCCTTTGCCAGAGATAAGGACGAAGCAGTGGTACAGACCTTCTTTATTCGTAATGGAAAATTAATAGGTCGAGATAATTTTCACCTAACGGGGGTAGAGGATGAAGAAGATTCACAGGTTATGGCAAGTTTTATCAAACAATTCTATGCCGGAACACCCTATATTCCCAAGGAAATATATCTGGGAGCTAAGACAGAGGAGGAGGAATTGCTTACCCAGTGGCTGACGGCAAAAAGAGGCCAAAAGGTTTATATTAAGGTTCCCCAAAAGGGAGATAAAGAAAAGCTTGTAGATATGGCAAGAAAGAATGCCGAGCTTGTTTTGAATCAGGATATGGAGAAAATCAAGAGGGAAGAGGCAAAAACCACAGGAGCTTTAAGAGAACTTGCCCAGTTTCTTAATATTCCTATGATTGAACGTATTGAATCCTTTGATATCTCCAATACAGCAGGCTTTCAGTCTGTTGGCTCCATGGTAGTTTTTGAAAAGGGTAAGTCGAAGAAAGCAGACTACCGTAAATTTAAAATTCGTAGTGTCAATGGGCCTGATGATTACGCTTCTATGTACGAGGTTCTTACTAGAAGATTTACCCATGGCCAGAGGGAGCTAGAGGAATATAAGGAGAAGCAATTAGATGCTTCCTTAGGTAGTTTTACAAAATATCCAGATTTGATTCTCATGGATGGTGGAAAAGGCCAGGTAGGTATTGCCCTAAAGGTTCTGTCAGAACTGGACCTACAGATTCCTGTCTGCGGTATGGTGAAGGATGATAACCACCGTACAAGAGGAATTTATTATGAGGGTCAGGAATTATCCATTAACAAAAGTGGTGAATTATTTCGGCTGATTACAAGAATTCAGGATGAAACGCACCGTTTCGCAATAGAATATCATCGGAGCTTAAGAAAGAAGAAACAGGTTCACTCTATCTTGGATGATATTAATGGAATTGGGCCTACAAGAAGAAGAGCTTTAATGAAATATTTTCAATCCCTGGAAGCAATGAAAGCAGCAGAGGTTGAAGACATTCTTAAGGTTCCTGCTATGAGCAGACAAGCAGCGGAGTCTGTATATGAATTTTTTCATAAGGACAGTATTTAATAAGCATTTACAGTTTGCAAACTTAATGTTAGAATGTAGCTGTACTTTTTTAAGTAATTAATTACTTCAGAATGAGGGTAGTTGGAGGTTGCTATGTATACAGTTGAATTAATGCGTTTGATAGAAAAAATGAACTTGGAGAATTGTACTCCTGATGTTTATATTGAGAATATTAAGATTTCACAACCGGATGTGAATAGACCAGCATTACAGTTGGCGGGATTTTTTGATCATTTTGACTCCGAACGAGTGCAGGTGATTGGTCATGTTGAGAATGCTTATATGCAACAATTAGAGGAATCAAAGAGTCTTGAGATACTATCTAGGTTAATGGATTATCACATTCCTTGTATTGTATTTAGCAGAAGTCTTGAAGTAAGTGAACAATTTATTAACCTTGCCAACGAAAAAGGTGTGCCGATTTTACGAACATCTAAGACCACCTCCTCCTTCATGGCAGAAGTAATTCGTTGGTTGAATGTAGAGCTGGCTCCAAGAATTACAATTCATGGAGGCCTAGTGGATGTATATGGTGAAGGTATTTTAATTATGGGAGAGAGTGGTATCGGTAAGAGTGAGGCTGCTCTAGAACTGATTAAAAGAGGACACCGTCTTGTTACAGACGACGTAGTAGAGATTAAGAAGGTAAGTGATGAGACTTTAATTGGAACATCACCGGATATTACAAGGCATTTTATTGAGCTTAGGGGTATCGGTATCATCGATGTGAAGACTTTATTCGGTGTAGAAAGTGTTAAGAATACCCAAGCCATTGATTTGGTAATTAAATTAGAAGAGTGGAACAAGGAGAAACAGTATGACCGCCTAGGACTTGAAGAAACTTATATAGAGTTTTTAGGTAATAAAGTGGTGTGCCATTCTATTCCTATTCGTCCAGGTAGAAACCTTGCCATAATTTGTGAGGCAGCAGCGGTTAACTACCGACAGAAGAAGATGGGCTATAATGCAGCACAGGAGCTTTATAATAGAGTTACCAACAGCTTGAAGAAGAGTGATTCAAAAGAATAAATAAGACAACCATTAAGTATGGTAGGATAAAATGATAGGATCTAAGATCACAAATTATGATTATTAATAAGGGAAGGCAGTGTGCATTTACATGAGAAAAGTATGCTTTGGCTTTGATATTGGGGGAACGGCTGTAAAAGTTGGATTATTTGATACAGAAGGAAATCTATTAAATAAATGGGATTTCCAAACAAAGAAAACAGGCGACGGCAAGGATATTCTTAAGGATGCAGCAAATTATGTCTTGGAAAAGATGAGAGAATTAAATCTAAGTAAGGATGAAATTCTTGGAATTGGTGTTGGAATTCCTGGTCCGGTACAGGATAATGGGGAAGTTCTTGAGCTGGCTAATCTGGGAATGGGACATTTTAATATAGAAGAACTTATGTCAGAGTTGACAGGTCTTAAAGTGAAGGCTGGTAATGACGCCAATGTAGCAGCACTTGGAGAGTTTTGGATGGGTGGCGGAAAAGGCTATCATAATATGGTATTAGTGACATTGGGAACAGGTGTAGGCGGTGGTATTATACTAAGGGGTACAGTATTAGCTGGCAGTAAGGGAGCAGCTGGAGAGCTGGGTCATATACATGTCAATGAGAAAGAAACAGTCACCTGTGGATGTGGAAAGCGTGGTTGTCTTGAGCAATATGCATCAGCTACAGGCATTGTAAGACTTGCTAAGGATATTTTAAATGAGAGTACCGAGGCTTCTTCTATGCGGGAGTATACCGACTTAAGTGCAAAGGTTGTATATGACTGTGCAAAGTCTGAAGACAAGCTTGCTCTTGCTGTGGTTGAAAAATCCTGTTACTATCTCGGTCTGGCCTTAGCTCACACTGCCCAGGTTATTGATCCCCAGGTATTTGTTATAGGTGGAGGGGTATCCAAAGCAGGAGAGATCATTACTGACACAACAAAGAAATATTATAATATGCATGTTATGGATGCATTGAAGAATAAAGAATTTAAACTAGCTACTTTAGGCAACGATGCCGGAATATATGGAGCAGCTAAGCTAATTCTTGCATAAATTGAGTACTAATAAAATAAGCTTAAATAAGATATATTTCTGTAGGTAATCAGAAGTAAGTGTATGCTTTAGGAGGCAGTATTGGAAGATCGATTTTATCAGAAATTAGTTCATGCATTATCTCAGGAGCAGGTAAAGATCAAAGAAAAAATGGAGAATCATACCTCCCTGCATATCGGTGGTGAAGCAGATTATTTTGTTATTCCAGGAACTGTTGAGGAGCTACTTGAAATAGTTAATATATGTAAAGAGGATACTATGCCCTTCTATATTATGGGCAAGGGTAGCAATCTTCTGGTTTCTGATCTTGGATACCGGGGATTAATTATTCAGCTTGGTGATGAATTCAGTAAGCTATGGATAAAAGATAATATAATAAGGGCACAAGCGGGGATATCTTTAGCCAAGCTTGCCAATGAAGCTGCAAGATACAGCTTGTCGGGCTTTGAATTTGCCTCAGGTATCCCTGGTACGCTGGGAGGAGCAGTAACTATGAATGCAGGTGCTTATGATGGTGAAATGAAGCAATGCATGGTCAGCGCCAGGGTACTAAGTGAAGAGGGAAAAATTCTAGAACTCAGCGCCCATCAATTGGAGTTAGGTTATAGGAGCAGTATCCTTCAAAAGAAGAATTATATATTACTTGAAGCAGATATCAAGCTGGTTACAGGTAAGGAAGAACAAATACGTGAGAAGATGAAAGACTTAAATGAAAGAAGGCGAGATAAACAGCCTTTGGATAAATATAGCGCAGGAAGCACCTTTAAGAGACCACCGGGTTATTTTGCTGGTAAATTAATTAGTGATGCTGGTCTTAGGGGGTATCAGGTTGGAGGTGCCGCTGTGTCAGAAAAACATTGTGGCTTTATTATTAATAAGGATAATGCATCAGCTAAGGATTTTATAACCATCATAGAAGATGTAGTTAGGATAGTATATGAAAAGTATGGTGTCAAACTTGAGCGGGAAGTGAAACTTTTGGGGGAATTTTAATTATGAGGTTTTGAGGGGAAATAAAAAGAAAGGTGCATTGCACATGAGATTTGTCATCGTCACAGGAATGTCTGGAGCTGGAAAGAGCTCCGCTTTAAAAATGCTAGAGGATGCAGGTTATTTTTGCGTAGATAATCTCCCAATTCAATTAATTAAGAAATTTGCTAGGTTAAGTCTTCAGGGTGGACAAAATAAGGTCGCACTAGGAATAGATATCCGCAGTGGACAGGCTCTAAAGGAAATGGATACTATTCTCAGGGATATGAAGAGCTCTGACTTACCCTATGAAATACTATTTCTTGACTGTTCTTCAGAAGTTTTGGTGAAGCGATATAAAGAAACAAGAAGAAATCATCCCTTATCAGGTGGAGGTCGGGTTGAGAAGGGTATTGGAATGGAACGGGATCGCCTGACATTTCTTCGGAATCATGCTGATGTTATCATTGATACTACTCATCTTTTGATAAGGGATTTAAAGATACAGATTAATAAAATATATTTAAATGATGAAAAGTTCAGTAATTTCTTTGTAAATTTATTATCCTTTGGATTTAAATATGGGATTCCCACAGATGCAGACCTGGTCTTTGATGTTAGGTTTTTACCTAACCCTTATTATATTGAGGAGTTAAAGCATAAAACAGGTAAGGATAATGAGGTTCGCCAGTTTGTCATGGGGGCTGAAGCGGCAATGGATTTTTTAGATAGACTGGATGATATGGTTAAATTTCTAATACCTCATTATATTGTAGAGGGAAAAAACCAGCTGGTTATAGCCATTGGATGTACGGGAGGAAAGCATCGCTCTGTTGCTCTAGCCAACGAGTTAGCAAAGCGGATGAAAGATACAGAATATGGTTTAAAGATTGAACATAGAGATATAGAGAAAGACACATGATACGAAAGAATTAACTTGAAAGTTCAGTGACTTAGGTAGCAATTAGGCTTCCAATAGTTTGCAGGCTGTGAAAGGCATGGGATGAATATGTCATTTTCTAAAGAGGTGAAGGAAGAGCTTTCACTTCAAATAAGTAATGCCAGACATTGCAATTTGGCAGAATTAGCAGCTATTCTTACCTGTGAAGGACGGATTGTTAGCTCAGATTCAAAATATTGTTTAAAAATACAAACGGAAAATTTGGTTGTAGCAAGAAAGTACTTTACATTAATCAGAAAAACATTTAATATAAATATTGATGTTTCGGTTAAAGCTAATATCAATCAAAAAAGAAACAGTATGTATACCCTGATAATAAGAAATATGGAGACTATCTCCAGAATCTTGCAGGCTACTAAGCTATCCGTTGATTCTGCATCCTTAGGAATAGCAGATACGGTTATAACGCAAAATGCCTGCTGTAAGCGAGCATTTATCAGAGGTGCATTCTTAGCTTCGGGTTCCATGAGTAATCCGAAGAAAGCCTATCATTTGGAAATTGTTATATCTAATAGAGATAGGGCAGAACAGCTAAGGGATATGATACAGACTTTTTCAATTGATGCTAAGATTATTACTCGAAAAAAAAATTATGTAGTTTATATTAAGGAAGGTTCCCAGATTGTTGATCTTTTAAATGTTATGGAAGCACATAATGCCCTGATGGATTTAGAGAATGTGAGAATTCTTAAGGAGATGCGAAATTCCATTAACCGTCAGGTGAATTGTGAAGCTGCCAATATCACCAAAACAGTCACTGCAGCCGCTAAGCAAATCCATGATATTATATATATAAGAGATAGTATAGGTTTTGGGGATTTAGCTGATGGCCTTGAGGACATTGCAAGATTACGGATTGAATTTCCAGAGGCGTCCTTAAAGGAGCTGGGTGAAATGTTATTACCACCAATCGGAAAATCCGGTGTTAATCATAGATTGCGTAAAATAACCATGATAGCAGATCAATTGCGGGAGAATAAGGAGGAAAACAACCATGATAACGAAGGAAATAACGATTAATATCCCTAATGGTTTAGAAGCAAGACCAGTTGCGTTACTTGTTCAGGTAGCAAGTCAATATGAGTGCAGTATTTATGTATCAAGCAACGAAAAGCGTGTCAATGCCAAAAGTATAATGGGTATGATGAGCATGGGTATTTCAAAAGGAGAAAAGGTAACTGTAATTGCTGACGGACCCGATGAACTGGCAGCAATTGAAAATATAGAGAAGTATTTGAGCAGTAAATAATAAGATAAAATAAAATTATAAGGTCATTATTTGAGGCTTCGGCAAGTTTGGAATTAACTAATTTCGAATTTGTGGAGCCTCTTTTTTTGTAGGAAATATATACCAAATATTATAATTATTATGCAAGGTAATATCATTTTAGATGTGATATAATTATTATGAAAGATTAATTTTGAAGTTATGAGGATGTGAATTGAGAGGTAAAACTTATGGCTGAAGAAAAAAAGAAATATAAAAAGCATAGACATTATAAGTATAAAATATCTTTTTTAATTACAACCCTAATACTATTATTTGTATTAATTGGTTTTGGCTTATACTTGCTTGTGATTAATATAAACTCTACAGCTGGTGATAGACCGGGTATTGGTAAAATAGCAATTTCCTGGAAAGATAAAGAAAGAGCTGAGAAGGAAAGGCAAGAAGCAGCCGCTGAACAAGAACGCTTAAAAAAAGAGAAGGAAAATCGAAGAGAACTTATATCTCAGGCGGATCAGTTAGCCCTTGGCTATGATTATGATGGAGCAATTGGACTAATTCAAGGTTACAGTGGCAAAGAAGGAGGTTATCAGGTTTATACTGAATTAGTATCAGCTTTGGAGCGATTAGAGCAAGAGAAAGGGGCTCTTAAGCTATATGGAGGGTCTTATCGTTCGGTTACGGAGATTAATCATATCTTCTTCCATATATTAATTCAAGAACCTTCCAAGGCTTTTGACAGTGATTATAAAGCAGCAGGCTATAATATGTATATGACTACTGTTTCAGAATTTAAGAAAATGATGCAAAAGATGTATGAAGATGGATATGTTCTTGTAAGGATGTCTGATTTGATAAGGACAGAAACCTTAGCAGATGGGTCAACAAAATATGTACAGAATGAGATCTATCTAAGAGAAGGGAAAAAACCCTTTGTACTTTCAGAGGATGATGTTAGTTATTATGAGTACATGACAGGCGATGGTTTTGCATCAAGAATTATTATAGGTGAGGATGGCAAGCCAACTTGTGAGATGCTTCTTGAGGATGGAACCACGGTTACAGGTGCCTTTGATATTGTACCTATATTAAATGAATTTATAGAACAGCATCCAGATTTCTCATATAAGGGTGCTAAGGGATTGTTAGCGCTGACAGGCTATGAAGGCATACTTGGATATCGAACCAATGACCCTACCTCGCCAACCTATGAAAAGGATAGGCAGGAAGCAAAGCGAGTCGTTGAGGTTCTTAAAGAGGATGGTTGGGAAATTGGTTCTCATAGTTGGGGTCATAAAGATTTACAGAAGTTATCCGTCTCTTCATTTAAAAAGGATACGCAAAGATGGATGGAGGAAGTGGGTTCCATTGTTGGACCAACAGATATTTATGTATTCCCCTATGGTATTGATATTGAAGCTTCCATTGGAGCCTATAGTGGTGAGAAGTACAATTACCTTAGAGAATTTGGATTTACTAAATTTATAGGTGTATTTAAGGACCCTTGGATGAAGATTAATAAAGATTATATGAGAATGACAAGAAGGCCTCTCGATGGCCAGGCAATGCTTGAGTTTCCTGAGAGACTGGCGGACTTATTTGATGTAAAAGATATTATTGATCCGGAGCGGCCAGGCAAAGATTGGTGAGAAAGGGTACTAGTGTGAGGTAAGAATAGGTGACGGGTGTAGGGTACTGTCTTGTTTTTCCACACTCGGACATGGAACTTTCCAGCTCGTACAGATATGACATAGTAATGATTATGTCTTATCTGTACGTTCTGATAAAGCCATGTCCGCTTTAAGGAAAAACAAGAACAGTACCCTACACCCGTCCCCTATTCTTACCGCCTTAGTTTACTGGGAATATAGATATTTTAGATATTTGATATCGTTTATAGATATTGCAAAAGTCTTAATTTTAGTAGTTTCAGAGAGAAGCTTTTACACCAAATTAAAGTTCCTCTATAAAGGCTTTTGCCCAAACAGGATTACTAAATCATATTCTTCTTTTTCTAATAAATCTTCTAATTGCTTTTTGCTAGTTTCAAAACTGTTTACCAAATATAGTTTCTCTAGGTTTTCTCTACTTTCTATTTTATCGAGAATTAGTTTAGCAGAATTTGTTCTGCCACGAAATCCCCCAAGTAATACTTTCATCCTATATCCTTCGTAGAATATGATACATAGGCTTCTCCTACTATTTCTGAATTGCTTCATCATAATTGTTAAATAAAGTATATCATGAACTCCTTATTTGCTCAATATATTCAAAAGAGTAAAAAGGAATGGATGACTACCCCACTGTATCCATAGAAGAAATGTAGTGCATATGGCTAATGTATAGATTTAAATAAGTTTAATAAATATCTTGTAAATTTGCCCACATATGGGTATTGTAATATATTAAGGACAGCTGACAGCAAGAAGTGGATTGCTGGGAAAGAGTTTCATATTAGCATACATAAAGGAGTTGAGGGGATGTCGACAGTTTTAATTATCGAGGATAATGATAATATTCGAAGGGAGGTTTCGGACTTCTTTGAGAAGAATGGGTACCAAACTATTTGTCCTGAGGATTTTGATGATGTTTGCTATCATGCCCAAAGGGCAGAGGTAGTTCTTTTGGATATTAATCTCAATGAAGAAGATGGTTTTGATATATGCAGGAAGATGAGAGAAGTCTCCCAGGTTCCTATCCTCTTTGTTACAGGCAGGGATAGGGAGGAGGATGAACTTAAGGCTATGGCTCTTGGAGGAGATGATTATATTCGTAAGCCCTATAGTCTTCCTGTATTACTAGCTAAAGTCAGAAGAATTTTAGAACGTAATCATATGAATTATAGTGATGAATTGGTCATTGGGGAAGCCTGTTTACATATTGTTAAAAGCCAACTTAAAATCGGGAAGGAAATTATGGAACTCTCCAGGAATGAATTAAAGCTCCTTTCCTATTTGTTCCTGAATAAAGAGCGTGTTATTTCTAAGGATGAATTTATTGAATTTCTATGGGAGAATAAGCTCTATGTGGATGAAAATATTTTTAATGTGAATCTATCCAGATTACGAAAACGCCTCTCGGATATTGGCTATCCGGGTTTTATAGAGACAGTTCCTAAATTAGGCTATAGGATTAGGAGAAGGGAGGGCTTATGAGAGGAATGGAATTTGTCTGTGAGAAAATAATGCTTTTGATATTACACTTCTTCTCTGCCTTGGCCTTGGTATTCTTTCTGAAGGTTATGGGAATGTCAAATGGGGTAGTTTTAGTGATTATTCTTTCTTGGATATTTATCTTAGGAAGCTATTTGACCTATGAGTTTTATCAAGTTAAGCGTAAGTACAGTGAAATGCTCAAGATTTTAGAGGAGTTAGACCAAAAATACTTAATCTGTGAAGTATTAAAAAAGCCCTCTACCCAGATGGAGAAGGTTACCCTGCAGTTACTCCGTGAAGCTACTAAATCAATGACGGAGGAAGTAGGCAAGGCAAGAGAAGGACAATGCTCCTATAAGGAATACATAGAAAAGTGGATTCATGAAATCAAAACACCTATTACTGCCATTCAATTAATCTGTAATAATCATAAGACAGAGGAAACAGATAGAATAGGGGTAGAATTAAAGAGAATATATTATCTGGTGGAACAGACCCTTTATTATGCTAGAAGTGAAACGGTGGAACAGGACTATTTTATCAAAGAAATTCGTCTGTTTGATATTGTTCAACAAGTTATTTTACAACATAGGACAGTACTTATTGAAAATCACATAACCCTGGAAGTTAATGAGAGGGAAGATGTGGTTTGGACCGATGAAAAGTGGCTATATTATATCATTGGCCAGATTATGAATAATGCTATTAAATATCATGCTGAGAAGGAGGCTAAGGTACATATCTTTTCAGAGAGGAGCCAACAAGGGATATCACTGATAATTGAAGATAATGGAGCTGGAATCGCAGAGGGGGATTTACCCAGAATTTTTGAGAAAGGATTTACAGGAACAAACCGTTCCAACAAACAATCTACGGGACTTGGTCTTTACTTATGTAAGAAATTATGTGATAAGCTGGGTTTAAAGATTTCTGCTGAATCTGAAAAAGGTCACTATACAAGAATTACTCTATTCTTTCCTATAGGGAAGTTAACCGCCGGAGTTTCTAAGGTACTTACAAAACTGTAAGTTAAAATGACATTATCCTTGTGCTATACTGGGGTTCATCAAGTGATAGGGATGTTATAAGAAAGCTACTTTAAGCTTCTTACATCCTTGGGATGGATAGGTGAGAAAGGAGTAATATTACATGGGAGATTTACTTAGGTTAGAGCATGTAGAGAAATATTATGGTGGAAGAAAGATTATTACCAAGGCGGTTAATAGGATATCTTTTAGTGTAGCCAAAGGAGAATTTGTGGGAATTATGGGCCCTTCTGGAAGCGGTAAAAGTACCTTACTTAATTGTATATCTACCATTGATACTGTAACAGCAGGGCATATTTATTTGGATGGAATAGATATTACAGGGCTAAGAGATAAGGAGCTGGCAGAATTTCGCCAGAAGAACCTTGGGTTTATATTTCAGGAATTTAATCTTTTGGATATGCTTACCATTGAAGAAAATATTGCATTAGCACCAACTATAGCTGGAGAGGCTTCCATAAATCTTGAAGTTAGAGTAAGGGATATTACGAAAAACCTAGGGATTGATGACATACTGGATAAATTTCCCTATGAAGTATCTGGTGGTCAAAGACAGCGCTGCGCCTGTGCCAGAGCTTTGATTAATAGCCCAAAGCTAATCCTTGCTGATGAACCCACAGGTGCCTTAGATTCTAAATCTGCAAGTATGCTTCTATCTACCCTTACGAATATGAATAAGCAATTGGGTGCTACCATCTTATTGGTAACCCATGATGTGTTTTCAGCCAGCTATTGCAAGAGGATTTTATTTCTGAAAGACGGAAAGCTCTTTAATGAGTTACATAGAGGTGAGGAAGACAGAATGGGATTTTTTCAGAGAATATTGGATACAGTAACCCTTCTTGGAGGTGATGATACGGATGCTAGGTAGATTAGCCCTGCGTAATGCCAAACGTTCCATGAAGGATTATACGATCTATATCTTAAGTGTGACAATCATTTTTTCCTTAATCTATGCTTTCAATACCATAATATTTTCAGAAGATATACTAATGCTCAGTGAAGTCATGAATACTTTAATTTATGCAATTACAGTGGTATCCATTATCATAATATTTGCCTCGGCCTGGTTGGTTCATTATATGAATAATTTCATGCTCCAGAGAAGAAGTCGGGAGTTTGGAATTTACATGACCTTAGGTATTAGTAACCGGGTAATAGCGCGGATTTTCCTTCGGGAAAATATCATACTTGGGACTCTTTCCTATATGATTAGCCTTGTAGCAGGATCTTTTCTTTACCAGATACTATCTTTGATTATTATGCATATGTTTGAAGCTACTTATCAGGTGAAAATCGTCTTTTCTATCAAGGCTTTGTTACTATCCTTACTATATGTATGTCTTATTTATGCCTTTTCCTTAATACGTTCAAAGAGGAAGTTACGGAAGATGAAGATAAATCATCTTCTCAATGCAGATAAGAAAAATGAGACCATGATGCTAAAGAACTTAAAAGGAAACTGGATTATCTTTGTATTATCCATACTCTTGGGCATATTCGGAGGCAAGCTGCTATGGGATGCATTTTCAGGGGGCGAAGGTAATGCTACTTTATTACGAATGGGTATGGCGTTTATCTGCAGTATATCTTGTATCTATGGATTTTACATATCCTTATCTTCCGTTTTAGTGAAGTTCTTCATTGAAAATAAGAGACTAAAGTACAAAAAAGATATTTGTTTACTGGTTCGCAGTTTGTCGGCCAAGATGAATACAATGAGAATTACCCTAGGGACTCTGGGAATGTTACTTACCTTTACATTAACCTCCCTCTCTATCGGGATGCTTCTTAAAGGATATTTGGAAGAACAAGTAGAGGCAGTCTTACCCTTTGACATAGCAATATGTAGGAGTAAGGAAGACTATAACTTTGACATATATAAAGATTACATTAATCAAAATTATACGGTAGAAGGTGATTTGAATTATCCTATCTACAAAAGTGGTAGCAGAACTGTCTATGATAAGCTAGAGGAGTCCATTATAGGAGGATCCTATTTTCAAGATGACACTGTAATGAAATACAGTGATTACCAGAAACTACGTAAAATACTTGGTTATCCCCCAGTGGAATTAGAGGAAGGACATTATCTCATACAGGGAACTATGGGCGTGAAAGATTTTATGGAGAAGGAAGGAGACCTTCCTTTGTGCCTTGGTGGCAGAACTCTGAAATATCAGGGCTGCTATCAGGAGAATTTTGCGCTGCAAGGGATAAATGGGGCATATTATCTAATCATAATTCCTGATGAATTAGTCCAGAACATGGAAGTTAGGCAGATTGTATATATAGTAAAGACGAAAGAAAAAACAAGGGTAGAAGACGCAGAGAATTTAGAACAGTATAATCAACCACAGCAGGTTATCGCTACGGAAGAAACAACGGTTTCTTATGATAACTTAGACTATATCAATGTAAAAGGAGCCAGGTTAGCAGAGAACCGCAGTACCTTCACCATAGTATCATTCTCCCTGTTTTATCTGGGACTGGTATTGATCTGCATTGCTGCAACGATACTGGCTGTTCAGATGTTAAGTGATGCCATGCAGTATAAATTCCGATACAAGATACTTCATAATCTGGGAATGGAAGAGAAACGCATTGATGGATATATATTAAAACAATGTTTGTTCTATTTTGTTTTTCCACTCCTGCTCCCTATACCTTTCAGTATTTATATCACAGTATGTGTCAATCGCTTAGTAGAAGCATTAATTTCAAATAATATTATATCCGTGGCTTTAGGAACGTCAGTAGGCTTATTTTTGTTGATATATCTTATGTATTTTGTAGCAACCTTCATCAGTTATAGAAAGAATGTATATGAATAACTCCATGCTCTTAATTATCCCTATATATTAATTTTAATAGTACAAAGAGATTGCAGCAAAATTAATACAGCTAATTTTCATGGCTAATCCTAATAACTATGATTACTATGATAACAATGAGGTATATGAAATCATAAATATATTTGATAATTGTATCTTATCCTCAATGATACGGTAGAAATACAAAGTGTATTCTATAACCGACGTAATAGGAACAAATTATTATAGTTACACATATTTGGCTGTCTTTGGACAGCCATTTTTAGTGAGACGATTAGGATTAAAGTAGGCTATATTACTTGGATACCACCGTCTGGTAATAATATTAGATATTTTGGTTTCATCATATAGAGCAAGAGTAGAAGGGACAGGAGTAGTCGAGGGTATGGCTATGTGATTTCGACGCCCGTATACCTTAATTCAATATCTTTATCTCAAAGAAAGCAGGTGGATGGGGGGACTGTCAATTGTTTTTTCTCAAAGCGGACATGGGGCTTGTCAGGCCGTATCAGAAAGACATATGCTTTATTATGTCTTATCTGATACGAACTGGCAGGTTCCATGTCCGAGTGTGGAAAAACAAGATAGGACCCCCATCCACCTGCTTTCTTTGTACGAGAACCCCAAAAATGAAAAATGTCCCAACCCTTTCTTATTGACAAGACTTTTTGGGTGGAATATGATGATAAATATAAATTGTGCAGGATGGAGGAGCAGCATGAATTTTACACATTTACATTTGCATACAGAATATAGTCTGTTGGATGGTTCGGGTAAAATTAAAGAAATGGTGCAGCGTGCCAAGGAACTGGGGATGGATAGCATAGCCATAACCGATCATGGCGTAATGTATGGTGTCATTGATTTCTATAAGGCATGTTTGGCTGAGGGAATTAAACCAATTATCGGCTGTGAGGTATATGTAGCTCCTAACTCGAGATTTGATAGAGAACTGGGAGCATCAGAGGAAAGATATCATCACCTTGTGCTTCTTGCGGAGAATAACAAGGGTTATCAGAATTTGATGAAAATTGTATCAAAAGGCTTTTTAGAGGGCTTTTACTATAAACCAAGAATAGACTATGAAGTATTAAGACAGCATAGTGAAGGTATCATAGCCTTAAGTGCCTGTTTGGCAGGAGAGGTTGCTAATAATCTTCTTCGGGGCTTTTATGCAGAAGCAAAGAATGCAGCTCTTAAGTTGCAAGAGATCTTTGGACAGGAGAATTTTTATCTGGAGCTTCAGGATCATGGTATGCAGGAGCAAAAGTCAGCCAATCAGGGGATCCTTCGAATTGCTCAGGAGACAGGGATTAAGCTGGTGGCTACCAATGATGTACATTATACCTATAAAGAAGATGTGGACCCCCATGATATACTTCTTTGTATACAGACTCAGAAGAAGGTAACGGATGAGAACAGGATGCGCTATACGGGAGGACAGTTTTATTTAAAGTCACCGGATGAGATGTCATCCTTATTTCCTTATGCCAAGGAAGCTATAGAGAATACATATGAGATTGCAAAGCGGTGTAATGTAACCATAACCTTTGGTGAATATAAGTTGCCGGTATATCCGGTGCCTGCGCCCTATACGGCTTATGATTATCTTAATAAATTGTGTAGAGATGGATTACAAAAGCGTTATGATACTATTCCAGAAGAGCTTTGGGCCCGTTTGGATTACGAGTTGGACACAATTCGTAGTATGGGCTTTATCGATTACTTTCTAATCGTGTGGGACTTTATTAAGTATGCCAGGGACAATAATATTATGGTAGGTCCAGGAAGAGGAAGTGCCGCAGGATCCATAGTATCTTATTCCCTAGGGATTACGGATATCGATCCAATCAAGTATAATCTTCTCTTTGAACGTTTTTTAAATCCGGAACGATTAACCATGCCCGATATTGATATTGACTTTTGTTATGAGAGAAGACAGGAAGTCATCGATTATGTAACAGCAAAGTATGGCAAGGATAAGGTGGTTCAGATTATAACTTTTGGAACCATGGCAGCGAGGGCAGCAATTCGAGATGTGGGACGAGCACTGGATCTATCCTATGCTCAAGTGGATACCGTAGCAAAGATGATTCCTACAGAACTAGGGATCACAATAGAGAAAGCACTGAATGCTAATAAGGAATTGAGACAACTCTATGACAGTAGTCCAGAGGTTAAATATCTTATTGATATGTCCAAACGTCTGGAAGGTTTACCAAGACATACCTCCATGCATGCAGCAGGCGTCGTGATTGGTAAAGCAAGTATTGATGAATTTGTTCCTCTGTCCCAATCCTCTGAGGATGCCATAACAACTCAATTTCCCATGACAACCTTAGAAGAATTAGGTTTATTAAAGATGGACTTTTTGGGTCTTCGGACCTTAACAGTAATACAGAATGCAGAGACACTGGTTAATAAAAAAAGAAGTGCTGCGAATAAATTTGATATTAAACAGATAGATTATAATGATGAAAAGGTATATGAATTGATTTCCTCGGGTAAAACAGAAGGTGTCTTCCAGTTAGAAAGTGCAGGAATGAAGAGCTTTATGAAGGAATTAAAACCTAGAAACCTAGAGGATGTCATAGCGGGTATCGCCCTCTATCGACCAGGTCCAATGGACTTTATTCCAAAATATATCAAAGGTAAGAATGAGGCGAGCAATATTATTTATGAATGCCCTCAGCTAGAACCTATTTTATCCCCTACCTATGGTTGTATTGTATATCAGGAACAAGTTATGCAGATTGTTCGTGACCTAGCCGGTTACAGTTATGGAAGAAGTGATTTGGTACGCCGTGCTATGTCTAAGAAGAAAGAATCAGTGATGATAAAAGAGAGACAAACCTTTGTCTACGGTAACCCAGAGGAAGGTGTTGTAGGATGTATCGGCAATGGAATTTCTGAAGTAGTAGCCAATCATATATTTGATGAGATGATAGACTTTGCTAAATACGCCTTCAATAAATCTCATGCGGCGGCTTATGCTGTTGTATCCTATGAAACTGCGTATTTAAAATATTACTATCCAGTGGAGTTTATGGCAGCGCTCATGACCTCTGTTATTGATAATCCAGGAAAAGTATCCGAATATATTTACACCTGCAGGCAGATGAATATTGAAATCCTACCTCCGGATATTAATGAAGGAGATACAGTATTTACAGTGTCTAATGGTGCAATTCGTTATGCATTATCAGCCATAAAGGGAATTGGTAAACCGGTAATAGGTGGGATAGTAGCAGAGCGGGAGGCAAATGGTCCTTTTACAAGCCTTACTGATTTTGCTTCCAGATTATCTGGTAAAGAGGTAAATAAGCGAACCATAGAAAGTTTTATAAAAGCAGGGGTATTTAGTAATCTCCATGAGAACCGCAGGCAGTTAATGATGAGCTATGTTCAGATCCTTGACGGCATCGCAGCGGATAAGAAAAAATCTTTGACAGGGCAGATGACTCTCTTTGATTTTGCAGGAGAGGAAGTAAAGAAGGAGCACGAACAAAGCCTTCCAGAGGTTAGTGAATATGGTAAGGAGCAGCTCCTGGCTTTTGAAAAGGAAGTGTTGGGCATCTATGTCAGTGGTCATCCCTTGGAAGCTTATGAAAATCGAATTAATAAAAATGTAACAGCTAGTTCTATTGATTTTGCTCTTGATGAGGAAATAAATAAACCGAAAGTTGCAGATGGTAATATAGAAATAATTGGTGGAATGGTTACTTCTAAAACCATAAAAACTACTAGAACGAATAGTATGATGGCTTTTATTACTTTGGAAGATTTATTTGGCGTTGTTGAGGTTATAATATTTCCAAAGGATTACGAAAGGTTTAAAACCTTGATTGAACCGGATCAGAAGATATTTGTCCGGGGTAAAGTAGCTTTAGAAGAGGATAAGCCTGCTAAACTAATCTGTCAGGCGATTATTCCTTTTGATCTCATACCTCAGGAGATATGGATTAAGTATAAGAATCTAGAGGAATTCCAAAGGGATGAAAAGTCCTTATATGCATTATTAGATGATTATGATGGGAATGATAGAGTTGTAGTGTATTGTGAAGAAGAAAGATGCATGAAGAAATTACCAAAAAGTAGGAGTGTTAAAGCGGATAAGGACCTAATCCAACGTCTTTTGACGAATTATTCTAAGGAAAATGTACGAATTACAGAAAAGAGTATTGAAAATATGGGAAAAATGGATTAGAATACACTCGTTGTTAGTTTGTTTATTTAATCGGAGGTTATTTGAATGGGAAATGTTAAGACAATAGGTGTGTTAACCAGTGGTGGAGATGCACCTGGAATGAATGCTGCAATTAGAGCAGTTGTTAGAACCGCATTAGCAGCCGGCTTAAAAGTTAAAGGGATACTTAGAGGCTATAATGGCTTGCTAGAGGAAGATATTATAGATATGGATTCTAAAAGTGTATCCGATATTATACAAAGGGGCGGAACAATTCTTTATACCGCACGCTGTCTTGAAATGCTTAAGCCTGAGGTTCAAGATTTAGCTGCAGATATCTGTAGAAAACATGAAATCGATAGTTTAGTAGTGATTGGTGGAGATGGATCCTTCAAGGGTGCCCAGACATTAGCAAGAAGAGGAATTAACGCGGTATGTATCCCTGGAACCATTGACTTAGATATTTCTTGTACAGAGTATACCATTGGTTTTGATACAGCAGTTAATACTGCAATGGAGACCATTGATAAGGTAAGAGATACCTCTACTTCTCACGAAAGATGCAGTATCATAGAAGTTATGGGTAGAAAAGCAGGGTATATCGCTTTATGGTGTGGTATTGCCAATGGAGCAGAGGAGATACTTATTTCTGAGCGTTATGATTATGATGAGCAGAGAATTATTAACTGTATTATTGAGAAAAGAAATGCTGGGAAGAAGCACTATATCATTGTTAATGCAGAAGGTATAGGAGATTCCAATGGTATGGCCAAGAGAATTGAGGCTGCTACCGGTATGGAGACAAGAGCTACAATCATTGGTCATGCACAAAGAGGTGGAAGCCCTACAACTAGAGATCGTGTGTATGCCTCCATGATGGGAGCGAAGGCGGTGGACTTATTAGTTGCTGGAGCTTCAAAGAGAATTGTGGGATACAAAGACGGTCAATTTGTGGATATGGATATCGAAGAAGGCTTGAGTATGACCAAGGATGTTAATCAATACATGTATGATTTAAGTCACAGACTTTCCAGATAGAGTATTATTTAAATGGTCTAAATTAATGAGAACCTGAAGTGGTATATATACCATTTTAGGTTCTTTTATTCAGTTCTTAATTAGTATAAATTTCATGGAACACTTTAGAGTACTATTGCGTCTAATAATAAAGAGGATATAAATTTTCAATATATGTTTTTTTCATTTACATCAAATGTTTGTCCATGTATACTATACTTTAGTGATGCAATAATTGGATATCATTAATAAAAGGTATAGTATAGGGGGATATTGGGATGGATGCTGAAAAAGGCCTCTTTGAAGAATTACCTGCTTATGATATAGAAACCCTAATTCGACAATATGGTAATGATGTGCTTAGGACAGCATTTATGTATGTAAGGGATAGTAACTTAGCAGAGGATATTTTTCAAGAAGTATTTATTAAAGTCAATCAAAAACTTTCTACTTTTGAAGGGAATTCCAGCATAAAAACATGGATTATTCGAATTACAATTAATACTTGTAAGGATCATCTCAAAAGTGCTTGGAATAGGCGTGTTATACCCATGATGGACTATCAGGAGGATATGGTAGTCAGTGAGATGGATTATGATGATGTAGAGAAGAAGGATACAAGAGAGTTGGTGCGTAAAACCGTTCTATCACTTCCTGCAAAATATAAGGATATTGTAATCTGTGTGTATTTTCAAGATATGTCCATTGCTGAAGCAGCAAACACATTGAATATTGCCGAGGGTACTGCAAAGAGTAGACTTTCAAGAGCCAGGCATAAATTAAAATCAATACTGGAAGGGAGGATTTCAGATGAGTTTTAAGGATAATAATAAATCGAACTATATGAAACAGTTGGATTTTAGAAATGATAGGGAAAATACCAAAAATGATGATATCTATATCAAAAAACATCTGAATTCTTCTTTTGATTTAAGTAGTATCAGTGTTTCAGAGGATTTAATTAATAGAACCCTAAATGCAATTAGAGATAGAGAAGAGAATTTAAAGGATAAGATTGAGACTGCAAAGGCTGTTAAATGGTATAAGAATATGAGAGTGATATCAGGAATTGCTGTGGCAGTCTTACTACTTGTTGCAGGTATTAATACCATTGGCAGGATGGGTGTTAAGTATGATAAAAGTACAGAAGATGCTGGTAAATCTGTTGCATACGATACTTCAGCAGCAGATGAAGGGACTACTGACCTAGCTAGTGGAGGTGGTCTAGAGAAGGAAATGGAATTTAAAGCAATTGAAGAGAGTAAAAGTGAAACACAAACTGCGGCAGATGTTCCACCTGATGCTGATGTAGATACAGATGATGCTTCTTTTAACATGGCTTCTAGTATTTTAGAGAAAGGTGCTGCAGATAATGGGAATAGTGATCAGATGGATAATGGTGACCAGGTTCCAGATAATACTTCGCCTATTACCAGTATACCTAAGGATGCAAAAGATCCAAGTAGCGAGGATTCTTCCAATGAATCATCAGAAATGGCAAGCAGCGAAGGAACAGCGAAAGCATCTGATAGCATTTCATATGGAAGAGAAGCAAATGATAAAGATAATGAGTCAGATGATATAGAGACTAGTGTTACTACACTAGAGAATGAAAGTAATATGACTTTTAGTGACATATTTATAGCTGATCCAGAGGAAGTAGACTTTATGTTCTTGAAGGATGTTGTAAACAATACAGAGATTTATTTAACAAGTGAGGATGAGATTGATGCCTTATATTCATTAATGGATCAGCATTTATTTATCAAAGACACACAACTTAACCCATCCGATGGCTATATAATTGAAATTAAAATGAGTGAATCAGAGGAATTGAATACTATTCATGTAGGTGGGGGGATAAATATTAACAGCATCACTTATAGGGTGGAGGATGAAGCTCTTTTAATCGAGGAATTAAGTGACTTTTATCTAAAGAACTCATACTAAACGAATGAAAGGTTCCTACAGATATACTTAATTGGATATCCTACAGGAACCTTTTCTTTTATTGACTCTATAATAAAATGTTGGAAGTATGTGATTTTTCACATACCCCAACAATTATTATAGAGCCCTTTAATTCTTGTATAATTGTCATGCATAATACATATTGTTAATTCTTAGAAAGTTGATCTTAATCATCTGTATTAGCAGCATCATCATCAGCAGCAGTTTCAGAAGGGGCTTTCCCTTCTCCGGTAATATTAATCGAAACATATTCTCGGGATTCCTTATCCGTATCATCTTCGATATCAAAATCTTCAAAATCGTCCTCAAAATCATCAAAATCGTCAGATGAATCTTTTTTAATAAATTTCTTATAGATTAAATATGCCCCTGCGATAGCGGATGCTAATACAACAGTTCCAAAGATAAATTTACAAAACTTTTTCATGTGCTGCAATTTCCTTTCTATATTATATTAATAATTATATACTATTCTTTCATTATAATTCTGATTTGGTAAAAAATAAAGTAAAAGTTCTATAAACTTGAAATATTTGCTAACAGTAGCCTATTTAAAAATTAATATGTGATTATAACCTTTACAATCCTTGATAAATATTTTATGATAAATTTGGCTGAGTAATTTATGTTATCTTAGGGAAAGGCAGGAAAATTATAATGAATATAGGTTTATTTTCGGAAACCTATTATCCTGAAATCAATGGAGTAGCGACATCCGTCTATACATTAAAAAAAGAACTTGAAAAAAGAGGGCATAATGTCTTTGTGTTTACAACGACTTCACCAGGTTCGCCTGAGTATGAGCATAATGTGTTTCGTGTTCCTAGTATACCTTTTATCTTTATTACAGAGCGTAGAGTAGGATTATTCTATCAGCCTAGACTAGCACAGGTAATTAAGAAATTGAATCTGGATATTATTCATACCCATACAGAGTTTTCTCTAGGTATCTTCGGAAGAATTATGGCAAAAGAACTTAAACTTCCCATAGTGCACACCTATCATACTATATATGAAGATTATACTCATTATTTAACGCGTTTTAAAGCCCTGGATAAGAGAGCGAAAGCCTTTGCTAGAACCTATTCAAAAGTATGCTGCAATACGGTGGAGCAGGTTATTGTTCCTACGGAGAAGACCAAGGACTTACTCATGGCTTACAGTGTTCATAAGGATATATCTGTTGTTCCTACGGGTATTGATCTAAGTAAATTTGATCAAGCAAATTATTCTGTTCAGGAGATTCATTCCTTAAAAGAGAAATATAACATCGGTGAGAAAGATAGAGTGATGATATATATTGGACGAGTCTCACAAGAGAAAAATATTGAAGAAATCATTCGGGCGATGCCTGACTATATGAGGAAAAGAGCTACGGTCAAATTCGTGATTGTAGGAAGTGGCCCTGCTCTGGAGAAATTGGAGAATTTGGTAAAGCACATGGGGATGGAGGATCGATTTGTCTTTACTGGATCACAACCCTGGGATACCATAGGATTATATTATCAGTTAGGAGATGTATTTGTCAGTGCGTCACAGAGTGAAACCCAAGGACTTACTTATATCGAAGCCTTGGCATCGGGACTTCCCCTTGTTGCCAAAAAGGACAAATGTCTGGAGGATATCTTAGAGTCTGGCCATAATGGATATGTTTTTACAAATAAAGAGGAGCTATATTATGGTTTGGATCAAATCTTATTTGAGGACAGGCTGACCAATTATAGTGAGAATGCTGTAAAAAAAGTAGGAAAATATTCTACCCAGGAATTTGCTTATCAGGTAGAAAAGGTTTATAAACAGGTTGTGTCCAGGGATAAGGTATATTGCCGACGAGCTGTATATGACACGAAGAAAATATAACTTAGGAGGGATGTAAGTGAAGGAACCATTACCTTTGAAGAGGCCCGGTATGAAGCTGGTGGAAGATACAGCAGAGATTATTGAAGATGTTCCCAATGGATTATCCATATCTTTAGTTATTTCAGAGAAGGAGATAAATGAGATTTCCACCCTTGCAAATGAAATTTGGCATGAGCATTATGAAGCAATTATTGGCAAAGAACAAGTTAATTATATGATAGATAAATTTCAATCACCGGAGGTTATTAAAAAGCAAATAGAAGAGGAGAATTATAAATACTATAGGCTAGATAGTGCTGGAGATTTGAGCGGATATTTTTCATGGCGATTAGATAATAATTCTCTGTTCTTAAGTAAGCTCTATATAAGGAAAAAATGCCGTGGCAAAAACTATGCAAGAAAGATCTTAGAGTTTTTAGAAGCTCGTTGCCGGGAAGAGAAGTTAAATAAGATTTGGCTAACAGTAAACAAAGATAATACAAATAGCATAGCGATTTATGAAAATCTTGGTTTTGTTAAGATGAAAACCCAGATAGCAGATATAGGTTCAGGTTATGTAATGGATGATTATATTATGGAAAAGAATATCAAATAAGTAAAAATTTTTAATGTAATACAAATTTAAGCAATTAGACAAGATTTTGACATTAAGTGGCGCTATATTAAAAAAAATGTATAC
Source organism: Bacillota bacterium (assembly GCA_023443625.1). The sequence goes on along the minus strand of JAEZTQ010000093.1, from coordinate 216,414 downwards.
TTATTTCAAATATTATATAACAATCAATCAATTGAGGAGAAAATTAGGAGGTATAGAGAATGAAAAAGTTATTGAAGATACATTTAGCTTTGTTATTGATAGTGGTATTTCTAGTACCAATATTAGTAATTCAAAGTACTGTTACTGCAAGTGCAGCAGCTGCACCAGAGTTGACGAAGACAAAGCTTGAACTTGCAGGTATTGGTAAGGCTTATGATTTGAATATTAAGAATAAGGTAGCAAAAAGTAAATATAAGTGGACCACGTCCAATAAGGCAGTTGCTACAGTGGCCTCCAATGGTCTTGTAACTGCAGTGGGTAAAGGAAAAGCAACCATTAAGTGCAAGATAACCTATCCTACAAAGAAAACATTAACCCTTTCATGCAGCGTAACAGTTACCATACCAGCAACTGAAATTGCTGTATCCAATGCACCTTTAGTGAATGGAGTTTATCAGCTTACCTTAGGTAGCAGGTATGACTTTGAGACCTCTTTAACTCCGGAAAATACCACAGATACAACTTATTGGTATATTGATGGAGGAGATAAGGATTGTATTATTATGGAAGATCCTGAGGAAGGGGTAGTAACAGCGAACAAGATAGGAACTGTTTCTCTGAAAGTAAAAGCTGCTAAAACCTCTAGTAAAGCAGACGCTGACAAGAGCAGCGTATGGGCATCTGTTCTTATTAAGGTTGTTGAACCAACAGCTACGGTAAAGAGCGTTGAGATAACAAACTCAAATCAGATTTTAGTGGTATTTGACAGTCCAATACAGATGAATACAGTTATAGGTGCTAATAACAAATTAACGGATAATATAGTATTTATGGCTTTAACAAACGATAAGAATCTTCCCTCAAAGGACCCGGGAGCTTTAACACCAACCCTGTCCGCAGATATGAGGACCCTTACTATAACTACTGAAAACATGTTAGAAGGTAAGTATAGAATTAGTATTACAAGTGGAGTTATTACAACGAGTGGAATAGGCTTAGAAGATAAGAATATTGATATATCCTATAAGGATGTAGAACCTCCTTATTTCACCAATGTGGTCTTAGATGAATCTGGTGTCATAGCTACCATTAATTTTAGTGAACCCATTGACTTTACTAACTTTAATGTATCGGATGCGACCTTAAAATCTACCTCAACAGGAGCAGCAAGCCAGAGCACACTATACATATTGAATAACAAAGCTAATTATGTACCTAGCAAGGATAAGAAATCACTTAGTATTAATCTCTCCGGTATAGCTGCTACTGATTTTGATAAAGCCTTCACTGTAATTATGTATGGAATAAAAGACTTATCCGGTAATGTACCAACCAAAGCATATCTGCTCATCGATTTGTATACAGATAAGTCATTAAAGCCTCAAGCCAAATTACTAACCTTAGACCGAACCTCTTACTATACAATAACAGCGACCTTTGATCGTGCTATTCAAAGGGGAGGTGAAGGTTATATCACTATTGATGGTACTGTAGCTCTTGGTTCAGTAGATACAGAGAATAGCAAGAAGGTTAATTATACCTTATATGAGACCCAGGCACTTTTTACAGGCTTTAAAAATGTATCCATAAGTAACTGGAACAGCTATAATGTAGTACCAACAGATACTACTGGAAAAACTCCTGTTTTAAGAGTGGTGAACTTTGATGTTGACAAGATTCCACCAATACTAACTACTTATGAGTATGACGAGAAAACAGAGGTCTTAACCTTAGTTTATAATGAAAACGTTAATCTTGCAAACCTTGGTGGTATCTTCAATGCGAAATATGTAACACCAACACAGACTATCAAGGACAATAATAGTATTACTTATACAATGGTTACTCATACAGATGGTAATAATGTAATCAAGATAAAACTGTCCAATATGACAGTGGTTGGTCAATATACCTTTTCATTAAGCCAGGGATTTGCCGAAGATGCTTTTAAGAATAAAGCAGTAAGCCAAGTGATTACAATTAATAGCTTAAAAGGAGCAACAGAACTTCCGGGACCTCATACTATTACCCAGTCCCCTACGAATCCCAGTCATATTATCTTAGAGTTTACTAATAAACTTGATGTTACATCAGCTCAGAACGTAAATAATTATTATATAGCAGGTGTGGTTATTACTTCAGCAGAAGTAACAACCAATACGGATACTGGTGCCACGGTAAAACTTACGGTTCTTGATGGAAGCATAGATTATGGTATTCAACGGCTATTTAAAATCACAGGTGTAATGGGACATGACGGAAGTTACGGAGCAATTACAAATTACGAAAAATACATTGTTTTAAAGGATAATAAAAAACCTTCTTTTACCGGCCAGATTGTCTATAACAATAGTGCCAGATATATAGCATTGTATTTTAGTGAAACAGTCCAGGGAAATCTTATAGTTAATGTAACACAGACATATTCTAACAGTGCAGTACAGATACCTAATAATGTTACAATAGCCGGTAATATTGTTTATATTAACCTAACAACAACACCTCAAAATGGAAGCTGGCTAAAAATTGATATATTAAGCAATGGCCTGACAGATGTAAGTGGTAATGCAGTAGAATTTAATGCAACATCATATGGAACAGTAGCTAATTATTAATTTCTTCCAGGGTATTGAGTAGCATGGAAGGCAACAATAGGAGGCATAGGAATGTACGAATTTAAAGATGAATTTCGAACTGGAATTGAGAGTATTGACAAGGAGCATGCAAAGCTTTTTGAAATTGCGGATAGGGCTTATACCACTTTGATGGATGATTTTATTCCTGATAAGTATGATTACGTAGTGGATATTTTAAATGAGTTAAAGGAATATGCGTCTTTTCACTTCCAGCATGAAGAAGAGTATATGATGAGCATCAATTATAACAAGCTGTTTTCACACACAGTTGAGCATAACGATCTACTTGAGAAAGTATCCAAATATGATTTAAGCAAATTTGATGAGAATCAAAAGGATGCAATTTTAGAGATACTGGAATTCATAAATAATTGGCTTGTTAACCATATAGTGTTAAGAGATAAGCAAATAGGAAAGTAGATCACAATATAGGAATAGAAATTAAGTCTAAAAACTAAATCTATAATTACTAAAACTATAAAAGCTCTCTGGCTTCCTTGAAGTGAACCCTTTCATTAGATTTTTGTCTAAGAAAAGGGGTTCACTTTAATGAAGCAAGAGAGTTTTTTTGTAGGTGTAGCCTAGACATCAAAATTACGAGTAAAGATATCGCTTTGTTCCAGGAGGCTTTCTATTGTATCTAGACCTAGGCGATGTAATAATTCCACAACATATGGATTGTCGATGGGAGATTGGTAGGGAGCTTCTGCTCCGTATTTTTCAACATTAGCACGGCCGATTTCATGTGGGATTAATACCTTAGGACCACCAACACAACCACCGACGCAACCCATTCCTTCAAAGAAGTTAGCAGTTGTATTACCTGATAAGAGTTCATTTATCATTGCTTTGCAGGCAGGAACTCCATCCGCTTGCTGAGTACGAATGGTAATATTTCGCTTTGGATTAATGCGTTTTAGAGTGTCGGCGACAGCCTCACTTACACCGCCAGAATGGGCATATATTCTACCAGCACGAGAAGAGTGATCTTTTTCACTTTCATCCATCTTGGAAGGATCAATTTCCATAACATCGAAGATATCTTTGATTTCTTGGAAGGTTAAAACATAATCAACGGCATCGGCAATATCCTTTTCTCTTGCTTCTGCTTTTTTAGCAAGACAGGGTCCGATAAAGATAGTAAGGGCGTCAGGATGTAGTACTTTTATTGCACGTCCGCTGGCTATCATAGGGGATACTGATGGAGGCACATGGGGCATCAGCTCTTTATAGATTTTTCTTATCATTGCTATCCACATAGGACAACAACAGCTGGTAAGCTGGTAATCATTCTCGCTTATAATGTTTTTATCAAATTCAAGAGCCTCTTTTAGTGTTAGGATATCAGCAAACAGTGCTACTTCAATCATTCCGTCAAAGCCAATCTCCTTTAAGGCATTTCTAAGCATTCCAGGGGTAACATCACCACTAAATTGTCCAAGAAAAGCAGGAGCGATCAGGGCATATACCAGTCCCTTGTGGGAACGTATGGCTTGCAGAGCAGGGATTACATCCTTGCTGGCGTTTAGGTTCTTAGCTCTGCACTCTTGAATGCAAATAGAGCAACCAGCACAGTCTTTTTCGTTAACTTTAATTTCACCAGCTTCTCCTGGATGTATGGCATGGAAAGGACAAACTTTAACGCAATTATGGTCATCTTCACATTTACATTCTCCAGAATGCCAAACAAGGGGATGCTTTTCGGGATAAAGGAGGCAATCTAGCTGATGTGTATCATATTGTTCTAATTTTTCTAAGAAATTGGTGTCTTTTTCTTTTAGTGTTCTCACCAGTACTTCATAATACAATTCTTCAAATGTCTTCATAATGTCATATGTCCTTTCAGATCTTTAAAATAACGAAATATGATTATAAAACTTTCATTAATAATGGAATCTTAGCATGAAACATAATATTAGGCAATTAGGAATGAAAAGTCATTGCAGCGGCATAAGAGTATTATGTGTAATTAAAGCGCTTAAAATCCAATTCTAGCAAAGTAATAATCTATTCTGAAGGATTGGGGTAGAATTATCTTGGAGATAAAAAGAAATTCTGTGTAAAGTAGAAGTTTATCTTCAAAATAGTCAAGTGTAGAGTTATAATTTACCACAAAAGCCTCTAAACATAAAGCAGGGACCCAGGATTAACATAGGTAAAGATTATCAAAGATTAATAAAAAGGTGCCTTATAGGTGAAAAATTAATTTTAAAAATACTTTAAATCTTTTGAGTAATTTATATATTTATTCTTTTAATATGCTTTACTAGGTTTTGGATATGCTTTATAATAAAATGCACAACAGACAATGACTTAAATTCAAAAGGCAGGAATGTATATTGAGGCAAAAATGAAATGAATACTTTGATTTGTTAGGGTTAGTATATTAGAAAATAGAAATTGGAGAAAAAAGTTGAAAAGATTTCAAAAACGTAATCTAACAAAAGTAGGATGGCTTTTGTTTTATTTATATATTATATTGCTATTATATTTTTTGTTCTTCAGTGAACGTTATGGAAGAGAAAATATTCTTAAGGATTATCACTATAACTTGAATTTATTTAAAGAAATAAAGAGGTTTATCAAATATCGTGAACAATTAGGTATAGAGAGCTTTGTGGTAAATATTATCGGCAATGTATTGGCCTTTGCTCCTTTTGGCTTTATGCTTCCCCTTTTAAGTGTGAGATATCGTAAATATCTTTACACTGGCTTTTTGTGCTTATTATTTAGCTTCTGCGTCGAAGGGATGCAGCTGATTTCTAAGGTGGGTATCTTTGATATTGATGATATTTTGATGAATACTCTAGGAGGGGTGCTGGGAATTATTTCATACATTATCCTTGCAACCTTGCTAAGATTATATCAGGCAAGAAGAACTAAGAGGGTAGATTAAGGTATGAATTTCACACAGAAGGGGAGGTTAGCATGCTGTTTCGACGGAATAAAGAGATGATACATTTTTCAGGAAGAAGACATTCCAAAATGGGAATTTGTTCAGCAGCCATTGGTCTTATTGTAGTTATAGGCTTTCTGGTGATTAGTATAATTTCAGGTTATCAAAGAGGAGAGGGAGGCTTTGTTCTGGGTGTAATGGGGATACTCCTTTTTTGTCTGGCCATCTTTGGCTTTGTACTATCCTATAGAACCTTTAAGAAGAAGGATATCTTTTATCGGTTTCCTGTGATAGGTGTGGTGTTAAACGGTCTTATGTCAATACTATTGCTAATCCTATATCTGTTGGGTATATAAGAAAATTGTAAATATAAATATGAGCTTGCTAATAAGTTTATGTAGGCTAGGAAAGGTATGGAATTAATTATGAAATATAGAGTTTTATTTCAAGAAGAAAATGCTGCTATCAAAGAGAGATATGATTTGTCAATGGATCGTATTGCATTGATGGAAGAAGAGAATACAGTAAGTGAGAGATATCAACCTTATTTTCAAAAAATGGCTTCCTTTGTGATGATGATTAAGAGCTTAGTGAGATTAGTAGAGGAAAATAAATTAAAGGAATTATCACTAGAAGAATTAAAGGCGTTAAACAGAGCTTTGTATGAGGATATCGCTGGTGAAAACTATGAGAGTAGCTATGCTAATCCTGCATATGCCTGCCAGATCCTTGGCAATAAGAATGGTAAGCTTCTTTCCTTCCTGGCAGCAGAGCTAAGGAGTATGATTTTCTATGCTTATGAAGGAAGATTATTTGAACTGACAATTTATTTGGAGCTGCTCATTGAAGTATATAATTATTATGAGGAAGAGGATAGCTATACTTATAAGGATGTGAAGAAGGCAATCTATGATTTCATGAATGATTATTGCGATATTTTTATGAATTCAAATATTAGGGATATGTTAGATGTAAATCAATCCTATGGAACAGAGCTTATTATGGAGTGGGATTTATCAGATATTCGATATCTCTATCAGTTTGGTGATTACATCACAGAGAATGAGCTTAGGGTAGCAGAATTTATTAATTCTTTACCAGAGGAGAAGGTAAAAGCGATGGCTGATACCTTTACCGAGGGTTACCGCTTAGGCTTTATGGCAAACCGTTTAGATCTGAGCAAGAAAAAGGTAGTAAATATTAGATATCAATTGGGTTTTGAGAGAATGGTTTATTATGCTATTTTAAATTTTCAAGAGATGGGTCTAACAACAGTTATTTACAGGGCGGCTTATAATGCAATACATAAACGCCAACATCTTAAAATAGGATATCATGGAACCAGTCCCAACAAGCAGTATGACTATGACCATCGCTATGATATAGGAATCTTTCTGGATAAAGCTTTTAAAGAGAGAAAACTAGAGTGTTTAAAGAATTCTCTTGAAAAATATAAAGAACATGCTTCTGTTTTTGCAGGTCCTGCTGTAATTGAAGTGTTCGGAGAAGAACCCTTTGCGCCGGAAGATAAAGAAAAGGCAGTTAAACTTGATGATCGCCAGCAGAAATTATATGTAGACTATTATAGGGAAGATACAATGATTAAGAAGGACTACCTTAGACTGGAGGAGACTTCCTTTACGATTATATCCTATCCCATCCCAGAGATTGGTAAGGATTTTGAGGAGATCTTTCATGAGACAGTGAAGGTAAATACCCTTGATAGTAGTTTATATGGAGATATTCAACAAACCATAATTAATACCTTGGATCAGGGTGAATATGTGCGTATTCTAGGTGCTGGCAAAAACCATACAGATATGACAGTGCAATTATACCCCCTGAAGGACAGCACAAAAGAAACAATCTTTGAAAACTGTGTTGCAGATGTGAATATTCCTGTAGGAGAGGTATTTACCTCCCCAGTATTAAAAGGAACCAAGGGTGTTCTTCATATTCCCAGAGTATATCTAAATGATCTGGAATATAAAGAGCTAGAACTTATATTCGAGGAGGGTAGAATCACCTCCTATAACTGTTGTAATTTCCCAGAAGAAGAAAAGAATAAGAGCTATGTGAAGGAAAATCTCCTCTTTAATCAGGAAGGTATGCCCCTTGGTGAATTTGCCATAGGTACCAATACCACTGCATATCAGATGGCTAGAAAATTTGATATTGCTCCTCGTCTGCCTATTCTTATAGCTGAGAAAACAGGGCCTCATTTTGCTGTGGGGGATACTTGCTATAAGATGAATGAGGATACTATGACTTATAATCCTGATGGGAAAGCGATTGTGGCAAGAGATAATGAAATATCGCTTCTTAGAAAGACAAATCCTGAGGAGGCATATTTTAATTGCCATACAGATATAACTCTTCCCTACGATGAGATTAAGGAAATTTCCGTCTACAAAAAAGATGGAACAAGGATACCCATTATCCTTGATTCAAGATTTGTATTAGAGGGTACCAGTATATTAAATGAGGCTTTTGATAGTTAATTTAGATTTAATACGGATATTATCAAGGACAGATTAAATACTTCACTGCGAAGTTGAGTAATTTATAATGAATAAGAAGGGGATAGGTGATTATTAATGGAAAGCATGTTAAAGATATCTAATTATTCGAAAAGCTATAAAAGTGATAAGAAAGCAGTAGATAATTTAAATCTAGAAGTTGTGACTGGTGATATTTTTGGCTTTATTGGGCATAACGGAGCTGGGAAGACAACGACAATTCGCTCTGTGGCTGGAGTTCTTGACTTTGAGGAAGGAGACATTCTAATTGATGGGCTTTCCATCAAGAAGGAACCTGTTGCTTGTAAACAAAAGATGGCCTATATCCCTGACAATCCCGACCTTTATGAGCATTTGAAAGGAATTGCCTATCTTAATTTTATTGGAGATATCTATGAGGTGAATAAATCTGATAGAGAGGCTTTAATAAAGAAATATGCGGATGCCTTTGAAATTACACAGAATCTAGGGGATGCTATATCCTCCTATTCCCATGGTATGAAACAAAAGCTGGCAATCATCTCGGCGCTGATACATACACCGAAGTTACTAATTCTTGATGAGCCCTTTGTTGGTCTTGATCCCAAAGCCTCACATACCCTTAAGACTATCATGGCGGATATCTGTAAGAAGGGAAGTGCAATCTTCTTCTCCACCCATGTACTTGAAGTGGCTGAAAAATTATGTAATAAGATAGCAATAATCAAGGGTGGCAAGTTAATTTCCTGTGGAACCACCCATGAGGTTAAGGGGAATAGTAGCCTGGAAGAAGTATTCATGGAACTAATCGAGGAGCAATAATACCTTAGAAAGGTTGGAGTAACAGTATGAAAAAGATGTTGCGATTATTAAATGTACAGCTCTGGATCATTATGGCTGATATGTTATCCATTGGTAAAAGTAAGAATAAAAAACCTAAGCTTTTGTATGTGGGAATACTTTTATTTATGTTACTCATGAGTGGAATTTCCTTTATTTATAGCTTTGGAATCGGCATGGTATTAAAGAGTTTTAATAGTCTGGAGATTCTTCCGGGTATGTATATGGCCATAACTTGTATTATTGTCTTTATGACTACGGTATTTAAGGTAAAGGGTGTTATCTTTGGATTTCGGGATTATGACATGGTTATGTCCTTACCTGTGAGCACAGGGGCTATTGTAGCTTGTCGTTTGATTATTTTATATGCCTTAAATTTATTGGCTGTAATCATCATGATGGGTCCCATGTTGATTGTATATGCAATTCTGGCAAAACCAGAGGCCATGTATTATATCATTAGTATCATTTCTTTATTTTTTGTTCCATTATTTCCTATTGTAATCGCTTCCGTATTTGGAACAATCATTGCCTATGTGGCATCAAGGTTTAGAAGAAGCAATCTCATCTCTATGATATTTACCCTAGGTTTTGTTGTACTGATCTTGATACTATCCTTTTCTTTCTCGGAGAGTGGAGAGAAAATTGTTAATATTGGGAATACCTTATTAGATCAAACGAAACAGCTCTATCCCTTATCAGTAATGTATATGGAGGCTATTGTTCATTCTGATTTGGCAAGTCTGATCCTATTTGTAGGAGTTTCCCTTGGGGGCTTTATATTATATACCCTTGTGGTACGTCTGATCTTTAAAAGAATTAACACTTCCCTTATGACTGGCAGTTATAGTAGAAATTACAGATTGGGTGAGTTGAAAACTGCTTCTCCTTTTAAGGCCCTATATCTTAAGGAAATAAAAAGATATTTATCCTCCACCCTCTATGTCACCAATACAGCCATAGGGGTTATTATGTTGACCATAGGAGCTGTAGCAATTATTTTTGTTGATATTGATAAAATAATTCCTCCTACCGGAGGTATTAATATTATAGCTAGTGTAGTTCCTCTTGGTATATTATTCTGCATAATGTTGACCTGTACCACCATGGCTTCTATTTCTTTAGAGGGAAAGAATTTATGGATAATAAAATCCATGCCCCTATCCCCGAAGATGGTGTATCTATCTAAGGTGGCAGTGAATCTGACAATTCTATCACCGGCAATGATTGATGTTATAATTATTGGGATTGTACTTAAACTTGGTTTTTTGGATACTCTACTGCTGGTAGCTATATCCATAGCCTCTGCTGTATTCATATCCATCTATGGATTATTAATTAACTTACTCTTTCCGAACTTTGATTGGACCACGGAAGTAATTGTGGTAAAGCAAAGTGCAGCTACCTTAATTACTATATTTAGCGGGATGATCTATGTGGGTATCCAAAGCCTGATTATTGCCTTGATTCCTAATACTACTTTAGCTTATCTTATCTGTTTCCTGCTTTTAGTGGTATCAGTTATAGTTCTTTATTGTATCCTGTCATCCTATGGAAGGAAGCGTTATTATGAATTACAGCAATAACTAATACTTATATATAGGTAAGTAAATATTAGTGTGGCTAATTAATACTATAAGAAATAATCCATACAAAAATAAGGACAAACCTATCACAGTATGCTAAAATGTGAGCATAATAACATAGATTTTGATTTTCGTTGTCATATCCATAATAGGAGGTATATTGCATGGACTATAAGAAGGCAGGAGTAGATATTGAAGCTGGATATAAAGCCGTTGACCTGATGAAGGAACATATCATGGGAACAATGCGCAGTGAGGTATTAACAAATATCGGTGGATTTTCAGGAGCATTTTCATTAGAAAGCTTTAAAAATATGGAAAAACCCACCCTGGTTTCAGGAACAGATGGTGTAGGAACGAAATTGAAGTTGGCATTTCTCTTGAATAGACATGACACCATTGGTATAGATTGCGTGGCTATGTGTGTAAATGATATCGCATGTGCAGGGGGAGAACCTTTATTTTTCCTTGATTATATTGCTTGTGGTAAGAATGAACCAGAGAAGATTGCCACGATTGTTAAGGGTATAGCAGAGGGATGTAAACAGGCAAATGCAGCTTTAATTGGTGGAGAAACTGCTGAAATGCCGGGATTTTATCCTGTAGACGAGTATGACTTGGCTGGCTTTGCTGTTGGAATTGTAGACCAGAAGAATTTAATCACTGGAGCAAATATAAAAGAGGGTGATACCTTGATTGGTATAGCCTCCTCTGGAATTCATAGCAACGGATATTCATTGGTTCGTAAGGTTTTTCGTATGCAGAGAGAAACCCTGGATACCTATTATGAATCCTTAGGAAGCACCTTAGGAGAGACCTTACTTACACCAACGAAAATATATGTAAAGACTTTAAAAGAATTAAAGCAAGGGAATGTTACCATAAAGGGTTGCAGCCATATTACCGGTGGGGGTTTCTATGAGAATATTCCAAGAATGCTTCCGGAAGGTATTCATGCTAAGGTTAAGAAGGATAGCTACGTGATTCCACCAATTTTTCATATGCTTTCTAAAGATGGTGATATCGCAGAAGAGATGATGTATAATACGTATAATATGGGTCTTGGAATGCTCATTGCTGTAGAGAGTAGTGATGCAGATAAGGCCATAAGATTAATAGAGGCTGCTGGCGAAAAAGCATATGTTGTAGGGGAAGCAGTGAAGGGTACGAAGGGAGTAAGCTTATGCTAAAGCTGGCAGTTTTAGTATCCGGTGGAGGTACTAACCTTCAGGCTCTGATCAATGAGATAGAAACAAATAAATTGCCAGATGTTAAGATAGAGGTTGTAATCAGTAATAATAAGAAGGCCTACGCACTAGAAAGGGCTAGAATCCATGGCATTGCACAAGAGGCAATCTCTAAAAAGGATTATGAAAGCTTTGATGAGTTTTCAAGGGCCTTGTTATCTTTAATTGATAGTTATCAAGTAGATTTGATTGTTTTGGCAGGATGCTTGATGATTATACCGGAGAATGTGGTTCAAAAATATAATAATCGTATCATTAATATTCATCCTTCTTTAATACCTGCCTTTTGTGGCGATGGTTTCTATGGATTAAAGGTTCATGAAGCTGTTCTTAACAGAGGTGTTAAGGTAACTGGAGCTACAGTTCATTTTGTGGATGAGGGCACGGACACTGGTCCTATTATTCTTCAAAAGGCTATAGCTGTAGAAGAGGGAGATACTCCAGAGATTTTGCAAAGAAGAGTTATGGAGCAGGCGGAATGGGAGTTACTGCCCAAGGCAGTAGGGCTGATTGCGGAGAATAAAGTTGAGGTTATTAATCATAAAGTGGTAATAAGAAAATAGATCGAAAAATCACAGTTTTTTCAATCGGCAAATTTGTGCTGCGGCCCATAGTTTGCAGTTTGTGAAGAAAGGTATGATTATTTATTATGAAGGTACTTATTATAGGAAGTGGTGGAAGAGAGCATGCTATTGCTAATAAGGTAGCCCAGAGTAAGAAAGTGACAAAGCTTTATTGTGCACCTGGTAATGCGGGCATAGCAGAGTTGGCTGAATGTGTAGAAATCCCAGTAAATGATTTTAAGGGACTAGCGGATTATGCAGTAAAGGAAGGCATTGATTTAACCATAGTTGGACCTGATGATCCTTTAGTAGGTGGAGTAGTAGATGTCTTTGAGGAGAGAGGACTTCGGGTATTCGGACCGAGGAAGAAGGCTGCTATTATTGAAGGTTCTAAAGCTTTTTCTAAAGATTTGATGAAAAAATATAATATACCCTCTGCTGCCTATGAGACCTTTGATAATCCCACTGCTGCTATAGAATATCTAAAAAGCAGTAGATTTCCCATTGTCTTAAAAGCGGATGGTCTTGCTCTTGGTAAAGGCGTATTAATCTGTAGCAGTTATGATGAGGCCGTAAAAGGTGTTAAGCAAATCCTGGAGGATAAGGCCTTTGGTGGTGCGGGAGACAGAATGGTTATCGAGGAGTTTATGACAGGGAGGGAAGTATCTGTACTGGCTTTCTGTGATGGGACTCATATCCTTCCTATGACCAGTGCACAGGATCACAAAAGAGCAAAGGATAATGATCAAGGCTTAAATACTGGGGGAATGGGAACATTTTCACCTAGCCCATTCTATACCAAAGAAATAGACGAATATTGCAGGAGAATGATATATCAGCCAACCATGGATGCGATGAAGGCAGAACAAAGAGATTTTGTGGGAATTCTATTTGTAGGCCTGATGCTGACAGAGGATGGGCCTAAGGTATTAGAATATAATGCTCGCTTTGGCGACCCTGAGACTCAGGTAGTACTTCCTAGAATGAAAAATGATATCCTTGATGTTTTTGAAGCTTGCATTGATGGAAGACTAGATGAGATTACTTTGGATTTTGAGGATAATGCCGCAGTATGTATTATTCTTGCCTCAGATGGGTATCCACAGCATTATGAAAAAGGCTTTGCTATCAGAGGTCTGGAGAACTTTCACAATAAAGAAGATTACTTAGTGTTCCATGCAGGAACGAAACAATCAGGAAGGGACATAGTAACCAATGGTGGGCGTGTTCTTGGAATTACAGCTACGGGAACTGATTTAAAGGAAGCAAGAAGAAAGGCCTATGAAGCTACAGCCTGGGTTGACTTTTCTAACAAATACATGAGAAAAGACATCGGCAAAGCCATTGATGAGGCATAAGAAAGTCTGACATAATAAACCAATAAAAAATAATTAAAGGCATGAAATGCCATAGAAGTGCCATAGTTATTTTGCATAATAAAGCAATAATATAGGATGATGTGCAACAACTTCAAGTATTTTTGGAGATCCTGTATGATTGCTTTATTTGCTGTAAAAGATCAATCGGTTATATATTACTGGCTGATCTAGTGTACGAAAGGGGTTTTTATGAAAAGACAGAATTATAACAAGTGGCTCATATTAATTTTAATTATTGCAATCCTTATACCTAACTTCCTCTTTAATTCTAATAAGGAGGTTACAGCGGCTCAGACAGGAACTGTTACTGCAACGACGCTTAATGTTAGATCAAAAGCTTCTACCACCTCCCCTAAGGTTCAATTAAATGGAAGCGATGTATACCTTGTTAAAGATGAAACTGTTAATATCATAGAGGAATCGGGAGATTTTTATTATGTATCATTAAAATTTAATGGTAAAACAGTAAAAGGATATGTACATAAAAACTATATAAAAGTATCAAAACCCAAAGCAACGCCCACGCCGACACCGAAGGCAACAGCGACACCGAAACCAACATCCTCACCGAAGCCAACGGCCACACCTAAGCCAGGAAGCACTGTCGATGTAATTAAGAAGGTAGAACTTCCCGCAACAGTAACGGCCTCTACTTTAAATGTACGCAGTGGACCAGGAACCGGCTATTCTAAGGTTGGGGGCTTAATCAAGGGTAGTACGGTTACTGTTCTTGATGGGAAGATGACAGATAATGTCTGGTGGTATGGAATTACCTTTAAACAGGGGGGGAAGTCAGTCACAGGATACGTATCCAGTGATTATATCAAATTAACCTACAAAAGCAGTGTAAAAGGTGAGATTTATGCAAAGTCTGCAAAGATTAGAGCTAAGGCTGGAAGTGAAGCAGCCTATTTAAAATATACCAGTGGTAAAGTAGTAACCTTAAAGAAGGGTAAGAATGTAACAATAACAAATGAAACTACCCTTGCAGGAGTAAAATGGTTTAAGGTGACATTTACAGTAAGTAGTAAGAAGTATACCGGATATGTTGAGGCAAATAAAACCAATTTCCGTACTACTGTAAAAGCAACAGCTACACCAACACCAACATCAAAGCCAACACCCACACCAACACCGACTTCAAAGCCAACACCGACACCTAAGCCAACAACAACACCAGTACCCACGGTAACACCTACTCCTACACCAATCCCCACTGCATCTGCCCTTGTGCCGACAATATCGCCCTCGGGAATGTTTGAGGTAGATAATTCAATACAACCTGATACTATTACATCTCCTATGACTGGATATGTATGCAATACCGTATATTTGAATGTCTATGATTATGAGGATAATATCATTACGAATATGATGGATGACAATCAAATTCCGGTTACATTGCTGAGTGCTCAGGAAGTAACAGTAACACAGCTTCAGCTAATTGCAGGTGTAAGATTTTACATGGTGGACTTTAGTAATAATGGAGTAAACAGGACAGGTTACGTATTAGCAGATTATATCTATATACATACTACAAGTTCAGAGACAGCACCAAGTCCTACACCAGTAGCTAATCTTGATTTTGAAGCTTCTCTCACCCAGGAGAATTTTCCTGAAAGCTATAAGCAGGAACTTAGAAAATTGCACGAAGTCTACCCCAATTGGGTATTTAAAGCATATCATACGGGATTAGATTGGAATACAGTAATTGCAAACGAAAGTGTTCCGGCTAAGAATTTAATTCCAAACTCAAAGAGTGTGGAGTGGAAATCCTTAGAGCCAAAGGCTTATAGCTGGGAGAAGGATTCCTTTAACGTTATAGATGGCAAAACATGGGTTACGGCTTCTAAAGCAGCCATTGAGTATTATATGGATCCGAGAAATTTTATAAACACCAGTGGAATCTTTCAATTTGAATTACTAAAATATCAAAGTGCTTATCAAACTGTAGCAGGTGTAGAGAATATACTTAAAGGAACTGCAATGTATAATACCTCCTATAGCTTTATAGATGAGGCAGGAAAGAAGCAAACTTATACCTATGGAGAAACCTTTATTAAGGCAGCCCAATACTCTGGCGTTAGTCCTTACCATCTGGCTTCCCGTGTGAAGCAGGAGGTTGTAACGGGGGCTACTACTCTAAGTGGTAGTGTGACTGGGACCTACAGTGGATATGAAGGATATTATAACTTTTATAATATCGGAGCTACTCACTCTGCCGGCGGAGGAGCCATTGCCAATGGCTTGAAATATGCAAAAAATGGTTCAGGAAATGCAGCAACAGATTTACTATATAAGTTACCCTGGACAAATCAATATCTTTCTATCGTTGGAGGGTCCTCTTTTCTAGGAAAAAGCTATATTAGCAAAGGTCAGGATACAATTTATCTTCAAAAATTTAATGTAACGCCTACCTCGACCTACTTTCATCAATATATGTCCAATGTTGAGGCACCCTTTGCAGAAAGTAAGAAGATCATCACTGCATATAGTACGATGACAGATACACCCATTGTGTTTTCCATTCCTGTATATTTGAATATGCCAGAGAAGGCAATACCTGTTCCCGGTAAGATGTATAATCCCAATAATCGGATGGCGAGTCTTAAGGTAACTAATGCAGGAAAGGAACTTCCGCTTACACCAACCTTTAGCCAGACTGTGTATAGTTATGATTTGATTGTAGATAATAGTGTCTCTACAGTGGATATCTTAGCAACAGCAGTAAGTAATAAGGCAAAAGTAAGTGATACAGGAACAAAGACTCTTCAAGTTGGAGAGAATAAATTTGTAATACCTGTTACTGCTGAAAATGGAGATGTAGCTAACTACACAATAACTATTATTAGAGCACAATAATTTTTAACACTTAAATCAGTATTTTGCACCATGATAAATTATAATTTTCCGGTCGCGGGTTTTGTACCTGTCGGCCGGATATTGCTTTTAAGGGAGGAACAAATGAAAAATATAATAAAAAAATATGCAGGAGTATTATTCCTATTAGTTGCTACCAGTATCTTTCTTACAATAGAGACTTCTTATGCATCTAGTGCAAAGGTTGACTTAACTTCAGATAGTAGCGAGGTAGTCATAGGAGAAAAAATAAATATTTATATAAAAATTGATTCAGAGATTACATTTGGAGATTTTGAAGCAAACTTAGTCTATGATGAAACTATTTTAGAATACAAAAGCGGAGCTTCTGTCATCACGGGAGGGCAAGGACTTTTACGAATTCTAGACCAAGGAGTTGCACAAGGAACCTCATCTAGAAAATACGCATTGGAATTTGAGGCATTGAAAGTAGGAGAAACAAAGCTGGCGTTTAGTGATAGGGTGATGGTATATGATGAATCCAGTAACGAAATGCCAGTATCCAATGATGAATTAACCATTAAAGTGAAGGCTCAGGACACGGCTTCCAGCGAGGGCTATTTAGAAACACTAATAACAAGTCCGACGAATATAACACCGACTTTTGATAAAAATATATTTGAATATAGCGTCAATGTAGATAATCAGACAGAAAAGCTTATAATATCGGCTATTCCCCAAGATGATAAGGCAATTGTATCAATAAAAGGTAATGATTCACTGAAAGATGGGGAAAATAAGGTTATCGTTTCTGTATTAGCGGAATCGGGAGATATCATAGAATATACTATTAATGTATATAGGGAGGTGGCATCAGATACACCAGGGCAAACAGATCAAGTCACCACAACACCTGTACCATTAGATGATACCAGCTTTAAAGTGATTGAAAGCAATGGTGATAAATATATCCTTCTTGGTGGAAAATATAAACTCATAGAGCCAGAGGTTGATGTAGTAATTCCAGAAGGATTTATAAAAAATTCATTAACCCTAGAGGGTGTAACTATTACATCTTATGTCTTCTCCAGCGAGAGCACTAGTGATTTTGTTCTGGTTTATGCAGAGAATTCCCTTGGAGAGAAGAGCTTTTATCAATACGACACCAAAGAAAACACATTGCAACGCTACCTGGCAGATAAAAATCTGCTGGCAGATAATTCTGAGGATGCTTATAAATCAAATATAAATTTAGCCGCAGTGATAATTGCAATTTTAGGAGCCATATGTGCCCTGTCCATTGCCGTTAACATATGGTTGTATCTGAGAATAAAACAATACAAGAGGGATGATATAGAATAAAGATTTCACCTAAGACAATAGGGTATATTCTTACATCGAAACCGTCTTGACAAAGAACCTATGCTGTTATATTATTAGTATAACAAGTATAACGACAAGTATTATCATGTAATAGTAAGAGGTGTATCCTTATGTATATACAAATTAATTTTAATAGCGATGAGGCAATTTATATCCAATTAAGGAATCAAATCATATATGGTATTGCCACTTCCCAGCTTCAAGAAGGGGAGAATCTCCCTTCTGTGAGAGAGCTGGCAGAAAATATAGGTATTAATATGCATACGGTGAATAAGGCATATTCAATTCTTAAACAAGAGGGTTATTTAAAGCTTGATCGCAGAAAAGGCGCTATCATAGCCATAGATATCAATAAGCTACATGCCAAAGAAGAAATGAAAGAAGAATTGCGTGTTATACTTGCAAGAGCTTTTTGTAAAAACATCAGCTGTGAGGAGGCACATGATATCGTCAATGAAATCTTTGACGAATTTGAAAGGGGGTAAGCATTATGCTATGTGATAGGTGTCACAAGAGAGATGCAAAGATATTATATACAGAGATTATAAAGGGAGCTAAAAAGGAACAGCATCTATGTGAAGAATGTGCCACAGATTATACATCCTTTCAAATGGAGAAGCCTTTACTCAACAGTGATTTGACTTTAGGAGATTTACTTTCGAATCTTCTTGAGAATTATGCATCCTTTGATACAAAAAGACCTGGAGAGGTAAAACCTAGTATCGTATGCAGTAATTGCAATACCTCCTATGATGATTTTGTTCAGAAAGGACGCTTTGGATGTTCGGAATGCTACAAGAACTTTGGCAGTCAATTAAGCAAAACCTTTAAAGGAATACAAGGTGCAGACCAGCATACAGGAAAAAGACCAAAAGGTTATGTAACCAGCGGTTCAGATAGTATAATGAAGAGTTTTACAGAGGCAGAGAAACTGGCCTTAAAGCTTCAGGAAGCCATTGAGAAGGAGGAATTTGAGGAAGCAGCAAGACTTCGTGATTTGATAAAGGATATGAAGAAGGAGGAGACTGAAAATGCTTAAGTGGTACGAACAGATGGTTCCCGACAGTGATGTTGTGATTTCAAGTCGTATTAGGCTGGCAAGGAATCTGGAAACCTATCCTTTCTCCTCTAAAATTACAGAAGAACAGGCTATAGCCTTAGTGAATGAAGTAAAAGGAATAACTTCTTCATTAACAGAGCAGGAACAAAGAAATTATTATGCTTGCAATATCAGTACTTTAAGTGATATTGATAAGACAGCAATGGTGGAGCGTCATATAGTAAGTCCTTTGCTGGCACAGAAAGAACAAACCACTGGATTGATTCTATCTGATGATGAAACCGTTAGTATTATGATTAATGAAGAAGATCATGTACGAATACAAGCCATTGTGGGAGGACTTAATTTAGAGCAGGCTTATAAAGAAGCAGATTGTATTGACGATATAGCTTATAATGCTTTGCATTTTGCATATAATGAAAAGTATGGTTATCTAACAGCGTGCCCCACCAATGCAGGTACAGGGATGCGTGCTTCTTGTATGGTTTTCTTACCAGCCCTCAGCTCAGCAAGACTAATTCAAAAACTCATTGAAGAGCTAGGAAAATACGGTGTAACCATACGTGGTATATACGGAGAAGGCACCAAAAGCCTTGGAAGTATTTACCAGATTTCAAATCAGAAGACCATGGGTATTTCAGAAAGTGAGATTATTGAGAATCTAAAAAGAATTGTGTTACAAGTGGTTAAGCAAGAACGTAAGAGAAGAGAGTATATGCTGTCTGTCAGTGCAGATGAAATAGAGGATCAAGTCTTTAGATCCTATGGTATACTAAAATATGCAAGACAGATATCTCCTGATGATGCCATGACTTTACTCTCAAAATTAAAATTTGGAGCAGATTGCGGACTTGTTAAATTTGACAGAGCTTTTAATATTCATAAATTAATGATGGGTGTGCAGCCTGGCAGCCTTCAATGGACACTTGGTAAAAATGTAGGTAGTATCACGAGAGATCAGGAGAGAGCTGAATATATCAGAAAAGAATTACCTACAATTATATAAATAGGCTATGATCTGCATGAAAACCGTAACAGTGAAGGGTTTTGTTCATTGCAGGGACTAAGAAGAAATAGATAAATGGAGAGAGTACTTTCAGTAGAAATGGAGGAACCAAATATGTATGATAAATTCACTGAAAATGCAAAGAATGCTATTAATTTAGCTAGAGAAGTGGCATATCGTCTATCCCATAATTATATCGGTACAGAACATCTGCTTATTGGACTGATGGAGGTAGAAGGCGTTGCATCTAGAGTATTACAAGAGAATGGTGTAACGGTTGAGAAGGTGTTGGAGCTGGTAAATCAACTTATAGCTCCTAACAATGGTGTAGAAATGATGGATGGGGGCAGCTTTACACCCAGATCCAAGAGAATACTTGATCAAAGCTATAAGGAAGCCGTTAAGTTAAAGGCAAACCTAGCTGGGACAGAGCATATACTCATAGCCCTAATCAAGGAATCTGATTGTATTGCTGTCAGACTCCTGAATACTTTAGGGGTCAATGTACAGAAGGTATATATTGATATATTAACGGCTTCTGGAATTGATGTAAGTTCCGCAAAGGCAGAATATTCAGCAGGTAAAGGAGCCAAAGCAAAGGGTAAGACTTCTGCTACTCCTACCTTAGATCAATACAGCCGTGACTTAACAGAATATGCAAGAGAAGGTAAATTAGATCCGGTTATCGGTAGAGAAAATGAAATTCAAAGAGTGGTTCAGATACTCAGCAGAAGAACCAAGAATAATCCTTGTCTAGTAGGCGAGCCTGGAGTTGGTAAAACAGCAGTTGCCGAAGGCCTGGCATTAAAGATTATTGAGGGTAATATTCCAGATACCATTAAAGAAAAACGAGTGGTTACTTTAGATTTATCAGGTATGGTTGCAGGATCAAAATATCGTGGCGAATTTGAGGAAAGAATTAAAAAAGTAATTAGTGAGGTTATCAGTGATGGTAATGTACTTTTGTTCATTGATGAAATCCATACCATAATCGGAGCAGGTGGAGCAGAAGGAGCAATTGATGCTTCCAACATTCTTAAGCCCTCCTTGGCTCGTGGTGAACTTCAGATAATAGGAGCAACCACAAGAGAAGAATACCGCAAATATATTGAAAAGGATGCAGCTCTTGAAAGAAGATTTCAACCCGTTGTAGTAGATGAACCTTCGGAAGAGGAGGCAATTTTAATACTCTTTGGATTACGGGATAAATATGAAGCTCACCATAAGGTGCGTATTACCGATGGAGCTTTAGAGGCAGCAGTTAAACTGTCTAGCCGTTATATTAATGACAGATACCTACCAGATAAGGCTATAGATTTAATGGATGAGGCCGCCTCTAAAGTACGCTTAAGTACCTTTACCTCATCTCCCTCCATCAAAGAATTAGAGATTGAGATTAAACGACTGGAAGATGAGAAGGAAAAGGCAATTAAAACAGAAGCCTATGAAAGGGCTGGTGAGATTAAGAAGTTACAAGAGGAAAAAACAGAAGAATTAGAGAAACAAAAACTTGTGGATGAAAAGCAGAAGCTGGATAAGCAGCTGGTAGTAAGTGAAAATGAAATCTCTGAGATCGTAGCGAGCTGGACGAAAATACCTGTTAAGAAACTGGCAGAGGAAGAGACAGAGCGTCTGCAGAATCTAGAGACCATACTCCATCAGAGAGTGGTGGGCCAGGAGGAGGCTGTAGGTGCAGTTGCTAAAGCAATCCGTCGTGGTAGGGTTGGTTTGAAAGATCCAAATCGACCTATTGGTTCCTTCCTCTTCTTAGGACCAACAGGTGTAGGTAAGACAGAGCTTTCAAAGGCTCTTGCTGAAGCCATGTTTGGCAGTGAAAATTCTATTATCCGTGTTGATATGTCCGAATATATGGAGAAGCATAGTGTTAGTAAGTTAATAGGTTCACCTCCGGGATATGTTGGTTATGATGAAGGCGGACAGCTTAGCGAGAAGGTAAGACAAAATCCTTATTCAGTAATCTTATTTGATGAAATAGAGAAAGCACATCCAGATGTTTTCAATATATTACTACAGGTATTAGATGATGGTCATATTACTGATGCTCAAGGAAGAAGAGTAAGTTTTAAGAACACAATTATCATTATGACTTCCAATGCAGGAGCACAAAACATTATAGCTCCAAAGCGCCTGGGTTTTGCTTCTGTCGTAGACGAGAAAGAAGATTACAAGCGTATGAAGGAAGGAGTGATGGATGAGGTAAAGAGAATATTCAAGCCAGAGTTTATCAACCGTATTGATGAAATTATCGTATTCCACTCATTAACCAAGGAAGATATTGGTAGCATTGTTGTTATAATGATTGCAACCATAGCGAAGAGAAGTAAATCTCAGATGAATATTACTCTTGAAACCAGTGATGACGTAGTTAATCATATTGCAGAGGTAGGTTTCGATGCTAAGTATGGTGCCCGACCTCTTAGAAGAGCAATACAGACAAATATAGAGGATAAGTTGGCGGAAGCCATACTTTCAGGAACTATAAAAGAAGGGGACACCGTTCGTGTTGAGTACCTTGATAATGAAATAGCTGTTCAGGTGAAAAAATAAGTAGTAGAATTTGCCCGATATATCGTTTATAATATAAGAATATGTTCCGCATATTAGAGTATCTGTCACATTTTATATAATTACTATTAGGAGGGTCATACAATGGCAGTTATTGAAGAGTTAATACGCAAAGAAAGCGATGGGACAATTAGCTTTGGAAATTATGCATTAAAAGTAAAATCAAAACTATCTGATTTTGAACATCAGGGGGACCTGTATAAAGTAAAAACATTTAATGAAATAACAAAGCTTGAGAAAAACGGTATATTTGTCTACGAATCGGTTCCTGGTACAGCCGTATTTCATTTTGACACAAAGGGCAATTATGTGAATTTTGAGGTAGCTGGTAATGAAACAGCACAAATCACCTTAGAATTAGAGGCTGAAAAAGAATATGAGATTTATAAAAATGATATGAATCTTGGAAAAATGAAAACTAATTTAGGCGGTAAGCTAGTACTGAGCCTAGATCTAGGAGAAGATAAAACATATAGGATAAAGGTGGTTAAACTTTAAGATGGCTAAGATCAAAACCGTGTTTTTCTGTAAAACTTGTGGCTTCGAATCGGCAAAATGGGTAGGTCAATGTCCGGGTTGCAAGGAATGGGATACTTTTGCAGAAGAACCGGTGCTTAAGAAAAGTGCTAAACCCGTGGGTCTAAGACAAATAAGAGAACCGGAACTACTATCCAATATTAAGGCTGAGACAGAGCTTAGAATGCTCACAGGAATTGAAGAATTAGACCGAGTCCTGGGAGGGGGAATAGTGCATGGCAGTCTCGTTCTTGTAGGGGGCGATCCGGGAATAGGAAAATCTACACTTTTACTTCAAATGTGTAAAGAGATTGTAGCAAAATCCTTAAAGGTACTATATATCTCAGGAGAAGAATCTCTAAGTCAAATTAAAATGAGAGCAGAGCGGCTCGGCGTATTTCACGGCGAGCTACTGCTTCTATGTGAAACAGATTTAGATATAATCGAAGAAGCCATACATAAGTATAATCCAGATATTGTAGTGATAGATTCCATACAGACCATGTTTAAGGAAGAGGTCAGTGCAGCAGCAGGCAGCGTAAGCCAGGTAAGAGAAGCAACAAGCACACTGATGAAGATAGCCAAAGGCAGGGGTGTTACCATATTTATCATTGGACATGTAACTAAGGAAGGGGTAGTTGCAGGTCCCAGAGTATTAGAGCATATGGTGGATACAGTTCTGTATTTTGAGGGAGATAATTATGCTGCTTATCGAGTGCTTCGTGCAGTCAAGAACCGTTTTGGCTCTACCAATGAGATTGGTGTATTTGAAATGCAGGGAACAGGGCTGGTGGAAGTAAAGAATCCTTCAGAATTCATGTTAAAGGGACGGCCGGAAGGAGAACCGGGCTCTGTTGTGGCAGCTTCTATCGAAGGAACAAGACCAATTCTTGTAGAGGTGCAGGCTCTGGTATGCCGTACCAATTTCAACATGCCAAGAAGAACGGCAGCAGGGACAGACTATAACCGGGTCAATCTTTTGATGGCAGTATTAGAGAAGAGAGCCGGAATACAATTATCCGACTGTGATGCTTATGTCAATGTAGCTGGTGGTATGCGTATTACTGAACCGGCACTTGATTTGGCGATAACAACTTCAATCTTATCCAGCTATCGCAATATTGCTTTAGATAATAAAACAGTACTATTTGGTGAAGTTGGATTAACAGGAGAAATAAGAGCAGTAAATATGGCAGAGCAGAGAGTAATGGAAGCAGCTAAGATGGGCTTTGAGGTATGTATTTTACCACAAGCCAACAAAGAGCATATAAAAGCATCGGGGATTAAATTAATAGGAGTCAGAAATATTCAGGAAGTAATGGGGTTACTAAAGAGATAGAGATTTCGTAATATCAAGGGGAGATACGAATGAAGGATGAGATACGTGAAAGATTAATACTTCTTGCGTCAGCTCAGGAATGTATGACCAATGTAACAACTAAAATGGAAGCTTGGGACGCTTCTCAACTGACCATGGAGAAAAGTGCTTATGAAATAATGAATACATCAGATGATGTGCTGAGGTTTACAAGAGAGGGTAGTCTCTTAGCTGGTAAACTGATGGATTGTTGCCGATCTCTCATGGATAATCCTTGTATGGATATAATTAAGAACAAGGATATGGCGGGTGTGCTTGAAGAACTCAATCAAGTATTTGCTAATATATCTGAGGCTTCCGCTGGTGTAAGTGATTTAGCCCATAAACTAGAAGAAGAAGTCGAAGTACAAAAGGAATTGGAAGAATCCGTTAAGATTTGCCTTGGTAATGTAGGTGAATGTGTCAATTCGGTACTTGCCTGTGAAGAACTAGTAATGGCAAGTGTTGAATAGGTGATAGTTATAAAAGATAAATACAATAAGGAATGGATTAATATAGGATAGCAGGAAATATAAAGATGCAGGAAATCTTTCGAAATGCATATTTAATATAATTAACTTCATTCGTAAACATACTAGATGTTGTGCTTAAAGGTACTTATATAAATCTTAAAGTCCTGCCAAAAGGAATGAAAAGATAATGTAAAAATCCCCACAAAAAGCTATGAAAGCCTTATATTGTAAGCCTTTGTTCGGTTTTTCAAAAACTGCTTGACTTTTCTTTATAATCATATTATACTTATCAAGCACGGTCAAAATAGTACGAGATATTGAGACCGTACTAATATTTAGGGGTATAGTTCAGCTGGTAGAATAACGGTCTCCAAAACCGCAGGTCGTGGGTTCAAATCCTACTGCCCCTGTAACGAAGAAAGAGTTCATACATAAGTATGGGCTCTTTTTCACTACCCAAGGGAAGTTAGATTCGAGCCTACGACATTTTAAAGTTAATCAGTTTCATTCACCGTTTAGCTTAGAATTAATGAAGCCAATATCTTGATTGATATGATGCAATCTGAATAAATAAGTAATTGCAAAGACCGGAATGCACTGAATTGGCATAGCCCACCAGTTCTTTAAGTCATACCAGTGGAATAGATGGCCGAAGATGAGATAGAGAACAATAAAGATACCAAACTCTATCGATAACTCAAATAAATAATTCGTTAATCCAATCCCCTCAATGACCCAGTATATGCTAAAAAGAATAATAGCATACAACAATATGGATCCGTGAGTCTCAAATTCTTTCCACCAGCCGGTATCAAAGAAGAGTGCTTCCGCAAAATTAACCCAGAATAGCGATACTCCAACAAGGCAGAAACTGTAAATTAGTATTAGAGGAAATCTGTTGATATATCTTTTCATTGGTTATCCTCCTATAAAAGTGATTTTTTTATGTTTGGGAGATAGGTTCTTGATACATTGATTTTATCACCATTGATGAGTTCAGCTTCTAAACGACTGTTATACACATTTTTCAAAGCTT
Organism: Bacillota bacterium; assembly: GCA_023443625.1. The sequence goes on along the minus strand of JAEZTQ010000093.1, from coordinate 190,532 downwards.
TAAGCTTGTTTCTATTTAAAAGACATGCTTTATTTACTTTAACAAAGCCATATTCCTTCAATTCAGCTTCCAGCTGATAGAGTTTTTTGTTTGACCGGTATAGCTCGTTCTCTGTGTAGATGAACACTTTTCGATCAACGGTATCTATGTAATAGATATGGGATATATTGATACGACAGGAGCCGACTTCTCCATAAACAGACATGGATTGATTAAACCCCTTTACCCGATCAATCAATTGTTTTACATTAAAGTCCAGTTCAGGATAGATAATGATTACTTCCAGTTCATGTTTCTTTTCTTCCTTAAGAGTGAGCTTCATATTTGATCTCCATCATTTTTTATATTTCCTTAGCATAAAGTGGATGGCCCAAAAGAATCCGGGAGAGATTGCCAGTATAGTAATGATACTTACTAGCCCAGAATAGCCGGTGAGTATACTGGCCGGCACGGAATCCATAACCTGCTTCAGTATGAAAATATCGGAGATATTTCCTACAAAATTAATCATACCATGAATTAACCCGCATAACCATATGGATTTCGTTTTATAAAGGATTGCTGAGAAAAAAATTCCATACATTGTTGCAAAGAGAATTTGGGCTAAGGTATAGATTACATTGGCGGCGTTAAGACCGTTGGATAAGTTCACCAGGTGGACCAATCCAAACAGCATGGAAGTTAGGAAAGCTGCTTTTATTCTACCGTTATTATTGTCTGTAAAATGAATCAACCAGAATTTGAGCAGGATGCCTCGAAAGCATAATTCCTCCGAGAAACCTACCGTAGCATAAACAAATAGAGCTAATAACAAGGAAAATGGGCCGGAGAATACTAATTTGTTCCAATTAAGAAAATCTTGGCCTGTAATTAGATTTACAAATTTGAAAAATAAAAAGATATCTCCGGCGAAGCATAGAAATAATGCCAGCAGAGGAAACAATCCCAAGCGGAAGTTGATTATCCTTAGATCCTCCGCAACAGAATTAAGTTTCATGATTTTGATTAAAAGAAGAAGGATCAATGTAACGAAGGAATATAAGATTGCACTTGAAATAAAACTAGCAGCTAATTCCTGTTCAGCCGCTTCACCTACGATGAATGCACCTGCCATTTTCCCGATGATTAAAGCGGATATCCATATTATAATAACAAATACAGTTTTTATGATTGGTTTCGATTTTGCTTTCATTGTTTACACCTCAGTTTTTGCTTTATCATAGTAAAAACAAGAATTAAATTCAATGGAGGGTGTCACCAAATACAAAATCAATGTATTGTGTTACGCACATATTTATTTCTAAATCCAGAAGAAGAGTATGTGAAAAGCGAAATCAATGTGCACAAATAAATATTGCCCTCATTGTCACTGACTTTGAGGGCAATATTTTACTTCCTTTTTATAACTTCAAAAGTTATATCCTTGCTTGACCAATAACTAGGAGAATACTTGATTTCATGGAGCTAACAGCAATATTTGCTAATAAGAAGTTTGTGCCTGCGTAATCCTCGGCACAAAATATGTGTGCAGGAGATGAAAGAGAAATCTGTGGAATGTATGGAATCTGTATGGATTTAGAGGGGAAGGATTTTGAATATCTTATAGCGGATAATTATATTCCATGGAAGGAGATTCCAGAGGGCTGTGTCACAAGGTTAATTCCTGCTGGGACATGGGCAGTATTCCCTTGCCGTGGAGCTCTTCCAAAGGTTTTACAGGATGTCAATACTAAGATATGGTCTGAGTGGCTTCCCAACTGTAAGGAATATAAGCTGGCAGGAAAATATAATATTGAAATGTATACTCTAAAGGGGATTCCTGAGGAGAATTACAGTGAAATATGGGTACCGGTAGAAAAAGCATAAGAGAAATTTGGATTTGCCACCTTTAAGGGGTTAGCCCTTTAAGGTGGCTTTTTTCATGTTATAGAGGAAGTTGCTTCTTTTGGAGCAACCAAATTAAGAAATTACGATTCGTGCGGTAGGAGATACGATTCGTGCGGTAAATGGTTTTTGTAAGGAATAAATTGATATATTATGTCAAATGAAAGAGAGTTTACAAAAATGGTAGTGATGTTCTATGGAAGAAGCTACCCTTGGCTGGTTTGCAGATATAGTGAACATTATTTGCATAGTTTAAAGGAGAGTAGTGTGAATTATTAAAAAGCATAATTCACACCTAGAAGTTTGTGCCTGCGTAATCCTCGGCACAAACTAACTCAAAGGGAAGGCATGTACTGTTAGTGTGAATGCTAAATTTTTCACACGCAAATTTGTGCCTGCGGCCCAAAGTTTGCAAGTATTGAGAAAGGCATGGTTATTATTATGTTTAGTTTAGAAGAGATTTATAATCAAGCAATAAGAATTTCGCGTAATATTGTGGAAGATATCAGGTTTGGCAGAAAATTATATCTAAATCCTGTTGAAATGTGTTCCGTTCAAATTTGTAAATATCTAAATGATGATACGAATATATTAACATTTCTAAACAGTGTTCAGGATAAAAACCCTTATATGCATTCTCATCCGGCTAATGTAGCTTTCATATCATTTGTCATTGGCAAATGGCTGAATTTGGATTATTTTAAATTAGGAAACCTGGTTTGCGCAGGACTTTTACATGATATTGGGAAAGCAAAGATTAAAGATAGTCTATTAAATAAGGCTGAAACATTAACATTAGAAGAGATGGAGAAGATGAAATCTCATCCGGTCATAGGCTATAAAATATTAGATAGGGTCAACGCATTCGATTCGGAAGTGCTACAAGGTGTTTTATTCCATCATGAAAGAATGGATGGAACAGGATATCCCTTGGGGTTAAAGGGAGAAAAAATCAATTTATTCGGTAGAATAATAGCAATAGCTGATACATTTGATGCAATCACAGCTACCAAGGCATATAGCAAAAAGAATTCACCTTTAAAAGCGGTTGAGGAAATACAAGCAAATAGCTTCAATCATCTGGATCCATATATTTGTCAGATTTTTGTAAATAATATTATCGACTACTATATTGGCAGTGAAATTCGATTAAATAATGAATAAGTAGGTAATATAGTTTATATCAACCCCATAGAAGTAACGAAACCATTAATTCGTTGCAAAAATGAATATCATGATTTGTCGGTAGAAAGAGATATTGAAGTAGTTGAGTTTCTTTAGTGAATGGTAATAAAAATACAATGGTCGGTTTGTAAACGTCTAATGATAGTAGAAAGAGCAGGGTCATCCTGTGTAGCCAGAAAAAGACGCATTACAACAGAGACTTGACGAAGTAGTAGAACTTATTGAGGTGATGCTCATCAATATTTTGCAGAAAACGAAAGGAGTTGCTTCATCTATCTCAAACAAACAACCAATACAAAAGTGGCTTCATAATATTTCAATTGATGGGACATTAAGAATCCTAAATTACGATTCGTGCGGTAGGAGACACGATTCGTGCGGTAAATGGTTTATATAGGGATAAAACTGATATTATATTGTCGATTGATATAGATTTTACAAGAAAAAGGGGGGATGTTCTATGACTGCAGCCACCCTTGGTTGGTTTATTGCAGGAATGTGTGTGGCAGCATTTGTTACGTTGTGGTTTATTGTAAGTTTCAAGGAACTATCTGCAAAGCAGAAGAGTCTTAATATCATCAGCGAGCAGGTGCAAATGCATCGTAGATTGTATATGCAGGAACGCGGAGGTGAAAATGATACAGCAGCACAGAAAATATTAGAGAATAAGCTCATGGTATATCGGGAGGTGGAAAAGAACTATAACGCCCTGTTAAAAAGACCAATGAACCGTATACCCGCATATATTTTGGGGTTTCACCCAGTAGGAAAGGAGCATTCAGGTATATAACATAAAGCTGTATTTTGACTTTATACCAGTATTCGCTGCCAATTCTGCTGAAGGGTGAGGAGAGATTATAACTAGTGTAGAGGAGTAGTAAAGTCAACTAACCCAAAAGACAAAAGTTTTTAAGGAGGAGTACGAACATGAGAAAAAAAATACTAAGTATATTTCTTGTGCTGTGCATGGTGTGTACCATGCTGCCAGTTTCGGCAACGGCGGAAGAAATGCATACGACCATGGAAACCCTGACCAACACGGGAACAGACGTGATTGCTGGTGAGGAATCCCTTCAGGATACTGGAAGCCCGGACGAGGAATCTATTCAGGATACCGAAAGCCCGGACGAGGAATCCCTTCAGGATACTGGAAGTCCAGACGAGGAATCTGTTCAAGGTACTGGAAGCTCGGATGAGGAATCCCTTCAGGATACCGGAAGCCCAGACGAGGACATGGAAGCTACGGAAGAAGCTTACTCTTTGGAGCTAGCAGCTAACAGCTCGGCCGCCACTAGCTATGGAGTATGGGTAGGCGGCGTGGAGGTGACCAGTGACAATATGAATAGTGTAACCGGTTCAGCTATTACAGGAACCGTCATCTACAACCCATCCTCCAGCACCCTTACCCTTGATGGTGCAAAGATCACAGGGGCATGTGATATAGATGGCAATAGGTACGGTATTTACTCCACCGGCAACCTAAATATTAATTTAACAGATTTAAATAACGAAGATAGCTTAGTTGACGGCAGAAGCCTAAATAACCAGGTGGGTGACAGTGCGGGGATCTATGTCACAGGCAATCTCACTATCTCCGGCAGTGGTGATTTGGATGTATACAGTGGAGAAGCGAGTAATGGCTCCAGCTACGGGATAAGAGTTGGCAATAACTTAACCCTGAAAACGAGTGTGTCAGCCGATGGGGGTACGGCGAGGGATGCAAGCCATGGCTTGTCTCTTCCTGCTGAAAATGCCATTCTGACTGTTAATCACCAATGGGCCTGGGTGAATGCAAGAGGCGGTACTTCAGCGGAGAGCTATGGCATTTTTTTAGAAGGTGATGGAGCCAAACTTAATATTATTGATAATAATCATATGTGGGCTAGGGGTTCTTATGCGACCAACATGAGCTGCGGTATCTTTTTAAAAGGTTTAAATACTACACTGACGGTTAACAATAGTTGTTCGCTTTCAGCCAGCGGCGGTAAAGCGGATACTGATAGCTATGGAATTTTAACATATGGAAGTATTGACATAAAAGGAGATGGATATACCTATGTGTCTGCTGACAGCAATTTTGCAAACAAGAAGAGCTGCGGCATCTACACAAATGATATCACAATCAATGGCAATGTGTCTGCCGAGGGCAAATCAGCGACCGACTTAAGCTACGGCATTTTCACAAATGATATCACAATCAATGGTGGCACAGTGAAAGCTATTAGTGACAGCGAAGCTAGTGAATCCAGTGAATCCCAAGCCATAAACAAGGCGCCCACCTTTGGTGATTATAAGCCCACATACTACGCTGGAAGCAATTACAACGATTTAAAAAATGTGGACAATTACAGCGGCTACCAGTATGTTACGATTGAGCCTTACAAAGAATATGGTATCTGGGTAGGCAAGGAACAGGTGACCAGTAATAATAGAACAAGTATAACTGGCGAAGGTATTGAAGGACACATCACCTACTCATCAAGTTTTAATTACATTACCCTTAATGGCGCTAAGATAACAGAAGCATATACAGATAAAGAGGGCAATAAGTACGGTATTTACGCCAACAACAGACTGGAGCTGATGCGGATAGGTGAGAATGACGTTACTGGAATCTATGCTAACGGCCATCTTACTATCGAAGGTACCGGAAGACTTGAGGTGACCGGAGGAGCACCCACAGGGGACCATGGAGATAGCTACGGGATACACGTTGAAAATGGCAACCTGTACGTTGAAGGCGGTGAATTGATTGCTGCCGGTGCACCTGTTACCGGCAACGCCTCGTTCAGCTATGGGATATGCATTAACAACGGTGACATGAGCATTTCTAACAATGGAAGTGTCACAGCTATAGGGGCAAAATCGGACCGTGCAAGTTACGGTGTGTATCTTGGTGGTGACGATGCCAGCCTGAATGTTGGCAGCGGCAGCAGCCTAAAAGCGACTGGTGGTGAAACAGATGAGGTCAGCTACGGTATACATTTTGCAAAGGAAAATTCCGAACTGACAGTTAGCGGTAGTGTGACTGCCATGGGCGGTTCTTCAGTCGATGAAAGCTGCGGTATCCTTGCTGGTACAGTCATTGTCAATGGCAGCGCCACCTTGGAAGCCTCCGGAGGTTCTGCGACCGACGGAAGCTTCGGTATCATCAGTAACAATATCAAAATCAATGGTGGTAAAGTGGAAGCGGACAGCGGTGTAGCTGAAAGATCCCAAGCCATGAGTTCGGCTCCCGCCTTTGGCAGCAGCTATGGGCACCAAAACAACGCGGGAACCAACGGCGGTGATGCACGACCTGTGACAGACGAAGAGCTGGCAGCGGGTATCGACAACTACAAATATGTCGAGATCGTACCTGTCACCAAATATGACGTCTGGGTAGGCGACGTGCGTGTGACCAGTGAGAATATGGACAATATCACTTGTGAATGCATTACAGGAATCGTCACCTACGACCCAGGTGAAAACACCCTTACCCTTAATAATGTCAGCATCACAGACACCGCATATATAGATGATGGAAATAAGTACGGTATTTATGCCATGGGCGACCTGAATCTGGTGCGGATAGGCAATAGCAACATCGTTATACCAAGCCCTGATGCAGACAAAAACGGTGCCGGAATCTATGTCTCTGGTAATCTCACCATCTCTGGCGACGGCAGTCTGGTGGTCACCGGCGGACAGATAACCGAAGGGGATTATGGCGATAGTTACGGGATACACATTGAGGATGGCGACCTGACCGTTAAGGGCGGTGAATTAATTGCCGCTGGTGCTGTTGCAGGTAGATTTTCTAGCAGCTATGGGATATGTGTTCACGACGGTAATCTGACCATTAAAGATGAAGGCAGTGTGATCGCTTCCGTGGAAGATAGGAATCCTTTAAGCTATGGAGTGTATCTTGGCGGTGAAAATGCCAGCCTGACCGTGGAAAGCGGCAGCAGCCTAAGAGCGACCGGCGCCAGCGGTACAACGGCTGGTTTCAGTTATGGTATATATTTTGAGGGATTATCTACCCAACTAACAGTTAACGGGGGTAGTGTGACTGCCATTGGCGGTTCTGCCTACGGTGGTTCTTCCTACGGCACAAGCTGTGGTATCCTTGTTGAGACAGTCACCGTTAACGGCAGCGCCACTTTGGAAGCCTCCGGTGGTTATGCCGCCAGCAATAGCTATGGCATCTCTAGCAACCATATCGCCATCAATGGCGGCACTGTGGAAGTTGCCAGCGGTGAGGCGGACATATCCAAAGCCATGTTTTCGGCTCCCACCTTTGGCAGCGGCTATACCCACCAAAACAACGCTGGAACCAACGGCAGCGATGCAATCGTTGTGACAGACGAAGAGCTCACAAGTGGTATCGACGGCTACAGATATGTCCAGATCGAGCCTGTCACCAGCTATGACGTCTGGGTAGGCGGCCAGCGGGTGACCAGTGAGAATAAGGACGGAATAAAAGGCGAAGGTATTACAGGAATCGTCACCTATGACCCAGGCGAAAACATCCTTACCCTTAATAACGCAATGATCTCAGAGGCTTATACAGATACGAAAGGCAATAAGTACGGTATTTACGCCATCGGTGAACTGAAGCTAGAGCGGTTAGGAGAGCATAACAGCATCTTTGTACAAGGCCCTCTTGTAGGCAATGACGGTGCCGGAATCTATGTCTCTGGCAATCTCACCATTTTTGGTGACAGCAAACTTGTGGTTGGCGGAGGATCGGTAACCGAAGGGGATCATGGCGATAGCTACGGGATACACATTGAGAATGGCGACCTGATGGTTGAAGGCGGTGAACTGATTGCTGCCGGTGCACCTGTTGCTGGCAGCTCTTCTGGCAGTTTTGGGATATGCATTCACGACGGTAACCTGACAATGAAAGGCGATGGAAGTGTCACAGCTGAAGGGGCAGAATCGGACCGGGCAAGTTACGGCGTGTATCTTGGTGGTGACGATGCCAGCCTTACTGTTAACAGCGGCAGCAGCCTAACAGCCACCGGTGGTAAAACAGGTGAGGTCAGCTACGGTATACATTTTGCAAATGAATCTAGTAACCTGGAAGTTTACGGTAGTGTGACTGCCATTGGCGGTTCTGCAGTCGATGAAAGCTGCGGTATCCTTACTGGTAAAGTCATCATTAATGACGGCGCCACCTTGGAGGCCTCCGGAGGTTCAGCAACCGACGGAAGCTTCGGTATCTCCAGTAATAATATCATCATCAATGGTGGCAAAGTGGAAGTCGACAGCGGTGAGGCCGGCATATCCAAGGCCATGAGCTCAGCTCCAACCTTTGACAGCCGTTATTCCCACAGAAACAACGCCGGAAACAACGGCGGTGATGCAAGCTATGTGACAGATGAAGTGCTGGCAAAAAATATCAATGACTACAAATATATTGAGATTACTCCATACACACCAACTGGTGGTGATGGCGGCGGTTCCGATACCCCTGCTCCAACTCCGGGTGGAAGCTCCTCAGACAACGAAAGCTCCGTCACCGTTACACCTACGCCACCCGCGCCAGACAAGCCTAATTCCCCCACACAGGGAGAAATCAAGCTCTCTGGCAAAGTGGACAAAAGTGGTAACATTACAGTGGATGTCACTGTAAAAAAGGTGACCGAGGCCTTTGACAAGGCATTGGCGGATGCCAAGAAAAATGGGAATGAGGAAAATGGCATCACTGTGGTATTACAGGTAGACACCGGCAACATGACCGGTACTAATATTACCATTAATCTGCCAAAGAAAGTGCAGGATGCCATCATTGCGAAGAAAATCCTTAACTTTGTGGTGGAAACTCCTAACATTAGAATTGATATGGATTTGGCCACCATACAGGAAATCAACAAGCAAGCAGATTCTGATGTAAGTATTACAGCTACCCTTATGGACAACGGTAAGTTAACTAATAATGCGAAAAAAGCCATTGGTAGCCGCCCTGTATTTGACCTCAAGGTGAACTACGGCAAAGGAAAACAGATACAGAGCTTTGGAACAGGTAGTATCTCCATAACCATTCCCTACACCCTTGGTACAAAGGAAAGAGCAGGGAATATACAGGCTGTCTATGTGGACGGCAAGGGCAAGGTACACTGGCTCATAAACTCAGTCTATGACAGTGTAAACAAGGTACTTCGCTTTAGAACCAATCACTTATCCACCTACGGCATTGGCTACAAGCAAATCAATACCGCATTCAATGATATTGAAAGCCACTGGGCAAAGGAAGATATCCAGTTTGTGGTAAGCCGTGGTTTAATCAGCAGCACTTCTCCCGCAAGATTTAGCCCGAACACAGCCATGACAAGAGAAATGTTCGCCGGATACTTTGAATGGGCAAGTAAAAACACCATCATAAACGACACCGACAATGGAGAAATTCTCCCGGATCAACCCATTACCCGTGAGGAAATGGCTGTTATCCTGCAAAACTACGCCAAAGTCAGCGGAATAACATTGCCAAAGGTTTATGAGGAAAACAACTTTGCAGACAGCGATAAAATCAGCGATTATGCTAAGGAAGCCGTGAAGCAAATGCAGATGGCAGGTGTAATTAGCAGTAAAGCTGGGAATCTCTTTGATCCCCAGGGGATAGTCACTCGTGCTGAGGCCTCGGCAGTACTACGTCGCTTCCTAGAGTTGACGATCTCAAGTGGCACCATGCAGGGCTGGAGGATGAATGACTCTGGCATGTGGATGTACTACGAAAATGGCAAGTTCGTCACCGAGACAAAGAACATAGATGGGGTGAAATATTTCTTTAACACTGATGGCTCTCTGAAAACCGGCTGGGTCAAAGATAACACCGGAAATATGCGGTATTACTCCGGTAATCAGATGGTAGTTGGCTTCTGGGATATGGGTGAGAAGAGTGACAGCAAGACCTATTACTTTGATACCAACGGTAATATGGTTTCCGGTCAGTGGTTCCAGATCGATGACAAGTGGTATTACTTTAACGCCGACGGCTCCCTTGCCAGAAATACTAAGATTGATGAGTTCGAGGTAGATGATAAGGGCGTAAGAAAAACCAAGTAATTAACAAAACATAAATGAGCCAAGGGCAAACCTGGTGAACATCAGGAACGTAAAATCATAGGATATAAGGTGTTTTAGATCTTATGATAACCTGGCTGCCAACAACTGCGCAGGGTATGCCCTCTCCAAACAGAGGACATGCCCTGCCTTTGAATCGAGAGTTGATTAGGCAACTTTGGTTGAAGCTAACATTTGTATATACCACACTAGGATTAAGAGGAGAGTTTGAATGAAAAAAAAGATATCTCTTTGGGTGGCACTTTGTGGGAGTCTTTTATTGTGTGGAGTCTGCTGCCTATTGGTGATGACTGTATATCCAGCGTTCTCCGCAGGCAATTTTGAGAATGAAATGAAGATCCCCAACTCCAATCCGCTAGAGGATCAAGGTGCTGATATTTGGGATAGAGTGGGTGACCATGCCGATTCTCCCTACTTTTACAATCTAGATTTCTACAACATTAAATCCAGTGATTCACTGTACATCATACCTGGGTTCAAGACCCTTCAGCAAAGCGCCTGGTGGTCTTGCGGTCCGGCTTCCATCATGATGGTACTGGAGCATTATGGAGTCTTAGGTGATTGGAATGAGGAGAGCTTGGCTGCACTATGTAGTGACCACTCAGAAAAGCATATTGGTACCTGCATCGATCAGATGATTGAGATTTTAAGGGGTGTAGGTGGCTTCGATCTGGTGACCACCTATGATTATCAAGATAATTTGGACAACATCAACAAGGGATTCTTTAGAGAACAGATTAAGGCCGGATACCCAGTGCTGGTGGGATGGAATGATTGGGGAGGACATTGGGAAGTAGTCATCGGATATGACACCATGGGTACTGCCCATGAGGGCGATGACGTACTAATTATGGCTGACCCCTTCGATACTTCCGACCATAATCAGGATGGCTATGTTGTGGTCAGTGCGGATCGCTTCATCTGCAACTTTACCTTCTACGACTTCTTTCCCGAAGACCATATGGGGGATATGTGCCTGATTGTGGTGAAATCCCAATCATAGGCGTGGTTGTATAATACAGATTTACGAATGGTGTAACAAAATAATGAAACGAAAAGGTAAATTATCTTACATAGTAAATACCCTTCTTGCAGTGGTGCTTTCATTATCCTTGGCTGGCTGTGACAGGACCAACGCTACCAAACGCAGTGCAGACATAGCCGTGCTCTATACGGGGGATGTTCACTGTGCGGTGGATGAAAATATTGGCTACGCAGGACTGGCTCTGGGATGCAACCCAGCAGACAGTGGATGGTCGATATACAATTTCAATGAGTAAAACAACCTTATTTAACAATTATATGGAGGACAAGAAAATGACAATTAATAAGAATTTAAGTGCCGCAGAACTAACTGTGGAATTAGTGGGACGTTTAGATACTACGACAGCACCTCAATTAGAGGCAGAGCTGAAAAGCTCACTTGATGGTGTGGATTCTCTCATTATGGATTTTGCCCAGTTGGAGTACATATCCTCTGCAGGTTTGCGTGTTCTTCTCTCTGCCCAGAAGGTAATGAATAAGCAGGGCAAAATGGTAGTTCGCCATGTGAATGAAACCATTCTTGAGGTCTTTGAGGTAACGGGATTTACGGATGTCCTCACCATTGAAGAATGAGTGGGGTTCGTACAGGAGCCGTCTCTGGACAGGAGAGAATTTTTGTAGACAAAGCCTTTCGGCGTTTTTTCATTCCCTCTCTTTTATCCAACGTAAGCTTGGCTTTAGGCGGAATGATGGATTGCTTGGTTGTTGGAGCCAAGATGGGGATGGAAGGATTGTCCGCCATTTCCCTTGGCATACCAGTTTATCTCTTTTATAACCTTCTTAGTTATGGATTTTCCATAGGTGGCTCCATTCATTATGCATCCCTTATGGGAGCTGGAAAACCGAAGGAAGCAAATCAAGTCTTTGGCTCGGTGCTACGCTTTTTGATTGTTACCTATCTAGTGACTATGGTGCTGGGAATTATTTTTCTTCCCCAGCTTTTAGGCCTGCTAGGGGCAAGTCCCGACTACCCAGGTGTCTACGACATGGCAGAAAGGTATATTAGGACTCAGCTCCTATGCATACCTATTATGTTTTGTCAGGGTCCCTTTTATTATTTTGTTCATGGAGACGGTGCCTCAAAACGAGCAGCTGTTGCTTTGACTGTATCAAATACTATAGATATTGTACTTAATTATGTTTTTGTAATTCGTTTGGATTTGGGGGTAGAAGCCTCTGTATGGTCTACGGCCATTGGTGCCCTGTTCTGCCTGTTTATCTGTGGAAAGCATATCATAGGTAAACAGGGTATGCTTTCGTTTACCTGGCCACCCTTGAATCCTCGCGGACTTTTTCGTTGTATGCGAACAGGCTTTGCTTCTGCAGTGCAACATATTTATTCCTTTATTACTGTACTTAGTGCTAATACGTTGTTGCTTTCTATTGGCGGTCCTGTGGGTGTGGGTGTCTTTAATGTTGTATATAGTATTTCACAGCTTTTTATTGCGGTGGCAGATGGTACGGGAATGGCATTACAGCCTATGATTAGTACCTACCGAGCGGAACGGGATGCTTCGGCAGTGAAACGTACTGTTCAATTATCTCTGTGGTATGGATCAGTACTTGCCTTACTGGTAATCTTCGGCTTTTCCTTTGGAGCCGAACCACTTTGCTCCTTATTTGGACTTTCAGGAGCTTCAAAAAAGATTGGTATCTTGGCTTTATGGATTTACTGTATTAGTATTTTACCCTCTCTGTGGAATCAAATAGCTATTTATTATCAGCAGACATCCCAAAGAGAGCGTAGTGCTTTGATCATTCAAACCTTGCGATTATTTATATGCTTTATGATATTCATGTTTGCTCTAGCACCTTTGGGTCTCAATGCATTTTGGTGGGTATTTCCTCTTTCTGAATGGAGTACCTTTTGCTATACCCTTATTTCCATGAGAAAGAAGAAAGGATTAAATCAAGCTCTTAGTGAGACAGCAGCCACAGTCCGTAGCTTCTCCACTTATATTCAAAATGTAGAATTATTGGGAGACACTGTAGAGCAACTGCAACGTACCTGTGAAGAATGGGATTGCACACCTTCGCAAAGCTATTATGCTACCTTGGTTGTGGAAGAGGTTTGTGCAGCCATATTGGAGGATGCAAAAAACAATTATAGAAATGATGTATTGATTAAGTTAACCCTATCTGCAGATCAGGACGGCTTTACCATTCATTTGAGGGACAATTCCTATGAGTTTAATCCTTTTTCTTCCGAGGACGGTCAGGGGCCAAATGCTCTGGGGATGTCCATTGTCCGAAAGAAAGCAAAGGAGTTCTTCTATCGTCGTTATCAGGGCTTTAATACATTGCTCATCATTTTGTAGCTAAGGGATCAGGGAGGAATACACCCAATGAAAGAAAAAAAGACTATCCGTATCTCCTTAGGCCTTAAGACGGCCATGGGTATCGTGTTCATTGCTGCTGTGTTAAGTGCCGTAGCAATCATCTTTGGATATCAGACTTACAAAAAGGCTTTGGAAAATCAGCTGATACAAACAGCCTTCAATCTGGCGCAGACTATGGCCGCCGAGGTGGATCCGGACTCCATGGACCGTTACCTAAAGAGTGGTAAGGAAGATGATGCCTACTGGGAAACACGGAAGCATTTAATCAATATTCAGGAGAGCAATAACATCATCTATGCTGTGGTAGTCAAACCCACAGAAGAGGGCTTTTATTATATCTATGATACAGATCCCAGTGAGAAAGCCTTTGTTCTTGGCGATTTCCAAGAATTTTATCCTGGAGATTTTTTAGATAACAAGGGAAATTTTCTCTCTGGCAATGTTATTGAACCTATCATTACCAACTATGAGTTTGGATGGTTGATTTCCGCCTTGGTTCCCATCAAGGATGAGAGCGGTACCATGTGCGGTTATGTTAATGTGGATCTTTCCATGACGGAGATTAAGGCCATGGAAGGTGATTTTCTTATCAAATTAGCAGGGATTCTCATTAGTCTTACCCTAATATTGGCTGTTCTATTGTTGGCAGCTACCAGGAGAATCCTAGTAACACCAATTAACCGCTTGGCGTCAGCCACTGGTGACTTTGTACGACGCAGGGAGCGTGAAGAAGGTGTGAATGGTATCTTAGAACTTCCTGGTCTGGATACAAGGGATGAGTTGGGACATCTTTATCGCTCCATTCGGCAAATGGAATCTGACATTTATACTTATATTGACGATCTTACCGCCGTCACTGCGGAAAAGGAACGTATCGGGGCAGAGCTAGACGTTGCCAAGAACATTCAAGCCAGTATGCTACCTTGTATCTTCCCAGCATTCCCCGAGCGGACGGAGCTGGATATCTATGCCACCATGACCCCTGCCAAGGAGGTGGGGGGAGATTTCTACGATTTCTTCTTTGTGGATGATGATAAGCTTGCCATGGTAATGGCGGATGTATCCGGCAAGGGTGTGCCGGCGGCTCTCTTTATGGTGATTGCCAAGACACTCCTAAAGAATGTGACCCAGACCGGTCTCTCACCTAAAGAGGTGCTGGAAAAGGTCAATAATGAGCTCTGTGAGAATAATGAGGCGGAGATGTTTGTCACGGTTTGGCTGGGCATTTTGGAAATTTCCACGGGTAAGCTCACCTGTGCCAATGCCGGCCACGAATATCCGGTACTTAGGAGGGCGGAGGGAGACTATGAGCTTATTAAAGATAAGCACGGCTTTGTACTGGCCGGTATGGAAGGCTCCCGTTATAAGGAATATGAGATTCAGATAGAACCTGGAGACAGGCTGTTCCTCTACACCGATGGTGTGGCCGAAGCCACCAATGCCCACAATGAGCTTTATGGCACCGACAGGATGCTAGATGCCTTAAATCGCAACAAGGATGTGAGCTGCGAAGTTTTACTGCATCGAATGAAAGAGGATATTGATGCTTTTGTAGGTGAGGCACCACAGTTTGATGATATCACTATGCTGAGTCTGGAGTTGAAGCCCCAAAACAACCCGATCATGAAAAAGCTGAAGCTATCCCCCACGCCGGAGTCTATGGAACAGGTCTTGGCCTTTGTGGAGCAGGAGCTGGAAGCGGCAGGTATTCCTAGGAAGGTGATTGCCCAAATGAACATTGCAGTGGATGAAATCTTCTCTAACATTGCAAGGTACTCCGGCGCCAGCGAGGCCACTGTGGGTGTAACCGTGGAAGAAGAACGCCTCATCCTGCGCTTTGCCGATAACGGCTGCCCCTATGACCCCAGGAAGAGACCGGATCCGGATACAAATCTTTCTGCTGAGGAGAGGGACATTGGCGGACTGGGCTTTTATATAGTGAAAAAGTCCATGGACACTGTGGAATATGAGTATCAGGATGGCTTCAATATTTTAACACTGACAAAGGGATATTAACTTATCATATAAGGAGATCACAACATGAGTAGTAACACCATTTTTCGCAAATCAAGTCTGGATCGGGTGTCCTCCCCCGAACAGCTAAACGACTACATAAAGGTTTCTCGCCCTAGCCTGTGGCTGGTTTTGGTAGCAGTGATTGTACTGCTGATCGGTGTTTGCTTTTGGGGTCTCTTTGGTACACTGACGACGACCCGAGAAGCAATGGCTCTGGTGCAGGACGGCAAGTCTATCTGCTACGTCACCCCCGAGGTGGCCAAGAGCCTCGCTCCCGGTATGGAGGTGCGAATAAGCGACAGCGCAGGTGAAATTATCTCTGTTGCCTCCACGCCTATGGAAATTACCGCCGACTTTGACACATATGCACTTTATTTGAGTGGTATAAAAGCAGGAGACTGGGTGGTTCCGGTGACGATAGATGTTTCTGCACAGGACGGAGTATATATGGGTGAGATCGTCCTTGAAACCATCTCACCCATCTCTTTCCTGTTGAATTGAGGTTAGCCATGAGAGAAAAGAAAGATAAAAAACCAATAGAAAAAGGGCGGGCAAAGGTACCTGTCGTGATGCAGCTGGAGGCGCTGGAATGCGGTGCGGCAAGCCTTTGCATGGTGCTGGCCTATTACGGTAAGTGGATACCCCTAGAGCAGGTACGTGCTGACTGTGGCGTCAGCCGAGATGGCTCTAAGGCACTAAATATTTTAAAAGCAGCACGAAGCTACGGGCTGAATGCCCAGGGCTACCGCTACGAACCGGAGCAGCTTCGTGAAAACGGCCGCTTCCCCTGCATCATTCACTGGAATTTCAATCATTTTGTGGTGCTTAATGGATTTCAGGGTGATAAGGCCTATATAAACGATCCTGCCAAGGGTGCCTATAGCGTTTCCATGGAACAGTTTGATAAGTCCTTCACCGGTATATGCATCCTTTTTGAGCCTGGCGAGACCTTTGTAGCAGATGGGAAGCCTAAAAGTACCTGGAGCTTTATCAAAAAGCGCATGGTGGGTACCGGCACGGCAGTGACCTTTGTGGTACTTACCACAGCCATTACCTCGCTGATGGGTATCATAAACCCTGCCTTTTCACGAGTGTTTCTTGATCGGCTGCTCACCGGACAAAACCCGGAGTGGTTATATCCTTTCCTGCTAGGAATGGTTCTAATGATCGCTGTGACTTTAATTGTTTCATGGGTGCAGGCAGTCTATGCGCTGAAACTGAAGGGTAAGCTGGCTATTGTAGCTAATTCCTCGTTTTTATGGCATGTGTTGCGGATGCCTATGACCTTCTTTTCCCAGCGTATGGCTGGTGACATTGCCATGCGACAATCTCTCAACGAGGGCATTGCAAACACCTTAATTTCCACCTTTGCCCCGCTGGTGCTCCAGGCTGGCATGATGATATTTTATCTGATCGCCATGCTACGGTATAGCGTTTTGCTGACAGCAGTGGGTCTCGCATCAATCCTGATCAATTTAAGCTTAGCACAGATTATCTCCCGGAAACGGATCAACGTCACTCGGGTGCAGATGCGTGACGCAGGAAAGCTGGCTGGTGCTGCTGTGGCAGGGATTGAGATGATTGAAACTATCAAGGCCAGCGGCGCAGAGAACGGATTTTTTGAAAAGTGGACAGGCTATCAGGCTGGGCTAAACACCCAGATGGTAAAATTTGCAAAAATTAATAGCTACTTCGGGCTGGTGCCCCAACTGGTTTCCTCCCTTACCGCCACCGCCGTACTGATGCTGGGTGTGTACTTGACCATACAGGGGGAGTTCACCGTAGGTATGATACTGGCCTTTCAGGGATTTTTGAACGCATTCACCGGACCGGCCAGTTCTCTTATCGGAGCAGGGCAGACCATTCAAGAGATGCGCACCAACATGGAGCGTATCGAGGATGTGATGGAATATCCCACTGACGTAAACTATGACAGCAATCTTAATGAAGCTTGTAATTATAGCAAGCTTTCAGGGGAGGTAGTCATGAAGGATGTGACCTTCGGCTACTCAAAACTTAACGCACCTCTCATTGAGGATTTTAATCTGCATCTAAAGCCTGGAAGTCGGGTGGCTTTTGTCGGTCCCTCCGGCTGTGGCAAGAGCACCATTTCTAAGCTTATATCAGGGCTGTATCAGCCCTGGAGCGGTGAGATTCTGTTCGACAGTAAACCCATCAAAGACATTAACCACAGCATCTTCACCAGTTCGGTGGCGGTGGTGGATCAGGACATCATTCTCTTTGAGGATACCATTATGAACAATATTAAGATGTGGGACAGCTCCATTGAGGACTTTGAAGTCATCATGGCAGCCCGGGATGCAAGTCTCCACGAGGATATCATGGGGCGGGATGGTGGATACGGCTACAAGCTCATGGAGGGCGGGAAGGACTTATCCGGCGGACAGCGCCAGCGATTGGAGATAGCAAGAGTTCTGGCTCAGGATCCCACCATCATCATTATGGATGAAGCCACCTCTGCCCTAGACGCAAAAACGGAGTTTGAGGTAGTAAAGGCCATCAAAGACAGGGGTATCACCTGCATCGTTATTGCCCATCGTTTGTCCACCATTCGGGACTGTGACGAAATTATAGTCATGGATAAGGGCAAGGTAGTGGAACGGGGTACCCATGACGAGCTATACATTAAGGGCGGGCTATATACCTCCCTAGTATCCAACGAATGAAGGGAGGTTAGGAATGATGGGATGGTTTGATGAACAAATTAAGCAGCGTATCAGTGCGGATGACGATGCCTTTTCCGATTCCTTTGCCTCTATGGCAGGGGTAGTCATGGGAAAAGGCACCACCCGGGCACTAATGAACGACCTGCAGAAAACGAAAAATGCAGTGGATGAAATATTGAAATTTTACCACGTTAAGCCCGTAGACTTACCGGAGGAACTGACTGATTTGAATGAACAGCTGGAATATCTGCTGCGCCCCTCCGGCATCATGCGCCGGGTAGTTAACCTGGAGGGAGCCTGGTACCGTGATGGGGTGGGAGCTTTTTTAGGAACCCTCAAAACTGGGGGCGTAGTGGCTCTGTTGCCTCATGGTCTTTCCGGATACGCCTTTTTCGACCATAAAAGCGGGAAAATGGTAAAGCTGAACCGCAAGACAGCGAGTCTACTTGAGACGGAGGCCATCTGTTTCTATAAGCCCTTGCCACTGAAAAAGCTGGGTATCCGTGACCTACTAGTATATATTGCCCAGATACTAACCCCGGCAGATATTTGCATGGTGGCTAGCGCTACTTTGGCTGTCACCCTCATAGGAATGTTGGGACCAAAGCTCAACAATATAATTTTTTCCAGTGTCATTGAAAGCGGTGATATGGGACTTTTTCTAGGGATAACGGTGATGCTGGTGGCCACCGGCATTGCGGGGCTGCTCCTTAGTACGGTAAAAAACATGGTCATGGAGCGTCTGAAAACTAAGACAGGCACGGCGGTACAAGCGGCTTCCATGATGCGGGTGCTGTCTCTTCCAGCAGAATTTTTTAAGAAATACAGTGCCGGAGAGCTAAGCAGCCGTACCCAGAGCATCAACAGCCTGTGTGATATGCTGGGAGGCATTCTTCTGACCACAGGACTCACCTCGGTGTTCTCTCTGGTTTACATCACACAGATTTTTACCTATTCCCCCACATTGGTCCTTCCGGCAATCACAATCACACTGGCAACAGCGCTGTTTACCCTTCTCTCCACTTTGATGCAGATGAAGCGATCCAAAGAGATGATGGAACTGGGTGCCAAGGAATCAGGTCTCATCTATTCCTTCATTTCAGGTGTACAGAAGCTAAAGCTGGCTGGAGCAGAGAAGAGGGCTTTTTCACGGTGGGCTACTTTGTATTGCCAAAAGGCCAGCCTAACTTATGACCCGCCTATGCTAATTAAGCTGAGTACAGTCATTTCCACCGGCATTTCCCTGGTGGGAACCATCATACTCTATTACACAGCGGTGAAATCAGGTGTATCGGTGGCGGACTATTTTGTATTTAACGTGGCATACGGTATGGTCAGCGGCGCATTCCTCTCCCTCTCCAGCATCGCCCTGACGGCGGCCAATATCAAGCCTGTGGTGGAGATGGTAAAGCCCATTTTGGAGACAGTGCCGGAGGTGTCCATGGGTAAGAAGGTTCTTACCCGTATCTCAGGCGGTATGGAGTTCTCCAATGTTTCCTTCCGCTATACCGAGAGTATGCCCCTCATCGTGGATAATCTGTCCCTAAAAATCCGACCCGGGCAGTATGTAGCTTTGGTGGGTGAGACCGGCTGTGGGAAATCTACCCTTATGAGGCTGATGTTGGGCTTTGAAACACCACAAAAAGGAGCAATTTATTATGATGGTAAGGATATGAGTACCATTGACTTAAAATCTCTACGGCGACACATCGGCGTGGTGATGCAAAACGGCAAGCTCTTTTCTGGGGATATTTACTCCAACATTGTCATCTCTGCCCCGTGGCTCACCATGGACGAGGCATGGGAGGCGGCCAAGCTTGCCGGTATCGCAGACGACATAAGGGAGATGCCCATGGGGATGCACACACAGATTTGTGAGGGTAGCGGTGGCATTTCCGGCGGACAGCGTCAGCGCTTGATGATAGCTCGAGCGGTGGCAGCAAAACCCCGAATCCTTATGTTTGACGAGGCGACCTCTGCCCTGGACAACCTGACCCAGAAAAAAGTGGCTGATTCCCTGGCAAGTCTCAAATGTACCCGCATTGTCATCGCCCACCGGCTTTCCACCATAAAGGAGTGTGACCGTATCATCGTACTGAAAGCCGGGCGGATCATGGAGGACGGTAGCTACGACGAGCTTATCGCAAAGGCTGGCTACTTCGCCGAGCTGGTGGCACGCCAACGGTTGGATGACATAGGGTTTGTGGGTAAAACCACCTTATTTTAATAAAATAAAACCAACAAAAACAGGGAGGAAAGTATTTTGACAACAAAAGAAATTATTACAATTGCCAAGGAAAAGCTAGGCAAGGACATCAGCGAACAAGAGGCACAGGACTACCTAAGGGGTAAAATCGCACTTCCCGATGAAGCCCTTGACATTGTCAGCGGCGGCGGGGAATGCACACAAAAATGTGAGAAGTGCGGGAATACTCTTTACTGGAATGAAAAATGTGATCAAGTAGAATGTTTTAGCTGCCGATACACAGGTCCCGCAATAAGGAAATTTGAGTAATAAAACAAGGAGGAAATTACAATGATAACTGAAAAAATTATCGCCCTGGCAAAAGAAAAGCTAGGCAAGGACATCACCCAACAAGAGGCACAGGACTACCTAGACGGTAAATTAGCACTTCCCGATGAAGCCCTAGAAATCGTCAGTGGCGGCGGGGAATGTGCTCCAATGCGTTGTCCCGATTGCAATTCAAATGACCTAGATAGTGACTTTTTTGTTTATTGGTGCAAGAAATGTGGTAGTCAATTTTATGTATTATAGGATTGAAAGATATATTAAGTGAGGAGAATTATACAATGAAAACAAAACAAATTATTGTCCTTGCAAAGGAAAAGCTGGGCAAGGATATCACAGAACAAGAGGCACAGGATTACCTAGACGGTAAATTAGCACTTCCCGATGAAGCCCTAGAAATCGTCAGCGGTGGCGGATTATGCTATGAAAATAATTGCCCCAAGTGTGGAGCTAGGCTTGGCGTGGACACACTTACAGGTCGTTACGTATGCATTAAATGTGGATACTGGGACTTAGATTGAGCCCCTTTTCACTTTATAGGATTGGCAACCTACATTTATTAATAATAGGAGAAAAATTATCACAAAAGGAAAAATAATTAATATTAGGAGGAAAGAACCATGACAACAGAACAAATCATCACTCTGGCCAAGGAAAAGCTAGGCAAGGACATTACTGAACAGGAAGCCCAGGATTACCTAGACGGTAAAATTGCACTTCCTGATGAAGCCCTTGACATCGTCAGCGGCGGCGGGGAATGTGCTCGTCAAAAATGTCCAAGGTGTGGGGAGACTCTAGCCTACGGTGATGAGCCCTATCGGTTACAATGCTATACCTGCGGATATAAAGATGAAGCATTTGGGTAAAGCTAAGGAGAAATCCCACTTCCCGATGAAGACCTTGAAATCGTCAGCGGTGGAGGATTATGGGATAAAAATAATTGCTCCAGGTGTGGATTTACCCTTGGCGCGGACTCACTTACAGGTCGTTACCTATGTGTTAGCTGTGGATACTGGCACTTAGATTAAAAGCAATAACAAAGGAAATACATAAAACAAAGGAAATACATAAAAACAAAGGAGGATATAACAATGACAACTGAAAAAATTATCGCCCTCGCAAAGGAAAAGCTAGGCAAGGATATCACCCAACAAGAGGCACAGGACTACATAAACGGTAAAATCGCGCTTCCCGATGAGGCACTTGAGATTGTTAGTGGCGGGGGAGATTGCAGCCCAAAAAAATTAAAGTGTCCCAAATGCGAATCAAGGGATTGTAAAAGTAAGGATCCTTCCATGAATACATTTAGATGTTGCTCATGTGGGCACATATTTTAGAGCTATAACAAGAGTTGTGAACAAAGGAGTAATCGTGAAAGGGGGCATCCCCCTTTTCACGCCTACTTAGATATAGTGTTTTCCATAGAAAACACTATATCTAAGTATATTTTATTCGAAACAGCCATTACATAGGAGGAAGAAGATAGTGATGGGCAAGAATATTACCAAATATATAGCAGAAGGAGAAACCTACAATGTATTACAAGCTGTGTGAACCATACCGCTTGCGCGGCTGGGACGGTCTGCCCTTTTGCTTGGCATCCCCCCATGTACTAACACCCCGCTTGCTGTCACGAGATGAATTTGCCCTGCTGTTATGCTGCGACGGAGTGACAGAGTTTGGTGATAACAGTGATGAAAATGTCGATATAATCATTCGTAGGATGCTACATGATGGAGTTATCTCAGCTTCTGAAGCTAGGTCCCAACTCAAGGATGTGCAAAAATTCCGAAAACATCCAAATGGCCATATCCATGGTGTGATTTGGAGTATAACTGGAGACTGCAACCTCCGTTGTAAGCACTGCTATATGTCCGGTGGACGAAATAAATATACAAACCTGACAAAGGCTCAGCTTTTTGACATGATTGACCAGCTTGAAGAGGCTGGCGTAATGGAAGTTGAGCTTTCCGGTGGCGAGCCACAGATGTCACCCTATCTGTGGGAGCTTGTTGATGAGCTTTTGCGCCGTAATTTCGTAATCTCGCACTTTCACACAAACGCAATGCTGTTAGACGAAGAATTTTTTGCCAAGATGAAGAAGCGAAACTTGATCTGGATGTTTGATTCCAGCCTTGACGGCGTAGGAACCCACGATGATTTGCGCGGTACTCCCGGCTCTGAAGAAGTTGCCATAGCTGCCTTTCGTAAGATACGGGAGCGAGGCTATCCCTTACTCGTCAATTCCAAGTTTCACGCAGACAGTGTTCACGCAGCTTTGGATACCTATGAGTTAATGAAAGATATCGGGGTGACAGCCTGGAAGGTCAGCTTTGTCTTCCCTATTGGTGAGGCAGTTTCCAATCTTCCATCTACACCGGCTATCTTTTGTGATGAGTATCTGGAGCTGCTAAAGCGCTACAAAGGGGACGGTAATCCCTTTGAACTAAACCTTCTTGAGGGTGTTGTAAAGGGGCATCGGGGCGGTAGCTTTGCCTTTTGGGAGAATGATAAAGAGGATCCCTTCAACCAACAGCGCGTATCCTGCGGCCTCTGCCGCAACCGTCCCTATATTCTTCCTGACAGTACCCTGGTGCCCTGTATTGGCTGGGTGTCCACTCCTGTTGAAAGCTTATTACCGAAGCTGACTAGGACGCCTTTGTCGGCAATCTACGCCGATCCTGCTTCTCAATTTCGCAAGCTTGTGGGGATAAAGGTCTCTGATATTACCGAGACAAACGTAGAATGCTGTGAGTGTGAGTATAAACTTACTTGCGGTGGTGGTTGTCGTGCAGATGCCCTTGCGACCAATCATGATTATGACGCCATATACAAGCGAGGGATGATGATATGCGGGGTTTATAAAAGCGGTTTTATGAAAAAAGTACAAGAAATCTGTGGGGATAGAAGCAGCGCTGTACACCGCGGACCTATGGATATTGAGAACAAAAAGCAAAGGTTGTTCCCTGAAGGAACTGATTACACGGATTAAACATAAGGGGCTGTTGCAAAATATCGGGAAACAAAAAAAGGATGTATAATGGTATCCAAAAATGCACTGTTTGGCAGACGCAAGATGTCTATCAGCCTGTGTGTGGAAACTAATATGCGTTCTTTATTTAAGGATCACTGGTTGCAACAGCCCCTTGTGTCATGAATATGACAGTGTCAATAGACTTCGCCTGAAATGGAACTAAATATATTAATAACAAAGGAGGAATCTATTATGACAAATGAGGAGATTATTGCCCTGGCAAAAGAAAAGCTGGGAAAGGAGATTACGGAACAGGAGGCCCAGGATTACTTAAGCGGCAAACTTGCACTTCCCGACGAAGCACTTGAGCTTGTCAGCGGCGGTGGTGTATGTGATGGCTCTGCCAATACAAGATGCCCCGTATGCGGCTTTAGAGTTTACAGGTTGGAAGGCAATCATTTTGCATATCATTGTAAAAATTGTAAAACACATTTACATCAATCCTTTAAAGGTATACGTGCATATTGGGATATATTTAGTCCTTGCCCCAAATGCCAGCTTCTTTCATATTACCGAGAGACTGACAAGCCGCCTTATATTTATCAATGTAGGACCTGTGGATATACAAATAAACGGTAACCCAGGAGGAAATCATTATGACAAATGAAAAGGTCATTGCCCTAGCAAATGAAAAGCTGGGAAAGAACATTACTGAACAGGAAGCCCGGGATTACTTAAGCGGCAAAATTCCACTTCCCGATGAGGCGCTTGAACTTGTTAGTGGCGCCGGTTCATGTGACA
Organism: Bacillota bacterium; assembly: GCA_023443625.1. The sequence goes on along the minus strand of JAEZTQ010000093.1, from coordinate 166,004 downwards.
ATTCGGGTAACTACTATATATTATGTCCCCTTTGCGCCTATAAAGCTTATAAGCTGGAGGGTCAGGATTGGGTATTTCGTTGTATTAAATGTGGAACACATATTAAAGAAACGGTGGAATCTACGGGTGTAAAATGGGAAATACTATAAGCTTACCGGCTCGAAAAACGAAAGTAAAACAAGGAAGGAGGAAAAAACCATGTTAAACTACACACCGGAGCAACTCCAAGCCGCGAGAGCGGCAAAATCGCCGGAGGAACTTATCTCCTTGGCGAAGGAACAGGACATCGACATTACTGTCGAGCAGGCAGCGAATTTTCTGAATCCGCCGAATGGCGAGCTTTCCGATGAGGAATTGGAAAATGTCTCAGGCGGGTATTGTAAACAAGGCGGATATGGACGTGAAATCGTCACCCTGGTTACACCATGCGTTCACGGCTTAAAAAAATATATGGAAGATACTTGGGTAGGACCAGCAAATAGTGAAAGAAGAAAATGCGGCAGTTATCATGTTATACATGGAGGAAAATGCGGATACCTATCTTATGAAAAAGGCATCTGGTACTGTAATTACAGCAGGCGCTGGCAGGAGCCATATGGAAATATAAATTAGAGGCTTAACGCCACACTAAATAAGGAGGTCAATATGGCATATATCCTCAGCCCTAATATAGCCCTGCGTGGTTGGCAGCTTGTGCCGAGGGCTTACTATATACGTGGCGGAGGCGGTGCGCGCGGGCTTACATTGGAAGAATTTGATATATTAACGAAATGCGACGGCGAAACAGACATCGATCCTTCTCCGCTATTAGGTTATTTCTTGGCTTGCGGTCTGTGCGTTCCCGCTGGAAACGGTGAAAGGATGACCGAGTGGCAGAAATACCGCTTTTGCGATAACCGTTATTTTCCCGCTGTCAACTGGGCCATAACGGGCAGATGCAATATGTTCTGCCGCCATTGCTTTAACGCGAGTGACAACGCGCCACTTTTGACGGAGTTTTCCTGGGAACAGTGCCGGGATTTTATAGGGCAGCTTGCCGGGTGCGGCGTTCAAAATGTGGCACTGACAGGCGGCGAGCCTATGCTTCATCCTCATTTTATGGATATATGCCGGGAGGTTGACAGGATGGGTATGGTCATAGAGGAAGTGACCACCAACGGCAGTCTTATCACACCGGCAATACTGGACATATTTGAGAAATTTGACTGTAAACCATTGTTCAAGCTGAGTTTCGATGGAGTGGGACACCACGACTGGTTCCGCATGAGGGATGGTGCGGAGCGGGATGTAATCGAAAAGACAAAACTGCTTGGCGACAAGGGCTTCCGTGTGCGCTGGCAAACGAATGTCCACAAGGGCAACAGGGACACCATTTTACCTACTGTAAAACTGGCAGAGGAAATGGGGGTTGAGGCTGTCCGAATCATACGTACATCCGAAGCGCCTCGCTGGGCGGAAATGGGCGGCGACTTATGCTTTGGCATTGCGGAGTATTACGACTTCGGGTTGGACTTTACCAAGCTTTTTTTGGAAGAAGATTTGCGTATAGCCGTCGATATATGGCAGGTAATACAAATCTGGCCAGGAAGCAAGTCCTATCACCACAGGCCCATAGAGGGCGGCACTCACAAATACCGTGACAGCCTGCCTGTTTGCCGCAGTGCCCGTGGGCAAATCGCCGTAACGCCAGAAGGCGAGGTCTTGCCCTGCAATCAACTGAGCGGAGTATTTAAGAAACATGGCATAGGCATGGGGAATGTGCATGAAAAGCCGCTCAAAGAACTGCTGACCCATGGCGAATACATAAAAACGGTATGTTATACTGTGGATGAATTGCGGAAGGAAAATCCAAAGTGTCAGGTCTGCCCCCATTGGAAGTTGTGTCTTGGCGGCTGCCGCGCTTTAGGTATGGTGCTTGGTGGCGGCTACAAGAATTACGACCCGGCAAAGTGCGTATATTTCAACGAATATTTTGGTAAATTTGCGGCGTTGTTTAACGAAGAATGGCGATGCGAGGATGATATTGGGTAAAAGCAAACAAAATGATAGAACCAATGTTGTACACTGCGGACCTATGGACATTGAGAACAAAAAGAAAAGATTATTAAATCACTGAAAGAGGGGATTAAAAAAATGTACAAAAAATTGCTCCCGCTGATATTAATCATTGCCTTTGCCCTTACCCTTGGGGGATGCAGTAAAAAGGAAGCCCCCAAGGAAATTCCCACCAGCAATGAGGAACTGCGAAACGAGGATTTTATCGGCAAGCGTTTAGCCTTTGCGACGGGCGAGGCATTTGATACGTTCTTTTTGGAAAACGTCGGTGAATTTACGCCTATTCACTGCATCTATGAGCATGAGGCCATGGAGCTAGTGAAGAACAATAGAGCCGACGCCTTGATGCTGGATGAACCTATGGCAAGGAAATGGGTTTCCATGAACCCGGATCTTATGATCGTATATCCCTCCTTTGCAGAATATGGTTTTGGAGCCATTTTCAACAAAGAGAAGGAGGAGCTGCGAAGGAGCTTCAATGAGTTTCTAAAAGAAATCAAAGCAAATGGCATTTATGATGATATGATAGAACGATGGATCGATACTGTTGATTCGCCACCCATGCCGGATATTCCCTTAAAGGGCACCAACGGCGTCCTCGCCTTTGCTAGCAATGGTGAACTGGAACCCTTTGGGTACATAGTAAATGGCCAGCCAGAGGGTTTTGACATCGAGCTTGCCCGTAGATTTGCAGCATATATGGATATGGATTTAGACATTTCTCTTATGGCATGGGACGCATTGCTCCCTTATGTCAACGCTGGGAAGGCTGATTTTGCGGCAAGCCTGTTCATTATTAATGAGGAACGGGAGCAATTTGTCAATTTTTCCGATCCTTATTATACCGGTGGTGCAGTTTTGGTTACGAAAAACTCATCCATAACAGAAGGAACGGACAAAGATGATTTGTCGTCCTCGGGATTTTGGGAAAGATTCAAAGCTAGTTTTGAGAACAACCTAATTAAAGAAGACCGTTGGAAGCTGGTGGCGGAGGGATTACAGGTCAGCTTGACCATTACGATTTTTGCCTTCGCGCTAGCGACTTTCCTTGGATTTGGAATATGTGGGCTGTGTATGAGTAAAAACCGTCTTATGAACGCCATGGGCACCCTATATGTTACTGTTATGCGGGGTACGCCAATTGTCGTACTGCTGATGATCACTTTTTATGTCATATTTGCGAAGAGCAGTGTTAGCGGAACAGTGGTAGCCATCATTGCTTTCGGGGCAAACGGAGCGGCCTTCATCGGCGAGATTATCCGCAGCGCCATCATGACCATAGACAAGGGGCAGGTCGAGGCGGCCCGGAGTATGGGTTTTTCCAAAGCCGGAGCATTCTTCACCGTGACCTTCCCACAAGCAGTCCAGGTGGCATTTCCCACCTATATGTCCGAGTTTGTATCCACCTTCAAAGAGACTGCCGTTGTTGGCTACATTGCCATCGTAGATCTAACCAAAGCCGGTGACATCATCCGCAGCCGTACCTATGACGCACTCTTCCCCCTGGTTATGGTGGCCCTTGTATACATGCTTGCGGCATCTGTTATAATTTGGATATTCAACTTTATTTACCGCAAAACGAATAAGCGTTTGAGGAGGGCGAAGAGATGATTACAATAACAAACCTGAAAAAAAGCTATGGTGATTTGGAAGTCATCAAAGGGATCACCACAACCATAGAAAAGGGCGATGTGATTTCTATCATTGGACCGTCCGGGACAGGCAAAAGCACCTTCCTCCGTGCGTTGAATCTACTGGATCCGCCTACAAGCGGGACCATTGAGTTTGAGGGTCGAAACCTCATGGATAAGAGTACCAATATTAACGAAGTCCGTAAAAAGATGGGCATGGTGTTCCAGAGCTTCAACCTTTTCGCCCATATGAGCATATTGGATAATTTATGCGTTGGGCAGACAAAGCTGCTGGGAATTCCCCGTGCCGAAGCAGAAAAGACGGCGCGGGAGCTCTTAGCCACTGTTGGGCTTGCCGCGAAAGAGAATGCCTACCCTGATGAGCTTTCCGGTGGTCAGAAGCAGCGTGTAGCCATAGCCAGATGCCTGTCCATGAAGCCGGACATCCTGCTTTTTGACGAGCCCACATCCGCCCTTGACCCGACCATGGTAGGAGAGGTTACGGCTGTTATCAAACGGCTGGCCGGGAGCGGTATGACAATGGTGATCGTAACCCATGAGATGGCCTTTGCCAAGAATGTGTCTACCCGCATTTTCTATATGGACGAGGGAGGTATTTACGAGGATGGACCGCCGAAGGTGATTTTTGAAAATCCGAAGAGGGAGAAGACGAGGGCATTTATCAAGAGGATGAAATCCTTCCGCTATGAAGTAGATTCCAAGGACTTTGACTTTATCGAACTAACAAATAGCCTGCTTAATTTCTGCTCCGCCAACGCCCTCTCAAGAGCGAATACGAATAAGGTGGGATTATTGTCTGAGGAAACAACGGTAAACCTTATTCCCAAAGCAAAGCTGATCAGTGTCGATTTCAGCTTTCCTGACAGCCAGACCCAGTTCGAGCTTGTACTTACTTATGGCGGTGATAAGTTAGATGTGACACAGGATGAGAGTATGTCGGCACATATTGTAAGAGGGATAGCAAAGGATATTAGCCATGAATATGATAGTGTCAATAGACTTCGTTTGAAATGGAACTAAATATATTCTCCGAAAGCCACTGGCACCTTTGCTGTCATTTCCACTGGTGAGAAAGCAATCCCTGAGCTTTACAAGTACGAGGAGGATGGCTCTCTGACCGATATCGCCATTAGTGTGGTAACAGAGGAGTAAAAACTGTCAAGATCACAGGGAAAAGTGTAACCTCCAATTGACTTAAAGGATATGAAGCCTTAATGATGGATTGAAAAGAGTGTTTGTCGCACAAGCTTATGCGACAAACACTCTTCTCAATGCCCCCCTATACCCTTATACTGTCTCCTTAATTTACTTATTTTGTGGGAATATCTCATAAATCTCGTACTTCCTACTTATCTATTGTTATATAAAGCAATGAGAGCTTAATTAACCCAAAATTAGGTTATTATGCGGATAAGATACTCGATTTGTATTAACAAAGATACGATTCGTGCGGTAAGAGACACATTTCATGCGGTAAATGGTTTTTTGTTGATAAAAAATGATAGAATAATGTCGACCGATAGAGATTTTATATGCGAAGCCTGCTTCGCATTGAGTAGCTTGCTGCGCATTCAGGAAAGATATGAAAGATGGGAGGATAAACACATCATGACAAAAAGACTATTAAGTGTCTTGCTTTCGGTGTGCATGGTAATAACACTGCTACCGGTATCGACTAAAGCAGAAGAAACGAATACACTCATTGGTACCAGTGGAGAAAATATTCCATTTGAGCCCCTTACTGAGACAGAAAACACCTTATTGATGACGGATAGCACCACCATGGAGGTTGAAAACCTTGCGGCACTTCAAAGAGCCGTAAACAATGCAGAAGGTGACCTACATATAGTGCTTGCCAGCGGTTATAGCGGAATTGGAACACTGGATATCTACAATAGGAACAAATACAACATTACCCTTGACTTAAACGGTCAAACAATGGACGGCGGCAATAACAGTGCCATAGGCCTTGATATCCTTGGTACATTAAATATAATCGACAGTGGTTCAAGCGGTAAAGTGACAAGCATAGCCACCAGAGCAAGCACAATTTACTTAGTAAACGGTAATATTGATGTAAAGGGAGGAACGGTAGAAAATACCGCTTCCAATGTTGATACGGGAATGATCTCTGCGATTTACAATGGAGGAAACGGTAACATAACAGTTTCAGGTGGTACGGTGAGAGTAAGCAATGAAATAGAAGGTTCAGAAGCAGGTACAATTAGTAACACGAACCTGGGCAAGGTAATAATTACCGGTGGTACAGTGAGTGTAGAAGCAAGCTCCGGATCTGCAATTTACAACGCTAGAGGACCTGGTCTAGGTATTAACGGTGGACAGGTAATTATTTCCGGAGGTACAGTGAGTGCTGAAGGAGGCGCTGATGCAATTCAAAACATTTACTACGGTTGGGTAATTATTTCCGGTGGCACTGTGAGGGCCAATAACGGTAGGGCAATATACAATGACGGCTATGATTACTACGGTTTTGGCCACCACGGCAGTTTGACTATTTCCGGTGGTACTATAAGTGCCAACAAGGGCATTGCGATTTACAACAATAATATCGGTAGAATTAAGATTAGCGGTACAACCACAGTCACCAGTGCAACGGAAGGTAGGGATTTCGGCACAATTTATCTAAAGGATGGCCAATCCGGCATAGCTATGCTGGAAATCAAGGGAGGAACAATAGAAAATGTCGCTGAAACTGGTAATGGGATTTATAACAATGGTTCCGGCAGCGTAAGTGTTCTAGACGGTATAACGACCATCACGGGTGGCAATATGGCGATGAACTTAGTGCCGAATTTGAGCAATCAATTCACTTATATGATTTCGGCTATCAAAAAAACAGATGGTGTAGATCCTCTAGAGATTAACCGAGATGACATTGACACAAAGGATGAGGTTCAAGGCTATAAATACTTAAAATTTGAGCCAATGGGAATCTTCCAAGTGGGAACTACAAGCTACACTACTCTGAAGGCTGCGATTGATGCGGTTGAGGATGAGGGAACCATTGAGCTGCTGAAGGATATCACCCTCACAGCTACTCTCGAATCCGGTAGTGAAAAAGACTACACCCTTGACCTAAAGGGCAAAACGCTGGATGGCGTGAATAACGCTGCCATCCTTCATGGGGGTAGTGGCACGCTAACCATCACCGATACTTTAAGCGGCGGTAAGATTACCAGTGCAAATGTAAGCTCTAGCACGATTATAAGCAGAGGGGACCTCGCTATTGGTGCTGTCACGGTGGAAAATACTAAGGTTGGAGCTACAATTTCCTCCAGTGGTACCTTAAAGGTTACGGATGGTACCGTAATTGGCGCTGGTACTGCGATTATAAATTATGGACAAGCCTTAATTTCAGGTGGTACGATAAAAAATACCGGCAATGGCCGAGCGATAATTAACATTGAGGGATGTATTGAAGTTACCGATGGAACAGTGAGTACCGCAGGTGGCATAGCAATTGAAAACTATGAATATAGCACTTTGAATGTTTCTGGCGGCATTGTGAACGGCAATGGAGGTATAGCAATAGAAAGTAGCATCTTGGGTAATATTACCATAAGTGATACGGCATTGGTTACCAATGAAAGTGATTACCATCCTACGATTCGATTGAGACGATTGAGAGAGGATGAATTGTTCATACCTAATGTAGTCCTTAAGATCACCGGCGGTACGGTGGAAAATACCTCTGCAGGCAATGCAATTCAAAGCTTAGAATACGGCTATATTGAAGTTACCGGTGGCACGGTGAGTTCCTTAGAAGGCATAGCAATTTGTTTCCAGAATGACGTCTTTTATATTAACGCCCAAGTTTTAAGGCTTTTGGGTGGCATAATCACCATCAAGGGTGGAGCTGGCATTATGACGATGGACGATCTCCCGGATTTTGACAAGTATGGCGGTTTTAAGTTAACGGTGAGTAAGACGAACACGGATGGTACAGACACTCTTGAAAAGAGCAAAAGTGACATCGACATAGACCACTACTACAAAAACATTAAATTTAACAACTACAAATACGTAAGGTTTGAACCGATCTACGTACCCGATGAACCTACCGACCTTACAGCCACCCCAGGTAACGGCAGGATGACCCTGACATGGGCGGCACCGGACTACGACGGTGGCAGTCCCATCACCAGCTATAAGGTATCTACTGATAACGGCCAAAGCTGGACTGACATCTACAGCACAAGTACCACCCGCACCGTGAATTACCTCACTAACGGAGAAACCTACACCGTATTGGTGCGTGCGGTAAACGAAGTAGGCGACGGCCCGGTATCAGCCAGTATAACAGTCACTCTTCCAGTGCCTACCTACACCATCAGTGGTACCATCAAGGACAGGAATACTAATAGCGGAATTTCCGGTGCCGTCGTGCAGTTAAAGAGTGGGGACAGCAATATAGGCAGCCCGATATTTACAGATTCAAGTGGAGCATACACAATTACCGGTATTCCCGAAGGTACTTATTCCATTGAGGTAAGTACAGAGGGTTACGGCAGTGGCTCGATGAAAAGCTTCTATATATGGAGTAATATTATCGGCAAGGATATGACTTTGCCTATGCCACTCACTGGTAATGTAACAATTAGCGGTACACCAAAATACGGGCAGACACTGACTGCCACCTACGATTCCGGTAATAACAGCGGCACCCTATCCTATCAATGGAAGAGGGGCGGTACCTACGGTACTGATATTGGTATGAATTCGGATACATATACCATTGTAAAAGATGATATTGGCCAAATCCTTACCTGTGTGGTAACAAGTGATGTTCTAGCAGAATTTATATCCGGCAGTACCTCTGGAATCATCAGTAAAGCGGATGGCCCTACAGTCACCGGAGTATATGCCGTGAGCTGTACTGCTGACGACAATAATGACGGCATGCTCATCGGTGTTACCACCACTATGGAATATAAAAAATTTGGAGAAACAAATTATACCGCCGTTACCGGTAGTGCAATCTCCGTTACCGGCAGTGCAATCTCCGTTACCGGAAGTGCAATCACTGTTAGCAAAAGTGTAATCACCGGGTTGACAAGTGGTGATTATCAAGTTCGGGTTGGGGAAACTGATACCCACAACCCAGGCCCGGATAGTACCTTTACCGTGGCATCCTTTATTCCGGTACCAACCTATAACATCAGTGGCACCATTACAGGCAGCGATACAGGTAGCGGAATTACCGGTGCTATCGTGCAGCTAAAAAGAGGGGGCAGCAATATAGGCAGCCCGGTATATGCAGACTCAAGGGGAGCATACACCATTACCGGTGCTCTCGCAGGTACTTATACCATTGAGGTGAGTGCTACAGGCTATGACAGCGGCACAATCAGCAGCTTTGATATATCAAGTGAAGATATCAGTGGCAAGGATTTGAGCCTAACCAAGACCATCACCTTCATCCCTGTAACAGACATCACCTTGACCAATGGGGCTTTTGTACAGGCTGGCTCCAATCTGACTCTGACGGGAACCATAACTCCCGGTGATGCCACCAATCGCATCATAACCTGGAGTGTGGAAAATTCCAATGGTACAGGGGCAATCATTACCGGAAATACCTTCCGGGCAACATCGTCAGGTATTTCCACAGTAAAAGCTACTGTTGCAAATGGTTCGAGCGCAAGCAGTGAATATAGTAAAAGCTTTACTATTACAGTTACAGCAGCACCTACTCCCGATCCAAACCCGGATCCTACACCAAACCCGGATCTTACACCAAGTCCTGATCCTACACCTGGTCCTGGACCCGCACCAAGTCCTGCTCCCGCTCTAGGCAGTACGGACAAATCCCAGGGAACAGTGGAAAAGGATAAACAGCAAGAGGACGGTGCTCCGGCAGCAAATGTAAATAACAGCAGTGATGAACTAAAGACTAGTGTGTTGACTTATGACGAGCAGGAGATGGTAGCAAGAGGTGAAAATGCAAAGATAATACTTAAGGTTACAGACATCAGCACCTCCGTCAGCGACGAAGAGAAGAAACTGATTAAGGATAAACTGGCTGCGGAGAATGGAGCTTCGAAGAATGGAACTTCAGAGAATGGAGTGTCAGATATCCCTGTTCTATATATTGATCTGTCACTGTATAAGCAAGTTGGCAGCCAGGAGCAGACAAAGGTTACCGAAACCAACGGTAAAATCAGTATCAGCATTGAGGTTCCGGAGAACTTCTGGAACACGGATATAACGAAAAACAGGTCATTCTATGTCCTTCGAATTCATAACGGAGAAGTAACCAGGCTTGAGGGTACTTATGATGCTGAAAAGTATCTGTTTACCTTTGAGACAGATCGTTTCTCAACCTATGCCCTGACCTATCAGGATACCAGCAGGATACAGACCTATCAGGATTACCACCATCTTAGGCTGACTGCAAAGGCGGATAAAACTTCTCAAACCTTATCCTATCAGAGAGCTGCCAATGTGGATGGATATCTGATCTACGGCGGAAAATGTGGAGGAGAGATGAAGGAGCTGGTGGACCTTCCTGCGAATACAACAAGCTACACGGTTAAGAACCTGAAGCAAGGGACTAATTACAAGTATCAGGTAAAGGCATACCGAATGATCGATGGAGAGCAGGTTATCATCATGACCTCTAAGATTGTACATTCGATTACAGAAAGTAAGAAGTACGGCAACCCAACAAAGGTAACAACGAATACGTCATCAGTAAAGCTGACGGCTGGTAAATCCAAAACCGTAACCGGCCAGGTGGTTCTACCGAAGGGCAAAAAGCTGAAGGAGCATACGGCAGTCCTTCGATATGAATCCTCCAACAAGGAGATTGCGACCGTAAACAGCAAGGGAAAAATCACAGCAAAAACAAAGGGCATCTGTTATGTATACGCTTATGCACAGAATGGTGTGTATAAGAGAATAAAGGTAACAGTGGAATAAAAAGCGAAAGTAAAACAATGAATGGAGGAATATTCTAATGAAAATAATCAAACTAAAAAAACTGCTAGGGATTCTTTTTGCCCTCTGCTTCACGCTAACCGCCTGCTCGAAGGCTTCGACACCTCAAGTCGAAACCCCGATAGATGTCGGCGGCACGACATCACCGACTGCCACCGGCACGATATCACCGACTGCCGCCGCCACGATACCACCGGTTGCCACTGCCACGACGTCACCGGTTGCCACCGGCAACGAAGCTAAGATCGGCGATACAGGCTACGCCACACTGCAAGACGCGATAAAAGGGGCAGCGGCAGATGATACGGTTACACTGTTGACGGATGTCGTCCTCGCAGATCCCGTCTATATAGGAAGCGACATAAACTTCATTCTTGACCTGAACGGCAAGACCCTTGACGGTGGCAGTCACATGGCCATACAGCACGACGGCACCGGTATACTGAACATCACTGACAGTTCCGGTGGCGGGGTCAGTATTGGGCAAGTTAAGTCGGCGGGTGGCGAAAATGTGGCCACGGTTGGCATAGGAAACGGTGGTCACTTGGTTTTGGCTGATTCCGCCATGATTACCGCCGGTGGCGGAATCGCGGTTTGGAATGTGGGTTCCGGCAGCGTGTTCATTACCGGCGGCGACGTGAACACAACTTCCGGTGGCACGGCTATTAAGAACGACGAAGGAGAAGTAACCGTAGCGGGCGGCGCAGTGGGTACCACGGACGGTGGCTACGGGATTTGGAATGTGGGTTCCGGTAGCGTGAATGTTTGGGACGGCTCGGTTTATGCTGAAGGCAGGTACTGTGCGGCGATTTACAACTTCGGTGTCGGCAGCGTGAATGTTTCGGGCGGCACGGTATCAAGCGACGGCTCGGACAGCAAAGCGATCCTAAACAACGACGCCGGGAGCGTAACCATTGCTGGCGGTATGATACGCAATAACTACGATTCAGGTACAGCGATATGGAATGACAAGGGAAGCGTTTCCATCCTCGATGGCTCCATTGCCATCCCTGACAACAGCGATTCCCCCGTCATTATAGGAGGAGGTATGGCGATGAACACAGTACCCAATTTAGGAAGCGGTGTGCAGGCGACGGCAAGCGTTGACATAAGCGGAACACCTACGACCGCTTACGATGGGAAGAATATCATGGAATACAAATACCTCAAGTTTGAGTAAGGTTCGGCTTCTGCGCCAATATCTGTCGATACGAAAGAAAATATTGATAAGGAAAAAGATACAAAGGTTTATGAGATGACTACGGAAGTTCCGGCATTGGATTATTAGTAACCCCTGGCATTGCTGATGCGCGAGTGGATGCCCAGAACGGTTTTGTCATTGTCGAAAGCGTTGACCCTTCCGTTTTCGCCCATTCCGCCCTGGATTACTTTGGCCCGCAGAGCTATCACAGTTGGGATTATGAATTCTTTTATATGAATATTCGGGAAAACGCCGCACTTCGATTAGAGCGTTTTTTGAACAAGTAAATCAATTGTGTTTCATTTTAAAAAATCAATTATACTTTGATCGACCAATTAAACAGTTATTGTAAAATATCCTTTGCATGTTTATAATAATTACAAATAGAAATTGATATTATTGTAATTATTAGAAGTATTCAAGGAAAAAACGATGAAACAAAACCTGAAAGCTTTGATAAACGCAATCAATACGGCGGAGGAAAAACAGAATATAGAAACTCTTGCTAAAAGCTGCTACACCTCGGTCATGCAGCTTCAGCGAGATTTTTACAATATCACAGGTTACAGTGTTAATGAGTATATTAGGCGGCATCGGCTTTCAAATGCCCTTTGCCTGATAAAAAGCTCGGACAGAATGCCTGGGGATATTGCCTATTCCTGCGGTTACAGCTCACAGCAGGCTCTTTGCCGTGAGTTAAAGACGATTCTCGGCGTTACTGCCACAGAATATAGGGAAAGTATGGATTACTATTTCCTCTCGGCACAAAATGATGACACACCCTTTCAAGTAGAAGTTTCTAAAGTTACCATTCCAGAAAGCATGTGCTTACGATATTTTAGTTACGTACTGCGAGGTATAGAAAACAAAGCAATTAGCCTGTTTTTACACCATAATCCTGATTACAGCAAACGTATATTCGGCAGAAATGGAAAGCGACAAGGGGATATGCTTTGCTATGAGCTGTATGTGGAAGGAACAGATGACCTGAACACCAATGGCTTTAAGCTTGCCCATAAGCATCCGGAGTACAAAAGGATTTTCGCACAGACAAGAGTGAAGAATATGGAAGACGAAATCAATGCGGCATGGGATTATCTGTATTCCTCCTGGCTGCCCGGAAGTATGTTCGATTATTCGGGACAGCAGGACAACAGCTTTGAGAGCAGATATTTCGAGGAATATTATTATAAGAATTCTCGTCCTCAAAGGCTGAAGTTGTATCTTCCAATTGTACAAAAAAAGGAACTTATGAAAATTTCAGTCGAGGAGATACCATCTATGCGTTTCCTCGTATCAAGGCGAAGGGGCCTTAATGCTGAAAAAGAAGCCAGTCGTGATGTCGTAGAATACCTCTCCGAAAATTATCCCTACATAATCAAGAATTCACGGGAGTTCTTTTTCCGACAGAAGGACGATTGCTTTACCTGTGGTGTGAAGATAAACACAGACCTGAGAATAGGAAGGGATGTACATATTAAGAACTATGAAAAGCAGAGCTTTGGAGTACTGTATTTAAATGTAATTGGCGATTATGAACGTTTTGCAGCAATACTTATGGCTTGGCTTTGGGAAAACAATTTCACGGCTTCGGGGGAACCCTTTGCGGTATATGATACCGATCAAAGCTACGATAGCCCGCAAATGAAGTTATATTGTCCGATAGAAAATTGTTAGGATTTGATAATACAAGAGAGTTTTCATGCGGTACAATGGTAAAAAAATGAAAGGAATTAATAAATATGAGTAATGCAGTGAAGAAATTGAAACAATCTCCCGAAAACCATAGCCCCAAGAAGCCACTTATTATAGACCTTTCCATTAAAGGTGATATTTTTCCTTCTGATGAAATCTCCAACCCTTTTGGCGGCGGAGAACCTCCAAAGACATCTAATAGAATTCGTAATTATCGTAGAATACAGAACTGGGAAAACTTTTTTCTTTGTTCCGCATTATGCTCCATGGCCAAAGCTATGGGTGAGGATGAAAGTATATTCAATAAAGAATTTTTCTCTGCTATCACAGGGGATATGTTTGCTTACCTTTATAGCAAGGATGCTCCGTCGGACAGTGGTATTACAAATTATTTTTTCGTGCCACAGGTTATAAAAAAGTGCTTTGCGGCTTTTGGATATAGCTGTATATATATATCAAATGAGTACATACGATATAATTTCCGAACAGTAATGGATGCCATTAAGGCTTCTATTGACAAAGGAATCCCTGTGCTCTCCTGGGGAATGGGAAATGTAACCATGGGGGATGGCTCCCATTATGATCCCCTACCGGAAGGTTCTTTAATTGGCGGTTATGAGGAAGGAGATGTCCTGCAGGTCAATCTTTATCCAGGACCTGAGCGAATGGCGGTGGATGATGACGGTTACACGGCTGTTACTAATGGACTTAACACTGTGTACGGATTGTTTTTCCTAGGTGAAAAGATAGAGAAAACTGATTTGAGGGAAGTTTATAGGGATGTGCTAAATAATATTCCTGTATTTTTGTCCCTCGCCCCGGCAGAAGGAAATTGGTATTTTAAATCAAAGGATAACGATCAGGTAACTGTTGTTAGTGGTAAGGAAATGTACTATTTCGGTAAACAAGCCTTTGATTTGTGGGCAGAGGTTTTAGAAGACGATTATAATTTCGAGAATAAAACCGATGAGGAACTTGAGAGGATATGTTGGGAGTTACACTGTGCACCCTATTGCATGGTCTGCACAAGTGATGCATATGGCTATTTAATAAGAATGACCAAACAGTATCCGGATATGAAAGTTGCTGACCGTCTATTACCGTTTTTCAAGATGATCAAGGACTATAAGGATGAAATCTGGGAATATCACGGTGACTTTTTCCCTCCCATGGATAAGTTCCGTACCCATGAATTCAGAGCGCATATTGCAGGATTATTACGCAAAATGGGCATGGTCTGTGATCAAATAATAGATGGGTGCCAGGTAGGAGAATGACGCAGCAAAGAAACCGAATCAAACAATTAATACCGGAATTTTCCTGATGAATGATCAGCGATCATTTGAAAGGTTCTGTAATGAGAAAGCCTTACAATTTAACCATTGTAGGGCTTTTTAATATATAAAACTTATGAATGTAATCAAAAGTGTTATCAAACCGTTTGTGGTTAAAATGCTGATACAGATATTCTAAATGAAATCATTTTTTGTCGCATTATACACCTTTTTGTCAATGCCAACATATGATTTAATATGACAATAATTAAGGAGGTAAAAATGTGTTAATTTATAATGTGATAAATAAATATCATAGCATAAAAAACAATCGAAATGATAAAAAATTAAGCAAAAAAAATCTAAAAGTGAAAAACAATCAATCAAATCAACCAAGGAAATTAGAACCAAAGGATATACCGAAATATGTAAACCAATTATCAAAACCACCGGTTTATAAGCCATGCATTACAGGAAAACGGAGTCTATTCAGACATAGTAAGATTTATCATTCCTATACAATTGATATCAGTGAATTCGACCAGCAGATACTTCCCCCTGGGTTGCCACCAACGAAGGTATGGGGCTACGGAGGACTTATAAAAGATGAAAAGACCGGAAAGGCAAAATACTCCAGAAGTGCACCTGGAGCTACTTTCGAAGCTATCCGTGGTATACCGGTAAAAGTAAAATGGATTAACAAATTGAAGAGCAAGCATCTTTTCGCTGTTGACCCCACATTACATTGGGCTAATCCGAATAATATGCCAAAAAATCCATCAAAGCCATGGCCTGCATTTCCTCCGGGTTTTGAAGATGCTCAATTTCCTGTGCCTATTGTTACTCACTTACATGGTGGCGAGAATGAATCTGTCTATGATGGTTACCCTGAGGCTTGGTTTACTTTTGATGGGAAACATGGACCGGATTACAAAACATCTAAATACTATTATCCGAATAAACAGCAGTCTACAACACTTTGGTATCACGATCATGCGTTGGGGATTACAAGAATAAATGTTTATGCAGGCTTGGCAGGTTTTTATCTGCTTCGGGATATAGATCACTCCAGCCTTGATGAAAAATTATGTTTACCATCAGGGAAGTACGAGATCCCCATAGTTATACAGGATCGCATGTTTAATACAGATGGATCCTTACTATTTACGAATATAGGAAATATTCCTGACGTTCACCCTTATTGGAATCCGGAGTTTTTTGGAGACACCATAATAGTTAATGGTAAGGCATGGCCTAATCTTAACGTTGACCGCCATCAATACCGCTTCCGTGTATTAAACGGATCTAATGCTCGGTTTTATAATTTAAAAATGTCAAATGGCATGTCCTTTATTCAAATTGGCAGCGATGGTGGTTTCTTATCAAAACCGGTAGAGTTAACTTCATTACTGATAGCACCCGGAGAGCGTGCAGATATATTAGTTGATTTTTCACAATTAACACCAGGAACAATAGTCAGATTACTAAATGATGCGGATGCTCCTTACCCTATGGGAACACCAGTGGATGATAACGTTGGTCAGATTATGCAATTTACAGTTCCAGCCAATGCAAAGAAGCCTGAAAAACCGAAAAAACTCCCTAACAAATTAAACACCATTTCACAATTGAAGCCCGATACAAAAAGAATTTTAACATTGAATGAAGTAATGACACCAGATGGTCCGACTATGGTAGTATTAAATGGGCAAATGTGGATGGCACCTATCTCTGAGACTCCAAGAGTAGGTTCTACAGAAGAGTGGGTCATTGCAAATTTGACAGCGGATACACACCCGATTCATCTGCATTTGGTACAATTCCAGTTGTTAAACCGCCAGGATTTCGATGCTGCCGGGTATATGAAAAAATGGGAAGAAGTTAATGGAATGGTACCGTTAATGCATCCAACCATTAAAGTACCAGTTGAGCCGTTCCTAGCTCCAGGTGAGCCGATTAAACCTGATGATAATGAATTGGGATGGAAAGATACCATTAGAATGAATCCAAATCAAGTTACAAGAATCAGAGTACGCTTTGCACCTCAGGATGTTCCAGCCGGTGGCGTCCAACCGGGTGAAAATTTGTATTCTTTTAATCCAACCACTAAACCCGGATATGTATGGCACTGCCATATCTTAGATCATGAAGATAATGAAATGATGAGACCTTATAAAGTAAAAAAATAATACAAAGCCAGAATTTCCTCGCATTGAATAAAAAAGGGCTGCCGAACTGAATTGGCCCCCAAAAGTTAGATTTTGAAGTCTAACTTTTGGGGGCCAGTTCAATAGACAGCCCTTTCTATATCCTAATTAATTATATGCCGCCCAATAACTTACTACAGATACTGGTAGGTTACTAACAGCAAAGACTCTAACAAAATAAAATTCACCACTTGAAGAAGGAGGAATATTAAAGCTAAAAGAACTGCTTGCTATTGTTTGAGTTTGGATTACCTGGTTACTGCTATTATAAACAGCATATGTAAAAGTCACCTTACTAGTTAGTCCGCATCCAAATCTAAAAGACTTATTTGCCGGTACATACCATGGTCCACCAGTAACAGTATCCTCCAAGGTGAGATACGAACCAGGAGTTATTGAATAAGGAGTAGGAGAGTATGCAAAAACTTTAAGGGATTCAGTATATGTCGAGCAGATTGGTGTTGGGTTAGATGCCGCTAAAGCTGTTGCCGGTATACAAAAAACTGAAAGTATACATACAATTGCAACAATTTTTTTAAAAACGTTATACCTCATAATCTTACCGCCTTTCTTTGCTCCTTAGGAGCAGGTAATAGTATAGGTTACAACAATAGATTACATTAATTTACAAATAAATACAAGTTAAAATATTACAATTATATTTGTACAAACTCTACAAATATGTAGAGTAAAATAATAGTTTAATTACTTAACTAAAAACTAATAGGAGCCTAGGATAGAAATTATTCATAATCTGGATGTGGTGTGGTCAATCTTTCACTGTTACTGACCTATACCTTTTGATAAAAGATAGTATTTTGAATAGAGGGATTATTATATATGATTTAGATTTGATGGTAGAGAGTGGGGGATTGAGATAGTTAATAGTGCACTAGAGTCTCCAGAAGAAAATGAATTGGCATAACACCAATCCGAAGTGCTGTAGATGAATTACGAAATGGAGATAATGGGACTCGAACCCACGGCCTCCTGCATGCCATGCAGGCGCTCTCCCAACTGAGCTATATCCCCATAGATTTGTATGGTGGTAAATGAAATGGAGACAACTGGACTTGAACCAGTGACCCCCTGCTTGTCGAGCAGATGCTCTCCCGACTGAGCTATGCCTCCATGTGTCAGAATTATAGCATGGATTATAACTTTAGACAAGATAAAGTGAATAAAAGTTGTATAAAAAATTCTCCTAGGATGACATAGCCTAGGGGGGCACTACATTTCCAAGAAAGGATGTTATTAATGATTTTACCAGTTTTTGATCGTCATGCCATATCCGTCTCTAAAGCTGCCAAGGAGTATTAAGAGAAAATCAATAAAAACGCCGAAGCCAAATACACCTAATGTCAGTAAATATATGATGCCACTGGCTGTTTTGCCGGCGTAAAATCTATGTATACCAAAAACTCCCAAGAAGAAACATAATAATAATGAAACTAGTCTGCTTTTCGGACTAATAGGGAAAGCATATCCACCATTATTATTCGTATTTGTATTAACATTACTGCTTGTGTTGGTAATAACAATATTAGGTTGTTGAAAAGTTGCGTTGGGAGACATAGCCTCTCCCACATGTGCTCTGCAATAATTTCTTCCCTTGACGTCAACTAAACATTCCGGGCAAAAAAATTTACCACAATAAGTACAGGTGCCTGTAGATTCTTTCTCTGTGTGTATTGAACAATTCATAGATATACTTCCTTCTTTCTTATTTTATTAGAAATGCAGTTTTACATCAATTACCATTATAGCATAAAATGGAAATAAATCTATATTAAATTATATATATTATAAGTTTGATTACAATTTTGATTACACCTAAGATATATGAAATTCCCCTATTCAAATAAGCTAAAACTTGCAGTAGTTTACAATTTTCAACAAGAGTAGAAAATCATTTTGATATTGTAAATCAACATAGAAGGATTTACAATTACGATAAGAATGTGTAATATATAATCTCAAATGAAAGGCATAATGCCAATAGTTAAGCGTCATAAATGATTTTGAAAAAATGAGAATGCAATTATTAAATACAGTAGAAAACTGAGGATATGAATTAGTCGTAGTGATTTTTTTACAAGAGAAGAGGATGAATTATGGGAAAAAGCAATTATTTGAAATATTTTCAGAAGAACTTAAGAGATAGTATAGAAAACTTGATTTGTAAACAGTGGGGTTATAGCGAGATTCTAGTTTTAGAAGAAGATGGAGTTATGCCAGGGAAATTTAATGGATTTATGGATATAAGTATATATAATCCATCAAACGAAAATAATGTGATTGGCATCGAAATTGAGCATATCAGCGATTATTATCAAGCAAGGAAGAATATTATTAAGCTAAAGGAATGGACTCATTATTCAAGCAAAAGATCATCGGGGCTGTTACATATTTTTAATGAAACATGTAATATAACACCGGATAATATTGGGGAGCTTATAAAGTATGCAAAAGAAAATGAGCATAAGAATCATGGTTTCTATTATGATTTTGTATTTTATAAGGTGGAGAATCAAACCAAAACAAAGCAAAATCCTGAAGAAATAGTAAATTCAATGGATTTTAAAGCAAGATTATGGATGCTAATAGAAAATAGTGGACTATTAGAATGAAAGAGTAAGGCTAGATCAAAGGAGCTAACCAATGAAAATCCATTTACAATTATACCGGGGATTTCTTTAAGCCTCTGTACAGCAGATTTATAAAGGAATATATTTACTTGGACTGTGAATATTCTTGAGCGCATTTTAAACAAGAAATTTTGCAGTTATAGGATTGGAGGTTTTTCTCAACAAAGGTAACCAATGCAGATTTATCATTTGGGCAACACATTCGATTTTTGATACACTCTAAACCTTTGGATGATGCTTGGCTGCTTATTAAGTCACCAAAGTCAATATATACGTGTCCACGGCAACCGCAGTTACAAGTAAACTCAAAATCAAATTTGTCGTAAGTGATATAACAAAGATAAGCTACTGTCTTTTCACAGGAGGTGCAATATATCCAACTGGCGTATTCTTTTAAGAGTTTGGCATTCTCCAGACTTTTTGTTTTTACTATTCGTCCCATACAATACCCCTTTACCAAATAATTCTATCTGTTTATTATATCACCCAAATTGTATGGGGACAATCTAAAAAAGAGGACTATTACCATTATAAACATTGACTATAATAATATTCTATTTTGTAAGCTTTTTCTTGATTTCCTTTCATTCCTTTCCTTTCAACCATTCATAAAAGTGATATTTACAACATTATAGAATATAAAACTATTTTACCTGCCTTACGATATTATTACAATAATAATCTATTTGATTATAATCCTTATTTTATTAGAAAAGTACTAGATATTCATAGATAAATTAAACTAAATAATTCTTTTATTTAAGGATTATTTAATAATCTACCAGTTACAATCGGATTATAGAAGTGGTTAGGATATGTAGAGAAAGGGGTATATGAATGTATTAGCAGGGCCGTTAATATATCACTGGGGATTATGACTATTCTTATTGTAATAGTATTGATTTTTATCCGAAGTAAACTACTTCTGCCATTTCATGTGCTGAGAGAGGTTCCTTATGAGCTTTCTAAGGGTAATCTAGAGGTTGGTTTAAAAGAAAATAAAAACCGTTATTTCGGAAGATTTATTTGGGGTCTTGACTTGCTGCGTGAAAAGCTGGAGGGACAAAAGTTTAGGGAGCTGGAACTGCAAAAGGAGAAGAAGACCCTGGTTCTGTCTATCTCCCATGATATAAAGACACCCTTGAGTGCAATTAATTTGTATGCGAAGGCATTATCAAGAAATCTATATGACAGTGATGAAAAACGTATTGAAATAGCTGAAAGCATCAGCACTAAGGTTAAGGAAATAGAAGGTTATGTATCACAGATTATCAAAGCCTCCAGTGAGGATTTTTTAAGCCTTGAGGTTCATATCAAAGAGTTTTACCTCTCAGAGATTTTAGAAAAGATAAAAACCTATTATAAAGAAAAGCTATCTTTATTAAAAATAAATTTTACTATTAATCCTTATGAGAATTGCATCCTAAAAGGTGACTTAGACCGTACCGTGGAGGTTCTGCAAAATATTATGGAGAATGCTATTAAATATGGCGATGGCAATGGTATCAGAATCAGTGTATCCAGAGAAGAGGACTACAGGCTGATAACCGTGGCTAATACTGGATGTATGCTGTCGGAGCATGAGCTGCCCTATATCTTTGATAGCTTCTGGCGGGGTTCTAATGCAGATAATATAGTAGGGAGCGGACTAGGGCTTTATATTTGTCGCCAACTAATGAAGGGAATGGAAGGTAATATTTATGCGGAGTGTAGGGAAGATGAGATGAGGGTAACACTTGTCTTATCCATGGCCTGAATTAAAAAGACTATCAATTGGAGTTATCAATTGATAGTCTTTATCTGATTCTATACTTTCATTATTTTATATCAGAAGAGTTAGAAGTAGAGATAGTTTCTCCAGTATCAGCATTAATAAAGGTTACAGATATATTATCAGCTTCCTTTCCATTAAACACATTATACATTCCGCCGTACATATAGAACATCATAACAGAAAAGGATTCGCTCAGATCTAATTCTGTAGATTTTGTAGTTACAGTAAATTCTGTATAATTATTATTTGTCTTAATATCTGTGACATTTGGATAGTCATCCGAACCAATTAAATCCTTAAGCGTGTCATTAATTGTATCAGTCATATCCTTCATCATATCCTTGTGTTTCTTTTCAGTTAAAACATAGGTTGCACTTCCATCATCATTGAGAGTAATGGACTCATAGCCTTCGTCCTTGGAAAGCTTATCAAGCTCATCTTGTGTCTGTCCCTCCATAAAGGATGCTGGAATTATAAGTTCAACAGTTTTACTGCTACATCCAGATAGAAATAATGCGCATAATACGAATAACATAAAGTATAACTTTTTCATTAAATTTCTCCTTTGTTTTCATATTTATATAAAATCATTTCTCATTATAACAGTTCATATGATAAAAATCTACAAATATTATCATAATGTGTAAAATGGTAAATGTAATAATTTATATAGACTATTATAAAGAAGTCGTAGTCAACTCCATATGTTCCATTTATATGCCCAATTTTAATAAATCCATTAAAGTCGATTAAAGTGTCCATACTTTTTTTGCATTAGCATGCCATTGCATATGGTAAAAACTAGGAAGCTAATGCAAATATTACCAATTTAATTGTGGATACTACATTAACATATCATTATTCATATGGTAGATTATTACCTAGTAATCAGTTTTTCAATTATGCCGGCGAAATCAAGAAAACTATATTACTATGCCATACTAATTAATAATTTATTTATGAGAATATCATATGATACTTTATAAATGATAAACACATAACTGGCCTTAACTAACATGTTAGAAATTTATCTATCAAGAATAATTAGAAGTTAATTGAAAGGAGCATATTTTTTGAAAAGAAATAAAGTAAGTTATTATTCCAAATTATTATCATTGCTTTTAGCATTCGTATTGTTCTCAAATTTTCCAATCAATGCCAATGCATATACAAAAGCAATCAGAGTGAAGACTTCTCAGGATGCAGCAGCATATAGTAATGCTTTATCATATCAGCCTGTAGCAGTTCAAAGTACTAACAGAAAACAATCTATTATTGACTGTACTAATACCTTAAGTCCAACTGGAGGAGTAACTATTTCAACTAGATTTGGCACTGTTACTAGATTAGAAAGCAACACATATAATGCATGGGTAGCAATGAGAACTGCCGCATATTATGACGGTGTTGATATATCTATCTCCTTCGCCTATAGGTCGGTAGCAGATCAACAGAGGTTATATGACGACTATATAAGTGGCCGTAGCAGTGTTCCAGCTGCAAAACCACCTGGCCCTCATCAAACAGGAAGAGCAATTGATATATTCCTTGGGGTAGAGGGAATTGAGAATATGAGTCCAGCGGCGCAACAAAAGCTTGATGCATATATATGGTTATATGATAATGCAAGTAAATTTGGTTTCTATGGATATAGTAAGACAAATCCAAATTTTGAAGGTTGGCATTGGGTTTATAATCCCTAATAATTGACTCAATTTTATAATATCAGTACCCAGATTAGTTGTTTTAAGGAGGGTGTCCCAAATGGGACACCCTCAAAATAATGTAAATGAAAATACAAGGGTGTCTGAACAACAATGTATTCTTTTATATTTTAGGTAACAAAAGGACGTATCGCAAACAGAATTGGATGCGATACGTCCTTTTGTCATTTAAATTACTAATTTATGATTGTTCTCATAGTTGAGGTACATTACTTTGCATATACCAGATTTCCAATCTTAGCTGTCTGAGGTTTTGACCATAACCACTCATTTTTTGAGGATAGATCAAAATAAAAATCAGCACCATTGCTTGGATCACTGCCATACAGGGCAAACCATGCGGCTTTTCTTGATTCGGCAGAAGGAGTATTATGAATAGTACCAATTTTTACTGGGGTAAATTGGTAATACTCCCCGAATTTTTGATATATTACTTTGGTAATGGTGGGAGCCCACACCCCACTTTGAACGCGGTTTACCACAACTGCTCCAACAGCAATTTTTGCTTGCATAGATTCTCCACCAGCTTCAGCCTCAATGAGTTTTGCTAACAAGTCTGCTTCGCCATTGGAATAGGGAATTACAATATCGGATTTTTTTGGTTTAATGCCAGGGATAAGTAATTTCTGACCAGGCATAATTAAATTATTCTTTTTGCCATTGGCCTTCTTTAAGCTTGAAACGGATATCCCGTACTTCGTAGCTATTTTGTACAAAGAGTCACCACGTTTTACTTTGTATACATGGGCATGAGCATAGATTTTATCACCTGATGAAAAGCTGTTTACATCAAAATTATTTGAATACCGTAAGGTTGTAACATTGGTATTAAATAAACTACTCAGGGACTTGAGGGTATCCTTTGATGCTACAGTATACGTTGCAGCACTTACTCCTACTGCAGGAAATAATAATAGGAAACAAAGGGTGATAATGGATAACTTCTTTAATAGTTTCATAGAAACCTCCTTCTGTGAATGAATAATTCAGTTACTATTACGCCATGTCTTATTCTACATGTATATGGGAGATGTTTCTATGTGAGTTTCTTGGGAAAAGAGGAAGTGGCAGAGAATACGGGAAAGAGGTACTAATTAAGTAGATAACTGGAAGTCCCGGAATTGAACACACCAATCCACTAGGCGCTTGTATTAGATAATGTTAGAAGTTAGCTGATTTTACGAGTTACATAAAATAGAGGGAGTTGCTTTCCTACTAATTATCTTCATTAGTGGGAAGTCAACCCCCTTTGTTAATATAAGCGTGACTTGCCTAGCGTGGCACTGGATTTTTCATATTGTGAGATATACAATTCATCCATGGTAAAAGGGGACGGTTGCTATATTATTGATAGCAGTGGTAAAAAGTACATAGATTTTGAAGCAGGTGTCTGGGCCTTACCCTTGGGTCATAACAACTTAGTTATTCATTACAACGGACAAAATCCAATGGGTTTTATTTGCTTAGTCAATTAGCAATGTTAAAGAGGAAGCATTCTTGTATCAAAGAAGTTAGAGGAGTTGGTTTACTCTGTGCGCTGGAATTTGAATCATCCATAGATCCCAAGACCTTAGGTATAGTACATAAGAACCTTTTTGACACAGGATTTATTGTTGGATTAAAGTTAGCAGCCAATGTAATACGATTTTATCCGCCTTTAATTGTAGAACACTATATGATAGATGCTATGGTTGAGGCTCTTGATACTATATTAAATGATTTAAGTAGATGCTATAATATCATACTTTTTTCTGCTTAAAATTGGATACCATCTTCAGTACCTTAGGATATTTGAATATAAAATGCCAGCAGATTACTAAATTTTACAGGTGATTTTATTTTATAGATTTTATTGATATTTTTATTTTGTTTGACATCAAAAACGATCTATAGTATATTCTTTTTATAAATATTGATACGCAAGTTCTTTGCCGCCGGGTAAAGAGTAAGAATAAGCGTTCGGAGTTCATACCATTAGGCCTTAGAAGGTATGAGTTACCGTGCGTTTTTTTTGTGGAGGGAATTATGAAACAGCGAATGAAAAGACAAGAGAATCACATACTGGGGATGTTTGCAAAATATGCTTCATTGAATGTGTTAGGCATGTTAGGACTATCCTGTTACATCATGGCAGATACCTTTTTTATTGCACAGGGAATGGGCGTAAATGGATTAACAGCATTAAACTTAGCCATTCCTATTTACAGCTTTATTCATGGAGCTGGACTTATGCTGGGTATGGGAGGAGCAACCCGTTTCTCCATATTAAAAGGTAGAGGGGAGCCCAAGAATACAGATAAAGTATTTTCCCAATCTGTTATATATTCCCTATTGCTCTCTTGTATATTCTTTATCATTGGGTTATTCTTTGCAACTCCTTTAAGTAAGCTACTAGGAGCGGATGATGTTACCCTGAATATGACCAGTGTATACCTACGCATAATATTATTATTTGCGCCGTTTTTTATGCTAAATAATGTGGTGAACTGCTTTGTAAGAAATGATGGGAATCCCAAGTTATCTATGATTGCTATGATAACAGGAAGTTTATCCAATGTGGTCTTAGACTATATTTTCATCTTTCCCTTAGGATGGGGCATGTTTGGGGCCGCTTTTGCCACAGGTTTGGCGCCAATAATCAGTCTTTCATTATTGTCCCTTCATTTTATAAAGAAGAAAAATACCATACAATTTAAGAAGATAAGATTACAGATAAAATCATTTATGGATATTTGTGCTCTTGGTAGTTCTTCTTTGATTATGGAACTTTCCTCAGGAATTGTAATGCTAGTATTTAATTTTATTATCTTACGATTAGAGGGTAATATAGGAATTGCAGCATATGGAGTAATCGCAAATATTGCATTGGTTATCGTAGGTATCTTTACAGGAATTTCTCAGGGGATACAACCTATTATCAGTAGAAATCATGGAACAGGAAATACAATGAATATTAAGAAGACCTTTCGCTATGCAATCATTACAGCCGTAAGCTTTGGTCTTGTGATATATGGACTCATTGTTGTCTATGCAGAGCAGATAATTAGTATTTTTAATAAAGAACAAAATCAGATGCTCATAGAGATTGCAAGTGTAGGACTCAAAATTTATTTTGCAGCCTTAGTGCTAGTGGGTATCAATATGATAAGTGCTGTATTCTTTAGTTCAGTGGATAAAGCAGCCTATTCCTTTGGGATATCTATTCTAAGAGGATTTGTCATTATTATACCTATGGCCTTCTTATTATCCAGTATATTTGCAATGACTGGAGTATGGCTGGCATTTTCCATTACGGAGGTTCTTACTTTTCTTTGTACCATCTTATTGTTTGTACTTTATAAGAAAAGGAATAAAAGAAGGAACTTATCATAAGCAGTATCGTCTAATAGTAAGAACAAATGATACTGGAGGAATTACATCATGAAGAGAAAATTTGTGGTTACTATTTTGACACTATTGATACTTACTATGGCTGCATGTAAAAAGGACAATCCAAAAGATTGGCTGACATCGGATGCTACAGTGACACCAGGAATAACCACTGACCCGGAAGTGACCACGGTACCAGAGCTTACAGATCCAAAACCCTCAGGAGAGGCGGATGTAACACAAGCTCCTGAGCTAACACCTTCCATAACCACTGAAGTGACGGCTACACCAAAACCCACCAAAGAACCAGAGAAGACATCAGCAGCAAAGCCCACCAAAGCACCAGAGAAGACACCAGCAGCAAAGCCAAGCAAAGCACCAGAGAAGAAACCAACAGCAAAGCCAACAACAAAGCCTACTGGCAAACCGACTTCAAAGCCAACAGCTAAACCAACAGATGTTCCGTCAAAAACTCCAGAGAGTAATAATAACAAGGAAGCATCTTTAGAGAGTATTATGGAGAAGTTTTTGGCTGATGCAAATATTGATATTATGACTATGAATACAGAAGTCAGTGCAGATAACTTCTCCTGGTATTTGGGAATTGATGCCATTGACGGAGCAGAAGGATTAGCATCAGAAGCAATGATTGGTTCTATTGCCCATTCCATATGTATTTTAAGGGTAGCAGATGGTACGGATGCAAAAGCGGTTGCTAAGAATATAAAAGAGAAAAGTAATCCGAGAAAATGGATTTGTGTCGAAGCAGAGAAGAAAGTTGTAAAGCAAAGCGGTAATATTATATTACTCATTATGTCTTTTGAAGACATTGCAGATACAGTAGAAGCTAATTTTGATAGCTTATATTAATATGCAAATAGTATATCATTCGTCTCTCTAGGTTATAGAGAGACGAACTTTTTATCCCCAAGAGGTGGAATAAAAAATCAAAAATCTTTCTTTGAATGCAATAGATGATTTATTTTCAAATATTATGCTGAGCCCAAATTGGCGGTGCTTTGGCAGAATGGAGAATCGTATGCTTTTTTCTAGTATAAGTTTTATATATGTATTTCTACCCCTGTTGTTTTTCTTTTATTTTATTATGCCTTTTAGGTGGAAGAATCACGTTCTTTTAGTCGCCAGTCTTATTTTTTATTTTACGGGTGAGCCCATCTATATAGGTATTCTTGTGATTTCTTCCCTTTCTGATTATTTACATAGCTTATATATAGTGAAAAATAGAGGGAAAAAGTCAGCCAAGGTTGCTTTGATTTCAGCCATTACAGTTAATCTTGGTTTGCTGGGATTTTTTAAATATGCAGACTTTTTTATCAACAATATCAATTATCTGACGGGTAGTGAAATTCCACTGCTGAAGATAGCCCTGCCTATAGGTATTAGTTTTTATACCTTCCAAACCATGAGCTATACCATTGATGTCTATCGTAATGAGGTGAAAGCAGAGAGAAATTTTCCTGCCTTTGCCACCTATGTTACATTGTTTCCCCAGCTCATTGCCGGCCCTATTGTGCGCTATAGCACCGTGGCAGAGGAGCTCCATACTAGAAAGCATAGCATGGAGGAGCTGGCCCAGGGTATTCGCCGGTTTGTCATTGGTCTTGCTAAGAAAGTTCTTATAGCCAATAGTATGGGTGAGCTTTGCGTAGCTTTTCAAAATGCCAGTGAACAGAGTATGTTATTTTATTGGATTTATGCCCTGGCCTTTAGTTTACAGATTTATTTTGATTTTTCCGGCTATAGTGATATGGCAATTGGTATGGGTAGAATGTTAGGCTTTCATTTCTTGGAGAACTTTAACTATCCCTATATCTCAAAGTCCATTACGGAGTTTTGGAGACGTTGGCATATGAGCCTTGGCACTTGGTTTAGAGATTATGTATATATTCCATTAGGTGGAAATCGTGTAAGCTTTGGTAAATGGATACGCAATATTTTTATTGTGTGGATATTAACAGGGTTTTGGCATGGTGCTGAGTGGAATTTCATTCTATGGGGAGCCTTTTTTGGTGTATTACTTATCCTAGAAAAAGCATTTTTGAATAAATTCCTTGATAAGCTACCAGGAGCCATATGTAGGTTCTATACTTTATTTATAGTAGTCATTAGCTTCGTCATATTCAATGCCAATGGATTAGAAGGTGCTATCACCGACTTAAAGGGCATGTTTGGAGGGCTTGAAATTCCCCTTTGGAATGGGGAGGCGCTTTATTATCTGAGAGATTATGCAGGCCTAATAATCATTGCTATGGTGGGAGCAACACCCCTTGGTAAGATGGCTTATGATAGGCTTAGCACAGTTAAAAAGGGAGCCATTCCTTTGGCTTTTATGGAAGTCTTAACTATAGTGGTGCTGCTACTTGGAGCTTCCGCCTATCTAATTGACGGCTCCTTTAATCCCTTTCTTTACTTTAGATTCTAGGAGGTTATCCTTTGATTGAAAAAAATAAAAATATAATAATAGTAATTAGCTTTTTTCTTATAGTCTTTGGTTGTTTTCTTGGTATTTTTATGATGGAAAAGAAAATGATATCCATAAGTGAGAGAAGAAAATTAGCAAGTAAACCGGAAATGAGTGTAGATAGTATACTATCCGGTGATTTTATGGACGAGGCAGAGGAATATCTTCTTGATCATTTTCCTGGTCGTGATAATTTTCGAAGCTTTAAGGCAGAGATTGCTTTTCATCTTTTACAAAAGAAGGATAATGAGGGTATTTATCTAGTGAAAGATGGGATATATAAGTTAGAATATCCCTTAAAGGAGGACCAAGTATTACTTGGAGCTAAAAAACTCAATGAGTTATATGATACTTACCTAACAGGTATGAATGTCTACTATGGGGTCATACCGGATAAGAACTATTATGTAGCCAAAGAGCAGGGCTACCTGTCACTGGATTATGAAAGGATGCTGTCCTTACTTAGAGATAATATTAGGCATATGACAGAGATTAAACTTTTTGACTGCTTGGAAGCAGAGGACTATTACAGAACGGACCTGCACTGGAAACAGACCAATCTGACAGGGGTCTTGGAACGATTAAGCGAAAGGATGAACTTATCCCTTTCACCACTATCTACTTATGATCAAAAGACCCTAGCTCCCTTTTATGGTTCTTATTATGGGCAAGCTGCTCTAAACCTAGCACCTGAAGAGATTATCTATCTTAGTAATGATACCATCGAAGAGGCCTGTGTTTATAATCTCGAGAAGGATAGCTTTATGGATGTATATACACCATCCTTAGAGAGCCTGGATGCCTATGAATTATTTCTATCAGGGGCTACAGCCTTCTTAACAATTGATAACAAAAATAATACCAATGGGCGAGAACTCATTATTTTTCGCGATTCCTTCGCCAGTAGCCTGGCTCCCTTATTGTTAGAAGAGTACGCAAAAATTACCTTAATTGATTTACGCTATATGTCAAGCCAATTGCTGCCACAACTTATTACCTTTGAAGATCAGGATGTACTCTTTTTATATAGTACCTTAGTATTTAATCAAAGTGCTATGCTACGATGAGATTCATGCTTATCCTCCAATAGAAACAACACATTCCAAGAAGCTTAATAGAAAAACCCTCAAGCCCTTATGCCAAATTTCTGCTTGTAGTAGAGGTTACACTATTACCAGAAACCAGCCTAAGTGACTTGGGGATTATCTTTTATTTTATAATCTTAGCAGATGAAATCTTTAAATATTGACCATCGGATACAGTTACATAGGTGTTTCCTTCAAAATTATCATTGCTTACAATGCTACTAAGAACATGGGAGGAATCAGAGGAAACTTCGTAATATCCATATCCGGTAATATTATCGTCGGCCTCTAGCTTATATTCACCAGCCGGCAAATGAGTTCCAATCTTAAACATACCATCACCAGAGGTATCAAGGGTAGTTACTTCCGCAAGAGGTACAGCATAAGAACCTTGCATTTTAAAATATTGTCCATCTTTAATCGTTACTATTGAATTATAGGAGAAATTCTCATTGGCAATAATACTATCTAAGCTGCCAGAACTATCAGAGGATACTTCCATATATCCTAATAGGTTATTGTCACAGAATAGAACGTACTCACCAGCGGGTAAATCACTTCCCACTTTATAGGTCCCTGCCTTGTACTGGGTCTGTTTGGGTTCTTCTGTTGGGGTAGGGAGAGCTTTGCTTGGAGTAATATTCGTAGTAACCTCGGGTGTCTTAGTTACTGTTTTGGTAGGGGTATTAGAAGAGTTTGGGTTATTTTTGTCACCGCCTCCAAATATGCTACCTAAGATTCCAATAGCAAAGATAACAATAATTATAATTAAAATAATTTTCCATATCTTTTTCATAGGTTTTCCTTTCTGTCTATACAAAAGTCTCATACTGTTATTATGAACAGATTGATAGAAAACCATTACTGAAAGCAAACATAAAAATTTAATTTTTATTTTTCTTTCCATTATATTTTGATTGATAATCCGTTGGAGATTGACCACTGACGGATTTAAAAATTCTACTAAAATAGTACTGATCTACATAACCAACCATACCCGATATTTGCTTGATACTTAGGGGTGGATCAATTTGTAACAGTATCTTTGCTCTTTCTATTCGTTTCATGATAATAAATTCATTGGGAGATACTTGAAAGCGTTTTTTAAATTGAACACTAAAATGCGAAATACTAATATGAAATTTATTCGAAAGGAGATTAAGGGAAAGCTCCTCTGTAAAGTGTTCATCAATATAGGCTTTGATTGCATTAATAGTATCACCGTAGCTTTCCAAATCTTGATAGCGAATGACTTGGGATAAGAATTTGATATATTCATTGATAAAAACATCATAGGAATAGGTATTGGTCACCAGTTCATCTACAAAGGCTTCATTATCTCGAGAATAGGTTTCATTTAATGCTATCAAAAGAAATAGCTTTGACATGGATTGCAATAAGGACTGAGATACTTGCTCTGTCTGGCAATTATGTAAAATGGTTTTTACTAATTGCAGGAATTCATATTTATTATCCGAATCTCGTAAGCTACGAAGTAAATTTATGGTTTCAGTAGTACAATTTACTTGTTCTGCGTAACAGGATGTCTTATCTTCATAGGAAGCTAAAGTGGAATAACCATATTTGATAATGGAAGGATAGGCATATTTAATGTCTATAATATTGGGTACCAAAGAAGAGAGTTCATTTGCCCACTTCCCTGTGATTAATGTTACAGGTAGATTTAATGTGGTAAGCTCTTTATAATAACCCTTGATAAACTCTGGGATACCTTGATTGGTGAAGTTATCTTCATATCCAATAATCACAATTTTCTCATTGCTATTTTCGCCAGGAATGATCCATTGGGATGCATGAGGTATTCCGATTTTGGTCCATACTTGTTCTAAATAGGTCACATAATTTAGTTTGTCGGGGAAACTAAATTGATTATTTTTAACTATCATATAGGAACCGAAATTAATGATAAATGGATAGAAGGTTTGATACTGCATAAAGGAATGCTTAATCTCATCCTGATTTAGCTTTAGCTTAGTTCCACGAAAGATATGATTAAAGTAATGATATTGATTTTCTGATAGACTTACTGAAAAGCGTTTTTGGATGGAGGCTAATACTTTTCTTAAATCTGTTGGTGCTATGGGTTTTAAAAGATAATTGTGTACTTGGTATTCTATGGCTGTTTGCGCATATTTAAAATCAGAATAGCCACTTAATATAACACAAACAGGAATTTTATTTAGTTTATGTACTTCTTTTAACAAGGAAAGACCATCCATAATAGGCATATTAATATCAATAAATAAGACATCCGGACTTTGCTCTTGGATAATCTCTAAGGCAGCCAAACCATCCCCTGCTTCGCCTATTACAGAAAATAGGGGGTTGGCGGTCTCTATACTCTTAATGATACTTTTTCGGATGTAAGGTTCATCATCAACTACCATGGTTCGAATTACTTTCATAGGTTCCTTGACATCATTTATTATTAGTCTAATGATATCTGCCTTTCTTAAATTTGTTTAAAGTGTAGAAGTTATATATTTTAGTTGCTATTGTTTCTATTCTGTAACGTTTTTTATTATAGCACAGTAGAGTTCAAAAAAAATGGATTTTGTGATTTTAAAAAGATAATCCATTACTACAAAAAAATAATCTGTTTTAGAACTGCAAGGTATTTGGTATTGTTAATATACAAAATCAACAGGAGGAAAATTATGAAGAAGAGAACTACAAAACTATTGGTTAGTATGCTGCTAGCCACCTCTGTTTTCTTTACTGGATGTTCTGTGCAGACAAAAGATCCGGTGGAAGCTGATAAGTCTCAGGCAGAAACAAGTGATGCTGGAGATGATACCAGCAGTAAGAAGTATGAGGGAAAATCTTTAACAATTTTAATGCAGTCACAGGATGGCAGCAACGAAGCAGTTAAAAATGCTATGGATAAAGCTGCTGATATTCTAGGTCTATCCCTTGAGTACAGTGTAGTACCAGATGATCAATTTGTTAACGTAATTAACACTAAGGGTAGCACAGGTAACTTAGATGATGTTGTGTTTACATCTGCATCTTTAAGCGATTTACCTTACAATCAGTTTGCTACTTTAGAAGGTGACTGGATTGACCAAATCACCGACGGTACAAAATCCTTTACCTTACATCCAGAAGATGGTTCTACTATCATGGCACCTTTTGGCGCTGAGAGTAACTTTGGTTTAGCTTATAACAAGGCGGTCTTAGAGAAAGCAGGCGTAACCCTTCCTGTCGTAGACTATGCAAGCTTCCTTGAAGCATGCCAGAAGATTAAAGCTTCAGGTGTAACACCATTATATGTATCTGCACAGGAAAGCTGGACACCTCAAATCTTACTTTTAACATCCTTTACCTCCACCCTTATTGAGGATAATTTAGCTACTAAATTAAGCTCCAATCAGGTAAAGCCACAAGACGTTCCAAGCATTGTTGAAATCTGGAACAATGTACACCAATTCTCTAAGAGTGACCTTATTAACAGTGATTTCCTTTCTGCTTCCCACCAGATGGGCTTAGAAGCGATTGCCAATGGACAAGCTGGTTTCTATGCAGTTACGGATAGTGCTTATGGTGAGATTAAGTCAGCTTATGGTGATTTGGTTGATGGCGTGGGTCTTACTATTTCTCCTATGTGGAGTAGTGCAGACAAAGCATTCGTTATGGCTAACCGTTCAACTAGAATGCTTGCAGCCGCTAAAAATGGGGAAAAATTAGCGATGGCGCAAGATTTTATCAATACATGCATTACTGAAGAAGTTATGACTACCTACTATGATCAAAGCCCTGGTGCAGCACCTTATGTAAACATCGGATTTGAAGTAGCTAGTAGTCCTTGGAATCAGGAATTAAAAGAATTAACAAGTCAGTTCCCTACCCATGGTGACTGGTGTAATAATCTTTACGATGGTGTTGCTATTATGAATAAGTTCTTCGGCGATTTCGAATTACAGGTACAAACAATGTTCTCTGGTAAAACAGCAGAAGAAGCTCTTACTAACTGGTATAATGCATATGCTAGTGCTGCAAAATCTCAAAGACTGGAAGGATTTCAATAGAACAAGCAAGCTTACAAATGCTCACTATGCTTTCGCATAAATATAAGGAACAAAAAGGGTTGTAGTAATCTAACAACCCTTTTTTATCCAACAGTCTTCCATAACAAAGCAAAAAAATTGAATTAATTTCATTTGAAATAAATTGTAAATACGAGTTAACCAAATTTGATTGGGGTGCTAGTGCTGACGCCCAAATTCCAGTACTTCATCAGAATGGAGATTTATATGAAAAAGAAAAGTATATATAGCAACTGGATGATGCTTCCGGCTTTTCTGATATTTGCTGTATTTTTTATCATTCCTAATATCGGTGGCTTTGTTCTTGCCTTTACCGATTGGAATGTATATTTTATGGATGATATCCGCTTTATTGGATTTGATAATTTCAAACGATTATTTACCCAGGAGATTTTCTGGGTATCCTTAAGAAATACACTGTATTTTGCTATTGTTACCGTTATCATGAAGAATATTATTGGATTTGCTTTGGCATTATTGGTGTCTAAGGCATCCAAATTTAATGTTTATCTTAGAACCGTTATGTTCATGCCAGTTATGATTAGTGGTATCGTAATTAGTATTATCTTCGTATCCATCTATAATCCCAATACTGGGTTGCTAAACAGTTTCTTAAGAAGTATAGGATTAGATTTCTTGGCAAAGGGCTGGCTGGTAGATGCAAAATATGCAATGACAGCAATCGCTGCCATGGAAATCTGGCAGTGGTCTGGTTTTAACATGGTAATCTGCATTGCTGGTATTCAATCTATTCCAGCTGACTATTTTGAAGCAGCAAGTATTGACGGCGCTACTTGGTTTCAGAAACTTCGATTTATCACCATTCCCTTGATGATACAATCTTTTACCATGACCTTTGTATTTAGTATTATTGCAGGATTTAAAGTATTTGCTCAAGTGTATGGTACAACCAATGGTGGACCTGCAGATTCTACACAGGTAATGGCCACATTCCTATTTAGAAGCTTTTCCCATGGAGAGTACGGTTACTCTGCTGCAGTAGGTCTGATATTTATGATCGTAATTACCTTGTTCTCAGCATTGTTTCTTATTTATTTAAGAAAAAAGGAGATAGAATATTAATGAAGAGAGTAAAAAAGATTGCCCCAAAACTAATTATGTTTCTTGCCAGCTTAGTATATATTGCTCCAGTGTGGATGGTACTTGTTAATTCCCTAAAGAGTAGGGCAGATGCCAATATGATGAGCATGACATTACCTAAGGATGGCATAATTCACTTAAGCAATTATATCAAGGTTATTGAACACGGTGGTATCCTTAGGTCCTTCATGAATGGTGTTATAGAAGCTACTGTTTCCTGCTTGGTTATTATATTTGCTGCTTCTGCTTGTGCTTTTATTCTGGCTAGATGTAAGGGGAAGTTGTATTCTGTGATATTTTACACTTTTATTATGGGTTTAATTATTCCAGTAGCATTTATTCCTACTTATTTGGTATTAAATACACTGAACCTAATCAATACATATGCAGGTTTGATTTTGATATTTGCAACCTATGGTTTCCCAAGTTCCATATTCCTGTATACTGGGTTTATTAAGACTATCCCGAGAGAGCTTGATGAAGCAGCAACTATAGATGGTTGCAGTTGCTTAAGATTATTTTCAACCATTATCTTTCCCTTATTAAAGCCTGTTACAGTTACCATTTTCATCTTATCCTTTATCGGAGCATGGAACGACACCCAGATTCCATTATTCTTTGCCAGCGGTGATCATTGGGCACTACCTTTAACAGTATATAATTTTTACGGGGCCTTCGAGAAAAGTTGGAACTTGGTCTTTGCAGATGTTATAATAACTATACTTCCACTATTGGTTGTCTATATGATAGGACAAAAACACATTGTATCAGGTATGACTGCTGGTGCAGTGAAAGGCTAGATGAGTTAAGGATTGTAAGGAGGAGTAAAGGATGTTTAAGAATTTTCATTTTCAGAAGAGATTATTTCTGATAACAGCAGCCTTATTCCTTATTACAATCCTTTTTATATTTCTAGGATTTAGTTATTTTATTGTAAGGGATACAGATGAAAAATCCAAAGATTATTTTATTAATAAGGCAGAAAAGGGTCGTCAAGGCATTGAACAATTTGTGAATAATATGAAGAGTATTTCCATGCAGATTGTGGCCAATAATACCATTCAAAATACCTACTTAATAGCATTGGAATCAGATGATGTGTCAATAAAGTATTTTGACATCTATCCAGAAGAGAAAAGAAAGATTAGAAAAGAGTGCGCTGCCATTAATAATATTACAGACAGTGTTCAAAAAATTTACATATACACCAAACCCCATGTGTTCTTTAGCTATAACTCCCATACATTGGATTATAACTATATACAACAAGCCATGTTACAAAAGAAGGTGGATAGGACGACTTGGGAGGATAAAAATTATTATTTACTATCGGGTCCCCATAAGGATAGTTGGTCTGAAGACGATTCCCTGGTAATTTCCTTATATAGGCCATTAATTACTACCTATTCTACCAACGAGAAGATAGCAATGATTGAAATTGAAAATTCCTACACTAAATTAGAGAAAGCCATTGATAGTAAAGAATTTGAAAATATCAATTTGATTTTAGTAGATAAAGATACCCAGTCCATTGTATATCCTTATAATACCTTTGATGCTAGTACAGAGGAATACTATATTGCAGAAGGGCAATTAGAGGAAGAAGGAGTAACTATAAAGGAGAACCAAGAGGGTATAAAGCATCTTCTATATAAGGCTTCTATATCGGACAGCTCCTGGCAGATTGTTGTATCCATGCCTTATTCTTCTTATACAGCCCAATCTAAGAATATGGTTATGCTTTTGGTTCTCTTTTTTGTAATATGTGTTATCGTAGTGGGTTTTGGAATCTATATGACCACCATTAAATTATCTCTTCCAATTATTGAGCTTAGAGAATCCTTGAATGAGATTACTTTTGAAAAATTGGCAATTAGTAAAGAGTTTCATTCTAACAACGAAATTGAGCTATTAAAAGATAAATTTAATGCTGTTTTACAAGCCTTAAGAGATTCAATTAAAAAATTAGATATATCCCAGGCTGCAGAATATGAAGCGAAGATAAGATCATTACAAGCGCAAATTAATCCTCATTTTCTCTATAATTCACTTATGGCCATTAGTGCTGCTGGTCAGGAGGCAGACAATGAGAAGGTGCAAGATATGTGCGCACAGCTTAGTAGCCTTTTCCGCTATTCCTATTCTGATGACTCAGTCAGTACAATTAGGGATGAGATTAGTAACATTACCACCTATCTAGAGTTTATGAAATGTAGATATCTTGAGGATCTTCATTATGAGATTGTGGATAACTTAAGTATCCAGGATACCTTTATACCAAAATTATTATTACAACCTTTAATAGAGAATTGCTTTACCCACGGATTTCGCTCTGTAAGGCCACCTTTATATATTAAGGTGTCTTGTGAGCGCGAGGAGCAGGGGTGGAGCATTACTATTAAGGACAATGGAGGAGGCTTCTCTAAGGAAATGTATCAAATTCTCATAGACCATATGAGTAAGATAGACGAGGATTTTAAAAAAGATATTTATGGAATTTCAGTAGATACAAAAAATCATGCCTTATTAAATGTTTATATACGGTTGAAAGCAACTTATAGCGAGAAGGCCTTTATGTCAATCGGCAATGGAGAAACAGGTGGAGCAGTAATAATAATTAAGGGAGGTATAACAGGTGACAACAATGGATAATCAATATAAGTTAGTATTAAATACCCCAGCATCCTGGTATAAGTCTGAGTGGAAGGATGCACTGCCTACTGGTAATGGTTTGGTGGGTGCTTCAGTATATGGAGCTGTTAAGGATGAGACAATTCTTGTAAATCATTATGCTTCTTGGCATTGGGGGCAAAGAACGCCTGTACCGGATGTAAGTGCAAGCTTAAAGATAACAAGAGATTTAATAAAAGAAAAAAAATATGCCCAGGCCAATGGGGTGTCCTCTAAGATGCTGATAGAAGGAGGATATAAGGAAGAGCTTTATAAGCCATGTCCTATTGGAGATATAAAAATCCATATGGAACATGAGAAGCCTTTTTCCAAATACCAGCGTTCCTTAGATATGGAAACAGGAGAGGTTGCCCTATCCTATCATTGTAATGGTATCTCCTACCGGAGAACTACCTTTGTCTCTAGAAGTCATAATGTAATCGTATGTAAGTTGGAGGCAGATAAAAAGCAGATGGCAGCCCAGGTGTACTTACAACTTCATAGAACCTCAGGGGAGGACTATGGGCGTATGTTAGAGGAAGTAAAGGATGGATGTTCTTATGAGATAAAAGAGGACATCCTATGCTTTACGGTGGCAACCAAGGACAGAAGTTTTGGACTCTTAGGAAAAGTGATTTACAGTGATGGAGCTGCAAACCTGTATAACAATAAAATTCATATCAAAGAGGCATCACAGGTTATTCTGGTATTTGAACCCTTTGCCAATGAGCCTTTTGCAGAAGCCTTCCAGAGATTTCAGGAGAAATTACAGGGTATACCAGCAAATTACAAGGACTTATACCACGCCCATAGTGAGCTACATAAACCATTATTTCATACTGCGAATTTTCATCTAGAGGAAGAGAAACAGGATATTTTAACCAATGAAGAACTTCTATTAGATTCTTATAAAAATGATGTATCAAATACACTTATAGAGAAGTTATGGCATTATGGTAGATACTTGTTTATCAGTGGCACTAGTGAGGAAGGATATCCTTTTGCTCTTTATGGCTTATGGGGCGGCGAATATGATTTGCTATGGAGTCATAATATGGCCAATATTAATATACAGATGATATACTGGCATGCCCTTTTAGGTGGTTATACGAAGTACTTGAAAGCAGTCATTCATTATTATTATGATTTGATGGGTGATTTTAAGGAGAATGCAAAACAAATCTTTGGTCTAAATGGTATTTGGGTCTCTGCCGGAACTACCCCTGGGTATGGTGTGGCTAATCAAGTAGTACCTGTTATCATGAACTGGATTGGAGGCGCAGGATGGATATGCCAGCATTTTTATGAGTATTATAAATTCACTGGGGATGAGGTTCTACTAAAGGAGAAGATTTTGCCTTTTATGCTGGAAGCTGCTCAGTTTTATGAGGAGTATCTAATCCTAGAGGACGGTCAATATGTAATCGTCCCTTCGGTATCACCTGAAAATACACCGGGTAACCTAAATACAGGGGAATTTAAACATATGTCCCATGCTTGTCCTACAGCGAAGAATGCTACCATGGATATTGCAATCATTAAGGAACTTCTTCACAATCTTCTTACGATTTGTGAGGGGAAAGATATCTATGTGGAGAAATGTAAACTATGGAGAGATATTTTGGATAAAATACCAGCCTATGAGGTAAATGAGGAGAATGCTATAAAAGAATGGACCTCTAAGGAATTTACAGATTTTTATTATCATAGACATTTATCCCATACATATCCTGTATTTCCTGGTAATGAGATTACAAAGGAGAAGGATCCACAGTTATACAAAGCCTTTATCCGTGCCATGGAACTTAGAGTATTGGGTGGACAATCCGGTTGGAGCCTTACCCATATGGCATGCCTCAATGCTCGCTTTGAGCGTGGTGAGGATGCTTATGAATATTTGAATATCTTAAGCAAAGCTTGTCTGACTGCAAGTTTTTTAAGTCTTCATAATGATTGGAGAAAGATGGGGCTTACCCTTGATATGTCGGAAGAATTTAAAGATGAGGCACCGGTACAATTAGATGCTAATATGGGACTTGTGGGAGCAGTTCAAGAGATGTTACTCTATCATTTTGATGGCGTAATACGTCTCCTTCCTGCAATACCAAGTAAATGGAGAAAAGGTATTTTTTCTGATTTTCATTTGCAAAAGGGACTGATTTCTTGTGAATGGGATAGGATTAAGGAAGAAATCAAGGTTATCATATTCTCAAAAGAGGATCAAAATCTAAAGATCTATTTGCCGGACTTTATTAAGAATAAGGCAGGTGAAATCAATGGACAGCCTCTTACAGAACTTGGTCCTCATAAGAGTATTGAGTTGGATTGTAAGCAAAATGAAACTATTACACTATATTTTGGATAAAGGTAAATTGATTTTTTTGTATAAAGCAAATAATCATTTACATTGATAGTTACAAACCCGTTAGCCCAGTAAATTGGTTGCTAGCGGGTTTTTTTGACTACTCTATTTTTTAAAGAAATGGTTTCCATCAGCAAAGCTGTTTTTCTTCTTGTTTATCAATTATACATAAGTTATAATCTATATAATATGGGTATTATTGGGTCACACAATTCTGTAAGTTATAATAAAGGATAGTCTCAAATATTATTTGGAGGTATCAGAAGATGAAAAAATCACTATTTATTGTTTTAATTTTATTCTGTGTTCTTTTCATAACTACTTCTAGCTCAAAGTCAACACCCGAAATTGCGAAAGCAGCAGATGGTTCCAGTAAAAATATTAACCAGAAGAATAACTCCAATTTTCTTATTAAAAATGGAAAAATTATTAAATACATAGGTCCTGTGAATGTTAATAGAACCTTAGTTGTCCCGGAAGGTGTGACTTCTATTGGACAAAATGCTTTTTATATAAAAGACTGGGATGTTAAAAGAAGTGAAAGATTATCCATCTGTATTCCAAAGGATATTAAATTGGATAAATATGCCTTTGGTGATGCCGTACCTATGAATGTCACCTTTGAAGAAGGAAGAACAGAAATTGAGCCTTATTCCTTTGCTTCATGTGCATATTTTAATGAAGGAAAGATATCGGTAATTCTTCCTTCCTCAGTTAAAACAATAGCTGAATATTCCTTCTATAGTGAATTTTGTGATACTATGGATCTCAAATTGAATGAAGGTCTTGAAACCGTCTGTGCGTATGCGCTTGCCGGAACTAAGTGTAAACTTCCTTCCACTGTAAAAGTATTAGAAGAAGGTTCCTTAAGTAATATATGGTATGACTACTACTCAGATGATCCGATTCTTAGCGGCAGCATAGTTGTACTCCCTGAAAGTTTAGAAGTAATCGGAGCGAATTGCGTACATATTGAAGTTCCAGGTGGCTATATCAAAATTCCAGCTTCAGTAAAAGAGATTGGGGAAAGTACCTTTACCTTTGGTGACAATGCTTATAAAAGTGGATTTATTGTAGATAAGAACAATAAGCATTTTAAGAGTGTAAATGGATGGCTGTATTCAAAAGATATGAAACGACTTATTTATGCCTATGCCAGTATTGGTAATGTTGTTATTCCCGAAGGTGTAGAATACCTAGGAGATAGGTCTCTTAATACGGATTTAAATGGAGAAGGGGGTAAGCAGGAAATTTACCTGCCCTCAACTTTGAAAACAATACACACTGGAGCTGTTTACTGGGATGTTGTTCATTTTTCTGGTGATGCTCCTACACTTATTGGTAATACAGAAATTACATCCTGGACAAATTCACATAGCATATCTCCATTTATGAATCTTCATAAGATTTATGTGCCGGAAGGTAAAAAACAGGAATATATTGATGCTCTTTATATTAAAGTTGGTTATGAGGATCGTGTTATAGAAGAGGGAACTAATACAGAGGAGTATGAGAAAGAAGTTATCGATAATGACTTTGTCATAAGTAACGGCCTTCTATTGGATTATATAGGAGAGGGTGGGGATATTAAGATTCCGGAGGGAGTTACTCGTATTGGCGAAAGAGTATTCTGGGATTGTCCTGATATTATTAACATTTACCTACCGGATAGTGTTACGAGTATTGCGGCAGAAGCATTTTCTTACATATATACTTTGGAAAGTATTCATCTTCCCTCAGGTATTACAAGCATTGGTTCCTATGCATTTTCTGGTTGTAGAAAATTGAAAGGTATAGATATTCCCTCTAATGTAACGAAAATAGGGGAAGGTGCTTTTCTCGGTTGTGAAAGTTTAACATTAATGGTTATATCTGACAATATCACGATGATTAGTCCAATGACATTTCAGGGATGCAGCAGTTTAAAGAAATTTACGATTCCCGATACGGTTACTTATATTGGACTCAGTGCTTTCGAAGGATGTGAGAAACTAAATAATCTTGTCATACCTGAAAGCGTAACCTATATAGGATGGTGTGCATTTATCAGTTGTGGCTTCAATAATATTGTGATACCTGAAGGTATAAAAAAGATTGAACCTTATTCTTTCTTCAACTGCCTCAAGCTAAAATCCGTTACCATACCCACAAGTGTAACATCCTTTGGTGAAGGTATATTTGATGGATGCAAGAATTTGAAAACCATCTATGGTACTTCCCCATCTGCAGCGGAAGGATTTTCTAAGGCGGCAGGATATATCTTTATTTCTCATTGACAGATGGAATAAAATCCATTACAATGAACAAACAAAACAAATATAAATTAATTTACCTGAATAAGGGAGTAGTTTAAATGCATTATTCAACAGTCGCGGCTTAGAAGCCTGGATGTGCATGCCATAATCGGTTACAAGACTTTTCGGTGTTCTATTTCACATTTATTGTGAGCTAGAACGTTGAGAAGTCTTTTTTATTTCATAGGATATTTCTCGTTACTGTATAGTGTTAAATTATGACCCTATGAAATAAAAAATCACTGCGTGAAGCATGCACACCTCGCGGCAAGGAAGTATATTGCTTCGCAATCCGCTCGGGTGCGAAGTGTCAGCAAGCTGACACTTTCTTGTTTTATAGGATGCGCACGCAAAAGTATGGAAATATGTTGCATAAATGCGGCGCTTTTACGGTGCCAGGTTATGGAGAACTACGTTTAATTTGACTTAGGAGGAAATGAATGAAGCAATGGTATAGGATGACACCGGAGGAAGTTCTGCAAGAGCGGAAAGTAACGAAGGAGGGCTTGACATCAGCCCAGGCCTTGGAAATTCAAAAGGAAAAGGGTGAAAATATATTACTGGAGGCTGATAAGAAAAGTGCCTTTCAAGTATTTATAGAACAGTTTAAAGATATGCTTGTAATAATTCTAATTATAGCAGCAGTTATATCTGTATTCTCTTCCCATATAGAAAGCACCATCGTGATTATATCTGTAATTATTTTAAATGCCCTACTGGGAACAATTCAACATATAAAAGCAGAGAAGTCCTTAGAGAGCTTGAAGCTATTGTCATCACCCAATGCGAAGGTATTAAGGGATGGAAAGAAGGTTGAGATCTTATCCAGAGCTGTTGTTCCAGGAGATATCCTACTTTTGGAGGCAGGAGATTTAGTGGCAGCGGATGGTAGAATACTTCAGAATTATTCCTTGCAAGTGAATGAAAGCTCACTTACAGGTGAATCTACTAATGTAGACAAAAGTCAGGAGACCATAACTGAAGAAGTTGCTTTAGGGGATCGTGTCAATATGGTTTATTCCGGCAGTCTTATTACCTATGGACGTGCTACTGTTTTAGTGACGGAGACAGGAATGAATACAGAAATAGGTAAAATAGCAGGATTAATGAATGATACTAAGGATAAGAAGACTCCTTTGCAGATAAGTCTTGATAATTTCAGCAAGAAATTAGCCTTAATTATTATGGTGATCTGTGGTTTTGTATTTGTACTTAGCATGTTCCGCCAAATGCCTGTTCTAGATGCCCTTATGTTTGCCGTAGCATTAGCAGTAGCAGCGATTCCTGAAGCTCTTGGTTCCATTGTTACCATCGTACAGGCTATTGGAACACAGAAGATGGCTAAAGAACAAGCAATCATTAAAGAGCTAAAAGCAGTAGAAAGCTTGGGCGCAGTATCGGTAATCTGTTCAGATAAGACAGGAACCCTGACACAGAATAAGATGACGGTGCAGCAGATTTATATTGGAGAAGAAACCCTTGATTTTGATGAGATAGATTTAAAGAACCAGTTACATAGGTATCTTCTTTATGATGCAATTCTTACCAATGATGCCTCCTTCCATAATGGTGTGGCCATAGGTGATCCAACAGAATATGCCCTTTTGGAGATGGCAAGAAAAGTTAGGGTAATGGATGAAGAAATTCGTGATATGATGCCTCGACTGGAAGAACTGCCCTTTGACTCAGATCGTAAATTAATGAGCACCAAATATGAACTTCGTGGAATTCCTACGATTTTGACCAAGGGTGCCTTAGATGTGCTATTAGAAAGAACCGTCAAAATCCGTACCAACGAAGGAATCCGTGAAATTACAGACAAGGATAAAGAGAATATTTTAAGACAAAATCAGATTTTTTCCGAGAATGGTTTACGTGTTCTGGCCTTTGCTTATAAAGAGGTGGATGAGGAGGATATCCTTACCCTTGAAGATGAACAGGATTATATCTTTATAGGACTTATCTCCATGGTAGATCCTCCAAGAGAGGAATCGAAG
The DNA here is from genome assembly GCA_023443625.1 of Bacillota bacterium. The sequence goes on along the minus strand of JAEZTQ010000093.1, from coordinate 121,387 downwards.
GCAGCAGTAGCAGATGCAAAGCGTGCAGGAATTCGTACGGTTATGATTACAGGTGATCATAAGATAACTGCCGTAGCGATAGCAAAACAAATCGGAATCTTTGAGGAAGGGGATCTGGCTTATACAGGAGCAGAATTAGATGCCATGTCTGAGGAAGAACTGGATAAGAAGATTGAAACTATCTCCGTATATGCAAGAGTTTCACCTGAGAATAAAATTCGTATTGTAACTGCATGGCAGAAGAAAGGAAATATCGTTGCCATGACAGGAGATGGTGTGAATGATGCTCCTGCACTGAAGAAAGCCGATATTGGGGTTGCCATGGGCATTACAGGAACAGAGGTGTCTAAGGATGCAGCGTCAATGATATTATCCGATGATAATTTTGCTACCATTATCAAAGCAGTAGCTAACGGAAGAAATGTGTATCGTAATATTAAGAATGCAATATTGTTCCTATTATCCGGTAATATGGCTGGTATCCTAAGTGTATTATACACCTCAATCATGGCACTTCCGGTACCCTTTAAACCCGTACATCTTTTGTTCATCAACTTACTAACAGACTCCCTTCCAGCCATTGCCATTGGCATGGAGCCACCGGAGGATAATTTGCTTTCTCAAAAGCCAAGGGATCCAAAGACAGGTATCTTAACTAGGGACTTCATGTCTGTGTTAGTACTTCAGGGTGGACTTATCGCAATCAGTACAATGGTGGCTTTTCATATTGGATACCAGACTGGCAGTGAGTTAGTAGCTAGCACCATGGCTTTTGCAACTTTAACCATGGCAAGATTATTCCATGGATTTAATTGCAGAAGCTCACAGTCCATATTTAAGATCGGATTTTCCAACAACATATATAGTTTATTAGCTTTCTTACTAGGTAGTATTTTACTAATTTTGGTTTTATTTGTTCCTTTCCTTCAGAGAGTATTCTCTGTAGCAGATTTAACAGGCACCCAGATTGGTTTGATATATTTATTAGCTATCATACCATCTCTTATCATTCAGATAAGTAGGGTTATTAGAAAAAAACCGAGGAAATAATTTTTAGAAAATTAAAGTTAGGATATTTTTATGTTTACCAAGTCACTCCTTACGGACAAGGCTTATAAAGAGTATGTTGGAGGGACTTGGTAATAATCAAAGTATGGCCTTATGAGCTGTAGTGGTGTAGGATTGGTGTAAGCTAATGAACAAAGCAACAAGAAGAGCAAAAAGTATGGCTGAAAAACCCCCCTATGATGTTAATCGCCACAAAGTGGAGCCGTTGTTTTTCAAACAGATGATTATTAAAACATGGTTCCAGATTATACTTACACATAATTATATACTTTTTGACATAAACCCAGAGGCTTCATAAAACCCCAGTTTTTCGTATATATTTTTTCCTTCTTTTGATGCGTGTAACTGAGCAAAATGATATCCTTTGCTTTTGGCCTCGTCTAATACCATGGTAACTAATTTAGTTGCCAGACCTTGAAGCCGATATCATTTTTTGTGTATACATTTGTTACATAGATATATTCACCTGTGGGAAGTGTAAAGGAGGGCGGTCTTTTCATAATACAGGCACCTGCTGTACTGACGATTTCTCCTTTGTCCAAAGCCGTCCAACCAAAAAATGTTCCTTCTTTTAAACTTTCACTAAAATATTGATACAATTCTTGATCAATATCACAAAGGGGATTGAGACCCTCATCCATCAATTGATTTTTTCTAAGTACCACTAATTGATCAATGTCTTTTCTATCTATTTTTCTATATTCCATGGTTACCTCACTTTTTGCAGGGATATTTAACATTACCAGACAAACTGTAACATAATTTACCAGCGTCTCAATAGAGTATCTTATAATAAAACAGATTACCTATTACGTTGCTCTGTAATAGGATAAGCATCGTTGACAGGGATAGGTATGTCACTTTATACTATAATTATTACAAAAATCATTAAAGATAAGGGATTGTCCAAAAGGATAGAAGATAATACTGTGATAAAGGATATTGGAATTTAGTTGCAAAAGGGAACTTACTATATTAAGGTAAATATAGAAGTGAAAGATAGCTATGGTGCTTATAAAATCAACTTAAATAGGTGACCCAATAAGTTACCTTAAAGAGGTACAAGATATGAGTTATTTATTTCAATGTTACGCTAATATGTATGACCGGTTTTTAAAATGCTTCCATTTGGATGATGATAAGCAAATACTTGAGATCATTGGTAATGGTAATAAGAAAATCGCTGACATTGGCGGAGGAACAGGAAGAACAGCGGATCTGCTTATACGCTGTGGACATTCTGTTACAATAATAGACCCCAGCAAATCTATGACAAAGTTAGCAATAAAGAGAAATGGCAGGATACGCATTATAAATCAATCCATGCCTGGTGAATTAGATGAGGAATATGATATCTTTTTATTGCGTGATTGTCTCCATCATGTTAAAAACCAGAAGGAATTATTGTATAGATGTTCGGAGAGGTTAAGGGACAAGGGTGAAATTATCATTGCTGATTTTTCGCCAAAAAGTATGAAGACGAAAGGGCTATTTCTATTTGAGAGACTCTGTTTTGAAAAGATATATCCTGTAGAGGAAGATATATTGTTAGAACAATTAAAGGCACTGAAATTGAATACAGAATGTATTCCCATCAATGAAAGAGATTACATCGTAAGGGGGTGGAGGCAGGAATGAGAGAAATGGTCGCAAAGATTTTTTCCAGTATCCTCAAGAATAAAAAGGTTGAAAATATTGATATTGCCTCTTCCTATGATAAGGTAAGCGCAAAATATGAGAAATATTTTCTAGATATAATGCATCGACATAATAACAAGGTACTTAATTTACTTCTAAAGAAGATAAGGCAAAATCAAGGAGAGCTAACTAGTGAAAGGCTTCAGATATTAGACTTGGCCTGCGGAACGGGATACAATACAAGATATCTTATTAAGGAAGGTATCCAAGGGGATTTTAAGCTAGTGGATTTATCAAAAGGGATGCTGGACGAGGCAAGAAAACAAAGTAAAGCTTCTTCTAATATAACCTTTATTCAAGAGGATATGTTATCCTATTTAAGAAAATGTCCCAATCATTCCTTTCACATCATCATCTGTATGTGGGCCATTAAATACCAACCCCCTAAGCAAGTGATACGAGAGTGTAAGAGAGTACTAAGGACAGGAGGACTAATGGCAGTTATAGTGAATACAGCGGACACTCTTCCCCAGATGAGAAGCTTATATCCAAAGCTTTTGCTAAGGAATTGGAAAAAAATAAATAAGATTATGTTTGACCTGCCTAACCCTAGGGGTAAGAATGTTTTTTGTAAATGGTTTATTAATGGGGGCTTTATACCAATTAGTCTAAGGAGAGGAAAGCAGACCTTTGGCTTTAATGATTCCCATGACCTAGTTAGATTTCTTACGTCAACAGGAGCATTGGCAGGTTATGATGTCATGCTTGACCTAAGAGATGAGAAGATAAAAAGCCAAATGGAAGATTATTTTAGTAAGAAGAAAATACTTAAAACAGAGCATCGTTATGTTTATGGTTTGTTTGAGAATAGGGGATATTAATGAAGCACTATAAAATGATTGCTAGAATGATGGCGAACAAAGAGGTACGTAACAATTTTATTTCTTTACATAAAAAGTTTAAAAAGTCACCTCATTATAAGGTAAGAAATTTAATTCGTTGTTGTAAAAATGTTATCAAGCATGAAAGGCTATTGATACATGAAGGAAACTATATCGTCAATTCCTTTTTTCCACCAATCAATTCCTATGCCTTTTATCAAATAGCTATGAGAGTACCCGGTGAGGGTCCAGAGTTTTTTGAAAATCATACCATAGGAAAGAGGCTGGCACCAATCTCTACTTATATGGCAATTACACATCATTGTATGTACCATTGTTGGCACTGCAGTGCCAGTAGCTTTATGGAACGATCTGAAAAAGATATGAGTAGGGAGGAACTACTGCTGGTAGTAAAGCAAATAAAGGAGCTTGGAACAGGAATCATAGGCTTCACTGGAGGAGAGCCCTTATTACGTAAGGACTTAGAAGAAGCCATTACCTTAGCAGCAGCGCCAACAGAAGCTTCTAATTTGAAGGGAGGAGCATCCGTTCCTTGTATGACCTTGGTATTTACAACAGGTTATGGACTCAGTAGAGAAAGAGCAAATTCTTTAAAAAATGCTGGTTTATTTGGAATAGCTATAAGCTTGGATAGTGTTAGTTCTAAGAAGCATGATATTATGCGAGGGGTTGAAGGAGCCTTTGATAGAGCAATTGAAGCGATTGGTAACGCAAAAGCTGTGGGGCTATATACTATGTGTCAAACAGTATGTACCAGAGAATTACTAAATAGTGGCGAAATATATGATCTTGCTCGATATGCTAAAGCCCTTGGTATAGATGAAATGAGAATCATGGAACCAATTCCCTGTGGTTCTATGAAGGAACATGAAAAAGAAGTGCTGACGAAGGAAGAACAGAGTAAACTCATATCCCTTCATATAGAGATGAATGAGGATCAATCTTTTCCCAAGGTATCAGTATTTCCCTATGTTGAATCCGAGGATCAATATGGATGTGGAGCAGGAAGCCAGCATTCCTTTGTAGATGCGGAGGGTAATTTTGGACCCTGTGATTTTCTTCCTAGCTCCTATGGAAATCTATTGAAAGAGGATGCTGCTGCAATTTGGCAACGTATGCATGAGAAGGTTGGAAAGCCCAAATGTACCTGCTGTGCCAAATGTAGTGAGGAACAGGTAAAGCTGCCAAAATATTATGAGCTAATGCGTGGAAAGAATAAGTAAAATTAATTACTTGAGGAAATAATTAGTGAAATGGTATAATTAAATAGATATTAAATTTAGATGCAGATATTTTCCTTATTTATGGCTGTGAAAGGGGGATTAAATGAAATCACCGGATGATAGAATTAATGAACTAGAGCAAAGAATAGCTTATTTAGAAAGTATAGTGATGAAATCTCAAACTGCACCAAGGGGATTTGTAACTTCCAATATAGTAAATCCCAATATAGGTAATCCTCCGCCGATAAATCAGGGTATAGGTAATCCTAATATGAGTAATTCTATGGGTAATCCAAATATGGTACATCCTAATATGGTAACCCCCAATATGGCAACCCCTAATGTGGCAACCCCTAATGTGGCAAACCCTAAAATAATAAACCCTAATATGGCACATCCAAATATGATAAATTCAAATATAGGTAATTCTAATGTGGGTAATTTTATTGGTAATTCTATGGGTAATCCTAATATGGCACATTCTATACAAAATCAGAATAGTAACGGATATGTCCAACCACCTTATTCAGCTTATGGAAACCAACAAGCATGGAATGCAAATCAATTTGCGAGCAGAAGTGGACAGTCTTTTACTACACACAAATTAAGTAAGAGCAGTGAAGCTTTGGTGGGCAAGTATATTATAGGTATTCTAGCTTCTTTACTGATCTTTTTTGCTGCAACCTCCTTTGTTGGTTTGATGTGGAACAAAATCACACCGGAAATTAAATTATTCCTCATATTCTTGGCTGGATTTATTATAACTGTACTAGGTTTTCGATTGGTTCTTACAAAGAAAAATACCATATCCTCCATTATATTGGGTACGGGAGCAGGATTGTTATATATTGCTATTTTATCGGGCAATATAGGGTTTCATTTGATTGGAAACGATCTCTCCATACTTCTTGCTGGAGTATGGGCAATCATATTTATTCTCTCTTCTAGATTTTGTAAGCTATACTTTACCACAGTAATTGCTTACATTGGAAGTTATATTGCTCTCATCTTAGGTATGACGCTGATGGAAGGGGATAGGGACCTTTGGGTGCTGATCTTCTTTGCTGCATGTATTTCAGGGGCTATAATATATAATGCCCTAAGTAATAGAGAAAAGAAAGCAGAGTTAATAGCCAGCGTGATCCTTTCCTTAGTAAGCTTTTGTACCATATCTTTCCGATGCTATATCGATGGAGCTTTTTGGATGGAGCCAAAACTCAATCATTTTATAGCTGAGACCTTACTTATCTTTATTATATATTTGCTAATGAATATCCTTTATCGATTGCTTGACAAATTAAAAGCAATCCCAATATATCTTCTGGTTAGCATTATTGTATCAGTCCTATCCATTCTATATATAGATAACTTAAGTACACATTATTTTCATTTGGATGGATTAGGTAGTTGCTTATTGTTTTTAGCCATGAATATAATTCAGTTATTCCTTAGTAATCTTATGTTTTCTCATGTGGAAAAATGGTTAACTAGGTATTATACAATTCTATCTGTGGTGACCATGATTCTCATTAATCAATACTTATATGAAGTGCCAACAGGAATTGTTGTCATAGGGTTGCTTCTGATACTAATAGAGCGATTATTTAAACGCAGTAATCACTCTTTACTCATTGGAATAATTACCCTCCAGGATGCCATTTTCCTATGTTTTGCTTATACAGAGAAAATATACTTTCTCCTATTTGGAATATTACAAATCCTTATGCTACTTTATATTCTATGGAGAAGCCATGGTTTAAAGAAATATCATCAGCTTACAGCAATAAAAATCCTTGGCTTAATGGTAATGATCCTCAATTGTTATGGCATTGTTTCAACGCTGCTTCATGCAATAAATGCTCCAAATATCAGTATGTATACAAAGGAAACTCTTGGTTTTGCATTAACCATAGGGGCAGTGATTTTACTAATACGATTCAATTACTTTAAGAACTGGAAAGAAGAGAATTACAAAATCTTTTCGTCCAAGGGAGAGTTAAAAGAAGATTTGGCGATGGAGATTACTTTCTATATCCTATTAACCTTCCTTTATTTCATTGGATTATTACGACTAGCAATTGTTGATATTTGGTATTTGCAGATGGTATTTACCTTGGGGACAATTGTTGCTGCATTACTACAAAGTAAGAAACTCCTTGCAAGGACAGAAAATAACTTTAGGATACTGGCAGGAATTTGGATTATTTTCAAGTATTTATTGCTATCCTGGACTATATTGGGAGCATTCTCAAATCTAAGTATTAGTTCTGTCCTCTATAGCATAGTTGGACTTGTAATTGCCATTGCAAGTATCTTGGTGGGACTTAAGTTGAGAAACAAATATCTTAGACTGTATGGTTTATTCCTTACCATTCTTATGGTAGCTAAATTCATTTTAGTGGATTTAATGGAGGAAAACTCCATTACCAGAGTAATTGCCTTGATAGCAGGAGGAGCTATCTGCTTTATAATTAGTTATATCTACAACAAAATAAATGTTAGTATAGAAGATTAATAACAGATAAACTCTATTTAGCTACCCATGACATAGGCACCAGTACAAAAACAGATACAAAGAGCAAAAGCAAATCTTCTACTAATAATTCAAAGAATATGACGAGCCATTATTGTATGCAGCAAATGCAGCAACAGACTTTTAATACCTATATATGGACTCGAAGATTTAATTATCTTCCCGATACAGGAAAGATGTGGTAGAAGTAAGTAGCAGAATGTTCATAAGTTAACATAGGTATGCTCTTCCTTTAGATTTATCTGAAGGAGGAGCATATTTATTATTTTATAGGAAAGTACGTCCTATAAAATAATAAATTTAGGATGCGCACGCAAAAGTGTGGAAATATGCCGCATAAATGCGACGCTTTTGCGGCGCGAGAGTTTCGCTAGCGAAACTCTTTGTTCTGGGTAAATGAAATATTGATTGAGAATTGATGTAAAATATAATGCCACTGCCTCTAGGTAGATGTATTTGTACAAAAGAGACCTAAAATTAACGAAGGAAATAGCTTGTGTTTACTTGACAAAAGCTATAAATTAAGTTACCTTATAAATAACAGAAAAAACAACATATTTTTTAGAAAATCATGTTGGATTGTGTTGATTATACTGTAATTATACCTAGTTTTGAGAGGAGAAACCATGTACAGTACCTTTAGCAGCAGGACAGAGATAATGATAGGCACAGGGAATGAGGATGCCTTTAAAGGGGCTAAGAAAGTTCTTATAGTAACGGACCGTTTTATGTATGAAAAGCAAGTAACAAAATATATAACCGATCATTTAGATGGTGCAGAATACCAGGTATTTTATGATGTAAAGCCAAATCCGGATATAGATACGGTAACCAAGGGTGTTAAGATTATCTTAGAGTTTAGACCGGATACTGTGGTGGCATTAGGCGGTGGATCACCTATTGATGCTGCTAAGGGCATGATTTATTTTGCCAAGATGCAAGACAAGAGTATAGAAGTGAAATTTATAGCAATTCCAACCACTAGCGGTACTGGATCAGAGGTGACCAAAGTATCTGTTATTACTGACCCGGATACGGAGACCAAATATCCCCTGATCGATGATAGTATGCTTCCCGATATAGCAATTATTGATGCAAATCTCACCAAATCAGTTCCACTCAGTATCACAGCAGATACAGGTATGGATGTGCTAACCCATGCTATTGAAGCCTTTGTATGTAATATGAGAAATGATTTTACAGACGCACTTGCTGAGAAAGCAATAAAGCTGGCCAATAAATTTTTAATACAGGTGTTCACAAATCCCAATGATGTTACCTTAAGGCAGAGGGTACATAATGCTTCTTGTCTTGCGGGTATGGCCTTTAGCAATTCAGGACTGGGCATCAATCATTCCATGGCTCATACCTTGGGAGCACATTTTCATATCCCCCATGGCAAAGCCAATGCACTCCTCATGCCCTATGTCATATCCTTTAATGCGGGATTATATGATGAGCTAACTGAGGCAAATGCTAGATATGCCAAAGTAGCAAGACTTATTTGGCTGGATAGCACCAACGAGCGCCAGAGCACCATGAATTTGGTTAGAGCATTACGTAATTATATTGCCAAGCTAAATATCCCTGCCACCATCAAAGCAGCGGGGATTACGAAGCAGGACTTCCTAACGGCTCTTCCCCATATGGTAGAGGCTGCTTATAAAGACCCTTGTACAGCAGGCAACCCAAGAACATGCAGTAAGGAAGATTTAAGAGAGCTATTTATAAGAGCTTATGAAGGAAAGAATGCATTTTAAATGCTGTAAGTAGAGTGCAAGGGGTATTAACTCCCAGGATAAGGCAGCAAGGATGCCAGGAATGGAGGCAAATATGAATTTAATAGAGATAATTAAGGAGGCGGGAATTGTCGGTGCCGGCGGAGCAGGATTTCCAACTCATATTAAGTTAAATACAAAAGCAGAGTATTTTATCGTTAATGCAGCGGAGTGTGAACCCCTCATTGAGACAGACAAGTACCTATGTAGGACCTATGCCGATGATTTGGTGAAGGGCATCATGTACATAGCAAAACACTTAGAAGCTAGAAAGTCCGTTATTGCTTTAAAGGGAAAATATAAAGAAGAGATTACTGCTTTAAAGAAAGCAATCGCTGATAATGGTGCGGAGATAGAGATCTTTGAGATGAGAACCTTTTATCCAGCAGGTGATGAGCAGATTATGGTTCAACAGGTAACAGGTAGAAGTGTGCCAGAGAGAGGAATTCCAATTGAGGTAGGAGCGGTGGTAGATAATGTGGGTACAGTAATTGGCATCTATCAGGCGATTACTCAGGGTAAGAAGACCACAGGTAAGTTCCTGTCTGTGGTTGGAGAGGTCAAAGAGCCTATTATGCTTCAGGTGCCTATAGGAACTTCTATCAGAGAATGTATTCAGGCTGCTAATCCAACCATCTCTGATTATGCAATTATTCTGGGTGGGCCTATGATGGGTCGTGTGGTTACAGAAGATCCTCTCATTGACAAAGAGGTGGTAACCAAGACTACGGGTAATATCATTGTATTGCCTAAGGATCACTACTTAATTAAAAGAACCTACGTGTCTATGGATCGAATTAAGCATCAGACAAGAAGTGCTTGTATTCAATGTAGAATGTGTACGGATCTATGTCCCAGATACCAGATTGGTCATGAGATAAAGCCCCATCTGGTCATGAGAAATGTATGGCGTGAGGACAAGGTTGAGAGCAATGAAGAGTTCACCAAATGTTTTGGCGATGCCGCCAATTGCTGTGATTGTGGTCTATGTGAGATGTTCTCTTGCCCAATGGGACTTTCCCCTCGTAGAGTCAATGGTTATATGAAGGGTAAGCTTCGTGAAAGAGGCATCATGGTTGACAAGAATATGAGCCCTGTGGCTAGAGAAGCAGTGGATCTAAGTAAAGTACCTACAGATCGACTTATAGCCAGATTAGGGCTTGCTAAGTATAATGGCTTACATGCTCATGATTGTATCAACTTAAATCCTAAGGAAGTATTTATTCCTTTCTCACAACATATTGGAAAGCCTGCCAAAGGGGTGAAGGGTGTAGGAGAAGCTGTGAGTGAGGGTGAGATGATTGCCAGCGCTGATGAAACAGGATTATCTGCTAATATTCACGCAAGCATACAGGGTACCATCAGTGAAGTAACATCCGTAGGAATCAGAATAAGAGCAAACTAATGGAGGAATAGAAAATGGGAAATTCAGTTGGTATGATAGAGCTATCCAGTATAGCAAGAGGAATTGAAACCTGCGATCATATGCTTAAAGCAGCTGGCGTGGAACTACTGAGAGCTTCCACCATCTGCCCTGGTAAATATATGGTGATTATTGGAGGAGATACCTCCAGCGTTAATGCTTCTATGAAGGTGGGAGAGGAAGCAGCGGGAGAATTCATGGTAGATAAATTATTGATTGCCAATGTCAGCGATCAGCTTATGCCTGCCATCAGCAGTACGTCACAAGTTCCCACCAAAGGAGCAATTGGTGTCATTGAGTTCTACTCCGTGGCTTCTGCCATAATTGCAGCGGATACAGCAGCCAAGGCAGCAGATATTAATCTTATTGAAGTTCGTACTGGCTTTGCAGTGGGTGGAAAAGGCTTTGTTACCATGAGTGGTGATGTGAGTGCAGTAACCGAAGCCATCAATGCAGCCAAAGGGGTAAGTGAGCTTATGGTTTATAGTACAGTGATTCCAAGGCCCATTGATAAGTTGTATGAGTCACTGATGTAATGGACTAAGGGGATTAATCAATGATAACCCGGTCACCATCCTTTAAGGGTTCTTTAAGAGTAATATTTTTTACAATCATAAGATTTTTTATAGCATTATCCTTACTATAAAGATAACCTTCTTCTGTGTATGGGGTGGTAAAATGGGTTATCTTATGTTTCTTTACTGTATAAAAGGTCTTATCTAGGCCTGCCTGGGGTGTGATGACATAGACACAGCTATCTTCATCCACAGCAGCTTTGGGTATATTTCGGTAAGCTTTCTGATTGATGATAACATCATTAACTGCAAAGGCAGTTACTTTTGGTGTGATATATTCGTAAATTGCTTCTCCGTAGAAAGTAAAAAAGACCAATACCAATAGAGGAAATGTAATGATTAAAATTGTCATACGTCTCATAATTACCACCTGAATTTTTCCATTGAGTTTTGCAGTGTATTCCTAAAGAGAAGGAAAACAACTAATACGGGATACATATAGATTACTGAGCCGGCAAAGGTAATGTCCTCAGGAAGATTATTTAAGACAACAGAGAGGGGCAAAATATCAGGAGACTCACTGGCAAAGATAATCGCCTGTTCCACCATATTCCAGCTTTCACAAAAGATTAAAATGGATAAGGCGGCAATAGCTGGTTTTAATTGGGGTATTACAACATAAACCATCATTTTCCACACAGAGGAGGTCTCTAAAGTGGTATACTCCAGTATCTCATCTGAGATTCCCATGATAAATTGCCGAAATAAAAAAACAGCGAAGGGTGAGAAGATCATAGGTAAAACTAAGGCATAGGGTGTATTCAAAAGCTTTAGATCCCGTAGCTGTATATAGTTAGGCAACAAGGTAGCCTGGAAGGGCAGAAGCATAACAACTATGTAAATAAAAAATATAGTATCCCTTCCCGGAAACCTTACTTTTGCAAAGAGAAAGCCTAAAGGGAAGGATAAGAGGATACAAAAGACGGTGATGAAACCTGCATATAATAAGGAGTTCCAAAAATAGCCTAAGGCGGCATTGTTTGCAATCAACAATTCAGCATATTGTCTTATTGTCAATTTGTGATTGTCGTATTGTAAGGATTTCATTAAGGTTATAGCAATGGGAATAACATAAACAAGCCCTGAGACTGTTAATAGTATTAAGAGTATTTTTCTTTTCATAGACTCACATCCCTCATTGATTTATTCTGTAATTGATAAACAACAAATATGAGAACTGCTAGTAAGATGGCTACAACTGCTGATGCACAGGATAAATACGGATAATTTAACTTGTAAAAATGATTATTCATGTAAAATTGAATATTGTATGCTGGATCAGGAGGGTAATTGGTATTGTAAAACAGGTAGCTTTCCTTAAAGATTTTTAAAGAATTTACAAAAGAAAGAATACCCACAAAAAATAAATGAGGGGCAACAAGAGGCAGTGTTACATATCGATAGAGCTTATATCCTTTTGCCCCATCCAATTGAGCAGCATCCATTACATCAGAAGGTAATTGGGTAAAGGCAGCAGTAAGTAATATGACATTGATTCCTGCGTTCTTCCATAGATACAGGGCACATATAGGTAGTATTTGAATGAAATTATTCCCAGCTTTCATCATGGCAAAGTAGATATCATTATCAAAGAAGATGCGCCATGCAAAGATTACACTTACGCTGGGAAGAAACATAGGTAAAAGAAAGGCACTTTTTATAAAATTGTTATTTTTTTTTATCTTTGAAAGTCCTAAGGCTATAAAGAAAGAAAGGATTAACAAGGATGCCACCCCGAGAAGGGAAAATAGTAAAGTGTTTTTAAGTGCAAGTCTGAAATACTTGTTTTGAAATACAGTAAGATAATTGTCAAACCAAACAAAGTTCTTGTTATACGCATCATTAATGAAAGAATACCAGAGCCCTTTCATAAAGGAGAATAAATAGAAAGAAAGAAATCCTGCAAAGCCTGGTATACATAATAAAAGGATTTTTATTTTAAATCGCTTATGCTTCATCTTGATATCCCCATATCATAAATTAATAGTAACAAAATTAGTTGATAAAAGATGTTCCTGCTCCAACTACAAGCTATTCATTTGCCCACATGGTTGCCTCTCTTTGTATAAATTCTACTGCTTCATCTAGTGTTAGTCGACCATTTTGGTACTCAACTATAGGGTTATCTGTGAGTATGTAACGATTATTCCTGAGTACCCCTTCTTCCATGATGGAATAAAGATCATCAAAGGCGGGCTGTGTGGTATCATAATGGCCCTCATAAATAGTCTTATCCTGAAATAGGAAGGTACTAAAGGTATGGAATTCAAAAGGAACCTCTGTGATAGCTTCCAGATATTTTAGGGCTTGTTCCTTATTTGGACTATTGGGATTAATATATGCATAGGTCATATATACAATATTTCCTGACATGTCAGGATTTATATGAGGGCATGGTGCTACACGCCAGCCGTCAAAGGGGGCATCAGCTATATTGATGTGACCACCTGCACTAGTATACTTATAAATAATCCTGGTCTTATCATAGGGTGCTGTTTCTTCGAATAACTCATTATTATTATTATCATCATAACTATTACGAAGCATAGGATGACGGGGGGCAGGTGAATACATCATCCATCCGCTCCACATCTTATCAAAAAAATCTTTATAGAATGGTGTATCAAAATGCATCTTCTTATTGATATAGTCGTTATATATAATATCGTACTGATTATGTAAATTGTATGCAAGGTTTGAGCCGGAATCTACATAGGCGGCTGGATATCCGGTTTTTGGCATGCGCTCACATAGTTTCAGGAAACTGTCAAGGTAGCGAAACTCTGCAAGGTCAACATCATATTTTTTCATATTCTCAGGTACGTACCAAAGGACATCGGCATCTATGGAAAGAGGGAGCATCCATATATCACCAGAGGGAGATGTCATAGTATCAGCTACATAGGGAAAGAGCTTATCCCTATAGGACTGAATGATTTCTGAATCATCTAAAGGTACATAGATTTTCTTATCCAGTACCCCGGAGGTGAGATAAGAACTGTAAATACCTATATAGATATCTGCATCAGAGTTACCGGACATAAGCTCTGTGATCACCACATCATAGTAGGGATTTTGTTCCATTATCCTTGCGTTGATACCGCTGCTGTTCTTAACCGCATTTGTGTTATAATAAGAAACAAGGGGAGTAGAGATAGTGATAGTATCCTTAGGGGTTACTGATGACTTTGATGAATTACGGCTATCAGTATTCATGGTATCATCCCCATTGGTATTTTTTATGGAATCAGCTTGTAAGCTGATATCTTCAAGATAGATAGAATGCAGAGCATTATCCGTACTGGAATGGTATCCATAATAAATCACGTTACCATCCAGAAAGGTCATATCATTACCGGAAAGGAGAAAAGTATCTTCGGCAATGACAATATCAATTTTGTCAGAAAATCGGTGGTATATAAGTGAAGGATTCTCTATAGTGGAATAAATAAATTGTCCATTTTCGTAGATAAAAGCACTTATGTAACTGGTATATTTCATGTCGTGGATTTTTTTGCTTTTTCCTTGACTGTAGGTGTATAGCGCATAGGTATCATTACGATAAGCATAATAATACAGAGTACCATCAGAACCACCATATATTGCAATAATATTATCCTCCTGGGTATCTATTGTTTTTCCAGTCTGAGGATCTATTTGATAAAGCTTTTCCCCAAAATCAGTATATCCCTTGGAACTGTTATCAGAATGACCGTGAGCATCGGATACAGCCAGAGCGTATAAATATCCATCAGCCATGGCAAGTTTAAGGATTTCATCTGTATTGAGATTATCCACAATTACCTTAGGATTTCCATTCTCGATATTTAAGCTAACAATCTGGTATTTCACTGCATCAAAGGCATATATTGAATCATCGCCCCAGCATAATGCCAGATAATCAGTAGAATTTTCGTACTCTTGAATTTTTGTACCATCATGTTCATACCTACCCAGTTTTCCACCAGCTTTCAATGCAAAAATTTCCCTATTAGTGGATATGCAAAAGGTCATTATTTCAGTAGGCATAGTAAAGCTTAGCTTTTCATAAGGCTTTAATTCGTGAGAGATATTTGTTTCCTTGGGCTGATTACATCCAAGAAGCAGGCATAGGATAGACAATACTATGCAGAATACAGATTTGCGCATATAAAACCCCCTCTGATTACCATTACTTTACATAAACAGGGCAATAATGTCAACCTATTATTATAAGCAATAGGGCCACCACAATGCAGCATCTTATGCCTGAATTAACTTCCCCTACTATAATATTATTCCGCAATATTATTAATTCTTAGATAATTGTCATATGCTAGTTCCTGAAGCAGCTTATAAAGTCCCTGAACATTGTACTTTTTAGGAAACTCTAATTTTTGAGAAGAGTATTGTGGGTTGTGTCCTATCAAATTGGGGGTCGATATATAGGTAAATGTAAGCTCGCTGTCATCAAATCCAAAGCCTGAGGTTTCCATGGTTACATCTATGATGGAATATAGATTAATGGATTTAATCCTTGTTTTTGTTCCTGTTGTTCCTTGTTTATCTGTAAATATAATTCTTCTGTTGGTAAATATTAATGCATCCCTAACCAATTTAAATCCAATGGTTATTACTTCTCCACTCATCAAATACATGCCGTACTCATTCGTTAAGCTTTCAATCGAAATCTCACTATAATTTCCTATACTACCCTGCAATATATTTTTTAACCCAAATGCCATACAATCTTACCTTCTTTCTTTTGAAATTTAGTTTTTCATACTTCCTTAATCTAGTTACATATATCCATTTAATATCATACATTAACATTATATTACATTATGGTAAAGCATTAAAGCTAAATTTATGCCTATAGCTAAATTATAACGAGCTAAATTATAAAGCCGAAAAAGCCATAACTCTGATTAAACCTCAGAAGTTATGGCTTTATGTGTTAATTCATACTTATAGTCTACAATTTTGTGTAAATTATGTTAGCTTATAGCTACCATATTAAATTGTAAGGAAGCTCTTATTATTGTTGGTATTGACCACCAAAATATTGTTGATTGTATCGGTCAGCCATTGAATTCATGTTCTTAATAAGTAAGTACTGAGCATAGAAAGCACCAAAGAAGCAAAGAAGGCTACCAAAAAGCATCCATAATAAAACGGTAGTTCCATTTTCGCTAAATCTCAATCCATAACGTGGTGCATTCTCCTGCAGACGGTTACCTACACCATAAAACCATACCCAGCTATAAATACCGCAGGTAACAAACGATAAGAGTATTACAACAATATAGTTTTGGGTCTGTTTGCCATCACCGTTACAAACCTTGTTCATATCCTCGGAATAGCTGTACCAGAAGATGATACCATAAATACCACAGGTAACAATGGTTAGTAAAATTAAAGTCAATAAACTTCGTTGTTTAATCATATAAAGCCTCCCACAATAAAATTATATATTAATTTTATCACTATACTACCATTTATGTCAATAAATACTATGTCATTTGGTAATATAAAAAGTCGAAACAAGTAAACGCCGAGAAAGACAATAATAATTCCTGCCCAAGCTATTTTTATGTATTTTGACTTTATATAAGCCTCAAATAGAAAAAGATAGAGAAGGATGGGGGTAAGGAAAAAGAGAGGATGATAATGAAAGGCATCCCTTATGTTAAAGCGGAGAAGGGAGAAGATCGCTCTTGTCATACCACAGCCAGGACAGGATATACCCGTAATAAATTTTATAGGGCATCCTATGTGTAATATGGATAATAATAAGTAAATAAGGGATAGGGCAAAGCACAATTTAATCCGTTCCAGGAATAAGGTGAAGGGAGCACTTCGGTGTGTATATTTATTGTCATTTGTTTGCATATGGAACCTCACAATATAGGGACTTTTTTATTATGATACCTTATTAATGGATATGAAACAATATGTATTTTATGTATTTAGCATTAAGGGATCTTTTATGTATTTGCATTAAGGTACGTCGCTTAATTGTACCAAAGCTAATATCAATGCAAGAACAAAAGAAAAAAGTTTTTTTTGATTTTTTATTCATTTTTATCCATCCTCTCATTAATAAATTTTAATAAGGTATTAGAGAAACTTGTCAGTTCTTCTGCTGCCACATATGAGGGTTCATTGTTTATATTCTTATCATCAGAGAATGATAAAATGGAAATATGACAACCATCGTAATTAAAACTATTAGAAGCAATTTGTATTTTCGGATAAGCACTACTATAACTATCTTTGTATTCACCGATATTATTATTAAAAATTAATGGCGCATAATCGTAACTTGCTGTCCATTCGTTATTATCCTTTGAATTGTACTTACTATAGGTAATAGAAAGAAAAATAATACATTTTTTGTATGGATTTTTATATACGAACATCTTTTGACGGCTAGGCAAATCTATTTCTTTACTTTCCAAGGGAAGACATAAATAATAATTATTTTCGTTAAGAATTTCATTATAATCTTTCATTATAAATTTATTATTTATATCTTCTACTAATTTTAGATAAAAGTTTTGATTTTCAACAATGTTATCTTTAATAATATTTTTACTTTTATTATCTGTAAGAATACTTTTACCTTGTATTTCAGTTAATAAAAATATATTTAAGCTGAAAGAAAATAAAATAAAAATTGATATTATGAATTTAAAAAGCTTTTTATAGTTAGTCATATGTCCTCCTTAAATAAAAGTACTTTGTATACTCTACAATGTTGTAGAGTATTATATGTTAAATGGATAAATATGTCAAAGAATAAATATGTCAAGAAAATAAAAATAAATTATAAGCTGTTATATACTATTGTTTATATTACTGTAATTCATATTTGTTACTACTTAAATAAAGTAAGATTTGAAAAATCCTTCTGGCATGGCTATATTTTCGAAACATAAGGGTTACTGCTGGACGTTGTGCGCTAAATACTATGTATTTTATGTATTTTGCATTAAGGGATGGACAGAATGGAATATAACTGATATAATATGGTTGTTAAATGCACTATAAATGCAATATTATTGCACATTAAGGTAGAGCATTTTATTATAATAATGTGCTATTAACCAGCACATAGATGGAGGTTAATATGATTATAGGTGAGAATTTACCCAACATACCCTGGCAGGATCGACCTGTAGGATGCCAAGATATTGTATGGCGTTATAGTAATAATCCGATTATTAAGCGTAATCAAATTCCTGGAGCCAATAGTATTTTCAACAGTGCTGTTATAGCAAAGGATGGTGCCTTTGTAGGTGTATTTCGAAGTGATAATACGGCTATGGAGCAGCATTTGTTTTTAGGTAAAAGTGAGAATGCTATTGATTGGGATATTGAGCATAATCCTCTGCCTCTTTACAATGAGAAAGAGGAATGTGTTGGAGTTGCTAAAGGCTATGACCCAAGAGTATGCTGGATTGATGATCGTTATATTGTTACCTGGTGTAATAATTATCATGGCCCAACAATCGGTATAGCATATTCTTATGATTTCAAGAAATTCTATCAGATGGAAAATGCATTTTTACCCTTTAACCGTAATGGTGTATTATTTCCGAAAAAAATCAATGGTAAATACATAATGTTATCAAGACCTAGTGATAATGGACATACGCCCTTTGGAGATATGTATCTTAGCCAAAGCCCTGATTTAGAGCACTGGGGATATCACCGCTTTGTGATGCAGTCTGGTGGATGGGCTTGGACTAAGTTGGGAGCAGGTCCTATTCCCATTGAGACTGAGGAAGGCTGGCTATTGATTTTCCATGGAGTAGGAACTACCTGTAACGGTATGATTTATTCTATGGGTGCAGCAATTCTTGATATTGACGAACCTTGGAAGGTGAAATATAGATGTAAGCCATATATTTTTCACCCTACAGAAATTTATGAATGTGTAGGAGATGTTCCTAATGTAACCTTCCCTTGTGCGACTTTGCATGATGCTGCAACAGGAAGAATTGCAATATATTATGGTGCAGCAGATACGGTGGTAGCTTTAGCCTTTACACAGGTGGATGAATTGATTCAATATATAAAGGATAATGCACAATAAAATCACGCTAAATGATGCAAAAATATGACAAACTCCTTGTGCAAGTTACTTGCCAACAAGGAGTTTGTCATATTCAATTATATGGATGAATTATATCTAATTTTAAAAAATAGCGAGCCGAATTCCTTGACACTTTAATGGGAATAACGTATCATAAGAGTATTGAACGAAAGAACCATGATAAGGGAGATACATATGAGGCTTGTTTCGTTATCAATGCTTAAGCCAGACATGGTATTGGCAAAATCAATTTATTATAGAGATTGCTTAGTACTTAAAGTAGGCCAGACTGGACTGGAACGATATGTAAGAAGTCTGGGTAATATGGGGATTGATTGTGTATATGTTGAAGATTCTAAGAGTGATGGAATTGAAATTCCTGATGTTATCTCAGAGGAGACAAGAGTATCTTGTAAGCGAATTCTGCGGCAAACTATTGAAGATTTTGAAAACAAAACAGTTGTTGAAGTGTCAGATTTATCGGATACGATACATAGTATTATAGATGATATCCTAGCTTGTGAGGATATGCAGGTAAGCTTAAATGATATCAGTGCTTCAGATGAATATATATTTTCCCATTCTGTCAGTACAACAGTATATTCTCTATTAATTGCAAGGCGGTTAGGCTATAGTAAATCCATGATGGAGAAATTGGCGGCTGGAGCATTATTTCATGACATTGGAAAAATTATGTTAGATAAAAAAGTGGTTAATAAAGCAGGAACCTTAAACCAGGAGGAAGCAGATCATATCAAGCTTCATACAACTATTGGGTATGAGGTTCTTAAAAAATGTACCAGTCTTACTGAGTTATCCAGAATAGTATCCTTATATCATCATGAAAGTATGGATGGTTCGGGATATCCCATGGGAGTAAATGCTGGTGAGTTGCATGAGATAGTTAGGATTGTATCGGTAGCTGATACTTATGATGCATTGATATCCGATCGTTGCTATAGAAGAAAGTGGAGTTCAAATCAAGCAGTTAATTACTTAATTGAAAATGCAGAAACAAAGTTTGATACTAAACTTGTTTCCGTTTTGATTAAGCAAATTGCTATTTATCCTAATGGTTCTATGGTTCGGATTTCTGATAACAGTATTGGTATCATTAAAGAGCAGAATAAGAACTTCCCCCTTCGACCCATTATACGTGTGATTATTGATAGTAATGGCAATGAGGTTGTTCCCTACGAATTGGATATGATGAAAGTTTTATCAATTACAATTATTGAGTCAGAATTAGAGATGAATATGGATTTAATATAAGAATGGTGGGAGTTTATAGAGTCCCACCATTCTTATATTATTATTGAATATAGTTATTATAAAATTAGCCCGAGGGGGGTTACCTAGCACATAAATCTAAGCTCTTGTTTTGATCTTTGCATTAGCAGGTATGCTTATTACATGCTGTATGGGTCTCCATACCAATGTGGCAATGAAGAAATCAAACATACTATGAATGAGAGTTCCTACTCCAACTAGACCAATAACGGACACCATATAACTAGTCGTTGTAGTTCCACTGAAATAGAAGATAGAGGATACGAATACTTCGCAAACAGCATGAATTGTAGAAATTAGTAAAGCAAAAGGGATCATAGTCTTGTAGGAAAGTAGGAGATTTTGCCTTCTTTTTAGTAAATAAGCACCCAAAGTTATAAATATCACATGGGATAAGGCACGTAGAACAACAACAATGGGAAAAGGTCCCAGCAGAAAACCAAAGCTAGTTACTAGTGCAACAGAGATACCTACAATGGGAGAGATAAACATAGCAATAATTACCGCTACATGGCTTCCTAAAGTAAAAGAGGCGGGCTCGATGATTATCTTAAATGGTGAGTACATTGGTATGGCGATTCCTATAGAACAGAGTAGTGCTGCTGTAGTCATAATTTTTATTTTATTTGTTGATGTCATATTTATTCCTTCCCTCTTATCAGAATAGTGTACAGACATGATAGCTGTCTTGTCAGCTGTAATTATATAGGAGATTAAATTAGATGTCAATATATAGAATGTATAAATTTTGCTTATTTATGAGTGTATAAATTTTGCTTATTAATTCCTCAAGAGAAAGATAACATATAAATAGGAGTACTGCTATTATTTGCAATACTCCTTTAAACCTAGAAATTCATATTGATTTTAATTCTATACCTTTATTCTTTTCCCTATTCAAAGGGAAATTGAAAAGGTAGATTAAATTTATCTCGTACAGCGATAAATTCCTTCTGAACAGCTTCTCCAATGGGAACACCCTTGTCTTTTCTTTCTAACCAGCAAAGATATTCCTTCTCACCAGCGGTATAAATGCGTTCCTCTCCCGGAGCGAGTTTGGAATTTCTTAAACCACGCAGGATATCACCAGTGGTTTTTTTGAAACTCTCCAGTCCAAGAAAAGCTTCGGGGTCTATTGCCATGAAGAAATGACCCAGATGGTAGGGCTTCTTCTCACCATTTTCTCCAACACCTGTTAATAACTTAAGATAACTACCTGCTTGTAAAGCAGCAGAGAGGATCTCAACAACAGTAGCATAGCCATAACCCTTATAACCACCCAATTCTTCACCGATACCACCGAGAGGTGCTAAAGCCGCTGTGCCTTTTGTTAGATCTATCAAGATTTGCTCGCTGTCTGTTAAGGCGGATCCATCTTGACCGATTACCATACCTTGGGGGGTATCCTTGCCCGTACGGGCATAATATTCAAGCTTGCCTCTTTGGGTAATGCTAGTTGCACAGTCCAGTACAAAGGGAAAGGCTTCATCCGTAGGCATGCCAACGGTTAATGGATTTGTTCCCAACATATTTTCAACGCCGAAAGTTGGGGCAATAGAAGGTCGTGCATTAGTTCCTGTGATACCTATCATACCTTGATTTGTAGCCATAGTAGCATAATAACCTGCAATTCCGTAATGGGTTGAATTACGGGCGGCTACCATTCCCATTCCAAATTTTTTGGCTTTATCAATTGCCATCTGCATAGCTTTGTAGCCGACGATCATTCCCATTCCGTCATGTCCATCCACAACGGCTGTGGTGGGTGTCTCTCTGATTACTTCAAATTCAGTAACGGGTTTTTGGATACCTTCCAGCATACGATCGAAATAAATTGCCTTAAAACGATTACATCCATGACTTTCAATACCTCTTCTGTCACTTTCCATTAAAATCTCAGAACAGATCAACGCCTCCTCATGGGGCACGCCTAATTTCTCAAAGGTAGCGGTCATAAAGTCACCAACTAATTGCCATGAAATATACGGTCTTGTCTCCACAATGAAATCCTCCTTCTTTTATACATAACAGCTTCTATTAATAGAGAGTTTGATTACTCTCTATCCTTTAATTTATTATAGCTTTGATTTTCTTTGTATTCATTCATTTATAATATTATAACATCTACTCAATTGGAATGTATAGGATAAAATACCGGAAGTTATCTAAAATAGGTAACTTGTCTACTGGATTTTAATATATTATAATGTTTTATAAGAATTCACACAGGAAGTAGAAGAGGTGATGGATTTGCATGCAACCTATATGTTGTTGTACACCGCTTAATGGCAGATGGAGGATTGAATGAAGATACATAATCAGTATTTTAATATTATGCAAATTGCTGATTCCGGTCAGTGCTTTCGTATGAAAAGAATAGAGAAGGAAGGTAATCAGATAAGCTATGGGCTGGTTGCTTACGGTAAATATATAGAATTAACCCAGCTTAGTGAGGATACGGTAGAAATCAGTTGTTCAGAGGAAGAATTTCATCATATATGGGAAGAATATTTTGATTTAAAGTATGATTATGGTAAGGTCATTGAGGGCTTGCTTGGGGGAGAGGATAAGTTCCTGCAAGCTGCAGCAAAGTATGGAAAGGGAATAAGAATTCTTAAACAGGAACCCTTTGAAGCCATGATTAGTTTCATAATCTCTCAGAATAAGAATATCCCCGGTATTAAAAGCTGTATTGAAGGAATTTGTACCCGTTATGGTGAAGAATTATTTAGCAAAGAATGTGGGGTATCCTATAGAACATTTCCCAGGCCGGAGGTACTTGCCCAAGCAGCGAAAGAGGACCTGCGAGCTTTAAAAACAGGGTATAGGGATGAATATATCATAAGAGCTGCCAGGGCTGTGGCAGAGGGGGAGCTGGATTTTACTTACCTTGCAGAATGTAGTTTTAATGAAGCGGTGAAGTTATTAAAAACCCTTCATGGTATTGGAGAAAAAGTGGCTAATTGCATTGCTTTATATGGACTTCATCATATAGAAGGCTTTCCTGTGGATGTCTGGATACAGAGGGTTTTGAAAGAAATCTATGATAATAAGTTTGATAAGGATAAGTTCAAAGGATATGGTGGAATTGTTCAGCAGTATATGTTTTATTATATGAGACATCTAAAGGGTGCTGCATAAATAAATGTAATAGTTATCAAATTCTTGTTGAAGTAATTCTGTCTTGTTGAAGTAATTTTGATATTATCAAGCTGTATTAATATGATAATCTATGTCTTTGAATTTGAAATTAAGCTCATAAATTCCATAAAGAGTAACTTTTATAATTTAGAAACCAAGTATAAGAGTTGTATGCTTGGGAGAAAATAAAGGAGTAGGTAAATTATTTTTAAAGTGATTAAGAAAGGCGGAAAATATGAGTATTAACAGAGATAATCAGGAAGAAAAAAATGAACGCAGAGTAGAAAATCTAATAAATTTGGTTGAAAAACAGACTCGTACAGAACGTCATCTTGAAGAGCATGCTGATATTTCTTCTTCTCAGGAGAATATAGCAAATGCGAAAAGAATTAATGAAGAACGTCAAGACGAAATAGAAAATTTGAAAAACATCCTCTGTCATGGAGAAAACTGTAATAATAATTATAAGGAAAATACGGAAAAACGTCTTCTTTATACGGAAGGGTATCTAAATCATAATGCTGAGCATATGGATGATAATTCCTATCATAGTGCCAAAACCAAGCAGGAGCATAGGAAAGAACAATTAGATCAATTAAAGTGAGACATATAGCCTTGGTTTTGATCTCTTTAATTGATCTTAATTTTTGGTTTTATTAGTACCCTTCCTTGCGACGCTTGCTTCGTAGGGCATGTCGTCTTTTCCCTGCTTCCCACTCTGCACGCTCCCAATCGTTTTCAAGTATAAGCTTGGGAACTTGTGCAGGCTGTTCTGATTCATCTAGGGCTACCATAACCAGGTATGCCCTATTAACAACTTTACGGATACCAGATAAATCCTCCACATAAGTATCTACTCTGATTTCCATAGAAGTATTGCCTACATAAGTGATACGGCCGATTAGAACTAGGGTGTTATTCATATAAGCACCAGCTTTAAACTGAAGATTATCAATAGCAGCAGTGGTAACATTGCAGCCGGAATGGCGACGGGCAACAACGGCAGCCACAACATCAATCCATTCTACCAATTGTCCTCCGAAGAGCCGGTCTGCTCCATTGCCATGGGAGGGCATAATGATTTGTACTTGCTCTGTGATTGAATCAGAGACACGTTTACCTTCCATAAAATGCTCCTTCTAGGGGTATTATTTTATCAAAAAGTGAAGCTTATATAATATCATTTCATCAGTTACATAATGGTGAAATGTGGTATTTTACAATTTCCATGTTATGTTTATAATGATATATACTTTCTAATAATGATTATTTTATACCTTTTTATATGATAATACAAGGGAGCATGTGAAATTGATGAAGCTATGCATAAGAAATAAATTGGATAAAATAATATGTGTTGTGACATAATATGGTGATATGATATATGGTCTGATTTGGGGTTTTGCCAATAAGTTCTTAACAAAACTTACTTCACATAGGTTTTGACAAATACTATGGAAACGATTATAATAAGCCTGGTATTTGTAGTAATTGTTTTTGTTACAGTTTGATTAAATATGTATAACGGAGGATATCAATATGGCTTTAGTATCAGCAAAAGAAATGCTTGTGAAAGCAAAAGAAGGTAAATATGCAGTAGGTCAGTTTAATATCAATAACTTAGAGTGGACAAAATCCATATTATTAGCAGCAGAAGAGATGAAATCACCAGTAATCCTTGGAGTATCAGAAGGTGCTGGTAAATATATGTGTGGCTATAAAACAGTAGTTAACATGGTAAACGGAATGTTAGAAGATTTAAAAATAACAGTACCTGTTGCTCTTCACTTAGATCACGGTAGCTACGATGGTGCAAAGGCTTGTATCGAAGCAGGCTTTTCCTCCGTTATGTTCGATGGTTCTCATTATCCAATCGAAGAAAATATCGAGAAGACCAAAGAATTAGTTGCTATCTGTAACAGCAAAGGTCTTTCTATCGAAGCTGAAGTTGGTTCAATTGGTGGAGAAGAAGATGGGGTAGTTGGAACAGGAGAATGTGCTGATCCTAATGAGTGTAAAGCAATTGCTGACCTTGGCGTTACTATGCTTGCAGCAGGAATTGGTAATATTCATGGTAAATATCCTGATAACTGGGCAGGACTTAGCTTTGAGACTCTTGATGCAGTTCAGCAAAAAACCGGCGAGATGCCCTTAGTACTTCATGGTGGTACTGGTATTTCTGAAGAAATGATTAAAAAGGCCATTTCCCTTGGTGTAGCTAAAATTAATGTTAATACAGAATGCCAGTTAGCATTCCAGGAAGCAACACGTAAATATATTGAAGAAGGAAAAGATTTAAAAGGAAAAGGATTTGACCCTCGTAAATTATTAGCTCCTGGTGCTGAAGCTATCAAAGCTACAGTAAAAGAGAAAATTGAATTATTCGGTTCTAATGGAAAAGCATAATAAAGGGTGTCTCATAAGATAACCATTTATAAATAAAATAATAATATTAATGTTTTATCATATCATAGAAGAAGAGGCTATTGCTCAATAGGTTACCTAAGAATAAGAGAGTATAGCCTCTTTTTTTTGCTGCGATTTTTTGGGCAACTAATTAATTATCTTCCAGGGCTGTACTGTAACCTAATATAAGTAAAAAAAATATAAAATTAACAAAAAAAGGCTTAATAATATTCTGATTTATGGTATAATGAAATAGTTTATAGGATTACTCAAGATTTACACAAATTTTATTAATGGAAAGGATGGATGATAATGCCCTTAGTAACAACGAAAGAAATGTTTCAAAAAGCATATGATGGAGGCTATGCGATTGGTGCTTTTAACGTAAACAATATGGAGATCGTTCAAGGAATTACAGAGGCAGCGAAAGAGGAGCAGGCACCAATTATTTTACAGGTTTCAGCGGGAGCTAGAAAGTATGCAAAGCATGCTTATTTAGTTAAATTAGTGGAAGCAGCTTTACTGGATACAGATCTTCCTATTGCTCTTCACTTAGATCATGGTGATGATTTTGAGATATGTAAAGCATGTATTGATGGTGGATTTACTTCTGTAATGATTGATGGTTCCAAGCATAGTTTTCAGGATAATATTGAATTGACAAAGAAAGTTGTTGAATATGCTCATGCACATGGTGTTGTAGTAGAAGGTGAATTAGGTAAATTAGCAGGTATTGAAGACGATGTTAATGTATCTGCTGAAGATGCATCCTTTACCAGACCTGAAGAGGTAGAAGAGTTTGTTAGTAAGACTGGAGTTGATTCTTTGGCAATAGCCATTGGCACAAGCCATGGTGCATTTAAATTTAAGCCGGGTCAAAAACCTCGTCTTCGCTTTGATATTTTGGAGGATGTAGCAAAGAGGCTCCCCAATTTCCCTATCGTATTACATGGTGCTTCTTCTGTATCACAGGAATATGTTAAGCTCATAAATCAATTTGGTGGTAAGTTAGATGATGCTATTGGAATTCCAGAGGAAATGCTTAGACAAGCTGCAAAAATGGCAGTATGTAAAATTAATATTGACTCTGACTTAAGACTGGGATTTACTGCAGGTGTTAGAGAGTATTTTGCTAATAATCCTAGCCATTTTGACCCTAGACAGTACTTAACACCCGCAAGAAATAATATAAAAGCGGTGGTTAAGCATAAGATTGTTAATGTTCTTGGTTGTTCAGGAGCAGCAAATAAATAGTAAGAAGATAATATAAGAATAAGAAAGCCAAACTGTAACCTGTGTTAACACACTTTGTTTGGCTTTCTTTCTTTTATTAAGTATTTTCCTCTAGTTCTAAAGATTAGAATAAGGAGCATTGACTTATTAAATCATCTTCTCGAATTAATTCAAGGAGGGCATTGGGATGTAAGGGTGCGCTATAGATATAACCCTGGATAATGTCACATCTTTGCTTTTTTAATAACTTAAG
Source organism: Bacillota bacterium (assembly GCA_023443625.1). Next base: position 93,844 of record JAEZTQ010000093.1, on the reverse strand, counting down.
CTGTTCTTCATGTTCAACACCTTCTGCAACAACCCGAATATCTAAACTATGTGCCAATTGAATAATTGCTTGTGCAATGGAGGAGTCCTTTGTATCATAACAGATATTATCTATAAAAGATTTATCAATCTTTAAAGTATTGATGGGGAGCTTTGTTAGGTAATTCAAGGCGGAGTACCCGGTTCCAAAATCATCTAAGGATACTCTGACACCCAGGCTTTGTAGATTGCTTAAAAGCTTCGCTGCATCCATTATTGAAGCAACTAAGGTGCTTTCGGTGATTTCTAATTCTAAATACTCTGGAGGTAGCTGGGTATCCCTAAGTATTTCTGATAGTAAAGTAACAAAGCCGGGACGATTTAATTGGATGGAAGATATGTTAACTGACACTGGTCTAGGTGTTGCTCCCAAGTCAATTAATTGTTTGTTAAATCTACAGGCTTCGGCAATCAGCCAGGAACTAAGTTCGTTAATAAGTCCACTTTCCTCAGCAATGGGTATGAATTCTATGGGTGATAGAAAGCCTAAGCGTTTGCTCTTTATCCGCATGAGAGCTTCAAAACCAATAATATTATTTGAGGAAAGTTCAAATAAAGGCTGATATAGTATATAAATCTCCTGATTTTCTATGGCACTTCTTAAGGTCTCAATGATTAATGTATTTCGATGAAGTTCTTCCTCCATGTTGGAATTAAAAAGAGTAAATTTATTCTTTCCCGTATCCTTTGACTTGTACATTGCTATGTCTGAGTTTTTAATCAAGATATTGGAGGCTAATCCATTCTCAGGATAGATAGCAATACCAATACTCATGGATACATATACGACTTTACCCTCTAAATCCAAAGGATTTTTAAAATAATCAATTATCTGAGAAGCAAAATCAACAGCGGATTTCCTGGAGGTTATATTTTCCTTAAATAATAAGAATTCATCGCCCCCAGCTCTAGCCAGCATACCGTTAGCACCAATGATAGAGGTGAGAATCTGTGCTGTCTTAACAAGAAGAGCATCACCATATTCGTGACCAAGGGTGTCATTTACTGTTTTGAAATTGTCAAGATCAACAAAATAGACAGCATGTAAGGTTATATCCTGTAAGGAAGAAGACAATACGGCATTAACATAATCAAGAAAAGCCAGCTTGTTAGGAAGATTAGTAAGAGTGTCATGATATGCAAGGTATTCAATATGATCATAATTAGAGCGTAATTGTTCTTCATTTGATAGTAGTTCTTCATGCATGGATTCTAAATCTTCATAATTGGTTTTAATAATATGTAGCATCTTATTAAAGTTTTTAGATAATTCACCAAGTTCATTATTGCTTTTAATGTTGGATTGTACGGTCAAATTACCATCTGAGGCAGTACGCATAGCATCTCGTAAGGCAATGATGGGTGTGGAATATTTCTTACTAAAATGATTGCCTAAAACAAATACAATAATAATTATTACGATAAAAGTGATGGAGAGTAAAGGTATCATAATGTTTACTACAGAACCTATCTCTGAAATATCTTGCTGTACGAATAAGACCCAGTTTAGGTTAGGTAATAGGCAGTAGCCATATACATTTTGATCCTTCCAGTGATATTTTACAGCACCACTATAAGAGATATTTTCTTCCCTATCTTTTGCTGTTACTATTTTTGAAAGTTTTTCTAAATTAATCTTCTCACCAATTAGATTAGAATCCCGATGAAATATTATGGTACTATCTTCTGCAAGAAGGATGCCATAACCTGTTTTTTCTATTTGAATGTTACTAAGAAAAGTATACAAGCATTCAGAGTCTATGGTACTGACAATATATCCGAGGGGTTGATTGGTATTGGGGTCAAGGATAGGCAGACTGATATTAAAAGCGGGTTTAGTTTGACTAGATGTGTTAAAAAATTGTATGTCTGAAGTAGTGAGAACCGGTGATTTATTCGGTTGAATGTCATAATGAGAGGAGTTCTGTTTACCGAAGGATTCTAAAAATATGGGATTGGAACATGCAATCATTTTATTATTTATATTATAGAGTCTGATTAAGAGGAAATCTTTACATGATAGCTGCTGTTTCTCTAAATAATCATTGACAAGGGTGGAAGTGAGTTCATTTGATTTGTTACTTTGTTTTATATAGTCAATGATTTCCTGCTCATAGGCTATGGTGGATGTTTGTGTTTGCTTGGTAGCAATTATGGCACTTAGTCCATTGATATTAGCTTCAGCAACTTTCTTCAAATTTTGAGTATTTTCCAAAACAAGATGATTACTAAGTAAGACAACAACCAATACGGATAATAATAATACCGGTAATATGGACGATAATATGAGTAGAATACGGATAGATTTTTTTATCGACATACAAGGTACCTCCCCCAGATTCAATGTAACTATTCGATAATCATAACATTATTATTCTACCAATTATGTCATATTATTGCAATATATTTTATAGCTTGTAATATATCCATGGTAAGGCATCCATTGGATTATGAATTATTTATAAATTGTTGATATTTTTGTTGAAAATAGTGGGTTAAAAAGGTATACTTGTAATGCTATGAATTTAGGTAAAAATATTATAATCAATAGGATTATGCTCTGAATATGAAAGAGGCATGTAAATATGTACAAAATAATTGAACAAGATGGCAGAGCAAAAAGTAGTGAATTTGTTACTGTCCATGGAACTATACAGACACCTGTGTTTATGAACGTAGGAACCACAGCGGCCATAAAGGGAGCCGTATCTACGATGGATTTACATGAGATTGGCACCCAGGTAGAGCTTTCTAACACCTATCATCTTCATATCAGACCCGGTGATAGGGTAGTAAAACAAATGGGTGGCCTCCACAAATTTATGGTTTGGGATAAACCAATCCTAACAGATTCCGGAGGCTTTCAGGTGTTTTCCCTAGCAGGATTACGTAAGATAAATGAAGAAGGAGTTAATTTCAACTCTCATATAGATGGCAAGAAGATTTTTATGGGTCCGGAAGAAAGTATGCAAATACAGTCCAATTTAGCTTCCACAATAGCAATGGCTTTTGATGAGTGCCCGCCTCATCCGGCAACCAGAGAATATATGCAGAATTCTGTGGATAGAACTACACGTTGGTTGGAACGCTGCAAGAAGGAAATGGATCGGTTGAATGGTCTAGAGGATACTATCAATAGAAATCAAATGCTCTTTGGTATCAACCAGGGAGGTGTTTTTGAAGACATTCGCATAGAGCATGCCAAAAGAATCAGTCAAATGGATTTAGATGGATACGCCCTTGGAGGTCTGGCCGTAGGAGAAAGTCATGAGGAGATGTATCGTATTCTTGATGAGACAGTGCCCTATCTTCCAGTGAATAAACCTGTTTATCTCATGGGTGTGGGAACACCAGCGAATATATTAGAGGCTGTAGACAGAGGTGTGGATTTCTTTGACTGTGTTTATCCCACACGCAATGGCAGACATGGACATGCTTATACCAATCATGGTAAGATGAATTTGTTGAATGCCAAATATGAGCTAGATGACAGGCCCATTGAAGAGGGCTGTGGTTGTCCCGCTTGCAAGCATTATAGCAGAGCTTATATCAGGCATTTGCTTAAGGCAAAGGAAATGTTGGGAATGAGGCTAATGGTACTCCATAATCTGTATTTTTATAATCATATGATGGAGGAAATTAGAGAAGCAATTCGTGGTAAACGCTATAAGGAATATAAGCAACAAAAACTTGAAGGATTTGTTAGAAGCGAGAATTAGTGCGAATAGCACCTATAATAAAGATAAATTAACCAGGAGGTATTATATTTTATGAGTAATTTGGTATTGTTAGCGGCTTCAGGAGCAGAAACAGGGGCAACAGGCGGAACAGGAGGAATGTTAATTCTTGTAGCTCAATTAGCTGCTCTTGGTGTTATCATGTATTTCTTATTGATTCGTCCACAGAAGAAGCAGCAGAAGAAAATGCAAGCCATGCTTTCAACAATAGGAGTTGGTGATAGTGTTGTAACTAGCAGCGGTTTTTATGGTGTAGTAATCGATTTGATGGATGAAGTAGTAATCGTAGAATTCGGAAACAACAAGAACTGTAGAATTCCCATTAAAAAGAGTGCAATTACAGAAATTGAAAAGCCATCTTTAGAAAAGAACGCATAATATAATATAAAACTAATATAAAGGACTGCCCCCAGCTTCTGTCAAATAAGTCTATGAGCTTATCTACAGAAGCACCTGGGGCAGTCTTTTAAGGTTAGAGGAAATCCTTGATTTACAGGCATTGAAATTCCTCACAGTACCCTTCTAGTCTACCCCCTGCCAACAAATGTCCCTAGAAAGACAAGTTACAGCACCCCACTACACCAGCTGGATATGATATTTCTCCAGCCAATAGTTAATCTGCAGCAAATAGGCAATGAGCTGTGGTCCTGCCATAAGCTGTCCATACCAGGGCTTTCCGTAATCAGAAGGAGAGGAAAGGAAGGTTCTGATTTTCTTCTCATCCACCAGGGGTTTAATGGGTGCATTAGAATCACTGAGGATATCCAGAAGTCTGTTACCCAGTAATTTCTCATATTCAGGATGATATGTCTTGGGATAAGGACTCTTTTTACGGTAAAGAATCTCATCAGGAACAAGATTTTTACCAGCATCACGAAGAAGCCCCTTTACAACTTGATTGGGAGATTTCATCTCCCAGGGAACATTCCATACATATTCTACGATTCTATGATCTGCAAAAGGCACTCGGGCTTCCAATCCGGAATACATACTGCACCGATCCATACGATCCAGCAAGGTTACCATGAACCATTTAAGGTTAAGGTAGGCAATTTCTCTTCGCCGTGCTTCTACTTCCCCTTCTCCTGGAAGCCTTGGTGTCTCGGCGATGGATTTTTCATAAGCAGCATGAACATATCCATCTAAATCCAGGGAGGAGAGAAGGTCATCCGATAGGAGAAGCTTTCTGGTTTCCATATTTCTTGACCAAGGAAAAGTATTGGCAGAGAAGAATTCTGGTTTATGAAACCAAGGGTAACCACCGAATATTTCATCTGCGCATTCTCCTGTAAGAGCAACCTTGTTGTGATTAGCAACTTTTTTACAGAAGTAGAGCAGAGAGGATTCCACATCAGCCATGTTGGGAAGATCCCTGGCATCTACCGCATTATAGAGATTTTCAGCCAAATCAAAATTATCACATTCCAGATAAGTATGTTTGCTGTTTACATGTTCCTTCATAATGTCGACATAGGGACGATCCTGGGAGGGCTGGAAGGTATTCGATTTAAAATGTTTTGAATTATCAACAAAATCAAAGGAATAGGTCTCAATTTCTTTTCCTAGCTTTCTTAATTCCTCTGCGCAAATGGCAGTAACCAGGCTAGAATCTAATCCGCCAGATAGAAAGGTACAGATTGGGATGTCTGAAATCATCTGCCTTTTTACTGAATCTCTTAATAAAAAGGATGTTTTTTCTACTGTTTCTTCATAGGAATCCTCATGGGGTGCGCTAACAAGACTCCAGTAGGTATCCTCATGGAGACCGGACTTATTATAAATAAGGATATGGCCAGGAAGTACTTCATTTATACCTTTAAAGACACCAGAGCCATAGGATTTTGCAGGCCCCAAACCAAAGACTTCATGCAGTCCCTTAAGATCAATTATGGGTTTGAAACCTGGGTATTCAAATAGAGCTTTTATTTCAGAACCGAAGATGAGAGTATCCTCATAGTAAGCATAAAATAAGGGTTTTACGCCAAGTCTGTCACGAACTAAATATAAGGTCTTCCCATTATCGTCCCAAATAGCAAAGGAGAAGATACCATTCATCAGCTTTATGAACTCTATGCCAAAGGCCATATATCCAATAAGAATTACTTCTGTATCACAATGAGTCTTAAATAAGTACCCCATATTGATCAGCTTATTCCGAAGTTCTGCTGTATTATACAGTTCGCCATTATATACTATGCTATAGGAACAACCAAACTTCTCGCGGGTCATGGGCTGCTTTCCACGGTTTAAATCTATAATGGAAAGTCTTCTATGTGCAAATCCTACTTGAGGTGTAAGTAACACACCTTCATCATCAGGTCCTCTGTGTCTTATTATCTCCTTCATATTATCTAGAACCCTCTGCCATTTATCACCCTCCTTAGTATAATCTGTATTCATATTGCAAAATCCTGCTACCCCACACATATCTCCTCCTTCTCGCACCCAGGCACGAATTAATATGACTTTCAGTAATGAAAAAAGTTGACAATGATAAAAATTTATATTTAAGAAGGGGGCTTTTTATCTAGCTGCCCCCTTACTTTCAGCATTATTAATACAATATATTATTACAATGGTGTAAGCATGACTGGTTGTAGCTGTCTTCCTTCTAAGGCTTCTTCTATTGCAGGTATCATCAAATCAAAATGAGCTACCATTGAATTAGGCTTGTCAATAAAATTATCTTGACCAAAGGGAAGGAAATAAATGTTCTTTATATTAATTAACATACCTATGTTTTTCAAGTTATTACTTAAGGCGTCATTACTGGATACAGCAATGACAACAGGTTTATTATTTCTTAATAACCCTTTTACGGCCATTAGAACTGTTGAGTCAGTAATTGCATGAGCCATCTTAGCTAAAGTATTGCCAGTGCAGGGGGCAATTATTATAATATCCAGTAAATTATTAGGACCCAGCTTCTCTGCTTGTGTTAGCGTTGTAATGGGTTCATTTCCCGTAAGCTCCTTGGCTTTTTTGAGAAATTCCTCTGCGGTTCCAAATCGGGTATCTGTACTCTGTGAGCGCTCTGAAAAGATGGTATATACAGTGGCGCCTTCCTTCACTAATTGTTCAATCTGGGTAAAGACTTTATCAAAGGTACAAAAGGATCCGGTTAGGGCTATGCCTATTTTTTTTCCGTGAACTGTCATTTAATCACTTCTTTCTGTCATTAAGGCTATTATTTCTGCAACAAGGATATCAGCAGAGGTCTTGGGGGAAACCTTTCCAGGCAGACCTAGACATAATTTAACATTTATTTTCTGCTGCATAGCATAAGTATAATCAACTCCACCAGGAGCAGAGGCAATATCGATTATAGTAACATTGTCTTTCACAAGCTCCAGGCAGTTTTTATCAAGTATTAGCGAAGGAATGGTGTTGAAAATAAAGTCATAGGAGGGGAGCAGAGGTTTCATATTGGATAAAGGGATGGTCTGGAAGCCAGCCGCGAATGCATATGCCAGTGCCTCTTCGGATCTGGCCGCTATAGTTACTTTTGCATCCAGTCCTTTTAACTTCCAGGCAAGAACCTTGGCACATCGTCCGTAGCCTAGAACTAGGCAGTTACTACCATGAAGATTTTGCTCACTGTTTTGTATTGCTTCCATGATAGTTCCTTCTGCTGTTGCGATGGCATTCAATATGGTTATTTTCTCGTTTTCCATCAGGTCATAATAAGATACTTCCTTAGTGGTACACATATGGGCAATTGACGAAGGAATCATCCCGCCTATAAGAAAATGCTCTTTTGTTAGAAAGTTCATTAGATTAGAGATACTAAGGTCAGAAGCCATGGTTGAAGTAACAGAAACCAAATCTCTTGTCAATGGAATCGGTCCGATGAGCAAGTTACACTTATCACATAATTCTTTAAAGGTTGGTAATGTTGTACAGTTTTTATGATTGATTGATTCGGTTAATCGGTAAGTATAGACATGGTATCCCCTCTGTATGAATTCAGAAGCCATATATACTTGGCGCTGATCCCCGCCAAAAATTCCGATGTTAGGATTTTGGGACATATACTTCACTCCTTTATCTCACATTATATGTAATGTAAAATAAGTTGTGTTTGTCATTAACTAACAAATAGTCACTTTGTAAATGGCTTTGGCGGATAAGAAGAAATACTGTATAAAAACATAAAATATTGTAGATAAAATCTTATGTAAGTTAGCAATATCTGGTTGAACATGCGTTGGTCCTATAATATAATTCATTTATTGGAAAAAAATAGAGGATGCATTTATGTGAAATTTGGGAGTAAGACCCTTTTACAGCATAGATAACATTAGGAGAATAGGTGGGTTAGAATTGTTATATTCAAAGAAAGTAAAATACAATAAGCTAAAACTGAGAGTGTGTATAATGCCTCCAGCACTAACCATTGGAATATTGATATTTCTTCTTGTCTTTATTATAGTGACTAGAACACTGATATATAAAAACCTTGAAGCTGCAAGAGATGTACCTGCTTTTGATCATATCAGGATATCAGAAAACTTGCAGTATAATGTAGATGAGAATATAGTCCTGTCAGCATTATATAATGTGATAAATACTTCAAACCCTCAATACTACTTTACTTTAAAAGATTATTTGGGGATGGAGGGTATAAATTTGACGCGAGAGGAGGCTAATAGTGTTAAGGATAAGCTAATTGATTTAGAGGACATTATTAACTACGAAGGAGTAAGGGCATTATCAAAGATGTCTTTGGAAGGTAAAAAAGCTGCTATATATATCTGCGAAGAGATTTATGGAATATGTGGACTTAAAGTAGATATGAATAGGAAGGGTGAGATTATTAGGGTCACCAATAGCCAAGGTCACATATTCTATAGCAATATAGCAGAAGGAGGAGTAAAATTCCATGCTGATGCTTTGATAATAACAGTGATATTTGTGGCTATACTTTATAGCATATATATTATTATTGTTACGAGAAATCATCCATTTAATAAGGAAGTGGATTATGATGAATTTGATGAAGAAAGATTTGCCTAATAAATATCTTTTGTTAGTGGATATAATCTGTATTATTATTTCCTTTATCTTAACAACCTGGATAAGGTTTGGGGGAACAACAAAAATTCTATTCCATATGGATATGTATGGAATAGCTTTTGTTATTATACTTTCATTATATATTGCAATCTATTACTTATATAATACCTACAGTACAATCTTTAAGAGGGGGTTTATTGATGAAATCCTTGTAGTAGTTAAGGTAAATGTCTTACTTGCTGTAGCAATAACTGTGGTATTGTATATATTCCAGGAGGGAGATACTTTCTCCAGACTGTTCTTTTTTTGCTTTTTCATACTAAATAATATGATTATGTTTATAGTGAGGCAATATTTCAAATTATGGTTTCTATACATATATAAAAATAGCACCTCTAGCACAAAAATAATGGTTATTACCACCTTTGAGAATTCAAAGGGGATTTTATCACGAGCCAGAAGTGAAAATAACTGGGAGTATAAAATTAATTACCTTACAATTTTAGATGTTGATATGATTGGTAAAGTAATTAATGGTATTGAGGTTAAAGCGGATAAAAATAACATGTTTGAAGTTGCAAAACGAGAAGTTTTAGATAGTGTATTTATCCATTTACCCAGCGATAGTGCTGAAAGATATAATCTAGAAGATATAATACTGGAATTTCAAAATATGGGTGTAACAGTGGATTTAAGCATTAATACCTTTGGACTTAAAATATCTGAGAAGGTAGTACGTGAAATGAGTGGATACCATGTTCTGACTTTCAGCACCAGATTATTTGATGAAAGCCAGATAATAATTAAGCAAGTCATTGATTTTGTTGGAGGATTACTGGGCAGTATAATGACCATACTCCTCCTTGTCTTAGTTGCCCCTGCCATATATATAGAATCACCGGGACCAATTATATTCTCTCAAGTTCGAATTGGGAGAAATGGTAGGAGATTTAAGATTTATAAATTTCGTTCCATGCATGTGGACGCAGAAAAGAGAAAAGAGGAATTGTTAAGACTCAATGAAATGGAAGGGTTGATGTTTAAAATAAAGGATGACCCAAGAGTAACTAAGGTGGGTAGATTTCTAAGAAAGACTAGTATAGATGAATTTCCTCAATTTTTTAATGTTTTAAGAGGTGATATGAGTCTGGTTGGAACCAGGCCTCCGACGGAAGAGGAATTTATTCAATATGAAGGTCATCATAAACGTAGACTAGCTTTAAAGGCTGGCATAACAGGCTTATGGCAGGTCAGTGGCAGAAGCAATATTACAAATTTTGAAGATGTAGTTAAATTGGATTTAGAGTATATTGATAATTGGTCAATCAAGATGGATGTAAAGATTTTGCTGAAAACAATTGGTGTTGTATTGTTTCGTGTCGGTTCAAGGTAACAGAAATAAAGAATATAGGCCACTGGGTCTTGCTAAATAATGTAGCAATCATTATAATGAAAAGAAAAATTATTACCGGAGGAAAATATATGTTTAAAATAATTCAGACTGATAAGGCTCCCTCAGCGATTGGCCCTTATTCTCAGGCGCTCATTCATGGCAATATGTTATTTGCTTCAGGGCAGATTCCCATTAATCCAGAAAACGGTCAGGTGGTGGAGGGAGATATTACCCTACAAGCTACTCAGGTGATGAAGAATATTGCCGGACTTTTGGATGCAGCAGGAATAACCTTTGCAAATGTCATTAAAACCACTTGTTTTCTAAAGAGTATGGATGACTTTGCGCCTTTTAATGAAGTATACGCAGCTTATTTTGTAGGAAAACCAGCAAGATCCTGTGTAGCCGTGCAAAAGTTACCCAAGGATGTCCTTTGCGAGGTTGAGATCATAGCAGTTGTTGAATAAAGAATGGACTTTCCTGATAACTACTTTTTTATGTTTGCAATCGAATAATTGTAATATATAATAATAGAAAGCAGTGTGGCTTAGGGCATGCTGCTTTTTTTGATTCTGTTAGGAAAATAGGTCCTTCCCAATCCCCCTGGGATAGGACTGAATACAAGAAAATAAAAATGTAGATTTCATAGTATGCTTCCTTGTTGTATAATTGTTTATAGGAATTTAACTAAATGATGCAATGCATATCAATTTGTGTGCCTAGTATATTTGAGGAAGGTATGAATAATGGGAAAGAATATAAGGATGAAGGATATCGCAAAGGAGTTGGGAGTAAGTACTGTAACTGTATCAAAAGCCTTATCTGACAGAGAAGGAGTTAGTGACAGTGTCAGAGAAGTCATTAAGCAAAAGGCAGAGGAGATGGGGTATCGCTACAATTTTATAGGTAAGAGTATGAAAGAAGGGTTAAATTATAATATTGGAATATTGGTGGCAGAACGCTTCATGCATGACAATGCTTTTTATTCTAAAATGTATCAAAACATTAACAAGAATCTCATGGTACAAAAATTCTTCGCAATACTAGAGGTAGTCTCAGAGGAGGCAGAGAAGGAAGTAAGTATGCCTTATGTTCTTTCAAATAATAAAGTAGATGGAATTATTATATTAGGACAGATGGGTACAAATTATATTCGCATGATTGCAGATGTAGATATTCCCTTTATCTTTTTGGATTTTAGTGATGACCATTTTCAAGTAGATACCATAGTAAGTGATAGCTTCTACGGAGCATTTGAGTTAACGAATTATCTAATATCCCTGGGACATAAAAAGATTGGCTTTGTGGGAAACCGTGATGCTACCACTAGTATAATGGATCGATATATCGGTTATTATAAGGCGCTGCTGCAAAATAAATTAAGGCTTGAGGAAGAGTGGATTGTGAAAGACAGGGATGAAAGAGGAAGATTTTGTGACTTAATACTTCCTAATAACATGCCCACTGCCTTTGTATGTAACTGTGATGAAGTTGCTTATAAATTTATAAAGCTATTAAAAAAGTCTAATTATAAGGTTCCTGAAGATATTTCTGTTGTGGGCTATGACAATCATATTTATTCTGGTATCAGTGTACCTGCCATTACAACGGTTGAGGTCAATGTGGAGGCCATGTCCATGGCAGCTGTTAGTTCAATCGTGAAAAGAGTGAAGCATCCGACGAAGGATTACGGAAGAAATATCATCAGTGGACGCATTATTGTTAGGGACTCGGCAGCAGCTCCAGCTCCCAATGTATAGAGGGATATAGTGTGATAATAAAAAGCAATTTTCACACCTAGAAGTTTGTGCCTGCGTAATCCTCGGCACAAACTAACTCAAAGGGAAGGCGTGTACTGTTAGTGTGAAAATAAAAAGCAATTTTCACACTTAGAAGTCTGTGCCTGCGTAATCCTCAGCACAAACTAACTCAAAGGGAAGGAATGTACTGTAGTGTGAAAATAAATTTATCACACGCAACTTTGTGCCTGCGGCACAAAATTTGCAAGTATTGGGAAAGGCATTATTATAATGTTCTTAAAATAATATATTAGTAGGATTGACAAAGTTAACCATATACCTTACTATTAAATAAGTTAACGATAACTTAAATTTACTCATCATAAATATTAGACTGAAATGGGAGTTATTCTTTATGAAAAAAATAATCTTTTTAGAACCCGTATTTAAATCTATGATATGGGGAGGAAGCAAGCTGGAGACAGAGTTTGGATTTTCCATACCTAGTGATCATACGGGGGAATGCTGGGCCATCAGTGCTCATAAGAATGGAGATTGTCTCATTAGGAATGGAGAATATCAAGGAAAAACCTTGAGCTGGCTATGGGAACACCATAGAGAGGAATTCGGTGGTATTATAGGTGAAGTATTTCCTCTTTTGATTAAAATCATTGATGCAAAGGCAGATTTGAGCATTCAGGTACATCCTGATGATGAATACGCTGTGATAAAAGAAAATGGAGCTCTTGGGAAAACAGAATGCTGGTATATCTTAGATTGTGAGGAGAATGCAGAGATTGTAATTGGCCACAATGCCATGGATAAGCAGGAGCTAAAGGATATGATACATAATAAGAGATGGAAGGAACTAATCAGAGTCAAGAAGATTAATAAAGGAGATTTCTTCCAGATAGAACCAGGAACGGTGCATGCAATTAAAAGGGGTACAATGATACTGGAAACCCAACAAAATAGTGATATAACCTATCGTCTATATGATTATGATAGACTAGACAATGGTAAGCCCAGAGAGCTTCATATAGAGAAGAGTATTGATGTAATCAACTGTCCTCATAAAGATATAGTGGTTGAGCAAAAAGTGATCAATGAAAAAGCTTATGATTTGAAAGAATTAGTACAGTGCGGTTTCTATACAGTGCTTAAGTTGGATATTCATGGAGATGGGGAATTTCATCAGGATAAAAGCTTTCAAAATTTTACGGTAATTGATGGAGAAGGTTTCATTGACAACCATAGAATTAAGAAGGGGGATTGCTTTATTCTTCCGAGTGGATATGGATCTTATCATTTACAGGGGAATATGGAGTTGATTATCTCACACATATAGAAGTAGGAATTCAAGCTAGTTTTATCCAGATAAAAATAGATAAATAGGATTTGGGTGGATGTACACCCATACTTGAAATAGGACATGAGAGGAATAAATATATTTATTAGGAGGGTTTATAATGAGAGTTGATGAAATTAGAATGCATTTGACTAAACAGCTTCTTCCCTTTTGGATGAAATTAAAGGATGAAAGCTTTGGCGGTTATTATGGAGAGGTGGACTATAACCTTAAGATTAATCAGAAAGCAGACAAGGGTTGTATTCTCAATAGCCGAATTTTATGGTTCTTTTCAAATGCATATATTACTTTAAAGGATGAAGCTTGTCTAATTCATGCCAGACATGCCTATGAATTTTTGAAGAATACATTTTATGACATGGAAAAGGGTGGAGTGTATTGGTCTGTAACCTATGACGGAAAGCCTCGTGATGATTCTAAGCATACATATAATCAAGCCTTTGCAATCTATGCCTTGGCTTCCTATTATGGAGCTACCAAAGAGGAAGAAGCTCTAAAGCTTGCTTATGGATTAGTGGAGAAGGTTGAAACGATCTGCAAAGACGAGGGAGGGTATCTTGAGGCTTTTAACCGTAGCTTTGAACCAGAATGCAATGAGAAATTATCAGAGAATGGTGTTATGGCAAGTCGAACCATGAATACATTACTCCATATATTTGAAGCCTATACGGAATTATATTGCTTTGACAAAAAGCCTGATATTGCTCAGTATATGAGAGAAATGCTGGATACTTTTGCAGATAAAATCTATAACCCTGAAAGACGAAGACTGGAAGTGTTTTTTGATAAAGACTGGAATAGTCTCATTGATCTTTGTTCCTATGGTCATGATATTGAAGCATCCTGGCTCATAGACCGAGGTGTTGAAGTCCTTGGTGACAAGAAATATATGGATAAGATATTTCCCATTACCAAAGAACTTGCAGCTCACATATATGAGGTTGCTCTGGATGGAGCATCCCTCTTTAATGAGTGTGAAGAAGATAAAGTAGATAGGAAGAAGGTTTGGTGGGTTCAGGCAGAAGCAATGCTTGGTTTCTTAAATGCTTATGAAAAGGATAACAGCAGAGAGGACTATCTTGTAATTGCTGGCAAACTGTGGGATTATATCAAACAATATTTTATTGACCAGCGCCAGGACTCTGAATGGTACAATGAGCTAAACCAAGAGGGTGAACCTGATACCAGGATGGAGCTTGTTGGACCCTGGAAATGCCCCTATCATAATGGTCGAATGTGCTTAGAAGTAATTAATAAAAATATTGCTTTCTAATAAGGAATGGTAAAGGAGAAGGTGCCATGCATCCCAATTATTATATTGAATTAGATAAATACCAAAAGCTGATAGATAAAAAGAATGTAAAAAGTATTAAATATAACGGATGGTATGACCGTTATGATAATCCGGTTTTGACCAGGGAACATATTCCTTTGTTCTGGAAATATGATCTGGATGAGAAGACAAATCCATTCTTTATGGAGCGTCTTGGAGTGAATGCAGTATTTAATTCTGGTGCCATAGAGATAGATGGTAAGTATTATTTAGTTGCAAGAATTGAAGGTAGTGATAGAAAATCCTTCTTTGGAGTGGCAGAAAGTGATAGTCCCATAGAAGGCTTTCGTTTTTGGGATTATCCAGTAGAACTTCCGGATACCTGTAAGGAAGAGACCAATGTATACGATATGCGCTTGACAAAACATGAGGATGGTTATATCTATGGGATCTTCTGCTCAGAAAGTAAGGATAAGTCAACTGCAGATCTGTCTGGTGCAGTAGCAGAAGCTGGTATTGTTAGAACAAAGGATCTAAAGAACTGGGAAAGGCTAAGGAATTTGACAACACTCCAGTCTCCCCAACAGCGGAATGTGGTACTACATCCTGAATTTGTTAAGGGTAAATACATGTTTTACACCAGACCTATGGATGGCTTTATTGAGACTGGTTCCGGTGGTGGTATCGGAGTAGGTTTTTGTGAGGATATAAGGAATGCGGTTATTGATGACGAAGTCATCACAAGCATGAGAAAATATCATACAATTACAGAAGCTAAGAATGGTGCAGGTGCTGTTCCCATTAAGACGGATAGAGGATGGATACATATCGCCCATGGTGTTAGAAATACGGCAGCGGGGCTGCGTTATGTTATCTATGTATTTGCTACGGATTTAAATGATCCTACAAAAGTTATCGCTGAGCCCTCAGGTTTTTATATTGTTCCCTTAGGAGAGGAACGAGTGGGAGATGTATCAAATGTAGTGTTTACAAATGGTGCAATTACAAGGGCTAATGGTGAAGTTTATATTTATTATGCTTCCTCCGATACAAGATTGCATGTTGCTGCAACAACCATGGATCGATTAGTGGATTATACTTTCAATACTCCCGCTGATCCCCTGCGTTCTGTTGATTGCGTTCAGCAGCGTTGTGAATTAATACGTAAAAATCTTGAGTTATTGAAGAAAAAGTAATACCTAAAGAATTTCTCTGTTTCGTTAGGATAGTGCATAGGTGATCATTTTTATTATTAACTTACAAATAAAGCTTGAAATAGTGTATTAAATATAGTAAACTCCCATTATGCAAGTGTTGTGCAATGATTTTACAAAAATAACAAATTGTAATATTTTTGCATGTAAATAATGGATGCGCACCACAGCGAATAAGGCAAATGAATTTGCCTATGAAGTATTTTGCTTCGCAATCCCCTCGGGCGCGAAGTATCAGCAAGCTGACACTTTCTTGTTTGATTTTACTCCTTCACATATGAAATAGAGAAAGAGAGGATATTTACTATGAAGAAGGTAACGATACAAGATGTTGCCAAGGAATTAAATTTATCTCGTAATACTGTAGCTAAGGCTCTTAACAATAGCGATACTGTTTCTTATGAAACCAGATATGTGGTTATTGAGAAAGCATATGAGATGGGTTATTCCAAATTATCTCCCGTTGTTTTAAATGAATTTAAGTTACGTAATAAAATCGATGATACCAAGACCATTGTTGTACTGACCAGACGTGAGATTTCTGTATTCTGGAACAGTATTATTATGGGTATCTCAGATGAACTGAATAAATATGGCTGTAAATTGCAGTTTAATTTTATCAGTGACTTGGATGAGAAAAACTTAGTTATGCCTCTGGATCTCCAGGAAGAAGTAAGCGGTATCATAATATTAAGTGTATTTTCCATTGATTATATAAATCAGATCATGAGACAAAGTATACCAGTTGTATTTCTTGATGCACCAAGTGATTTGGATAGTATAGCTGAATACGGAGATGTGGTTATCTGCGAAGGCAACAATAGCATAAAGAAAATCACAGGAAGTCTTATCTCACAAGGATTAAAGAAAATTGGTTTTATTGGGGATACGACCTATTGCAAATCAATTAATGATCGTTATCAAGGGTATCTTAATGCTTTAACCAATGCAGGGCTAGATGTGGATACAACAATTATTGCCAACTATCATGAAACACATAAATTCTATAAAACAGAAGAAGTGGATAGAGCCCTTAGTAATTTTCCTGCTATTCCTGATGCTATTGTGTGCGCTAACGATGATATCGCTTTAGATGTTATAAGATGTTTAAAGAGCAGGGGAATATCTGTACCCCAGGAGGTAGCCGTTACCGGCTATGATAACGTGGAAGGTATGTCTCAGGTAGAACCATTCTTAACCACAGTTCGCGTCGGCAATCAAAGACTGGGTAGGAGATTGGTTCAGCAATTAATGTGGAGAATTCAAAATCCCAGTTTCCCTAAGGAATTGATTTATATTAATGTAGAAGTGATTTTTAGACAATCTTCTAATAAACAGTAACCATATTAGATAATAATTTTAGAATTAAATTAATAAGAGTTTTTAAGAAAGCGGTGTCATACCGCTTTTTTTGTTCAAAAAATCAGGTCCTATGAATGCTTATTCTGTGCGTAAAAGGGGATATGTGTTAAAATATTTGACATCATTTATAAAAATATATGCAAAATGGATGCATTAAGGAAATAAATAGGATAAGCAGCATAATATATAGAAAAACTACTTTTACTTGATGAACTGTATAAATATTTCACAAATTGTAGTATTGTATTTTTTGTCTGTTTGTGCTACAATGCACACATACAATAATAAAATGCATTAATTAATGCACTAATATGCACCATGTAAGGAGGAGAGGAAAGCAGCATGAGAAAAGTGAAAGGGGTCAGAAAACTGAGTGCTGTTGCTTTATTAATTGTGCTTAGCATAAGCAGTATAACAAAGAGCGGTTACACGGTTAGTGCAAAAACCGATGTTTCTCTTAATGATTATAGAGAACAGTTGAGCGTTGTTAATAAAGATAACATTAATTATAACGAATACATAACACAGTATGATGCCATTAGGCCGGAGAAGGAATATGTTATTGAAGCTAAGGATTATGTCCGGACCGATGAAATGGATGTGGAAGAATACATAGATTATGAAGGTATGGATGGCGTTTCTATCTATACAGAAGAGAAAGGCCTGATTGAATATGAAGTTAATATTGAAGAAGAGGGATTTTATGATCTTTCTGTGGTGTATTACCCAATAAAAGGTAAGAGTGCCTCCATCCAGAGAAGTTTCTTTGTTGATGGTAGTTTACCTTATAAACAGCTTAATATAATTGAGTTTTCAAGAATTTGGGTAGATGCTGTGGATGAATGGGAACAGGACAATCGTGGTAATGATTTAAAACCAAAGCAGATTGAGGCTCCCGATTGGATTACCAGTTACCTCTTTGATGGTGATGGTTTTGAGACGGAAAGGCTTTCTGTTTATTTTACCAAGGGAACCCATACCATTACCATTTACTCCAGAAGAGAGCCCATGCTCCTTCGTAAAATTATTTTGAATAATACTGAACCGGTGCAATCTTACTCAGAAGTGAAATCTGAACAAGACAAAGCAGGTGTTACTGATACAAGGGGCCTATTATATGAAATTGAAGCAGCAAAGGCAGATAGAAAATCCTCTCAGATGCTTTATCCCTCCCAGGACAAATCCACTCCGGCAGTTTATCCATATAGTGCTAAGGAATTAAAAAATAATACCATGGGTAGTAACAGCAACTTTAGATTAATAGGGCAGTGGCTGGAATGGGATTTTGAGGTGGAAGAAGAAGGCTATTATTATATCACTCTCCATGCAAGACAAAACTTTGTAAGGGGTATCTATACTTCCAGAAAGATAAGCATTGATGGAGTAGCACCCTTTAGTGAGATGAATGATTATGGTTTTAGACACCAAAGTCAATGGCGTATGGAGACGCTAAAGGACAATGATAATGGAGAATATAAATTCTATCTCACACCGGGTAAGCATACCCTGCGAATGGAAGTTGTATTAGGAGATTTCTCTGATATCGTCAGCGATGTACAAGAAATTGTATTAGAGCTCAATGCAACCTATCGTAAAATCATTCGAGTTACAGGTGTCCAGCCGGATAAATACCGTGATTATCATATAGAAGAAAATATTCCAGGACTTGCCGCCGAGATGACAGTGACAAGAGATAAGCTTGCAGATGTGATTGAGAGGTTAAAAGCCGTAGCAGGTAAGGGAAGTGAGCGTGAAGCCTTACTACAGACCATGGTAAAGAACCTGGATTATAATATTGAGGATGTGGAGCGTTTTACCAAAAGTCTGGCAGCTTTTAAAACAGATTTAAGTGCTGTAGGTTCCTGGATTACTCAGGTTCTTGATCAGCCCCTTGCCATAGATACCATTTATGTACATTCTCCTGATAAGGAAGTTCCCAAGGTAAATAACTCCTTTCTTGATAAATTTGTACATACTGTAAAGACTTTATATTACTCCTTTGTTATTGATTACAATACCATAGGTAATATAGCAGAAGAGGGAGAAGAATCAAAAGCCATTACTGTTTGGATTGGTACAGGACGAGATCAGGCCAATGTTTTAAAACAGCTTATTGATGAGAGCTTTACTCCGGTTAAGAATATCAATGTCAATGTGCAGTTAGTGGATATGACAACCTTACTTCAGGCCACCTTATCTGGGCAGGGGCCGGATGTGGCTTTACAAGTTGGTAATGATTTACCTATGAATTATGGCCTTCGTAATGCTGTGGTTGATTTAAGTGAATTCGAGGACTTAGAAGAGGTTAAGAGTCAGTACAGAGAGAGTGCTATGGTTCCCTATGAGTTTGAAGGCAAAACCTTTGCCTTACCGGAGACGGAAACCTGCTTAATGATGTTCTATAGAAAGGATATTCTAAGTGAACTTGGTCTTGAGGTACCTAAGACTTGGGATGAGATGAAGGTTGCCCTATCTGTTCTTAGCAAAAACCAAATGGATTTTGGTATGTTACCTACCACGAATATATCACCTTATTATACGGATCAGGTATTCACCATGCTTC
Organism: Bacillota bacterium; assembly: GCA_023443625.1. Next base: position 74,140 of record JAEZTQ010000093.1, on the reverse strand, counting down.
TTTATCAGAATGGAGGCAGTTATTATAATGAAGATGCTACCAAGTCTGTCCTTGATAGTGACAACGCAGTGTCCGCTTTTAAGAAACTATGTGAGTTTTATACAGATTATAAAATTGAACGAGAATTAGCTAATGACCAACGCTTCCGTACAGGAGAAGCACCCATTGTTATCGCAGACTTTACTCTCTATAACACTTTACAGGTATCTGCGCCTGATATTAAGGGACTATGGGGTTTTACCAAGGTACCGGGAACTGTGAAGGAAGACAATACAGTGGATTATAGTATGTCAAGTAATGGTTCTGCAGCAGTTATGATGACTCAGACTAAGGATAAGGAAGCTTCTTGGGAGTTTATGAAATGGTGGTTAAGTACAGACACCCAGACCCAGTATGGACGTGAGATGGAAGCCCTCATGGGAGCATCAGCTCGTTACCCTTCTGCCAATATAGAAGCCTTTGAAAATCTACCCTGGCCAAGTGAGGATTTAGAATCCTTAACAGAGCAGTTTTCATGGGTGAAAGGTGTTCCTCAGGTACCAGGAGGTTACTATTCCTGGCGTAATGTTCAGAATGCTTTATATAAAGTTGTGGTGGCCGAAGATAAGGATAAAATGCAGCCGAGAGAAGCTCTTACTGAGTATGTAAGATATATCAATGATGAGATTACATTCAAGAGATTGGAGTTCGGTCTGCCTACAGCGGATTAGGGGGAGAGGTCAGATGAAAAAGATATCTAACAATAAGAATGAATGGACATTAGGATATAGAATTAAAAGAAATAGAGCCTCCTATGTGATGCTTCTTCCTTACTTTTTTCTATTTACCCTATTTACAATAATCCCGGTACTGACTTCTATAGGATTAAGCTTTACCAGCTTTAATGTCCTGGAGCCACCCAAGTTTATATTATGGGATAATTACGTCAGACTATTTTTGGACGATGATATTTTTAAGATTGCAATAAAAAATACTTTGATTTTTGCAGTAATTACTGGACCCATCAGTTATATTATGTGTTTGTTATTTGCATGGATTATTAATGAGTTCAAGGGTAAAACAAGAGCCTTATTAACGCTAATTTTCTATGCGCCTTCCATATCAGGTAATGCCTATGTGGTTTGGAACCTTATTTTAAAGGGAGATCGCTTTGGTTTTTTAAATGGCTTCCTTATGGAGGTAGGCTGGATTAATGCTGCAATTATCTGGATGAAAACCGAGAAATATGTACTTCCTATGTTAATTGTTGTACAGCTGTGGTTGAGCTTGGGAACTGGTTTCCTTGCCTTTATTGCAGGTCTTCAGACAGTGGATAAAACCCTATATGAGGCAGGCGCTGTGGATGGAATTAAAAACCGTTGGCAGGAATTATGGTATATAACATTACCTTCCATGAAGCCTCAGTTGATGTTCGGTGCAGTAATGCAGATTACCCAGGCCTTTGCCGTTGCGGATATTTCCATACAGCTAGCAGGTAATCCAAGTATTAACTATGCAGGAACGACGATTGTAACTCATCTTCTGGATTATGGCTCCATCCGTTATGAGATGGGATATGCATCGGCTATCGCTACCATATTATTCATATTAATGGTTTGCTCCAATAAGCTGATACAGAGACTTCTCAGAAAGGTAGGTGGCTGATATGGCAAGAGACTATATGAAGCCAAGAAGAGGTCTATTCAGAAGAAAAAGCAAAACCATTAACAGATCCAGAGCCGGTAATGCACTTTTATTCTTCTTTATGGCAATCTGCGCATTGTTTATGGTATTACCTTTAGTCTATTTAATTAATAATGCATTTAAACCCTTGGATGAGTTATTTGTCTATCCACCGACTATTTTTGTTAGAAATCCCAGTATGGATAACTTTTCAGACTTAATGATATTAATGTCCAACTCCTGGGTACCCTTTTCCAGATACATATTCAACACCATTTTAATTTCAGGTGGTGGTACCTTCGGACACGTTATTATAGCGTCCCTGGCAGCATACCCTCTGGCAAAGCATGATTTTCCGGGAAAAAAAATACTATTTAGTATTGTAGTACTTTCCATCATGTTTACCTCCCAGGTAACTCAGATACCTAACTACTTAATTATTTCCAAATTAGGAATTAACAATACTTACCTTGCAGTAATCTTGCCCGCCTGCGCTTATGGCCTTGGACTATATCTAATGAAGCAATTTATGGAGCAAATTCCGGATTCCTTAATTGAATCAGCAAGACTCGATGGTGCCAGTGAATATAAGATATTTATGAGTATTATTATGCCCAATGTTAAACCGGCTTGGTTAACCCTTGCAGTTCTACAATTTCAGACGGTATGGGGGAATACAGGCGGAGCCTTTTTAAGAGATGAGCAATTGAAACCCTTGCAGTTTTCCTTGCAACAGATTGTAAATGGTGGACCGGCAAGACAGGGTGCAGCTGCCGTTGTTACCTTTATTATAGCAGCTGTGCCAATTACTTTCTTTATCATCTGTCAAAGCAGTATTATTGAGACAATGACAACATCAGGTATGAAGGAATAGGAACAGTGATTTATCAAGGATAATTCACTAAATTCTTAGATTGGAGGTTAAGATGAAGCTTAAAAAATTATTATTAATCCCTATGATCATCATACTTGTATCCACAAATTGTATTCATGTATCTGCTAATGCTAATTTACCATACCAAGCCTATAATTATGATTTTTGGAATGATATATACTTTACACCTGCAGCCTATATACCAGCGGGTAATATATCCGGTGCAAGATTAGGAACAACGAATATGCTAACACCCCAGGATATATATGTTGCAGAAGATGGCAGGGTATATATTTGTGATACAGGTAATAATAGGATCCTTGTATTAGACAAGGATATGCAATTAGAGCAAATTATTACGGAGTTTGATAATGGGGGAACTGTAGATACTTTTAATACACCCTCAGGTATCTTTGTTACAACCAAAAATGAGATGTACATAGCCGATACAAGTAATTTCAGGGTAGTGGCTTTAAAGGAAGACCTATCCCTGTTAAAGATTATTGAAAATCCTACCTCTGAAGTGTTGGAAGCAGATTTTCAATTTGCGCCCCTTAAGGTTGTTGTTGATTATGCGGACAGAGTATATGTCATAGCTAAGAATATGTTCAGAGGTATTATGGCCTTTGATGAAAAGAGTAATTTTTCGGGCTTTAGTGGTACCATTAAAGTAACCATAGATGCCTATGGTAAGTTGTGGAGAATTCTCAAAACTGAGGAACAAAGAGCAAGGGATGCACAATTTATTCCCACAGAATTTACAGGGGTTGATATGGCACCCGATGGCTTTATCTATGCAACCAATGTGGATTCAGAAGCAAACCAGTCTATACGAAGACTCAATCCCAAGGGTCAGGATGTTATTAAAAAGCAACCAGATGGTAAGTTAAGCGGCGATTTATACTGGAGATTTGGTTATGAATACTCCGGTCCCTCCCGTATAGGTGATATTGTTTATCGGGATAACGGAATTTATTCTGTGATGGATACAATCAGAGGCCGTATATTCACCTATGACCATGAAGGAAATATATTATATATCTTTGGCGGTTTGGGTAGTCAGCAGGGCACTTTCCAGCAACCAGTAGCTATTGAGGAAAAGGATGATCTATTACTTGTTCTTGATTCTTCAAGGGGTGAGATTATGACCTTCCAGTCAACAGAATATGGAGACCTGATTAATGGAGCTGTATCTCTACGATATGACGGTGACGAAGTCTCTGCTGTTGAATTGTGGAAGAAGGTTCTTATATTGGATGCCAATTTTGAGCTTGCTTACAGAGGAATAGGAAAATCCTATCTGGCAGCAGGGGAGAATAAAAAGGCCATGGAATATCTAAAGCTGGGAATGGATAGAGAATATTATTCTATCGCATTTAAAAGATATCGGGATGATATATTAAAGGATAATCTGGCTTATATCCTAACAGGCGTTGTCCTTATCGCTTTGGCTGTTATTGTTATAAAAATAGTAAAAAAGATAAAAAAGGGGGCTAATGATGATGAGTAAGAAGGAAAAATTGTTATATCCATTTTATGTTATTTCTCATCCCTCCGATGGCTTTTATGAAGTTAGGCATAGAGGAAAGGGGAGCGTTCCTCTGGCTTTGCTATTTGTTGTTTTATTTGGCTTTTCTTTTTCTATTAATAGAAGATTTGCCAGCTTTGTCGTTAATTCAATTAATCCATTAAGCGTAAATACAAGAACAGAAATATTAGCAGTAGTTGCTGCTGTCTTATTGTTTTCCATAGCAAATTGGTCTGTAACCTGCTTAATGAACGGTGAGGGAAGATTTAAAGATATAGTAACTGTAGTTGGCTATTCGTTGCTGCCCTTAGTTTTGACCTTTATTCCAGCGACAATTCTATCCTGGTTTATAGCTTCAGACGAGGAAAGTATCTATTACATAATTAAGTATGTAGCCATTCTATTCTTTGTTATATTACTGCTTATAGGAATTATGACCATACATAATTATACCTTTGGAAAAACCCTGATAACACTTATACTGACCTTTGTATCCTTATTACTCATTATATTTGTTGCTATGTTGATCTACATTATTATGGATAATTTAAAGGATTTCATAGCAAGCATCTATACTGAACTAATTTTGAGAGCCTAGGGGGGTATGATTGTGAAAAAAGCAAAAAAAATCGGACTTATTGTCATTCTAGCAATCCTCTTAGGAGGGGCAGGATATATAACTTATTTATGCATGAATTTCTTTCTATATGATGGATATAAAAAAGATCTTACAGCGAAGGAAGCTTATGAAGAAGGAAGAGAATTCACAGAGCTCAAGGATAGTGACCCAAAAGTGAAGGGAATGGTTTTGGTTGCTGAGAATGACATTTTAAAGCTTTATACCAATACTACCACAACAGAGGTGGCTGTCTACGACAAAAGATCTGGTGAAATAACCTATTCTAATCCAGTGGATAGAGCCAATGATCCTATTGCTAATGCTCGTAATGTAACGGCTTTGAATTCTCAATTCATGCTGACCTATTACGATGCAACTATAACAGCGGCTACCATGTATAATTATGATTACAGTGTTGAACGGGAACAATTTGAGATAGAAAGTATTGATAATGGAATTCGATATATCTACCTTTGTGGTAATCTGGAGAATCCAACTGGTCTAGTTCCACCCTTTATTACAGAAGCCCGTTTGGAAGAGAAAATCCTAAGTAAGCTAAAAGAACGAGATGCTAAAAAATTCCGTAGCAGCTATGTGGAATCTAAATCCGTAGCAGGATTTTTAGAGCTGACAGCGGGTGCTCAGACAAGTAAGATCGGTCTCACCAAGCTGGAGGATATGGCTATAGCAGCAGGTTATACCCAGGAGGATTATGATATGGATGCAGCGTCAGCTGCTGGTGGTGAATTACCTGAGAGAACCTCCTTTTCCATACCTTTAGAATACCGCTTGGTAGAGGATAAATTAGTTGTGAATATTCCTGCTGATAAGATTAAGGAAGCTGGTGCAGGAAGGCTTGGTAACATTGACCTTCTTTCCTTCTTTGGAGCGGGGAGCTCCCAAGAGGAGGGGTATCTCTTTGTACCCAATGGGACGGGATCCTTAATTTATTTTAATAATGGCAAGAAGAGCGAACGTTATAACCAGTATGTCTATGGCATGGATGATACAGCCCAGGGTAGAACCGTGATAGAGGATACGGAGACAGCAAAAATGCCGGTATATGGTATCAAGCATGAGAAAAGTGCAATATTTGCTGAGATAATCAGCGGGGATACTCTAGCAAATATTATGGCTGTGGTATCAGGTAATACCAATAGCTATAATAATGTGTATCCATCCTTTGAACTTAGAGGCTCTTCCAGAGTGTATGTACTCGTAACCACTGGTTACTCAGACATTCCCACCCTGGAGAAGAAGATTTATGATACCAATCTTACAGTATCCTATGCCTTTCTGGAAGAGAAGGATGCTAGCTATTCAGGGATGGCTAATTATTACCGTAAGGAGTTAATAGAGCGAGGAGAGTTAGCTCAGAAGAAAGAGGACAGTTCCTTGCCATTCTATCTGGATATAGTAGGTGGTGTAGAGATGGAGAGAAGCGTTCTTGGTTTTCCTTACAAGGATGTATATCCCATGACCACCTTTGATGAAGCGGGGATTATTACAGATAAATTTAATGCTAGTGAAGTATCCAATCTAAAAGTAAATTATCTGGGATGGTTTAATGGCGGTTATTATCATCAATTGCCTAAGAAGGTTAAGGTTGAAAAAAGTCTTGGAGGTAAGAAGGAGCTGGCCGCTTTGGATGAGCAATTAACCCAGACAGGGGGCACACTCTTTGGAGATGTAGCTATCCAGAAGGTTGGATACAAAGCGAAATTTTACTTTTCTGAAATAGAGAGTGCTATGAGATATTCAGGCTATCCAGTCTTGTATGGAGTTGTTGATCCGGCGATTTTAGTAAGGAGTAGCAGTTTGGGCTACGATGAAAGGCTCTACTTTGATCTTTCCCCCAAATATCTCTCCCGTTACGTGGATGATTTTATTAAGTCCATGAGAAAGGTGGATATTTCGGGAATTAGTCTTCGTGACATGGGTGACTTGCTAACCTCTGATAAGAGACGCACCCATATTGTAGATAGAGAGAAAGCAAAGCAGATTGTCAACGCACAGCTTCAGCGCTTGGATGATGAGACAGAGAATCTAATGGTTAGCGCAGGTAATGCCTACTCTTGGAAATATGTAACGGATATCACCAATGCTCCGGCAAGTGATAATAAGTTTTATATTGTGGATGAAGAAGTTCCTTTCTATCAGATGGTAATTCATGGAAGGATTAATTATACCTCAGGAGCAATTAACCTAAGTGATAGCTATAATAAACAAGAGATTTTGCTTCGCTTAATTGAATTTGGCAGCGCCCCACGCTTTACCCTCTCCTATGAGGAATCCAGTGATATTAAATATTCAGCACTTAATAACTTGTATTCCACCCAATATGAGAACTGGTTTGATGATGCGGTAGAGATATATAGGCAAAGCAATGAGGTGCTAAAACACGTTGTTAACAGCACAATTCTTGAACACAGGGTGTTAGAAAGCGGAGTAAAGAAGATTACCTATGACAACGGAGTAATCATATATATTAATGCAAATAGTTCAGATTGTATGGTAGAGAATATGAGTATTCCCGCAATGGGCTATGTTGTAGAGGGGGTTTTAGAATGATGAAAAAACGATTGACATTAAGACAAAAAAGAGCCATTGTGGGCCTCCTCTTTATAACTCCTTGGTTAATTGGGTTTATTGTCTATTATGTAAAAAGTCTAATTCTTACTGGCAGATTTGCCTTAAGCAATGTAGATATTGGAAAAGTCGGTGGATATACCATGTCTTTTACAGGTTTAGACAATTTTAAAGAAGCCCTATTTCAACATGCTAACTTCAATGAGGTATTAGTATACTCCATTAGAAATATAGTCACTGATCTTCCCTTTATTATTTTCTTTAGTTTACTTATGGCTATGTTATTAAATACTAAATTTAAGGGAAGAACCCTGGTAAGAGCTATTTTCTTTCTCCCCATATTGTTAGGATCTGGAGCAATTTTAACCTCTTTGGAGCTTGCTTCTGACAGCATTCAGAGAGAAGCAGCTGCTTCCATAGCGGAAACGACATCAGCCGGTGTAAGCATTGAGTATTTTATTGATATATTTATGGAGTTAGGCCTTCCCATGAAATTTGTGGGTATTATCACAGACTTAGTAGGCAGAATATATGAAATTGTCAGAGCCTCCAGTATACAGATTATTATATTCATAGCTGCCCTGCAGTCCATCTCTCCCTCCCTATATGAGGTATCCAAGATAGAGGGAGCGACTTCCTATGAGACCTTTTGGAAGGTTACCCTTCCCATGGTATCCCCATTAATTTTAACCAACGTGGTATATACCATTGTAGACGCCTTTATGGATAGTCCCGTAGTAGAAATAGCATATCAGACAGCTTTTAGGGCCTATGATTATGGTTTGAGTTCCGCTATGAGTATTTTATGTACAGCCCTTATTTCATTAATTTTAGTCCTTATAGGTACTGCTATATCCAAGTTTATATTCTATTATAATTAGAAAGGAGGAAATGCCATGAAGATAAATGAAATAGGTTCCTATATTCGTAAGCTTAATACTGACACAGTAATTATTAATAAAAAAGCTAGGTATATACATATATTCCGGGCGCTCCTCTTTTCCCTATTTAAGTTTGTTATTTTGCTTGGAATTTGCTACATAATCATTGGACCGCTGATATCAATAATTGCCGGTTCCTTCTTCTCATCAACGGACATCAATAATCCAACGGTTAAGCTTTTTCCCATTGAGCCGACCCTTGATAATTATAAGTTAACCTTTGTGAGACTGAAGTATTGGAAGACCCTTGGATATACCATGGGCTTTGTCACTATTATTACCATGCTACAGGTACTAATAACCTCAATGGCGGGCTATGGCTTTGCACGTTTTTCCTTTCCCTTTAAGAAGCTGTTGTTTGCCTGTGTTATCGTTACTATCGTTTTACCAACACATTCAATTATGCTTCCCCTTTATCAGCATTTTAGAAACTGGGATTTCTTTGGAATTGTAAGTGCTATAAGAGGAGAGAAACTTAATTTACTGTCAACAGAAATACCCATGCTTCTCCTAACGCTCTTTGGCTGTGGGTTAAGATCGGGATTATTTATCTATATCTTCCGTCAGTTCTTTAGAGGACTACCTAAGGAGATAGAAGAAGCAGCCTTTATAGATGGTGCAGGGATGTGGTATACCTACTTACGCATTATGCTTGTTAATGCCGTTCCTTCCATTATAACAGTAACAGTATTCTCTATGGTGTGGCAGTATAATGATATGTTCTATGGTAACTTATTCTCCCTACCGGCAGGGCATAGCATTACCCTTCAGTTATCTACAGTACAATCCACCATTGGTATGACAGATCAAATTAAGGATCCCCAGGTAATCCAGATATGCATGTATGCGGGAGTGATACTTGTAATAATTCCAATAATAGCAGTTTATCTTATTCTTCAGAAGTATTTTATAGAAGGTGTAGAACGTAGTGGTATCGTAGGATAGCACAACCTATACCAACTTAAAATAAAGTAAGGTATACAATAAAATATTATAAGGAGGAGAACAATGATTAGTAAAAGTAAAAAAATTTTAGCACTTTTGTTAGCAATCACCCTGGTAGTAACCTTAGCAGCTTGTGGTGATAAGAAGGCGACAAAAACCAATGCAGACCCTACTAAGGGCGCAGAGCAGACTTCAGATAAACCTGAAGCAACAGACCTACCTGATGCTACACCTACAGAGGCACCAGACCCCTATGCAGCCTTTGATATGGGTGGCAGAACAATTAAGGTAGGTATCTGGTGGGATTATTATTACACAAGTGAACATACGGATATTAATGAAGATCCAAAGCTTGATAATGCTGAGACAGCACAGATGAAGCTTGATAATGTAAGAAGAATTGAAGAAAAATATAACTGTAAGATTCAATATGTTAACTTGACCTGGAATGGTGTAATTAATAGTATCAATACTTCCATTCCGGCAGGAACTCCAGAGTGTGATGTTTATTTATGCAACCTCCAGTTTGGTATCCCTGCAGCACTGAATGGACTTTGTACAGATTTATCACAGGTTGCCTTAGAAAATAATGATTTGTTTGGTAATCAATCCGTTGTTGTTCCATTGAAAACAGATGCTTTTGATGGAACCTACTTCTTTAAGCTAAAGGAATTACCTATTTCAGGTACCTTCTTAGAATACAATGCAACAATGATAAAAGACTTAGGTCTTGAAGATCCACAGGAATTATATAACAAAGGTGAATGGACCTGGGAGAAGTTTGCTGAGTTGGCAAAAGCAGGGAATCAGGATACTGATGGAGACGGAGATATAGATATCTATGGGTATGGTGGTCCTTGGACAGAGATGATTACCGGTTTGGTTATTAATAATGGCGGTGTTATTGCTGGCGGCCCTACACAATCCCTAGATAGTAAACCAGTTATTGAAGTATTAGAGTTTATGGATAGAATATACAATGTTGACAAGTCTGCCAGACCATGGAATACAGAGAGCTGGGATGACAACTTACTTGCTTGGTCTTCTGGTAAGGTTATGTTCTGGAATGGTCAGGCATGGTTAAATAGACAGGAAATTGAAACTGCTATTAAGAATGGTACAGAGTTACCCTTTGAATTTCATGTAGTACCCTACCCTGCAGGACCTAGCGGAGATGGCAAAGTTTATAGTCCTGCCGGTGGTGAGCATTATATGATTCCTGTTGGCGTTGAAGAACCTGGTCAGGTACTTCAAGTCATGGAAGAATATTTCAATTGGTATCGTGGTGATACTACATTTAGAGATGATCCTACTTGGTTTGAAAGCTGTTTCCAAACACAAGAGGATGTGGATCTTGCGTTCAAAACCTATGAGAATTTAGTCTTTGATATGTGGGGAGCCTTAACTCCTTACTATGACTTTGGTCAGACTGTATTTATGCCCCTTTGTGTTGATAAGACCCATACAGTAGCCCAAGCAGTGGAATCCTCAAAGCCTGTATTACAGAACGCTTTAGATATCTTATATGAGGCCGAATAAACTAGAAAAATACAAGATGAGTATATCAATGCTTCACTTTTAAACTATAAAAGGCTGTAAATGATATTCCCACATAGATTTATATTATATAAATCTATGTGGGAGCCATAGCAGCCCTTGGTGTTAATCCATCCAAATAGCTTCACCAAAGGAATTTATAAATTCTGTTAATTCCTCTGCCATCTTCTGGGCCTCTGGAATTCTTATATGACCAGGTGTACCTGAACCATTGTTGGAATAGAGGAAATGTACAATTTTGGGATCCCTAAGACCTATAGTTACTTCTTCAATTGCAGCATCCCATGCTGGAGAGTGGTTTAATATAGTGGTTTTTAATATAATCAGTGCCTTTGGATATAGCATTCGTAATCTTAAGATAAATGCTTTATAGTGAGCTTTCCAGTGATTGCTTTTTTGAAGATCCTTACCCATATAATCCTCTGGATGATGGTCATTTTGTCCCACGGCTACAAGAACCACATGGGGGGTATAGGAAGCAAAATCCCATGGAGTAAAGGGACCAAGTTGAGTGTTATACCGTATTTTATCGTAAGTACTTTCCAGACCCACATAGTTCGGTCCATGAAAGTAACCACTACCATCTAGGAGTGCAATACCGCCTTGACTATTATTATGTAGCTGGGCACCCAGATTTCTAGCTGTTATTGAAGCATAGGAGTACCAGGAATTGGAGAACTCGCCATTATGCTCAGGATCAGCCTTACCAACGTAATCAACAGCTTCACTGATTTCACCTGCAGTTACAGAATCCCCATAGCTTTCCATACGTCTGATAGGTTTTTGGGGACTATCTAACATAGCAGCGGACTTGTCTATTACTAAACCAAGAAAGTCAAAATAATGACAGGCATCCTGTCTTTTAAATAATATGACATCATGCTCTTTGTCCTCTAACTGAGTCGAGATGGACAATAGGGATATTGCATCCGATTGTTCTAGTTTGATTTTACCTTCATGGGTATTATCAATTACATAACCAAGATAATTATCAAAGTAAGAATGATAATTACGAGCGATAATTTTAAAGTCACTACCTCGAAAACGAAAACGAACCTGACTACCTGCATATACAAAGCAGGGAGTAATGGGATTAGAGAAATCAATTCTTCCTGTATAAACTAAGCCGGTATGCTCAGGTGATATAAATTGTTCATTCCTATTTAAATCAAAAGACGTCATGGCATATACTTCCTTTTCCTTAATTAATATTAAACAGAGTATATTAAGAAAAATATGGTTTGTCAATTATACAACAAAATTTACATTTAGTTACAAGAAATAAAAAAATTACTTAAGGAGGCTGCTGTGAGAAAACTAGTATTAACAATAATCATTCTATCTTTCTTAACTGTTTTTTCCCTATCAGGCTGTAGTAAAGCTGGGGATGACAAGATTACAGAGAATATATCGAACACTATTACTGGAAATAAATCAGAGGAGGATAAAGCTGGTGATATTGGAGATCAGGTTACAATTCTTCCTTCGATTACCTCGAATATGGAGGCAAGTGATAATAAGGTTAAGAAATTACCAGCGCAAGAAACAGATGTTAATTATGACCCGAACTTTAAAGTAGTAATAGAAGCTGAAGAGGCAGAATTTACGGGCAATATTAAAGTGGAAGGTACAAAGGAGGGCTTTTCCGGGACAGGTTATTTAACAGGAATTGAAACGGATAAGGATACGATTACCTTTCGGGTTACTGTCCCTGGTAACGGTGCCTATGACCTCAATTTTGTCAGTGCAGCCAATACAGAATATAAAGAAAATAATGTTCTTTTGGATGGAGAAAATATTGGCCTATCCATTGTTGATAAAGATGATTTTACTGATTCCATGTTGCGTAATGTATATCTTACAAGTGGGGAGCATGAGATACAGATGACGAAGAGTTGGGGGTGGGTATTGGTAGATAAATTAATAATAACTGCTTCTGCGCCTATGGATACATCCATATATGAGGTATCCTATGAATTATCTGATCCTATGGCAACGGATCGGGCTAAAGGCTTAATGAAATATCTAACGGATATGTATGGGGAATATATAATATCCGGCCAATACGGAGATTTAGGAATCCATGGATCTGAATTTAAAGCTATCAAAGAAGCTACAGGCAAGTATCCTGCAATGCTAGGTTTAGACTTAATAGAATATACACCCTCTAGAGCTGCCAATGGTTCCATAGGATATGACGTGGATTATGCCTTGGTTTTTGATAAAAAGGGTGGGATTGTAACCTTCTGCTGGCACTGGAATGCACCGGAACCCTATCTAATCAATAGTGATAGAAGTCCCTGGTGGAAAGGCTTTTATGCAGACAGCACTACCATAAATCTGGATAAGATTATGAAGGGTGAAGATCAGGAAGGATATGATCTGTTAGTAAGGGATATAGATGCAATTGCGGTTCAGCTTTTGAGACTTCAGAAAGCAGACATTCCCATTTTGTGGCGCCCTCTTCATGAGGCCAGCGGAGGTTGGTTCTGGTGGGGAGCATCAGGGGCAGAGGCTTATATTAAGCTCTACCAGTTACTTTATGATCGGCTAACAAATTATCATAATTTGCACAATCTGATTTGGGTCTGGAATGGGCAGAATAAAGATTGGTATCCAGGGGATGAATATGTGGATATTGTTGGTATGGATATTTATCCCGGTGAAAAGGTTTATACTTCACAAGCTGCCAAATTTCATGAATTATCAGAGTGGCAGAGTAGTAAGAAGATGATAGCATTGACCGAAAATAGTTGTCTCTTTGATCCGGAATTAGCAGTTCGTGATAATGCAATGTGGTCTTATTTTGGAACATGGGAGGGGGACTTTGTAACGGTGAACGGTACCTATACTTTATCTGAGCAATATACAGAGGCTGATATGTTAAAGAAGGTATACACTAGCGATAGAGTAATAACATTAGATGAACTACCAGATCTAAAAACCTATGGAAATTAAATAATTAGTTTAAAGGAGAGAAGGAATGAGCGAATTTCAGATTTTAGAAGGCAATTTACCAAATATACCTTGGCAGGAGAAACCTGCGGATTGTATAGGACCTGTTTGGAGATATCAAAACAACCCTATTATAGATAGAAATCCTATGCCGGGTGTGGCACGAATTTTTAACAGCGCTGTATTACCATATAATGGAGAGTTTATTGGAGTTTTTCGTGGAGAGCAAACAGATGGTGTTCCCCATCTTTATCTAGGTTATAGTAAGGATGGAATCTCTTGGAATTACGATTTAGAGAAGATACCTTTTGAAAATGAAAAAGGGGAGCCATATATGCCTCGATATGCTTATGACCCAAGATTAATTAAAGTAGAGGATACCTACTATATTATCTGGTGTACTGATTTTTATGGAGCAGCTCTTGGCTTAGCAAAAACTACGGATTTTAAAAAGTTTGTACGACTTGAGAATCCTTTCCTTCCATTTAATAGAAATGGCGTGTTCTTCCCTAAGAAGATTAATAATAATTTTATACTGATATCAAGACCAAGTGATAGCGGACATACACCTTTTGGTGATGTATTTATTAGTGAAAGCCCTGATTTAACCTACTGGGGCAAACACAGACATGTTATGAGTAGGGGCTATCATCAGTGGTGGCAATCTCTTAAGATAGGGGGAGGAGCTGCTCCTATTGAGACAAGTGAAGGCTGGCTATTATTCTATCACGGTGTAAGTGGAACCTGTAATGGCTATGTATATAGTATGGGAGCATGTATTTTAGATAAGGATAATCCTTCTGTGGTTAAATACAGATGTGGTAACTTTATACTGACTCCAGAGGCTTGGTATGAGGAAAGAGGTTTTGTACCAAATGTTGTATTCCCATGTGCGGCTCTTACTGATGCAGATACAGGTAGAATAGCAATCTATTATGGCGCAGCAGATAGTTATGTTGGTTTAGCCTTTACAACAATTGACGAGATAGTTACATATATTAAGACAAATGACTTCTCCTATGATGACGATAAATCAATAGGATTGCTATAGGAAAGTAAGGCATTCCCCATTAGAGGGCTGATAGTTGCTTTCCATATACTAAAATTATTACAATGGAGGATTAAGGTGGCATGAACTTGGATTCTATTAAATTGCAGGAAGTATATGACAGAGGTATAATTCATGTCGGTAATCTATCCCGAATGAAAGGTGTTATGGACAAGGCATTGTCTGGAAAAACTATTAAGGTTGCATTCATCGGCGGTTCTATAACCGCCGGTGCGGCGTCTTCCATGCCATCTACCTGTTATGCCTACCAAGTATATGAGTGGTGGAAAAAGAGATTTCCAAAGAGTAGCATAGAATATCTTAATGCCGGTGTGGGAGCCACTACTTCTAAGTTTGGAATAGCCAGAGTAGAACAGGATGTTCTTATATATGAACCTGATATGGTCTTTGTAGAATTTAGTGTTAATGATGAGGACAATAAGCTCTTTGAAGAGACCTTTGAAGGGCTTATTCGAAAGATACTCCTTTATCCCAATGAACCTGCATTATTTATGTTTAATAATGTGTGTTATGACAGCGGTGATAATGCCCAAGGGATACATAATCCTATTGGTGTATACTATGATTTACCAATCGTAAGCATGAAGGATAGTATTTATCATATGATTGAAACAGGTATTATGCTAAAGGAGGAGATCAGTGGGGATAATTTACATCCTAATGATTATGGACATAAATTATTAGCTGGGGTAATCACAAATCTTCTTGATAAGATTTATTTCACAATTATAGAGAATGCTCCTATGGATATTTATACAGTGAAAGTTGAACCATTGACGAAAAATCGCTTTATTTCCTCCTCTCGCAGATATTGCTTAAATTCCAATCCCTTTTTAAAAGGTTTTTATAAGGATGAAAGAGAAAAACAGGGAGTATGGGATGTATTTTGCTATGGCTGGTCTGCCTTGGAGGCGGGCAGCTTAATCCGATTTGAAGTAGAAGGGACTATGATAGCAGTACAATATCGTAAATATGCAGAGCATCCAGCTCCCATTGCAAAAGCTATTATTGATGGGGATGAGAATAATATAGTTATTTTAGATGCCAACTTTGATGAGACCTGGGGAGACAAACTATTCCTTCAGGATATTATGATCGATGGCCCTCCCGGTAAACATAGGGTGGAAATAATTATTACAGAGGCTATTAAGGATAAGGAGTTTTATCTGGCTTCTGTGATAACAGCATAATAATCATATTGATATGCTTGTTATTGGAATGTATGGCAAGGGAATGTTACTCTTGGGGCTGAACAAGATTAAAACTATGTATCAAGAGGATGGATAAACTAGTTTAGAAGCTTGTGAAAGGTATGGGTTAAAATATGTGGATTAAAGGATTTACCTATGGATGGATGTCAAAAAGGGGAGCTTATCGTACCAAGAAGGCAATAAAGTCCCAGGATTTGCTCTTTGATTTGGGAATAAATTGGATGTGTCTGGCTTTTCATGTTAATCAGAAAAGCTTCTCTTCGACAGAGATATATTTTGATTACCGTACTACGATTACAGAGAAAGATCTTGTATTTGCCATAAATAGAGCCCATGAACGCGGAGTGAAAGTATGCTTAAAGCCAGTCATTAATTGCTCTGATGGGATGTGGCGGGCACTGATTAATTTTCCGGACATGAATATGTTTGAAGAGGACTGTTACTGGAATGAATGGTTTGATCACTATAGTGCCTTCCTTTGTCACTATGCAGAGATTGCCCAGGATACTGGTTGTGAGATGTTATGCATCGGATGTGAGATGAGCGGTACGGAGAGAAAAGAGAAGCATTGGAGAGATTTAATTGCTAAAATAAGAACGATCTATCAGGGACCTCTTGTATATAATGCTAATCACGGCAGAGAAGGTGATGTGGCTTGGTTTGATGCTGTTGATTATATAGGTACCAGTGCTTATTATAAAGTTGCAAAGAAGCCTAACGTTACGAAGGAGGATATGATACTATCCTGGAGGAAGGTTTCTGAAAAGATGCAGCAACTAAGTAAGAAGTTTAACAAAGAAGTTATCTTTATGGAGATAGGCTGTCGCAGTGCCAAGGGATGTGCCATGATGCCTTGGGATTTTACCCATAAGGAACTTCCCTGGAGTGAAGAGGAACAATCTGATTTTTATGATTCATGTCTCAGTGTATGTCATGATGAGCCGTGGTTTGCGGGCGCCTTTTGGTGGGACTGGAGTGTAGAAATATATGAGACTACCGAAGAAGCGAAGATGGATAAAGGATTTAATATTCATCTGAAAAAAGCTGAACAGGTATTAAAAGAATGGTATGCAATTGAAACCCTGGATTAATAATATGATAATTCATGCTTTTTCTAGATACGAAAATATTGATACTATCAAGCAGTAGCAAATGTATAACTGTGAAGTTTGCATAAATTATAATGGGTCCGCCATAGATTCTATATACATTGAATTTGTGGTGGACTAAAGTTTTTTAGTAATAATATTATAAAAACCTTGATATAAATTATTGTACCTATTTAAATGCTTAATACAAAGACTTTACCTATTCATAAAGTGGGAGGTATTTTAATGGTGGATGATTTCAAGGCAAAAGAGGTAATACATAAATTAATCAAGGAAATATGTCATTATAGCCAGATGCAGGTATTTGCAACCTCCTCTTATCAAAAAAAATATTTTCAAAATATGATTGATAATGATGTTATGGACTTATTTAATTTGTATCTTGTAGGAAGAGATGAGGAAAGCAATAATAAATCTGAGGAATCAGCTTCACTTGAGCCGCCGAGCTTGTAGAAGACAAAGCCTAGGATCGGCGCATTCCCTCCTTACTTTTTTACGGCTTGTAATATAGGTATTGTCTTGAATTGTATGGGTAAATGGAATAAGATATATATAGTTTCAAGGAAGTTTAGTTCATCAGAAAATGTACCTGATATAGTTTGAATTAAGGAATGTTTTAATATAGGTTTTGGGAGGTTAGATTGAAAAATCGCAGATTTTTCAATGGGTAAATTTGTGCCTGCAGCCAGAAATTGCAGGTTACGGAAAGGCATGGTTATTAGTATGAATCTGAAGGACGCTGTTCGCACCCTACGTTTTAAGGGTAAATTACCAGGAAATAATCAGCTCTATACCAAGTGGGGAGAGGATTTAGATCCTGAACATGTGCTAAAGGAATATCCTAGACCTCAGATGAGAAGAGATAATTATACCATCCTCAATGGTTATTGGAATTATTGCTTTTCTCAGGAGGAGAGTTTTCCGCCAATGTATGAGGGAAGAATTCTGGTTCCTTTTTCGCCGGAAAGTGTACTATCAGGTGTAAATAGACAGCTTAAGCCAAAGGAATACTTATGGTACGAGAGGTCTTTATTGATAGAGGAGATGCCCAGAGACAGAAGATGCCTTCTTCATTTTGGTGCAGTGGACCAATTCTGCCAGGTCTATATTAATCATCATCAAGTGACAGAGCATAGGGGTGGTTATCTTCCCTTTTCTGTGGATATCACTTCCTACATTAAGCAGGGAGAGAATATCTTGACGGTCCAGGTCCAGGATGTAAGTGATACCTCCTATCATAGTAGAGGTAAACAAAAATTAAAACGGGGTGGTATGTTTTATACAGCTCAAAGCGGAATCTGGCAGACAGTATGGTTGGAATGGGTTCCTGATCTTTATATAACTTCTCTTAGAATAACACCGATTGTTGACCAAGGAGAAGTCTGTGTTGATATCTTTGTAAATGATGATTTTAACAAAGATAAGGCTATAGATACGGTCTTTTTGATAGAAGTGTATGAACAAGGGAATTTAATAGTCAAGACAGAAAGTAAGTTGCAGTTTATAACCTTTAGCCTTAAAGAATTCTCTTTCTGGAGTCCCGAAGAACCTAATCTATATGATTTGGTAATCACAGCGGGGGAGGACAGGGTAGAGAGTTATTTTGCCATGCGCAAGGTTGAGATTAAGATAGATGAGAAGGGAATGCCAAGGATATATTTAAATAATAAATTCTATTTTCAAAATGGTATTTTAGATCAGGGGTACTGGCCCGAGGGTCTTTATACACCCCCCAGTGATGAAGCTTTTATATATGATATACAAAAATCAAAGGAACTGGGCTTTAATATGATTCGAAAGCATATTAAGATTGAACCTCTGCGCTGGTATTACCATTGTGACCGTTTAGGTATGTTAGTCTGGCAGGATATGATTAATGGTGGAGAGAAGTATAATATGCTTTTGGTGGGATATCTACCAACCCTCTTTCCAAAGCTTGCAAGTCGTATCAAGGACAACAAATATAGTATGTTTGGTAGAAAAAGTGAGGAAGGTAGGAGGGAATGGATTAAGGAATGCAAGGATACCATCTTACATCTTTATAATAGCCCTTCTATTATAGTATGGGTACCCTTTAATGAAGGTTGGGGACAATTTGATGCTGAGAAAGCCTACCATATGATCAGGGAGCTGGATACAACCAGGCTGGTAGATCATGCTAGTGGATGGTTTGACCAGGAATGCGGTGATTTTGAAAGTATCCATAATTATTTTCATCCTTTGAGAGTGATTATGAAGAAGAGGGCAATCATTATCTCCGAATATGGGGGCTATGCCTGCTATATCAACCAGCATTCCTATTCCCATCAGATTTACGGATACCGTATCTTTTTAACCAAGGAAGACTATAATAAAGCCTATCATAAGCTTCTGGAAAAAGAGATTAAGGGATTTATTACACAGGGCTTATCGGCAGCAGTCTTTACCCAGCTTTCTGATGTAGAGGATGAGGTGAACGGTCTTCTGACTTACGATAGAAGGGTTTGTAAGGTGACACCTGTTCATATGGAATAAGTTTATTTATATAAGACGATATGCATTATGGGCTTTTAAGGATTTAATTATAATTTCACACAATGATTTGTATAAATTTGTATGATTGACAGAGCAAGGATATTTCTATATATTTTAAGTAATGATTTATATGTTATTTGTCTGATAGATAAGGACAGATTGAGGACAGATAAGGACAGATTGAGGACAGATAAGGACAGATAAGGACAGATTGAGGACAGATTGAGGACAGATAAGGACAGATAAGGACAGATAAGGACAGATAAGGACAGATAAGGACAGATAAGGACAGATAGGACAGATGATGACGGACTGATGACGAATTGTCTCTGGATGATGATGGATTGATAGTGGATTGATGATATCGAGGTTATAAGATTATGAAGAGTGAAAAGGGAATTTGGATGTTGAAATGGAAGGAAGTGAAGGGGATACCCCTTTATTTATTTATGCTGTATTTCTTCTTTGTCATTTTCATTTACATAAAAGAGGAGGGGGCGCAAAGATTAAATAAGCCTTCTACTTATGTCATTATAATACTTTGGCTTTTGTTTACTTTTCTTGCTCTGCTTGAGGTGGAGAGGATCAGAGAATTTTATAGAAAGAGGAAGATATGGTTTGATGCCATATTGCTGGTCCTTTCTCCCATCGTTTCATTTTTGATGGTTGAGACTATGGTCAGCAATTTTAATATGGACATGTTTAAGTCTTACAGCAGCTATAACCTTATTTGGTATATAGCCATATACTACTTTGCTTTTACTATCATTCGAAGCTCTAAGGTTACTATTATCCTTTGTAATATCTCTATTTATATAGCTTCTTTGGTGAATTATTTTGTGTATTTGTTTCGGGGGAACCCTATTCTACCCAGTGATTTACTGGCCTGGAGGACGGGAATGAGTGTAGCCTCTAGCTATGAGATTCGTTTTACTCAAGGTTTTTTAATATCTACTTTACTTATGTTTATCCTCTTTACCCTTGCATTTCAATTAGAGGGAATTAAGAAGAAGCCAACTCTGATTAATCGTGTCCTGGTTATGGGAAGTTTTATTGGATTCTGGCTTGTGGTTTATAATGCTTTTTTTGAAACAGATTTAATAAAGTCTAAAATCCGTGTAATTGATTTCTTTGCACCCAAATATACTTATTGCTCCTATGGTACAGTCTTTGGTTTTGTGGCTAATGTCCAAGCCATGGAAACCAATGCTCCTGAAGGATATTCCCTACAAAGGATAGAGGAGATACTCCAGGAGGCAGAAGAGGAGAAGGAGATAACTCCTAATAGCCATAAACCCAATATCATTGTTATCATGAATGAAGCCTTCTCAGATTTAAG
This sequence comes from Bacillota bacterium, assembly GCA_023443625.1. Next base: position 53,228 of record JAEZTQ010000093.1, on the reverse strand, counting down.
TCTAATTGGAGATTTTAGCACCAATATGGATTATCTGCCCTTTATCAGGTCAATGGAGGAAAATACTGTTCATGGGAATTTACATGTCTCTGTATATGGTGGAGCTACAAGTAATACGGAATATGAGTTTTTAACAGGGAACAGTATGGCTGTTATGCCACAAAACAGTGTGCCATATCAGCAATTTATTACAGAGCCAACCAATTCTCTGGCAGCAACCTTAAAAGAGCAGGGTTATTATAATGTAGCCCTTCACCCTTATGCAGGCAGTGGTTATAAAAGGGACTTAGTATATCCTTTATTGGGCTTTGATGATTTTTTATCCATCGAGGATTTTCATCAGCCATCACTTATCAGATCCTTTGTCAGTGATAGGGAGAGTTATGATAAGATTATCGAAGTCTATGAGAAGAAAGAAAAGGACAGCCCTTTATTTGTTTTTAATGTGACCATGCAAAATCATGGGGGATATTCTGACAGTCAGCTTTTTCCCGATGATGAAACAATTCGTTTTACTGATGAGACAGGCTTTGGAATTACAGAACAATATTTAAGCTTACTGAAAAAGTCCGATGAAGCATTTTCCTATCTCATAGATTATTTTTCAAAACAATCAGAGGAAACCATTATTCTCCTCTTCGGAGATCATCAGCCAATTGCTTACTCGCAAATTCATGATTTCCTTGAGAGGGAAGAAGAATTGTCCCAGGAGGATGCCTTAAGACGTAAATACCTGGTACCTTTTGTACTATGGGCTAATTATGAGATCCCCGAGGATACAATAAGTGATATGAGTGTGAATTATCTATCCTCCTTTTTGATAGAAAGGGCGGGCTTAGTAGGCAGTGCATATAATAAGTATTTAATGGATATGTATGAGGAAATACCTGTAATCACTGCCTTGTATTATATGGATAAGAATAGAGCCTTATATAAATACTCGGAGGATAGTATGATTTCTCAACGAATAAAGGAATATCAGTATATTGGCTATAATAATGCACTGGATGAGGTGGACAAGCTAAGGAGGTATTATAGTTTGAATGGGTATTAAAGGTTGTCTTAAAGTTTCACTAAGAAAAAGCTGCTATATACATCTTCCATTGCATGAAAGTGTTAGCTTGCTGACACATGAAATATCTTTTAAGACAACCTTATATTTGTTTATAAATAGACTTGCAATTTATGCACAGATGCGATCAATATCTTTGCCGCTTAGGGATTCTTTATCTAAGAGTTCTTTTGTGATATTCTCTAGGAGGGGTAGATTATCTTCTAAGAGTATCTTAGTCTCCTCATAAAGTTCATTCATAAGTAATCGACATTTTGAGATTAGCTGATTGTCCTTGTTCTCTTCCAGAGCTTCAACGCTAAATAGTCCTAATTCTTTATCCATACCGTATTTATCAAGAAAATCAGCCACCATGCGAGAAGCTTTTTGTATATCATTGCTGGCACCGGTGGTAACTTCCTCCGCACCAAAGATAATCTCTTCAGCAGCCCGACCTGCAAGTAAAACCTGAATGTTTGATTTCATCTGCTTTAGACTTTGGAACATAGTATCCTTAGGAATACTTAGATTAAAGCCACCAGCCCCTTTTACACTGGGGATTATGGTCACCTTGGAGATATAGTGATCTGGCATTAATAAGGTGGTAGTAAGGGCATGTCCAGCCTCATGATAGGCAGTAATCTGGCGGTCTTTCTCAGTTATATAGCTGCGGTCAGTTTTTGGAGCTCCAGCAATTACAGTATAAAAGGCTTTATCTATATGATCTTTGTTAATCACCTCATCCATACTATTGGCAGCAGTAATTGCAGCTTCGTTAATGAGATTTTCCAGCATAGCACCACTGAAATATACAGTGGATTTCGCTAATTCTTCTAAATTCACATCATCTGCCAAAGGTTTTTTATTGGCATACAGGGATAGAATGTGCTTTCTTGCATTCACATCGGGTAAGCCGATTTCTATATGACGATCAAAACGACCGGGGCGAAGGAGTGCTTCATCTAAGGTATCTAGACGGTTTGTAGCACCAATCACAATGATACCCTGATTATCATGAAAGCCGGACATTTCTGTTAAAAGAGCATTGAGTGTCTGATCTCGTTCATCATTACTAGCAGAGGCATTTCTAGCTCTCTTCTTACCGATGGCATCAATCTCATCGATAAATATAACAGCTTTCTCGCTTTTCTTTGCTTTATTAAAGAGGTTTCTGATTCGGCTTGCTCCTACACCAACATACATCTGAACAAAGTCTGAACCGCTCATGGCATAGAAGGGAACGCCTGCTTCACCGGCAATAGCTTTAGCCATTAAGGTCTTTCCTGTTCCAGGAGGCCCATAAAGTAGAAGACCCTTTGGCATACGAGCGCCAACGACGCTATATTTATCAGGATTCTTGATAAAGGTGATAATATCCTCAACCATGGACTTTGCTTCAGCATTACCAGCAACCTGTGCCAGGGTAGTTACAGGAGTTTGATTTTCCTTATTGAATGTATTTGTATGAAGTCTATACCTTTGCTTCTTTTTATTTGCATTTTTTATTAGGTTGTTTGCATTTTGTCCGCTTTTGGTATACCAAAAGATACCGCCAACAATGCCCCCTAGGAGTAGCACCTTAAAGATGGTGGAGGTGGTACTTCCATCACTGTAGCTTACTTTGATATTATTAAGCAGTAGAAATTCCGTAAAGGTTTCCGTTTTTGGATTTGGAACAACATATTCTATGTCATCATTTAAATATTTTGCCTTAAACTCGTTGCTATTGGAATTGAATATGACCTCTTCAATCTGTCCTTGATTAACACCTTCCAGAAAAGAGGGGTAGGACAGTTCCTTATCCTTCTGTAAAATGTTTAGAGGGTTTTTAATCCAATCCCTATCCTCATATATTTGATTACCGATCACACCAATACAAAGTAGTATTAGGCAGGATAGTACAATCAAAATCCTTCGTTTCATTATATAAATCCTCCATTCAGCAGAAGCCATGTTAAAAATCTATTTTTTTACAGGGCATCCATTATAAGTAAATAGCTTACATATACTCCTAAACCATTGTAACAGCGTTTTCCTATTAAATCTAGGAAGAAAAACTGGAAAGTCTTTTGATCTTAAGTATAAAGGAATGTAGGATTTTCAGGCTTTATGGGGGTTGTAGGCCAGGTTTCTTGGCTTTATGGAAGACTTTTTTCATTACTTTTATAAAAATTTAATATTTTCCCTTGAATAATAGGATAAACAAGTCTATGATATTTTGAGATGAGTAAATGGTTTAAAATTATAATATAAGGTGTTTGGAGGAAGAAATGAAATGGAAAAATTAAAGCCTAAGCTTTTTTCGGTAATGAAAACCTATTCTAAGGAACAGTTTATAAAGGACATTATTGCAGGAATAATCGTAGCAATTATTGCCTTACCTCTGTCAATCGCTTTAGCTCTGGCCTCTGGCGTAACTCCAGAGAGAGGTCTATATACAGCCATCGTTGCTGGATTTGTGATTTCCTTCCTTGGCGGTAGTAGAGTTCAAATATCAGGACCAACAGCGGCTTTTGCATCGATTGTAGCTGGAATTGTTGCTAGAAATGGAATGGAAGGTTTAGCAGTAGCTACGATTATGGCTGGTGTCCTGCTGATCTTGATGGGTATATTTAAATTTGGACGCCTGCTCAGGTTTATACCCCACACTATAACAACAGGATTTACCTTTGGTATTGCAGTTACAATTTTTATTGGTCAGTTGAAAGATTTTCTAGGATTATCTTATGTAACAAAGCCGGTAGAAACCTTAGACAAATTGGTTGCCTGCTTTACATACATCTCAACAATAAATTATCAGGCTCTACTGATCGGAGCCATTTCCTTAATCATATTAATTCTATGGCCTAAAATAAATGCTAGAATTCCTGGCTCTTTAATTGCTGTCCTTGTAGCAGCGGCCCTTGTTAAATTATTTAAGATGGATGTTAATACCATAGGAAGCCTTTTTGATATTTCATCAAAAGCACCTGCCTTAGAAGTGCCTAAGATGAATATTACAATGATAAGGACACTTTTACCCGATGCTATCTCCATTGCAATTTTGGCCGGTATCGAATCTTTACTTTCCTGTGTGGTTGCAGATGGTATGATTGGAAGCAAGCATCGATCTAATATGGAGTTGATAGCTCAGGGTGTTGGTAATGTTTGTTCCAGTCTTTTTGGAGGAATCCCTGCGACGGGAGCCATAGCGAGAACGGCTGCTAATGTTAAAAACGGGGGAAGGACACCCATAGCCGGAATGGTTCATGCTGTGGTCCTTCTACTGGTTCTTGTACTACTTATGCCTTATGCGGCCTTAATACCCATGCCAGCCATTGCTGCTATTCTCTTTGTGGTAGCATATAATATGAGTGGATGGAGAGAATTTGTTAAACTAATTAAGATTTCACCTAAGAGTGATATTGCAGTTCTTGCATTCACCTTTATTCTTACTGTCCTTTTTGATTTGGTAATTGCAATTGAAGTGGGCATTCTTATGGCTGCTTTACTATTTATGAAAAGGATGGCAGATGTGGCAGATATTCAGAGCTGGAAAAATCCTGAGGAAGAAGAGGATTTGCTGGTACCAAAACACACTTTAGTCTATGAAATCAATGGACCCATGTTTTTTGCTGTGGCTGACAAATTTATGAATATATCAATGGATTCTAATATAAAAGTTGTAATCTTGAGAATGAGAAGTGCTACGGCAATGGATATTAATGCCCTACGAGCATTAAATAATGTCTGGAAGGCCTGCAATAAAAGGAATATAGACTTAATTTTATCCCATGTACAGGAACAGCCCCTGCGTATGATGCAAAAAGCTGGTTTTGATAAGAAGGTTGGAGAGGATAATTTCTGTAGTAATATAGAGGAGGCATTAAAACGAGCAGAGCTAATTCAGAGTAATTCAAGCAACTCATAAGCAAGAGTTGTTTCGTAATAATATTTTAGTATAATAGAATTATTGAGAGTTCTCACTATCTATAATAGGATATATAAAAAGACATATAAATGAGCTGTTTCTCATTAAATGCTCCCTTGTAGCAACCAGGAGGGGATTTATGAAACAGCTCATTCTTATATACTTATATTTTAAAAACTCTTGCTTATACTAATGAAAAGCAGCAATATTATTCTTTATAATTCAATTGGTTCAAATCTTAAGCGGAAGCTTGGTAATTTCTTAATAACTGCATAGTAATTTATGGTCCAGTCATCTCCCTGGGAAGGGTCGTTCTCTCCCGTAGCCGGTGGTGCAAAGAGTTTCATATTGATATCACAAGGACCGGTTAAAGGCTTTTCAAAGAAGGCGGGCATCAAATCTATGGTCTTGACGCCAGGCGCTTTGTAAAACCAATGCCCGTTAAGCTCCATCATAAGGTTTAAATCCTTAATCTCATCATCAAAATTAACTTCTGCAAAGACAGGATCCTTATGAAAATGTAATGGTATGGATAGACCAGTGGCATCCTCAGAACCACCCCATCTTAAGGTTAGAGGGAAGGAAACTTCCTCCTTTACTTGAAAACTAGGGCTAAAATATTCCTCATGGATAATTTCTTTATAAGCCTTTAAGGCCGGCTGTTCAATTCCTACCTCTTTATTATTAGGATCTGTTATCTCAAGTCCCAGGCGCCCATCATCTCTAAATTGGTAGAAGGTAAAACCGGAGAACCAGTCAGCAGGCTCTTCCTTTAGCATTTCGCAGAACTGTCTAATCATTTTAACCTGATCGTAAGGACCTGTAACATCCCCATCTGCATTAAATTCGGACATAACCATGGGCTTTTTAGCTCCATCGCAAAGATAAGAGAAGCGTTCAAAGCTACGCTTAGTCATCTGGTAGGTTTTCTCTACTGTATCTCTCTTGTGGGTTTTGCCGCCTTTTTCCGCAACATCATAGGGCCATCCCCAATGGAGGGACATATATTTGTCTACCGACCAGATATCGGTATGTCGAACCGCTTCAGTAAACTCTTTTTCTTTCTCCATCTCTTCCTTTTCTAGCTTTTCGATACCACCGATGCAAAGGATAGTTAAGATCTGGGGAGCATGCTCTTTAATAATCTTGTGGAAGCGGATAAAGAAATCAGCAACCTCCTGATAAGAGCAGCGTTTGTTAAAGGAGAACCAATCGCCTGTAGCTTCATGATTAATACGAAGGAACATGCGACCAAAGGTAGATAAATCCTTTGCTATGGCAATTAAATGTTCATCGCTGACATTAGGATCTATGGTAAGGGTTAATAGGACGTCCTGTCCATGCTTTCTTACATCCCTCATATAGGTAAAAGGCTCATCCTGTAAATTGCCATTTAATCCGCCTTTATATGTAAAATAATCATCATAGGGATAATCCCAGGCAAAGGAAACTGTATCACTTGCATGGGCTATACTGGCGCGTACTGGCCAACCCTCATCTAGGGGATAATAGCAATACATTAAATTAATTGCTCTGTGGGGTCTGCCCAGTTTATGAAGAATGTAATCTTGATTTACGTAAAAACCTCTTTCACTACCAACACTTAGGTCAACGCTGCATTTGGCAGGTCCCATTTCTAGTGAATATGCCTTTAATTCGTTGCTCATCCTATTCCTCCTTGTTTCTTAGGAGGAATATCTCCTCCCTTGTTTTTTGGTCATATGGGAATTTATTCCTATATGACTAGATAGCAATACTATTAATCAATATAGCATATTTTATTTTCCCTTATCAATGTAGTATGTTAGCGAATCTATGTCATATTTATTTGAAAACACATATTAAAGCTAAGATGTAGTAGGAATAATTAAAGGATATTCTCTGTTTATAGTATAAGATTGATATAATGAATGTTACAATTAAAATAATGAATTGACAGGGTAAGCAATAGATGTTAATAATAAATTATCACAACTTTTATGATGTAGAAATAATATTTTTTGGTGAATTATTATAATTTTTATAGAAAGTAGAGGAAATGACCATGGAGGATAACAAGAGAGCAGGGCAGGATGGGACATGTTATAAAATATCAGTGATAGGAGATAATCTGGTGCATCACATAGAATGTAGACAAGAGGAAAGTCTATTAGATGCCATGGTTAGACAGGGAATCTACATGAGTGCAGCTTGCGGTGGAAGAGGAACCTGTGGTAAATGTACCCTGCAGCTAGTGGAGGGTGACCTTGAAATTACAACCTATGATAGAGCAAAACTATCTAAAGCTGAATTAGAGAAAGGTTATAGACTCTCTTGCAAGGCATATCCCATTGGGGATTGTAAGATAAAGCTATTAACAGGAAATGAGGATGATTTTGAAGTAGTAACAAAGTATCAGAATGCTTCAAGGGCTAATGTAGATAAAGACGGAAACTATGCCATGGGAATTGATATTGGAACAACGACCATTGCCATAAGCCTGATTGATGTGGCAAGGGGAGATACTCTAGACACTTATTCTACAGTAAATAAGCAAAGAGCCTATGGAGCAGATGTTATAGCAAGAATTCTGGCATCAAATAGTGGAAAGAAGGAGGAGTTACGAGAGAGTATCCAAAAGGACCTTCTTCACGGTATTAAAGAGGTAATAAAGAAAACGGGTGTTTTAAAAGAGCAAATTAAGAAGATAACCATTGCTTGTAATACAACTATGGGACATCTGCTTTTGGGCTTTTCCTGTGAGACCTTGGGAGTATTCCCCTTTACACCGGTGGATATTTCTGAAATCACCCTTTCTTTTGAAGAGGTACTAGGTAGCGATTATTTGCAGATTCCTATAATATTACTTCCGGGTATCTCTACCTTTGTGGGAGGAGATATAGCAGCAGGACTTCTGGTCTGTGATTTTGATAAGAAGAAAGAGCCTTGTCTTCTTATCGACTTAGGAACCAACGGAGAGATGGCAATCGGTAATAAGGATAGAATCATTGTGACTTCAACAGCAGCAGGACCGGCCTTTGAAGGCGGGAATATCTCCTGCGGTGTAGGCAGTATCCCTGGAGCAATCTGTAATATAGATATTGATAAGGATGAGCTTAAATATAAGACAATTGGTGACAGTGCCCCTGTTGGAATCTGTGGTACAGGTGTTATTGAGATAGTCTCTGAGCTGGTAAAGGCTAATTTAGTGGATGAGACAGGATTATTAGACGAAGATTACTTTGAAGATGGATATAAAATTGCCGAGGACCTTATGGGCAAGGCAATCACCTTTACCCAGAAGGATGTAAGGGAAATCCAGCTTGCCAAGGCTGCAGTTCGAGCAGGAGTAGAACTTCTGATTTGTCGTTATGGAATTACCTATGAAGAGATTGATACTGTATATCTGGCTGGTGGTTTTGGCTATAAAATGAATATAGAGAAGGCCATTGATGTTGGATTGTTACCCCAAGAGCTATCCAATAAAATTACAGCGATTGGTAATAGCTCTTTAGGTGGTGCCATAAGATATGCATATGATGTAGAAGCTCATAGCAGGATGAAATACATTATTGAAAATTCAACAGAGATTAATCTATCCAACGATAAGGATTTTAACGAATTATATGTAGATTATATGTATTTTGAAGTAGAATAAGGGATATAAAAAAGGATACAAAATAAGGATATAAAATAAGGAATATAAAACAAAGGATTTAGAATAACTTCTGTCTGGGATAAAAGGACATCTCTAATAGGTTATTCAAAAGAGGTGTGTTTTGGTATTTTACGTTGACTTATGGCATAAAATGTGATATTTTAAATGAAAAGATTATATAATATAGCTTTACTGGTAAACAAGATATACTGAACTAAATTAGGGATTGAGCTCAAGGGTGAGGAGCTTCTTAAATGAAGTTTTCACCCTTTTTATAACTTGTATAATAAATTAGAATAAAGTAGAGACTTAATTAAAAATAATATGGATATACTATATTATTTTCAAGCCTCTACTTTTTAAAAATGAGAGTGTTTAAAGAGTTGGGAAATCGTATCTTTATAAATGGAATTTCAAGGCTTAAGGTATTCTTAATTACATATTATTGCATTCAATGAAAATACGTAAAAATTATGTATTATGGAAGGATAATTATCTTATGAAAGTTAATAAAGTAGTAAAAAAAGAAACAATAAATATTGCCTGGGGGATACTGGTGTGTAGCATCATTACCCAGCTTGTGTTTGCCATCTGTAAACAGTATAGCTTGGCAGTACTTCTCGGCTCCATTTATGGAGGTCTTATTGTCCTTCTTAATTTTTTCTTGATGGGTCTTACGGTTCAAAGTGTAACGCAGACTGATAATCCCAATTTGGCAAAAAAGAAAATGCAATTTTCATATTCCCTACGCCAGCTTGGACTTTTATTATTTATTGGTGCTGGAATGTATATTGCAGTAAATTATAAGATCTTTCACTGGTTACCGATCCTACTTGCTGTTATCTATCCCAGAGTGACAATTGGATTTGTCGGAATTTCAAAGAAGAAAAAGAAAACAAAGTGAGGTGATGCAGCATGGGTGTGGAGATAACGGGAGCAAAGATATTATTTAGATTACCTTTTGGTATCGTAATTACGGAAACACAAGTTAACATGTGGATACTAATATTGGTGATTGCTTTGTTATGTAAGTGGCTAACACACAATTTACAAATAAAGCCTGCAGGGAGAAGGCAGGTTATTGCTGAATTTCTTGTTAATCTTGTTAATAAATTTGTGAAGGAGAATATGGGTGAGGCATTTAAGAATTTTGCACCTTTTATCGCAGCATTATTTTCCTTGGTTATGTTCTGTGGTTTGTCCAGTTTGGTAGGAATGTATCCGCCAACGGCTGATCTAAATACAACTCTTGGTTGGGCGATTTTGGTATTTTTTATGATTATGTATTTTAAGATTAAGACAAATGGTGTTTTAGGGTATCTTAAAGGTCTTACAGAACCAATACCAGTCTTGACGCCTTTTAATATTATCGGCGAATTCTCAACGCCAATTTCCATGTCTTTTCGTTTATTTGGTAATGCTTCTTCTGGTGTTGTAATTTCTACCCTTTTATATGCGGCTCTAGCTTGGCTTAGTTCAATCGTTTTACAATGGTTGCCTGGAACATTAGCGGATATTCCACTATTACAAATTGGTCTTCCAGCTATATTATCAGTTTATTTTGATTTGTTCTCCAGTGTGTTACAAGCCTTTATATTTTGTATTTTAACGATGCTTTATGTGGCGTCTGCAGCAAGTAAGGATTAAAAATTAGTTATGATATAAAATTAAGATATGATAAAAATTTATTAAACGGAGGTATTCATAATGGAAAAAGCATTAGTTTTAATGGGATGCGCTATTGGTGCAGGATTATCAATGATCGCGGGTATTGGCCCTGGTATCGGTGAAGGATATGCTGTAGGTAAGGCTTGTGAGGCCATAGGTCGCCAGCCTGAATGTAAGGGAGATGTTACTTCTACCATGTTATTGGGATGTGCTATTGCAGAAACTACAGGACTTTACGGTTTAATTGTAGGTATGCTGCTTATTTTTGTTGCGCCTGGTTTGTTTATTGGCAAACTGTAATTAATTACACAAGAGAGCTGGTATAACCTAGGGGCTTTTGTATATTTGTTATTAAAGTTGAGAAAAGAGGATTAAAGAATGCCTGAAACATTAGAATTTTTATCTGTTAATTTTTGGCAAACCTTCATAGCGATTGGAAACTTATTGATTCTTTTTCTTATAGTTAAAAAATTCTTGTTTAAGCCGGTTAATAATATTCTTAATAAAAGAGCAGAAGAGATAGACAAAATCTATTCTGATGCAGATGAGATACGTACAGAAGCGCAGGTAAGCAAGGATACCTATGAAGAAAGGTTAAAAAATGCAAAGGCTGAAACTGATTTCATGATTAAGACAGCCATGGAACGAGCACAGCAGCGTGGAGATGAAATTATAAGAGATGCTACTGTAGAAGCGGAAAATCGTAAACAAAAGGCAGAAACTGACATCGCTCTTTCTAAGAAAAAGGCAGTCGATGATATGAAAGATCATATTAGCGAGATGGTCTTTGACTTGGCACAACAGGTCATAGAAAAGGAAATAAATACAGATGTTCATGAGATGCTGATTGATGAAGCAATCACAGAACTGGGTGAGAGCCTATGAGTAAAGCCATAGAATACGGATATGCATTATATGAACTGGCTGCTGAGGAAGGACTTGAGAAAGAGATTGATAAAGAGTTAGGTGAAATTGCTTTTGTATTAGAAAGTAATCATGACTTTGTAAAACTACTATCAAATCCAAGGATTCCTATTTCAGAGCGTATTATAATTTTGGAAGATGTATTTGGAGGAAAGATACATTCTTATCTACTATCTTTTATGAAAATACTTACGAAAAAGAGAGAAGCTTCCTTGATACCCTTATGTTATAAGGAGTATCAAAACAAATATTATAAAGAAAAAAATATAATACGAGTTACAGCAATTAGTGCGGTTTTATTAAATGATAATCAGAGGCAGAGAATCATTGATAATATGGAGAGGTCAATGCACAAGACTATCATGTTGGTTAACAAAGTTGATAAAACCTGCATCGGTGGTATTCGTCTAGAATATCCGGGTTATATGATTGACGCAAGTATTAAAAATAGATTCAAAAAACTGCAGCAAGACATTAAGAATGCAGACTATTCACAAGCGGAGGTCTGATGGATGAATATAGAAGAAATCAGCAGCCTGTTAAAGGCACAAATTAAAAATTATGATAATAAAACACAACTGTGTGAAACGGGTACGATTGTCACTGTAGGTGATGGAATTGCCAAGGCATATGGCTTGGAAAATTGTGTATCCAATGAACTTATTGAATTTCCCAATGGACTTTATGGGATGGCACTTAATCTTGAAGAAGAGTTTGTCTCCATAGTACTTTTGGGTAGCGATATAGGGGTTAAGGAAGGCGACCTAGTGAAACGTACAGGTCAAGTTGTCTCCGTTCCAGTTGGTGAAGCTCTTATCGGTCGTGTTGTGAATGCATTGGGACAACCCATTGATGGCAGAGGACCGATACAGACCAGTGAGAAAAAGCCAATTGAAGCAGAAGCTGCTGGGATTATTGATAGAAAATCCGTGAGTGTACCCCTTCAAACAGGAATTAAAGCCATCGATAGTATGATTCCCATTGGAAGAGGGCAGCGAGAACTCATAATTGGTGATAGACAAACAGGCAAAACGGTGATAGCGACGGATACGATTATTAATCAAAAAGGAAAGGATGTAATTTGTATCTATGTAGCAATAGGTCAAAAAAATTCTACGGTATCCCAATTGGTAGAGAACTTAACCCGGGCTGGGGCCATGGATTATACCATTGTTGTAAGTTCTACAGCTAGTGATCTGGCACCTTTACAATATATCGCACCCTATGCAGGATGTACCATGGGTGAATATTTTATGGCAAAGGGAAGGGATGTTTTAATTGTATATGATGATTTATCAAAGCATGCAGTGGCTTATAGAACATTGTCCCTATTAATTCGACGCCCACCGGGCCGAGAAGCTTACCCTGGCGATGTTTTCTATTTACACAGCCGTCTTTTGGAGCGTGCAGCCCGCCTTACTCCTGAATGTGGAGGAGGATCCCTTACTGCGTTGCCAATTATTGAAACACAGGAGGGTGATGTATCTGCCTATATTCCAACCAATGTTATCTCCATAACAGATGGTCAGATTTTCTTAGAAAGCGAACTTTTTAATGCAGGTATTATGCCAGCGGTAAATCCGGGAATTTCCGTTAGCCGTGTAGGCGGTGCAGCGCAAATAAAGGCAATGAAGCAGGTTTCTGGCCAGTTAAAGCTTATGTATTCCCAGTATCGGGAACTCCAAAGCTTTGCACAGTTTGGCTCTGACTTAGACAAAGATACCAAAGCGCGTCTGGAACAAGGAGCAAGAATTGTGGAGGTATTAAAGCAGGATAGAAATTCTCCTGTCCCAGTAGAACTCCAAGTGGCAATTATATATGCTGTAGTAAATAATTATTTGAGCAATATTAAAGTAAATGATATTAAAGAATATGAAAAAGAATTGTTCTTTGAGTTGACATCCTATTATGAAGACTTACTTGAAGTGATTCGTCGTGGAGAAAGCTTAGATGATACGAATAAAGCAAAACTAGACGAGGCGCTGAAAAAGTTTAATGAAAAGTTTGTACTAGGCCACTAATTGGAATAAGGGGGGCGAACATTTTGGCTGAATCTTCAATGAAGGACATAAATATAAGAATAAAGAGTATTAAGAGTACCAAGCAAATAACAAAAGCAATGGAGTTGGTCGCTACCTCTAAATTAACAAAGGCGAAGGAACGAATTGAAAAAAGTCGGCTCTTTCATTCCGTTGTCTACTCTGCAATGTGTGATATCGCTGCACGAAATATAGATACCAGCTCTGCATACTTTATTCCTCGTAAGGTTAAAAAATCTTGTTATGTAATCATCGGTGGTGATAGAGGATTAGCGGGAGGATATAATAGCAATGTGTTTCGCTTGGCCGATGAAGAGATACGAAAAAAGCAGGTTTGCATTCTTCCAATAGGTAAGAAAACCATAGAGCATTATCGCCGATTGGGTTGTGAAATTCTTACGGAAGAGTTCTCCTCTATTGAGGATATTAATATTGGTAGTTGCCATGGAATTGGTACCTTGCTTACGGATTGTTTTATTAAGGAAGAATTTGATGAGATTTATATTGTATATACTAATTTCATTTCCGTCTTAAATCAACAGCCAAAAATTATGAAGCTGCTTCCTCTAGATGATACCTTTGCACAGAATCAAGATAAGGCTCTGGAGATGAAAAAAGGTTTTATTCTATTTGAGCCCAGTGCTGCTGTGTTGGATGCTATGGCACCAAGCTATGTTTCTGGTATGTTGTGGGGAGCTGTTTGTGAAAGTATCACCAGTGAGTTTGGAGCCCGTCGAACAGCTATGGAATCGGCTACACAGAATGCGGAAGATATGATTGACGATTTAAGCCGAAGATATAACAGAGCCCGTCAAGGCTCTATCACCCAGGAAATAACGGAAATTGTTGCAGGAAGTGGCTTATAAATAACAAATGAAAGGAGTGGAAACGTGGATAAGAACATAGGAATCGTTACACAGGTCATTGGACCTGTATTAGATATAAAATTTAGGGACGATCACCTTCCTAATCTCTTAAATGCTATAGAAATTACGTATAATGAGAAAAAGATTGTTTTGGAAGTGGCGCAACATATTGGTGATAATGTAGTCAGATGTATCGCTATGAGCAGTACGGACGGTTTGCCAAGAGGAATAGAAGCCGCTGATACCGGAGCGCCTATTAGTGTGCCCGTAGGGAAAGAAACTTTAGGTAGAATGTTCAATCTACTTGGAGATGCTATAGATAAGATGCCTAATCCTGAAGTTGAAGAACGTTGGCCTATTCATAGCCCTGCACCTGCCTTTGATGCCCAGGAGACGACAACAGAAATATTTGAAACAGGTATCAAGGTTGTGGATCTCATCTGCCCCTATGCAAAGGGTGGAAAGATAGGACTTTTTGGAGGAGCAGGTGTTGGCAAAACAGTTCTCATCATGGAGTTAATTAATAATATTGCAAAACAGCATGGTGGACTTTCTGTATTCTCAGGAGTTGGAGAGAGAACACGAGAAGGTAACGATTTATACAACGAGATGAAGGAATCCGGTGTTTTAAGTAAAACGGCTCTAGTCTATGGACAGATGAATGAGCCGCCGGGTGCCCGTATGCGAGTAGCACTATCAGGACTTACTATGGCGGAATATTTCCGCGATCATGAAGGTCAGGACGTTCTATTATTTATAGACAATATTTTCCGATTTACACAGGCAGGAAGTGAAGTTTCTGCATTGCTGGGAAGAATGCCCTCGGCAGTTGGTTACCAGCCAACTCTTGCTACAGAAATGGGTGCTCTACAGGAGCGAATTACATCTACAAAACAAGGTTCTATCACTTCTGTTCAGGCGGTATATGTTCCAGCAGATGATCTTACAGATCCGGCACCTGCTACAACCTTTGCACACCTGGATGCCACAACGGTATTAAGCAGAAATATCTCTTCCTTAGGAATTTATCCGGCGGTTGACCCTCTGGATTCTACAAGCCGTATTCTTGCTCCTGATATTGTTGGCAAAGAGCACTATGAGACAGCTCGTAATGTTCAGAGAATATTGCAGAGGTATAAGGAATTGATGGATATTATTGCTATCATGGGTATGGATGAATTAAGCGAAGAAGATAAGCTTATCGTATCAAGAGCCAGAAAGATTCAACGCTTTTTGAGCCAACCATTTACTGTTGCAGAACAATTTACAGGAATGCAGGGCAAGTATGTTCCCCTAAAGGATACAATTCGTGGCTTTAAAGAAATCATTGAAGGTAAACACGATGACTTACCTGAATCAGCTTTCCTATTTGTAGGTTCCATTGAAGAAGCCATTGAAAAAGCAAGGAAGGAATAGCCTATGAATAGTTTTCATCTTCAAATCGTATCATTGGATGGAAAGTTTTTTGATGACGAGGTTAATCAAGTTTCCCTACGCACTATAGATGGGGACATATCAATAAGGGCAGGTCATATACCCTATGTAACTGCTATCGGTGTAGGTGAATGCCGAGTCTATGAAATCAATGGAGAGAAACCTAGGCGTGCTGCCTGTATCGGTGGATTTGTAAGTGTTTCAAAGGAAATGGTTTTGATTGCGGCTACAACATTTGAATGGGCCCAGGATATAGATTATGAACGTGCAACCAGAGCGAAAGAGCGTGCAGAGAGCATTCTTGCCTCTGGCGATAGCAGTGATTATAATCGAGACCTGGGAAAGAGTAAATTAGCTCGTGCTAATACACGATTAAAAGTGGTAGATAATAACAAATAACATTTACTTAATTTGTCATAAGACTTGCTGAGCTTTTCTATGGTCAGTCTATCCATTGTTAAGGATATAGTATAAGTAAGCTTCGTTATTAACTATAGTAACTGAATATTATAAGAGTTTAGGTGGTACTAAAGAGTTATTGACCGGGGATCCCGGAGGCAGCGGGGCTGTCGTTTCAGTAGCTATATAGTCCCACCTTTTTCGCATAAAAAGCCAAACTTTTATTCAATGTTATAATGAAGAAACAGTATACTTCATGCATGGTGATCAGAAGACTTAGCATATAATACTATAAGCTAAGTTTTTTGGAGGATATTTCATGCAGGATGGTAAAATAGATGATCAATTAAATCTGTCACTGGAGGTTCCCGAGGCAACGAGGGAGAAGACGGGAAGCTTAGGTGTGGGATATTCACCGGAGACAAATACCTGGGAATTAATTGTAAAATACAGTGGAAGCTTAGAGAGAGTACGCCAGGAATTGGGTATATCAGCAGTGGAGCTCCTGAGCGGGTATGCCATCCTTACAGTACCTGAGAATCAGATTGACCGTCTCTCTGATTATGAAGAGATTGAATTTATCGAAAGTCCTAAGCGTTTATTTTTTGAAGTAAATAATGGTCGTACTGCATCCTGTATCAATCCCTTGCAGACGACAAATTTTAATCTGTTTGGCCAAGGTGTATTGATTGCAGTTATTGATTCAGGCATTGACTATTCTCATCCGGATTTTAGAAATGAGGATGGAACTACCCGCATTGCTGCTTTATGGGATCAGACTATCAAAGGCTCACCGCCACCAGGCTATGACATTGGCACCTTATATAGCAGAGAACAGATAAATGAAGCATTAAAGACTCCTATGCCAGAACGGTTGAATATAGTTCCAAGTACTGATTTATCGGGACATGGGACCCATGTAACAGGAATTGCAGCAGGGAATGGTAGGGCCAGTAATGGGCTATATCGGGGAGTAGCCTCCCTGAGTGAGTTACTTATTATTAAGCTAGGAGCTTCCGCAGGGAACTCCTTTCCCCAGACTTCTCAACTTATGCAGGGGATTGATTTTAGTATCCGTTATGCCATAGCTCAGGGTCGCCCCTTGGCAATTAATATTAGTTTTGGCAACAATTATGGTTCCCATACGGGTAGATCCCTGCTGGAAAGTTATATCAATGATGTGGCCTTCATCTGGAAGGCCAGTATTGTCATAGGTAGTGGCAATGAAGGGGCCTCGGGCAATCATGCTCAAGGGATATTACAGATGGGAAGGACAGAAGTTGTAGATTTGGCAGTCAGTAATTTTGAATTCTCCTTAAATATTCAAATATGGAAGAATTATTATGACCATTTTGATATAACAATCATTGCACCCAATGGTACCAGGGTGGGGCCCATACCTAGAATTTTGGGAAAACAGCAATTTAATATTGCCCAGACCCAAATCCTTTTATATTATGGAGACCCCACACCCTTAAATAGGGAGCAGGAAATCTATATGGAATTAGTACCTCTAGGTAGATATATTAATTCAGGAATATGGCGATTGGAATTGGTGCCAAGAAGAATTGTTACAGGCAACTATGATATGTGGCTGCCTGCAGGGGGTGCAAAGAGTCCGGAGACAAGATTTTTAGAACCTTCAGAATATACCACTCTAACCATCCCATCTACTGCCTATAATGCCATCAGTGTAGGTGCTTACAATGCCTACACTGATAGTTATGCACCATTTTCAGGGAGAGGCTTTACAAGAAATCTAATCATTAAACCGGAGCTGGTGGCGCCAGGGGTGGATATAAACTCCTGTGCTCCTGGAGGTGGTTATAGCATACGTTCCGGAACGTCCATGGCAACCCCTTTTGTGACCGGAAGTGCAGCGCTTTTAATGGAATGGGGTATTGTAAAGGGTAATGATCCTTATCTTTATGGGGAGAGCCTAAAGGCTAATTTAATCAATGGAGCCAGGCATCTTAGGATAGAGAGTGTATATCCCAATAGGACATTGGGATATGGAGCCTTGTGTCTGGAAGATACCTTTCGGTATATGATATGATATAAGCAAATTGTAAATAGGAAGTTAGGATAATAAGATAATATTATCTCCAACCATAGGACGGGGTATCATTTGAGAGTAAGTTGTATCTATAGAAAAACCCCTAGAATTTCCGGCATAATACATATTGAAGCTGGGTCTTATAACTACGCAATGTCAATTGTAAAGAGTAATAACGGTAATGCTGCAGCATGCAATCGTTATACGGCTAAGCTAGTTCAATCAAAGGGATCGTATAATCAATAATAAAAATAAAGTTGGTGGAGTGTATTAGTTGATGATACACTCCATTTTTAGATTTGCAGTAGTTTTATCTTTGATAAATCTTATCGTATCCATTGTTAATCTTAGTAAAGAGGCTATGGCGTGTGTAATCGCAATAGCTTCGTTTTTAGGGAAGGGAAATATTTTTCAGATATTACAGCTGAAGCTATCAAAGGTTTGTTGGTGTTTGTAAATATTATATTAATGATTGAAATTTATGGATACTATCTTGTGAATATAATTAAAGATATAGAGTTATTATACTTTTAATACTGAAAAAGTTACTAACAAAAGTGAAAAAAGTTACTTTCTTTATGTTAATATTTAATCATAACAAAGATGACTGCAGAAATTTTTGTGTAACTAAATTATAAAATGTGGAGGGTACAACATGAAAAAAATTAAAAAAATAGTTAGTTTGTTTCTTGTGGCAATGATGCTATTACCTCTAGCAGCTTGTGCAAAATCTGATTCAAATGCAGATAAAAGCGAAGACACAGGAGCTAAAACAGATACTGTTCAGGATGATACAAAAGAACCAGCTAAGACAACAGAAGAAGAAGTTACTTTATCTTTAATGGTAACTACAAGACCTACAACAGACGACAAAGACTTTTATTTGGATTGGCTTCCTGAGTTAGTTAAGAAGGAATACCCACATATTAATATTCAGGTAGAACAACTTCCAACTGACCAATATAAGTCAACTGTTAAGATGAAATTTGCTAGCGGACAAGGCCCTGACATCTTTACTTGGTGGGCAGGACAACAAGCAAAATCTTTAGTGGATGCTGGCTATGTAAGGAACATGAGTGATTTCTCTCAATTAGGTAAATTCAGAGAAGATATCGTTAATTCTTATGCTTTTGATGACCAAGCTTATGCTATTCCTTTAGGACTTAGCTTCTTAACAACTTGGTACAATAAAGATGCATTTGAAGCAGCTGGTATCAGTACGCTTCCTGCAAACTGGGATGAATTTGTAGATGCTTGTGCTAAATTAAAAGCAGCAGGCTATACACCAATTACCATGGGTGATAAGCAATCCTTTGTTATTCAGTTTGGTACATACCAGATTGGTGCATCTACAATTTATGCTGACAATATGAATTTTGATAATCAACTTTATACTGGCGAAACTAAATTTACAGATCCTCAGTGGGTAGATACAATCGAAAAATACAAATATCTTTATGATCAAGGTTATGTAATTGAAAATTCCTTAGGACTTTCCCAAGAACAAAGCCGTCAGGCATTCTTAGATGGTAAAGCAGCTATGGTATTTGACGGAAGCTTTGGTTATGATGCTTTAACACAAAATGGTGCTGTAGAATTTGAAAAAGGTATGTTATGTATTCCTTCTAATGCAGCAGGTGAAGAATTTGTTTACAACTTAACTCCATCCAATGGTCTTTTTGTTAGTGCTAATTCTGATAAACAAGAAGCAATTGATAAAGTATTAGAATTATGGTTCACAGAAGGAACAGAGCTATTTAATAAGTGGGTAGAGAAGAACGACAACATCTCCTGTTATGAAGGTGTTGAAGACTCTAGAGATTTAATTAACGAATACTTACTTAGATATAAAGATTATAAAAACATCTATAACCTTAACAATGCTTGGCCAGAAGGTGTAAGTGATGTTTTATGTACTAAATTCCAAGAAGTAATTGCTGGTAGTGCTACTGCTGAAGATGTTACAAAAGCAATGCAAGACAAATTCGAACAATTAACTTCTAATTAAGCAATAGAGTAAAGTAAGAAGTAGGGCATTTGCGATAGGAGAATACCTATTGTAAATGCCCATATTTGAAGGAGGACAACTTATGTTTGGCCATAAAAGAAGGAATGTGTTATTGGCATTCATCGCTCCTGCACTGATCATGTATGTGATTTTTTGGATACTTCCCGTATTAATGTCATTTTACTATGGCTTAACAAACTGGAAAGGTGTAGGAACTTATGATTATATAGGATTCAAGAATTTTAAGTACCTACTTCGTGATGGGACCTTAACCAATTCATTAAGTAATACAGTAAAATATGCAATATTCTCCGTTATTTATGGGAATGTGCAAGCCTTAATTATCGCCATGATACTTAACATGAAGTTAAAGGCAAAGGGCTTCTTTAGAACCGTATTTTATATACCAGCCCTATTTAGTACCATCGTAGTAGCCTTTATCTGGAGCTATGTATATGCTCCTTATTATGGAATGATGTCGGAAGTGGTTGGCGCCTTTGGTAGCGATTATGTACCAAATCTCCTTGGTAATAGTTCCACAGCGCTCTTTGCCACAGCTTTTGTTGAGAAGTGGAAAGCATCGGGTGCTATGACTTTAATCTATCTTGCAGGTCTTCAAAATATTCCGGAAGAAGTCCTTGAATCAGCAAAGATTGATGGATGTAATGCATTCAGAACTATAAGACACATTAAAATTCCTATGTTGGCTAACACAATTACAGTAAATGTTATGTTAGGATTAATCTCAGGATTCAAAGCCTTTGATTACATATTCGCTCTCACTGGTGGTGGTCCTGGAAGCTCAACCAGTACCTTGATGTATTCCGTATACAAGATGGCCTTTATTGAAGGGCAATATGGTATGGCAGAGGCCTTAGCAGCTGCAGCCTTTGTATTAATATTAGTAGTTTCTGTTATTGTATTATTCATTATGAAACGAAAGGAGTTAGAAGCCTAATGAAAATGAAGAAAAGCACACGAATAGAGATTATAGCAACAATAGGAATATTTATCTTCTTTGCTATTTACTTATCTCCAATTTTAATTGCATTATCAGGTTCCTTTCGTGGTTTAAAGGATACTACCTCCTATCTGGAAATATTCAAAACATTCAGCTTAGAAAGCTATAAAATGGCTTATAGCAAGATGTACTATTTTAGATCCTTGAAAAACAGCATAATCGTGACTTCCTTAAGTATTATAATTTTGTTAATAACATGTTCTATTGCAGGATATGCTATTGCTAGATTAAAAGGAAAACTTGGAAATTTCTTTCAGGTGTTTTTCATGGCGGGTATGATTGTATCAGCACAAATGTCTATTATCCCAATGTATAACATCATGAGAACTTTGGGTTTAAGTAATACCATGGCATCCCCTGTTATCCTATATGCAACCTCTTCTCTATCCTTCTCCATATTTTTGTACATTAGTTTTATTAAATCTGGTGTACCTTTTAGCTTGGAGGAAGCGGCGAGAATTGATGGTGCAGGGACCATTAAAACCTATGTTAGAATTGTTATGCCATTAACCAAACCAGCACTAGCTTCCATTATTATCACCCAGGGTGTGCCCATTTGGAATGATTTCTTCTTTACCATGTTATTCTTATCCGCACCAGAACAAAAAACCCTACCTTTGGTAATGCTTAACTTTATTGGTGATATGGAGAATGCTACCCAATGGAATATGTTATTTGCAGCTTGTTTCTTAAGTGCAATTCCAATCCTAATTATCTATGGATTTTTACAAAAGCAGTTTGTAGGTGGACTAACTGTTGGAGCAGTAAAAGGCTAGGCTAGGTGTAGGTTGTTTGATTATTCGTATGCTGTTATAATGGTTGAGGAGGTGCGTCTGATGAAATTATGGAAAAGCATGAGTCTGAAAGTATGGGTGTACCTACTCCTGACCACAATTGTACCAATACTAATAATGTTTTTCTTTACTCTGCAAAAGAATACTAGCTTTTACAACAACCAGGTGACCATGGAAAGTATCAATGAGGTAAATCAAACCAAGATTAGTGTGGAAAATAATCTTGAGAGAGTAGAATCTCTTCTGAATTCCCTGATATTTAGTCAGTATGATGGAGAAAGCGGTATTTTGTCCATATGTGAACAAGAGAGTAAGAAAAAAGACATTACTACTTATGACAGACTACAAAACTATAGAAAATATAGTTATATAACGAATAATCTCATTGCTAACAGTGAATATGTGGATGCAGTATATTTATTTAATACTAGTGGTTATACCTATTCCTATAATAAAACCTATGAATTTGGATTAGAGATAGATTATAAAAACACAGACTGGTACAAGAATCTGGAAAAAAGTGAAACTTACCAAGTGATAGAGATGTACCATACTATAAGTATGAAAGTACCGGAAAAAAGGGTTGTAGTAGCAAGACGCTTTATTAACCAAACAGGTGATGTAACTGGTGTGATCGCAGTAGTATGTAATGATAATCTCTTTAAGAATATAGCTAATAATCGTTCCTGGAATCAAAGCTATATTGCTGATGGTAAGGGCAATATTATCTATGGAAACAAGATGCTAAAACAATTAGAGCAAAAGCAGTTAAAGGATCTTGTTTCAAGCAAGAAAGGGATCCTTATGGATAATGATGGGAAGCAGGTTTTTCTCTATAGTAAGCCCATGATGAATCGTTGGTATGTTATCAATGAAATATCCATGGAGCCTTATAGAGAGCTTCATAAGAGTAATACCCTATCCTTGATTGGAATCCTTGTATTAAGTGTTCTGTTAATCACCGTTGTTTCTTATATCACTCTTGTATCAATTATACGACCTATTGTTAAGTTATCAGGAATTATGGCAAGAACCTCTATTGATCAGAATGAATTCCGAAGTAGATACCTAAAGCGCGAGGATGAAGTAGGAATACTTTATCGTTGCTATCAAAGAATGATGCAAGAGATGAATCGATTAATTGAAGATAAATATATTAGTGAGATTGAATTTTTAAAACTAAAAATGCAAAGTTTGATGTCACAAATCAATTCCCATTTTATATTCAATACCTTAGAGAATATTAATTGTCTGGCAGAATTAGAAGAAAATAAAAATATAGCCGTTATGTCAAAATCCCTTGGAGATATGCTTCACTACAGCATTGAGTATGATTATGATGAAGAAACCCTTCAAGCAGAGATTGACCACATAAGGAAATATATTGCCATCCAAGAGATTAGATTTGACAATAAAATTCAACTTGAGATTGAAGTAGAAGAGGAATTATTAGAGTATAGAGTATTAAAATTTATGTTACAACCTATTATCGAAAATTCCATCGAGCATGGATTTATCGATGTAGAAGCCCCTTGGGTTATAAGACTTAAAGCCCAAAAGATGGAAGATACCTTAGTAATCACCATTGAGGATAATGGGATCGGATTAAGTCAGGAAAAGCTTGCGCAACTTAGAAATTATCTATATCACTCGGAGGAAATCGTCAAGGATAAGCGTGACAAGAGTGTTGGGATTTCAAATATCCATAAAAGAATTCAGCTGCTTTATTCCCATGCATTTGGCTTGGAGGTACATCAAAGCAAACCGCATGGAGTAAAAGTCATGATTTGCTTACCTGCTAAATCATAGAAAGGATGGAACTTTTTATGTACAGCTATATCATTGTAGATGATGAAGTAATTATACGAAAAGGATTAATGAAAAAAGTAAGTAGTATAACTTCGTTGGAACTAACTTGTGTTGGAGAAGCACCAAACGGAATAGTAGGCCTAAAATTAATAGAGGAAAAAAACCCAGATATTATTATTTCGGATATGAAGATGAGCAAAATGAATGGTGTGGAATTTTTAGAAAGAATTCGTGCCCAATATAAGGACAAAGCTGTAATTGTAGTCAGTAGTTATAAAGACTTTGAGTATATGAGCAAAGCCATTGAGAGCAGAGCCATTGGTTATGTACTAAAACCATTTTCAACAGAAGAGATAGAGAAGCAATTGAAAAAAGCTGTAGAATTTGTAGAGCAGCAAAAGAGTATATCTGATATGTCAAAAAAGGCAGATTCTTTGGACCAGACAAAAGCAAATGAATGTCTTTTATCAACCATATTAAATCCCTGGGATAATACTAATGGTAATAATTTAGCTGAGCATGGCTATGATGCTTCTAATCCGGCAGTTTTGATTACGATCCATTCGAGGGAAGAAAAGAGTGCTCAAAGAGTAAAAGAATTGGGAAGTTCCATCTTGACAGATATCAATTATAAAGTGATTAGGAATTCTTTAGATAAAAATCAGCTGTTTTTTCTTATGTATACTCATAAGGAAGAATTAAAATCCAAAATGGAAATAAAGGCAGAGCATATTGCTCTACACCTGCAAAAACAAAACGAAGGGAAATCCTACCTTTGTATCAGTAAGGTTTTGGATGATTTTACATTACTTCATAAAAGCTATAAAGTAGCAGAGAAAATGCTAAAATCCATAAAACTTTCAGACAAGAAAGTAATCTTATATGAAAAATTCTATCAACCTCCTGCAGAGTGTATTTATGAGGAAGAAGAGATTAATAAGATATTTTTAAGTTTGAAATACTATCCAAATAATGCAAGCGCTATCTTAAAAGAGTTCTTTGCCAAGTTTGACAGGGAAAATCATAACTTCGATATGATAGAGAAAACTTGCCGCTCATTGGTAGAGAAAATCAATCAATATGGATTACAGAATGGAATAGATGTTGATGAGATTATGGAGGTATTTTTAAAAAGATATTTATTTTGTGATGACATGAGGAAGATAGAAGAAGATATCACTGAGTATACCCTAGGAATAATCCGTGCAATTGGGGACGATACCACTGAAGTAGAGGCAAACCTTACCACTCTGATTAAGGAGTACGTCATCAAAAATTATAATAAGAAGATGACATTGCAAACAATAGCTTCTGAATTTTATATTTCCTCTAGCCAGTGCAGCAGTCAATTAAAACAGATTGGGGAAGGTAACTTTAGTGAATTCATCACAAAAATTAGAATAGAAAAGGCAAAAAAACTTTTATCAGAAACCAATATAGCGATAGATCATATTTCTGGTGAAATAGGTTATATGAACCCAAAGTATTTCTTTAAGATTTTTAAAAAAACAACAGGTTACACCCCGGCAGAATACCGTAGTAGACACAAAGGAGGCAACAAATATGCTTTATAACAAGTCAAAAAAAGATCAATTAGAGCAAAGCTTATTTCAAAACCCTACCAGCGAATATCGTGGGACCCCCTTTTGGGCATGGAATTGTAAACTGAAGGAAGACCAATTATTAAGACAGATTGGCCAGTTGCAAGAGATGGGAATGGGTGGATTTCATATTCATTGTCGTGTAGGTCTGGACACAGAATATCTAGGAGAAGAGTTCTTTAAATTAGTAAAAAGCTGTAATGAGGAAGCAAAGAAAAGAGAGATGCTTTGCTGGTTATATGACGAGGATAGATGGCCTTCCGGAAGTGCTGGGGGCATTGTAACCAAAGAGGAAAAGTATCGCTCCAGGTTTATGGTTTTTGTTCCAGCGGACTATAAAGAAGAGGAAGAAGAAGAGGCCTATATGGCAGCTGCGAAGGCCATTCGTAGTAAAAATAAAAACTATCTAGCCAAATATCGAGTGATACTGGATGAAGAGGGATATTTGATTTCTTATGATAGAGTGGCGGAGGATACCCCCGTAGATGAGACTATTTGGGAAGCTTACTTAGAGATTTCTGGTTCCACCCCTTGGTTTAATAATGAGGCTTATGTAAATACCTTAGACAAAGCAGCCATTAATCGTTTTATTGAAACAACCTATGAGAAATATTATGAGGAATTAAAAGAGGATTTTGGAACTAGTGTCCCTTCCTTCTTTACCGATGAGCCTCAGACCAGTCATAAAGAAGTTCTTCGCACACCTAGTGAGAGAAAGCCCATTATCCTTCCCTTTACAGATGATTTTGATGCAACTTTCAAGGCGGAATATAATAGTTCCATCTTAGATCATCTGCCAGAATTAATCTGGGAGAAGAAAGGCGAAGTGTCCAGCATTCGTTATCACTATCACTGCCATGTATGTGAGAGATTTTCTGAGGCATTTTGCGATAATGTGGGTAAGTGGTGTGAGGACCATGAGATTCACCTGACTGGACATATGATGAGTGAATGGACCCTTTATTCTCAAACCCTTACTATGGGAGAAGCAATGAGACCTATGAAGGAATTTGGTCTTCCAGGTATTGATATGCTTTGTGATAGAAGAGAATTATCCACAGCAAAGCAGGCTACCAGTGTAGCCCATCAGTTTGCGCGAGAGGGCGTTATGAGTGAGATATATGGTGTGACCAGCTGGGCCTTTGATTTTAGAAACCATAAGATTGCGGGAGATTGGCAGGCAGCCTTAGGAATTACCGTTCGCGTTCCTCATCTGTCCTGGGTATCCATGGAAGGAGAAGGAAAACGTGATTATCCTGCAAGTATCGGATATCAATCCCCTTGGTATAAGGAATACTCCTATATAGAAGATCATTTCGCTAGATTAAATACAGCTTTAACCCGAGGTAACCCCCATGTACGTGTGGGTGTCATCCACCCCATTGAATCCTACTGGTTATATTGGGGCAACCAAAAGCAAACATCAGTTATAAGGCAGGAATTAGAAGAAAACTTCACTAAAATCATTGATTGGCTCCTTTATGGTCTCATTGATTTTGACTTTATCTCCGAATCCTTACTAGCAGAGGATAAGACAAAGAGTGAAGGGAAGAAGTTTGTCATGGGTGCCATGAATTACGAAGTAGTACTGGTACCAGGATGCCATACCATCAGAGAAAGCACCTTAGATAAATTAGAAGCTTTTGCTAATCAAGGTGGTCAGGTAATCTTTGCAGGTGATATTCCAAAGTATGTGGATGCAAAAGAAAGTAACAGAGCCTTAGAACTAGCAGATAGATGCAAAAAAGTACCCTACTCCTACTCTCAGATACTAGATGCTTTAGAAGACTACCGTGATGTTGATATCCTAGTAGAAGCAGTGGATGGAGAAGATCATACGAAGATTAAGCATGTGGAAGAAGGCGTTCGTGCCAACAACCTTTTCTATCAGATGAGAGAGGATAAAGAGGATCGATGGCTCTTTATCTGTCATGTAAATAAGATGGAAAATGAGCATATTGCTCATACAGAAAAATGGAGAATATCTATTGAAGGCGAATGGGAGCCTGTGGCATATGATACCTTAACAGGAGAAATTCATGGGATAAAAGCAACCTATGAACAGGGTAAGACCATAATAGAGCATTATTGCTCCCAGCATGACAGCTTACTGCTTTCCTTAAAGAAAAGAGGAACAGGAGTAAAATATGAGTTTAAGGGCGAATTTAAAAAATCAGGAATGAAATCTTATCTGCCTAGCCCTGATTCCTACACTTTAGAAGAACCTAATGTGTTCTTGCTGGATATGGGGGAATATGCATTTGATGACGAAGCTTATGAATCCCAGGAAGAGCTATTAAGGATCGATAATTTATTTAGACGTAAGCTGGGATATCCATTAAGAATGGAGGCTTTGGCCCAACCTTGGACAAACCAGAGCAAAGAAGAAATCAACCATGTATTGCACTTAAAGTTTACCATAGAATCAGAGATTGAAGTAAAAGATGCACTACTGGCGATGGAAAATCCTCAGAATGTTCAAATTACAGTAAACAATCAAGCTGTGACCAATGATATCACGGGATGGTACGTGGATGAGGCAATACAAACCCTTGCATTACCAACTCTAAGAAAAGGAACCAATATCATTATCTTGGATATTCCTTTTGGACCAAAGACCAATGTGGAATGGTGTTATCTATTAGGAAGCTTTGGAGTGGATGTAAGGGGCAAAGAGAAGAAGATCATCGCTTTACCAGAGGTCATTCACTACGGTAATTTTGTACACCAGGGACTTCCCTTCTATGCAGGTAATTTAACCTATCATACCTATCTAGAGTGTGAGGAAGGAGAATTACATATTGAAACTTCTCATTATAGAGGAGCCCTGGTACAGGCATTTGTGGATGGGGAGAAGAAAGGTAATATCGTTCTTGCACCATACGTATTAAACTGTGGCAAGGTTAGCCAAGGAAAGCACAAAGTAAGTATTAAAATCTTTGGCAATCGAATTAATGCCTTTGGAGCGGTACATAATGCAGACGCTTCTGAAAGCTGGTATGGACCGAACATTTGGCGAACAACGGATAATAAATGGAGCTATGAATATCAGTTACAGGAGATGGGTGTATTAACCACTCCAAGATACTGGATAGCGAAATAATTATTTTGAACAAGTGAAAGAACATTAAAAGAGCTAAATAGAGCTAAAAAGAGTTGAAGCGAGCTAAAAGAGCTGAAAAGAGCTAAAACAGAGCTAAAAAGAGTTGAAATGAGCTAAAAGAGCTGAAATGAGCTAAATAGAGCGATTAAGGAGAGTCTTAGGATGAAGGATAAATTTTTAAATGGTGTATATCCAGTGATGCTAACAC
Organism: Bacillota bacterium; assembly: GCA_023443625.1. Next base: position 24,700 of record JAEZTQ010000093.1, on the reverse strand, counting down.
CTTTTACAAGTGAAAATCATGTTGATTATGAAGCTTTGGGACTATTAACAGATTGGTATATCGACAACCAAGTAGCAGGTTTGTTTGCCGTGTGTCAGTCTAGTGAGATGTTCTTCCTCTCAATAGAAGAGAGAGTTAAAGTAACAGAGTTTATTGTGAAAAGAGCAGGGGGTAGAGTTCCGGTAATTGCCTCCGGCCACATATCAGATTCCATAGAGGATCAAGCCAAAGAGTTAAATGCCATTGCAAAGACAGGGGCAGATGCGGTGATATTAATAACCAATCGTTTGGCTAAGGAAGAGGAAAGTGATGAGGTTTGGCTAAAGAATTTACAAGAACTCATGAGCCTTTTGCCAGAGGATGTTCCCCTTGGCTTCTATGAATGCCCTTATCCATACAAAAGACTTATTACACCAGAACAATTAAAGTGGTGTGCCAAGACAGGAAGATTTTATTTTACCAAGGACACCAGCTGCGATATCGATGAAATTAAGGAGAAGATTGATGCTATAAAGGGTTCCCAGTTAAAATTCTTTAATGCCAATACCTCAACCTTATTAGAATCCTTAGAGCTTGGCGGGAATGGATTTAGTGGAGTAATGGCTAACTTCCATCCGGATTTATATGTATGGCTTACAGGAAATTATGATATGGATAAAGAGAAGGCAAAGGAAGTAAGTGATTTCTTAACCACTGTTTCCATGATAGAACGCCAGGTATATCCTGTAAATGCAAAATATTATCAACAATTACTAGGTAATTTTGATACCATTCATACCAGAGTAAAGAGTGCTGATTTATTAAATAAAACAGCTAAAACGGAAGTAGAAGCTTTAAAAAGACTAACAGAATCTTTTACACAGAAGTTCTTTCATTAAATTTAAAAGAATAGACCTATGGGACCATACAGGAAATGGATGGTCCCATATACTTAAATAAAATAATCCATAAGGAGAACCTATGATAGCAGATAAGATAAAGCGCATGGAAAGCTACCCAGAGCTAAGAGATAGTGCTAAACTCATCAAAGATTTTATTGGTAAGGTGAAAGAAGAAAACTTGCCCGATGGAAAATATGAGCTTCAAGGAGAGGACCTATTTGCTTTGGTACAAAGATATGAAACCAGGGAGAAAAAAACAAGTCGTATGGAATCCCATAGAAAATATATTGATTTACAGTATATGCTTTCTGGAGAAGAGATGTTTTACTGTGCTTTTGCTGAGGATTTGACAATTGCAGAAGATAAGTTTGAGCAAAACGATATTGGTTTTTTTGAGCCCTGTAATGAAGAGATTGGAATTCATCTGAAAGAAGACATGTTTGTCTACCTTTTACCTTCTGATGCTCACATGCCCTGCTGTCAGATAGAAGGTGCAAAAGCTGTAGAAAAGATAGTCTTTAAGATAAAATTACATAAGTAAAACAAATAGAAAAACAAATAGAAAGCAAAAAGAAAAACATAAAGAAAACGTAAAGAAAAGCATTAAGAAAAACGTAAAGAAAAGCATTAAGAAAAGTGAAATGAAAAGCAAATGAAAAGCAAATGAAAAGCAAATGAAAAGCAAGATGAAAGCATAAAGAAAACATAAAGAAAAACATAAAGGATGGGTAATAGGGATGATGAATGTCTTAGTAACAGCTACCAATTATTCGAAATACTGTAAGCCCGGCAAGGAGCTTTTGCTTAAGTACGGCTGTAATATCATTGAAAATCCACATAATAGACCCTATACAAGAGAAGAGCTCTTAGAACTTGTAGATGATATAGATGGGGTGGTATGCGGTGTAGATACCTGGGATGAGGATGTCTTTCAAAAAGCTGCCAGACTAAAAGGAATTGCACGTTTTGGTGTAGGTGTTGATAATATTGATATTAAATCAGCAAAAGAGCATCATATTACGGTATGTAATTGTCCGGGAATTAATACCTCAGCAGTTGCAGAACAAACTATGGCTTTACTCCTTAGTCTGACCCGCAAGATCACTTATCTCAATGAAGAAGTGCGTAAAGGCAATTGGGTTCGTCCTATGGCTCATGAATTAAAAAGTCAAAGGGTAGGGTTATTGGGCTTTGGAGCCATTGCTCAGAAGGTTGCCCTTATGTTATCAGCTTTTGGAGCTGAAATTATTGCATATGATAAATACCCAAATCAAGAAAAGGCAAGTCAGCTTAAGGTAGAGTTATTGTCCTTAGAGGAGGTAATTGCTTACAGTGACATCCTATCCATACATCTGCCTGCAGTAGAAGATACCTATCATTTGATATCCCAAGACTCTATCGCAAAGATGAAGGATGGTGTGTACCTAATTAATACTGCCAGAGGCAGTATCGTAGATGAACATGCAGTGGCTCAGGCATTAGATTGTGGTAAAATTGCTGGTTTTGCAACGGATGTATTTGAAAAGGAGCCCGTATCCCTTTCCCATCCATTGTTTGCATCCAAACATTTTGTTGCAACACCCCATACCTGTGCAGAGACCTATGAGAATTGTGAAGAGACATCCCTGGCTACGGCACAGGCACTTATTGATATATTTGAAGGAAGAGAACCAAAGAATAAGCTATAATAATATAATCCAAGACCATCGTAGTCTTACTGGCAAAGAACAGGAAGAAGGAGATGGTCTTGGATTTTTTGGCTCTATTGCTTGAGGCTATTATATACATTTTCACAATTGCTACGTATGCGTTCCATATAATTTAAATTATCCTCAGGCCCTTCCATGGTGTAGATGGTGGTAACGGTAGCATTGATTTCCGTAGCCAGAGTCTGGGATATCTCAGGGTTAGCCATCTTCTCGGCAAAGATGGTTTTAACCTTATTCTCTTTGCAATAATCAACAAGTGAAGCTAATTGTTTGGTACTAGGCTCTCCTTCTGCAAAGACATTGGCAACACTGTTTTGCACTAAAGAGAAATCCTTGCAAAAATATCCAAAGGCAGCATGTCCAGTAACGAAATTCTTATTCTCCAGGCTTTCGAATTTTTCGCTGTATTCTGTATATAAATTCTCTAATTCTGCATTATAGTCACTTGCATTGGCAAGATAAAAGTCTTTATTTGCCTGGTCTGCTTCTACCAAAGCATCTGCAATATTGTTTACGATAATTTGTGCCCCTTTGATACTTAACCATAGATGGGGGTCATATTCACCGTGGCTGTGATCATGGCTGCTTTCTTCCTCCTGGGTATGTTCATCCTCCTGGGTATGTCCATCCTTAGAAGCATCTGCCTCCATGGAAGTATTGCTATGACTTTCTTCTTCTGAACTAGTAATAGGTGTAGCACCTTTAGAGGCTTCTACTACAATCAAGGAAGGATTATTAGCAGCTGCAATGGTTTCCTCTACCCAGGGTTCCATTCCCAGACCTTGATAAATGAATATTTGCCCTTTACTAAGTTTTGTAATATCTAAAGCCTTAGGCTCGAAGTTATGGGGTTCTGAGCCAGCAGGTATGATGGTTGATACTTCTATTTTATCCTGTCCTACAGCCTGGGCTAATTCAGCCATTGCGTTAAAGGTTACAGATACTTGAAGTTTATTATCATCCTGGTAGGCATTCTTGTTATTACAGGCGCCAAATAATATTGTCATGAATAGCCATAATGATATTACAATTACTTTTTTCATTATTAAAGTCCTCCTAGACTGTTATATGCAAGTGGTTTGCATTTGCAATAATATATCAAAATGGTATTGTTTGTCAATAGCTTTATGCAAATGATTTGCATTTGCTATTTACAAAGTAGAAAATTTGGATTACAATCGTCAAAGAGATAATAGTCTTTATAAAAGCATGGGAAGTTAGGACATTCCTGTGTAAATAAGTATAAATTAAGAATGGGAGAGGGTTATGGTTAATATTGAGCATTTATGGTTCTCTTATACAGGATTTGCTCCATATATTTTGCAGGATATCAATCTTGAGATAAAGGATGGAAGCTATATTTCAATCTTAGGAGACAACGGAAGTGGCAAGACAACCCTAGTTCGAATTCTGCTGGACTTTTTGAAGCCGACAAAAGGGAGTGTTTCCATAGATACGAAGCGTATAGGATATGTTCCGCAAATGAAGGATTTTGTCAATAACAATTTTCCCATTACCGTGCATGAGGTTTTATTATCTTATGCAAAACTACTTAAGCAAAAAGACAAATCTGAAATTATAAGGGTATTAAAGCAGGTGGGAATGGAAGGTTATAAGAATACTTTAATTTCTAATCTATCTGGTGGACAGATGCAAAAAGTATTGATTGCACGGTCACTCTTAGGAGACCCCAAATTGTTAATCTTGGACGAGCCCTCCACCGGGGTGGATATAGATAGTCAAAAAGAAATATATGGACTACTAAAGGGCATGTGTAGAAATCAGACGAAAACAATTCTGGCAGTAGAGCATAATCTGGAGGCGGTCATTGCAAATTCAACGGAGATATTTCATATTCAGAATGGACATGGGCATCTATGCAGTCCAAACCAGTATACAACGGAATATCTAAAACTATAAGAGAAAGGACAGATGATATGCTTTTACAATATGACTTTATGCGTAATGCGATTCTTATCTCCTTCATGATAGCCATACTTTGTCCCTGTATTGGTGTATTTCTTGTTGTTAGGCGTTATTCAATGATAGGAGATACTCTGTCCCATTCTTCTTTGGCAGGAATATCACTGGGTTTATTATTCAAGCAAAATCCTATACTTGGGGCCTTCATATTTACCTCGATTTGTGGAGCCTTGATAGAATTTTTAAGAACTTATTTTAAAAAATATACAGATTTAATTCTGTCCATTGTTCTTTCCTTAAGTGTTGGTATTGCCATATCCATCATTAGCTCAGGGAAATTAAGTACCAATGCGGAATCATATATGTTTGGTAGTATACTGACAGTAACAAAGACAGATATGATTACTATATTTATATTAAGCATTATATCTTTATTGGTCTTAATCTTTTTGTATCATCAGTTACTCTATATCTCCTTTGATGAGGAAGCAGCCAAAGTAGCTGGAATTAAAGTCAGGCTGATTAATTATATCTTTTCATTATTAGTTGCTTCTACCATTGCAGCCTCGGTACGGGTGGTAGGTGTATTGGTGTTAAGTTCAATGATTGCTCTGCCCGTTGCAACAGCTATACAACTGGAGAAGGGCTTTAAGATTACATTAATAGCCTCTATAATATTTAGTATAGTTGATATTATGACAGGATTATTTCTTTCATATTATTTAAATGTGGCACCGGGAGGATTTACTGCGGTTGTATCCGTAGTGATGTTATTACTTGTTATCATCATAAAGAGGGGACATACTTTGGTTAAACTTAAAGCAGGGGGGTGTGGTTAATGCAGGAGAAAATATTAAGGGAAAAAGGCTTACGGATTACAGATAACAGGAAATTAATTCTAGAGGTTATAGAAGATGCGAAGGAACCCATAACTGCCGATGAGATATTTATTAGGACGAGGCAAAGGAATGTTCTCAATTTCTCTACTGTATATCGTAGTTTATCCATATTAACGGAAAAAGGGATTGTTTTAAAAAGTATTAGAGAGGATGGTAAGTCCTATTTTCAAATAAATAATCACAATCATAGTCATTACTTGGTATGTTCTGAATGTCGTAAGCGCGTTCCTATTGAAGAGTGCCCTCTAAAAGAAATAGGAGATAGACTTGCAGGTAAGACAGGATTTCATATTACAGGGCACAATTTGGAATTTGTAGGAGAATGTCCTGAGTGTATTACTAAGAAGGATCAGTAGAAAAGCTGTAACCTGTAACAATGATAAGTAATTTGCGGAAATTAGTTTACCCCCAAAAAATCCCAAGGATCTAAATAGAAAAGTGTATCTTTGAATGAATTGCTATATGCGAGAAACATTATCGAATTATAGGGGATAGGATTTCCCATAACTTACTACATGAAATTTTAATAATCCTAGTATATAATAAACGTGTAACAAATTTAATAAATTTGTAATAAATAACAAACAGGAGAGATATATTATTTCTTATGTTTGAACACGGAGGATTATATGTACAAAATACCTAGGATTGTTTCAATCTTCATCATTGGAGCAATGGTTTTTAACAGCAGTGAAGCCAAAGCATTTACGAAAGACAAAATAGAGACCAAAGTAGCATCACAGGCTTTGCAGGAACAAGCAGCCAATGACTACTCTTTAAAAATAACAGGGGAACCAGTTGCAGGTATTATATTATCACTGGATGAGTTTTTTCATAGTGAGGATAATGCTGATACCGCAATCATACAGTTTCTGAAAGAGAATGAAGAAACTAAGGATGAAGGTCTTGCCTTTGCTCAGGTTGCTAATTATGTAAATATCAGAAGTAAAGCAAGTTTGAGCGGTGAAATCATTGGAAAACTACATGATAACTCAGCGGCAACCATTATTTCTAAGGAGAAAGGCTGGTATAAGATCAAATCTGGCTCAGTAACAGGCTACATAAAAGAGGAATATTTAATTACCGGAGGAGAAGCTGTTAAGCTTGCTACAAAGGTAGGCAGTCAAGTGGCAAAAGTAACAACGACTACACTTAGGGTTAGAAATAAACCAACTACTGATGCTCAGGTACTTACCTTAGTTGCTCAAGGAGATACCTTTAAGGTCATTGAGGAATTGGATACATGGACGAAGATATCCTATAATGATGATGAGACTGGGTTTGTTTCAAAGGATTATGTAAATCTTAATAGAGTTTATAAAAAAGCAGTTTCAATTGAAGAGGAACAGGCAAGACTTGAAGAAGAGGCAAGAAGTCAGCAAAAAGACACATCAAATCAAAGTAGAACTTCGCCAAAAAGCTCATCCAAAAGCTCATCCAATAGCTCATCCAGCAGCTCATCCAACAGCTCATCCAGTAGCTCATCCAACAGCTCATCCAGTAGCTCATCCAGTAGCTCATCCAGCAGCTCATCCAGTAGCTCATCCAGTAGCGCATCTAGTAGTGCTTCCACAGACAACTCCTCTTCCTCCTCACTTGGTGGAAGAATCGCTTCCTATGCAACACAGTTTGTAGGTAATCCCTATGTGTGGGGAGGCACGAGCCTTACAAGAGGAGCCGATTGCTCTGGTTTTACTCAATCAGTTTTTTCTCATTTTGGTGTCAGTATTCCAAGAACATCAAGAACGCAAGCTTCAGGGGGATCAAGGGTCTCTATCAGTAATCTTCGTCAGGGAGATCTGGTCTTTTATACAAGAAACGGCTCAATCAACCATGTGGCTATCTATATCGGTAATGGAAAAGTAATCAGTGCTAGAAGCAGATCAAAAGGAATTCAAATTACCAATTATAATTACAGGCAGCCTTACAAGGCAGTTCGATACATAAACTAAATAATAAATTTATTAAGGAAAAGGCTTCTGTTTTATAATGTTAGATATTGTGTAGTTTAATAATTAATACAAGAAAGGCTGTTGTTAGAACCTATTGGTTCTACAGCAGCCTTACTTATATTAATTATTCTATATTAATAATTACATAGATTCGACGGACAGGATTCTTTATTCCTCTGCATCATTTCCTTTGTTGAAAATAGGTAGGTTTGTTACCTTTGCTAGAATAAGAACAATAGCATATAGTATAAGGATAACTACAAAAATAGCTAACATTCCTTTGCCCATTATCTCCAATGCATACATAATATTTTGTTCGTTCATAGTGTACTCCTTTCAATTACTTCTGTAGAAGTTGAGTGACAATATTAATTACAACACCACCTGCAACCACGGAACCAATCTGTCCAGCTACGTTAGCACTAATAGCATGCATTAATAGGTGGTTAGAAGGGTCTTCTTTCAGACCCATCTTCTGAATAACACGGGCTGACATAGGGAATGCTGAGATACCGGCAGCACCCACCATAGGGTTGATCTTCTTCTTAAGGAAGAGATTAAGGATCTTAGCAAATACTACACCGGCAATGGTATCAAATACAAAGGCAAATAGACCTAACAGCATAATAATAAGTGTATTCTTGTCTACAAATTCCTCAGCCTGCATACTAAAGGATATGGTGATACCAAGCAATAAGGTTACCAGATTAGCAAGATTATTCTGTGCTGTATCAGATAGAGTGCCAAGCACGCCACATTCTCTGATTAAGTTACCAAACATTAAGAAGCCTACTAAAGCTACGGATTGAGGAGCGATAAGCCCGGCAACTATAGTTACAATAATAGGGAATATAATTCTTGTTAACTTAGTTACAGATTTGGGGTTGTATTCCATACGAATGCAACGTTCCTTCTTAGTGGTAACTAGCTTTACAGCAAAAGGCTGTACAATTGGAACTAAGGCCATATAAGAGTAGGCGGCTACGGCTATTGCACCAATATATTTTGAATCCAAAATCTGAGATACTAAAATTGAGGTAGGACCATCTGCTGCACCAATAATACCTATAGAAGCAGAGTCTTTTAAATCAAAACCTAAAACTGCAGCAAGTAAAATTGTTAAGAAGATACCAAATTGTGCTGCACCTCCGAATAAGAACATCTTAGGGTTAGAGAGTAGGGGACCAAAGTCAATCATGGCGCCTATACCGATGAATAATAGTATTGGCAGAGCTTCTGAAGTCTCAATACCTACATTAAATAACCACTCAATAATACCGTGAGTCTCGATGGTTCCTCCAATGGTTTGATCTAAAACACCGGATAGAGGCAGGTTTACAAGAATTGCACCAAAACCCATAGGAAGTAACAGAGAAGGCTCAAATTCTTTTGCTATTGCTAAATAAATTAAAAGAGCACCTACTGCATACATTACACATTGTTGCCAAGTAATTGCCATCAGACCTGACAATAAAAAATCCATAGTTAAAACCCTCCTAAGCATGATTAGCCATTTTAGAATGATATCGTAAAATGCATAATGGTTATAAATATACGCATTTTATGTATTTTAATTAAAGATTCATTAGTAAAATGACAAGTATATGAAATCCGTTTAATTGTAGCTCATTTTTGCTATGCATGTCAATGCCGATTCGTAAGATTTCAAATCATTTTTTGAAGTTCTTGTTCTGCTTCATGATAAAGTAAAATACCTATGATAATAATATTGCTTTCTATAATCTACTAAGGTTTCCAAAACCAATGTTAAATAATTACATACACAAATTATCGAATAATTCGTTGTGCAAAATATACAAATTGATGTAAATTTTGTATAAAGAAATAGGATTAGGATGTGCATAATGACGTAAATATATTAATTATTCCTTTTCTATTGCACTAAAATGATAAACGTGGTAGTATTTGAACCAAAGCGATTTTTTGCTTTAATTTATTGATAGGGAGATGAGCTTCTTGACTTTTGATTTACAATTTTTCCAAATTGCATCAATTATTACCTCAGTCTTAGCATTCGGTGCTGCACTATGGCTTTACAAGTGGGTAGCATCACAACCTTCCTCCAATAAGCGAATTGCTGAAATAAGTAAGCTGATTCGTAATGGAGCTAACACCTTCCTTGCAAAAGAATACAAGACACTGGCACGCTTTTGCGCGGTTGCAGCAATTGTTATTCTAATTTTCCTCCCATCGCCCATATGGAAGGGTGATGTTTTGGACAATATTTTAATGGCTGTTTCTTATATATTTGGAACAGTATTTTCAGGAATTGCAGGTAAGATTGGTATCAGTATTGCTACCATAGCCAATGTTAAGTCGGCAGAAGCAGCAACCAAAGGAATTAAACCGTCCTTTATGTCTGGTTTTAGAGGCGGCGCAGTAATGGGTATGGCAGTGGTTGGTTCCAGCTTACTGGGTGTAACCTTGGTATTTTTATTAACAGATAATACCACGGCGCTCCTTGGCTTTAGCTTTGGAGCAAGCTCTATGGCACTTTTTGCAAAAGCAGGTGGTGGTATCTTCACTAAGACAGCAGATATCAGTGCTGACTTAGTAGGTAAGGTTGAGCTTGGTATTCCTGAGGATGATCCTAGAAATCCAGCAGTTATCGCAGATAATGTTGGTGATAATGTTGGTGATGTTGCAGGTATGGGTGCCGATTTATTTGACTCCAATGTAGCTTCTATGTCTGCTGCTCTCGTTATGGCGGCAGTTCTTGATAAAACTAATCCGGAGGTTAATAATTCAGCCATGGTATTCTGCTATGCAGCCATTGGTTTGTTAGCATCCATTATTGGTGTATTAACCGCTAGAATGAAGGAAGGCGGCAATCCAACCAGAGCTTTAAATAGCAATACATATGTAACTACAGTTTTATACGGTATTTTAACAGCAATCGCAACCTGGGCATTTGATTTTGAGTGGCGTATCTGGGGAGCTAGTGCCATTGGTCTAGTAGTTGGTGTAGTTATTGGTCTGGCAAGTGATTACTTTACAGACGATAGAAAGCCACCAGTACATGCTGTTGCAAAAGCCTGCGAATCAGGTCCGGCATTTACTATTTTATCTGGTATATCCTATGGTCTTATGAGTGCTCTGCCTTCTATGATCGGTATTGGAGTATCTGCTCTTGCAGCATATAAATTATGCTATCCCATCGGCGGAGGTAGTGTAGAGTACGCTATGTTTGGTATCTCCATGGCAGCTGTTGGTATGCTTTCCATCGTTGGTATGATTATATCCAATGATGCCTATGGTCCAATCGTTGACAATGCCCGTGGTCTGGTTGAGATGGGTGATTTGGGTGATAAAGCCCTTGAAATCACTGACACCCTTGATAGTGCGGGTAATACAGTTAAAGCTGTTACAAAAGGCTTCGCTATCGGAGCAGCAGGACTCACAGTTATTGCCCTATTAGGTGCATTTATGAGTGAGGTTAATACAGCAGCAGTAGAATTAGGTATTGTAGAAGAGGGTATTAGATATATCGAGGGCTTTGATATTATTGATCCTGTAGTATTCTTTGGATTGTTATTCGGAGCTGCTATTCCTGCTCTGTTCTCCGCAATGCTTATGCTTGGTGTAGATCGTAATGCACAGCGTATGGTAGCTGAAATCCATCGTCAGTTTGATGAGATACCTGGACTAAAGGAAGGCAAAGAAGGTGTTGTGCCGGAATACGATAAATGTATTGAGATTGCAACAACAGGAGCTATTAAGGAACTAATTCCTGCAGGCTTAGTTGCCATACTCTCCACACTTTTAGTAGGATTTATCGGAGGTGTTCATGCAGTAGGTGGTTTTATTACTGGTAATATTGTCAGTGGTTTGCTCTTTGCTTTGTTTATGTCCAACTCCGGTGGTCTATGGGATAATACTAAAAAATATATTGAAGCAGGACATAATGGTGGTAAGAATTCAATTGCACATAAGTCCGGTGTTGTTGGTGATACTGTAGGTGATCCTTTCAAGGATACTGCTGGTCCATCCATCAATACACAGATAACTGTTGTATCCTTAGTTGCTTCCTTAACAGCAATTATATTCCTTTCCTTCTCTATATTTGGATAAATAATAATTTTATAATTAGGCGGCATGAAGATGTTAAAAATCTTCATGCCGTTTTAATTTGGGGATCCAATTTGTCAAACTACCGTTATTGTAAAGCGACGGATTATGTAGTATAATTTCTTTAGATGTGATATATTGTGGAAATTTCTCTAAAAGAAGGGAGAAATATAATATGAAAAAACTTCTTTCTATGGGGCTTCTTCTAATGATGGTAGCCCTATTATCGGGTTGTAGCTCAGCAGCCAATTATTATAAAGAAGGAAAGAAGAACTTTATAAAGGAAGATTATGATAAAGCGGCAGTTAATTTTAGCAAAGCTATTATTAAAAATCCCAATCGTGGGGATTACTATATTGACTATGGTTTAGCTTTAACTGCTCTAGGTAATTATGAAGAAGCCCTAAAACAATTTGACAAAGCTTATGTGGATAAAGACTTATCTGTCATTCAAAAGAATAATAAGCGATTATTTCGAGGTAGAGGAATTGTTTATTATAATATGCAAAACTATGACAAAGCCATTGCTGAGTTTAATAATGCACTTCTAGTGAGTAAATCACCAAGTCTTGATAGGGATATATTGTATTATATGGGCAGTTCTCTTAAGATAATTGGGTCCTATGAGGAAGCTTTAAAGACTTATACTGAAATTCTTACGGGTAAAGGTAAGAAGGCCCAGGCTTATGCAGATCGAGGATATTGTTATCGCAAGATGGGTATGATGGATCAGAGTCTGGCTGATTATGATAGTGCAATCCTACTGGAACCAAATAATTATGAATATTATTTTGGGAAGTATTATTTATTACTAGAGGATTTTAATGATAAAGGAAAAGCCAAGGAAGTACTGGCTCAGGCTGGTGATATTAAAGCAGAGACTGAGGAAGATAAATATAATCAGGCAAAGCTTCATTATTATCAAGAGAACTATGATGTGGCCTTGTCTGAACTGGAAAGCAGTTTTAACAGTGGTTTTTATGAAGCCTACTATTATATTGGTGAAATCTATCAGATGAATAAAGATTATAGTAAAGCAATATATTATTATGATAAATTAATAGATACTGAGAAAGTATCAGTATCAAATGTTTATAACCAGGCAGCAGTTTGTCTTATGAAAACAGGGGATTACAAAAAAGCAGCCAAATATCTGGAAAAGGGAATTCTATTTCAGGATTCAGGAACATTACAGGTATTAAAGAAAAATGAAATCATAGTATATGAGTTGTTGGGTGAATTTAAGACGGCAGAGGAGAAGATGGGGGAATACTTAGCAAAGTACCCTCAGGATAAGGATGCCCTTCGGGAGGCTGAGTTTATCAAGACCAGAACAATGAATGCGGTAACAAGAGAGCAGTAAGTATGTCTGTCAATGGAAGACCTTGATAAGAAAGAGAGAGATGTAGATGCCCGAATGGGGCATCGTGGAGGTGAAAATGGCGCAATTGTATGATGTTAAGGAGCAGGAGGAGAGGTTTGTTCTTGTAGCGGTGGCTTCATCCGATAGCGATGATACAGTAGAAGCTTTAGATGAGCTAGAAGAACTTGCTGCGACTGCAGGAGCCATCACTGTAGGGAAGATCATTCAAAATAGAGAGAGTATTCATCCTGGTACTTATATAGGTAAAGGAAAGATTGATGAAGTAAAAGAGCTTGCAATACAAATGGAGGCTACTGGAGTAGTATGTGATGATGAGTTGTCTCCTGTTCAATTAAGAAACTTGGAAAATGCTTTAGAGATGAAAGTTCTTGACCGTACGGTAATCATTCTTGATATTTTTGCAAACAGAGCATCAACAAGAGAAGGTAAAATACAAGTAGAACTTGCCCAACTCAGATACCGTTCTACAAGATTAATTGGTCTACGCAATTCACTCTCCAGACTTGGTGGCGGCATTGGCACCAGGGGACCCGGTGAGAAGAAACTAGAGGTTGACCGTCGTTTAATTAAAGATAGAATATCTCTTTTGAAGCAGGATTTAGAAGAGGTTAAGCAAAATAGAGAAGTATCAAGAAGTCTTAGAAGTAAGAACCAGATACCGGTAGTGGCTATTGTGGGATATACCAATGCTGGCAAGTCTACCTTATTAAATTACTTAACAGAAGCGGGTGTTTTAGAAGAAGATAAGCTCTTTGCAACCTTAGATCCCACCACAAGAAATTTGGAATTGGCTAATGGTCAGCAGATACTTTTTACAGATACCGTGGGATTTATAAGAAAGCTTCCCCATCATTTGATTGATTCCTTTCGCAGTACCTTGGAGGAAGCAAAATATGCGGATATTATCCTACATGTGGTTGATAGCTCCAATCCGGATGTGGATCGTCAGATGCATATCGTTTATGACACCCTAAATAAACTGGGCATTCAAGATAAGACCATAATAACTGCATTTAATAAACAGGATAAGCTGGAGGCGGACCAGATTATCAAAGATTTTAAGGCGGATTATACTGTTAAAATCTCTGCGAGAACGGGAGCGGAGGTAGGAAAACTATTAGAAATAATCGAGAAAGTTCTAAATGAACGCAAGATTCTACTGGAGAAGGAATTCTCTTATCAAGATGCAGGGAAAATACAAACCATCAGAAAATATGGTCAGTTGCTTGAAGAAGAATATAGGCAGGAAGGCATTTTTGTTAGAGCTTATGTGCCCAAGGATATATACCATAACCTATAGAGTATGGACTTATGCTTTGTGTCGGCATGATATAATAAAACTATATAGGGCATTATAACTATTTGATACTAGATGTTGTGCAGGTGATGAATTAACTGCATATATCTAGTATTTTTTGTATTGACTATTAAGGGCCTTTCTGGTAGTATTTATTTATGAATTTATCTTATTAAGAGTGTTGGGAAGGGAGTCAGTTACATATGATTAATGTGGTTAAAAGAGATGGACAGGTTGCTGAGTTTGACCTGAAGAAAATCAGCGATGCAATTACAAAGGCATTTAGAGCGACTCAAAAATTTTATACAGATGATATTATTAGTTTATTAGCCCTTCGAGTAACTTCGGATTTTCAAAATAAGATTCAAGATGAAACAGTACATGTAGAGGACATTCAAGATAGTGTAGAAAATGTGCTGGAACGAACAGGATATACTGATGTTGCTAAGGCATATATTTTATACCGTAAAAATAGAGAGAAAATCCGTAACATGAAATCAACGATCCTAGATTATAAAGAAATTGTTGATAGTTATGTGAAGGAAGAGGACTGGAGGGTTAAGGAGAATTCAACAGTTACTTATTCAGTAGGCGGACTTATATTACATAATTCAGGATCCATAACAGCCAATTACTGGCTATCTGAAATATATGATGAGGAGATAGCAAGTGCCCACCGTAATGCGGATATTCATTTACACGATTTATCCATGTTAACGGGTTATTGTGCAGGTTGGTCCTTAAAGCAATTAATAAAAGAGGGCTTGGGAGGTATCCCTGGCAAGATTACTTCATCTCCTGCAAGTCATTTATCAACACTATGTAATCAGATGGTAAACTTCTTAGGAATTATGCAAAATGAATGGGCAGGAGCACAGGCTTTTTCTTCCTTTGATACATATCTAGCGCCCTTTGTTAAGATTGATAATTTAACCTATAGAGAAGTAAAACAGTGTATCCAATCCTTTGTTTATGGGGTTAATACTCCAAGTCGTTGGGGAACTCAGGCTCCTTTCTCTAATATTACCTTAGACTGGACTGTTCCAAATGATCTTGCTGAGTTACCTTGTATTATCGGGGGTAAAGAGGTGAATTTTAAATACAAGGATTGTAAGACAGAGATGGATATGGTGAATAAAGCCTTTATCGAGATTATGATAGAAGGTGATGCTAATGGAAGAGGTTTCCAATATCCAATTCCTACTTATAGTATAACCAGAGATTTTGATTGGTCTGATACAGAGAATAATCGCTTACTCTTTGAGATGACGGCAAAATATGGTACACCATATTTCTCTAATTATATTAACAGTGACATGGAGCCCAGTGATGTACGTTCCATGTGTTGCAGACTACGTCTGGATCTTAGAGAATTGCGCAAGAAGACGGGTGGTTTCTTTGGTTCTGGTGAAAGCACAGGTTCCGTAGGTGTTGTTACAATCAATATGCCTCGTATTGCATATTTGGCTGCTAATGAAACTGAATTCTTTGACCGTTTAGATAGAATGATGGATATTTCCGCCCGTTCCTTAAAGGTAAAAAGAGGCGTTATAACAAAATTATTAAATGAAGGTTTATATCCTTACACAAAACGTTATCTTGGTTCCTTTGAAAGTCATTTTTCCACCATTGGTTTGATAGGTATGAATGAAGTTGGCTTGAATGCACAATGGCTGGGTAAGGATATGACAGACACAAAGACCAAAGAATTTGCTATTAAGACTCTAAATCATATGAGGGATCGTCTATCTGATTATCAGGAACTTTATGGTGACCTCTATAATCTGGAAGCTACACCAGCAGAATCTACTACCTATCGTCTTGCAAAGCATGACAGAAAGCGTTGGCCTGATATTAAGACAGCTGGTAATGAAGGAGACACTCCATACTATACTAACAGCTCCCATCTTCCTGTGGGTTATACAGAGGATATCTTTGAAGCCTTGGATATTCAAGATGAACTCCAGACCTTGTATACCTCAGGAACAGTATTCCACGCCTTTATTGGGGAGAAACTTCCCTCTTGGGAAGCAGCAGCAAAGTTGGTAAAAATCATTGCGCAAAATTATAAACTACCCTACTATACAATGTCACCTACTTATTCCGTATGCAAGACCCATGGATATTTAGTGGGAGAACAATTTACATGTCCTCACTGCGGTGAAAAAGCAGAAGTATATAGCCGTATTACTGGTTATTATCGTCCAGTACAGAACTGGAATGAAGGAAAAACTCAAGAATATAAAAACCGAAAGATATATCAACCAGAGAGATTTAGAGAGATGCAGGAAGATAATCTTGTTGGAGGAGTAAATACCATAGAGGATACTTTATGTATGGCAGATGGTTTGTATCTCTTTATTACAAAGACTTGTCCAAATTGTGGTATAGCTAAGGAATATCTAAAGGGTAACTCCTATGCAGTTATTGATGCGGAGGAAAATCCTGATCTAGCAAGAGAATATAGTATTATGCAGGCTCCGACCCTAGTAGAAATTAAAGAGGGTATTGTTAAGAAATATGTTAACCCATCTAATATAAAGCGTTTTGCAGAGGAGCAATTGCTTTGTCTGTAGAAACTTTCGGCAAATAATATTTATACATAGGATATCCGTATGGTTAAGGTTATTATTAACTTATTCCTGTACGGATATTTTATCTGTTATAGGATTAGAGTGTAAAAGGTGTATTAATCAGATCAACCAAGGGATGGGTAAATTATATATTGCCTTGACTGATTTCGTGAGGTACAATTATAGACAAGGTATAGCTTATAGTTATATAAGAGAATTCATTAATATGTATATGGAGGAAAATCCCCAACAAAGACATGGAGGTAAATCCTCCAAAACAACATGGAGGTAAATCCTCCAAAAAACATGGAGGAAAATCCTCCAAAAGAACATGGAGGATTGGAATATGAGTTTAGCAGATAATATTTTTATTGAGATGTGTAAAGATATATTAGATAATGGTGTGAGTACTGAAGGAGAAAAGGTACGGCCTAAATGGGAGGACGGCACCTATGCATATACAATAAAGAAGTTTGGGGTAGTAAATCGCTATGACTTATCTAAGGAGTTTCCGGCGCTGACCCTAAGAAGGACAGCAATAAAGAGCTGTATAGATGAGATATTATGGATTTGGCAGAAGAAATCCAATAATGTTAATGAGCTAAATAGTCATATATGGGATAGTTGGGCTGATGAGAAGGGATCTATTGGCAAAGCTTATGGTTACCAGATGGGTGTCAAACATAAGTACAAGGAAGGTGAGATGGATCAGGTTGACCGAGTTATCTATGACTTGAAAAACAATCCCTATAGCAGAAGGATCATGACAAATATCTATGTTCATCAGGATTTACATGAGATGAATCTCTATCCCTGTGCTTATAGTATGACCTTTAATGTTACAAAGAAAAAGGATAGGGACAAACTGGTGCTTAATGCAATCCTAAACCAGCGCTCTCAGGATATTTTAGCAGCTAATAATTGTTATAATACTTTTAAAGATTGTACAGTAAACAATGAAGTTTTAATGTACAATGTTGCATAGGAAAGGGGGAAGAAATAGTGAGTTTAGCAGATAAATATTTTATATCTACATGCAAAGATATTTTAGAGAATGGTGTATGGGATAAGGGGATGGATGTCAGACCAAGATGGGAAGATGGCACACCTGCTTATACTATTAAAAAATTTGGTGTTGTTCATAGGTATAACTTGCAGGAAGAATTTCCTCTGACAACCATACGAAAGACTGCATGGAAGTCTGCAATAGACGAGATTTTATGGATATGGCAAAAGAAATCAAATAATGTAAATGATTTAAAGAGTCATATTTGGGATGCATGGGCGGATGAAGAAGGAAGTATTGGAAAGGCCTATGGTTATCAATTAGGTGTCAAACATAAATACAAGGAAGGATTATTTGACCAAGTTGATAGAGTCCTTTTTGATTTAAAGAATAATCCATCATCAAGAAGAATAATTACTAATTTATATAATCATAGCGATTTGAACGAAATGGCTTTAGCGCCATGTGCTTATTCTATGACTTTTAACGTTACAGGCAACAAATTAAATGGCATGTTGAATCAAAGGAGTCAGGATATGCTTACAGCAGGGTGCGGATTCAATGAGTTTCAATATTCTGCCCTACTTGCGATGATGGCTCAAGCAAGTGGTTTTGAAGTCGGTGAATTTATCCATGTTATTGCAGATGCTCATATTTATGATAGACATATACCCTTAGTGAAGAAAATAATCGAAAGGGAACCGTTGGATGCACCTGCTGTGGTTATTGACAAGAATATTAAAGATTTTTATCAATTTACCGTTGATAGCTTTAGTGTGAGCAATTACCAAACCCATGAATTTAAAGAAAAAATCGAAGTTGCAGTTTAAGAGGATTATTTTTTAATGAAAACAACAAAGTAATTAATAAAAGTTCACGAGTAGAAACGTGAACTTTTATTGTTAATGAAATTCGTGAAGGAACACTAATTTTCATATTCAAAATTACTTTTTAACAATTTAATAAGATTTTTCTTGGGCTTTATTAAGAATTTCTCAGGTACAATAGTGCATTTTTCGGTTGATACTATATTATTTAATGTAGATATTGAAATATCAAGGTTTCTAATTGGGTCGGACAAAAGTTTAATATCTTTCACACCAACTTGGATAGATGGTAAAATAACAAAACATAAGAAGTAATCATCTTTATATACAACTGCATGATTGATTTCGTTTATAGTAATATGAAAAGGGGAGTTGTAATTTTGTAATGACTTGACTTCAAGCTTAATTTCTCTATCTTTAATGATTACTTTAAAATCAAATCCTTCTTTCGCTTTAACCTTCTCACAATTGCCGTATTGTAACTCCATAACTTTCTTTACATAATCTTCTGCATATTGCCCTTGTTCCATGTTATGTTTGACAAACTCATTATCGTCAATATCCAGGTATTCATTCAAATCTGATTCGATTTCATCTTCACTAAATGAGGAATTATAAGGAGTTTTCAATTTTGCATTCGTTATGGTTCTTGGTTGGACATGCTTCGGGGGCAAAATCATACTATTGTTAAAGTTATTATATAAAGGTAAAATGTCGGCTATGTTATATGTCTCCATCGTTTCCTCCACAATATTCTTTGCACACAATCCAAAGGTTACCATCTTCATTATATCTCTTAACGATCCAATTATCTGCAATTGCTTCAAAAATGTGACCGCATTCAGGACATCTGAATGAATTGCTTTTTTCTAATGCTTCATTTACGTCACTAGATTTTAATGCTCGTTTAAATCCGTTTTCGTCTAATTTTGCAAATAGAACTTCTTTGGAAAAACCGTGTTTGTAGCGAGTATTCTTAAATTCATCTGTATTCTCAATTTGTTTGACGAGATTTATTAACTTATCAGAAAGAGTTATGTACTTGTTATTATTTGTTTTAAATCTGAAATTGGTTCTATCATAGGCCTTTTCGCTATATTTTTTTGAATCTTCAAACCGTATATGATTTTCATAGGCTAATTCAAATATAAATTGTAGATAAGGTTCTTCTTTAATGATTTTGCGAATCTCTTCCAACTCCTTGCAGGTGATGGGAATAACAGGATTTATTAAGGTTTTTTCATTTTTTGATATTGTAATAAATTTAGGTGCAAAACTTAATTGAGCTTTATAGAAAGTAAAGTAATTTTTTATTGCATTTTGATTGTTTTGAAACTTCGAACCGATATCGCTCATCAACTCGGTTAATAAATCATCTAAATCAATTTGTGTTATCATGGAAAAAGGTTTACCGTTAATGCTTGGTTTTGACAAAAAGAATAAGATGGCATATCTATGTGATTTAAATGATTTAAGATTTCCTTTTTCTAAAAATGAATAAAAATAATTAATAAACATTTCTCTGTGCCATTCATTAAGTTTTTGTATGGTATTAATTGTACTTTCATTATTAACAAATGCTCCATTGATTTTTGACTCCCTAAGCCTTCTATAAGCTTCAGACCAATCCATAGCCACTATCCTCCCAGTAATTTCTTAATAGAAAATAATATTTATATTCTACCCCATAATATTACATTTTTCAATTAACACTTGTATAATACAATTGATTTATTAGAAAAGTGCTAGTTGTTCTTCATTTGAATATCTGGATTTATAGCAAGTAGAATACTTACTTGGAATGAGCATGGTAGGTAGAATAAAAACTTAAATTCTCACGTTTCCCGCATAATAAAAAAAGCCAAAAAAAAGTCCTCTTAAGGAGCCTTGGCCTAAAAGGAATGGTTGGGTTGAGACTAAAAACTGTAATCGGTATATATTTATTTGTGAATTTACAAATTTTATGATATAATTTAATAAAATATGGAGTAGGGGGGCTTATCATGGCTGTTTCATACCATAGACTATGGAAATTGCTCGTCGACAAAAAAATGAGTAAGGCTGACCTTCTGAAAGATTTCGGATTATCCCTGAACACCATGACTAAGCTGCTCCGGGACTAGCAGGTTATACTGATTGTTCTGGATAAAATATGCGCTATGCTTGCTGAACAGAAACGCATTGTGGCCAAATTGAAAGAAATCCTGCCTTTGTGCGAGAAGTTGAAAAAGTGAGGTGAGCGCATGGATGAAATGAATTTGTTGGAGTTACTCCGAGATAAAAGTATTCTTGCCATTCTCGATGGTGATATGGATTTTGGCGAAATAGGAACGCCTGATACAGAGGAAAAAATAAAGACCTCTATGCCATATTTGAGCGGCCCCGATATTTGCAATATATCGAACAGATTCGGTTTGACTGTTATCTACGGACAGAATGGGTCTCAGAGCAGATGGGCATATCTTGATGATTTGCTAGTACACTGCATTAAAAATAATCGGGAATCGGACTTGCTGACTTTCTTGTTCTCAAAAGGACAGTTTGCTCAAAAGCTAAGAGGGCACACACCTAGAGTTATAGAATTAGCTTACAATGAAATTGTTGAAACTGTTATCGATCAAATCAACGGCATTTTATATTTTGGAGGCAATGAATTAGTTAGGGGTGGCGATCATTTAGTAATAAAAAAGCTCGGTGCACCAGTAAGAGTTGCCGCTCTAGCAATAAAAATGATTGACCGCGATTACATAGTGAAATTGTCCGAGCGGGCAACGCAGGATGTCATGGACGGAAATTACGATAGCGCTATTACCAAGTCCAGAACGTTGCTGGAAGAGGTGTTTTGCTATGTGATTGAAAAGAAGGGCGAAAAGCCATCCGAGAGCGGCGATATTGGCAAACTCTACAATCAGGTCAAGCAACTTTACGATATGCATCAGGACAAGGACATGGATAAGCGTATCAACGGAATGCTTTCTGGCCTCGAAAAAATTCTATCCGCTATTGCTGAAATGAGAAATAAGGGCAGCGATTCTCATGGTGTCGGTGCCAAGCGCATTAACATCGCAGAACATCACGCGCGATTGTTTGTGAATGCAGCCATGACGATGGCAGACTTCGTTTTAGCTGTTGGAGATCGAAGTGCAGAATAACATATCGACTTTATTGTATCACATTAGATACTAAATTTACCTTAAGAATACTGACTTTGCTACCACACCCACACGCCTAAACAGGTAAAACTGCAGATAACAGATATTAGTTAAATAGATTGTATTTTAAAGAGTATAGTAAAATATTATGGGAGCGTGATAACATGGGAATATATCAATTTGATGCAAGTATATTTCCACTTGTTATAGCTATTCTCACTGATTGTTTAATCAACTGACCTTGTAACCTTAATTATAAACCAATTATTGATTGAAATAATACAAGTGGTATGAATATTCCGGGTAATTACACCAGCTGTCCGGACTTGGGAAACCGCATTAGAGAATCTGCTTTCTGCTTAATTTAGTCTACTTTGCTATCGATTAGATAATCAAGGCTGCTCCACACCGCAATAACGGTAAGGCATTGATAATTTACCCAATAACATGTGCCAGGTAATTAAGCAGTAGTAAGCCGGTTTCCGATCAAAAGAAGCCTGTTGTCCATTATTCCGGAACTATGGTTTCCTTGAATGAGAATATTCATGGAAGGCGCAATCCGAGGCATTTGCGAATGAACGATTACTTGTTATTGGTCAATTTAGCTATGCGAAGACGTAATGTTTCAATTTCCTTGTGTTTTGATTGCACTAAACGATTAAGCGTCTCTATTTCAATACGCTGTTTTTCAATATCTATATCTCTATCATAACAATTATTTAATTGCATTTGCATATCATTTATATCATCTTTTTGCTTTCTGATATATACATAAGGATTATCTTTTTCTAATTCTGTTATGAAATACTCATATAATTTCTTGAGTGCTGTATTTGTATAAAATGTGGTTCTGGAACAGCCAATGGATTCTGTTAGATTAAGTAGTGAAGTAGAGGGGTTTTGTAGCACGTTAATAGACAGATTTTGTTCCTCTTTTTTCGTTATAAAGAAATCATTTATTTTAATTGCTATTTCTTTTGCTTTGGGTGTTAACGAGGTAAAGTCCTCACCTATTTCGATAAACCTATTAACTATCTTATCGTCCATTGTTTTATTTCCTCCATAATTGTATCAAAATCATTGATGAACTTTAGTAATTCAGGGTGTTGGCTTAATGTATAGTCAACACCATTTTTTGTAATAAGCTTCTTCATTGATTGCATCTCAGAAGTTAAGCGGGATGATGAGATAATATGTAGCATATTCATTTCTTTTTGAGCTTGTTTCTTGAAACCATTTTTCATATTAATATCTATGCTTTTCTCAAGGTCTTTTGCTTGTTTATAAGTGAAAGGGAGCATTGTATAAAAATGATAAATATTTGGACACATATTGTATGCACAGTAAAACTCATTTGTTGGTGCATCATTTCCGCACTCTCTAAACATAGAAGACTTAATACAAACCCCGCCAGTTTTTTGACGTATCGGTATTATTCTCACTAATTTTGCACATATTTCATCGAGGTCTTGTGATACATTGTATTTATTTTTTTTGATAAAATCATTAATTTTCTCTTGAAGCCCATCTTTTCCTCCCAAAGGCTCTATATCACCTTTTACTATTTGTTTTAGAACTTCCAAAGAATATTTCATGTCTTCTTGTGGCTGTGCTTTTTTTGGACGGACATAGTAACCTTGCATATATGATGATAGATGTCCGTAAAATCTACGAATATAGTCCAAAGGAACCCCCTTGTTATAAAGCTCAGTACTCACATGTACACGATACTGATGAGCTGTTGGATGGACTACATAATCCGTCTTGTAATTTTCTGAAGGTCCTTTAAAACTTGTAAGAAAAGTGCTAGACAACTCTGGAAATTTAGTATGTGGTAGATTTAATGTTGGAAAATATTTATTTATATACAAATAAAAGTGTTTTGTAATTTTATTAAATTTACATGGAGATATGGGTTTGTTTAATCCGTTCTCATCGAATAGGAATAAATACTTATGAGTTAGGTTTTTTCTTTTATCTTTATATATTTCCAGTAAACAAGATATTGCTTTACAAGCTAATTCGGTCAAATAAGTATCGACTAAAGATCTCTTATTATTGCCACGTTCACGCTTCCAAGTATAGTATTGTAGATACATGACCTTTTGGTTGTTAAAGATGATTGTTTCTTTAATGTTCTGCTCTTCTATAGCTAATATTTCTCCAACTCTTAATCCTGTTTGTCCTAACAGTATTATAATTGCAGCAATACCTTTGTAGGGCAGATCATCTGGGTCTGAAGAATCAATAATGTGAATTGCAGTTTTGACTAGATTATCAAAATATTCATCGGGAATATCAGGAGTCTTACTGATACTTTTTCTGTTCTTTGAAGATAAAAAATTAATCAAAGATTCCGTTATCACTTTGTTGTAGTTGTAATCATAGAAAATCATGAATAATTTAATTGCACTTGAAATAATAGAACATCTTTGGGACGAGAAATCATAAAAATCAAAATAATCTTGAATTAAATCAACTGAAAATTCTTCAATAACATAATAACTTTGTTCTTCTGCAAAAGATAAAAAATGATTCAGCGATTTCAAATACTCACAAAGAGTTTGTATTTTACGTTTGTTAGCATATAATTCGCTTATTATATAGTATTTGAGTATTTTCTTAAAAATTGGTGGAGTTGACAAAAAATTAAATTTTGCCTTTAATGGTGATATGTTAGTTGTAATATAAGGAGAGAAATCCCACTTATCATCTGTAAAGTAAATTTCACCATGGGTAAATTCAATACGGTTTATCGACGAAACTAAATCAAGGTATTCAATAAACGTACTCGGATTTGAAGTTACATTCATTGGTATCTTAAGGTTTGTGGATAACCCTGCTAGGGGAATTAGTGCTTCTGATGTAATCATTTTTATTGTCCTCGTATTATATAGTAGTAGTATTTATAGTCCCTCTCCAAGGACTGTATGCTATACTTTTGGAGACACTGTGGATTGGTTCATTGCTCCTACCACTTGATGGTTTCAGAAAGGCTCCAACCACAG
>JAEZTQ010000071.1 GCA_023443625.1 Bacillota bacterium | reverse complement strand
TAAAAAGAAAAGAGGAATAGGGAGTTGAAAATAAATAAGGATTGATTATAATGATGATAAACAAATCTATTTTAATCATCAAGGGGAAATTCTGCCCAATCAAATCCTAAGATAACTAAACGCAATCTTAAATTGAAAAGAATTTGTAATTCCACACGTAATAGGATAGAATAGTTGCAATGAAATGTTTGCAGGAGGAAGATTATGAATAAAATTGGTATCATCGGTGCAATGGAGGAGGAAGTGAATATCCTAAAGAGCCGCATGGAGAATGCTAAGGTTAAAACAATGGCATCCATGGAATTTTGTGAAGGACGCTTACAGGGCAAAGAGGTTGTGGTGGTACGCTGCGGAATAGGCAAGGTAAATGCTGCGGTATGTACGCAGATACTTTTGAACCTTTATCAAATAGATGCTGTGATTAATACCGGTGTAGCCGGTTCCTTACGTAATGATATAGATATAGCAGATATCGTTCTTTCTACCGATACCTTACAGCATGACGTGGATGCCACAGGCTTTGGCTATGACCGTGGCATCATTCCTAGAATGGAACAGTCTGTATTTGAGGCTGATGCAAAGCTGTTGAAAGAAGCTAAAGAAGTCTGTAACGAGGTTATTCCAACAGTGGGTGTTCATACGGGTAGAGTAGTCAGCGGTGACCAGTTCATATCAGACAGCAGCAAGAAGGAATGGCTAGTGAATACCTTTGATGGTTACTGCACAGAGATGGAGGGTGCTGCCATTGCTCAGACAGCATATTTAAATCAAATTCCTTTCCTGATTATTCGTGCAATTTCTGATAAAGCGGATCACAGTGCGGAGATGACATATCAGGAATTTGAAGAGCTGGCTATTGAACATACAGTCAAGCTGGTAGAGGGACTACTGGCAAGACTATAATAGAATTATTTATAAAGATAAAGGTTTGGAAAAAGACACGATCTAGCTAAATATTGGGCTATAAATTGGATTAATGATGCTGTCTGTACTACTGGTAAGAAGTATAGGCAGCATTCGCATTTCCCTTAATAAATAAGATAAATTCTTTAGTAATTCTTTTACCCAGATTGGTAAAAGGTTTCTGCCAAAGGAAAGCATAACAATGGTTTAGAAGAGAATTTATAAATTCTGGTAATAATACGTCTGGTAATAATACCATAAAAATTGTACATCCTACCTTGCCAATAAATAAGGAAATATAGTATAATAATGGAAAGACTTTCTATATCCGAGGAAGGGGAATTGCAATGGAAAATCACAATAATATTCAGAATATGATACATAATATGGAACAGATCATCGTAGGGAAGAGGGAAGTGATCGAAAATACACTGGTAGCTTTATTGGCGGGAGGGCATCTCTTATTGGAGGATGTGCCCGGTGTTGGAAAGACGACCCTTGCCAAGACCCTTGCTCAGACCATAAATTGCGGTTTTACAAGAATTCAATTTACACCAGACACTTTACCCAGCGATGTAACCGGATTATCCATATATAATATGCAAACTGGGAAGTTTGAGTATTCCAAAGGAGCTATCTTAAATAATATCATTTTAGCTGATGAGATTAATCGAACCTCCCCCAAGACACAGGCAAGTCTCCTTGAAGCAATGGAAGAAAAACAGGTTACAGTAGATGGAAATACTTATCTACTGGAAAGACCTTTTATGGTAATAGCAACGCAAAATCCTATAGACTATCTAGGCACTTATAATCTCCCCGAGGCACAGCTGGATCGATTTATGATGAAGATAACTATGGGCTATCCAGAGATTTCAGATGAGAAAGTTATGGCAGATCGTTTTTTGCACAATCTTCTTGCAAAGAAGTTAGAGCCGGTAGTGGATGGTGATACGGTCCTTAAGATGCAGAAGGAGGTTGAGACCATTAAGGTAAATAAGGATTTAATTAATTATGTGACTTCGCTTGTACAGGAGACAAGAAAAGACAGTAATATTACCCTTGGTGCTAGCCCTAGAGCAACCTTAGCTCTTCTTCGAGCAGCGCAGGCCCAGGCATATCTATCAGGAAGAAATTATTGCATACCTGATGATATACTCAAATTAGTTCACCCGGTTATTGCACATCGTATTATTCTGGCGCCTGAAGCTAGACTGGCTCAGACTAAGGTCGATAAGATATTAAAAAATATCGTTGCTAAAATTCCCTTACCGGTTTTGGTATAGTGTCATAAAGGATTGGTGATATGATAATAAATCGTTTGATCTGTCTTGCATTGATTATAGGGAGCAGTATTTTTGCCTCGTATTACGGAGGTAATTTTTCCTATGCTCTTCTTTATCTATCTCTGCTCCTTCCAGTTATTTCATTTCTTTATATGGGATATGTTTATTTTAAATTTAAGATATATCAGACAATTGACAGCCGCCTTATTATTAAGGGAGACTGGACCCTCTATTCCTTCGTCATCGCTAACGAGGATTATATCACCTTCCGTAATGTTAAGGTGAATTTTCTAAAAGATAAATCCACAATTGCAGCTGCAAATCAAACAATTGAGTATAGTCTACTGCCCGGTGAAAAAGAGAAACTGGAAACTAGAATGAAATGTAATTACCGGGGAGAATATTTTGTAGGTGTTGATTCCATTGAAGTAACAGACTTTCTCTATCTTTTTACCATTACCTACCCTATTCGCACAAGGCTTAAGGCGACAGTACTGCCTAGAGTTGTACAGCTAGATCAGTTAGGAATAGCACCTCCTCAAAAGGATACGAAGACTACAATGCATTTTAGCAATTCTGTAGAGGAGGAATTGGATACGGAGATAAGAAAATATTATCCTGGTGACAGCAGGAAGAGGATTCATTGGAAGGCTTCCGCCAGGATGAAGGAACTAATCAGCAGGAAGTATCAGAAAATACCAAAAGAGCAGATTATTATTTTTATGGATATGGTTAAGGTACAAGATGAGGAACTTAAGGTCGTTATAACAGAAGATAAGATTATAGAAAGTGTTCTCTCTATATCAAATTATTATATGAAATTAAATACTCCTTCCCAGATTATATATGAAATGGGGGAAAAAGTGAAAATTACTATATCCTCTAAGGAGGACTTTGATGTATTTTATAAAGCTTGTGCAAAGCTTTATTTTAGGGGAACTATCCCGGTAAGTGAATTGATAAAGGAGCGAATGATTAAGGGGGAAAATGGATTATTCTGCGTGGTTGCTA
The DNA here is from genome assembly GCA_023443625.1 of Bacillota bacterium. Next base: position 70,050 of record JAEZTQ010000071.1, on the reverse strand, counting down.
CCCCTTATCTAACCAAGGAGCTTTATATGGCAGCTATGCAGGTGGTCTTAAGCGGCAACAATATAAGTATTCTCCTGGTAAATGATGATACCTCTGAAAACAATAAGAAATTAATAGAGGGCATGAAACACTCCGGAATTAATATATTTCAAATAATGTCGGAAGATGAGATAAGCAATATTCTTACTAAGGGAGTAGCATAAAGTAATGGGGCAGGGGGTGATTAGTGATGCATAAGGACAAAGAGCAGCGATATCAAGTCTATCATACCATATTAAGTATATCTTTGACCTGGGCACTCATAATGGTTTGCAACCAGTATTTAGAGCTAAGGATAAATATATTTTTAACAGCAATTTATTCTATCATCCCTGTATTGCTAATCTATTTCTTTGATTTAAATAAGAAGAATATAGCTAGCTATCTTCTGCTCATCTGTATTATTCCTCTGTTAGCACTTATTTTCATAATAAAGAAACTTAATCCTATCGTTTGGACTAGAGAATTTACTCATTGGTGTATAACTTACAACGGGAGCCAGGAATTCTATTTGGCAAGGTATGCTAATTTTGCATTATTTGGAATGGCAATATTAATAGCCTTAGTATTCTATGTATTAACAAAAAAGCAGACTTTGAAAATACTGTTAGCTATGGTTATCATGATCCTTTTGGTAGTGCTAAGTATTAATAAGGTCGATCTGAATAAAGCAGTAGTCGGGATAAGTTTTTTTTACATATTAACAATTATAGTTGAGCTTTATGGAATAATATATGGTAAAAAGGCAGGAAGGGTAGAGAAAAAAGAAGGTATTTTATATCTAGCTCCCATATGTTTAATCCTTGCTCTATTATCCGTCAGCCTTCCATCCAAAGCCCAACCAATCAGGTGGACTGTTGTGAAACGGGCTTACCATCAAATTGTAAATCAGTTAGAAGTATGGGAGACAGACCTGGAGTATTATTTTGGAAAAAATAAAAATGAGTTCTCCATAAGCATGACTGGATACTCAGAAGATGGAGGTAATCTTCAAAATACTGGGGAGAAGCTTACAGAAGATTCGACGAATGTTTTGAAGGTGTCGGGTTTAGGTAAGGATGATAGAGCATATTTGATCGGATCAGTTAGTAACATATATAGTGGCAGCCGTTGGGAAAAGAAGCTGTCAGCTTCTATATCAGGACAATTGGAATATGCCATGGACTATGCAGAGTTAAATGCTGCTTTAAGCAGGCAGAATATTGAGATACTGGAAAATAACCGCTTAATAGATGAAAATAATATTCTTATTGAATATAACAAAATTAAGACAAAGACTTTCTTCTATCCTCTTAAAACAAGTAAATATGTGATGTTATCTAATTATAATAAGATAAATTCAGATACTGCACAAATCTCATTCAAAAAAGGCAGAGGGAAAGGAACCAGCTATCGATGTTCCTATTATGAATTGAATTTACAGAGTGATGCTTTTAAGCAAATTCTTAGGGATGCAAATTCCTTTTCCTATGATAATGTGCCGAACCTAAATTCCCAGACCATTAAATGGATGAACGATAATAACTTATATAAAAATGGAGCCAAGGATTTAATTACTAGGGAGAATCTCTATCAAATATTGGGGGAAAGAGCCAAGCTAATTAAAGAACAATATATGAATCTACCAGAGGAGCTTCCTGACAGGGTCAGAGAACTGGCTGTAAGTATAACTGAGGATTACCTAACGAACTATGATAAGCTAAAGGCAATAGAGGCTTATCTTCTAGGATACTCCTATACCCTTAATCCGCCAAAGGTACCGAAAGGTGAGGATTTTACAGATTATTTCCTCTTTGAAAGTAAGGAGGGCTATTGTACTTCTTTTGCAACTGCTATGGCGGTTTTAAGTAGATGTATTGGTATACCATCAAGATATATTGAGGGTTTTGTTGCTGAATTTGATAATCAGGGAGAAGAGGACTTCTATAATGTTAAAAACAGCCAGGCTCATGCTTGGACAGAAGCTTATATCGAGGGAGTGGGCTGGATACCCTTTGAAGCCACGGCACCCTTCTATGAAGCTCGGTATACTGCTTGGGCAGATATGAAAAAGAATAGCTATGCTACGGGTTCAGGAATTGTATATCCTAGTTATATTGATCACGAAGATCAATCCATGTATCAGGGAGAAAATGAACTGATATTAGCAGAGAAGGAAGATAAATCAATAGGAAGTCTCAATGGCATCATCATTTTCTTTGCAGCCTTAGGATGCTTATTATTAACAACACTTATTTACTACCATATTCTCAAGCACCGTTATAACAAAGCCTTTCATGAAGCGGATTACAGTAAGAGAATGTATATGCTGTTTTTACGAATAATCCAGTTGTTAAAGGGAGAAGGGTTTGTCCTGCAAGAGCAGGAAACAATTCTTATGTTGGCTAGGCGGGTTAAAAGACGTTTCTATTATGATCAAGTGTCCTTTATGGAAATTGCTAGTATCTATATGCGCTATCGTTATGCCGAGGAGGAGATAACGAAGGCAGAGTTGGATCAGGTTAGTGTCTTTTGCCAGGGCTTAATGATTAAGAAAAGGGAAGAAGAGAGAAGAATTAAGATATGGTTCGAGGAGTTTTTATTTCTAATAAAGAGGGGCAATCGTTAATAGGATAATTTTAATCTATCCATAATGAAAGCTCCTCTTATAGCTGCAAGGAAAACAAAGGTAGAGTATAGATATTTATTTAAATTTAATCCTTATCAGTAAGACTTATAATAGAGACATTCGTATAATAATAGCTTAGGATTTCATCGTATTTAGAGCCCCCATCTGCCATAGCATTAGCCCCATACTGACTCATACCAATACCATGACCGGCACCATTACAAATAATACGGACTTTACCTTCATAGTCTTCTATATAAAAATGATTTGATGATAAACCAAGGACCTTGGCAAATTCTTCACCAGAAACACTTTTCTTTCCTAGTTCAACTTTGGTAGCATAACCTACACTGTCTCTTTCTGATACAGAAACTTCTTTAAAGAATTTATCTTCTTCTAGGTTAACATCCGTATAATATGAATTAATTAATGATATTATCTCAGAAACCTTATATTCCTTTATTTTGAGGTAGCTTGTTGAAGTGACATCTTGTTTACTGGGAACACTGATTAGGTAAGGGACATCTACGCCCCAGGCTTCAGAGGCATTTCGGGTAAAACCAGAGCCTGTATCAAAAAAGACAGGTAGGATTAACTTGTCATCAAAGATAATAACTTCACCCTTGGTACCAAATACAGCGTTTTCTAATTTGGTAAAATAATTATGATATTCATCGGTTCCCCAATATTGTTCTAAGGAGTCCAGACTAATATAGGAAAGACCTAATTCAGAGGTAGTGAAGCTTGTTTTATTGGGGTTCTCCTTTGTGAGAAGAGCAATATTATATAAAGCATAGGTACGAGCTATGACAGCCTGGGCCTTTAAGGCTTCCATTTCATATCCGGCTGGCATATTTGCTGCGACAACACCCAGCAAATAATCATCAAGGGAGAGTTTATCATTCATTCCGTTTGATTCGTAATATATGGTAACTTCCATTGTTGCCAAGGAACTGGTTTCCTCATTCTGAGTAACTAGCATGGTTAAGATAAAAGGAATCAGTAAGACCAGTATGCTAAGAATGATAGTTTTAATTAATACTTTTTTCATAAACCCTCCAAAACTATGTAATATTATTACATTATATTTAGTATTAGGGGGAATATGCTTTTAATTAGCTTCATACATTGCTTATATTAAAGAAATTATTCAGGGAGCAGTGTAAATGAGCAGATTAAATCCGGAAAAACTTTTTGTAGAATTTAGGGGGGGTGTTACAACAACAGAACCTATTGTGCCAAGGCGATATACACTGACACATTCAGATTTGTCTGCTGAATTGTTTCTAACCATTGGAAGCAGCTATGCCTATGACAAAATCACTTCTATGAGAGACGAAGTTTTTGGGGAATGGGTAGAAAAAGGAAAAGGTTATAATTATTATGTATATGTATATCTAGATAATGAGCTTGTACAGGGCTCGGTTCAAACACGTAATTATGTATTTCGAAGAGAGCTTCCTCTTGCCTTAGAGGCTATACGATATGGTGACAGGCAATTTTTTGAGGCCCATTCTATACTGGATATATCGCCCATTATTGTTTTCTTTCTATCTTGTGATCCTATGTTTAATAAAATTGAGTACTGGGGAACCTTTAAAGAATTTTAATCTAATCCATATCTTAGTGTAAGGTATTATATCAAATTATATAGCGGGCATTACCCTTCCGCCGGATACGGGTATATATGCTCCTGTGGTAAATGAAGCCAAATCGGAAGCAAGAAAACATACCATATTGGCGATATCCTGATCCGTTCCCCGGTGTCCTAAGGGAACAGTTTTATCATAATCTGGTTGAAGCTCCTTGTTCTCGGCACGGTCATTATCGCTGATGGTCCAGCCTGGTGCTACTTGGTTCACAGTGATATTATATTTTCCTATTTCCTTAGCCAGGCAGCGAACAATTCCATCGAGTCCTCTTTTTCCGGCTACATAAGCACCTTGACCTGGTTCTGCCATGGCAGCACATTCTGTATTGATTACAATAACCCGACCGTATTTCTGCTCCATGAGATGGGGTACGAAGGCCTTATTCATATATACATTATGCATTACGCAGCTTTCAAACTGACTGTAATAATCTTCAATATTCTGATCTAATACACTTTTCCACTCATATTGTATCACGGCATTATTAATGATGATATCCGGCTTGCCAAATTCCTCGTACACCTTATCTCTCATAGAGTAAATACTTTGCTCATCTGTAATATCTGCCTGAAAAACTCCGCTACATAGTCCCATTTGATTTAGAAGGGAAGCTAATTCATCTGCTTTAGCGCGGTTCTTATGATAATGGATTGCTACGTCGGCGCCACATTCCGCCAAAGATAATACTATGCGGCGTCCCAGTTGCCCGGAGCCACCAGTTACAATTGCTTTCTTTCCTTCAAGATTAATCTTCATACTTAAATCTCCTTCTTAAGATATGTAGCTTGGATATTATGACTGCAATTTCTATTATGCAGTTTAATTACCCAATGTATCCTGGTCTATCTAACAATGAATAGTATACTATATGTATGGTAATAAAAATATACTTATTTGTGAATATCTCTTATTACCTTCCATATGCAATTATTTATGCTTTATGTTACACACCTTAGCCATGATTTTATTTGGGATTTTCCATAAATTATGGAATGGTCTATCATGTCCGTTTAGTGCTGTTTTATGTCCAGTTAATCATGGATTGAAACCATGGGAAATATTACACTATAGGTACTATAATTAGTAAATTTCATTTTTTAAGGAGGTCTCTTTTATGCCTAATCCCTATCTTCCCAGATGGGAGTATATTCCTGATGGAGAGCCTAGAGTGTTTAATAATCGAGTTTATGTGTATGGCTCTCATGATAACGCTGGCTCAGATAAATTCTGTGATTTCAAATTAAAGGTATGGTCTGCTCCTGTTGATAGCCTAAACCATTGGACCTGCCATGGAGTATCATTTCGTACTCGGGCTGATGAAGACCATGAAAGTGATACACCCTGGACTGATGGGGAGCTTTATGCTCCCGATGTAGTTGAGAAGGATGGCAAATATTATCTTTATGCCTATATATTTTATGCTAAGGGCTGTGTTGCTGTAAGTGACAGACCGGAAGGACCTTTCCAGTTAATATCCCAGTATAAGGTTCCAGATAATTCGCCGCCAGTTCTTGCAGAGAGTGTTTTTGTTGATCCTGGAGTTTTGGTAGATGATGATGGCCGGGTATATGTATATTGTGGTTTTGAGGGATCTTATATGGCGGAGCTTAAGGCGTCTAATATGTACGAGGTAATTGATGGAAGTTTTATTCCGGATATTATCCCCACAGATTCACCTTATGATTTCTTTGAAGCCTGTTCCTTAAGGAAAATTGGTGATACATATTACATGATTTATTCTTCAAAAGTCGGCAGCAGATTAGTGTATGCCACATCCAAATCTCCGAGGGGGCCTTTTGAATATAGAGGTGTAATAATCGATAATGGTGTTGATTATCCTGGCGGCAATAATCACGGCTCCATCTGTGAGATAAATGGGCAATGGTATATTTTCTATCACCGAATGACCAATGGGACTGTTATGTCAAGGCGTGCTTGCGTTGAGAAAATCGAAATTCTACCCGATGGAACAATTCCACAGGTAGAGATGACTTCCTTAGGTTTTGAAACATCACTTTCACCCTACGAGATTATACCCGCAGATCTGGCCTGTGTTATAAAGGGTACCTGTTTCATTACGGAGAAAAATACCTTTACCAGAATGATAACCAACATAACAAGTGGCTGCATTATTGGATATAAGTATTTTGACTTTGGTGAGGATTTTGGAAGTAAAACCATGGAATTTAGGGCAAATATTAATGGTTTTGGCTGTAGGGCTAAGATGCGAATTCTAATTGACGATTATGAAAAAGGGGAAGAAATAGGTTGTATAGATATTGGGTTTGACAGAGGCGAAGTAAATACCAGGGTTAAGAGTATTACCGGCAGACATGCAATTTATTTTGTAATCGAGGATAGCTTTGGTGGTTGGTTCACTGATATGTTTAAAGGAAGACAGCTCTTTGAGCTTATCTCCTTTGTATTTTGTAAATAAGACAGGATAAATAAGATAAGGTGGCGATATAATAGGATTATTTTCCAAACAAGAGAACCTAAGGTATAAGGTGAGGTGACCCCCATAAGTTAGTGCTAAAAAACTAACTTTAAGAGGTCACCACAAGGTAGTACCTTAGGTTCTCTTTTCAACAGCACAATTAAGAATAAGAGTTTAGTCCAGCTTATATTAAAGCTTTTTTTGAATTGGAATTGTGATAAAAGCACAGGTTCCTTTCATTTTTTTACTCACAAATCGCAGTCCATACTCGCTACCATAACAGAGGCGGATACGCTCATTAATATTCCAGACTCCGTAGCCATTGTTATTTGGTTTATTATGCATATTTTGCAAAGCATCTTCTGACATTCCAATGCCGTTATCTGCAACGGAAATAATCAGGTTATTCTCCTTTGCCAAAGCTTTGATATAGATGGTTCCAGATTGATCCTCACGTTCTCTGAGGCCATGTAAAATAGAGTTCTCTACTAGAGGCTGCAGTATTATCTTTAATATCTGGCAAGATAGAAAATCTTCATTTATATCAATAACAAGTTTAATTCTATTCTCAAAACGCATATTTTGTATATTAACATAAGATTTTACATGGTCAACTTCATTACATAACATAACAAAATCTTCTCCATGTCCAAGGCTTAATTTATAAAACTGTCCCAGAGAATTTACAGCCTTAGAAATATCGGGAACATTATTTTTAATAGCTAGCCAATATATCATATCCAGGGTATTATATAAAAAATGAGGATTAATCTGGGACTGTAACACTTTTAGTTCCAGATTCTTTATTTCATAGCCATCTTCATATTGCTTCTCCATAAAAAATCGGATTTTTTCCAATAATTGATCAAAGCTATTGGTCAAAGCTCCTATTTCATCAGAACCATTATTTAAAGGAGCAATCTCAAAATTATTGGTGATGGCTTTTTTCATATGATGCTCCAGCTTCCTTAGCCGCCTTGTAATTGAATGAGAAGTAATGTATAAGGCTGGAATTAAATAGGCCATTACCAGTAGTGCAATTAGGAAAATCTGATATTGGTATATATTGGAGGAAGCAAGTATATCAGAGTTTGGGATCATCATTACTAAGGTCCAGTCAGCCTGCTTAAGTTCATGGGACCCTATTAGATACTTTTTGTTAGAATATGAAATCTCATGAAGTAAACCGTCCTTAGTTACGGTGTTATCATCTAAGATATTTTCTATTGTGCTTACATTAGCTAATGCTTTATCTCCAGCCAAAGTAATTATTTCTTTATGGGAGTTATAAAGAACTACGGTGGTATTGGGAGTAGTTGTGGTTTGATCAACAATCTTCCTAAAAAAGGTATTGGGAATATCCCCTTTTATAATTCCAATATATTTATTAATGCTATTCATATCTGGTATCCGCTTTACGATTGAAACGTAGGGATTTTTTTTCCCTGGATCAAAAAATGATGAGGGAATCCAAACTGTACTTAACAAACCTACATCATTAATTCTTTCATACCAATCACTCTGTTTTGCTTCTGTAAGCTCCTTAAAATCAGCTGTTTCATCAAAACTAGCAGGTCCATCCTGCATATAAAGGCGTAGGGATTTAATATCGCTGGTCAGATAGGAATTGTAAATAATATTTTTCATATCAGTGGTTTGGATAAACCAATTACCCTGATTCTCCCGGTAATAGGAGTGATTGGTCTTCAAAACAGTCTGTACTGTATTATCCAGGCTGATAATATCTATAATATTTTTTAAAGATGACAGCTTATATTCTAAAAATGCAGCGGTTTGGTTTAAAGCTTTTTCATTTGAAAAGATTGATTGATCTTTGATTAGCTCCTCAGAACGGTATTTATTGTTAAGCAGAACTATGGATATGGGGAGCATAACACAACAAAAGAAAGCAATAAAAAGCTTACTGCTAAATTGGGATGGAAGAATTCTTTTCTTAATAAATGTCATTATTGAAGTCATTGGTTTTCATCACCTTTACAGGAATTACGATATTCACGTGGGGTTTGTCCATAGAGACGTTTAAATAGGGCACTAAAATAATTGGGATCTGTAACACCGACTCTTTCACATATTTCATAAAGACGCAAATCTGTAGTGCGCAATAATCGTTTGGATTTTTCTATGCGGATTTGCAGTATAAAATCATTAATAGTAGTACCTGTATTTTTCTTAAATAAGGAACAAAGGTAATTGGGGGAGAGTCCTACAGAATTGGCAATGGCAATAATACTTAAGTTGGTATTAAAGTAATTCCATAGGATGTAGTAGATGGCATCTTTGACCTTTGGGTCATATTGATCATCCCCTAGTGTTCTCAAGGCATGCATACCAAAGAGAATAAACTCCCGCATTTGTAATAATGTCATGTAAGCGAACTCAGTATAGGGAATGATATTCTTGTTTAAGGTGCGTTCCATCATATTTAGATAAAGGCCATATAATCGCTCCTTTACATTCTCAATGTCCTTATATTTACGCTCCAGGAGAATATCAAATAAGTTACTTACCCCTTCAAAATTAATCTCTAAGGAATCAAAAAGTTTAGTGTCAAGGGGAGGCGCCGTACTACTACTGCGGGATGTAAATATTTGGTTCCCACCATAATAAAATCGTTCCTGGGCCATCTTACAAGCTTCTAGATATCCCTGTGGTAGGGAAGGAATATCAAATACAATAGAACTTACACCTATGGTTACGGTCAGGGACAAGCTTTGGTATAAAAAGCTTTGTAATAACCCAAGAATTTCTATTAATGAACTACGGTTTATCTGGTGGGTAATTATAACAATTACATCTTCTCTGGTCTGTGCAGCATAAAAATCCAAAGAGTTATGGGGTAATCTCGTATCAAGAATATGATAAATTTCATTGATAAGTTCCTTATCCTTGCCCCATTTCTCCTGTGTTTCATCTGGGATAATACAGCTAACAAAGAGAGGTGATTTTTCTGGCCATGAAAAATATAGGGGTGTATATTTCTTCTTAAACTCGGTATAGTCTAGATGAGGACTTATTAAAGAAAGAGCTATTTCTTGTTTCATAACAGGAATTGATTTTTCTAAGCCAGAGACGAGAATGGCTTCCTTTTCTTTTTTAATAGCCTCCTCTTTTACCTCATGGACGATGGTTTCCATTACATTCTCTATTTCTGAGATATTGAGGGGTTTTTCTATGTAATTATTGACTTTCAAATGAATGGCGGATTTTAAATATTCTTTATCGGAATAACCACTTATAAATACAATCTTGCATTCTGGGTACTCTGCTCTAACCTGGGTTGCCAGCTCAATTCCGTTTAACTTTGGCATCTTAATATCAGAGATTAGGATATCAATAGGATGTTCCTTCAGAATATCCAAAGCTTCAAAGCCACTGGCCACAGTATAGATTGAGCTAATGGATAATTTATTCCAATTGACATATTTTAAAAGGCACTCACGGGTGAGCTTTTCATCATCAACAATTACTAAACTATACATAAATTCACCTCATTTTTATACAAATTTCTGGATATAATAATAAAAATCGTAATATTTCTAAGATTATAATAACATTTTCATATTAAAATTGTCAACGAATGTCGCTATACTTGATATTGTAAGATATGAATTGGATTGAGCTCAACATTCGTGTCATTATAACTAACATTAAAGGAGAGGGAAAATGAAAAAACTAATTTCAATTTTGTTAATATTGGTATTATGTCTTGGACTTTTATCAGCATGTGGTAAAGAAGAGAAATCAACGGATGATACCAGCAAGACCCCTGCTACAACTGACGCTCCAAAGGAGACTGAGGGAGAAGATACAGCTTCTGATGAGCCAAGTATCTGGGAGGGAGATCCTGTTACACTGAAAATGATGGTTTTTCCTGCGACAGAAAACTATGAAAAAATTAATGAACAATTTTTAGCGGCTAATCCAGAAATTGATGCAAAACTTGATATTGAAGTAGAATTAGGTGGAAGTGGTGATGGCGATGTTGCCCAAAAGCTAAGATTAGCTCTTGCTAGTGGACAAGATCTACCAGATATTATACGTTTAAATTATACACAGCTACCTGAATTTGCAGAGGCTGGTGTACTAGAGCCTTTGGGAGATTATATCATAGCTTATGAAGATGATATTATTGATGCTGCAAAATCAGTAATGCAATATAACGGTGAGTATTTAGCATTCCCTCGTGAGATTAAGCCTAAGGTATGGTTCTACCGTGCAGACATCTTTGAAGAATGTGGTATTAATCCATATGATGTTAAAACAATTGATGATTATATTGCAGCTGGTGAAAAAATAAGAGAAAAGTATCCTAACGCTAGCATGGAAAATTATAATGTACCAAATAAAAACTATGACTTGATGATGATGTTAAGTGCTACCGATGGACGTTTCTGTGATGAAGAGGGTAACTATAATTTAGCATCTGATCCAAATGTTAAATTAACCTTTGAAAGAATTAAGAAGATCCATGACTCCAGTGTAAATAGTTCAGTAGCAGAGTGGAGTGCTGATTGGGCACCTGCCTTTAGTAGCGGAGAACTGGTAAGCCAGTTAATCGGTGGCTGGTTTAAGACAGATTTCATGAACTTTGGTCTAGAAGATCAAAAGGGCAAATGGGCAATTGCACCATGGCCAGAAGAAATCAGAGAAGGTTCTGATGCAGGTGGCGCAATCTGGGTAATTCCTGCAAGCAGTAAGAATAAAGAACTTGCAGCAGAATATATGACAAGACTTAGCTTTGATCCAGAAGCCTCTAAGATTATCTATGATGTAACAGGTATTATACCTGCATTAAAATCTGCACAGATGGATCCATATTTCAATGCGGAACATGATTATTATGCAAGTAGCTTAGGCCCTGTTAACTTTGAGGCTATGGAATACTTAAAAGTATATCCATATACACCTGCTTCTTCACAGGAGGTTACCATAGCACTTCAATATTTAGACGAATATATCTATGGTAATATGTCTCTGGAGGATGCACTTGCAGCAGCCGAAAAAGATATGATTAATCAGATTGGTAATCCATATCAGCAATAGTTGCTATTTGGGATGCGGGCAGGGGGCACTCTGCCCGCAAATACCATCATATAGGAGGTAAGCGATGGCAACGCGTAAGACAAAGAAGCTGCCGAAAAGAAAAGCAATACCATATATTTTTATATTACCCTTTATGATATCCTATGTAATTTTCTTTCTATATCCAGCCATATACTCATTTGCTATTAGTTTCTTTAGTTATAAAGGATATGGAAAAGCAAGATTTATAGGGGTATCTAATTATTTGAGTTTATTTCAATATGACACCATGTGGAAATGTCTTTCTAATACCTTGTTTTATTTTATTGGTAGCTTTATCCCTACAATGATTTTCGCATTTCTACTAGCATTATTGGTACGTTCAAAACCAATCAAGAAATTTCAAGGAATATACAAGCCCATTATCTTTCTTCCCCAAGTATGTGCAGTTGCCGCCAGTGCTCTTTGTTTCAAAATTATTTTTGGAGAGAGAGTAGGTGTTATAAATCAAATTCTAGGGAAAGCAATTCCATTCTTATCAGACATGCAATTGATGAAATGGACAGTAGTGATACTAATTACCTGGCGTGCAATTGGTTGGTATTTTATTATATTTCTCTCTGGATTAACCACCATAAGTGAAGATGTCACGGAAGCAGCCAATATTGACGGTGCTAATTCCGTCCAGATCGTATGGAGCATTATTATGCCCTTGATGAAACCCACCTTCATGATGGCTTTTATCACTAACGCCATTGGTTCTTTAAAAATCTTTACAGAGCCAAACCTAATGTTGGCACAAAGTTATGATCCTCCCATGCAAGTAGCACCCTATACCAACTTAATTATTAATAGTATGTCCAGTGGGCAATTCGGTATGGCTTGTGCGGCAGGATGGATTTTAGTATTCGTCATATTGATGCTGACTTTAATTCAGCTGAAGTTCTTTAAAGGAGACGAGTGATGAGAAATAAAATAAGAGTTAGTACGGTGTTATTACATGTTGTATTAATACTAGTTAGCCTGATACTCATATATCCCATATTCGTCATGGTATCAGGTGCATTTAAAACAGCTGCGGAGCTTAACTCCAATGTTGCTGGCCTTCCTATAGAACCTACCCTTAATAATTTCTCAAGATTATATAATTATAATTCTGGTCTTGTAATGCGAACCTATTTTAATAGCATTTTTGTTTCATCTGCATATACCCTTTTGGTAGTGATGGTTTCAAGTTTGGCAGCATTTGCCTTTGCAAAATATAGGTTTAAGGGTAGAGATTTTATATTTATTATGTTGCTTATTACGATGATGATTCCAGCGGAGTTGAATATTACACCTCTCTATTTGCTCTTTAGCAAACTAGGATGGTTAAATACATACAAAGTACAGATATTTCCTGGTATAGCCAATGTTTTTGCTTTGTTTTTACTTAGGCAATACATGGTCAGTATTCCTGATTCCCTCATAGAGGCTGCCCGCATTGACGGTGCGAAAGATTTTAAAATCTTCTACAGGATTATTATACCAGTTTCCGCTCCCTCCATTGGAGCAATTGCTATATTACAATTTCTAAGCAAATGGAATGAAATCTTATTCCCGAAAATTATGCTTACCAAGCAGCAGCTCATGCCAATCATGCTGATTTTGCCTACCTTAAATGAGCTGGATTCTGCAAGAAGTGTACCCTGGGAGCTGGTGCTTGCGGGCTGTACTCTAGTTACAATTCCTTTAGTTATTGTATTTTTATTATTCCAAGATAAATTCTTAAGTAGTGTTACTGTAGGAGCCGAGAAAGGCTAATTACGAGTGAAAGATGAGGAAGAAAAATGAATGGTCTAGCGAAATTAAAACAAAAAATTGCAGAGAAAAAATTAATTAAAGGTTTCTTCTTAACCATGAAAGATCCTATGGTGAGTGAGATGGCTGGATATGCAGGTTATGATTATGTTTGGATAGATGCTGAGCATGGGCCACTAGATAGACAGGAGATATTTTATCATATTATGGCAGCCCAGGGTGCTGGATGTTGCGCCTTCGTACGAGTACCTATTACAGAGCCATCCAGCTTAAAAGCAATTCTTGACATGGGACCGGATGGGATTATCTTTCCCTTTGTAAACGATGCTAAAACAGCAGAATTAGCAGTAAAAGCATGTTCCTATCCCGATGATAAATATAATGGTATTCGCGGTCAGGGAGCACTTCGTGCCATACGCTATGGTTTGGATAGTGAGAAAGAATATATGGAAAATGCCTATGATAAGGTATTAAAGATTATGCAGATAGAAACTATGGAGGGATATGAGAATCTGGATGGTATTATGAAGATAGAAGGAGTCGATTCTATTTTTATCGGTGCAGCAGACTTATCCCGTAGTATCGGTGGACGCAAGGATGGTACAGACCTAGAGGAAGTATATGATGACATATGCAAGAGAGTGAAAGAAAAAGGCCTAATTCTGGGCGCTGCCATAGGACCTTCTGCAGAGGATGCAGACAGAGTTGTGAAAAAAGGGGTACAGTTTGTCGTATTTGGACAGGATGTAAGAATACTTGCCGGAGGACTAAGAAATAATCTGGACGCATTAAAGGATTATTAAGGGGCTGGTAAAATCCAGACAGTAAAAGTATTACCGGGAAATAAAAGAAAGCTGTATGTAAAAAGAAATGAAGTCGACAAAAGAGATTTTGGAGTCTAATGGATTAACGGAGGAGGGCGTTATGGAATATATTGCAGATAAAAACAGATATACCAGTATGAAATATAATCGATGTGGCAAAAGTGGCTTACTATTACCTGCCATGAGTTTAGGTATGTGGCATAATTTTGGAGATGTGGATGCCTATAGCAATAGTAAGGAAATGCTTCTAGGAGCCTTTGATTTAGGGATTACACATTTTGATTTGGCAAATAATTATGGGCCTAGTGCCGGAAGTGCAGAAGAGACCTTTGGTAAAATAATAACTGAGGAATTAAGGGCTTATCGTGATGAGATAGTGGTATCCACCAAAGCAGGATATTATATGTGGCCTGGCCCTTACGGCGAATGGGGAAGCAAAAAGAATCTAGTGGCAAGTCTTGATCAAAGCCTAAGACGTATGAAATTAGATTATGTTGATATCTTCTATCACCATAGACCGGACCCAGATACTCCTTTAGAGGAAACCATGGATGCCTTGGCAGGAATTGTTCAAAGTGGTAAAGCATTATATGTAGGTATCAGTAACTACAGTCCTGAAGGAATTAAAAAGGCAGCTGTGCTACTCAAGGAACGCAGGGTTCCTTGTCTAATTCATCAGATGTGTTACTCTATGCTAGATAGAAGTAATGAGCCTGGTATCGATGCTGTGGAGGAAGCGGGCATGGGAAGTATTGCTTTCTCTCCCCTGGCACAGGGCCTGTTAACCGGCAAATATATAGATAATATACCGGAGGATTCCAGAGTGGCTGGACAGAGTGTGTTTTTGACCAGGAGTAACATTACGTCGGAGAAAATAGATAAAGTACGTAAGCTAAGCAAAATCGCAGATGAAAGGGGTCAAAGTCTAGCTCAAATGGCATTGGCTTGGGTACTTCGTAAAGACAGGGTTACCAGTGTTATACTTGGAGCAAAACGTTTGCAGCAGATAAAAGATAATGTAAAAGCATTAGAAAATTCCAGCTTCTCAAAAGAAGAATTAATAAGAATTGAAGAAATACTAGGATAAATATAAAAAAAGCTACCTTAGTATGATTGAACTGACCCCTATATGTTAGACCTAAAAAATCTAACTTTGTGGGGTCAGTTCAATGCTTATGCTAAGATAGCTTTATTGAACTTATTTGTAATGATATGGGCATCAAGCCAAAGGTAAAAAGGTCTATGTGAAGCTGGGAATCTAAAATTATTACTTTGGGGATTATTAGGGATTGCGCTTTAAAAAAACACAATCCCTAATATGTAGGTAATAACTCGAAGGTATGTTATGACTTCTTCTTCCTATTGAAACCAATAACAAAGATAAGGGCAAGGATTATAACGACACCTACAATAATGCCCGCTATGGTACTGGTAGATATAGCCTTGCTGCTAGTAGTATCATCTGTGGTTGTACTAGTTTCAGAAGCTGAATCCGTAGGGGCGGGGGTATTTGTTGCTTCTGCCTTAGTGTCTTCCTCTTTAGAGGAATCTGCTGTATCCTCTTCAGAAGGAGCTTTATCGTATCCAAATCCAGATACCTTAAAAGTGATCGTCATATCTGAACCATCTACGGGAACTAAGGTACTCACTGTATCTTTCATAGTATTGTCATATTGGTTAATAAGCATGATATGTACATAGTCATAGCTATCAATTTTCTGCATGTATTCTGATGTAATGGTTTTATTACCATACTTTAGAACCGCATCTTTAACCTCGATTCCTGAATCCAGGGGAATATTCGTCGAGATACCCACCATGTTAAAATCCGTGGAACCTTTTAAATCCACTGAATTAAGTGAAATTGTGTACTCCCCATCTCCATCAATAACTGCATCATTAATTATAGTTGAGGTTGGGGTCTTTGACTCGTTATCATAAACAGACTTAAAGATATCTGTACCGTATCCAGCGCCAGTGTCCTCGAAGTTATTGCGATATACCCAGGTAGTGGTTTGACATTGAAAAAAAGCCATATAACAACCTATGCCGGAATAAGGGTCTGCTGGTGTATCCGTTACAGTCTCCGTGTTGGTTTCGGATGCAAAAGCAGGGATGTAGATGGACATAGTAATAAGGCAAATCATTACTATCATTACTAATTTTCTGATTTTCTTCATATAAATAGCCTCCCTTTTATTTAGATGAAAACATGTACTATAAAATTAGTTTATCTAAGGGAATAGGGAAAATCCTTAACTTATCAGACGTAAAAAAGGACGATTCGGACATGATGGTATAAGATTTCATTAACAAGCCCTGAGATACTAAGGTAAAAGAAATCTTAACTTCTATTAAAGAAAGCAAATATGAGAAAACAATAAAAATCTATGAAAGAACATGTTATAAAAAAGAGGCTGCTGCAATTATGATATGTCCCTTCTAAGTATCAAATGTTATATTATTTAACTTGTCTACTTAGAAGGCAATCAATTTGCAGACAGCCCTTAATCCTTCTATTTGTTTATCAATTATATGTTATAAATTATTTTGAAACAATAACAGTAGTAGATTTACTTTTTACACCCTTAGAATTCTTTACATATGCCTTAATTATGGTTCCTATTTTCAAGGTAGAGGTTGTAGTAATATTCCATTTGCCATTCTTATCTATGGTTTTGGAATAAGTGTTACCTCCTACAGATACGTATACCTTAGCTCCAGCGGTACCTGTTCCGGATATTTTCTCAGTTTCACTCTTCATGGTAGTGATTTTAGGAGCTTTTGGAGCACTGCTTTTCAGATCTGTTACTTCAAAGGTTACAGCACAGTAGTAATTATCTATTCCAGCTATTCTTGCAGTATAGGTGCCATTCTCCTTTACCGTAAAGGTATTCTTGGGTAGAGCATTCTCTCTAGAAGCAGTCTTCCAAGTGGTTGCATCATAGATCTTGCGATGTGATACAGCGCCATTGGCTATTCTTATTGTGCCTGTAGTAAAGCTTGTTAAGTAATCCTGGTCGTAATCAAAGGTTACAGTTGCGGAAGTTTTATCGCTATTGTATTTAATTGATTTGACGCTAATCCTATTTGAGGAAGGCAATAAACCGACATAACAGGTGGTGGTTGTTGTCTCTTCGTATCCATTCCATCGTTTGATTTGATAATAATAATCCCCAGGTTGTACATAGCAGGCTAATACTGCGTTAGTATCAACATTTAATTTTACTGTGCTTAAATAGGAGGTTGCATCTTTATTGGAATAGAGAAAACAGTCAACATCTCCCTGCTCATTAAAAACCTTGATAAAGAGCCAACCCTCTTCTTCCACAACAATTTTATGAGGAGTAGCAGAACCTTTCCATGGGGTATTTATGGTATCCTGGCTACTGTAGCCTACATTACTATCTATTTTATATTGTAAATCATCAAGAGAAGTGATCGTAGAACAAAGAACAGGTGTATCGTCTGCTTCAGTGGTTTCGCTGGCTGCTAGAGCACTAATTGGTAATAAGCTTAGTACTATTACCATAATGAGTGATAATTTTATTATTTTTTTCATCTTATACCTCATCCTTATTTATTCTTATCTTAGGGTTATTTTACAGTAACTGATGTTGTATTACTCTTGGTTCCGGCGGCATTTGTTACATAGGCTTTAATCACAGTGCCTTTTTTCAGTGTGGTATTGGTGGTTATAGTCCATTTACCATTCTTTCCCACAGTACCTGTATAGGTCTTCCCATCAACTACTACATATATCTTAGCCTCGGCTAAACCAGTACCGGAGATTTTTTTAGAGTTTTTGGTACTTACGGTAATTTTCGGTGAACTAGGAGCTGTATTTTTTAAGCCTTTAATTTCAAAAGATGCCATGCAGAAATAGCCATCAGTCCCTGCAATTTGAACACCATATTTCCCATTTGCCGTTGCGGTAAATGAGTTGGTGGACAAAGCATTGGCTCTGTTATCTACTTTCCAGGTAGCTTTATCTGTAATCATAGTATAAGAGATATAGCCCTTTTCTACACGAAGAGTTCCTGTATTGAAATCAGGCAAATAATCCGTATCATAATCAAAAGTTACTGTAGCCATTGATTTATCGCTACTGTAAGTAATCTTATCCACTTTAATTCTTGCAGAAGATGGCATAAATCCAACATAAGCGGTGGCAGTACAGGTCTCATAGCCGTTCCATCTAGCAATCTGATAATAATATTCTCCTGGTTTTACATAGCATGATACTAATCCATCACCAGAGGATGAAAGATGTCCAGATGCAATTTTAGAGGTCAATTCAAAATTAGAGTATAAATTGCAATCTGTTTCGAAATCATCGTCAAAATATTTAATAAAGAGCCATCCTTCTTCCTTGATTACTATCTTATAGGGATAGCCTTTCCCGCTCCAAGCTTGGGTGATAACATCCTGACTGCTATAGGGAATGTCCGTATCAATTAAGTTCAGTAAATCATCAGGGGAAGTCAGATAAGATACGAGGACAGAATCGTCATCAGCCTCCGTCTTTGCACTTACTCCACTATAGCTTATTGGTAATAAGCTAAGGATCATTGCAATAATTAGTAATGATTTTAGTTTTTTCTTCATGGTAACCCTCATCCTTTACAATAAATTATAATTATATACATTATATTATATAATTTAGTATATAATACCACAAAAGATAGCACCAATCAACAAAATGCCCTAATAAAAGAGCATAAGTGATACTTAATTCCCAGGCACACTAATGAAAGTTGATTCAGATCTGAATCTAAAAAAGAAAGATAGGTTATGATTAGACAGAGTGGTACCGATTATGAAGAAGGCTTTGCACACTAGCATATTATGCTGGTGCGCAAAGCCCTAAGATGATATCAAATATAATTTACCAAATATAAATCTATCCTTGTAACGCTTCTACTGCAGCACGTTCCACGGATAAACCTCCTTTATAGCGTTCCATAAATACATTAAAGCCTTTCACATCTTCAGGCAGAGGAGCTAACTGACTACCTGCATTATTAGCAAATACATGACTGCTTAAGAAGGAGCCTAAGTCTTCGGCCTGCTTCTTTTGTAGCATGTAAGAAGCCAAAATCGCAATACCCCATGGTCCACCTTCTCCAGCAGTTTCCATTACTGATACAGGTGTGTTCATTGCGGCAGCCATAATACTTTGACCTACACCGGCTGTTTTAAAGAAGCCCCCATGTCCGTACATGTTTAAAATCTCTACTTTTTCTTCCTTGGTAAGAAGGTCTAAGCCTATTTTTAAAGCCCCCAGGGCTGTCATCAGATTTACTCTCATGAAGTTAGCAAGGTTAAATTTACTCTCAGGTGTACGAACAAACAAAGGACGTCCCTCAGTAAAGTCAGTGATATGTTCACCCGAGAGGTAGTTATAAGCCAATAGGCCACCGCCATCTGTGTCACCCTCTAAGGCTTTGCGATATAGGGTACCATAGAGTTGGTTTGGATCTAATTGCATACCTAGGGTGTCAGCAAATTCCCCAAAGAGAGCTACCCAAGCATTTAAATCAGAAGTACAGTTATTACAATGTACCATGGCTACCAGATCACCATAGGGGGTTGTTACAAGATCTATCTCTTCATATACCCTTGATAATTCTTTTTCTAATACAATCATTGCGAACACACTGGTACCCGCAGACACATTACCAGTCTTTACAGCTACACTATTGGTAGCAGTCATACCGGTTCCGGCATCACCCTCTGGAGGACAAAGGGGGATATTACTCATTAAATTATTGGCAGGATCCAATAGAAGAGCTCCTTCTTTGGTTAAAGCTCCCGCAGGTTCACCAGCAACAAGTACCTTTGGAAGAATGTTATTTAGTTTCCAGGTATAGCCATAGGGTGCAATGCGTTCATCAAATTGTTGAAGCATTGTTTGATTAAAGTCTTTGGTGGTAATGTCGATGGGGAACATACCAGAAGCTTCACCTACTCCCATTACCTTCTCGCCAGTCAGCTTCCAATGTACATAGCCGGCTAATGTAGTTATATAAGCGATATCACCTACGTGAGTTTCCTTATTTAGGATTGCTTGATAAAGATGTGCGACGCTCCAGCGCTGAGGAATTGGATATCCAAATAGCTTGGTCAGTTCTTCGCTGGCTTGTGCAGTCATAGTATTACGCCAGGTACGAAATGGGGTCAATAAATCACCTTGATGGTTAAATGCCAGGTAACCATGCATCATGCCGCTAACGCCAATAGCTCCAATCGTTTTTAATTCCACATCATACTGCTTTTTAATATTTTCGTATAGGTCACGATAGCTTGCTTGTATGCCGTTCCATATCATTTCTAAGGAATATGTCCAGATACCATCAACATATTGGTTTACCCAGTCATGTCCTCCCGATGCAATTGGATTATGATTTTTATCAATCAGTACGGACTTGATCCTTGTTGATCCAAGCTCAATTCCAAGGACGGTATCTCCAGAAAGTATTGCTTGTTGAATTGTGTTTTTGTCTTCTTTCATTTAAATCTCCCTTTCCATGCTATTTGTCTGATCAGACTAAAGTTTAATAAATTCATCATAACCCTGCAATCATTATATTATACAAAGCAAGGTCATTTCTTACCAACAAATGGGGTATAACAGCCGGACAGTTTGGTCTGTACGGGTTAATGAATGATATGACCTAGTATACCATAATTTTGATAATATGTAGAGCCCAAATGTACCCGAGCTGATAAAAAATACTTTATTAAAATATTCTTCAAGTTGATAACTAGGATGGGCACTCCCATGACTCGTATTAATCTGCCTATGGCAGAAGGCACTGGGCTAAGGTAAACTCTTTATTGGATGAATATGAGGTAAGACAAATCTTGATTCTTCGTTGTTTTTGATATAATATGACAAGTATAGCCTTACCTAATAATGGTGAAGATGTCTCTTAATTATTGTAGTGAACAAGTCATAGGGTAATATACTGGGAAATGTTCATAGGGTTTATATAATATTAATATAAAATTAAAATATTTTATACTGGGAGGATAAGCATGAAAATTGGAGGTATTGAAGCTGGTGGTACGAAGATGGTGTGTGCAATCGGTAATGATAATGGAGAAATATTTAAGAAGATAACAATTCCCACGTTAACGCCGGAGGAGACCATTCCAAAAATGATCGATTTTTTTAGAATGGAGGGTGTTGAGGCCCTGGGTATTGGATGTTTTGGTCCCATTGATCTTAATAAGAATTCCCCTTCCTATGGTATGATTACCAGTACACCAAAACTGGCCTGGCGTAATTACAATATTGTCAAGGCCTTCCAGGAGGCTTTGAAGGTTCCTGTGGGATTTGATACCGATGTAAATGGAGCTGCACTGGGAGAAGCAACCTGGGGAGCAGCTAAGGATAGTGAGGTATCTGTCTATATAACCATTGGTACCGGGGTTGGAGTTGGTATCTGCATTAATGGTAATCCTTTGCATGGTTTAATACATCCGGAAGCAGGGCATATCCTGGTTAACAGGCATAAGGAGGATCATTATAAGGGCTTTTGTCCATACCACAGCAATTGTATGGAGGGGCTGGCGGCAGGGCCTGCCATTGAAGGACGTTGGGGCAAGAAGGGTTTTGAGCTGGTAGACCAGCCAGAGGTATGGGAGCTGGAGGCTTACTATATTGCTCAGGCAATTACGAATTATATCCTAACACTCTCTCCCAATATAATCATTCTCTGGGGAGGGGTGATGCATCAGCCCCAGCTATTTCCCTTGGTGAGAAAGAAGGTAGTTGCTAATCTCAACGGTTATCTGAAGGCAGAAGCAATAACAAAGAATATCGATCAGTATATTGTTGAACCAGCATTAGGAGATAACCCAGGAATTATGGGTGCGCTGTGCTTGGGTTACAGAGCAGCGAACGAATAAGATTACTTAAAGTATATAGCGAAAGAATATCTCAAATTTTCGAAATCTTGAGTTTATTTATATCAAAATGGGACTAATCACACATTGCATAGTGTGACAGTCCCGTTTTATATTATAGAAAAATTATAGAAAAAAACACCTCGGAATGCCATATTATGGAGACCAATTGAAACTAAAAATGTAAAATGGTGCTGAATAAAGTAAATATATGTATATTTTTCTTTACTTTTACAGTAAAAATAGTATGATATATTTAGGAGGGAGGACTTTAAAATGATTATTAGCTATAAGGAACATAAAAATTTTATGGTAGAGTCTATTAGTATTGTATGGAAAAATAAAGTTTTCCCAACTAGAAGGATGGAAAAGGATAATAATATGTGGATAATTAACGAAACCTTTCCCCCTGGGAAATATTATTATCGTTTTCTTATTAATGAAGGAGTTTACTTTAATGATCCATATGCTAATCAATATGAAATTGGAGAGGACGGTTCACTTTGGTCTGTACTCCTTATAGATAACAAGGGTCAAAGATTATATAATGCCATCCAATATTCCATTGAATTGGAAAGATGCTTTATGAGCAATCAAATTACGGAATATAATGACACCAATGGAAAAGAGAAAAAAATATTCAATAAACTCCTGGATCATATGGTGTCCCTCCGCTTTGACTTTATAAATATTATTGGGATACATTCCATAAGTCTATTATGGTTTAACCCCTATGAAGAGATTTTTGACATCTCAGAAAATATCCTTAGCCAAGAGGATGTTGAGTACGGGAATCCCATTTCTGTATGGTTCAACCTAGACCTAAGAAGTATGGAGTATGCACTGATACAAGGTTTATGGAAGGTACGGCTATTTATCAATGGTGAATTTATTATAGATGATTATTTTCAGTTAGGACAAGGTACAATTTATACAAACAATGGAAGGGTAATCTTAACAGGGGATCGGAGATAAAATATGGCTAATATTATGGTTACAGAGCGCTGTAATTTAAGATGTCCATATTGCTTTGCAGATGAATTCGTAGGAAAAAGCACAGATGATATAACACTGGATAATTTTAAAAAAGCATTAGAGTTTGCTTTAACAAATGATGAAGAGGAAGTTGGAATAATCGGTGGAGAGCCAACGGTACATAATCAATTTAAAGAAATACTAGATATCATTATTAACGACCAAAGAATAAAAGTATGTACTCTGTTTACCAACGGTATTTTGCTAAATAGGTTTGTTAATCAATTAATACATCCTAAATTTAAGCTTCTTATCAATTGTAATTCACCAATAGACATAGGTGAAGGAAATTTTGTAAAAATGATTGAAAACATTACCCTCTTCAGTAAACAGTACTATATGCAAGATAGAATTACCATTGGTATCAATATGTATAAGCCGGATTTTGAATACGATTACATCATTGAAGTGTTAAAGAGCTTAGATTATAAATATGTAAGAACCGCAGTTAGTGTGCCGAATAATGAGGGTATGAAAGGAAATAGCTTAACCTACTTTCGCAGGATGAAACCACGGGTTCTTAAATTTTATCATAAGCTACTAGATGAGGGCATTGTACCCTTCTACGATTGTAATGCAATTCCAAGATGTATATTTACACCGTTAGAGTATAAATGCCTAGAACAAAAAATAAAGGACACAGGTAGGAACGATATTAATATCCTGAGTGAGTTAAGCAGTTGCACACCGGTGATTGACATTTTGCCGGATTTAAGTGTAATACGTTGCTTTGCTTTGTCCCAATATATGAAGGCAAAAACAGAGGATTTTTGTCATATAGACGAAGCGAGAGCCTATTTTAGTTATTGCTTTGATACATTAGCTTATCATATAAATGCAGATACCTTGTGCAGGGGATGTAAAAAGAAAGAAACCTTAAAATGTGCAGGAGGATGTTATGCCTTTAAGGTGCATGACATTTTCAAATATAAGGAAGCAATAAATTAATCAAGGAGGATGTGTATGGCAATTATTAGTAAGTATTCAAGTTATTCGGCATCGACTTACAAAGCACCTACGTCAAGCAGTAGTAAAACATCAACGGCTAGTAGTTATAAGGCCCCAGCAGCGAGCACCTATAAAGCCCCAGCAGCAAGTACCTATAAAGCCCCGGCAGCAAGTACCTATAAGGCTCCTGCAGCGACCCCGGCGGTAAGTAGTTATAAGGCGCCAGCAACAAGTACTTATAAGGCTCCGGCTACAACTACAACAAAAGCTACCGTGTCAACTCCTGCAGCAACAAAGGCAGCGACAACGACTACTACTAAAGCGCCGACTACAACTGCAGCTAAAGCTACCGTGTCAACCCCGGCGCCAACAAAGGCAGCAACAACAACGACTACTACTAAAGCGTCGACTACAACTGCAGCAAAAGCTACAGTATCAACCCCGGCGGTAACAAAGGCAGCAACAGCTACTACTAAGGCGCCAACTGCAACTCCAACAAAAGCGCCAGTAGCAACTCCGGCGGTTACAATTAGTAAGGCGCCAACCGCAACTCCAACAAAAGCGCCAGTAGCGACTCCGGCGGTAACAATTAGTAAGGCTCCAACCGCAACTCCAACAAAAGCGCCAGTAGCGACTCCAGCGGTAACAATTAGTAGGGCTCCAACCGCAACTCCAACAAAAGCGCCAGTAGCAACCCCAGCGGTTACAATTAATAGGGCAACTGCTACCCCGATTCCGAAGCCAACAAATAGTGGAAACTCTGTAGGCAGTAATCTAGAAAAAGCCAATAATGTAACAGGTACTATTAATAATACTATAGATATGAGCGCAGGTTTGGCAGGTGGTATAAAGGGAGCTATAAAAGTTAATCAACCTTATATAGATAAGGTTGCAGTCGTTATGAATGATGATTATTTATACGTTAAAGGTGTATCTGGAGGAACAATTAAAGGAGTTGGGACCAGATATCGTGTTGATACTGCTGCAAAAAATCCGGCAGTCAATAAGCTAATATCTGATACAAAATCCTATAGTAAGGTAAGTAAAGCTACCAGTGTGTTAAATAAAGTTTCAACTGGACTTGCAGTAGCAGGAGGAGCATTAACCGTTGGTGAAGAATTATTTGCAGATAATGGTCAGCCAGTATCCCAGAAGGTTGCTAATGCAGCAGTTGAAGGAGCCATTTATACAGGGGCATATTTTGCAAGTACTGCTGCGGGTGCTAAGGCAGGTGCAGTCGTTGGGACCTTCATTGGAGGCCCGGTAGGCACTGTAGTTGGTGGAGTTGTAGGTGCCGGTGTTGGTATTGTAACAGCAGTTGTAGTGGACAAGCTTGCTGACATAAAAATAGGAGATGCAACCATTAGACAGCATGCTAAGAATTTTGTAGGAGCAGCTACGGAAGCTGTTGAAGATGCTTTTAACAATGTCACAGATGCAGTTGGTGGATTCTTTAGCAGTGTCTTTGGTTAATAATCATTATTAAATACATAGAAGGATATTATGATTACATCATAAGTAATGGTTTGGTGGTTATCAACAAACTTATCTAATTATGATGTAATCATAATATAGTTAAATAGTTTATTCTTTTGGGAGATAATAGAATGAAAATACTCACCTTAACACAGGATGAATTTATAGTTTTAGCTCATATTATGAAGGTAGAAAAACTCATATTGTATGCAGGAACGGGTCTACAGGGAAAAGTATTCACTAAAAAATTAGAAGATCATCATTTGGAAATGAGAAAAGCACTGATTCTGAGAGGTTTAATTAGTGTAAAGGATAAGAAAATAGAAAGTAATAAGGTGATTTTAAATCGAGGAATATTTATATTTAAAGATAAAAACACATATGAACTAAGTGATGATATTCAAAGGATAAAGGATATAGCTACAGAAGAAAAATATGAAATCGAAGTATTAGAAAATCAAGAGGAATACGAAGTCTGTATCAATAAATTAGTAATAGGCTCTAGAGGATATATGTCTATTATATTTGATGAGGAAGCTAAAAATTTCACTTTGGAAATAGCCCAAGAAAATGAAAGATTGAATTTTTTCTCTAAGCATTTACAAATACCTATGGCCTATACAATAAAAAAGGAAGAAAGCTATTCTATATCTCTTAAGTCAGATAACTTAGAAAAGCTCATTAATGCATATACTGCAAATGACAAGGAGGTATATGAGAAGGAGGCCGGGCTATTAGGCTGGGATGTGGAAAGAAGCAGGGGTTTCCTAAAATCAACCTGGGAAAACGAGAACTATAGGAATTATGTTATTATTAATTCTAAGAAAAAAAATTCCATATCAAACATTAGGATATATAATGATCAGGGAGACTATTATATGTTGAAATCCCAAGATACTAAAAAAGCAGTTGAAGCTGCAAGAAAAGATTTTCCTGGGATGATTGACTTTTTTGTACCAGAAAGCTGATATAGAAATATTAGGAGAGGAAAAGTACAGGATATTCGCTTATCATGATACAAGAAGAAGGATGAAGGAATACTTACCTATAGGCAGCATTGTGCTGCTGAACAATGGAAATAAGAGAATTATGATATATGGACGAAGGCAAAGAGATATAGCTACCAATAAAGAATATGATTACATAGCCTGTTTGTATCCAGAAGGTAATCTTAATGAACAATATATGTATCTATTTAATCATGAGGATATAAAAGATGTGATTTTTAGGGGCTATGTAGACATTGAAGAAGAAAATTTTAAAAAAGAATTTTTAAATGGAAGAGTAGTGTGAATTATTGAAAAACATAATTCACACCTAGAAGTTTGTGCCTGCGTAATCCTCAGCACAAACTAACTCAAAGAGAAGGCACAAACTAACTCAAAGGGAAGGCATGTACTGTTAGTATGAAGGGATTGTAAAAAGAGCATCAGCCACTTCGGCTTGATGCTCTTTAGATTTTATTAGGATTACTATGAAATAAACCTATGGGGGTAGCCAAAAAAGGGCAAACTACTCCATAGGTTTTGTTTCATAGTATTCTTTATAGGTAATACAAATTCTCAGAGGGATATATGGCATCACAGGTTATGTCAATTCCTAGCTTCTTCAGGATCTGCTCATCGTTACGGTTCAATATGGCGGTGCAATGCGCCTGAACACCGGTAAGCTGCGATAACTTCTCGTAAGCAAGCTGTGCGGTAGGATTAGTAACAGCGCAGATACTCAGTGCAATGAGAATATCATTGGCATTCAGATAGGGAACCTTACTGCGAAGGTTATGAACCTTCAGATCCTGTATGGTATTCAAAACCAGGGGTGATAATAAGTAGATTTCATCACCGATGCCAGACAGATATTTGATGGCATTCAGCAGAGCAGCAGAGCAGCAATCCATAGTAGAAGAACCTTTACCTGTAATAATTTTGCCGTTCTCGAGTTCGAAGGCGATTACAGATACGGTTTCGTTATCAGGGCATCTGTCCTTAAGCTTGGCAGCATATTCTCTAGCTGGTTGAACACAGTGACGATCCTCTTGCTTTAAGCCAAGCTCTTCCATGATTACCTTCATACGATTTACGGATTCTTCATCTAAGAGCCCCTTCTTAAAATCACATACCGTAGTAAAATAACGGCGGATAATCTCCTGCTTGGAAGCCTCGGCTACAACCGCATCATCAATAATACCAAAACCAACTCGATTTACACCCATGTCTGTTGGGGATTGGTAGATGGATTCTTTGTTGGTAATCTTCTCTATGATCCTCTTAATTACTGGGAACATCTCTAGATCACGGTTATAATTAATGGCAACTTCATTATAACGCTCGAAGTGGAAGTTATCGATCATGTTAACATCCTTCAGATCCACAGTGGCTGCTTCATAGGCAATATTCAGAGGGTGCTTTAAGGGAACACTCCATACAGGGAAGGTCTCGAACTTGGAATAGCCCGCATTATGTCCCATATTATATTCATGATAAAGCTGGTTCAGACAGGTCGCCAGCTTGCCGCTGTTGGGACCGGGAGCAGTGACTACAACGATAGGCTTTGTCGTAGTAATATAAGGATTAATACCGTATCCGTTCTCACTGACGATAGTATCCACATCGGCAGGATAACCGGGGATCGTTGCATGAGTGTATACCTTAATATTACGTCGTTCTAATTTATTAATAAATACTGTGGTCGCAGGCTGCTTATCATAGCGGGTGATGACAACACTATTTACCTCTAAGCCATAGCTGCGCAGATCGTCAATGAGACGAAGTACCTCCATATCATAGGTTATACCAAAGTCACCACGGATTTTATTACGCTCAATATCACCTGCATATACGCAGATGATAATCTCAGCCTGATCCGTTAATTTCTGTAGTAATTTGATTTTAGCATCCTCGTCAAAGCCTGGGAGAACACGCTTGGCATGCTTGTCACCTATTAGTTTTCCACCGAATTCGAGGTACAGCTTATCGTAGTTCATAACACGCTCCAGAATATACTTTGACTGTTCATCTATATACCTCTGTGGATCAAAACCGGTTTTCATTGGGTATCCTCCTTACATACTTTTCATTATTAATTATCGGATATTATATTGCCGTATATTATATATGTTAGTTGAAATTCTTCATTAAATCAACTAGCAGAAAATATAAATATCATAGATAAAATACAAACACCATAGTCTATCATAATCATATTTTTAAAAATGTCAAATGCCTTTTTGCTCTTTTTTTCAATATGATTCAAAATTCTTTCATGATTAGAGAAAAACTTAACTTATAAGGAATTATTATCCACATAATTCGGTTAAAATATGGTAAATAACAATCAAAAAAATTATATGAATAAGTTGAATTTATTTTAGGTGGATGAGTGATTAAGCATTGAAATTAATAAAATCAATGGTATAATAGTACTAATTGTTGATATAGTATTAGTTATTATTATTGTTTCTTATTAAAGATGATATGAATAGGGGGGGAACCATAGTATTAATTAACATAGGATAATATTCCTTAAAGCATAGGATAATATTAAATATTTCACTAGGAAAGGAAACTGATGAAGTAGGCATCAGGAGAATACATATGAAGACGATAAAAATGAAAATGACAGTACTGTTTGGTATCTTAATGACAGTAATTTGTACTGGGTTAGTAGCTGCTTCCTTCCTTGCAGCACAAAAGGCGCTGGCTGATAAAACAGAAAGCTCTATGAAGCAGTTGGCTTTACAATCAGCAAAAATGATTAATACAAAACTTAATAATAATCTCAATTCTTTGGAAGCACTTTCTAATTATCCTGCATTTAATGTACAGGAATCCATCCAGAGGGACCAGATTGTGGATATCTTAGAGAAAGAAAGGAATAGAGGTGGATATCTACATATGATTTATGTAGATAAGGGTGGTAATACTTTATCTGACGATGGAAGCAGTAAAGATATAGATGCAGCATATTATCAAAATGCTCTAAAAGGTGAAATGTCTATAACAGAGCCAATTATTAGCCATGGTCAGCTGATCATGATATATTCCCTACCTGTTAAAGCGAAGGGCCAGGTTATAGGTGCACTGGTGGGAATCAGACCAGGGCAAGAACTAGGAGACTTAGCAGGAGAGGTTACCAGCGGGGATACAGGTTCTGCATTTATTATTAATAGTAAGGGAAATACCATTGCTCACTCACATCAAGAAATTATGGCGAATTTATTAAAGTCCCTGCCCATAGATGTGGTATCAACTGCAACGGATAAGAATGATAAAGAAGAATCTGCCGAAGAGGATACAGATGGAGTATCTACAGCAACGGAGGAAACTAAAAACCAGGAAGAAGAGGAGGGGCAATTAGGAGATAATCTAATTGGTTATTCCAACTTTAATACACTGCAAAAAGCTATGGCCTGGGGACAAACGGGCTATGGCCATTATGAATATAATGGTATAAATAAAATCATGGGTTATGCTCCTATAGAAGGCAGAGGTTGGTCAATTGGATTGGAGATCGATCGCGAGGAGGCTTTTGCTGGTATTGATCTATTAATTAAAAGTATGGCGATTATTGGAGGGGTATTTATATTATTTGCCTTAATCGTAGTATATATATCAGCAGGGAAAACGGCTAAACCTATCATATATCTAACGGAAATTGGGGGTAAAATGTCTGCTGGAGACTATACCATAGATCAAAGTGAAAAGTACTGTAAGCGCAAGGATGAGATAGGCAGGCTTTCTCTAGCTTTTCAAGCTATAACAGAATCAACCAGGATATTATTAAAGGAGAATATGGACATCGCCGGACGAGTTGCAGATACTTCTCAGAGATTGGATGGCATGGTGCAAGCCTTTAACCAGATGATGAAAGAGATATTTACTGCCGTAGATCAAATTGCAGACGGTAATCTTGCCCAGGCAGATAGTACCCAACAAGGTGTGCATCAAATAAATGAGATGGAGTATCTAATGGAGCAGGAACAGCTTAACATGCTTGGTCTACACCAATCATCAGAAACTGTAGAGAAATTAAAAGATGAGGGAGTAATACTAATCCAGGAGCTGGTTGAGAAAACTGAAGCTAACAAGGCCCTCTCAAATGAAATCCATGAGGTATTTAACGAGACCAATCATAGTGCGGCAAGAATTTTTGACATCAGCCATATGATTAGCGATATCACTAGACAGACCAAACTCCTTGCCCTAAATGCGTCGATTGAGGCT
The DNA here is from genome assembly GCA_023443625.1 of Bacillota bacterium. Next base: position 39,052 of record JAEZTQ010000071.1, on the reverse strand, counting down.
GCCAGAGCAGGGGAATCAGGAAAAGGATTTTCTGTGGTGGCCAGTGAGGTTGAAGTCTTAGCAGAGGCAGCTGATAAATTGTCTAAGGAAATCAACGAAGTAGTGGAGGAGCTTAGAGATAGAACCCTATCTTCCATGTCAAAACTGGATAAAATTGCAGATACCATATCCAAACAATCAGACAGTGTAGCCCAGACACAATCTAAATTCTATGGTATCTCCACTGCCGTGGAAGACACAAGAGCTAATATTGATACATTAAATAAATCCATGAAGGAGATGGAAGGGAAAAAGGAAGTAGTAGTTAAGGTTATTAGGGATTTATCTTTTATCTCTGAAGAAAATGCTGCTGGAACCCAGGAAGTATCCGCATCTGTGCAGGAACAAACAAATTATCTGGGTAAGATTGCAGAATTAAGTAGCCTTTTATCCAGCATGTCAGAGCAGTTAAAAGAGGATGCACAAAAATATAGATTTTAGGGGTCACCTCATCCCATGATTTTTATGTTGAAAGGGATGAGGGGGATAAAACACCTGATATTTAGCCCTCCTCCAGCATCCGATATCCTACTCCCATTTCTGTTAAGATATATTGGGGATCTGAAGTATCCTTTTCAATCTTTCTCCGAAGATTGGCAACATTAACCCGGAGTGCCTTACTTTTATCCACATAAGGCCCCCAGAGTTCATGGCACAGGAACTCATGAGTCAGTACTGTCCCTACATTAAGAGAAAGCAAGACAATAATCCGATATTCAATCGGAGTCAAATGAATCACCTTTTCGTCCACGGTTACTATTCGCTTATCAAAATCAATTTGTAAATCCCCTAGACGAAAGGATTCATTTACCTTGCTGTTCTTTATTTTCGACATATGCCCTTTTCGAAGAGCAGTTCTGATTCGTGCCATCAGAATAACATTATTAAAGGGTTTTGTAATATAGTCATCTGCGCCGCTGTCAAGAGCCGATACAATGAATTTCTCTTCGTGTCTTGCTGATATGATAATGACAGGAACCAAACTCCATTGCCTGAGCGCCTCCAACACTTCCATGCCATCTCTATCCGGCAAACCCAAATCCAACAGGATCAAATCAGGGCAGTAGGATGCTGCAAAGGAAATTGCCTCTTGTCCGTTAAGGGCCTTCAGCACCCGATAACCCTGTAACTCTAATTTAACAGAGATGAATTCCATAATTGCTTCTTCATCCTCTACAACCATTATAAGATGTTTATTCTTCATAGCCATACCTTTCTATTAATACTCTTCTCCAGCTGTCTTATTCTTGTGTTTTCTGTTCCTCTTTGCAGAGAGGTATTGTAAACATAAATTGCGCCCCGCCTTCCCGTCGGTTACTTGCGCATATCTCCCCTTCATGAGCTTTGATTATGGTTTTGCAGATAGATAGTCCTATTCCTAAATCTCTCATCGAATCGCTATAGGGATTTTCCTCTGTCGTAACTGAAAAGTTAAATAACAGTGGCAGAAGCTTTGGATCTATCCCAGGACCGGTATCTGTTATAACAAAGGCTACACAATCATCCATTTCCTTTATTTCAATTGCCACATCCGACTTCTGGCCCTTGGCATGTCTTTGCGTATTTTCCAAAATGTTAATGAGGACTTGAGAAATCAGCATAACATCCATAGGAAGTAAAATTACATTTTCAGGCTGTTTCACAGTGATTTTAGCACCGGGAAAACGCTTGCGAAAGGTTAAGACAGCTTCTTCTATTACCTCTTCCACGATTTCCTCGGATTTACCAATCATCATATCATTTTTCTGGAGCTTGGTAATTGACAATATGTTTTTAATCATATTTAAAAGCCACTGAGAATCATTATGTATTCCCTCGATTAATTTGGTCTGCACTTCATAGGGTATTTTCTTCCCTTCTTCTAATAAAGTGGAACTGGCACCAATAATGCCCGTAAGCGGAGTCCTCAAATCATGGGATACACTCCTTAAAAAGCTGTTCTTTACCTTTTCTGCTTCTATCATAACCTTAATCTCTTGCTGCTCCTCCATAAGGCGATACATTCTCAGTGCCTGAGCCGTTTGATCCGCGATTAATTCTAAGAACATCCTCTGCTTCTTATTAAGATCATTTTCCCCAAGAGAAAAAGCAAATACTCCATAGGTGATATTCTGTGTAACGATGGGTAAAAAGTAGCCATAATCTTTATCGTATAAAGCCTTCTGCTTATCTACAGCCAACCTTATAAGATCAAATATCTTCTCGTTCATAAAATATTCAATGTCCACATCTTCTTTAACATGCCCGAAATAAGGCTTTGGTCTTCCTTTAGGTTCAATATTTGCAAAGAGAGCGACAGAGCGCATTAGCTCATCTTTTAAATATTCCACAGAGTATTTTGCTATGGTATCCAGATCCCTTGTTGAAAGAAGTTTTCGATTAATACTGTAGAGCAATTCGGCATGCTGATGCCTTTGTCGGGCATGTATAGCTTCAGTCTTAATCCTAGTAGTAATCGTGCTGCTAGTTATCGCCACAAGCAACAGTATAATAAGGGTAACCGGGAACTCCACAGTAAAGCTAAATCCAAATCTTGGCGGGGTAATTAAAAAATCATAAGAAAAGACACCTATCACTGCCGATAGCACTCCATAAAGATACCCTTCTGTAACGGCAGTAATAATAAATATTGCCATAGACATTACAATGTTTATATTTTGATTTCCTAAGTCATTACGATAAAGAACCTCACAGATAAGCAATGTACTGCCTAAAATCCCAATCGAGAAGATTATATTCTTTGCTTGTTTCGTATTCATATCAATCTCCGTCCTACTACTATTTTACATTTGGAAAGGAACGCTCCCACTTTCATAATAATTCCATGGATATTATACCATACCCCTATGCAAATCAACAATTGAATACATATGCTGGACGGGATATGGGTATAAAGATTAGGTTAAGAAATGTCGTAAAAAATTGAATATAAGGGGATTGAGTAATATAATGTTGAATAGAAAGACCTAAGAATAGCAGGAGAAATAGGGGGTTTAATAGTATTAATGCGAAAAATATTAGGGATATCAACATTAATAGGATTATTATTAAATTTAGGATTCATGTCTAGCGGAGTAATATCATCAGGGCAACCTCATCTGTTTTGGAATGTCCCTTCCTTCTTTATTATTATCGGAGGTACCCTCGGTGCATTTGTAACTGCTTTTCCGCCCGATCGTATTAAAACATTTGGAGCAGTTTTAAAAAAGGCTTTTACAAAGAACAATTTTAACATAAAAGAAGATATTATGACTCTGATCCAGCTTTCCGAGGTATCAAGAAGAGAAGGTTTACTGGCCCTTGAGGATCATTTGGATGGGTATACTGAAGATGAGTTCATTAGAATGGGCATAATGCTCATTGTTGACGGTGCAGATGAAGATCAGCTTAGAAACCAGCTGGAGGGAGCAACCCACTTCATGAAGCAAAGACATAAAAAAGGAGTTGCAATGTTAGACATGCTGGCAATTACAGCACCAGCCCTGGGACTTGTGGGAACCTATGTTGGTCTAATCCCGATGTTAACTAACTTGGATGACCCAAATGCATTGGGTCCTATGATGGCCCTGGAGTTGGTTTCTTCTTTCTATGGAGGCTTCTTAGCGAATGTCATATTTGGACCATTGGCAAAGAGACTGAAGAACATGAGCAGGGAAGAAGCGGAGCGAAGAGATCTTCTCATAGAGGGTCTTGCCGCTATTCATCAGGGAAAGAATCCGAAAGTCATGAAGGGTGAGCTATTTGTGTATGCAAATATAAGCAATGATGAAGTAGCAAATTCAGATGAAGAAATCATTAGGGCAAGGGAGGTGGCCAGCCAATCATGAGTAAATTTAATAAAGAAGATGAAGATGATGATGACGAAGAGGAGCTGGATTGGAAAGACAGCTACAGTGATCTAATGACGGATTTGCTTGCCGTATTCGTACTTCTATTATCTTTTGCCCTGATTAATCAAAGTGCTGTAAGTCGCAAAGCACAGGCAGAGCAGCAGAGTATGGTTGATATTGCTCCTCAAATATCAATATTATCAGATCAAGAGGGCATATTGCCTGAGCAGAACAGTCTGAATGCTGATGAAGATAATTTTAACGAGCTATATGAATTGATGAAAGAATATGTGGCGGAAGAAGATCTTTCGGAAAAACTGAATGTAACCAAGCAGGGGGACGATCAAATTCTTCTGCGTGTGTCAGCTTCCGTTCTTTTTGACTCAGGCCGTGCAGATATCAATACCAATGCAAAACCAGTTCTGGACAGGATTGCTAGGATGTTTGAGATGTATGGAGAATCAATTAAAATGGTGCGAATTGAAGGGCATACAGATAACCGGCCAATGAAAAGTGCCAAGTTTGATAGTAACTGGGAGCTGTCCGTAAGCCGGGCTGTTAATGTTCTGAAACAGATAGTGGAGACATCCGAGCTAGATCAGGAGAAGTTCTCAGCGGTTGGTTACAGCGAGTTTTATCCAATTGCTACGAATGATAACGATTCAGGCAGAGCTAAAAACAGACGCGTTGACTTTTTTATTGAAGCAATGAATTAGAGAGGAAAACCAGTCACCACACGGATAAACAGGATAACTCCTTCTATACGTGTAAAACCTCCCGGCAGTATATGTAGCAACTGCCGGGAGGTTTTTTAGTGGGTCCCAAAAACCCCATTATTCATCGATTATTAGGGTGTCCAGCATGGCTTCGATTCTTGTACCATAACCCTCTGAGGCTTCTAAAAAGTAGTTTGTCTCTATTACATAATAATTTTTTTCGAAAGTAATAAGATAAATATGTTTGACCAAGGAGTTCCACTCATTACCATCAATGACTTCAAAATGGACTGCATCGTAAGCACCAATTTTAACATTATCCTTTGGGGAATCTGTAAATAAAGTTTGATTGGTAGCTTCATCATATACATATATTATGCCCCTTAAATCTCTTTTCTCCTTGGTATATTCGGACTTAGTAATATTAATGAATACATAGGGGTATATGTCGGGATTCGGATTTTCAGCCATAAAGGTATCAATTCCATTTTCGCTTGTGACTGTAAATCGAGCCGCATCATAGTTCATCTGATAACCATATTCACTTTGATAGGTACTGTAATTAACGTCCTCCTCCATACCTTCTATCATAACGGTATCTTTGAAGGCTTCATTTGTTCCTTGAGAACCGGAGTTAGTTTTGTCTGTATCATTGGATGATAGGTCACCGAAAGTCTCCGGTAAATTTGATGCTGTTCCTGTATATTCTTCCTGTTTTTCTACGTTCGTCTGATTATCTGGTTCAAGCGGTGGTTCAGATACGTCGATATTAGCCTCCGATGAATCTTCGATTACTATTGGATTCTTCTCAAGAGCTGCTCTGCTACACCCAAATAGATTGAAGGTAATAATACAGGTAAAGCCAAGGATTAATATTTTCTTCATACAATCTCCTTTTCTCTTCTGACAATATAACTTTTTAAGAAATTATCTGTTCTAATCATATAGGAGAATATTATCAGCATAATCAAGAAGTTGTAACAGAGTTGTAAAAAACCACTTGAATTTTAGTTCCTGTTCCCTCCTCAGAGTGAATCATCATATCTGCCTTATGAAGGCTGGCTATCCTTTTGCATATGGATAGCCCAAGTCCTGCTCCGCCGGTTTTTCTTGATCTGGATTTGTCCACTCGGTAGAAGGGCTTAGTAATATCATTTATCTTATCCTTTGGAATACCAAACCCGTTATCCGATACTTCGATTACCTGGTTAGAATTAAGTTGATAAGATTTAAGAGCTATGGTGCCTCCATTTGGAAGAGCTTGCATACTGTTTTTAATCAGGTTACTTAATAACATCAATATTGAGGTATAATCTAAAGTCATTTCATGAGTTTCAATCTGTTGCTCTAAAGTGATTTGTTGTCTTGCCATCTGAAGAATAAAACGCTCCTCCAGTTCATGAAAAAGATCAGTGATTAAGACAGAAGAAAGCTCAGGCTCTGGTACTCTTGTCAGAGTCAACTGCATCAGCTTGGTATAAATGTCCTTCATACGTTTTGCTTCTAAATGTATATTTTCAGCAGCTTTTTGCTTTTGATCCTTAGTAGCTTTTGCGTTTATAAGAAATTCCGAGTAGCCTTGAATGGAGGTTAAAGGCGTGTTCATCTCATGGGAGAGATCATCAATAAATTCCTGAAGATCCTTCGCTTTTTCCTCTAACTGCGCGGTATGTGTCTCTACGGCTGAGGCCATTTGGTTAAAAGCATTTCCCAAGGTAAGAAATTCATCTTTCGTGGGGATGCAACGGATGGAATAGTTGCCCTCTGAGATGTCCTTTGCATTTTGGTTTAATAGTTCTATGGGCCTGGTAATCCACCTGGAATAGATATAAGATAGAAAACCCAATAGTATTATTAGAGCAGCGGTTAATAGAAGTGAGAGATAGATGCTCTGCAACCTTAGCTCATAGATATTGCTAATATCCCTGGCATAAAGGATGGTGTAATCACTCAGCTTCGTTAGCTTAGCGCTTACAAAAAAGTAATGCTTATTATTGATCTCGAGGACCTGAAGCTGACGGGTCCCTTCTTGTACTGAAAGTAAAGGATGATAAGGAGCTTCCTTAAGCTCTGGGAAAATGACAACATAAGGTTCCTTATCATCATAAATCATTAAGATAATACCTCGGGTTTCATAATATTTTACATAACGAAGAAAGAGTGGTCTTAGTTCTTCCTTCGTGCTTTGAGTATTGATACCATTGTCCAAGGTATTGATTAGAAAGGAAAATTCGTTCAAGGAACGTTCCTTTTCTCGTTGGATGTTGCCAAGATGATTACGATTAATCATATAATAGGAGCTTATAGTGAGAGTAGTCAGGGATACCAAAAGTATGCTGATAAAGATTTTCGTACGAAGCTTCATTGAGATACCTCCAAGCGATAACCATATTTATATACAGTTTTGATGACATCCTCCCAATCCAGCTTTTTTCGGAGCCGTTGAATATGCATATCAACCGTACGGGTTTCTCCCATATAATCATAACCCCAGGCAGCTTCTAATAGTTTTTCTCTGGATAAGGCTAGATTTCTGTTTTGTATTAAAACCTCCAGTAATGCATATTCCTGTGCCGTTAAATCTATAATCCGGCCACTTTTACGGACTGAACGCTCTGTAAGGCTAATATCTACATCCCTATGGGTAAAGGCTGTATTTGTACTACCGAATCTTCGCATTACAACCTCAATTCGTGCCAATAATTCCAGGGTTTCGAAGGGTTTGGTAATATAATCCTCAGCACCGAGATTCAAGCCCTTAACCCGGTCTGTGAGTGAGCCTTTTGCTGTCAGAAAGATTACCGGGATAGAGAGTTTTTTAAAGCTGTCAATCAATTGAAAGCCATCCTGTCCGGGCAGCATAATATCTAGTAAGCATAGATCAAAATGATGACCCTTTGCTGCAGCAAGGGCTTCCTTACTGTCAAATGCTTGAACTGCGGTATGGCCGACCATTTCCAGATTCATTAAAATCAGATCACTAATTGTCTGCTCGTCCTCAACAATAAGTATATGTCCCATATTATTCCTTTCTCGGTATGTTCTATAGCTCTGACCGGCATCTAGTGTTTGTTATCTTATCATAATGTTAATCTTCTTCTAAGGCAAAATATAAAAGCAAACTTTATTTTTACATAATAACACGGTTTTTAACATAATGCACGAAAAGCGTTTCTAATCTAGAGAAAAGTACGTTATCAAATTCATAAGAAATTATTTCAAAGCCATTGTCATGTCCGCCTGAATTAAGTTATACCTAAGGAACTTGGGCATCCATTTTGTCATATAATAAGATTTAGGGATATGATGTAAAAGGCATATATCACACGCTTAGTGAGTTTACCTAGGCAAGCTCTTTATTATGATATGTCACTCGTAGGTTTCATTGGAAAGGGAGGATTATATGGCTGAGAAAATAGGACATTTGCCGGAAAAGGTAGTAGATTTAACCAGCTCCGGATGGAATGCACGATTAGGAAGATACTTTATAGGACAGACAGAGGAGCTTCATTTTGGTAATCAGCTTAATGCCTGGAGCGGTATCATAAATCCGAGATATTCGGAAGTTAATCTATATTTTGATATATTTACTATTACAAACTATGGTGAAGATTATTTTGATGCTGAGATTTGGCTTAACGCAGAAGCTCCATTCTATGATTCAAAATTATCTACAATAACATCGTCAAATCAAGCGGTTACTCCACTTCCTAAACCGAATGCATATATGCTTCAGACGGAATATATGAAAGAGAATTTAAAAAAGGGAATTGATATCTTTGGCCGTATCGTTACCCCTAATTCCACATTGGTAAGTGATTCCCATCAAGGTTCCATCATTATCGGTCCGGGAGGATCCTTCTCCATACTGCTGCGGTCAAGAGGATGGGAAATCGTTACTTCGACTATTGTATTAACCTGGTGGGAAGAAAGGATCAAAGGGAGGTAAAGGAATGAGTATGCTTTTTATATCCAATGAAGCCCAACCGCAGAAAGCAATTGTACTGAAAGACTCGGTTTATCATTCTTTCCTTGGAGAATATTTTCTTGGACAGACTGATATGATCAGCTATGGAGGTAATCTCCAAGCTTGGGGAGGATTATTTAATCCACCGGATTCCAGTGTAAATATGTTTCTTAATGCATATACCATTTCTAATTTTTCAAATCAACCGATTACAGTTGAGGGGTGGTTAGGTGCAGTACTTCCTGGTAGGGCAGTAATATCTTACCATGTAGCAGCCGGTAATCAGTCAATATCTCCGCCAATAATACCTAAGGTATTAATAAAAAGCGGTAACTCTGTTACCGGGACGCCAGTCAATGGAACCTATACCTTTGTCAGAAGAGTAGAGCCTAGTATTACTCTTACAAAGCATGATTTTCAAGGAATGTATATCATCCCTCCTGGCAGCTCATTTGCTCTGATCTTTTTATCAGCGGGAGCAGGAGACATCAAGGTAAAGGTTGCATTTGGCTGGTGGGAAGAAAACAGATGCTAATAATAAAAGGTCCCAACTGAGTAATGATAGGTCATCAAAGAGTCAAAAACACATAGCTTTATTTCCATGTTTACACATAAAATGATGTGTGATAATATTAATTATATGAAAAGAATAACATATAAAATAAACAAATTATATAAATCTATTAAAGGACATATTTTGTTATTAATTTTATGTCTTTTTTTAGTATTGATAATTCTTCTTTTTATTGTAAGCCAATATTTGTTTCAGGTGGCAAAAGAAAGTATTATTCAAACATCCAAAAATAAAATTAAAATTTATAAAGAGGAGGTGGAAAATAATCTACACTCTTTGGATAGTCAATTAAAGGATATTGGATACAATATTTACAAATCAAAGGTATTAAATATAAATGATTCTGAACTGTATTTTGCCAAGAATGAGATATATGCTATCTTAAAAAGTAGAATTCAACTTGATACTGATGCGGATAACATTTTTGTGCTGTCAGAAGAGAATGAAGTTTTTATTAATCATAAATCCACTCGGCTTAGCACAAAAAATAATTTAGAAATTTCAAATTATGTAAAAGCAAAAACATTTCCAATTGCATCCTGGACAGACAATGATTGGAATCTGATTGAGATAGATGAGCAGTATTATTTCTTTTTAGCGAAATCAGTTAATAATATTACTGTCGTATTTGTTTCACAAGTCTCAACTGTTTTTCATCGAATTACGGACTCAGATCATGAAAAACAGATTGTAGCTACTGATTTAGATGGAAATGTTAAATATTCCGTTAATCATAGTTTGGATTTTGATAAAATAGGTAATGATGAAGAAATACGAAGTACGAAAGAATATTGGTTTATCACAGAAAAAATTGATGGTTGTGGTATAAGAATCACTGAAATATTACATAAAAAAAATAATACATTTTTGTGGAATGGACAGCAAGTTATCATACCAATATTTATGGGGTTAGCGATTCTACTTTTACTTATCTTGTGGAGATATTTGTCTAAGAATGTTGTAAAACCCATTTATCAATTAGCTGATATTATGAATCATATAAAAGATGATAATTTTGGAACTGGCATTAATGAAACAGAAGGTCCACAAGAAATTAAAGTACTTAATCAGTCCTATAATCGCATGATGAATGAAATCGCTAATTTAAAAATAACAGAGTACGAAAGTAAATTGGACCTTCAGGAAGAAAGACTTAAGGGACTTTTGATGCAAATCAAGCCTCATTTTTATCTTAATGCAATTTCCACGATTTATAGCATGACCTATCAAGATAAAAATGAAGATATCCGAATTTTTATTGCGGCTCTGTCCAAACATTTAAGATATATGATGATAAACTCATTTCAAGACGTGTCATTAAATGATGAACTGAATCACATTACTAATTATATTGAGATGCAACAAGTAAGATTTCCAGAACGCATCTTTTATTATGCTGATGTGGACCATTCGGTGGATACAAGGAAAATTATGATCCCTCGATTATTACTTCACACAGTATTAGAAAACTGCTTTAAGTATGCATTAAATCCATATGAAATGTTAACAATTCTCATTCATGTAAAAAAAATTAAGGAACAAAACAAGCTATGCATTATTATTGAAGATAACGGGGAAGGTTTTAAGGATGAATTTTTAAAGTCCTTTTCTTTAGAAGATAGTGATTATGATAAGAAGAAAATAGGATTAAAAAACATTCAAAAAACCATCTTATTAAAGTATGGTTCAGATAGTTCACTTAACCTTGAAAATACGGTACCACATGGAGCACGTGTTACTATCATAATACCAGAAAGTAGGTGATTTGCTTTTGAAGGCGCTTATTGTAGATGATGAATTAGATACTGTGGATTATTTGGTACATCATTTTAATTGGAAATTACATGGAATAGATTATGTTGAAAAGGCTTATAGTGCAAGAGAGGCAATGAAATTAGTAAGTGAACAGGTACCAGATATTATTTTATGTGATATTGAGATGCCTCAAATGTCGGGTCTTGATTTTCTAGAGTGGCTACGAGAAATGAAATTTCCATGTGAATTCATATTCTTGACATGTCATGAAAGGTTTGAATATGCTACGAAGGCAATGCAATTTAATGCAAAGTATTACTTGACAAAGCCCATTAACACGGACGAGATAGCTAATGCCATTACTGCATGTATTCAAACAATTAATGCAAATAATTATTTGAAACAGTGTAGTGTTCATGGAAGGTATTGGATGAAAAACCAAGCTGTTTTATACCATAATTTTTGGCAAGGAATTTTGTTTGGCTATACTAATCAAAATATGAATATGGACCAAATGCAAAGAGATAATGATTCTCTTCAAATAGATAGGAAGGATTCTTGGTATCTAGTTGTTACTGGTATTAGTAAAAGTGAAATCCTTGAGTTTGAATGGAATGATTCGTCTTTTTATTTTGCATTTAAGAAGTTGGCAATGGAAATCATAACTGAGCAACTGGAATATAGACATGTTGTTGAGTATCTAGAAGGATCATTTCTATATTTTTTTATTCTTTTAAAGAAATCAGAAAATACGGTGGAAGGTATTAAGAATCGTAGTCAGAGCTTTGTTAACAAATGCAATGAGTACTTAATGTATAATACTAACTGTTGGATTAGTACACCAGTTCCGATCAATAAGCTATATGAACAAAAGGAACAAGTGCTCCGTCTTTATGTAGGAAATCAAAACAAGGAACAAAAAATTTTCTACATGGAAGATATTGTAGCTTGTGAAGTGAATACATTTAGTGAGCTGGACTATCAAATGTTAAGAGATAGCCTTGAAAAAAGTGATCGAATGTCTGCGATTAATACTGTTAAAAATGTATTTATTACATTGAGCGAGGATGATCAGCTAAATAGAAGTAACATTATTATTGTACATCAAGCGTTTTTACAAATTCTGTATGCTTACCTGCAAAACCATGAAATTATGGCAAAAGAAATGTTTGCAGACGAAACGGCACAATATTTATATATGAATGCCGAAAAATCTATTTTTGATATGTTAAAATGGGTGGACTATTCTGTGGATACAGCAATTAAGTATGTTGCGTTATCAAAAAATGCGGATCCCATCATTCAGACGGTTAAAGATTACATAAAGCATCATTATCATGAAAATATTCGGCGAAGTAATCTTGCAAATGTAGTATTTCTTACACCGAATTATCTATCGAAACTATTTAATGAAAAAACAGGACAGTCCTTAACTGAATATATGAATGAATGTCGAATATCGGCTGCAAAAATAAAACTGTGTGATAAAGAAAATTCTATTAGTGATATTGCATTAGATTGTGGATTTGATAACATCTCCTATTTTTCAACTATATTCAAAAAATTAGTAGGAGTTACGCCCAATGAATATCGCAATTTAAATGGAGCAAAATGAGAAACATAATCCCTTTCTTTGGAGAGATACAAAGAAGGGATTTTTCTACGTGTACAAAAATGAAAAAGGATTGTATTTATTTAAAAGAAAGTTCTGCTATAAAAAGATAATATGGATTTGTAACAAAAAACATTGAGAAAGGGAGTTAGAGGAGGAATAGTATGAATAAGAAATTAATAGCACTCATTTTATGTATTACTTTAGTTGGGGCACTAGTTGGCTGTGGTGCCAAAGAAACAGATACTCCATCCGCTGGTAAAGCAAATCAAGAGCAGCCTAAGCAGGTAGAGACAGATGATTTTAACACAGATTTTTCCACACAAGAACCATATGTTGTAAAGATTGTAGTTGCTGATGAAGGAAGTGCTGAGGCATGTGCAGCTGTTGCGGAAGAAGCAAATAAAATTACAGTTCCTAAGTTTAATACGAGTATAGAAATTGTACGTTATGGCTTTGGTGAATGGGAAGATCAAGTACAATTAATGTTGGCATCTGGTGAAAAAATTGACCTAATGGCTAGCTTATGGTTAAGTGTAAGTACGGCAGCAAGAAATGGACAAATTTTGCCACTAGACAATTTGCTGGCTAATTACGGGCAGGATATGTTAAAGGAAATCAGTGAAGAGGATTGGGCTTGTTCTTCTGTAAATGGTCAAGTTTATGGAGTCCGTAATAATAAAGAGCTAGCATGTGGATACGGCGTCGCTATGTTAACAGAAGTGCTAGAATCTATTGATTATGATTATAAGTCTGTTAAAAATGAAGAAGACCTAACTAATCTATTAGCAAAAGTCAAAGAAAAATATCCAGATATGTATCCAATATGCTCGGATTTTGGAACTATGGGAAATTATTTGTCAGCAGTAGACTGGCTTGGAAAAGATTTTGGTGTATTAGAAAATGCACTTGTTTCGGATACCAATATTGTTAATTGGTGGACTTCTGATACTTATAAGAAAACTGTTGAGGTAAGACATCAATGGGTAAAAAATGGGCTAATGATGGCAGACCCTACGATTAATTCAGAGACGGCATCTAACCTAATATCTGCAGGTAAAGCATTTTCTTATTTGACTGATACAAAACCAGGCATTGAAGGACAATGGGAAAGAGGTACAGACAAGGATATTACTGTAATTAATGTTGTACCAGCATATTCGACTACATCTAATTTAAACAATCTTTGGTATATCCCATATACTTCTGAACAGCCTGAAAGAGCAATGCAAATTTTAAATGAAATGTACATTAATCCAGAACTTGCAAATATTTTTATTTATGGTGTTGAGGGAAAAAATTATAAAGTAATCGATGCAGAGAATGGTGTTATTGATTTTGCGGATGGAGTAGATTCTACTAATATTACATATGCAATGGATGCTTGGATGTGGCCTAATGAATTAATTTCATACAAATGGGTAACAGACGGTGCAACCATATGGGATGAAACAGTACAATTTAATAAAGAAGCTGTTCAATCGCCAGCAAAAGGCTTTACATGGGATAGTTCATCAGTAGAGAATGAAATAGTAGCATGTAATACGGTGTTAGAAAAATATAGAAATGGTCTAGATACTGGAGAACTAAATCCAGAAGAGATATTTCCCAAACTGGAGAAAGAATTTGAAGGGGCAGGAATTCAGAAGATTCTAGCTGAGAAACAACGTCAGTTGGATGAGTGGTTGGCAGCGAACAAGTAAATATGCCTAATAAGTGAGGGAGAGTTTTCTCCCTTTCTTATTAAAAATATTGTTATAGTAAGAAAGGCTTATAATGAAAACGAAACGAAGGCTAATTAAAAGAATATATAAATTTTTATCATTATATGCAATGATGATTCCGGGTCTATTGTACCTACTAATTAATAATTACATACCTATGAGTGGAATTGTTATTGCATTTAAAAAGTATAATTATCAAAAAGGAATGTGGAAGAGTCCCTTTGTGGGATGGAATAATTTTGAATTTTTGTTCAGTACAAAGGATTCATGGATTATTATTCGTAACACTCTATTATATAATCTGGCGTTTATAGTAATTAGCATGATTGTTGGAATGTTTTTAGCACTATTGCTTGATGAAATAAAATCAAAAAGGGGAAAAAGAACATATCAAACAATATTCTTGCTTCCCTATATGATTTCTATCGTTGTAGTAAGTTATATTGTTTACGCATTTCTTAGTACGGATACGGGCTTTGTTAATAATACGCTATTAAAGTCCTTGGGAAGGGAAAAAATATCCTGGTATTCAGAATCAGGGTATTGGCCATTTATATTAACCATTGTTAATCAATGGAAATGGCTGGGATATAACTGTGTAATCTATTATGCATCTATCGTAGGACTAGATCCAGTTTATTATGAAGCAGCGACAATTGATGGAGCAAGTCGATGGCAACGAGTTAGCAGAATCACCCTTCCAATGGTAAGAACAACAGTAATTATTATGGCATTGATGGCAATTGGTAATATATTTAGATCGGATTTTGGATTATTCTATCAAGTACCAATGAATAGCAGTTCCCTAATCGATGTAACAAATACAATAGACACCTATGTTTACAGAGGACTTAAATCAGCTAATTCACTAGGAATGTCGTCAGCAGCGGGTGTTTATCAATCAATAGTTGGATTTATTACAGTATTATTAGCTAATTTTGTAGTACGTAAAATGGATAAGGATTCAGCTTTATTTTAGAGAGGGAAATAAGATATGGTTAAGAGAGATAAAGCATTTCAACATATAGCTAATTTAATAATGATTCTTGTAGCAGTATTTTGTCTTTGTCCATTTTTTCTACTGATTGGTTCGTCACTTAATAGCCAAAGTGGAATTATAAACTATGGCTATTCATTCATACCGAAAGAATTGGATTTTACAGCATATAAATATATTTTTAATGGTTCTAGCAATATTATAAAAGCATATGGGGTTTCCATTGCTGTTTTGCTATTAGGTACAGCAGCTAATTTGACGATATCAATACTATTTGCATATCCTTTATCTAGAAAAGATTTACCAGGAAGAAATTTTTTCAGCTTTCTTCTATTTTTTACATTACTTTTTAGTGGAGGATTGGTACCAACTTATATCATGTGGACACAGACCTTCCATATTAAAAACACAATTATTGCACTAATTGTTCCAAATCTATTAATGAATGGGTTCTATGTAATTATGGCAAGAAGTTATTTTACAAGCAGTATACCAGAGGCTATAATAGAAGCAGCTAAAATAGATGGAACAAGTGAATTAGGCATTTTGGCAAAAATAGTTTTACCTATTTCAAAACCTATTATTGCAACCTTAGGGCTTTTTGTTTCTTTAAGTTATTGGAATGATTGGCTTAATGGACTGTATTATGTTAGTGATGAAAAACTATATTCAATCCAGGTTCTATTAAATCGTATGTTAATGGAAACTATGTATTTACAGAGTAGTTTATCAAGCAGTATGAAGTTAACTGCTGGGCTAACAATACCAACAGATGCGATTAAAATGGCAGTTGCAGTAGTAGGGGTATTACCATTATTAATTATTTATCCGTTTATTTCAAAATATTTAACTAGTGGAATTGTAATTGGCGCCGTAAAAGAATAAACATAAAACGAATGTTTAAGGAACATTCTCGTGTTGATAAGAGGAGGACGATATGTTAGAGAACTTTAAGAAGGGAATTAATGTTGGAGGATGGCTAGCACAATATGATGTCAATGAAAATGGAGAATTTGCATACGAGCAGAGAATGAAGCATTTTAAAAGCTTTATCACCATCCAAGATATTGAGCAAATTGCTAAGTGGGGAGCAGACCATATTAGATTATCAATTAATGGAGAACTGTTACTCGAAGAAAAATGTGAAGAGAACTTTTACTATATCGATGAATGTATTCAATGGTGTGAGGATTTTGGAATTAATATTATTTTAGATGTTCACCATATTGAAGGACATGAGTATGGCCAAATGCAGAAGGTGATACCACTCTTAAGTGAAGAGAAACTTCAACAAAGATTAATAGAGGTATGGAAAAGAATAGCAAATAGATATGCCACAAAAAAGAAACCAGAAATAATGTATGAATTAATAAATGAGATTAGTGATGCATCTCAAGGATATTTATGGAACCGTTTGTATAAAGATATTATTAAAGAAATTCGGAACATTGATAAAAATCATTACATATTGGTTGGAAGTAATGACCAAAATAGTGTATTTGAATTAAAATCTTTGGATCTTGTTAGTGATGATAAGATCGTTTATAATTTTCATTTTTATGAGCCACAAATTTTTACTCATCAAAAAGCACATTTTAGTGAAGATATGATGAAATACAATCACACGGTTCACTATCCCGATACAATTGATAATTTTGCTGATTTTTTATGTGAAAATCCTAATTACTTAGATAAGTATAGATGGTTTGCCTTAGAAAAAAACATTAATAAAGAATTATTAGAAAGAGTATTAGTAGGTGCAAAAACATTTTGTCAATATTCAGGCTATAATTTGTATTGCGGCGAATTTGGTGTGATTAATAATGCCGATTTGAAAGACATAAATGCATATGTAAAGGATGTGGTGGAGTTATTTAAGGAATATGGAATTGGTTATGCATATTGGAACTATAAAGAAATGGATTTTGGCATCGTAGATAAAAACAATCGTGTTCTTAATCAAGACCTGATATCAATGCTATTTGGGTAGTAGTAAAAGATTGAAATAAATATTAATGGAGGGATGATCGTCCCCGGATATAGTTTTGCGTCTTCAGCACCCCTACGAAATATTTTATATAAATTATGCACATTATATTATGTGTGTTTATTAATATCAGAAAGGAAGATACTATGGCTGAAGCAATCTATGAAAAAACGGAGGGGCGTGTAAGTTATCATGACTCTGTTGAAGAAATGTTAATAAGAATCAGAGAAGACGGAATGACCAATGTGTTCGACCGTTATGCCCAGCAGGAAAGAATTCGATGTAAATTCTGCCTTGAAGGATTAAGTTGCCAGCTTTGTTCCCATGGACCATGTAGATGGAGTGAAAAAAGCGGTATTGACAAAGGTGTTTGTGGGATAGGACCAGATGCAAACGCAATGAGAAAACTGTTAATTCAGAATACTCTCGGTGCCGGTACCTATAGTCATCATGCTTACGAGGCATTTAGAACGTTAAAGTCCATTGGAGAGGGCAAATCCCCTTTTAAAATCAAGGACGAAAGCAAACTGCGCTGGATGTGTGAGAAGGTGGGAATTGATAACAAGCAGGATATTAATCAACTAGCTGTTCAATTGGCTGATCTCTTAGAAGCTCAACAACATATCGGTATTGAAGAACCAAATATTATGGTTGAGGCCTTTGCTCCTAAAAAGCGTAAAGAAGTATGGAAAAAGATCCATATTTACCCTGCCGGAACAGTTCATGAGGAGCAAAACTGTGTGGCGAGTTCTCTCACAAATGTTGATGGTGATTATGTTTCCTTGGCAATAAAGGCATTACGTTTAGGCTTAGCAACTATATATAACTCCCAGATTGGTCTTGAAATGGTACAGGACATAATCTTCGGTACTCCTACCCCTCATGAGGTTAATACTGATCTTGGAATATTTGATCCGGATTATATAAATATCGTATTTAACGGGCATCAACCCTGGATTGGCGCATTAACCATTGAAAAACTCAGAGATCCTATGTATCAGGAAAAAGGAAGAGCCGTAGGTGCCAAAGGTATCAGAGTTATAGGTTCAATTGAAACCGGGCAGGAGCTTCTACAAAGATATCCTATGGATGAAGTATTTGTCGGGTTAATGGGAAACTGGCTGGCGATAGAGCCAATGCTTGCTACTGGTGCAGTGGATGTTCTAGCTATGGAAGAGAATTGCTCACCACCGGCCATTGATTCCTACGCTGAAAAATATCAGGTGACTTTGGTTGCCATCAGTACCATCATCGGAGTTCCGCGAATTCAGGAAAAGATGCCATATTACCCGAATAAAGCAAATGAGATGTCAGAAAGGTTAATTGATCTGGGAATCGAAAACTTTACTAAACGCCATAACAAAGTCAAGCCCCATGTTCCTAAAAGAATTCAAAAAGCACTTGCTGGATTTTCCACAGAGGCTGTTTTAAATGTTTTAGGTAATAAGCTTGATCCCTTGGTTGAAGTAATTGTAGCAGGTAAAATCAAGGGAGTAGTTGCCTTGGCTAACTGTGCTACTTTAAGAAATGGCCCTCATGATTGGAATACAGTAAATCTCACGAAGGAATTAATTAAGAGGGATATATTGGTAGTTGCAGGCGGATGTGGTAATCACGGTCTGGAGGTCGCCGGCTTGTGTAGTATAGAAGCAGCTGACTTGGCAGGAGATGGACTCAAGGCAGTCTGCGGATTATTAAAGATTCCCCCGGTATTGAGTTTTGGAACCTGTACTGATACAGGAAGAATCTCTATGTTGGTTACTGCGCTGGCAGACCATTTGGACGTAGATATACCACAGCTTCCAATTGCAGTAACCGCACCGGAATGGATGGAGCAAAAAGCTACCATTGATGGAATTTTTGCAGTGGCGTATGGTGCTTATACACATCTGTCTCCTACACCTTTTATCACCGGTGCCCCTAATCTGGCAAAGCTCTTAACCCAAGAAGTGGAAGAATTAACCGGAGGAAAGGTTGCACTTGGCGATGATCCGGTGGAAGTTGCTAATAATATAGAGGCTCATATTATTACAAAGCGAAAAGGCTTAGGGCTTCAGTAATGTTATAAAACCTCCTTGTATTTGGTTTCCACAAAAACCGAAAGACAAGGAGGTACTAGCATATAATCTGGTCAATCGATGTGCGAAGGATCAATGTCTTAGTTCAAATAGTAAATAATTGCAAGCTTGCCGGGATTGGTATGTGGAACGTCACAAAGAGAAATATGGTGCTAACTTCCAAAGATGGGTGCTGTCACATTTGTGCTAAAAGCTGTCCATATAGTTATTTAATCTTCTATCCAATTTATGCTATATTTATAATATGTTGGTAATGTGTCAAGAAGCAAATGAAAAAGAACTCAATGGATATTAAGATGAATGGGTACTTTTCCATTCAGGCTACAAACTTATTTATGAGAGGAGAGTGTATATGAGAAAAAAAAGAATGAAAACATTTTTTGCTATATGCATGAGTTTGACTATGGTAGCTACTGGTATTGGATCAACAATAGCTGGAAGTGTTCAGTCTAGTGCGGCGACAACTGATAATACTTCACTTACAAAAGTATTGAGTGCGAAAGATATTGGAGATTTTAAGCTGAATTGGGACGACACATCTAATATTGGTCCTGAAAGAGAAGTTATCATCGCGGGCAGAAGTAAGCAAGGTCCTTTAAAGGTAAAAGACAACGGTCTGATGAGAAAAGAAATGACATCTAAGGAGTTAGCCCAAAATGAGATGGGTGCTGGAATTAACCTGGGTAATACGATGGAAGGAACTTTATCTATGACAGATAAAGAGACTTGTACCGATCCTACTAGGTTCGAGTTATCATGGCGTGGTGCAGCAGCAAAGATTACTTCACAAGCTTACATAGACACTGTACATTCCTATGGTATTAATACAATCCGCATCCCTGTAGCATGGTCTAACATGGTAAAGGATAATGATCCTACCTATACAATTGAGGAGCAATACTTAGGAAGAGTAGAAGAAATCGTTAACTATGCATTGAATAAAGGCATGTATGTAATTATTAATAATCATTGGGACAGCGGCTGGTGGGGACAGTTTGGTGCATGCAAGATGGTTGACGGTAAAAAAGTAGCTAATCAGGAGATGCGAGATGCTGCATGGGCAAGATACGAATCTTATTGGAAACAGATCAGTACTCGTTTTAATAACTATTCGGATCATTTAATTTTTGAAGGAGCTAATGAAGAGCTTGGAGATCGTTTAAATGATCCTATCTGTTCAAATGGTTTTATCGCTTCAAAGGACCCGAAAGAAGTAGGTATCGGTGGTAACCTTACAGAAGATGAATGTTATACGCTGACAAATGCTATCAATCAGAAGTTTGTAGATGTTGTACGTGCCACAGGTGGTAACAATGCATATAGACATTTGCTGATTCCTGGATATAATACAGATATTACGATGACTACAGATAAGAGATTTAAAATGCCTACTGATTCAAAAGAAAATGGTACTAGCAAGTTGTTCTTATCCGTACATTATTATACTCCTTCCGATTTCTGTTTGGGATCCGGTGACTATACAGTGAAAGAACAGAAAGAATTAAAAGTGAATTTTGCTAAACTAGCAAAGTTTAGTGATTATGGTATTATTATTGGAGAGACCGGTGTATGCGAACCTAGGAAAGTTTCCTCTAGTGTTACTCAATGGATGTATGACACATTTACAGCGGCAAAGAAAGTTGCCGCAGTACCTTGTTTATGGGATACAGGTGCATATTTTGACCGTGAGAAAGCAAAGATCAACTTTAAGGATATAGCAATATTTTATAATACCATTAATAATGCAAAAGGTGACACCAGTGTTAAAACAATCTCGGGAGGAGATCCCAATGCAGTAGTTTCTAGAACGGTAGCAAAGTATATCGACGAGGAGATCTGGGAACAAAGAGATGGTGTACATGTATACTTGTTCTACCAAACTAGTACCTGGGATTATCGTAATCCTTATTCTGCAAGAAGTGAAATGGGACCTACGGATAAATCATGGGAATATATTCAAGCAGCTGGAAAAGAAGTACCTGAAACAACGGTTGTTAAAGATATCCTTATTAATAAAGATGGTGAATATACAGTAAGTATTGATGGAATTAATTTATCTGGAGCTGTTAAATTCAATATGTTAGGAATATCTACTGACCTAAGTACGAGCAAATATTCAGGTATTAAAGTAACAAATGCAACAATTAAGTTTGATGACAAAACAGTGAAGAAAAATGTTGATTTAGGCTTAAAGAGTAGTGAGAAATACTATCACTTTATGGCTATCAATACGTACGAAAAAGATACTAATATTAAACTACCGTTACAGGGAGAAAATGTAGATCAAAAGTTAGTATTACCTTCTAATAAGATAGAGATATCATTTAAGATTTCAGGCTTAAGTAAAGTGAAAAAAGATATTGCGGATGGTTCTTATGTTGATCCTGAGACAAAAATAACTTTATCTGGAGTAGATACAAACCCAAAATTCGTAGGTCTAGAGAAGAACAAAACATTTACTTCTGGTAACTACAAATATAAAATAACAAAAACAGCTACTTCTTCAGAAAATGGTACAGTTCAATTAATTGGCTTAAGCCAAAATGGTCTTAAAGCAAAGAACCTATCAGTAAATGCCGGCACAGTAGTGAATAGTGGCGGAAAGTATACAGTTACTTCAATAGGTCCTAAAGTATTTATGAATGCGAAGGCAACTTCAATTTCATTAAATAAATACATAAAAACAATACCTTCTTCAGCATTTAATAATTGTGAGAACTTATCAACATTAACGGTAAATGCAAAGTTAAGTCAAGTTTCAAAGGATGCATTTAAGGGTTGTAAGAAGACGATTATAGTTAAAGGTCCTTCTAAAGATATTTGTAAAGCAAATATTTTGAAGTTAAAGGCAAGTGGATATAAGAAGTTCAAATAAGTGGAGTGAAAAATAAGCAGTAGCACATAAATTGGTGCCACTGCTTATTTTTCGATAGTTGAAAATCATTTGTTAAAGATATATGTAGAAGGAGTACTTTACCTTACTTATACCAAGATAAAATAAAAAATTACTGAACAAGTTCGCCTCGATAATTATGATATGTTAAAAATAATTCATATAATTTTTCTGCATATTTTTTACTAATATAGTATAGGTCATCCCCAACTTGGATTTCTCCCTTATTAAAAATCCAGTGGATATGTATTGTATCACCAGAGACTGTATCAACTTCGAACATAGGGTTTTGTAATTGAAAACCGTCAATTTTATATGCTTTACCTGGTTTTGTTGTGGTATGTGAAAGGTAGTCAAAAAGCAAATGGATATCACTGCTGTTGTTTGAAAACTCCATGGCTTTGCTGCTTGGAATTAAGTTCATATCTCCAGCAACAGGAGACTGATAAAACTTAATCGTACTTATCTGATCTGTATGTTCAATACCAAGTGAGTTCCAGAAATTTGATCTATTAGATTTAGAATTTGTAAATAATACTAATGTACATAATATGGCTAAGATAAAAATGAGACAAGCTACTAAATTCCTTTTAACAAAGTGCATATATAAGTTCTCCCTTCTTAACTGATTTATGAGAGCGTTACAATCATATTATAAATCATGGAAAACGGCAGTACAATAAAGAATTAAGTACTGCCGTCGGATTGTAACTTAATTTTGACGCTTCCTTTATGTACTAGAATATAGGATCGCTAAAAGCATTTCGCCAGTGGGCTCTTGTTTTTTCTTCCCGTTTTCCTTATATAAGGCGGATAAGGAGAATTATTTACTTCCATTTTTGATAAAAATGATAACGTCAACATAACTACATGATATGACTGTTTTTAATATGAAAAAAGAGAAGCTAATATAATAATTAGCGCCTCTTTCTACAAATATATTACCACAAAATTGAATAAAATTCAAGACTAGTGATATTTGGGAATAGGAGTTATACTTGTTCATCGAAATAAGGTATGAAAGGGTGAAGTTAGATGATGCAGTATGAAAAAGAGGGGCTGTTGTCTCTTGTAGCAAAATTAGTAGAACGATACACTTCAAAAGATAGTACATCTGTTACTTATGAGGTGGCAAGGCAATTAATGGAAGCAGTAATGTATTGTATAAATGAATATGAGTCAGATGACCAAGTAACTCAATTATATTCAAAGGATTCCATATCAGCTCAAATGGCATATCAACTTGGGTACGATAAAGTAGTTCAAAAAGTTATAAAAGCACAGCAGCAATATAATGATATGATTCTTTACTTTAATGCCTACGGAAATGAGAACTATTGGGATACGGTAACCAAGGCGCTTCCTGGATTTTTTAGATACTATGATATAGATTTTGCACCCCAGAATACAATAATAACAATGGACTATCCAGTCCTAGGGTATAATCTTGAAGGGGAAGGAATCGATATTATAGACCAATATATTAAGTATATATCATTGGAACAAAGATTTCTCAGTCAATTTCAAGAAGATTATGTTCGCTCTATCCTATCTATTTATCAGCCTGATTATGCAAAGATGTTCTATAATATCTGTTTTATTCTTCTACGACATGTACTTGGCTGCATGTTAACAGGAAAGAGAATGTATCAAGCTGCAACTGAGGAGGATTATCAACAATTACAGTTTATTGTTGCCGATTGTGGTAAAGATAAATTAGAAGAAAAGCTAGCTGAATTGCTTCATGAATTTATTGTACAACAATTTGATGGTAACGAGGAAATGCGTCAATATTTTACATTGGATATAAAGGATTTTACAGTCGAGTTAAAAAATGCTTCAGAGTATAATCGCTTAAAATGTGTAGTGGTCCTATAAATCATCAAGTGAGAAATGGAGGTATCTTATAGTGGAGGATTTTTTTGATCTTATCTTAGCAGAACAGCAGAAGAAAGAAATTCAAAGGATAATTACATGCAATGATAAAACACAAAAATATAATCTCATTTTAAGTGAAGAAGATGCTAAGGCATTGACGAAATGTCGTAAAGATTCTTTGAAGGAGAATCAGAGAGTAGAATTTGGGCAGGGAATTCTTCCAGAGATCATTGATGCATTTTGTGACTCACAATATATTAATCAAGATAATTATGTAGATACTCTGGCTGAATTACAAGAAATTTTCTATATCTACAAAAATGAATCGTTAGATGAGCTTACGGATATGGAACTGATTTCCTTTATGAAGAGGCAATTTGAAACAATATGTTTTGGAGACTTGGAATACTTAAGCAGTACTTGCTTAGAACGCTTCACAAGAGCAACCCGTGGGGGGTATACATCTGAAATGCAGCACAGGTTGCGAGATGAATATTCAACGCAACAGAAAGAGAATGAATACAGTCAATTTGATGAAGAAGCTAGGTGGGATTTTGAAGTATATAAAATAAGATTGAAGGATTTATTTTAGACGGGAAACGTAATTCCAAGACATTCGTGTTAGCATCAAATAAAAGCAACTTAAGCTTTCCTATTTTGCAAGAGGCTGCTGCGTTCTACTAATTCTGATTTTGTTTCAGGTTTTACCTTTCCTCTTCTAGGCATAGAAATACCCTATGTTACACAGTTACATGAAAATAAGGTACTACACCCAAAACCAGGCGTAGTACCTTATTTTCATGTAAGCGGATAAACGGGAAAAAGCCTTGCCCAAACCCGTGGCAAGGCTTAGGAAGAATAAAAGTTGCTCACCAAAGGGTTCGCACTTTATTCTTCCCGATACACTTATATAATTACATACATAAAAATTGACTACTATAATAAGCGAATCCAGACTAAAACAAAATGGATGCCTCCTTCAGTGTATAGGAAACATCCAAAATACTTATGCCTTTTATAAATTTTTGTCAGAAAACTAGGTGTATATTATTTTAGGTATAACTTATTAACGTATCAATGTTAGACATTCTTCCACGCCTCTATTCTTTTGTAAAAGTAAACGCTGATATTGAGACGGTCTTTTCATCATCAGATACTGTTCCTCACATACCTTATCCTCCCTGGATAGGTATAATTGTTATGATTGAATCATCAAGCGTATATTTACCAACAAATAATGTACCGCTACTGGAACTGACAGTTACCTTATCGCCTTTAAAAGTTAAGGAATCCATAAGGCCACTAGCAGATACAATAGTGCCAAATACTCCTGATTCTTCTAATTTGTAGGTACCTTTTAATTTGTTGGAACTACATGCTGTGAGAGAAACGAACATCAGAGCTACTATTAAACTTTTCTATACTTTTTTCATGAATTATCCCCCTGCTGAATTATATTAATTATGCTTTAGTAGATTGAATGAATTATAGTTAATATTATATCAAAAAAATATAAAATACAAACATATTCCTAAAAATCCATATAATGACACAAATTTCTGAAGAAACCCTGCCTAAGGGCACCGAAATAAGAATTTATCTTCATAAAGATAATTATCACCCTGTCGATTTTGCCCTTGAAGTAGCCGGAAAGATAATCTTAGACCAACAAGATGCCGTAAAACATGAGAAGTCAAAAGATAATTACTATTCGGATACATTACCCGAAAGTACAGATAGCTTTCGATTTATCAATCATATGAATGACGATGAAGTGATTTCCCTCTATCAGATCACAATTCATATACCGGGAAAAGATACCGTACATTTGGTACCATCAAGCTTCGCTAATCTTCCAACCGACTATAGGAACCTTGTTCTCACGATTGACAGAGACTTAAGTATTTCCAGTAATATTAAGATCGACTCTGACTGGTATTATAACACTCAGATATTACCGTATATCGAATTTGCAAAAGCACATAACATCGGTTACATCGCTCATGAAGCCGGGGCGGGCTATGCCGGTGACAATATTTATAAAGAGTATCTAGCGATGCAGTTAACCTCCTTTAAGAAGCATAACATTTCATGGACAGCTCTATGTATTAATGACTTTTTCCTCTATCCACAACAAACAACAGTTATGAAGGAATATAAAAAACCGGATGGTTTTATGATACCAACCTCACAGAAATAATAAAGCAAATAACTGGAGCTACGATGCAGTAGGTCTTGATTTCTCTGCTACCAGTGCCATAAGATACTTTAAACAATGTAGATTGGTTGCCGGCGGATGAAGGATTATTGGAGATAATTAAAGGGAAGATGTAATTGAAAATAGGTATGGAGATGCCAAATGATGAATCACAAGAGGATTTGTATTTTTATTCTTCCCGCCTCACTTATAACATTACATAACAAAAAGGTAGCAGTAGCACAATCAGTGCCACTGCTACCTTTTTTTGTTACAGCGGATAACGGGAATCGAATACGTAGGAAAATTCGGTATGTCCTTAATTAATATTTGTCAGATGGCAAGGACATGGTCGCCTGATGGTAGGTTATTTACGTATAAAAGGTTGATTGCAAAATCATAAGGCGTCTTTTGGTAGCCAAATTTATGGCTCTAATTATTATATAAAACTAGTTTAAACTTAGTAAAAAGATGAAACATTTGTCGAAACACCCACTAATTGTTGTATATATGTGTTTTATTTTGTAAACAAATATGGTAGAATATGGATTGGGAGGCTTTTATTATATACGAAATTGAAGTATAGATAATAGTAATAATGAAAAATTCAGAGTTTTGTATACGAAAGAAAAAGGGTCAGGTGACGGAGTTAATATGGATAAAAATATGCTTTTCAAAATGGTACAGCAATATACGGGAGATAAACCACTACTGCTTATCGGAACTGGGGGAACCATACCATATGGAATTCCAGGCATGAACAAATTGGCGGAGCATTTAATTTCCGCTTTAGGTGATAAATACATTTCAGACTCTGGATGGGATACCTTTATTACTAGAATTAATACAGGCTTAGATCTAGAAAGCGCATTAACTGATATTAACTTGAAGGATGCTATCATAGATGACATCATTATGCAAACTTGGTTATTAGTAAGTGATGCCGATCTTGACTTATTAACTAAAATCTTAAGCGACAAAGAGACTTTACCGTTATCTCAATTGATTTATAAAATGTATACGCCAACTCCTCAATGCGTAAACATAATTACTACCAATTATGATAGAGTAATTGAATATGCTTGCGATCAAGTTAAACTACCTACAGATGTAAGATTTAGTGGGAATTATTTTAAATCGTTTTCTAATTCAGAGATTAAAAGTAGAAATATAGTTAATCTGATAAAAGTGCATGGGTCACTAGATATGTTTAAAGATAAGGATGATTATGTCTATTCGATTCCATTACAACGCACTATTCCAAGTGGATTTATACCGGAAATAATTACGCCTGGTGCAAACAAATATCGTGCTCTGCTTACTAGTCAATGCGCTGACATGAAGCATCAAGCAGATAATTTGGTAGAAAAAGCAAAATCTTTTCTTTGCATAGGATATGGATTTAATGATAGTCAGATTCAGCGTAACATTATCGAAG
The DNA here is from genome assembly GCA_023443625.1 of Bacillota bacterium. The sequence continues at coordinate 11,367 of JAEZTQ010000071.1, read as the reverse complement.
GCATTAAAAATGGGAAGCCAATAGTTGTTGTTACAAAACAGCTATCAGATGCTGCTGCCGGATTAATCATTAACAGTAGCAGTAAATATGTTATTATTCAAGAAGATATGGGTGACTCAACTAAAAGCGACATTTTTATCAACAAAGAAAGATTTCAAATTGAAGGTACATATTGGACGGTTGAGGGCTTGTTAAATATTATATAAAAGGGGGAGTTTTATATGGCAAATGAAGCAGTATTCAATTTCGAGGGGAAAGAACCAATCGGAAGAGTTCAAAGTGTTGATACTTCAACGGTTGTAATTCACGTAATTAACTCAGACATGTTGTCTAAAGTTCAGGTCAATCATATGGTTGTTCTACGATCTTCAAAACTTAATCAATGGCTGATAGGGTTAGTTAATAAAATCATGCGGAAATATGGTGATGATAGTGATCTTGCCGAAGGTGAAGAAATTGCGACAAGTGACATAATTAAGGTGACGTTAATTGGAACTTTTCTCGAAAAGGATGGGATGCATGAGAATGTATTTAAACGTACGCTAGAATCAGTTCCAGAAATAGATGCAGACTGTTTTATTATGACAAAAGATATAATTACTGGTTTTATGAGTATTATTTCAAATTCTAATGCAAGTGTTGATAATCCATTATGTATAGGTAACTATGTTTTAAATGGAGAAGCAAAAGCATATTTAGATGGAAATAAATTGTTTCAAAGACACGCAGTAATAGCAGGCAGTACTGGATCAGGAAAATCATATACAGTAGCAACATTAATTGAGCAAATAGCAAAACTTAAATCAGCAAATGCACTAGTTTTTGATATACATGGTGAGTATGAGCCTATTATAGGAGATGGAATTAACCATTTTAAAATTGCAGGGCCATCAGATGCTACGGGGGAAGGCATAATTCATTTACCTTATTGGCTATTAACATATGAAGAAATGCTATCCATGATGCTAGATAGAAGTGATAATAATGCACCCAACCAAGCAATGATATTTAGTAGAACTGTATTAGAAAAGAAAAAGGAGTATTTAATTTCTAAAGATAAAACGGAATTATCTGAAATAATAACAATTGATAGTCCGACTCCTTATGATATGAATTTACTGAAAGATAAACTTGAAGAAATAAATAATGAAATCGTTCCAGGGGCAAAGGCAGGAACTACAAAAGCTGGAGATTTTAATGGAAAGTTATCGAGATTTATTCAAAGACTGGAAGCCAAAATTCAGGATAAACGATTGAATTTCATCTTTTCAAAAGAAGATAAATTATTGGAATATAATTATATAAATGCATTATGTAAAATTTTAGTTACCCCAACAAGTAATGGCGGGGGAGTTAAAATTATAGATTTTTCTGAGGTTCCTTCTGATATACTTCCTTTAATAGTATCATTGATTGCACGTATTGTATTTTCTGTTCAGCAATGGACTGATAAAGACAAAATAAATCCTATAGCTTTATTCTGCGATGAAGCCCATTTATATATCCCTAACGATGCAAAGCAGGGTGTCGAAATATCGAGCTTGAATAGTTTTGAAAGAATCGCTAAAGAAGGTAGAAAGTATGGCGTAGGGTTAGTTGTCATTACGCAAAGACCATCTGAAGTGAATCGAACTGTACTTAGTCAAAGTAACAATTTTATTGCAATGCGGCTTACTAATGTGGATGATCAAAGTGTAGTTAAAAAATTAATGCCAGACAGTATTGGGAATTTTGCGGAGTTATTACCTGTTTTGGATATTGGGGAAGCGCTAGTTGTAGGTGATGCAAGTTTATTGCCAAGTAGAATAAAAGTTAAAGAGCCCGAGAAAAAGCCAAATAGTAATACAATTAAATTTTGGGATGTATGGTCTAAAGATGATTCTAATGATACTATTGACGAAGCAATAGAAGCATTACGAAAACAGACAAAATAGTAAATAATGTTTAACTAACCAGCGAATTTAATCAGTACGTACATAACAGTCATCAATATAAGAATAGATAACGATACTACAGTATTGTAATTGTGTTCTTATTAAAAGGAAGAATATGAAGTAATCTGGAATATAACTTCAAAAAATCAAATCATTATGAAAGTTGCAATTGCAAAAAAGGTGCTAATAAAATAATGAGAAAGGATTTAATGATAATCGTTGTGTTTCAATAAAAACGAGTGTTAGATATTAACAATATGGGAATTCACGCAAAGGCAGATGATATCCAAAACTATCTTGGTTCGGCTTTATATATAAGAAATTGAAATACAGATAATACCAATGAGAATTTGGTTTAGTATAAAAACTGAAGAATTTTTGAGGAGGGCAATTATGGCAAAAACAACTAATATTTCGCACCCTGTAATACGATCTTATATTGAAGATTTTGTGTCAGAAAATGAAATATCTAAAAGCAAAGCTAAAGACCAACATACAGTATTTGAACAGTTTGTAAATGACTTAGTTCTGTCAATATACGCTAATGATCCCAGTGTTACATATCAAGATATGGAGACGGGAACAGCTTTTGCAATAGATGGAATAGCAATTTTTATAGCTGATAGAGTTGTAACTAGCGTTGAAGATGTTGATACGGTAATTGAGGGATTAAAAAAATTTGAAGTCAATTTTATTTTCACTCAAGCAAAAACATCTGACTGTTTTGATCGAACAGAAATTGCAGACTATTTAACTGGTATTAGGAGATTTTTTAATTTTTCAAAATGTGAGATTCCAGAAGTTATCAGCCTATGGGAGGTTGCTAAATATATATACTCTAAAAGCTCAAGGTTTAAAAAAGCACCTACTTTAAATATGAAATTTGTCAGTTTATCTCCAAAAGAAATAGATTTAAAGGATATACATCTGTCATCTACAGTAGAGATGGGTGTTAGGGACCTCAATGAAATGAGTCTTTTTAGCGAAGTAAAAAGGCCAGAGTTTTTAGGAATAAAAGAGATAATGATGCTTAGAGAAAAAGTCACCTCTGGCTTGGAGATATCTGTAACGCTGTCGAAACAACCAGTTCCTTATCCCAAAGATACCCATAATAAAATTAAAAATGGATATTATGGATTAATAAAACTCGAAGAGTTCACCAAGTTATTGACGGATGTAATTAATGGAGAAAAAGTACTAAGAAAGGGTATTTTTAACGATAATATAAGATATTACTTAGGTTCGTCTGAAAAACTTGAGGTAAATTCAAGTATGAAAAATCAATTAGTAGGTAATGAAAACTATTTATTTGGGCTTTTAAATAATGGAATAACAATAATTGCAGATTCCGTTACAATAAATTCAGAAGAGCTAACGTTAACAAACTACCAGATTGTAAACGGATGTCAAACTAGTAATGTTATATTTGAGTGCCTTGATAGCATTCCTGGCACAAATGATATTTATTTACCTATTAGACTAATTGCTACAGAAGATGAGGATACAAAGAATTCGATAATCAAAGCTACTAATAGTCAGACGCCACTTAAACCAGAGCAGTTAGTGGCACTGTCAGCAATTCAAAAGGCTTTAGAACAATTTTATTTTACTAAGTCTAAGGATAGTAAATATCCTTTATATTATGAGAGAAGAACAGAGCAATATAGAGATGAAAGTATTCCTAAAGCTAAGATAATTAACATACCATTTCAAATTAAAGCGACATCCGCATTGTTCTTTGATATGCCACATGAAGTTTCTGGTCAATATGGTAAAGTTGAAAAACAAACACGAGGATTACTATTTGAAGATTCTCATATGGCTTTTCTGAATTCATATTATGTAAGTGGTTTAGCATGGTATAAGGTTGAAAGATTTGTACAAAACCAAGAGGACGGAAAGAAGTTTAGACGTGCAAGATGGCATATTATAATGCTTATAAAATATTTATGTTGTCCTAATGAAAAAATAAATTTGACCATAGATAAAAAATCTGAAGCTAACAGTAAACTTATTGAAGTTGTTCTTTTAGATGATGATAAGACAAATGAAGTTTTAAAAAAAGCAGTTGAAATTATTGAGAAAAGCCTGAGTCAAAAGGGGAATATAGATTCAATTCTATCAGATCGAAAAACATTTGAAAGAAAAGATACCACGACATTAATTGTGGATTATATTAAAACTCATCCACATAGGATTTAAGGTTAATATTATCTAAAGGATTTTGCAGCAGATAATCTTTATTCTAGTAAAACAAAACAGGTAGGATGAAAGTAAATATTTATAGTACTTTAAAAAGTTTATTTACCAAAGGAGATTTAATTGCTATTATAGTGGCACTAATTCCTTGCCGATCTTAGGATTAGTAAATATCTTTAATAGGATAAATAAAAAGTTCATAAGGGTAATTGTTATTCTGATTTTACTTTATTTGTTACCGAAATATATATTTTGGTTGATCTTAATAAAACCAATGATTATTCTATCTCAACTGTTTATTCACTCCTGATTGGGACGCCTATTGCGGTTGCGTTATTTTATAATATTATAGATAAGTTGCTTAAGGAGTAATTATATCAATTATACAATATATGACATATAAAAATTGTTCCTTTTCTTTGTTTTGAAGAACAGCAGAAAAATCGCAGATTTCTTATCAAATTTCGATACTGCGATTGACCTTGCATAGCAGACCTTGAGAAGTGGAAGTTGCTTAAAAGGGATTGTTGCAACAGATGTTTGTATAATTGGAACAGAAGGGATTTGCATTATGAATAAATGGGAATTTACAAGGTATCTGATTGATGCAAAGAAATGTGTGGACAGCGTTCTGTATATGGCGGAAAACAGAGAACAATTCCGCTATATTGACCTCAGAAAAAAGATTGCGGATAAACGAAGAGATTTCTATATCAGTTGCTGTGTTGTGTTGGATAAACACATCACAAATACCGGATTGAAGAAGCGAGACCTTTGCAAAGGAGATGAGATCGTTCAGGCTATGTATTATGAGCGTGATAAAAACAGCGCCCATAAAGACGATAACTATAAAGTAAAACACTATTCTTCAACATCTGAAATTATTGATTATATGAAATACAGCTACAATATATTCGCTCTGTATGTGCCGACAGTCTTCCGACAGAGGTAACACTTGATTTTGTCTCACATGATCGAGAGCTGTTTCGAGCGTTGCATCGTATTACTGCAGATGAAGAAGATGCTATTAATCAGAGAAAGTATCCCTTCATGAACTACAAACATATTACATTTATAATTCATTATCCCTATTATAATATGTGTATCAGTATAAATATTCTGGATGATAGACAAACGGTAGTCTGACTGTTAATCTTTGATGTACCATGCGTTCAAAATATTGCGTGGATAACGGGAAAAAGCCTAGCCCGAAAAGCGCAGCCAAGGCTTAGGAATAATAAAACACTCGCCAGTGGGCTCATGTTTTTATTCTTCCCGCTTCACTTTTACAATCACATAACTAAAAAAGGTAGTAGTAGCACTAAAAGCGTGCCACTACTACCTTTTTCAATTAAGCGGATAACGGGAATCGAACCCGCATTTCAAGCTTGGGAAGCTTGCGCTCTGCCATTAAACTATATCCGCATAAATCTATTTTATATGTCTGTAAAATAGATTTTTTAAATGTAAAATAAAGTTCTTAAAAATCTAAAACAATGGCTAACCAATTTTTTCAAGATAAATATCATATTGGTAAAATATAATTTACAAAATAATTGTATCATTATGTTATTATTATTTCAATCGTTTTCAAAAAGAAAAGATGTTGTTTTTATAATCTAAAATTAACTGTTGTATATTCGATTCTAATTCATAGTCTACATAACGTATCAACTAACACCATTTTCTATTTCTGGATTGCTATATATAAATCCATAATCAGAAAATACATTACGTTCCTTACAAAGTATCTCCGCATCACTCTTAATTACATTTACAGTTATTCGTTTATTCATATCTAATTGATTCAGAACATAATCAATCAACATCTTACTAACAGACTCAAAAATCAGCTTTATGGGATACCCCAAAGAACGTTATACTATTATTATTCCCTGAGAAAGCAATGATGCCTAGACAGGCTGAATTAGCTCTATCTATAGCCATAATTGCTTCCTTTTTTGCTATTTTTGAATTCATATACTCTGAAAATGCAATATCATTTTCATTACCGTCATACCACTGTGATAAGCTCCCGATAAGTTCTTTAATATATAAATCAAACTCGGATGAGAGTTTCAACCACTGCGGAATATCATTTGATTCAATTACTTTTAACAGAATGTTTAACATAAGATACCTCATAACATATTATTTATTCTTAATCTCTGTTTGTATCCATAACCATATTTTATTTGCAATAGTAAACGATGACGAATTGTTTATTTTTAAGTGTTTTCGAAAAATTGTTGTATCAGTATTTCTTTTGTTATAGTTGCTGACTCAAGTGGTCTTATTTCAAAGTTAATATATGTATTATCTTTTTGTATAAATTCTTTAAACAACGCAAAATCCACTATTCCTGTACCAACAATTTGATGTGAACCAAATCGTTCGTTACAATCATGAATGTGTAGTTCACGAACAAAATAAATATATTCTTTATAGAAATCAAAAACCTCTTTATCTAATTGAAAATTCTTTGAATACATCTTAGCAGTATCTAATGTTAAGAATAACGAATAACTATTATTAATTAATTTTTTGGCCACATTGATTGTAAGGGAATTAAAATTGCAGTTATCACTTTTGTCTCCTTAATATATTGCGAAAATTTTGATACGCAATTGCTACCGAAGTGGAACGAACCTAACTTATACTGAACACTTATATCTATAATTAATAAAATACATCATTACAGTTCTTCTTAATTACAGTACCGACATTTTTACCTTCCACAATATTAGAAATTGCATTTCTTTCTTTTCCATCATAAAGATGCATAGTAACGCCAAATTCCTCTGCCAATATAAATGCTGATGAATCACATGCTTTAATTTTATTTGAAACACAGGTATTATAACTAAGCTGTTGATACCGTTTTGCATTTTTATTAATGCGTGGGTCCAAATCATATACTCCATCTATATTCTTTGCCATTAACAACATATCTGCCTCAATTTCAATTGCTTTTTGTACTGCTGGATAGTCAGTTGATACAAAGGGATTTCCTATTCCACCACCAAAAATAAGTACATTATTACCTTCTAACATCTGTATAGCATCTTTCCTGTTGTAGATAGATGTGATTCCTCCTAATAACATTGGTGTCATGACTTTAGTGGATATACTATGTTTACTTAACTTGTTGCGAAGCATCAATGCATTGGTTACTGTAAATAGCATTCCCATTTCATCAGCATCGGGCCTATCTATTCCCCAGTTCTCAGCATCACGACCTCTTAGTAAGTTACCTGCACCGACAACTATAGCTATTTGATAGCCTTCTTCTTTTACTTTTTTTATTTCATTACATAAATTATCAATGATTTTTTTATCATAGATTGATGAACCATCACCACTTAATGCCTCTCCAGAAACCTTAATAAGTAGTCTTCTTCCATTCATTATATAATGCCTCCTAATACATATATTTTTATTGTCACAAATACGTCTTTATATTGCTTAACGTGTATATAATAGAGATTTGGCTACCAAAGGAGCGAGGTACATACTATTTTTAAAATGTGCAATGACTGTTAACTATAAATAAATACGGTCCATTAGCACATTCTTATTTTAGATTTATCCTTGAGTAATTAGTAAACTGTTCGTGGGGTTTAATTGAAAAACAACATTTTAAATTGAAAAATGAATGATTGTTTAAGAACTCTATTTTACAATAATTTAAGAATTATAATTTATTAATATTATTTTTTAAGAACTTTGTTTTACAAATTATAATTCTCGGATTAAGAAATGTTAGGTTGTATCGATTTCTATTTGAAAACTTTATTTTACAAACATATTTTATACCTTAAACATTATATGTCAATAAGAAACAATAAAAAAATATGACGAAATTGTCTCCGAAAATAAGACTAAAAATATTTTAAATGGAAATAATAATTATGTAATTCTACAAATGCTTTTCTAGGGAGTGGTAAGTCAAGGAATTAAGGGCGGAAATCGTACGCATTTCTAGAAGATGAAATTTGTACAAGAAGGTACTTGGTATAGGAATAAATAAATTATTATCGGAGAAAAATATTGTTGAGGTGATAACGGTGAAAAAGAACAAATTTTCTGAATTTTTAAAAGGAAAAGGTTATTTCGTGTTATTGTTTGTTGGAGTTATTGCTATTGCAGCAGTTGCTCTGATTGGGTCACAATTATCCTCTAGTCAGAAGGATGAGGAACAGAACTTTGTTGATCTCAATGATACTAACAATGACATAGCAGCCAATGATGATGATATTAAAACGGCTGAAAATGACCCGATATCAGAGGGAATTGCTAATAATGAAAGTAGTTCCGATGATATTGCTGCAAATGATAATGAGGCGGAGGATGTTGCAAGCGATGAAGTAGAGTATGAAGATTATTCTGATACGGAAGGAAACAGTACAGATCAGGCGAATACTGAAGCTACTAAGGATGGTGTATTGGATACTGCAGAAGCAGCTAGTTCTGCCGTTAAAAATGACAATTCTGCGAAAGCAGCAGCACTTTCCTTTAAAGCGGACGATGTTATGACATGGCCGGTTAGTGGTAATGTTATAATGAATTACAGTATGGATCGTACAATCTATTTTGCTACATTAATGCAGTATAAATGTAACCCTGCAATTATCATTGATGCTGAAGTTGGTGCAGAGGTTAAGGCTGCAAGAGATGGTATTGTCACTGTCATTGATGAAGACCATGAAGAGACAGGTTTTACTATTACCATGGATATTGGAGGTGGCTATAGTGTAGTTTATGGCCAACTAGATAAGGACAGTGTATCCTTGAAGGTAGGAGACATCGTTAGCGAAGGTGATGTTATCGGTGCCATTGATGTACCTACGAAATATTATTCTGTAGAAGGAAGTAATTTGTATTTTGAAGTATTACAAGATGAAGAGACAGTAAATCCCATGTTATTTCTTCGTTAAAAAAGTGATAGATATATAAAAGGAGTGAGAATGACTATAAGATTAATCTTAAGTCATACTCGCTCCTTTTTATTCAATAGGATTAGGGAGTTAAAAGGTCCTCTTGAAAGTATCCTGCGTCAATTTGCACAATCTCTTTATGACTGCGTGATAAAACATAGTTTATTGGCAACACACTCTCATTTGGATGAAGCACCTTGCTCACTGACGCACCCTACTTATTCCAAGTCTTGTTACCTGCTCATATAGTGATGTATTGAAAACGCTTTGTCTGTCATAGATATAAGTAACCTTTATCTCTAAGTGCTTTTTCTATGCGATCAAAGGTGGCTTCAGAGTCCCCTTCAACAGTATGCTGGTGGATGCCATCCGTTAATTCCTTGAGTGGAACAATTTTCTTTTCCTTTACTTTTTTCACAAAGTCATAAACATCTTGACGGTTACGTATAATAAGTGCAGTAGTGATTTCCCCATAAATCTCATGGGTTACAAGGACATCTAGAATCTTACCACCATTATCTACGATAGTACAAAGTTCATCTTCTATTTGATCTGTAGAATGCTTAACTTTAAATATTCGTTTTAATTGGCGGGTATCACTTTGGTATATTAAATAACCCTTTGTAGTAGCAATAATGTTGATATCCGAAGCACGCAAAAGTGCAATATCCTGGACGATAACCTGACGGCTTACTGAAAGAAGACGGGACAGTTCTCCTCCGGATATGGGTTCCACTTGTTCCTTTAATAATTTAAGCAGAAGCTCCCTGCGCTTATTTCCTTCCATCGGCACCTCCTTCTTCTACAATACCTTATTCATTCCTTAGATTATAGTCTGGTTGTGGCATTATAATTCCTTCTAGCCCTTGGTTGACTTAGGATGCATAAACCATATATAATAAATTGAATGAAAAATATTGAGATAAATAATCCGCTAAAAACAACATTTGTAACAATAAAACCAAATTCTGTATCAACAGAATAATTATATCCAAAGAGTCGCTCCTTGGCAATGGTTTTTGGCGGGATAAGTTAAAATGAAAAGAGGATTTTAAATGTTTCGTTTGTGGGCAAAAGTATTTAAGGATAACCGAATGATTAAGGATATGGTAGTAGGCAATGATAACCAGGAGCTGCGTAGGACGCAGAAAATTTTTGAGGCAATAGATGAAATCTGTATGACCTATGATTTATCTAAGCCAATATGGCTTAAAGTTACAATTGAGGATTTTAAAAAGCATGATAAAACTAGATTTACCAAGGATAATTTTATAGAGTCAGTTGATTTTGACTATCTTGAAATTCAAGTTATAGAGGAAGATTAATAAGACTAAAACTTAATCATCTAATCAACATATGGAAAAGCCGGAGAAGATGAGTGTATGATAATAAAATTAACTGTATTTTTACTAATCCTATGTCTTACTGCCTGTGGGAAAGGCAAAGACTTAAATATTCCTATGGAGCAGGGGGATGTAGATCCAATCCCTAAGGAAGCTGTTTTACAATCAGAGAAAGGGGAACAAAAGGATTCGGGTAAAGCAAATAATGAGGAGGAGACGAAGCTGGGTGAGATAGGGCAATTTAATTACGAAGAGATATCAGAGGAAATAAAAGCTAGAATACTTGGTAAATCCTATCCCAGGGATTGTGAAGTACCCTTTGAGGACCTTCGATATGTGAATGTCTTATATTGGGGCTTTGATGGTGAAAGTCATCAGGGTGAACTCATTGTAAATAAGGCCATTGCGGAGGATATTGTAGAGATATTCAAAGAATTATATGAGCTTAAGTATCCCATCGAGCGCATGGTTCTTATCGATGAATATGATGCAGTGGATAATGATTCCATGGCAGCCAATAATACCTCCTCCTTCAATTATCGTAAAATAGATGGCTCAGATAACCTATCTCTTCATAGCTATGGACTGGCCATAGACATTAACCCTCTATATAACCCATATGTTAGGCAATCAGGGGAGGAGAAGATTATATTACCTGAGAATGGAGCAGAATATGCAGATCGTGCCCTGGACTGTGACTATTATATAGAAGAAGGGGATGCTTGTTATAATGCATTTATTCAAAGAGGCTTCACCTGGGGAGGGGAATGGAAGACTAAGAAGGATTACCAACATTTTCAAAAAAAGATAGAAACTACCTTGGCCCCTAGTTAGCGTAAAATTAGTTTAGGGTATATGGAAATACATTCCATATTTGATTTAGGGTAGATGAAAAGCACCCTTTTGTGGTAAATTTAGGTTTACGAAGACCAAATAAACTACAAAGGAAGGTGC
>JAEZTQ010000013.1 GCA_023443625.1 Bacillota bacterium | reverse complement strand
GTTCAAGATGCTCTCTAAAATTCGTATCATTTAAGCATCTTCTTTTTTCTGTCAATGTAATTATATTGCTTGCTTTTTCTTCAAGGCCAGTTTCTCTTTCTGTGCCCACAATCACTTGTCCATTCTTTGACAAAAATAACTCTAGAGATTTAAATATGCTTTGGAGATTTGCCACATCCTGTCCCTGCTGATTGGGAGTATCGATCACATAGAAATTGAACGGACTATAAGTTCTATTTAAATTGTAAAGATATAATGCGGACTGGTACATATAAACCAACCTTGGAGTTTCGCTACCAGTACGATCGATTACCTGCACAAAGTCTCTTAGTTTTATAAACGTCTTAGGAACATTAATAGCATCTGCTAAGGTATGACAATATCCCTCTATTTCACTTCTTATCTCTTTTGACCGTTTGTTAGATTTCTTTTTATTGATTTCTTCGTCCAGTATTGCAATTTGTGAAACATAGGAATCTATCTCACCTTGAATAACTTCAAGTTGTTTATTACATGATTCATATATTTCATACTTACCTTTGCTCTTATAAAAGGATGAATACAACAATAATTCTTGTGAATGCTGTATTTTTAGTTCAATAGACTGAAGCTCATTAGCAATGACGCTATATTTTTCTTTTAAGTCAACTAAGTTATTCTTTGAAACAGATATTATTTTTATCAGTTCTGCTTTAAGCTTTTCGCAATGAGCATAATCAGAACTTAAATTTAGTTGTTCATCTAATCCATTAGAATAAATAGCTCCGCAAGTCGGACATACCAACTCAATCTCTTGTTCCATGGCAAATTCGATATCTTTCTCTGTTTCCATAAGACTATGTTCGACAATGTGCAATTTGTGCTGATTAATATATATTTCGTTCTCAAGTATAGCCATCTCAGCCTTACAAGAAAACTGCATCTTTCTCAATTCTTCTGCTTTAGCAAGTAGCGACTCAATAGTAGCTGTATTCTCCTCAATAGACTCTGATTTTTCCACTTGTGCTAAAGTAGCAGAGATACGTGAAACAAAATTTTGATTATAGCTAAGTTCTTTTTTCTTGTCATCCTTTTTTATTATATGTTCTGATTTTTGTGCTTGTAGTGCATAATATCCATCATCAAGGTATCCGCATACATACTTGTTTGTATTCGGTTTCCAATCTTTGATATATCCTATTCTATCAAAAGAATCTGATATTTTACTCCAGCCTTCGTCTTGGTCGATGTACTGAAATCTAAAAAGTAATGGTGGCGTAATGTTGAATTGTTTTCCATCTTTTGAAATACAAGGCATCTTAACTTCAAAAATATTCATCAAGCAATTACTATATTCATGAAATTCTTCAGTTTCGATAATACAAGAAAATTTATCACTTACATTTTCAAATATCTGAAATTTTTTGCCTTGTCGCACAATGCAAAACTCTTTACCATAATTAAAAAATAGCAAGTAAGAAGAAATCAAGCTTTTCCAATCCTTTTCTATTCTCTTGCACTCACATCCAAAGGTTGTGAATATACTTTTAATTATTGAGGATTTACCAGTCTTGTTTCCACCCAAAATAATATTAAGCCCTTCTTCAAAAAGAACCTCTAATGAGCGAGACTCACTTTGACTGATTACTATCAGTTTTTTTATTATTAGCCTTTTCATGATCCTTTTCCTCCTGTTGCTTGCGTAAATTTCTAATTAAAAGTCGATATTCTTGGCTTTGCTTAATTAATTTCATTGAATTTTTGCTCATAATACAACACCTCAATTAATATTTCATCAAGTGAATCTGACAAAAGGCTATTTTTTTGTAGCTCTTGCATGCATTTATTTTTTACAGTCACAATGTCTGTGTCTTCCACTATTAACCCACTGTATGTAGAAATCGTCTTTCGTAATACGATAATAGTTTCTTGATATTTAATATCATTAACATCAAGCCATCTAGAATCGTGTAAAGTTTTTGCGGATTCTATAAGTTGTACTTGATTAGCCGGAAGCGATTGCATTAGCAAATATTCGTGAAATCCATTATAGTTCCCGTTTTTCCCAATGTTACCGTTAATTTTTTTACTGATTTGTCCAACTACTACACCTTTTTTATCAATTAGGCCTTTTAAGCTAATGGGAGTTTTTATTTTTTCTTTACTCTTTCTTCTTACATCATTCAATAATTGCTGGAAAATAAGATTTGCTGTGTTAGAGGGAATATCCTTGTCTGCTAACTGATTAAAAAACTTCCCCATCGTTTGAGTATCATATGTTGATAACTGCAATTCAGATTTATGCACAAAAGTGTTCTGTATAAACTCTTCATAAACTTCATCGAATTTAGTAGGCATATCGTCTAAATACTCTGCTTTTATCCTATCTTTGATTTTTAGAAACAGTTCGGTGTTTTCACACTGGACGGTTTTCCCATCTTCAATATATGACTGCCATAGCCTAATATCTTCATCAAAATCATTGTTTGATATAAAATGGCAATGAGAACATTCCGTTCCAAAATTCAAGAAGTTATAGAAGATAAACCCTAAAAAGGATTTCTTATAGCCACCACTTTTTTTCTTTTCTCGTTTAGACAATTCTGCGACAGTCCACTCGGAGGACTCATCTTTGGTTTTGATTTGATAAAACTGATACTGTTGACTCTCAGGAAAAAATTCAGCCATATCATCGTGGAATTCACAGAAAACAATACATTCTGTATCATTTTGAAGTTTACCTATAATGTGACAAGCAATCCAATGAACTTGATATTCGAACCGATTATACGAATCTGAACCTGCTTGCTCTCGCTGCGGCAATGAGAGTACTTGCGCCATAAGATGTTACCCCCTTTTATTCAAAGATTATTTATTTTCAGCTTCCCATTATTGCTATAATGCATCTCTTAAACAGCTAAACAACCTTTTAATTATAGTAATATATTCCATATTACACTTTTATATCCTATTTTTCAACTATATTTACCATTCAATTTCCAATTCGATTTCCAATTCATAGAATTCATCACTTCCATTATTTTTCGTTTCCAGCAACGAACAGCCCCTATGTTATCCAATATAATACTAAGACAGGCAAGAGCCCGCCTCTTTGGATAAAGGGCAGGCTCTCGAGAAAAACTATGATTAACCCAAGGAGCGCTAACTGTCAGTGTTAGTTTTCGTGGGTTCTTTGTAAGCAATACCATAGACCAAGAAACGATGAAAGGAATAGGTCACACCTTTTTGCTTTTCATCATAGATAGATTCAATAATAGCTACTAAATTACCCTTCTTATCAACAAAAACACCATAAAAACCTTCTGCAACCTCCTCTTTCTTAAGGCTATATGGAAGGAAAAGATACGCCTTCCCCTCTCCTAGGCTAGTGATATATTTGGTCTTTCCACTCTTTTTATAACTCATGGTAATATCATAAGCTTTTATTGTGCTTTTGATGGTTACAGGGCTAATATTAATTGTTACATTCCCAGTGCTTTGCTTTTTTATTTCCTTTAGAGCTTCTTGATCAAAACTAAGGGTTAGAAGCTGTCCCTTTATCTCAAAATACATAACTTCTGAATTAAGAAGCTCCTCCAGTACCTTCTGTGACAAGACAATTTGTAGAGCTTTTGTCTTTGTCGATACCTTTGCTAATATGGATACCCCCAGTCCATCCTCTGTTCTTTGTTGGGTTCTCTACAAGGAAATACTTCTCCTCTCCCCTATGCCCAGCTAGATAATGCAAAGGATTTAAAGACTTCTGACCCTATCTCCTTTGGAAAAGATATGGTATCCTTACGGGAGAATTGGAATATTAAAATATTTGGTGGTTGTTGTGGAACAGATGGCAGACATATGGAGGACATTGCCAAGAGGGTGAAATTGAATGGAATATACTTATAGCATTACTAGCATTGTTAAAGTATAAATGCCTATTATAATTTTATAACAAATCCCTTGGTATATATCCTATTAATTCCTTGTTGATATAGAGCTGTCCACCGTGCTGTTCCACAATCTTTTTAGATATGGCCAGACCTAGACCGCTTCCCTCCTTTGAATAGGTAGTACATTCCTAAAGAAATTAAATGGATTTAGTATCATCATAACTCTATTTCGATTGTTTTTTGTTTGTCACTTAACTAAGCATGTTACAAAAGTTCGACTTGGTAAACGATTACATATCACACAATCTTCATATAATGCTTATTAGGCACAGGACAACATAGGAAACATCACCTTATTGATCTTTAAAAATATTTTCCTTACCCTTGTGTTTTACCCTCCTGTATTCCTCTAAGGTAATTTCTAATACTGTTCCATGCTTAAATCCATAGGGAAAATGAAAGCTTTCCTCCGACGGAACAAAAGCTCCGGTATCCATGGTTTCAGACACAAAAGGAATGTAACCTTGTCCTTCTCCCCTCACTCCAAAGAAATCTATCATTAAGCACCATCTTCCATCTGCTAGTTTATAAGCAGTAGGTGCCTCATAAGCTGTACTTTCTAGCTTTTGCATTTCCTCGTCAAAGGCTTTTACCCTGGTATAGTCTCCAATTATCTCATTCCCTTTTTCCAATATTAGACCTACGGGATTTTTCTCACTTTTTAGGAAACGATAGAAATTGCCATTTTCTTCATAGATTGCAGAGTCAATGATACCACTGTCTTCTTTCTTACACATTAACTTAGGTGTAGAAAAATGTACAAAATCCTTTGTCCTTACATAATAAATGGCCTTATCCTTATAATTGTTGGATGCATGAGCAGATGACCAATGTATAACATAATCCTCATGCTTACTGTCATATATAATATCCGGTGCCCACAAACATCCAAAATTCTCATCCCCTAGCTTAACCATTCTCTGTTCGGACCAATGAACCAAATCTTCCGATTCCCAAAGGGAGAGGCACTTACTTCCATCCTTGGCGATATTGGCCCAGTCCCCCTTATATTTTGTCTTAAAACAGTTGGCTAAACTTAAATCCGTGGATAGGATATAAAAACGCCCCTCTTTTGTCCGTATAATCGTATGATCACGAACCCCTTTCTCTCCATTGAGGCTCCATAATACAGGTTCCCCATGATTTACTTCCTCCCAGCTAAATCCATCTTTACTCAATGCAAAATATACCTGTTCCCCATCAGGTGTTTCCTTTTCTTTAAAATGAACAAATAAATACGCTTTCAAAGCAATTCCCCTTCAACAAATATATATTTTCCATAGGTTTTTAATACTTTGTTCTACCTCTGAAACCAACTAAAAATTTCTATACGTTTCTAATAATTATTCAACCATTTAAGGCAGCTCGATTTCTCCAAAGCCTTTAAATAACTTTTGTAGCTGGCTTTCTGTAATGGGAATGACATAACCATGTCTGGGTGTAAAATCAAAGGAATATTCCTTCTCACTTAATTGTCGGTAATGAATAAAATCTGTGGTTTCAGCAAGGGCATAGCATCCACCATTAAAGGACGTTCCATCAGCAGCAATAATCCACTTGTTTTTACCAATCATCTGATAAATATTGGACCCTTCCACTAACATAGCATCCCCATTGGCTGTATAGAATGGTATTTGTTCATATTCTCTTCCCGTCATTGGATCAATACAATTAAATGCACCACTAAGAGAGGGAGACACAGCAATCCTCCTGCCATCATAATACATAATATATCTGGAATTAATCCTATCATATATGATATCCCCATCTATGGCTCCATCTATACCCTCTAAGGCTTTCATCATAAGTTCAGGTTCTGTATAGGTGGTAAAATCCATGAAATCCTCTGCATAATGACGCCACATCACTGTCCCCAACTCATCCTCATCCTCATTTTGGATGGTAAGATAAATCATATATGCTTTTTTCTCTGGACACCAAATTGCCTGGGGCGCCCAGGCACGGTTACATTTTTTAGTTGAGTTGAATTTACGATAATCAATTCGAGTACTATTTACAATCGTGATGAAATCCTTTGTCTTCAAAATAATAATAGCATGATTACTCGTCCACCCTAGGGATGATTTCATATCCGTTGCTAAAATATAATAAAAGCCATCTTCCCCTTTAAAAATAAAGGGATCTCGTATACATCCCGTTCCTAAAAAGGAAGTATGTACGGGATTGCCTTGATTTAAGGCTCTAAAATCAAGACCATTCCTACTAACACCATAGAAAAGCTTCTCCTGGGCTTCCTCATTTCCTGTAAAATAAGCAAATAAATAAGCAGCTGGCTCTTCCACTTTCTCTATTATATTAACACTAGCTTTTACATTTCTGAATTCTCTTTTTAATTCTCTCTCTCCTGTTAAATATAAAATAGGAGTATCATCTGCAGCCCAATGTATTGTTCTAACCGACATATGCCTTCTACTTGCAATGGATGATTTTGCATGATATACAATAACATCTCGTCCATATTCATCTTTTGCAAAACTATTATGTCCCGGACCAAGCTGACCCTCTACATGCTCGCTAGCAAGAATTGGATACCTGGATTTATCCCAAGTTTTTATATCACATAAATCTGCGTCCACATGGGCAGTTAATAATCCTAGGGCATAGGTTTCATCCACACCGGAGCCTGAGTATATGATGAAAATCTTATCTTTACGTTTTATGATATGAGGACCTTCTGTTACCTCTGTAGTCGTTCTTTCCCATCCATAGATTGGATTACATATTTCTACTGGCTCGTTTATCAGTTGCCAAGGCATCGAGGGGGATATTTTACCTATCATTAGATTGGAAGAATCATTATAATCCCTTCCTGATAACGCAGCCACCTCTCTTTGTGCCCATACTAGATAATGTTCTCCTTTATTCTCAAAATAGGTCATATCAAGGGTAATACCAGTTTTACACAGTTCCTCTCCATCCCTTTTTATAACTCTAATTGGTTTCTCCCAATCCTCTCTATTCATGGGATCTTTATTACATCTCATCATTCTACACTGAACGCTGTCCCAGGTCCCTTTTGTGCCTGATGCAAAGAGCATCCATAATTGATGATTAATGATATGTAATTCTGGTGCCCAATTGCACCCAGACATATCTCCACTTTCTGTAGCTTGCAAAATCAAAACATCTTCTGCGTACTTTAAGCCTTCTATTGTGTCAGAACATCTCATATAAAAATCTTTCTGCCCAAAATCATTTGTAGCAATAAAATAATATTTATTCATATAATAAATGATATTTGGGTCAGCTCGGTCCTCAATCAATGGAAAATCATATTCCTTTACAATTGCTTTTCCTCTTATTTTATAGCTTCCCGATCTATTAAAATCTATCATACAATAGTCACTTTCGTTCCATGCAACAGGTATTTTAGCTTCACTATCATCTGAATAGAAAGCTGTTAAGAAAGGTAATTGGTGAAAGTCTAGCTTCTCTCCTTTATCCACAGAAATAACAATTTCTTCTACACCAATATTCTCAAACTCCCCTAATTTTCCTTGTAACTTTGCTGCTTCACCGTCTGTAAGGGGAAAAATACAGGATATTTCCCCTTCTATTCCTTTGGCATATAAGGCTTCTACCGGAGCAGTAACATCCCTATAGGCTTGGCTTATTGTAATAAAATCTGATGTTCTGGCAGTAAACCTATCTCCTGCAGCATTGGAATAAGTAATAATATATTCTCTCTTCTTACGATCAAACCAGCATTGTGGTAATTCAACCTTTTTATGAGCTATAGGTAATATTCCAACAAACTGGTATGTAATTAAATCCTCTGAAATCCAGAATAGGATATCACCTTCTGAGCCATCCCCTGTTTCTACAGCCAGCACCCCAATCCTTTCATCCTGCATACGAAATAACCACGGGGATTTTAAGGTTCTAGTACCATAAGTACCATGAGCCTGGACACCTGGCGTATTTTCTTTTGCCTTTGCATAAAGTACACCCAGGTTATAATTAAGAGGAATAAATCCATTTAGTCCGCCTATTGCAAGATGAAGACTTTGATCAATAGCTTCTTTATTCATCTTAGTCGTATATGCTGCAACATACTTATTATTTTCCATAAAAACCTCCCAAATCTGATATAAAACTACTCTTTAACAGAGCCCAAAAGTACGCCCTTTACAAAGAATTTCTGTGCAAATGGATAGGCAATAATCATTGGTATGGAAGATATAACCATTGCCGCAAGCTCTATTGTTTTAGAGTTAACTATGCCTGAACCAAAACGGGAATTATTAAGAAGATTAGCAACTTCAGCACTATTAGCCATGGCACTATTTGCTAGCTGCTCCGTGGCATTATAACTTTTAATCAGCTTCAAAATATAGTATTGTAATGATTGTAAATCCGTACTCTGGGTGTAATAAAGGGTTGTTGTATAATCATTCCATATACCTACAGCAGTAAATACACACAATGCTGCTAAAACAGGCTTTGATAATGGCATGACGATACGCATATATATAGTAAATTCTTTGGCACCATCAATTTTAGCTGATTCAAAGAGTGAAAAGGGTAGAGCCTTAAAATTGGTGTTAAAAATAATGACATTGTAAAAACCACCAAATAGAAAAGGGATTATATACACCAAGAAATTATCATACATATTTAGCCAGTTTATGAGTAAGAAAAAAGGTATCACTCCACCACTAAAGTACATACTGACAAAACCAAGAACAGTGTAAAATCTCTTACCTTTCAAATAAGGTCGTGAATATGCATAGGCAAACATAGATGTAATTAAAGTGGAACCAAAGGTCACAATTACTGTGCGTAATGTCGTGACTGCAAAAGCCCTAATTACCGCAGTATCGTTAAATACGGTCTTCCAACTTTCTGTAGAAAATTCTGCTGGCAGAAGGGAGGAAAAACCTCTTAAAATCGCCTGACCAGTGTTAAGGGAATTAATGATAGCATAATAAAATGGATAAATAGATATCAGTATAATACATACCATAATTAATATATTTACATAATTAAAAATTCTTTCACTTAGAGTCTTGCCCTCTACCATAATAGCCCAACTCTCCTTTCTAAAACAATCCTGAATCTGTGAGTTTCTTTGAAGCTAAATTGGCCAAGACAAGTAATAAAACGGCAAATATAGATTTCATAAGAGAAACCGCTGCTCCTATACCAAATTGAAACTGCTCCAATCCAATCTGATAGACATAAGTATCAATAACCTGGCTAGTAGGTAAATTTAATACATTTTGAAATACATAAATTTGAGTAAAGTTATTATTTAGCATGCCAGCTACAGCAAAGATTAACATTATCATGATCGTTGATAATATACCAGGTAATGTTACATGGCGCATTTTATTAAAGCGATTAGCACCATCAATGGTAGCTGCTTCATATAATACGGGATCAATCCCTGCTATGGCAGCTAGATAAAGAATAGCACCCCAACCCAAGTCCTTTATTAATCCTGTAATAATAGCAATACCCCAAAAGTAGGATGGCTTAGCTAAAAATATAATAGGATCCTGAATAATACCTATACTTATGAGAATTTGATTAAGTATTCCGTCCGGTTGCATTAGATTGATACAAAGGCCTCCAAATACAACCCAGCTTAAAAAGTGTGGCATATAGGTTGCTGTTTGTGCTAATGCTTTAAATTTCTTGCTTTTTATTTCATTTAATAGTAATGCAAATAAGATGGTAACAATAATAGATACAAACTGCCCAATCAGATTAATACCAAGGGTATTTCCCAACATAGACCAGAATTGTGAACTCTTAAAGACCTGTTTGAAGTTAAATAAGTCATTCCATGCAGAAGTAAAAATACCCATAACCCCCATAGAAGGCTTGTAATTCTTAAAAGCAATAATTAAACCAAATAAGGGTATAATATTAAAAACTAGCATAATGATTGAACCAGGGAGTAACATACCATGCAGCTCTGCTTGGGTATGCAAATTATGCCCAATCCCTTTTGACTTTCTAGTTTTTTTCCCTCTTATTTTAGTAGATTTATACATATATAATATTCCTTCCTTGTAGCATGAGTAAAAAAACGGCGGCATATTACGCCGCCGTTCTAAAGTTTAGTTAATCGGCTTTAAGGTATATCCCATTGTTTTATAGTTTTCTTGTACCACTTCATTGATATAACTATCTAACTTAGGCACTCCTAATTTGTCTAACTGTTCTAGAAAACTAGCATAACGTGAGTCAAAATCGCTGTCAGTTGCTTGAAGAATAATATTTGCTAATTCTGTACCTGCTACACTCTTAATCTCAGTGGTTATGACTAACATTTCTTGATTTCCTTCTATGTAACCACCAGGTAATTCATCTAAGGCTGCGGAATCATATTTATAGGTATCTTTATGACTGCCAAAGGCACACTGAGGTATAATACCCTTATCATTATTTGGATCCATAAATTTCTGGTCAAAGTTTTGATTAGCAAATCCCCAGAAAGCACCTAAGCCAGTAACGCCTGCATTATTGGATTTATTGGTTCCTTCTTCAGTTTTTACATAAAGTCCATCTTCACTGACTGTGTAGTCTACATCTAATTCGCCATAATTCCAAGTAGTTAAGCCTTCTTCACTGGTCATATAATCAAGAAATCTTGCAACGGCTTCAGGGTTTTTCGAATTCTTATTAACATAAGTCTGCAACCAACCGCGTCCAACAGTACTATTGTTAGGAAGTACTGGTGTTTCACCTCCACCAGATAGTATTACGCCTGGGCTAAACCAATCACCCTCAAATGCAAATCCAGTATTGGCTGTATTTCCAATAAAAGCGAATACTCGTCCTGAACGACATGCTGCTTCATTTGCAGCATCATCCATTGTAAAGCTATTGGCATCTATATATCCTGACTGAGCACATTTATTCAAGAAGGAAACTGCATGTTTAAACTGATCATTATAGTATAAACTATTATAATTTCCCTCTCCATCTAAGGGCATTCCACCAAACATCAATGTAAGAGCACCTACCGCTCCTCCATCACTCTTCCAAGTTCCCCCCTGGAATCCACTACCATTCGCTAATAATGGTATTACACTTGCATCACTTACACTTAAATTAGCTTCTTTCACCTTTTCAAGTGCTGCTAAGAAACCACTTTCTGTTCCTAGATCTTCTTCTGAGATACCGAGTTGTTCCATAATGGTGCGATTTATAATTACACCTCTATTTTCACGGTAATCTGTAGACAGCCAAAGTTCTTCAGTAGAAGGATTTAAACCCCATATTTCTCTATTCTCAGGGGATTTGATATGACTAGGAAGAGAATACCAATTTCCATCCCTAGCAACTAATTTTTCTTTTATATCTTCAGGAAAGCCCCCATTGATCAAATGACTCTCAGGTAAATATGTCTTAAAAAATTCTTCCAGAGTCCATACTAAGTTTGAATCAATCATATCTTTAATCAATGTTTCATTAGATAATGTAATCAGGTCAGGTAACTCACCACTTACTATCATTAAGTTTAACTTTGTATCTGGGTTATCAGCTGGTGTGGTTGCTGAAACTGTTACTCCTGTAGCTTCTGTAATTGTTTTCATTACGTAGTGGCTCTCATCCCAAGTAGAGGGAACTACTCCCACATTAAGAAACCAAGAAATATCTGTTTTTTTAGTGGTAGTTGTATTTTCTTTACTAACACCCTCTTCCTTTGATCCTGTTGAAGCAGGTTCACTTTTACTGCCACAAGCAGTAAATAAAATACTTAAGATTAAAAAAAGGCTAACCGTTTTTAATAAATGTCTTTTCATAGTTTCTCCTCCTAAAAATATTGTATGGGTTCAGCTTCGAACCACATGTACATAATATACAATAATTTTTAATTTTCATATGAATTTTTATTCGATTTATATGTGTTTTTTTTTGAACCCTTCACTTTCACTATTTACTTATTACAAAATATGATATAATACGTTAACAATCTTTAAATCTAAAATTCAATAGCTTGGATTATAAGAGATACTTTTAAAATACCTATATTTTGTATCATCTTGTTAGTGAGGACAGACAATGAAAAACAGACTAAGCATTAAAACTGCATATACTCTTTTATGTGCTTTTATTTTTGTAATAACACTACTTTCTTTTTGTTCCCAACTTTTCATAATGAGAAACATGCTCTTGGCAAATACACGTCAGCTTTTAGAAGCAGCCCATAAGCAAAGCTATGATAATATTGAACACTATCTTGATAATGTTGAAAATGTCGCTATTTCCATCGGTTATAATGCCTCCGTACAACATTATTTGAAGGAAGATGATTCCGTCAAACGACTTGCACTTTACTCCGATGTACAGACCGTATTTTCAGGGTTATCCACATCTCAAAGTGATGTAAAAGGCTTTACTATTTATGATAAAAACGGATATATCATAACTGCGAATGGATCAAATCATAAGGCTATTATACAAAATGATACCATTGATCTAAGTTATAATATAACCTATTCCAGCTTTTATCCATCCAATCCTTATATCGGTGTTTCCGTCCCCTATTATATCATGACAATTCCAGTTTTAGATTCTAATTCCGTCATTATTAAAGAAAATCGTATCGGAACTATTGTCTTTACCATGAGTCCTTCTTATATCAAAAATCAGATTGACACAGGAAACCAACTAAAGGGCTGCAATATGGTGCTTCTAGATAAGGAAGGACATGCAATTGTTGGTCCAGGAGCTGATTTTGAACTTAGTGAAGAAATTAAAAATGGCGATTCCTATGTGTTATTAGATGACAGCTTTTCTACCAATGGCTGGCAACTTATAACTTATTTTGAAAAAGATATCATAGCCGATAATATGATACCACTTTTATTTACCGTTATGGCTATTTCCCTACTGATTGTTGTAATGGTATTAACTTTTGTTTTTCTATTATCCAGACGCTTTATCAGCCCCATCAATCATATCAGTCATTTCATGAATGAAGTCTCAAAGAATGCATCTGAAAGAATAAATAAATCTGTGCATCCTTATACCTTACCAAAAAAATGGAACTATGAAGAATTAGCTTCCATGGCAAACACTATGAATGGCATGCTTAAATCCTTAGATGAAAAAACAGAGGAACTACTCAACAAAGAAAAACAATATTATGAAGCTGTGTTGTCCCACCATAAAACCGAAATTCTCGCTTACCGTAATCAGATTAATCCTCATTTTCTATATAACACTTTTGAGTGTATTAAAGGAATCGCTCTAAGTCATAATGCACCAGAGGTAGTAGAAATAAGTCAAGCCTTGTCCCAAATGTTTCGATATGCGGTGAAAGGTGATAATTATGTTACTGTGGAGGAAGAATTGGCGAATATCCAAGAATATGCACAAATCATTTATTATCGCTTTATGGGACGAATATCAATCTCCATTGATGCTACTTCAGAAACCATGTCCTATTACATCCCAAGACTCATTCTACAGCCCATTGTAGAAAATGCTGTGTTCCACGGATTGGAGCAAAAAATAGGGCCTGGAAATATTGAGGTTACTGTTGATCTTAAAAAGGATGCACTACACATGAAAGTAAAGGACAATGGTTTAGGGATAAAGGAAGCTACTGTCCAAGAACTCCTTCAATACGTAACAAGTCCATCAGATAATGCAAGTATAGGTTTATCAAATATTTCTCACCGATTACGATTATTTTATGGAGATGAAAGCCAACTTAAGATATCCAGTAATTGTGAAGGTGGGACCATCATAGAAATAATTCTACCCGCTAGAAAGGAAGTCAAAGAAGATGTACCGAGTGATTATTGCAGATGACGAACCATGGGTTGTATACAGCTTAGTGCATAGTATCAACTGGGAGTCTTTAGATTTTACCATATGTTCCACCGCTGATAATGGACCCCGTGCTTTAGAAGCATGTCTTATGCATCAACCAGATTTATTGGTAAGTGACATTAGAATGCCAGGTATGGATGGACTAGAATTATTAGAAACACTTCGTAAACAGATTCCTGATATCGAAGTTATATTTATCACCGGATATGCAGAATTTGATTATGCCCAGCGCGCTGTTAGACATGGTGCTGCGGATTATCTTGTAAAACAAGTATCTGCCAATCAACTTACCGAAACCTTGGAGCGTTTAAGAGAACGACTAGATCAAAAGAAGAACTCTATATTAAATGATGCTTATTTCTCCCTTCTAGATGAAAATGATTCCTTAGCCGTAGGAGAATGGGCAAATTGTTCTTCCCAATACAAAGCTTATTCTCACTTTAGGTGTGTCACTTATTCTGTTTATGAAGACAATAATCTATATTCTACCAAGCAAACTTGGCAACCAGAACTGGGATTTTTTACTCTCCGCACAGGACGAAATAAATATTTAGCTCTGGTTGGATATACCTCCATAGATGCCTTTGAGCAATGGTTAAATAACTTTGGAAAAAGAAATGCCCAGTATCTGGGTATCAGCAAAGAAGTAAATAGTAGCTATTCCTTTAGCAACCTACATAAACAATCAGATATAGCCTTTTGTACCGCTATTATACAACATAAAGAGAAACCACTCATTTATAACAAAAAATACCCAGATGATAGCGAAGGAGGCCTATCAGAACTTATAAAGATATTCGAGAAAGATCTTATGAATAATGATTATACTATCTGTTTACAATTACTTAACCAGATGTGTACTCTATCAAATGGTATGATGCTTGATAAAATAGCAGATATCATTAATATAGTGATTAGTCTTTACAAACGTTATTTACCTATTGATAGTGATGCTTTAGAAACCTTGAATTATCGCCGTTTGTCTAGTGATTTTGCTAACTTGGAGGCTGTTTTTGATTACTTAAAACAAATACTTCTTACATCAGACAACTTAACATCCACGGAGTTTCTTGGACAGAATATATTACAATTTATTGATACCCATTATACCGAAGAATTACGTTTGCCTGAATTAGCCGCTAGATATCATTTTTCACCCAGTTATTTTAGTACTCTGTTTAAAAAGCATACAGGGACCACATTAACAAAATATATTACGGCAAAACGAATAACTTTGGCTAAACAATTACTAAGTGATAGTTCTCTCTCCCTGCAAGATGTTGTTGAACGTATCGGTTATAATGATTATTTTCAATTTATTAAGATTTTCAAACGGGAAGTAGGTGTTACACCAGGACAATTTAGAAATAACTAATAAGCAAAGGAAACAAAACGATACCGTATTATCTGTAATAGATAAGGATTTAAATGGTTGCCCATTGCTACCCCCCTTCTAAGAAGTATTGAAACGTAGTCAAGTCAATATGAAAGGCATATCGATATATCCACGAACGCATTCGTTGATAGTTTTTTTGGAAAGTATTTTCATTATGTTTGTCTCCTTGAAATATTTGATATGGATTTTGCAGGATTATGATAATCGCTTAATAAACATTTTGGGAAGTTGTTCCAGGCTGCAAAACTAAAAATTCATCTATTCGATTCCTTGCATACCACCATATGTTTTCTTCAATTCATTAACTGCTTCAACAACTGACAAAAAGCATGATTGGTCTGTTTCCATTTCAAACCTAAGAATACTATCTTTATCTGGTCTTTCCTGAAAAGTACCAGTTACAACAGCATGTCCAGACGATGTCATAGAAACAGTAAATACTAAATCATTTTCCAAAAGTAAACGGTATTCTGCTTGTCCGCCTAGATTTTTATAACACTCTTTCAACATGTTAGTGAAATTGTATAGTGCACCTGTTGCAGAATAGTATTTTTCACATCTAACATGATAACATCCAACATCAATCTTTAATGTGCATATGATATCATAGCCACCTTCATAACTAATAGCATCTGGAAATCCTAATACTTCGTTAAGCTCAAGAGAAATTTTTTCATTCTCATATCCATTCAAACAGAAAATCTCCATATTAACCCTCTCTCCAAAGTCTAATTAATCTGTTTCATTCTTATATTTTTACTTCATAAACATAATGAAAGTTTGAAGTCCCTACTGCTTGGAATTTTCATAGCAGTTCTATTCATATTTATCTTTCAATAACTGCAGTAAACCCTTCTTCATCTACTTGGCCTTTGCATATTTCCTTGACCTGGATTTCCTCGCATTCCCTGTCCACCCATTCCTTGCTGTCCATTGCTTGTAACTATGGCAGTTAGGGTAATCTCGGCCCTTTGCTCTCCACTTGTTAAGGTATAGGTAGCATCCTTCTTAAGTTCTGGAGAACTAATTACAAGGGACTGATATTGTTTGGTTGGAGTATAGGATACAAGGGTATTATCCTCTTTATCTTTTAATGTTACTTCTGTTCCAGCTTCGGAAGTATCTGTCATATTATAGAGAAGAGAATATTGGGTACTTGTATTACCAAACCCTTGGGCCATTCCCACACTTCCAGCTACCACCACTGTTCCACCAGTGATTTCTGCTGTTCCAGCGTAGTCAAGGCCACTATTTCCACTATTCGTTGGGCCAGTGACAAAGAGCTGACTTCCAGATATATAAAGGCTTCCATTGCTGTCAATGCCATCGCCAGATGCTACTATATTAATAACACCTCCTGTAATAGAGATATAGCAATTGCTATCCACAGCAAATGGATTGTCACCGCCACCTCCAAAGCCTCCCTTCCCAAAACCCCAGGCTCCATTGGTTGCATCATCAGGTATAGTTCTTTCATCTGGTGGGGTCATTCCCTCCGGCATGGTTACTCCATCGGGTGGAGTCATTTGCTCAGGCATAATTCCACCGTCGGGTGGGGTCATTCCCTCTGGTTTGGTTGTATCAGCTGAAATCGTCATACCTTCTGCTACGGTTTTACTTTCTGGTTTGGTTGTAATTGATTGATCTGTAGTGGATGTCTCCGTCGTATCCGCTGTTCCACTGGCTGCATTGAAACCATCATCTTCCACTGTGATATCAATGATACCATCTTCAATAAGAATTACGGTTCCTTCTATGCCTTCTTTGCCTTCTAGAACAGTGATATTACCACCACAGATATATACATAGCCTTTTGTAGTATCATCCCCATTCTTGGATTGAATACCATTACCCGTCGTGGTACTAAGGCTAAAGGTTCCATCCTTAATTTTCACACAATCCTTACCATTGATAGCATCTTTCACTGCCGTTATATCAAAGGTTCCTCCAGTAATTACAAGGTCATCCTTTGATACTATTCCATGTTTATAATTGCCTGTAATACTTAAGGCTCCCCTACCATTTATGGTCAGGTCTGCACTACTAAAAATCACACCATCAACGGTATTCTCATCTGACTGAAGATATTCTTTTCCATCTGTTAATGTATTCTTTGTATCTTCTCCTAAGGTAAGAAAAACTTTATCTGCCTTTTTAATATATATAGGTGCATGAGTTGAAGAAGTAATATTTACTCCATTTAGTACCATTTGCACTTTATCCTGATCTTCTGCATCCACAATAATCTGTCCCTCTGATAGAGAGCCCGTGATGACATAGGTTCCCTCCTCACTAATTGTCAGCACACTATCCTTTGCTGTTGCTCCACTTCCAGCTACATCAATACTCTCCCCACTTAAGGTTATGTGCGTCGCTGTACTATCTTCATATCCTGGTTCTATATCTCTTTCTGTGAATTCTTTATCCACAATAACAGTAGAAGTAAGGACAGTTGACCTATCAGCTGTACCAGTAGTGCCAACGCCTCCCTCTTCCTTCACATCAACTTTACTTGAACTACATCCCGTCAAAATCAAAGTTGATATGGTAAGTAGTGATATATAATAGTTCCATCTCTTCTTCATGGTCTACCTCTCTTTTAAAGTTAATTAAAAACCAAAGATACTTGCTTATTATTACTCTATAATGCAACTCCTTTGCTTGTTTTATATCAAATATCTTAAGAAAATATTACCATACGACCTGTGAAAAATGTATGAAGATAGTTTAAAAATTAAGTGTTCAAATACTGCCCTACATTAAGGAACAGGCTGATATAAAGTAATATCAGCCCGTACATAATAAATGCTATTGCTTATTCAAATGACCTATCTTTAGTAACAACAATAAATTATTTTACTACACAAATTCTGGTATGAAAATATAACTTACGCTTATTTATATATTAAATCAGAATAGACACGGAAATGGTCTATATAATTTCCGAACTGGGAACTAAGCATACCATGTACAATTTCCTCCCAAGTTACTGTGTTGTCATTGACCAGAATATAATAGGTATACTGGGAAAATACTGCCGTCTCACTGTTGGGTTCACCTTCACATTTTATCAAATACTTGTATTCCTTGGAAATCAACTTTCCTTCTTCTATCCATTCTATGGTATATTTCTCCTTATCATAATATAAGTCCATGATATAAAGTATGGGATAATCATCCTTTATACTCTCATAATACTCTTTGTCATATTTGGATGCATCCTCAAGCGTATAATAATATCCCAATCTGACAGTTACTGCTTCTCCATTTTTTGAGCTTTCTACAAAATTCTCCCACATAGACTGCCCATGGGTAATATCACCATTTTCAAAAATCACAGTTTCATCGGCCTTGGCATCCTCAAGACTATAATCCTTTGGTAACCTATTCAGTGAAATTTCTTTTAAGTCTTTGGAAGAAAGGTCATCAAGCGTGTTCTCTCCAGCATCACCTGATACTGCTGGCAAGGTTAAAGAAGGAGATACCGTTGGTAGGTTAGTTGGCATATTGGTTGGTATATTTGATGGTGGATATGCCATAATATCTGTTGGTACATCCGTCGCTAAATATGCTGGAGTAATCACCGTGGCTCCCTTGGCAGAACCAGAACTACTATCTGATGCTTTGCAGCCTGTTAAAGTAAATAAGAATATATAGCATAATACAATGCTAGTATTTGCACTCCATCTTCTCATAACCTATCCCCTTAAAAATTATTATATAACTACTATACTACACATATGATTATTTTTCCATATTATCCTAATTATTTATTCTAATTGAGGACCTAGGGGAAGGCTTTGATATGCATCAGATTAATAAACATAATTCCATACATCTGTTATGAACTTTACAAACTTATTGTTGTCTTTTGAAATTCCCTTCTGGTCTCATTACAACGAAAGGTATAGTATTACACATTTATAATTTAAAGCCTTGAATTAATTGATCTACCTCTTTTAGCAAGTTTGTCTCCTTCACAACACATTCTGCATTGTGACTACATAATTCATATGCTTCGTCCGAACTCGCTTTAACTTCTTCACTAATAGCAGCTAACTGAGTTATGCTATCTACAATCTGATTATTGGCTTGCTTAATGTCCGTCACCTTGCTAGATGTTTCATCAATTAGATTCGTAAGCTGATTGATAACCTGATCGATATTCGTAAACTTCGATTCCGCTTGTATGATTAAACCTGTCTCCTCAGAGGTAATCGCCATAGCATTGCTTGATGCGTATCTTGCATCTTTTGCATTTTCAGTTAATTCAACAAGCAATGTGTTAATGGATTCCGTTGATTTTCTAGTTCCTTGTGCAAGCTGTCTGATCTCCTCTGCCACTACTCCAAAGCTTTTGCCATTATCCCCAGCCCTGGCTGCTTCAATAGATGCATTTAGGGCTAGCATATTGGTTTGGTTGGTGATACTGGTTATCATATCAGTAATCTTTTGTACCTCCTCCATCTTCCCTTCTAGATGCTCCATGACTTGAGATACCTTCTGACTGGCCTGTTCCAAATAGCCTGACTTGCTCTTAATAATATCAATAGCCTCAAGTCCTTCTTTAATTGCCTCTATAGACTGACTTGCTAGCTTAGTCATATCATTGGCTGTTCGATTGGTTTCATCAATGATCCCTTGAATATTCTGTGTCATCACAGTCTGATGCATAATGCTCTCTGCATTATTTGAAGTGCTTATTAAAATCTCCTTTACTGCTGTATTCATTACATCGTTGGATGTATTCATTTCACTAATGATGGAATCACTGTTATCAATTAAGTTTTTAATCTTCTCTGCCACAGCAAGTATGTTTTTCGCATACTCTTCTTGTTTTTGCTTTTCATCAACCACTTCTAAAAGCACATTATCATTATTTTTCTTTGAAATTTTAGTTATGGTATATGTTAAAGCACTACATAATACAATTCCAAAAATCTGCACTGCATAGGGTGAATCTAAATTAAATTTCGTTGTCGTATCTGCCTTTAAGAGTAAGAATACATCAATTAAATTAACAACTGAAACAAGGATTGCAACAGCCAAAGAATACCTTGGTTTAAAATACATCATTGATAAAAATAATGCAGGAAATAGATAG
This sequence comes from Bacillota bacterium, assembly GCA_023443625.1. Next base: position 15,142 of record JAEZTQ010000013.1, on the reverse strand, counting down.
ATATATGTACTGGTATTAAGCCCATATAACAATAAATAGACAACTAATATTAAATACATCCCCATACTGGTATAGCATATCAAAGCTCTATCTGTTTTTAATAACACATATAGATTGATTAGAGTTCCCACTACAAATATAAGGATTGCTAATATTACATGGGTAATATCCTTTGAACCAAACAGTACTGTATTACAAATAGTTCCCATAATATAGAAACTAAGTACTATAAATGCAATGGTTGTAAATCTTGTAACACTGTTTTGCTGCATAACAGCTGCACTTTTTCTCTGTTCTTTTTCCAATGATTTCATTATTTATTCTCCCTTAAATTATATGTTCTTAAATTAGATCTTTCTTCTGGAACACATTCCCCTAAGTAATATAAGTATAGAATTAGTCTTTACCTTTTTGTATGGTTTTCCTGACAAATATAATTGTTGCACCATTATTTCCTTTAATCTTTCTTTCTCTATCTCATATGGGTTCTCTGACAGAATTACCATATCTGCGATCTTTCCTACTTCAAGGCTCCCCCTTTCCTTTTCATCAAAAGTTACAGCGTATCCATGATAGGTACTCATTCTTAATGCCTCATACACTGAGATTGCCTGCTTCTTATTGGTATGATTGCAAGCATTATGTATCCAAAGCAATGGATCGGGCGCTGTACATGGTGCATCCGAACCTGAACTGAAGCTTATTTGATTTTCTAAAAATGTCCCAAGGGGGTTTAGGCGCTCACTTCGCTCCCCTAATATCTCTTCCAGATACTCCTCTGGTTCCTGTTTCCAGTTAATAAATAAAGTCTGTAGTGGTATGTGAATCTTATACTCTTTACAAATCTTAAGTCCCTCTTTCGTTGGAAGACAAGCATGTATTATTCCATGATGATGATCTTCTCTTGGGTAATCATCTAATGCCGCTTGGAGCGCTTTTGTTGCCTGGTCAAAGGCTGCATCTCCAATGGCATGTAACTCAATCTGCAGATTTGCACGGTTTGCTTTCTTACAAAAGTTGGTTACTTGTTCATCCGAGTAATACAAAACACCCTTTTGATCCATTCCTTCATATGGCTGAAGCATGGCAGCATCCTGAGAGCCAAAACATCCGTCCAGTGCTGTGGCAAAACACCCGCCAATTCGAGGCAACTTTCTTTTTAAAACATTTTCTACATTTAATGTTTGGAAGAACACTCGTAGTTGCATCCCATTATTTATGCCTCTCCCAAACCACCGTTCTAAATCTACATCAAGATCTTTAATAAATCCAACTCCGCTGACTGTATGTATCATTCCAATTCCCTTGGATGCCATATAATCAAGAGCCTGCTTCATATTCCATACTAATTTAAGCAGGGAAATTGATTTTGTCATATAATTTGATACTTGAAAAAATGCTTCTTGTTGCATTTCTCCTGTTTCCTCATTATACCCACGTAACCCTTTTATCTTATCCTTCAACATAGTTAATAAGGCAGAGTTAATTATGCATGCATGTCCATCGTATTTCACCACCATCACTGGTCGGTCAGAACAGACCGCATCTAACTCTTCCCTAGAAATCAGCTTTCTTTCACACACCGAATAGGGGGATGCTCCAAATGCGATAATAAGCTTATCTTTCTTTTTCTTCACAAACTCTAATAACATTGAAGATATCTCTACATTACTTCTTGCCTCCATAACATTCAGTCCTGCATAAAAGGTAGCAAAACTTGCAAAATGAATATGCGTATCAGCAAATGCCGGTATCAAAGCTTTCTTATGAAGGGATATTCTTTCTCCTACTTCATATTCAGAAGGAATATCATTCCCTATGTGTACTATTTTCCCCTTGTCTTCTACCAAATAACGAGCTATGGTATTTTCTCCATCGCAGGTTATGATTGTACCTTCATATATCTTCATGTATTTATACCTCCCAATATAAATAACTATTTTTTCTTAATTATATCATATTTTCCCAATATTTCTACATAATATTCCCTATTTCTCCACACTAAAAAAGTACTACCCCTAAGGCTACCCCTAATGTTTTTAAGTAGGTTTTCAAGTAAAATAAAAAAATAACTGTCAGTTGTGTGAAAGTAAGTTCCAAAATGCTCAAGTTACTTCCGGTACTAATTAGGAACCAGATATTAATGCCTTTCTCACGCAGAGTAGCCCCCAGTGTCATAAATGATCTGGGGGCTGCTTCTTTAAACTATTATTAATTATTTCTTCGGAAAATTCACTGTAATTACTGTGCCTTTATTGGTATCGCTTTCCACATGGATTTTTCCACTGTGCTGCAATACGGCATGTTTTACTATAGAAAGACCGAGTCCGGTGCCACCGGATTTTCTAGAGTGGCTTTTATCTACTCTGTAAAATCTCTCAAATACACGAGATTGGTGTTCTTGCGGAATACCTATTCCTGTATCGGTTACCATAAGAACAGTATCGTTTCTATTGTCTTTAATCTCAACAGTAACACTACCGCCTTCCACATTATACTTTATAGCATTGTCGCAAAGGTTATACACCACCTCATAAAGCAAACGCTTTATACCCTTTACATATCCTTTATCACCCTTTAAAGATAGCATAATCTCTTTCTTTTCAGCAGCATTCTTTAAGGTAAACATAACCTCATTTGTGAGGGCATACAGTGAAACCTCCTCAGTAGGAAGGTCTGCGCCTTCGTCCAGCTGAGAAAGACGAATTATATCTTCAACAAGGGATACCAGTCTTGCAGCTTCGCCACGGATATGTCCTACAAATCTTGACATATCCTCCTGCTTCACAAGACCATTTTCAATAAGCTCAGCACTACCAATAATGGACTGAAGTGGGGTTTTCAATTCATGAGATACATTTGCTGAGAACTCTCTGCGTACACGCTCCGCATTAGCTTGCTCCGTAACATCAAAGGCAAGTAAAACTGCACCCACTGTATTTTCCCCAGATTGAATGCGACTTATATCAAATTGATATTTCCGTCCACCACGATCTGCACGAATTTCACTATGACCGGTGTGGAGAGCCTCCTCAATAATAGGACTCATATCCTGCTTATGGTCAATAATTAAAAAGTTCTCGCCAGTACAGGTCCCCTGTACCCCAAACAACTTCTGAGCAGCAGGGTTCATGCTTAAAATATGGCAGCTATTATCAAGAAGAACCAGGCCCTCCTTCATATTTCCAGTAACTTGATCAAATTCAGCTTTTCTATGCTCTACATCAAGACGCTTATTATCAATCTCTCTATGCAATCCGTGAATTCGATTAAGAAGAGGATATAATTCCACATAGGCATTGTTTTCTAGAGGGCGTTCTAGGTCAAGCTTATTTAAGGGTTCCGTAATCTTCTTTGCCATTCTGTTAGCAATCAATGCGGACAAAACAAACGCAATGAGCAATATACCAATAATGGGTTGTAGCATCCTGATTATAAGGGCTGTTGACGTTGCTTGACTTACTGAAATACGAAGAACTGTACCATCGGATAATTTTACCGATTCATATATTGTCTTCTCCATTAATGTAGAAGACCGTCTTGCACTACCACCCGTACCATCATCAAAAGCCTCTTTAATTTCCTCTCGATCAAGGTGATTTTCCATTATTTTAGCATCAACCTTTGTATCAAAAAGTACCTTACCCTCACTAGATACAAGGGTTAAACGGTAGCGGTTGGAATCTAGATTTTTGAGATATTCTATTCCTAACTTGTCCGTAGCCGTAGCTACAAGGGATAGTTCATCCTTTAGCTGTACTACTTGCATCTCGGTAAAATAGTTATTTATAAATCCCGTAACTACAATCAGAGAAGCCAGTAATACTGCCGTTGCAACGCCTAGAATAGATCGCAATATTTTATTTGTCATTCTTTTGCCTCCATGCGATAGCCCACATGGCGAACTGTCTCAATGAATTCACCATAATCACCCAGCTTCCCACGAAGGGTTCTAATATGCATATCAACAGTACGGCTTTCACCAATATAATCCTCACCCCAAATTTCGCTATAAAGCTGATCTCTTGTAAAAACCATACCTGGATGAGAAATGAAAAGTCTTAAAAGTTCAAATTCCTTAAAGGTTAAAGCAATTCTCTCCTCGCGGATAGTAACCACACGCTCATTCAAATTAACAGTCAAATCCCTTACCTGTAAAAGATGATTAACTACTTTGGGTTTACAGCGGCGAAGCACTGCTTTTACACGGGATACCATTTCCATCATACCGAAGGGTTTCACAAGGTAATCATCAGCACCAAGGTCCAGACTTTTCACCTTATCATATTCCGTTCCTTTCGCAGTAGCCATAATAACGGGAATATGGCACAACTCCGCTGATTCCTTAATTTTCTTCAATAATTCTACACCGTCAATGCCAGGAAGCATTACATCCAAAAGAATAAGCTCCGGCTTTTCGGTTTTTAATGCTTCCCACGCACCGTTTCCATCCTCAAATCCTTTGGCTTCCATACCTGTAGAGGTAAGGGCATATATTTCAATATCTCTAATACTTGCATCATCTTCAATACACCAAATCATGATATATCTTCCTTAATTTAGTTAATTTTTCATTCCGTAAGACAAAGTTCTCCTTAGTCCTACTGGTTAGATAGCCTGCCTTCTTCATTTGCAGGGCATAGACAACACGTGGCTTTCCTTTGACTCCACACATAAATATTCTCCTGCTAGATTGTACCCTGCTTTTGTGAAACAACTTCATTAATCAAGAAAACATTGCAGAATGAAAGTTTATTGTATGATATTAAGTGTAAAGTGTCAAGTTTACAAGGATTTCTGGAAAAATAACATCTATGAAATATCTATACATGTATTAAGCCGCCCGATAATATCGGACGGCTTTTTATAGTTGAAAATTTAAGCATTTTTAGAGTATGAGATTCTATATTTTTCGAAATATTGTGTGAATTTCTCCTCAAAATGTGCATTGCCCTTTTTAATCCTACGAAGAGTTTCGTGAATGTTCATAGTGTTTTCATGGGCATCAATAACGCAAACCGCAATATTGGAGCAATGATCGGAAGTTCTTTCTAGGTTTGTAAGAAGGTCTGACCAAATAAAGCCTGCCTCAACAGTACAAGCACCATCTCTCAGTCTGACTATATGGCTATCACGAAGTGTTAGCTTAAGTCCGTCAATAACCTGCTCAAGAGGCTCCACATCATATGCAATATTACAGTCATTTTCAATAAAAGCAGTTGCAGAAAGGGTCAAGATCTCCGATACAGCACTGCAAAGGGTATTGAGTTCCTTCTTAGCAACTTCCGTTAACTCTATCCCTTTTGAATTAAGTTCTTCCACAGACTCTAAAATATTAACACTATGGTCGGAAATTCTTTCAAAGTCACCAATCACCCTAAGTAATTTGGTAACATTTGCACTATCCATTTCGGAGATTTGATGTCGACTTATCTTTGTAAGATAAGAACCCAAAACATCTTCGTAATGGTCAGTATCATTTTCCCTTTTGCGAATCTGCTCTGCAATGGACTCATCATACTTATGTAGGGATGCAAGACTTAATTTGTAGGAATCAACAGTTTCCCTTGCCATTTTATATACCAGCTGGTTACACTGCTCAAGGGCAATTGAAGGTGTGGCTAAAAGTCTCTCATCAAGCTCCACTGTCTTTCCTTCCTCAATGGTTCCAGGTACAATTTTATAGGCGATTTTTTCAAGCACAGATGACATGGGCATAAGCAATATTGTACAAAGAATATTAAATATGGAATGTGCTACCGCAATACTAAGATAGGAAGCAGGTGCATCAAACAATGCGGGCTTAAACACTACCGAAACAATGCTAAAGATAGTGAGCCATACAACTGTACCAATTATATTAAAGGATAAATGCACTACAGCAGCACGCTTTGCGTTTTTGTTCGTTCCAAAGGAAGAAAGCAAGGCAGTCACACAGGTTCCAATATTTTGTCCCATAATAATGGGGATAGCCGCACCGTAAGAAACCTTACCCGTTGCAGACAGAGCTTGTAAAATACCAACAGAGGCAGAGCTTGATTGAATAATACCAGTGAGAATAGCACCTGCAAGTACACCTAAAATTGGGTTCTTAAACATTAAGAAAAGATTATGAAAAGCAGGAATATCTGCAAGACCTGCAACAGCACCGGACATAGTATCCATACCGAACATTAAAGTTGCAAATCCTAATAGTATTGTACCAACATCCTTTTTCTTACTGGATTTACTAAACATTAAGAATCCAGTACCGATAAGAGCCAAGACAGGTGTAAAGGATGTGGGTTTTAAAAGCTTCATAAAGATATTATCGCTTGAAATTCCTCCAAGGCTCAAAATCCAGGCGGTAACTGTTGTACCGATGTTAGCACCCATAATAACGCCGATAGATTGCTTAAGAGTCATAAGTTTTGAGTTTACAAAGCCTACTACCATTACTGTGGTAGCTGAAGAACTCTGAATTACGGCTGTAACACCAAGACCTGTAAGAAAACCTTTTATTTTACTGTTTGTAAGCTTTCCAAGTATAGATTTCAGTCCGTTACCAGCTCTTCTTTCCAAGCCGTCACCCATTACATTCATACCGAATAAGAATAGGCATAGTCCACCAATTAATGTTAACACATCAAAGATTGTCATTTAAGTTCCTCCAAGGTATTATTATATCAAAAAAAGAATATAGGCCACAATTACCCATCCTATACCATCATAAAACTTTAATGTAAAGTTAAAAAGATGAGTTTTGTAAAATTGAAGTAAAGTATTTCCCATCCGCCCTCTGAATTCTACCTTAATCCTATACGCTTTTAATGTTTTCACATCATTAGGGTTCTATAAACTTGAATAGGATTTCATATCATGTTACTTTCATTATGTATTATGCAGACATAATCACATTGACTTTACCCTTAGGGAAAGGTGTAATATATAGGTAAGCGTATAGGATACGACCAAAGGAGGATAATCTATGTTATCTATTGGAGAGTTTTCAAATATATGTAAGGTATCTACAAAGACCCTTCGTTATTATGCCGAAATAGGGCTAATTCTACCCAATAAAATCAATCCTGATAATGGTTATAGGTATTATTCTATCGATCAATTAGAAACCATGTTATTTATCAACCGCCTAAAATCATATAATTTCTCTTTAGAGGAAATCAAAACAATACTTGAATCTGAAGAAGCACAGGACGAAAAACTTTACTTGGCACTTAAGAGAAAGCAAAAAGAAATTGGGAAACAAGTACAAGAATTTGAACAAACTTTAGACCAATTAAATATGGATATATCAAATCTGAAACAAGGCAAATCAATTATGTCATACCTGGAAAACATTGATGTTCAACTTGTAGAAGTACCAATGATGTGTCTTCTATCCATCCGAAAAATGGTCCATGAATACGAATTTGCTGAAGAATATGGTAATTCCTTTGGTAAATTATTTAATAAAATTCAAGACAAAAATTTAACTATACTTGCTCCACCAATGGTACTTTTTCACAAGGATGAATTTAGTTCCTTTGGTTTAGATACTGAATTTGCTATACCCGTAAAAGAGTATGTTACAGGTACAAGAGATTTTTACCCAGGCCTATGCTTAAAAACAGTTCTATATGGCTCTTATTCTAACCTATCTTCTGTATACACAAAACAGCGGGAATGGGCAGAAAATGAAGGTTATGAATCTAATAACGCCCTATATGAAGTATATACAACTGATCCCACACATGTTTCAAATGAAAGTGAACTTATAACTGAAATTTATTATCCTGTTAAAAAGAAAGTATCAAATATATAAGTCATCAACCACGACCACTCAACTTTTACATAGTTATATAACCTGAGAAAAGATGAATGACCTAGTAAGATAATAAATCATTAAGGAGAAATTAAAATGAAACAAGAAAAAATAAGAGAGTTGGAAAAGAAAATAAACAATGAATATAGCAATATTGCAGGCATGGTTGTATTAAAAGATGGTAGAACGCTATATGAAAATTACTTTAATGAATGCACAGCTACCAGCCGAATCCATGTCTATTCAGTAACAAAAAGTATTATTTCCATATTGATTGGGATTGCCATTGACAAAGGGTACATCAAAAGTATCAACCAGAAAGTATTGGATTTTTTCCCAGATTACATAGTTAAAAGAGGAGAAAAAACAATACAGAAGGTTACACTGATGCATTTGCTGACAATGACAGCAACCTATAAATATATCTTGCCCCCCTACATAAAATATTTCACTAGTGATGACTGTGTAAAATTTACCCTTGATTTATTAGGCGGTAGGGGACATATCGGGAAATTTAAATACACTCCCCTCATAGGACCAGATATTTTATCGGGCATTCTTGTAAAAGCAACTGGGCAATCTGTGTTAGATTTCGCCACAGAGAATTTATTCACGCCACTGGGAATAACTGCTCCAAGTAATGTGTTTTTTCATAGTAAAGAGGAACAACTGGCCTTTAATCAAGCAACAAATATCAGCGGCTGGGTTGTTGACCAAACTGGAGTAAATACAGGAGGATGGGGTCTTACGCTCTCCCCTATGGATATGGCAAAAATAGGTCAATTGTACTTAGATGGCGGATTGTGGAAGGGAAAGCAAATTGTATCGACTCGATGGATAGACGAGAGTACAAAGGAACATAGTCGATGGAACAAACTCAATCTATCCTATGGATACTTATGGTGGGTAGAGAACGGGAATGGATATGCCGCTATGGGAGATGGAGGAAATGTGATTTATGTCAATACAAAGAAAAAAATAGTAGTTTCTATTACTTCTCTTTTTATGCAGAAGGCCAAGGATAGAACAGAACTAATTAAAAGAGTATATTGAACCAATATTTGAGAACTGTTAATAGATGCAATATGTTCGTAAAAGTGTTTTACTTTTTCTATTGGATTCATTGGATTTCTCCCTTACTTTTCAAAAAATATGACACAACATAGAAAAGATTGTTCAATCAATTTCTACATAAGCCCTATGGGGTGTTTGTCTTATATTTTGCCTTTTTCGATTTGTATTTATTCAGCAATTCCATTACCACCACAGCAAACACTACTGATGTAAGGCAGACTACAAAGTAATGTACGATACTGTTCTCCACAAGCAAATTTTGTAGATGAAGCAATTTAGCAAATAGTCGAATTATTACAATCATCATTGGATGAATGATATAGATAATCAGCGATGATGTTCTCAAGCCTATTGAGCGTTTCCCTTTGAAATTCAGAATGACATTAAATAAGAAATATATACACGGCAGTAAAAATACATACATACTATCGTGTCGTTGCAAGTCAAAGTGATGCAATATCATAGCTTCTCCAAACATCAAGGCAAAACTAATACCAAACCCACAAATGCTTTTATTGAATGCTATTCTGTAACGATTATCAGCTATGAGTCCACCAAGTATAATAAAGACAGGGGCAAAGAAAATGCCATTTCTAGTATAGTCGGATATATGGAAAATAAGCTCATATAATCTGTTTAAGCAATAAATCTCTTCAATTATTCCGTAGTAACTATCTCCAAATAAGCCGATTAAATAAAGGATGGATGCTACAATTAATGCTTTTGGATAGTCAAGCTTTTTTACCAGATACCAAGCAATAATCGCACCGATAATTGATGCAGTAAGATACCACAAATGATACAAAGTACCGTCAAATACAATATCCTTTATAATGTTTGATAAAAGGTTGTCCATTCTGAAATAGCCGTTATAAATATTGATAGGTATGTATATCAATATAGCAATTCCATAGATTAAGGCTGTCTTCTTTATAAATACCCCTAACTTTTTTGCGTTATAGTTGTTTCTAGAAATCAAAAAAAAGCCAGACGTCATTAAAAAGAATGGAACGGCAACACGAGCTATAATACGTGTTATTATAAAATCGCCTGTTTGGCTGAAAGAAGCAAGTGGCGAAGTATGAATAGCAATAACTAATAAAGCAGCTATAAACCTAGAATAATCAATGCCAGTGTAATTTTCATTTTTCTTCATTATTTTTTCTCCAAATCGTCACAATTAATTTATCTATGTTGTTACCAGAAATTGACAAAGACAAGTCTGCAATCATCTGGATAGAATTGCATTTTCAAGTTAAACAATCTTTTCTTTGCCATTTACGAAGAGGGAGCAAAAAAAGGAATGAAGCAAAAACACTCTTGCTCTGGTACTAAAATTGTACCAATAACAAGAGTGTCATTTGTTTATTTACTATTAAGGTATTCAACTATTTTTCTACGGAATTTCTTACGATTTTCCTACGAAGCTAATTTTTGTATCCTCTCCCAGTAGATTTTAAGTGTCTTTTATTGACAAGGCCATAACTTATCTTACTACATGACTACGTTCTGACTATATCTATTTGCTATCATTTTGCATTATTTTGCACTTCTTTTCTGAGCAAATAAATAGCCCACAATCCTTGATTTTACTAGAATGTAAGCTATTATACAGAACGGAGACGGTGGGATTCGAACCCACGTGCCCTTGCGGACAACCTGATTTCGAGTCAGGCTCGTTATGACCACTTCGATACGTCTCCAGGTATTCTATTTGTATTTATATAATAACTAAGAAAACTTCCATTCCAAAATCTTCTTAGCCTTTACTACCTAATCTACTACTTCTTACTAAAGGTTACAATAAATAGCTCTACGCCAATTTTCTCTTGCAGCCTACCTGTTTTTATCTGTTCTTCTACATCAATTCCAAACTCTAAGGCTTCCTTTAACCGCTTAGCGGTAAAATTCTTAGCCTGGGACAGATACTTACTTACGGAGAAGGGGGGTATTCCAACCTTTTCACCCATGGCTGCTGCTGCAAACCCCTGGGCTTGCAAATCCTTCACCTGTAAAAGGATGTTAAAATGTCTTGTAATTAAAAATAGTATGGACATGGGTTTCTCTCGTACAGATAATAGGTCGTAATACAAGGCTAAGGCTTTCCCAGATTGCTTACTTCCTATGGCATCTATCATCTGAAAGATCTTACCGGTTATCTGGGTTGTAACAACTGCATCGATATCTTCTTGTAGTACAATCTGACGATCTAGGGTATAGGAAATGATTTTCTCCACCTCGCTACAGATATTTACCATATCCCTACCTATCTTATCAAGGAGATAGACCACCATGGCTTCTGTTATCTTCTTACCCTCCTGCTCCAGCAGGGAAGCCACAAAGAGCTTTAGGTTCTTCTCATCTAAACCATTCATCTCTGAGACACAACCCTTGTCTTTCAGCAATTTAAATAATTTATTGCGCTTATCGATTTCTTTTTCAACGAAAACAATTATGGTGCTTTGGGGCAAATCCTTACAACGATCACTTAGATCATTTTGACTTTTAAATAAGCCGCTATCTTCTATAATAATTAATCGATAATCACTCAAAAAAGGTAAAGTCTGTCCAATCTCAGCTATTTTATGAGGTTCTGCCTCTTTTCCTTCAAAATAGGAATAATTCATTTCATTATCATCTTTTATTATGGCTGTCTTTAACTTATTACGATAGAGCTTCTTTAAATACTCTTCACTTCCATACAAAAGATAGAGCTGTTTGAAATTGCCGGTTTTAATATGCTCCTTAATTACTTTCATAATAATTACTCCTGTTTCACGAAACATTATCTATTCTACCTAATTCCTATGTATATTGCAAGGTAAAAGTTAATAACAATTAATCAATTGTACCAAATCTACTGAGAGGTTTAATCCTTAATATAGCACGCCCCCCAATGTCTTTTAGTTTCACATTACCTACTTCTTCAGTTCTGCTATCTCTACTATTGGATCTGTTATCACCCAGGACAAAATATTCATCGTCCGCTAATGTTATGGGCTCACTAGCTCTTCCTGGATCGTAAATAGGATCCTTCCCATAATCCTCCTCTAATATTTCACCATTAATATAGATATCACTATCAATAATTTGAACTGTTTCACCAGGAAGTCCTATAATCCTCTTTACATAGTAATCCTTATTCTCTCTGCCATAGGGGTAGAAAACAATGATATCAAATCGGTCTAAACCATTGAAGCGGTAAGTTAGTTTTTCTACAAAAAGATGATCACCATCATATAAAGTATTTACCATAGAGGAACCATCTACAATGGTACGTTGTAATACATAATTAGGCAATATATAGATACATATAACCAGTAAAATGGCATAAAAAATCAAATCAAACAACAATCCCTTGGAATTTCCTTTTTTTGATTCCTTCTGCTCTTTATCTGATAAATCTAAATTAATCTCCTCGCAGCTATAGGAAGCCTGTGTATCAGGATTTGATTTATATATTTCATCCGAAAATTCACCTATATTCTCTTCCAGTGATATTGTATTTTCCTCCGGATTATTTGACATATTATCTTCCTTTCACACCTATTAATATGGCAAAACACTATAAAGCACCTTCATAACAATATGCCATGAAAGTGCTGCCCATTTTGCTTACTTCACTATAGAAGCTTATTGAATCATATTGTTATCAATAGTAGCGGAATTTTTCTCTTCATCAACATTATGATCATCATCGCCGACAATTTTTACCTTGGAATCATATAACTCTTCAACGGCGATAGATAAAGGCTTGGGATAAGTAACATCAACTAGAGGTTGTGCACCATCAATTATCTGTCTTGCTCTTCTAGCTGTTGCAATAACGATGGAATATCTGCTGTTTACTACAGGCTGCTCTCCCGGTTCAACCTCACTGTTTACTACTTTCATTAAATCTGTATATGATGGATGTAACATAATCATATCTCCTTCCTGTTACTTATTATATTATAGTGTAAGCTTAGCACAATATATTCAAATGCTTTGAAAATAATCCCAGTAAATCCATATAGCTATTAGTTTACTCTACCAGCAATTGTCTCTGGTAATAAAGATGATAATATAAGATGTCCGCTTTCAGTTACTATCACTGCTTTTGTTCTTCTTCCACAGGTGGCATCAATAGCCGTGCCTTGATCCTTGGCTGTCTGAACCATTCGTTTGATGGGAGCAGCCTCTGGACTGATAATACTAATAATCTTACTGGCATTCACAACATTTCCAAAACCTATATTTACTAACTTATTCAAAGTTATTCCTCATTTCAGTTACTTCTATTCGATATTTTGAATTTGTTCTCTTACTTTTTCAATGGAAGTCTTTAAATCTATTGCTTTATTGGTAACTTCTAGGTCATTTGCTTTAGATAGAATTGTATTTGCTTCTCGATTCATCTCCTGGGCGATAAAATCCAGTTTTCTTCCCACATTATCGCATTCCATTAAGGTATCCTTCATATTAAGAATATGACTTCTTAAGCGAACAGTCTCTTCATCCACACAGATTTTATCTGCAAAAATTGTTACTTCGGTAGCTAAGATACTCTCATCAACCTTGGTATCTCCTAGTAACTCTGCAACCTTTGCCATGAGTTTATTTCGGTATTCGCCAACAATCTCCGGTGATCTACTCTCAATATATTCCAGAAGACCAAGCATTACATCCAGCTTTGCAAATATATCCTCCTTCAGTCGTTCCCCTTCTGCAATACGTGCTTCAACAAAACGAGAGGCAGCTGTTTTAACTGCTTCTTCAACCAACTCCCATAATTCCTTCTCATCAATGGTATGTTCCTCAAGGGTAAAGACCTCAGGATATCTTGATAAAACCGACACACGAATATCATTATCTAATCCGAATTCTTTACTCATCTTCTCCAGGTTAGCATAATATTCTCTTGCTAAATCTGCATTGTACTTAACACATACATTATTTTCTGTATAATCTTCATATGTAATATAAATATCAACTTTACCTCTGCCAATATACTGCTTTAGCAAATTTCTTATGGCTGCTTCAAAAAAATTAAGTTTTTTAGGCATTTTAATATTTATGTCACAATACCTGTGATTGACCGCTTTAATTTCTATTATAATCTTACGATCAACCTCTGAGATTTCACAACGACCAAAGCCTGTCATGCTTTTTAACATAGTGCACACTCTCTCACATTCAAATTTGGCGACATAGTCAACCTTATATTAATAACAAAATAATAGGATTACAATTTTTTTTGCTATTTATCCAATTAATTATAATTGAAATGCTAGATCAAGTCAAGTAAACGATTATTTTTTCCATAAAAATCCTCTTGCAAATCAGCCATCAGCTAGATTTCCCTTACCATATCCTTTTCATTATACCATGACTTATATCCTATATGTATAAGGACCTTTTTAATGAAACTCTAATGTGTAAAAGGCTCTTTAGATTTATAATTATCTTATCAAATATTCAATTATATTTAAAAGCAGAAAAGAGGTGATTACTATGTGGTTTTGGAAAAGAGTTGAAATCTATTGCGGATATTCCTTAGAAGAATTTACAGCTTTGAGGAATGCGCTAGCTTCAAAAAATATAAAATATGACTATAAAATCATAGAAAATAATAAAAAGGAAAATAAAAAGACCAATCCTAATATGGGTAACACTTTATATTATCTCTATGTTCACCATAAAGATTACTATCAAGCTATGCATCTTACCTCTAATAGGAGCAGGTAGTGCCTTAATGAAATACACATCCCTCTTAAAACTATAAAAACCTTGATATATGCAATGGAACCCTTCATTAATTAACCATTGATTATATAATATAATCGTAAGCAACAATATTCCTTTGCCTCTCCACTAAATCTTGCAGTGTTATGTGGTCCACAACGGATTTAATGGCATCATATAATTCACCCCACACCTCTCTTGTAACACAATGCTCACTGCGATTACATGCATTTTTATTCTCATCAATACAATCTATTGGCGTAAGGCTACCCTCAGTAAGTCTTAAGATCATACCCACTGTATATTCTGAGGGATCTTTCGATAATCTATAGCCCCCTTGTGCTCCGCGTACACTTTTAACATATCCTGCATGGTTAAGTAAAGATATGATTTGCTCCAAATATTTTTCTGATATATTGTTATTCGGCTTTTTACATGCCTCAGATCTTTTCCTTTTCAAGCATATTAAAAGAAGGTACTGTGTAAATCATTCTGATGCATTTTATGGCAGATTGTTTTATCCAGTACCTTCTTATGTTATCA
>JAEZTQ010000096.1 GCA_023443625.1 Bacillota bacterium | reverse complement strand
TTTAAAAGGGCATTAGGATACTAAAAACCAAAACCTTGTAAAAGGCTTACTTGGTGAACAAAAAAATAGATAAAATATCATTTTAGAAAAGCAGTTAGAAAAATGCCAACGTTTACTTGACACAAACCATATTCCGTTACAAGTTGATATTTATTACTGTTTTTGTTATAATATTACATATATTTGATGTAAAGTAAAAATGTTTTATCTGTACAATGATCTAAGGGACATTATTTTACTGAATGTTACTGTCTTCAATCAGTTAACCTAAGGAGGGGTTCCTATGGATTTTATACAAGCTTTTATTAACTCACTACATACAAGTACATCACTTACAAAATCAATATCATTACTAGATTATCTACCCACAGCAGTATCTCCCCAGTATTTGGCTGCATATGATTTACCCTATCTTCAGGCATATGGCAGAATAGCAGCTTCCTATCCATATTATTATGATCTCTCAGGACTGGATTCCTATTGTCTACTTTATACAGAAAATGGTATGGGAAATCTGATTATTGATAATAAAAGTCAGGCTCTTACTCCTAATACCTTAGCTTTTATTGACTGTCGCAAACGGCATCGAATAGATATTAAGCAGTCCCAATGGAGTTATATTGTTTTCTTCATCAACGGAGCTGCTGTTAGTACCCTGTATAACATAATCCTTAGTGATGAATCCTGTATAGTTAATTTTTCCTCAGATTTAACTGTACCAAAGTTAATCAAGAATTTCATGAAGCAGCTAACACTGGAGGGCAAATCATCCCTTCTTCATACCAAAATAATATTGGATTTATTATTAGAAATAGCCATAGATAAAGAAATCCCCCAAGAATCTTCTTCCCATATACCCGATTATTTGACGAGAATAAGATATAACTTTGACGCTCATTTCCAAGAGGAT
Source organism: Bacillota bacterium (assembly GCA_023443625.1). The sequence continues at coordinate 72,825 of JAEZTQ010000096.1, read as the reverse complement.
TATTCCTTAGACCTTCTTGAAAAAGAATATCATATAAGCAAATTTCGCATATGTAGAGAATTTACCCGACATTATGAGGTCTCCCCTTTTCAATATCTTAATAGCAAAAGAATTGATGCTGCTAAAGAAGCACTAATTTACACAGATAATAAAATCTATGAAATTGGTAGGCTCGTCGGATTTGAAAATACGAATTTATTTATACGTCTATTTAAAAAACATACAGGGACAACTCCCTTGCATTACCGCAAGAATTCATCACCCCATACACTCTTTCGTTGAATATACCACTCTGATACGGAGGGTTTTTATGCTATAGGACGTAATTTATATTGAATAAAAAAGAGGTAAACTGCTCCCTACATGAACTGAGCCCCATAAGTTAGATTTTTTAGATCTAGTTTATGGAGGTTACCTCATACATAGGGTAGAGTTTACCTCTTTATATATTTTCATTATAAGGGTGTATCCCTCTTCCTTTTATTTTCCAGTTTTTTGATTTAAGGAAGATAATTTAAAAGCACAAATTCGATCCATTTTAAAGGAAGATTTTTTAAATGCTCCTGATTCAAAGGTTACATAGATGTAACTGCCATCGATTGCAATACCCTCATTCATGGTGGGCATAGCTACGGTATTCGTAGGATCCCCCAATTGTATCACCCCATTTACGGTTTTGGTTAAATCCGGCTTATAGAGATCAATCTGGCGCATATAACCACGAAGACCTTTATATTGCTGACAGGAACGAGATAATATCAAGGTTCCCTTGGTTGTAAAAGCCGCACCCTGGACTCTCGTCGGTATTGCTATGGTATCAACTTTTTTCAAGGTCGGTGTTGTGTTTTTATTTCCTATAGTATAGCTGTACATATAAGTGGATTTTAATTCATTATAGGTTCCCACCCAAAGCTTTGATTTATAGTATGTAATAAAGGATGCTGTAACACCCAGTGAGATGGTGGTGTGATATTTCACATGCACATAGGGCGCTCCTGTAGCTACTGCTGCTTTAACTTCCGAAAATGGTATAGAAGCTACACTTGTTCCTCTTGAAATCCAAATATTCTTACCGTCATAACTAATACCGCCAGCATGAGTATTGGTTGCCAATACTAAGGTTGTAAGCAGGTTCTTTGTTTTCTTATCCATTACATAAATAACTGAGTTTTCTTCACCAGCCATATCATAAGCTGTCTGCAGCAGATAATCACCGGCAAAAGTTATTGCCTGGGGACACATATTAGTACTGGAAAAACCTCCCACATTCGTTGTCTTAAGCCCTGGTATAACATAACTTCTTGAATAATCAACATTACGTTGGAAGAAACCAATATATTTAAAAGCCCAGGATTTTACGAAATCCCACTCATTGAGAAAGAATTTACCCTCAGTATTGGTAGGAAGAAGCTCCTTTATAGTAACACTGATATTATCAGAAGCAGGACTTTCATATACTACTCCCTTATATTCACGCCTTACTACAGTATAGAAGGTATAAGTACTATCCAGGAGGAAGCCATCGGAAACAAAAGTATTGGTAACCCCCGCTTTTCGAGAGGTTAGAAGAGTAAAACCCGTACTGCTATCTCCCACATAGATATCGTAATAGGTAGCTCCTGTTACTTTAGTATAGGTGAATCTAATCTTTCCCTCACCTGCCTTAAACTTGAGAGCCGCCTTAGCGGGATTCGTACTGGTATCTATAATACTGGAATTTTTGCCAAAATAAGCCGGATCATAGGTATATGCACATACTCTATATCGATAACCAACACCTGAGGATAAGCCCTCTTCTATATAAGAATTGGTTACTACCGTCCCAACATAGCTAAACTTTGATGAGCCCGCAGCTGCACGATAAATCATATATCCTGTTGCTCCATTGGTGATATCCCAGGTTAATGCTACTGATTTAGGTGTAGTATTAGTAACTTTTAAACCCGTTACCCCTTCAGGAGCGGTGGCTGCTACAAATTCATCGGATATCTCACTCTTGTACTCAACTCCTCCGATATTCTCTATAGCATAGATATAGAATTTTACTATACTTCCCGCCGGATAATTAATGGTTATGTTATTGGTAAGAGAAGTTCCCGCCAGTATATAGCTTCCGGTTATATTATCATAATTGTAGATTTCATATCTCACAGCCGTCGGCACCAAATCCCACAACAGACTTATGGAAGATGTGCTATAGCCGGTTACAGAAATATTGCTTACTTTAATGGACTTAGGATTGACTGTTACATTCAAAAAAGTATATTGATCCTGATAACTTATAATTACTGTCTGTGGACCAACCAAATTGCTGTCATAACCAGTAATTACATAATCCGTTATAACAACGCTGGTGCCATCACTAAAATACCCCTCTACTACCATATCCCATAAATCCAAGCTTTCACCCTGATTATAAACAGTCTTTGAAGGATACTGAGTAATTGCTATGGAGTTAATGGGAAGAATACCATTGGTCTCTATGTAAGACTCCTCTTCCAAGCCAGTTTCTTCTGCTCTTACTTCTGGAATATTAATCAAATAGCTGACACAGAATACAGCCATAAACATTAAGATACTTGCAAATTTTCTTTTCATAGGTAATTCTCTCCATTTTAATACAAAAACACAGTTTAAAGTCAGCATTCTAGTTATATATGTGTTATAAACAACTGCCAACTAAAGGTTGCCACTAAAATGGTATAAAGATAATATGGCTATTCTATGGCTATAATGTGGCTTTTTTATGTTAAAATGGTTTTAACTTGAAAGTCAGTCAATTCTCCCAGCATTCTTTGGAACTGTATTAAAAGTCTTTTTAAATGCTCTTGCAAAGGTAGAGTAATTACGAAAACCACTCTGATAACAGGCTTCTGTAACAGAGCTTCCGTTTTGCACCAGATTTTTAGCTAGAAGCAGGCGCTTCTTGGTTATATAATTTCCTATGGTACATCCTGTCTCTTCCTTAAAAAAATGCATTAAATAATAGCGGTTTAGATAAAAACGATCTGATAATTTATCTATGGTGATATCTTCTGTAAGGTGCTCATTAATATAGTCAAGAATTTGAATCAGTTTCCTACTCCCAAGACAAAAGTCAAGATAATTAATATGATCTGATATTACTGTTCGATTTAGTTGTATCATGAATTCTAAAAATAATATTTTTTGGTATAGTTCTCTGGCAAAAGCATTATCCATAAAGGAATGCTCTAACTCAAGGCAAACTTGATATAACTTACTCTTCTCCAAGGAATGAATTCTAAGAACATTGGACTTCTCTTTTTTCGCTCTCTCAAAACAGTCATTTAAATCATAATCCGGACCGGTATAATTATTAAGAAACTGGGTAGAGACATAGATTATTATTCTCTCATACTCGGAATGATCCATAACTGATACCCTATGTATCTCACCAGCATTCACCAAGATAATATCATAGGGTTTTAGCACATAATTCTTACCTTCGATAGTATAATTGATATTACCTTTTAAGAAAATGGTTATTTTATTAAAGTCGTGGTAGTGAAAATCATATTCTTTTTTTTCTCTATCTATTAGATGAAAAATTCTAAAATCATCTTCCAAATACCCATGCTTACTATATTTTTCAAAATTATACATGGTACACCCCTATCTTCGAGAAACATAAGCAAACTATCTTAATATCATGAATTAGATACTTATAGATCTCTTTCAATTTCTTTTATCCACAGAAAACGATAATTATTGAATATTATACAGCATTATATGCAATATTCAAAGCATTATAATTCTATTCTTTCGAAATAATGTTATGTAAAATGGTATTATATATTAACTACTTCGTATTTATAAGGAGGTTTTCTTATGAAACTTACAGGTGTCTGGTTGCCTATTATAACTCCATTTAAAGATAATAAAATTGATTACAAATCATATAAAAATTTAATCAACCATTATATAGACAAGGGCATAAGTGGTATCATCCCCTTAGGAACAACTGGAGAAGTTCCAACCCTAAGTGACAAAGAATTTGAAGAAATGATAGATAAAACCCTAGAGTATACCATGGGCCGTCTACCCGTATATGTTGGTATCGGAGGAAATCACACAGCAAAGGTTGTAGAAAAAGTAAAAAAAGCTAATGCCTATGATATTTCCGGTATACTATCTGTTTGTCCATATTATAACCGTCCGGGTCAAGAGGGCATCTATGAGCATTTCAAGAGTATTGCCCAGGAGACTGACCTTAATATCATCCTTTACAATATTCCTTATCGTACCGGTGTAAATATTGAAATGGAAACAATCTATAGACTGGCTGATATCAAGAATATTAGAGGCATCAAGGATGCTAGTGGTGACATCAAGCAAACAGCAGCTCTACTGATGAATCCCCCTAAGGATTTTTCAATATTAACGGGAGAGGACCTATTGTATTATTTAACTTTAACTATGGGTGGTCAGGGAGGCATCCTTGCTTCAGCCCATATCCACACGGAAATGTTCGTCGATCTTTACAATAAAATCCAAGAGAATAATCTCGAGGCCGCCTTTGGTATATGGCAGAAGCTTTATCCCATCGTACCATTACTATTTAAAGAACCAAATCCTACACCGATCAAATATCTGCTACATCAAATGGGACTTATAGCTTCTCCTGAGGTAAGACTTCCCTTGACCCAAATTAGTGCTCCTCTAAAAGAAAAACTCAACTCAATTCTAGTTTAAGCCTTCTTACGTGAAAGTGTCAGCTGGCTGACACTTTCACGCTGAGGGATTTGCAAAGCTTGGTGCACATCCTAATATTTTTTATATTATAGGACGCAATTTCCTCATATAACATAAACAAGGTTTGCACATTAGATAGTTATTCCTGTATAAACATGATGGTCCCTATTAGAAATAATATCATACCCAGCATCTTTTTGAGACTAACTTCTATATCATTAGCCAGTGCATCAATGACCAGTCCGCTAAGTAGCTGGCCTGTTAAAATTAATATTACCGCATTAGAAATACCTAGTTGTGGAATAACTCTTGCTGACAGATATATAATAGATGCACCAAAAAGTCCACCACAAAGCCAAAGAGGATTTACTCCTTGAATTTTGGGGTACTTAAGAATATTCCCTGTGATTATGTTAAGCACCAGTACCAGCAGTGTTCCAAGGAACAGACTATGAAGTGTGGCTATACCTGGTGAAACATATTTACCAAGCTGGGAATTAATACTTGATTCAAAGGTTGTAAATATACCTGCTAAAATTGCCAATAATAGAAAGTAAACATTCATAATACTCCATTTATACCATAGAGATTGCCTGGTATGATCACCATACATGCAATCAGCTTTATGATTATAAATATGATTAGGAGTTTCGTTATATACGAAGGTTTTTACTAGGAAGGGCGAATGCAGAGTTAAATGATAAAAACAGAGCATCGTAAATAACTGACCCAGTTAAGTTACGATGCTCTTTTTAGCTATACCTGCAAATGCTTGTGCGCTAATATAATATTATTAAAAAACTCAATTGCCTTTTCTGGTACAACACGGTAATCTTGACCATTCACTGTAACAGATACGCCCTGATTTTGACAGTGTTTCAAACAGAAATTTGCTTTAAATTCGATTTCCTCATGAAGAGAATGCTCCTCGATTAACTGCTCAAAGGTCTGTACCACATTATAGGAACCATTCAAATGACAGGAGGTGCCCACACATACATTTATTTCAATCATTTACTCATGCTCCTTTCCATGTAGATAATCCACATGTAAAAGTTCGTGCACTCTTCCTTTTAATATACCCTGATATAATGGCATAATAATGGGATTTTCTTCAGAGAATTTAATGCTGCAGAGCTTATCTGCCGCATACAAGCCTTTTCCCCTGCTCTCTCTTACCTTAGTCTGGGCAAAGGGTTGACCTGCTCCACAGACACATCCACCAGGACAAGCCATCACCTCTACAAAATCGTAATGTTCACCGGCTTTTATCTTATTGATTAAGTCACTGGTATTTTTAAGACCGCTAACAATGGCAACTTTGATTTCCCTGTCACCATATAATACGGTTGTTTCCTTTACACCCTTCATGCCACGAACTCCCTGATATGCAATGGACATAAGGGCAGCCTTTGATTTATCAGAGGATAGCCTACGAAGTACGGCTTCTGTAACACCTCCAGTAACACCAAAGATAACACCTGCTCCAGTACTGGAACCAAAGGGCATATCCACAGCCTCTGGTTCAAGTTCCCCAAATATAATGCCTGATTCCTTAATCATCTGAATTAACTCTTGGGTTGTAATGACATAATCTACAGCTGGTTTACCATCCACGGTTAATTCTTCTCTTCCTGCCTCAAATTTCTTTGCTGTACAAGGCATTACTGCTACATGAATATTTTTGCGGCTTGAGGTTTTTGACTGCTCTTTCACGATGGACCCCAGCATCTCCATAGGGGAGCGACAGGTTGATATATGTGGTAAAAGTTCCGGATAATTCTTCTCACAATATTGAATCCAGGCAGGGCAGCAGGAGGTGAATAAGGGCATATCATATCCTTTGTCCAGGCGTTTTAAAAATTCATTAGCTTCTTCCAGAACTGTTAAATCCGCACCTGTACTGGTATCATAGATTTCATCAAAGCCCATACGTCTTAGGGCTGCTACAATCTTACCCATAGCATTTTCTTCTGCTTTCATTCCCATCTTCTTACCAAGAGCAACACGTACTGCCGGTGCTATCTGTACTGTAACCTTAGTATTCGCATCATCTAAGGCTTCCCAAACCTTTTGGGTATGATTTTTAACAACAATAGCGCCCGTAGGGCAAACTGCCGCACATTGTCCACAACCCACGCAGTTCGATTCTGCAATGGGTATATCAAAAGCGGTGCTTATGGTCATTTTAGAACCGCGATGGGCAAAATCAATAGCACCAACATTCTGTATTTCATTACACATTCTTACGCAATCCCCACAGAGAATGCATTTGTTCGCATCTCTGGTGATACAAACTGAGGATTCATCAAGCTTTGGCTCTTTTGCAGTATTAGGAAAACGAACTCCGGTAATACCAAAACGCATCGCTAAATCCTGAAGCTTACATTTACCACTGTTAACGCAGGTAGTACAGTCCCTACAATGATTTGCTAGGAGGAGCTCAAGAATATTCTTACGATATTTTCGTAGTTTCTCAGTATTGGTTTTTATCTTCATTCCTTCCTTTGGTATAGTGGAACAGGCAGCATCTATTCCACCCCATTCATTCTCTACCATGCACATACGGCAGGCTCCGTAGATAGAAAGCTCAGAATGGTAACAGAAGGTCGGCATCTTAATACCAATTTTACGTATCAATTCTAAAAGATTTTTTTCACCACTAATTTCCACGGGTAATCCATCTATAGTCATTATATTTTTATTTTCCATTGTAACCTCCATTCTGCCGAAACACCGCAAAGAGGGCGTCAGCACAAATTTGCATAGTGAACCTCTCAATTCACTTGCCTCCATTTCGCCTAATAGGCCGTAAAGATTATGCTTCCACTATTGCATGGAATGCGCAGGTTGTGATGCAGGCACCGCATTTGATACATTTAGCTTGATCTATTACAAAAGGTTCTTTTACTTTACCGGAGATTGCATTCACTGGACAAGATCTGGAACACTTGGTGCAACCTTTACATAAATTTACATCTATAGTAATGGTCTTTAACTTCTCGCAGTTGCCTGTAGGACAACGTTTGTCTATGATATGCGCTTCATACTCCTCTCGGAAATGTTTAATGGTACTTACTACAGGAAAAGCTGCTGATTTACCTAGTCCGCAAAGTGCGGTGGCTGAAATAGTATCTGCTAATTCTAATAGTAAATCAATATCCCCTTCTTCACCATTACCAGCTACGATGCGCTCTAAGATTTCAAGCATTCTCTTAGTACCTTCACGGCAGGGTACACATTTTCCACAGGACTCATTTTGAGTGAAATTCATAAAGAAACGTGCCACCTCAACCATACAGGTATTCTCATCCATAACCACAAGACCTCCGGAACCAATCATTGCTCCTGCTTTTTTCAATGAGTCAAAATCAAGAGGTAAATCTAGATCCTCCTTAGTAAGACATCCACCTGAGGGGCCTCCGATTTGTACAGCCTTAAATTCCTTCCCATCTCTCATACCACCACCAACATCGAAGATAACCTCCCTTAAGGTAGTTCCCATAGGAACCTCAATCAGTCCGGTGTTTTCAATGTTGCCGGTTAAGGCAAAGGCCTTTGTTCCAGGGCTTTTCTCAGGCCCTATATTTTTATACCACTCTGCTCCCTTAGTAATAATCAAAGGAACGTTGGCATAGGTTTCCACATTGTTTAATACGGTGGGTTTATCAAAAAGTCCTTGTTCAACTGTTCTTGGCGGCTTAACGCGAGGCATTCCCCTCTTACCTTCAATGGAGGCTGTTAAAGCACTTCCTTCTCCACAAACAAAGGCTCCGGCGCCACGATTGATATGTACATGGAATTTAAATTCAGTTCCAAGAATATTATCACCGAGAATTCCAAGCTCAGTAGCCTGTTCAATAGCCATCTTAAGCCGGCTTACAGCCATGGGGTACTCCGCACGAACATAGATATAAGCTTCTGATGCACCGGTGGCAAGTCCGGCTATCATCATACCCTCTAACATTCTGTGGGGATCACCTTCCATAATGCTTCTGTCCATGAAAGCTCCAGGATCACCCTCATCTCCATTACAGACAACGTATTTTTGCTCAACCTTCTGTCTTTTAACCTGTGACCATTTACGTCCAGCTGGGAAACCACCGCCCCCCCTGCCTCGTAGACTGGATTTTGTAATCTCATCGATAATATCATCTGCTGTCATATCAAATAGGGCTTTCTCCAGTGCAGCATATCCGCCTATTCCAAGATATTCCTTAATAGAAGTAGCATCTATGTGACCACAATGATCTAGTACCAGACGAGTCTGTTTGTTATAAAAAGGTATGTCATCCTGTTTCTTATAGACCACACCACCCTTTTGATATGCAAGACGTTCAATGTGTTCTCCTGCAATTATGGATTTATCAACGATCTCTTCACAATCGGATAATTTTAACTTCGTGTATAACCAGCCCTCTGGCTCGATACGGACGAGAGGACCCATTTCACAAAAGCCATGACAACCGCTTTTCTTCATTCCTACTGATGTCTCATGAGGTTCCTCGGCTAACTCCACGGAACAAATAACCCCACGTTCCTTCATCAGAGAAGTTAATTCATCAAATATTTCCAGAGCACCGCTGGATACACAACCCGTTCCTGCACATACCAATATCTTTTTCTTCTGGCTATCTATCGATATTTCATATTTTTTACGTATATTTATTAAAGCTTCTCTTGATTTAAGCATTACAATTCCTCCTTTAGTTCTTTTAAAAGCTCAGAGGTTTTTTCCGGAGTCATGGCAGGATATACTTTGTCATTAACAGTAATAACGGGTGCCAGACCACAAGCACCTAGACAGGATACGGTCTCCACGGTAAAGCCCAGATCATCCGTTGTTGCTTTCTTATCAGATAGTCCCAGCTCCTTACGAAGTCTTTCCAGAATTGGAATTGACTTTCTAACATGACAGGCTGTTCCATCACATATTTTGATGACAAATTTGCCCTTGGGCTCCAGTGAAAAATTCTCATAAAAGGTTGCGCTGCTATAAATCCTAGCCTCGCTAATGCCGATTTTATTTGAAAGGTAAGGAAATACTTCTCGTGGTAAATAGCGGTATTTCTCCTGAATGCCCTGTAGTATAGCTATAATGGCACTAGGTTTATTGCCAATTTCATCAACAATACTATCTACTATAGTAAAATCAAATGCTTCCTTCATTGTGATACCTCCATGATGTCCATAAGAACATCTAAAAATAATATTTTATGATAAGAATATTAATAATTAATCTACAGTCCTCGCAGCAGAAATTGACTCATGGATTGCAGCTGCTGCAGCCTTACCTGCTCCCATGGCAAGGATTACCGTTGCTGCACCTGTAACTGCATCTCCGCCGGCATAGACATTGTTACAGGAGGTCAAGCCCGTAGCTTCGTCAGCTATAATACCGCCCCATTTCTGGGTTGCAAGACCCTCTGTGGTATCCTTAATCAAAGGATTTGGCGATGTTCCGATGGACATAATGACACAATCCGCTTCTATCTTCAATTCACTTCCTTGAATGGGGATTGGTCTTTGTCTTCCTGATGAATCCGGTTCACCTAACATCATTTCTTCACAGACAATATTCTTAACCCAGCCATCCTCGGTACTTCCAATTTCTAAAGGGTTAGTTAAAAATAAGAACTCTATTCCTTCTTCTTTCGCATGCTCAATCTCTTCTAATCGAGCTGGAAGTTCTTTTTCAGTTCTTCGATATATAATCTTAACCTCAGCACCAAGACGTTTTGCACATCTGGCTGCATCCATGGCTACATTACCTCCACCAACTACTGCTACCTTATTACCCTTTTGAATGGGTGTAGTCCCCTTATCTAAATATGCCTTCATTAAATTTATTCTAGTTAGAAATTCATTGGCAGAATAAACTCCCTTTAAATTTTCTCCTTTGATATTCATGAACCTGGGAAGTCCTGCTCCTGATCCAATGAATACTGCTTCATAACCATAATCCATCATTAGCTCATCGATGGAAATGGTTTTTCCGATCACCATATTCGTCTGTATATCAACGCCAAGTTCCTTCAGCGTATTGATTTCCTTTTGAACAATGGCTTTGGGAAGTCGAAACTCCGGGATACCATATACCAATACTCCTCCTGCTAGATGCAGAGCTTCAAAAACAGTAACTTCATATCCCTTCTTGGCTAAATCACCTGCACAGGCAAGGCCAGAAGGACCAGAACCAATTACTGCAACTTTATGACCATTAGACTTTGGCTTAACTGCCTTCTCTTTATTATTCTCATTATGATAATCTGCAACAAAACGCTCCAGTCTTCCGATTGCCACTGGCTCACCTTTTATACCACGAACACATTTTGCTTCACACTGAGATTCCTGGGGACAGACTCTACCGCAAACTGCTGGAAGGGAACTTGCCCTAGAGATGACCTCATAGGCTTCTTCAAAGTTTCCCTGTGCAACTTCCTGAATAAATTCTGGAATATCAATCTGTACAGGGCATCCAGCCACACATAATTTATTCTTACAATTTAAGCAACGCTTTGCTTCATCTATTGCTTGTTCCTTGGTATAACCTAAAGTAACCTCTAAGAAATTCTTATTCCTTACTTCTGCTTTTTGAGCAGGCATTTCATTTTTTATCAGTGACATGTTAACAGCCATAGATACCTCCATTCCACTGCCTTTGAATATCTAATTTAGATATTCGGACAGCCTTAATATGACATAATTTATATGAATTACCCTTCTTTATAAAGATTGCAGACCTCCTCATGAGCCTTTTGCTCAAAGGGCTTGTACATTACCGAACGAGCAATAGCCTCATCAAAATCGACTTCATGAGCATCAAATTCAGGACCGTCTACACAGGCAAATTTGGTTTTTCCACCAACGCTTAGACGACAGCCTCCACACATTCCTGTACCATCTATCATTACTGAATTCATGCTTGCAACAGTTTTAATTCCATATTCCTTAGTAAGTCTACTTACAAATTTCATCATGATTAGGGGCCCTATGGTAATCACCTCATCATATACTTCTCCACTTTCTATTAGTTCTTTCAGAGCATCCGTAACAAGACCTTTTTGGCCGTAGCTTCCATCGTCCGTCATGAGAACCATCTTGCTACTGTTATTACTAAATTCTTCTTCCAAGATAACCAGATCTTTATTTCTAAAGCCAATGATTGTATGAACCTCAGCTCCTTCTTGGTTAAATTTCTTGACAACGGGATATGCAATGGCACATCCAACACCACCACCCACTACTGCAACCTTTTTCTTGCCTTTCGTATCAGTTAAGCGGCCTAGTGGTCCAACAAAGTCATGAAGACTGTCCCCAACATTCAAATGGCTTAAAATCTCTGTTGTAGCTCCTACGATCTGGAAGATTATTGTTACGCTACCCTTCTCTCTGTCAAAATCAGCAATGGTCAAGGGTATTCTTTCCCCATTCTCATCGGTACGAAGGATAATAAACTGACCTGGCTCAGCCTTCTTGGCAACCATGGGCGCCTCTATCTCCATTAAGGTAACTGTGGGATTTAATTCTTTTTTTCTAAGGATTTTATACATAATAATAACCATGCCTTTCCGTAAACTAAACTTTGGCCCCCAGGCACAAAGTTGTCCATTGAAAAATCTGTATTTCTTCAATCCACCTCAATTTTAAGTACATTGGTGTGGCTCAATAGGACGTAATTTCCTATTGAAAAAGGCTGCGGCTTTAAAAAGCTGCAGCCTTTTATATATTTTCAAATCTATAACTTCTTTTGCGTTGGCGACACAATTGTTAGGTTATGGATTAGAAATCTACTTCAGTATTGTAGTAGCAACAGTGCAGCAATTTTTCCATCTCTTTCGGTGTAATTGCTCTTGGATTAGAACCGGTGCAAGCATCACCTACTGCAAGTTCTGCTACCTTAGGAAGCTTCTCTAGGAATTCCTTTTCATCAATAATTCCACCTTCATAATCCTTAATACAGGTTGGAATATTAAGAGTTTTATTTAATGTGTTGATATGATTAATCAGTGCCTCTACCTTAGGCTCAAGTCCTAAGAAGGCTGCAATTTCCTCATATCTTTTTGCTGCTGTTGTATCCATTGCATTATATTTAATTACCTTTGGTAAATACATAGCATTGGCACATCCATGTACAATGTGACCACCACTATAAGCAGCACCTGTTTTATGAGCCATGGAGTGTACGATACCCAGCAAGGCATTAGAGAATGCCATACCAGCAAGGCATTGGGCATTGTGCATCTTAGCACGAGCCTCCATATCACCCTCATAAGATTTTACCAAATTCTCACTTACCATCTTAATTGCGTGAAGGGCAAGGGGATCGGTATAATCACAATTTAATGTAGAAACATATGCTTCTACTGCATGAGTCATAGCATCCATTCCAGTATGAGCAGTGAGTTTCTTTGGCATAGTCTCAGCCAGATCAGGGTCTACAATAGCTACATCCGGTGTGATGTTGAAGTCAGCAAGAGGATATTTAATTCCTTTTTCATAATCAGTAATAACTGAAAATGCAGTAACCTCAGTTGCTGTACCAGAGGTAGAAGGAATTGCGCAAAACTTTGCTTTCGTACGAAGTGTAGGAAAATTAAAAGGAATGCAAAGATCTTCAAAGGTTGTATCAGGATATTCATAAAATGCCCACATTGCTTTGGCTGCATCAATTGGTGAACCACCACCGATGGAGACAATCCAATCCGGTTCAAATTCCCGCATTACTGCGGCACCCTTCATTACAGTTTCAACAGAGGGATCTGGTTCTACACCTTCAAATAGTTGAACCTCCATCCCTGCTTCCTTCAAATAACTAACAGCTTTATCAAGGAAACCAAATTTCTTCATGCTTCCGCCACCAACAACTACGATTGCCTTCTTGCCCTTTAATGACTTTAAGGCATCCATTGAACCTGCTCCATGATATAGATCTCTTGGTAATGTAAATCTTGCCATAGTATCCTCCTTCATGCTGCTTTATTGCAGCTACTGTTTGATCGTGAATGACTTCACTTACTCGTTATTAGATTGTCTATATTTTAACAATCTCTTGGTAAAATGTGAAATGCAGAAATATTATATCGATATTCCATTATCGATATAACAAATTAGGATAAAATTATATGGAATAATTCTATATTTATGGAGTACTTTGTACATAAACACACCCTTTACGTGAAGAAATCCCCTTTCAAATTGCCTATTTTTCTCTATTAATAGAAATTTGAGCCCATTTTCATAGAAGGTTATATCGATATTTGAATATCGATATTCCAATACTTATATAGCAGATCCAATTGATTGGCTTATGGACAAGATAAAAACGCCCTATATCTTGCTTTTACTTGTGCAAGATATAGGGCGCATGACTCTCTAGCTATGTATTCAAGTCTTAGGAATACTCTTTAAAGGATACATCATTCTTAGCTTCGGAAAGCTTATCAATAAATCTTCTATCCAAATCAGTAAACATATAATCCTTGCTATAGATAATAACATCCTTATACCGATGACCAGAGGCTTTACATTTACGCTGAATCAAATTGTACCTTTTTAACCATTTATCAGGAATAGGGGATACCCACATGTAGGTGCTAGGTATTGTGGACAGTAGATCATATTGACTACAACGTTCATATACATAAATCTTCTTCGAGTTCTTGTCCGTCTTGGGCATCCTCATAGCACTTCCCTGCATGAGGTAAGGAATGGTTGTATCTCCATGCACTATCTCCATATACTCATTTAACTCTTTATACTCAACTTTTTCTTTATTTGCTAAAGGGTGATTAACTGACATCAGAGCAAGGTGCTCAAAATCCCATAAAGGTTCATACTTCAGCTGCTTTTCTGTTAGATAATCAATGAAATAATTTTCGTGTTCTATTTGATACCTGATAATTCCCATATTAAAAGGACCGTCTATAATATTATTTATTACCTGTATGGAATTTGTCTCATGAACATTAACTTGGATACCCTTACTCTCATCCAATTCTGATACAAAACGAGTAATGGCATCTCCAATATAGCTACCCCTTGGTATGGATATATTAAAGCTTTGGATATCTGTAGATGCGGTATCTGATAGAGCTTCCATCTTCTCTATCTGAAGCATTACATTTCTAGCATAGGTCAAAAACTCCAATCCCTTCTGCGTGGGGGTAACTCCTTTGGAGGTACGTTCAAATATTGCATAACCCAGGGTATCTTCTAGTTCCTTGATTGCCTTGCTTAAACTAGGCTGCCCCATAAATAGGTTTTCTGCAGCTTGGGTTATGGAGCAAGTCCTTTCCACTTCTATGGCATATTTGAAATGTAGTGTATTCATTTATGTTCCTACTTTCTGTCTACTATATAGATTTCATTGACTGTTTTATATGATTTGAAAGTACTGCCAGGGAAGCTGCAAGATTTTCATTCTTGACTAATATGTGGTCCGGAACAGATAATTTTACCGGTGCAAAATTCCAAATTGCGAGGACTCCCCCTGCTACCAATTGATCACATACCACCTGTGCTTGAGCTGCCGATATGGTAATGATACCAATATGAATCTTCATACGTCGGCACATATTACTGATTTTATCTGCAGGTAAAATCTTTACACCATTTATCTCTGACTCTAATACTTCCGGATTATCATCAAAAGCAGCAACAACTTTCAAACCATAATTTTGAAAACTTTCATGAGCCATTATGGCCTGGGCCAGATAACCTGCCCCTATGATAACTGCTTCATCCGCATTATGGTAGCCCAATAGCTCTTCCATGTTATTCAGTAGCTCAGCAACTGAGAAGCCTGTCTTAGGTTTACCCTTAGAAGAATAAACCGCTGCAAAATCCTTACGCACCTGAACTTCATTTAAGTTAAGAAGCTCTGCAATCCTTGGTGCCGATACTGTCTCAACCTGCTGGTCAAGCAAAATTCGTAATTGTTGAATATAGTAGGGCATTCTATGTAATGCCTGGGTAGTAACAGCATTATGGTCCTGCATTGGGATAACCTCCTATTTAATCAGTATTAATATATCGATATTGTAATACCGATACCTCCATCTGTCAATCCCATCGATGTATCATTCTAGGGACGGTAACTGACAGAACGGAAGGTGGTGGGATGGTTTTACTATGACAGTAATGACGCCAAATGTTCTTTATTTCCTAATCGTTGTTATCACAGCTATTGAGAACAGCGAATCCATATAAATTCGAATATTTTTGAAATACTATATTACTAATTCTTAATCTTTTAAACTAATATAAATATGGATTTTTGCATTCTCCATATCACTATTTTGGTATTCTTCAAAATCGCAGGTAAAGGCACGGGGAAGCTCCATGGACCATAGCTGAATCCAAAAGTCTGATACAACCTTATGCATATCTCCTGTTAATATAAATTTTGCATACTTGCCAGCAGGGATTGTCCTAGTTACCGTACCGGTAGGATTATTATTAGCTTGATTTACTTCGCAGGCTACGACGATACTATAATCATCCTTTTCATCCCCTGCATAATCCGTATAAATACCTAAAGTCTTATCATTCTGCTTGTCTTCTATAGCAGCATAAATACCATCCTGATAAAATCTTCCCCATAAACCCCCAATCACTGCACCCATATCCGGAGCTGTGTTATTCGTTCTGGCACCTAATCCAACAACCATCTTTTCCTCTAAAAATACAATTTCATAGTTCATATATACCTACCTCTTTCTTATTTGATTAAAAAAGCATAGCATATGAAATATGACATCAGCTTGTCAATTAAACAAAAATATTTATTATAATACAAGGGGCTGTCGCTTTAACGTTTGAAAAAATGTGAAGAGGCAGCTTCTTTTGTGTCTAATAAAGCTATTATCCTCTCTGTTTCAGCCTTATTTTAACTGTATTAATTAAAAATGACATAACTTAATAGACCTGAGAACAGGCCTTGAAAATTCATTTAATCTTTTCAAAATCTATACACTTTTGACAGGGATCACCATTGATGTAAGAGTAAAGTACAATCTTTATAAAGGACACTAAAATTGCAACGGTGGACGACAAAGGTGAAATTACAGCCTTAACAGCCGGGAGCACAAGTGTCATTGTTACAGCCCATAATGGTAAGTCTGTATCCTGCAAGTTGACAGTTACAAAGGAAAAGGAGGCTTTTACCATAGAAACTCTTTATGCTGATAATATAATAGGTAGAGTTGGATTGGGTAACTACGAAGATGGGGCATATTGGTCAAAAGCGGATAATACATATACTATTCTGTGGAAAGATCAAATCTGTATATTTAATCATATTGCAACGAGCACCAATCAAAGTATGCAGCTTTATTTTTATAATCATAAATTTAATTACCTGAGTCAGAAGACGGTAAAATTGCCCTACACGGAGTGGGGTGGCTTTTTCCAAGGCGAGGATGGATATTATTATGTTGCAGTAGGCCAAAAGAATACGGAGGAGGATAACAAAAAAACCGTATTTTCTATTTTAAAATTAGATACTGATTTTAAGGAAGTTGGCAGGTGTAATATAACAGGAGGCGAATGTAGTACAATAACACCATATGCTGTCGGATTTGCGAGAATGACAATGGATGGTACCACCTTAATTGTTCATACAGATCGGGAACGTTATACCACCAAGGATGGTCTCAATCATCAGTCCAATTTAACATTTATGATAAATACAACCACAATGAAGCAAGCCTATGTTTCAGTTCTATTTCCTTATAATATAGTCAGCCATTCCATGAATCAATTTGTTAAAATGGATGGAGGTAATTTAATCAACAAACCTAGTACTAATTCCCTGAAATTTTTAGAAATTGATGGTACTGCCGAGGCCAATTATACGGGAACCAAGGTGAATGGGTTTGAAATTGGTGCCAACCATAATATTGTAGCCGGTGTTTCTATTCCTCATGACACAAACACTGATGAGTTAGAGATTCAAAATGTGTTTATTTCCATTACATCCAAGGACGGCAAGGAAGCGGACAGATTATAAATCCGGTGGAAGAATCAGTGCCGATAATCTTCGTATGGTTAAAATATCAGAGGATAAATTTGCACTACTCTATTGGATTGATAAACCAGACTCGGATAGTACAGGATTAATTATCATAGATTCTAATGGCAATGTAATTGAGAGAAGGGAGTATGATGTATTCTTCTCCTCTAATACCCAGCCAATCTATTATGATAATTCCATTCTATGGATTGATTGTGATTCAAGAGAAGATTTTTGGTATGAGAAAGATAATGAGACACCCAATCTTTGTCGGTTTATCAGAATTTATCTTTAGTATTGTTCCTAATAGTATCGATGGGTTTTAAGAAAGTGGTGACGGAGTTTCGAAGTGCGAAGGTAAGCTTTCGTGCTAATGAGGTTACTCATTAAAGAAATACTTGATTTAACACAGACCTACTCCTAATTATTAATTTTTATCATCATATATATTTTTAATATAACTATAATCAAATTTACCTGATTTGACTTCGTAGCAATTTGATGAATCATCGATCCAAAATACGCCTTGAGAATCTACATGCACAAATGCTAACAATGAAGTATCTTTATTTAGGGTAATTGAGAACATAGAAAAAGGATCCATTTGTTTATCCGTTGCTTTAAAACTCAAACTATTTAAGTTTTCCGATATTATTTTTACTATTTCCTTATCTGTACTATGTAAAGTATAATTACTAGCTCCATAAAGAATGGTAATATTATCTGCATTCTCAATATTAAAATAAGAGTTATGCTTAGAACATCCTAAAATACTAAGTATAAGTATACTAATCAATAAAAAAAATCTCCTTTTCATGAGATAAAACTCCTTTCTAGGTATGTTTTTTTATTTCTGTAAAAATATGTTATTTAATTCATTATATTACTATCGGGATACAAATGTCAATAATATTTAACCACAGAAACTTCGCCAGATCAGTGTGAAACCAATGGTAGAGGCTTACTTTGTATGGGTAAAAGAACACATCAGCAAAGTCCTCTCAAAAAGCAAAACATGGAGTGGATTTAACTATTCCATTAATCAGGAAAAATATTTAAAAGCATTCCTGGATGATGGTGAAGTACCAATGGATAATAATGCCGCTGAACAATCAATACGTGGTTTTTGTATAGGTAAAAAAAAACTGGGTTATGATTGATACCATCAATGGGGCCAAATCCAGTGCCATCATATACAGCATTGCCGAAACTGCAAAAGCAAACAATCTAAAGCCTTATAATTATTTCGAATATCTTCTGAAAGAAATCCCAAAACATCTGGATGAAAAGAATTATAGTTTCTGCGAAGACCTGCTTCCCTGGTCTCCGAAGTTACCTGCAGAATGCAGAATGCAGAAAGTAGATGTGAATTTGCGCTACTCAACTGAGTGGCGAATTTTATAAGCGTACCCACTATCTACCGTTTACGAGAACACTATTCATCGACAAGTTTAGGAGCGCATATGCCTGGGTTAACGATATAAAGCTTGTGGAGTGCACTCTTCATACTTTCACGAGGAGGTGAGAGGCATACAAGATTCAATAAATTGAACTAGGGAGGGCTTTTGATGGGACAGAAAAAATCAAAGAAAGTAGTGAGGATTGTACTTATTTCTGTTATTACATTCTTAGTACTAATTTTGGGAGGATTTTATCTTTATACAAGAGATTATTATCATGCAGACGAGAAAGCACAGACAATATCTGATAATTTATCTGTTGGTGAAGTGCAAATTACAAAGAAGGGCTGTTTAACCATAATTCAACCAGTGCGACAGCCCCTATTAAATCTTCAATTTATTTACTTATTCATAATATAAACACACTACCTCCTTGCTGCCTTTTCAAGGCAGCAAGGAACCTGGTAAGATGCATTTTTTCTACACACTAATCATATAAATTTGGAGCAATATTATCATCCTTCATATTAGCTGATGTATACCATTGGCATCCAGTATCAAGGCTCTCTACCTTTACCCCATTTGCTGCATCAACAGCCAATTTAACTGTCATGTAGCCAATGTTCATTGGATCTTGTGTAACTGCACCAGCTAATTTACCTGAGGAAACAGCGCCCTTAATTACAGTACCTGCATCAAATCCAACACCGATGATACCATCAGCACCTAATTTGTTTAAGTTCTCATCTGCGATTACTAAGGCTTCTGCTGAATGCTGATTAGAACCATAGATACAGATATAAGAGTCATCATTTAACATATTCTGAGCATCAATGGTAGAAAGCTCTGTAGTTACAGATGCAGGAACAGCAACTTGAATAATTACGTCAGCACCACTAGTAACACTTTCAAATTTAGCATGACCCTCAACGGATACCGTCAAACCTGATGCTTCAATTAATTTCTTCATCTCATCAATGAAACCCTTACCACGATTAACAATAGATTCTGCTGTTGCATCCTGAGAAAGAACACCAATCTTTACACCCTTTGCTACTTTATCTTTAATTAGTTTGTAGGTTTCTGTAGCTGCTAAAACACCTGCTTGATAGTTATCTGTGGAAGCATTGGCATATACTGCACCCTCAGGAGCATTGGATACACCGGAGTCAAATCCGATAATGGGAATATTTTCATTCATAGCTGCTGTAATACCATCAAGACAAGCCTCTGTATCAAGGGCTGCAAGACCGATAGCTATTGGACTTTGATTAACTGCATTATTAAGCATCTGTACCTGATCTGCGATATCTGACTCAGTTGCAGGTCCTTCCATCTTAAGCTCTACACCAAGTTCTTTGGCAGCCTTTTGTGCTCCCTGATAAACTGCCTGCCAATACTGATGCTGAAAACCCTTGGATACAAGATATACTAATCCACCTTCCTTTACTGCTGAATCATCTTTTACTTCTGTTGATGTGTCTGAGGATGGGTCTTTTTCCTTCTTGTCAGAGGACGAGCTGCAACCAGTTAACATAGTTGCTATTAGGGTCGTTGCCAAAATAATACTTAATAGTTTTTTCTTCATTCTTCATTTCCTCCCAATACTTTTTTTATGTTTAAAATAGTCAGCTTTGCCAACATATTTTAATACCTTTGTTATTTACTTGCTTTCTTTATCTTGACACCTTTTTTTGCTCTCTTATTATAAACATCCATGAATACAGCGATAACTAATACAATACCTGTAATTGCCTGCTGCCAATAATTCATCAGTCCAATGAAAGGAAGACCCGTCTTTAATACTGCCATAATATAAACACCAATGATAGTACCTGCAATGGTCGCCACACCACCTGCCATTGATGTTCCGCCGATTACTACACTGGCAATAGCATCCATTTCAAAACCGCCACCTGCTCCAGGTAATAAGGTAGAGTATATGGCTGCGTAGGCAAGACCCGCAATACCTGCAAAGGTTCCTGAGAAGACATAGGCAAGTAATTGATATTTGTTAACATTTACGCCGGATAGCCTAGCTGCTTCTTTATTTGAGCCCAGCGCCAATATATAACGTCCAGTACGAGTCTTATTAAGTATGGTTGCCATTATAATTGCACATGCGATTAACAGAATAAATCCTGTGGGTATCAGATGTTGATTACCGGCAGCATCGGTATAGTTAATCTTAAAGAGATAGCGAAACCAACCTCCATCACTACCAGTCTGAGGCCAGGATACACTCTGTGCCTTAGTGGCAATGGAACCAAGTCCTTTGGATACAAGCATGGTACCTAGGGTGGCGACAAAGGGCGGTAGTCCCATTTTAGTTACCATGATACCGTTCATTAATCCAAAAAAGCATCCTATCAATATACAAAGAATAAGGCATATTACAATGGGAACACCGGCTCTTACAAAAAGTGTACCTGAAACTAATGAGGAACAAACGAGCACAGTACCGATGGAAAGGTCAATACCACCTGTGGTAATTGCAAAACATACACCGATGGCCATAAAGCCTATATAATAAGATGCGTCCAAAATACTTACAAAGGTTGTATATTTACGAAAAGATGGACTGGCTATACAAAAAAATGCAAACAAAACAATTAATGCTAATAATGCAATTAATCTTTGCGTACCAATCGCTTTAATAATCGGGGTTCTTTTAAGCTTTTCCATTTTTACAATCCTCCATGTTCTTCGGAGGATTTTCCTCCATGTTCTTCGGAGGATTTTCCTCCTGCTTCATTACCTATGGTTGCAGCATTCATAATAACTTCCTGGGTTGCATCTTCAATAGGAATCTCTGCTGTCTTTCTGCCTTCGCTCATAACAACAATTCTATCACTCATTCGTAGAATCTCAGGCAACTCAGATGAGATCATTATAATTGCCTTTCCACTAGCTGCCAGTTCATTCATGAGATGATAAATTTCACTTTTGGCTCCAACATCGATGCCTTTCGTTGGTTCATCAAATATTAAAATATCACAATTTCGAACAAGCCACTTGGCAATAACAACCTTCTGCTGATTACCACCGGATAGATTTTTAACATAAGCGTCAATGCCTGGTGTCTTAGTCTTTAGCTCCTCAACATACTTTTTCGTGGTCTTTGCTTCCTTCTTCTTATCAATGAAGAAACCTTTTGTGAAGTTCTCTAAGGCTGCCATTGTTGTATTCTCAGCTATTGTCTTATCCAGAATAATACCATAGCGCTTTCTGTCTTCTGACAGATAACCAATACCATACTTAACGGCATCCATAGGGCTTTTAATCGTTACCTTTTTACCATTAATGTATATCTCACCACTGTCTAATCTGTCTGCACCAAAGATCGCTCTTGTTGTTTCTGTTCTTCCAGCTCCCATCAATCCGGCAAAACCAAGGATTTCTCCCTTGCGTACCTTAAAGCTGACATCCTTGACCATCTTACCTGCACATAAATTCTTTACTTCTAATACCACCGGCGCTGTAGGTAAAACACTGCTCTTTTGCTTTGGTTCTTCGTATATAACACGACCAACCATCATATTAATGATATCTTGTTTTGTACATTGGTTCGAAATCAAAGTTCCTATGTATTCACCATCACGCATAACAGTTAAGCGATCCGTGATTACTTTAATTTCATCCATTCGATGGGTAATATAAATAATACCCATATTCTTTGCTCTCAAATTACGGATTATCATGAACAGTTTATCAATCTCTGCATCTGTAAGTGCTGCTGTAGGTTCATCAAAGATAATAATCTTTGCTTCCTTTGAAATAGCTTTTGCTATCTCGCACATCTGCTGCTTTCCTACAGTTAGACTTCCCATGGTTTCAGAAGGATCAATATCGATGTTAAGGAGCTCAAATAACTTTGCTGCTTCTTCAATCATCTTCTTATCATCAATCATTTTGCCCATCATCATCTCACGGCCAATAAAAATATTCTGTGCTACCGTTAAATGGTTAATCAGATTAAGCTCCTGATGAACTATAGAAATACCTGCTTCTTGCGCATCCTTGGGCCCTGTGAAATTTACCTCTTGTCCCTCATATATAATACTACCGCTATCTTTCGTGTAAATACCGGTTATTATCTTCATCAAGGTTGACTTTCCGGCACCATTTTCTCCCAATAAAGCATGTACTTCGCCTCTTCTTAATTCAAAATCAACTTTCTTTAAGGCATGTACACCGGGAAAAGATTTATCGACGTCCTTTGCTTTTAAAATTACATCCCCCACTCTTTCACCTTCCATTCTGTACATACTTGTTTTACAACTTGTTTCAGATGTAAATCATGATTAAATTATAAGTTAGTCATCATCAATTATGAATAAAATATCTTCCAAGCAAGCTCGAATATTTTCTTCTCAAAGGTAAAAAAATACCTGCTTCATAAAAGCAGGTAGGAATAAGGGTAAATAATTTCTTTACTTTTTATACGTATATTGATTTGAGTGTTAAAACCCTCACAACAAATCCTCTTTGTTAATAGCATTTGACACTCTAATCTTTTATTAATCTAATCTCCATAAAAGGGGAATAGCACTTCCTGATTTTCTGGATCATACATAGTTTCTCTCGTTATAAGAAGGGACCCTGAATCTGTATTTTTTTCTACCTTCTTTCCCTTTACACAATTTACTGCCGTTTCAATTCCCAGATAACCCATGCTGTAAGCCCTTTGAACTACAATGGCCGAAAACACCCCTTCTTCCAAAAGTCCAATTTCTTCCATAGAGTTATCAAAGCCAATCATCGTTACTTTATCCCTAAGACCCATCTCTTTAACAGCTCTTGCTGCACCAACCGCAGAATATTCATTCAAACAAGCCAGAACGTTTACATCATACTTATTAATCAGTTTTATTGTTTCATTAAAGGCTGTATCATAGTCCGAATTACTGTAAGCCACTTCCACAATCTGTTTCTCATATTCACCGATTGCATCACGAAATCCCTGCTCTCGTTCTATTGCAGTAGAAGAATTCCTCACATGGGCAACAATGGCAATGACTGATTCATTATCCAAACTTTTCTTTACATATTCGCCCATTTTTCTTCCAGCTTGATAATTATCTGTGGCCACAATTGCATCCTTAAGATCCCTAGAAGTATCAGAATCAATATAAATTAAATTAATTCCATTCTCTTTAACCTTAATTAATACCTCCTCATTATCTACATAGGAATTAGGGGATACTACAATGGCATCCGGATTTTTATCAATTGCCTCAAGCACTAATTGATTCTGGCGCTCTATATCTGTTTCATCCCTGGGTGCATTCACTTCCAAAATCACTTCATTCTCCTTTGCTGCCATTTCTGCTCCAGCTATGACTGCTGACCAAAAATCTGTTCCTTGATTTACTTTAGGAATATAAATTATATAAAGAGAATGCTGACCCTCACCATATATTATTTTTACAAGGAAGGGTACCATTGCAACTAACAAAAAAAGAGACAACAGTATGATAATTATCCTCTTTCTTCTCATGTCTACCTCCATAATACTCTTTTGATCATATTCTCAGACTCAGCATAGGAAAGAAACTAGATTTCATAGGGTATTACAATACTGACTGTAGTTCCTTCTCCTAGCTTACTTTCATAGCGAAGTCCATAGTTTTTACCATAGTATAATTGAAGTCGGTTATGAACATTATGAACACCCACTTTTTTTGATGTCTGTGTGGGATTTTTATCAAATATATGGCTTAAAGCCTCCTCATCCATGCCCATGCCATTATCCTCAATTCGTATGATGACATCCTGCCCCTCAATTCTTCCACTGATTCGAATTAATCCCTTGCTGTTCTTATATTTAATACCATGATAAATTGCATTTTCAACTAAGGGCTGTAATACTAGTTTGACAATCTTAACGTTAAGTATTTCAGTATCAATATCAATGTCATATTCCAATTTATCTTGATAACGCATCTTTTGAATGGTAAGATAATCCTTCACATAATCAATCTCTCTATCTATGGAGACCAGCTCGTCCTCATTACTGATGCTTTTTCTTAGTAATTTGGATAAGGCTGAGGTCATCCGGATGGCTTCTTCTGTTTTGTTACTTTCCGTCGTCCATATAATTGAATCCAAGGTATTATAAAGAAAATGTGGATTAATCTGTGCCTGCAAAGCACGTAACTCACTTTTTCTTTTTGCCTCTTGTTCAGCAATGTTGTGCTCAATTAATTGGCGTATCTTATAAATCATAATTTTGAATGAGTTCTGCAAATGACCGATTTCATCAATGTATTCCGAATCTCCTAGCTGTATATCAAAATCACCCTTCTCTACCTGTTTCATAGACTTTTGTAATTTCTTTATAGGCTTAGTTATAGCATTTGATATGATTACTGCACATATTGTAGTAAGAACAAGTACTGCTACTGTGAGTATTACATAGGTGTTTTTGGTTTTATCCATCTGTTCCATCATCTCGCTCTTATACGTAACACCCACAACAGTCCAGCCTGTCTTAGCTGACTTAACCATAAAATAAAACTTCTCTCCGTCCCTGGTCAAATAATCCTTTTGATCATTTTCCAGAATTTCATCTATGTTCTCTTTGAGTACACCACTGTAAATTAGTTGCTGCTTAGGATGGTATACAATATCACCGTTATCATCTACAATAAACACATAACCTCTATTACCCAAATCAATACTTTCACATAGACTACTAATGGAGCTATAGTTCAAATCTATGAAGAATACTCCCTCAATTCTGCCTGTGTTTGAATTCACTATTCCATTGCATAAAGTAACTACCCATTGATAATCATCGGCAACTATATTTTGCACATGGGAGGTAGTTAGAATGGATTTTCCCTCTAAAGCCCTGACATACCAATCTAGTTTCCTATACTCTACATAGGGATTAATCTTTGTTTGACGATTATTAACCAAGTAACTTCCATTGTTACCCAGGATACCTATATTATGAATATCCTTTCTCGTATTTTTAAGTACAGCAAACTGTGAACTAATATTATTAAGATAATTCTCCCTCAGTGATAGCAGATTTTCCTCTTCTTCAGCAAAAAGACAATATTTCACATATTCATTATTTACCTCTATTTGTGAAACATTCTCCATATAGGTTATATAGGAATCAATATTGGTATTAATCTGTTCATTCAATTGGGTAACATAATCCATAACCATAGTAAACACCATGTTCTGTCCTTGTCTATAGTTTATGGTTGCTAAAATAACCAAGGCCATAAAAATCAAAGCAGTAAAGGAAAGTATCATCGTAGTTCGTATACTATTAAACTTAGGTCTTTTTTTACCTCTCATATTACTTCATTCTCACACCCTTAGTATATTCTGACGGAGTTTTTCCAGTAATCTTCTTAAATATCATACTAAAATAGTGAGGGTCATTATATCCAACCCGTTCCGCTATTTCATATGTTCTTAGATCTGTTGTATCCATAAGCTTCTTAGACCTATGAATACGTATTCTGGTTAATGCCTCCACAAAGGTCTCTCCCGTATAATTTTTAAATATCATACTAAAATAGCTTATACTTACACCAAGATAGGAGCATACCACATTCAAGGACATATTGGAATCCATATAGTTTTTCTCAATATAATCCATTGCCATAATAGATAGCCTTCTGCCTTCCCCATCCTTTTGACCAGTTATCTTATTCATGATATCGGTACACAATTTAAAGAAATCATATTTCAGTTCACTAAGATATCTGCATTCTGTTAGCTTCTTCATCATAGCACGTTCTTGTCCATAATCAGTAATTGAACTCTCTGATTCTTCAAATGCAATAAGAATGGATAATATGATGTTTTGTACATAGAGGATTATATCTTCTTTAACACTACATTTATTCTTAATCTCTTCAAACAAATCGCTGACTGCCTGCTCAAGCTCAACCTTCTGGTTCAGCTTTATCATAAGCTCCATCCGGCTGCTCCAGTGATTAACTTGAATATGCCCATTTCTATCTTTCAATTCTTCTATATCCTTCCCATATACATAAGCCTGTTTATCCAGAAGGAATTTATATTCAATAGCCTCTTTGGCATTCAAATAAGAATCTCTTAAAGCACTGAGTTCCTTCACATTGATGCCTACACTAATACTAACCTCAATCTTCATATAATCCCATAGAGTTTTCATTATGTGATCACAGGTTTCTAGCGCAACCTTTATTAATGCCTTTTCACTAGCAGCTGCAAAGAGCAGAGCTAATCGATTATCGGAAAGTTGTACTGAGATGCCTTCTTCACATCCCTCCATAATCTCATTTGCTATATTAGCAATGGTAAAATGGGTCAAATCTCCTTCAGAATTAGGATAGAGCAGGCAAAATTGCGATGCATCCTCTAAATCAATGAGGGCAACAATATAGTATTGCCCACGAATATGAATATTGAGCTTCCTCATCTGTTCATCTATATCATGCTTGGAATATTTCTCTTCAATTAAGTTTCTTAAAAAACGTTCTCGAAGCACTGGCATATTCCTTTTATACTCTAATTGAAGTTTTTCAAAATGCGCCTTTTCCTTGGCTTCTTCTTCTAAGCATTGACGAATTCTCTTTAATACTTCCTTTAGTTCCAAAGATGTTACAGGTTTTAAGATATATTCCTTTACCCTGTATTCCACTGCTTGTCTGGCATATTCAAATTCATCATATCCACTAAGGATGACAACCTTGGTATCAGGATAATTTTTATAAATATAGTTGGATAATTCCAATCCATCCATATAGGGCATGCATATATCAGTAATCACTAAATCCGGTTGTTCTGTCTCTATCTGCATAATGGCATCCTGTCCATTTTCTGCTGCACCAATGAGACAAAAACCTTGATTTTCCCATGGAATATTCTTGCTAATAGCCTCTCTGGTTAGAATTTCATCATCTACAAGCAATACCTTAAACATACCTACTCCATTCTGCCAAAACATGGCGAATTTGGTCGGCAGCAGAGATTTACAAATTTTCCTGCCACCTAAATTATACCCTTATTAATACTATGTTTCTAGGCTATATCTGTCCTCTCTGATTATAAATCCCTCTTCCTTCTTAATACATCTATTATTATATTTAAATGGTATAATATTTTCTTATAAAAATCTCTAAGCAAATTATACCATGGATATGCTACAATAATAAATATCAGGTTAGTTATCTATGTGTAAACAGATTTATGAAGTGTGGGATACATAAAAAGCTCTCAAATAATTGATAAAGTGCTTTAGAGATAATATCATCTAATAATTGTAAAAGGGTAGTATTCTCCAAGAATTTGTAGTATACTGTAATTACAATAATAAGCAATATTTATATTAATATATAATTTATAAAAATTAGGGGTTTTTCAATGGGGAAAACAAAAGATTTTATAGTATATCATGGAACAGATTATACTGTTGCAGAGAAGATTATTTCAGACAAATTTTCATATAATACTAGTGATGAACATTGGTTGGGTAACGGAATATATTTTTATGAAGACTTTTCATTAGCAAAATGGTGGACCTCAAAACCATCCACGAAATTTGGTTCAAAAATAGTCAAACCTGCAATTATTAGTTGTTCATTAATGCTCGAAGATGATAAAATTCTAGATTTACGTTCTTTAGATAATTATATTGAATTTTCAGCAATATATAATGACGAGTTTATACCACAAGTTTTTAAGGGATATATCAAAGTGGAAAGAGAGCCTTCCTCTGGTAAATTTCATACCAAAAAACTTAGATGTACTTTCTGTGATTATTTGAAAGACCAATTTGAACTTCAAGCAATCATTGGTACCTTTGATTTACCAAGTCAGCCTTATCTTCCCCCACATTATGAAGAAGGCTTTAAATCTTTTTCCTTAAATTATATTGAAACTCAGGTGTGTGTTTTTGATCCTAACGTTATTAGGAACAAGCAAATTATTGGTATTTAAGGAAGGTGATATGATGTTAAAACGAAAGAATATTCCTATGGAAGAATCATTAAAAAGAGCCTGTGAAGCAAATGGATTCATATATGATAATCATCGAAGCAGTAAAAAAAGAACTTATATTACTTTAGTTGATGAAGGTGGTAAAGAAACCTTGGTTAACAAGGATTTAAAGGTGATTAAAACCCCCGTATCCTCTTCTTCCCTGCCTGTAATTATGACTGGCAAAGTTGCAAAGTCTTTAGATGCTGCAAAGCCTGTAGTCATTGTTGCTAAACCTGGAGGTACTGTTGCTAAACCTGGAGGCACAGTTGCTAAACCTGGAGGCGTTATTACAAAAGCTGTATCTGCAAGAGTGAAAGGCCCTGGCTCACGCCTTAAACCATCAGAAGCAAGACAAGGGATTCAAAAAAAAGCCTAAGATTGATATTATTTAATACTATATCTGCTTAATATAAAAGAGGGTTGACCCAAACCAGGAATTCCTGGGTCATACCCTCTTTTCTTTCCATTCAATAGAAAATTACGTCCTATTGAATGGAATTCCTCCGCTTAGGAGGTTATTGTATATGGTGATCGTTTAACATCTCCTACTTTCCTACAATGGAAGTTGCTCCTATCAATAGTTTACCTATTCTGCATTAAATAATGCTTATTTGCATTCTATGAATTTTGTTTAATTATGATAAATGGTAATCGTTTACCTTATAATAACCAAGTTATTACATTTTCAACAAATACTACAAATAATATTGCTGTCATTTATTTCTTTTTTCTTATTTTATTATACTTATATTTCTATTTATTGTGCAATTATACCAATGTTTTTTTTACAACAGGATTGCAACAGGATTGTGACTGTAATTTAACTTGTAAAACGTTTGATATACATGTATAATTATACCAACCATTTTGTTGCTAAGGAGAAGCTTATGGCAAACATGAAAGATATAGCCAAGTATGCAGGTGTATCAGTGGCTACCGTTTCTAAGGTTCTTAACGGATTGGGTGGAATCAGTCAGGAAACAAAAGAAAACATTCTATCCATTGCAAAAGAATTAAATTATCGACCCAATTTATATGCTAGAAATCTAAAAACCAGACAGAGCAAAACAATTGGAATAATTACAGAAGATATAACGGTCTTTAATTCACCGCCAATTATCGACGGTATCGGTGCCTACTGCGAGGAACGGGGTTATCATTATCTTTTAGAAAACCTGAGACTTAACAGACTAGGAATTGATCCTGCTCTTGATGTGAATGAACATAATATTATTGTTGATGAAGCAGTTAATTTTATGATGTCAATGCAGGTTGATGGTCTTATTTATCTGAGCTGCCATAGTCATAAAATATTACACCTGCCTTCTATTAAAGATACGCATTTTGTCTGTACCTATTGCAGCTGTACTGACCCATCCGTTCCTTCTGTTATTTATGATGATAAAAAAGCCGGGTATGATGTAGCAAAATTTCTGATTAATTCAGGTCATACAAAGATTGGTGTCATCACAGGAGCTTCTGTTAGTACTCATTCAACAAAACGTCTTATGGGTTATCAAGAAGCACTTTTTGATTCTGGACTTCCTTATAATCCAAAGATGACGGTTAATGGTGACTGGAACAGAGATTCTGGATATATTCTTGGGGAACAGCTCATTAAGGCCGGTGTTACGGCAATCTTCTCACAGAATGATATCATGGCTATGGGTGTTATCGATTATTGCATGAAGAATTCCATAGAAGTAGGACGTGATATTTCCTTAATCGGCTTTGATAACAGAGAAATCAGTACTGTATGTAGGCCAACCTTATCAACTGTTGAGCTCCCTCTGTTCGAAATTGGACAAACCTCCGCTTCTATCCTTATCGATAAAATAGAGAATAAACCTTCCTCTATATCAGGTGAGGTATTATTAGAATGTACCATCATTGAAAGAGAATCAACGAGTTTGTATAATAAGACATAATAAAGCGTTCCATATCTAAATCCTTAATATGGAACGCCATAATGTTTCTAAAGTTCAACGTGAGGATTGCTATCATATGCAGCTCCGATTACACATAGATAATTCAGAACTTCTGCAAATAATTCAAACAATGCCTTAAGTCGCTCTATATCCTTAATTACACCTACAACATTAAAATATAGTTCATCTACACCATGGGGAAATGCTTTTCCAAACCACCCCTCATCATCCTTCACTTCTAGGTGAAATCTAGGCTGCAGCTCAATTAGAGAACGAATATTAGTTTCAGAGAATAAAGCCTTTACTTTATCTATATTATTTCCTTTAATAACAAAGTTCTCATCGAAATCAGGGATTCCTATTTCAATATCCTGCATACCAAGCATGGAACCTATTTCGCTAAAAAAACCTGATCTGTAGATTTTAAACCAAAAACCATCCTTATTGACATAAGGAGCTCTCATTCTTGTATATGTAGTGCTGGTCTTGCCCGTAGATACTGTATAAGTATCTAGTGTAATTGTCCATTCTTTCGAATATGCTACGACCTTATCTTTTCCAAAAAATCCGCCTTCCCTAAAATCTGCATTGATCTGCTTGGATAGCTCATCCCATATTTCCTTTTTGCTAGGGCCAAACAATTCTCTTAAAACACCCATCTTACTTCCTCCTACTATACTCAAGTAGTATAAACTATATATTATTTCTTATATTCTATATACTACTTTGAGAATATACTCCAATTATCATTTATACTAACACTAAAGTATCTTATATGCAATTAAGATAAATGGAATTGTCTGTGTGTATTACTTGATATCAACTCCTGTAATTTATTAATCTGATATAGTTTAGATCTTAAATTTCATTACATCATTTATAAGTTTATCAGCACTATCTCTCGTTCTTAAAACAGCATCACTGACTTCATTTGTCTTAATACCTGTATCCGTCATCTGATTAGCAATATGGGTTGCTCCATCTGCACCTTCATTTGCAGCTGTAGCTACACCTTCTACTGCAATCATTACATTTTCTAGAGAGGCCAGTAATTCTTCTGCTGTTGCGCTAAACTCTGTCACCAGGTCATCAACATAATTAGCATCTTCACTATACTGGTTTGCTACTTCCAACATGCTTTTATAGTCATTAATTACGTCCTTTGAGACAAATGCTAGCAAATTGCTGGCACAAGCTGACAGATTATCTACTGATCCTGTTACTCGTGAGGTCATTTGTTGAATTTGTAATACAGCAGTTTTAGATTGTTCTGCCAGTTTACGAATTTCTTCGGCAACTACCGAAAAACCTTTACCAGCATCACCTGCTCTAGAGGCTTCTATGGAGGCATTCAATGCTAAGAGATTCGTCTGAGAAGTAATCTGCATAATGGCATCTGTCAAAATAACAATTTCCTTTACTACCGATGCCTCTTGGAGGGCATGTTCAAGCTGTCCTTTCGTATCTTCAAAGGTTTCTCTTGTCTTCCTTTCTGATTCATTAACAGTCTCCATGGTAAGTAAAGCCTTTCTACTAATTTCATCAGCAGC
This sequence comes from Bacillota bacterium, assembly GCA_023443625.1. Next base: position 40,226 of record JAEZTQ010000096.1, on the reverse strand, counting down.
ACTAGCACCTTCATGAGATTTCTGGGCAATTTGGCGAGCTGCTCTTTCAATTTCTTGTGCCGTTGCAGCCATTTCTTCTGAAGACGCTGCAGTCTCTTCCATTCCTGCCGCTAATTCCTCTGTAGTTGCAGATACTTCATCAACATTATTGTTAAGCGCCTGCACATTCTTTACGATATTTTCAACATTAATTTTTATATCCGTAGATTCCTTAGTTATACTTGATATCAATTGTTTTAAGGAATTCTTCATGTCATCAATACCTTGAGCAATTGCTCCGACTTCATCTCTACGCTTTCTATATTCATTGTCTATATCTTGTGTAAAATCACCTTCAGCAATCACTTTAATATTCGATTTCAATATTTTAAAAGGCTTAACAATATCAGCAGCAATTCTCTCAATAATTAAGATCATTATCAAAGCGGTTACAACTAAAACAGCTCCAATGACTTTATCAAGATTATCCATATTTTCCATTGCTTCGTCATAAGATGTTGACACAACTAAAGTCCAATGAGCACTGTTTAAAGGAATGTAGCTCGCCATCCTCTTATGGCCATTGCTTGTATATATGTATGTATCCACTTGCCCACTTGTCAACCTCTCATAAAGCTCCTCATCATCACCATAAAGTTCACTCACATTTTTCATTATGTAACTTTCATCCTTGTGAGCCAGAATAGTGCCATCCTCATACACCAAGTATGCATATCCTGTTTCTCCAAATTCAATCTCCGACACAATATCAGAAATTTCTCTTAGGCTAACATCACCAGAAAATACTCCTCGGTCACTACCATCTGAATTTGTCACCTTAACAACTGCACTTACTACCATTTCATTAATATTGGCATCCATATAGGGAGAGGTATAAGAGATATCTACATTCTCTAACCCTTCAATGAACCATGTTCTTTCCCTTACATCAAAATCACTAGGAGGAATAAAACCGGCACCATCAACTAAATCACCATCCATAGTACCTATGTATAAATCAGCATATTCTTCATACTTATTTGTCATATAAGTAAGATACTCTTTCTCAGCCTCTGTATTCGTTCCAATTACTTGTAATGTATCCTTGATATTTTCCATAATTCTAAGATTTTGACTCAGCCACCCATCAATCATGTGGGCATAAGATTGGGCCGTAACTGTCAGCTCTTTATCTAGATTGCCACTAATAATTTTTTTTGCATAGCTATCGCTTACGCTAGCAACAACTCCTAAGGATAGAAATATAGCAGGAAGTAGGTATAACAACATTTTAAATTTAAAACTTTTCATCATTCACGCTCCATTAATAGTTTGTCTTCAATATTATACCATAGAAATTGTCCGTATTTAGCAGCCTTTTTGAGCCCTAAAGATGATTTGGTGAACTTGACACCCTTTCGTCCTCAAAGAAACACATTTCATGCAAACAGCACAAGCTAATGGTATTATATGGTATCATTATTGTGTAGTTTCTACAAAAGACGGATGATTATCAAATAAAAACAGTCATTTTTAAATTATGCCTAAAATTATGCCTATAAGATTTATTTTTATGATTTATATTAATACAAACCCAAATATTTTTTTAAATATGACATTATGTTGTCTTATTTATCACTTATAATAATATCCAAGTAATCAAATAACATAGTAGTCGGATAAAAAGTATTTTCAACACTTAATTAAGATAAATAAGGAGGATTTAATATGTCAAGACCAACTACAAAATCAGATTTGATTTTAGCAGCAAATGAGCAATTCTCAAAGTTATGGAAACTAATAGACACGATGTCAGAAGAAGAGCAGAGAGCAATATTTGCATTTGAAGACCGAGATAAAAACCTACGGGATGTGCTTGTACATCTATATGAATGGCATCAGATGCTAAGTCGTTGGTATCAAATTGGAACTGTAGAGGGTGGAATGCCGGCAGTTCCCGGTGAGGGGTATACATGGAAGACAATTCCGGATATGAATATGGAAATCTGGAGGAAGTATCAAGATACCTCCCTGGCTTCCTCAAAAGTAATGCTAAAGGAAAGTCATGCAATGATTCTTCGTCTGATTGAGTCCCATACCAATGAGGATTTATTTAGTAGGTCCGTATATAAATGGACAAAGAGTACGACTCTGGGTGCTTATTTTGTAAGCAGCACCTCCAGCCACTATGATTGGGCTATGAAGAAAATAAAGAAGCATATAAAAACCTATAAGGAAGTTAATTAGAAATAAAGGTCGAAGCAGACCGACAACTTTGGGTTCTAATATTAAAGCTTGACTTAATGCAGGAAAAAGTAACAAAAGAAGCAAAAATGCTTTTGTATTTGAAGGTAATATGTTATTATATCATTTGGTGCGATTTCACTAATTATTGTGTTATCCGCAAGATACTATAAGAATACAGTGAAACTATAGAAAGGATTTTTTATGACTACCCATTCAGGACCCAAAGCTTTAACAGAATATGTACTATATCAAAGTAAGCATAAGGCAAATAAGCGATTTGTTATTTTACTCGTGCAAGGCATCCTTGCCGGATTGTATATCGCCATTGGTGCATTAGGAAGCCTAAAACTAACAGCAAGTATTAGCACCCCAGGCCTGGGAAGCTTCTTAGGAGCATTGGTATTCCCCCTAGGGATTATCGCAATCATCTTAATGCAGGCAGAGTTATTTACCAGTGATTGTATGGTTATGATTGCTGTATATGCCAGACGTACAAAAATCAGTAAAATTCTCCGTATTTTATGCTTGATTTTTATTGCTAACATGATAGGTGCAATTATTGCTGCATTTTTTACCCATACCTCAGGAATTTTTGATGGGAATGTTATTAGTCTTGTAATTGACAAAGCACTTCATAAAGTACATATGCCTATAGATCAGCTATTTGCAAGTGCTATTCTATGTAATATCATCGTATGTACTGGTGTGTGTCTTGCTTACAGCTGTAAAGAGGAAATTACCAAGATTATTGTTCTATGGCTGGCTATTACGGTATTTGTTATCAGCGGAACAGAACACGTTGTTGCTAATATGTATTATTTGTTTATGGCATTATTTAGTGGTGCTGAGCTTACTGCAAAAGATATCATTTATAATCTTGTTGTATCAGGAGTTGGTAATTTTATCGGTGGCGGTATTATTGTATCCGGTGTTAATTACTTATTGGCCTACAGAGATATCGAAAAAGTTAAATAAAGTTATGTGGATTATGGTAGAATTCTGAATATGATAGAATTAATTGAGGGAGCCTTAATAAGGCTCCTTTTCTATGATATAGTGCTTCAAAGTATTGAACGGCTTCCGTCCCGTAAAAATCCCATCATACTGAAACTTCTTATGCAAAATCCAATACAAGGAAGGACTAAATTAATCATTTTTATTGGCTATTTTTCTACAACTCTTTCTTGAATTGTTATCTTAATAATATCGCCAGGCTGCTTTCCAATTTTAGCTCTTATGTCTTTCCTAATCCCAATAATATGGCAGGGCGTTTTCATTTTAACTAGACTACCTTCATATAGCTCTCCATCAAAGGTAGCTGTAACCGGAACTCTCCCTTTCCCAAACTCTTCCTTTACATCAAAGGGGATTTCTATATAGGCACCATCCATATCTGGTACCTTCTTAATTTCTGCGCTAAACTCATATATCTTACTCATAGCTTTTAAACTCCTTTTTATTATCACTTATCTTCTATCCAAATCCTCACCCTCAATACTATATATATCATCCAACCACAGTCTTTTTTCTACAATCTGGAGGATGCGGGAGGTCTGGTCAAATCTGGCAACCATACCAGTGAACTGAATATACTCTCCACCATCTTCACCACTCATCTTATCCCTTTGGAAGTACACAACAGTAATGATTGGGTGTTGTCCTTTCATCAGCTGCTGCTCAATCTTTCCCAGTTGCAAATCTAAATACTCTTTTGCTTCCTCTGATAGTTCTATACGGGGCGCAATAATTTTTTGTTTTGCTGCGATAGCCTCCTCATAGCCTTTGAGCGCCGCAAAAGGAGCAAATATCTTTGCTCTGTCTTCTACCTGCATTCTTGGGTGTTTGATTACATCTGAGCTTTTCAATGGATATTGCATATGAATGATGTCATCATATTTATTTGTAGCCTTAGCATCCAAGGATACCGGATTCTTTACCATATCAAATCACTCCTATGCCTTGTGTCCACCAATCTGCTTATTTCTATCCATTGTAGTGGCACCCTCTTCTAAATTTATGCCTTTCAAGATGGCATTCTTTCCAAACTTCTTTTTTATACTAAGCATGGCTTCCTGCATCTTACGCTCTTTCTCCTGTTCTACGGGATCTGTGAATAAATCATACTGCTCATAACGCTCTTCCACAAGATTATTGGCGCAAAGGGTAACTCGTCTAACCAGAAGTTCCTTTGATACAATTCTATCATAAAGCTCCATAATCCCTGTCATGATTTTCTTGGTACTGCTGCTGGTCGTACCAAGGTTAGCAGTGCCATGAGCAGATTTTGGTACTGCCCTTCCATAACGGTCATGAGTAACCTCGCCCTTATATTTTCCTTCATCGACACTGATCCTGTCATATCCTATGGTCAATGTCAGACTATCAGTCACCAGTCCCTTCTCCACTAGTTCAAGTACCAGTAAATCCGTCATTTCCTGCACAATAATTCTCGCCTTATAAAAATCATAGGGATACTGTAAAACTTGTCCCGAAGAAATGCTGTTTGTGCTGGGCTTATAGGATTTAATGTCTTTCATACTACAGGGTTCATACCCCCATGCATGGTCAATCAATAATTCAGCATCAATGCCCAGCATTCTATATAACATATCCTCACTATACAAGGAGGCTCTGGCAATATCCCCCATGGTATACAGACCTCTATCTTCCAGTCTTTTTGCAATACCTCCACCAACTCTCCAGAAGTCTGTAATGGGTTTGTGATCCCACAATAATCTACGATAAGCCAGCTCATCTAGTTCAGCAATACGCACTCCGCTTTCATCAGCAGCTACATGCTTTGCAACGATATCCATAGCTATCTTGCTCAAATACAGGTTAGTTCCAATTCCTGCAGTTGCTGTTATTCCCGTATTCTCCAATACATCATGAATCATCTTCACCGCCAGTTCCTTGGCAGATGTCTGATAAAGATTCAGATAATTGGTCACATCCATAAAACACTCATCAATGCTGTATACATGAATATCCTCAGGACTGATATATTTCAAATAGGTGGCATAAATATCTGCTGATACTTCGATATAACGTGCCATCTGAGGTGGCGCAATGATATATTCTACCTCTTTCCCTGTATGCTGTTTTACTTCCTTTAGCTTCTGCCCCACCTCAAATAACCGGGCTCTGCCAGCTATACCATATTTCTTCAGGGATGGAGATACGGCAAGACAGATAGTTTTCTCTGTACGAGTTGGATCAGCTACCACAAGGTTGGTAGTCAGGGGATTTAATCCTCTTTCTATACACTCAACGGAGGCATAAAATGACTTCAAATCTATTGCGATATAAATATGTTCCTGCATCTTTTCTCTTGTACTTGACATCTTCACAGCCTCCTTTCCTTGGCTTCTTAAGTTGTTTTAGATCTAAATTAAACCTAATTATCGGTTGATGAATAAATCTTATTAAATCCTTCTTTTCCTTCTTGCGCTTGTTTGATAGCTTCTAACTAAATCTTTATTAATTTCCACTCTGTACCTCCTGAATGTTGTATACTTTTTGAATTTTTATCTTCTTATAGTTAGGTTCCATCGAGCAAGGATTGGTTTTATTATAGATGATTATTATACCCTATATTATAACATATCACTTATTCTTACAAACAAAAATATACCCAAATCTATGGGTATATTTTATTTGGGCTCAATTATCATCAACCACCCTACGGCGATTACCTTTTTACTAATCGATTGTTTTCACATCAACGGGAATCCACATTTTAGGATTGTAATTAAGGGTATATTTATACTTTGAAACATGATTTCTACTGATATCTTCTACCACATATGTAACATTATCGCTTAATCCAATAAAATGCTTTTTGTAGGTTCCGTCTTCATCTTCAACAACCACTTCCAATTGATTATCCTCCGTGTCTGCCGTGATAGACATCTTCCCTGTCATTTGAAATAAAACATCACCTTCAATACAATTAATAACAGTAAGTTGTCTTACAACATTAAAATTATCTGCTTCTTTTGATAAGTTATGTGATACCTTAGCAGCTTCGGTTTGGCACCCTCCTAATGCTATTATTGTCATTGCTACGAGAATAAATAAGATTACTGTTTTTTTCATGTTTTACTCCTTCTAATTTTTTTAGTTAAAACAAGAATGATACTAATCCAATATATTACCAAAGAACAGCGAATTTGGGTGAAGCACAAATCTGCCCATTGATAAATCTGATACTATTATTATAACATATTTTTCATATTATAACTAATTTTTACTTACTTAAGTTTAACATACAGCCTGTGCTACTCTATATAATCTCGCTACGATATCACTCTTATCTATGGTGATACCACAGTTGCATTATGCTTACCAAAAACCTCCCATCAGATATACTTGAAATAAGTATATTGATGGGAGGTGATTTTCATGATGGTGATTGTTCCACAGGTTACTCTAAATCCCTCATCATTAATTATGCTTCCCTCAATTTATAGTGTCCTTATCTACGATATACTGTGAAGCCCATCTAAAATATGTTGATCACAAACTTTTAGTTTCTTTAATACTTTTACAGCTTTTTTTCTATTTTCTGAATTAAGAAGTTTTTCACCATATTTAGTCGAATCTGGCTGCCATATACCTTTCTCACTAAGAGACTCCCAGAACTCCCAACATAGTTTATGCATTTTCATTCCATTTTTTACAATTCTATCGAGTTGTAACTTTACTTCCTCACTCACATCTTTGGCAAGTCGCATATGATCTCGAATATATCCCTCGTTCGTACGGCATAACTCTAAACCAATAAAACACCTTGTTTCGCATAGATTACTTAGTGTAAAAATATATCGATATAGTTGATTAAAGGTTTCATCATTAGCATGTATATAAAATCCATCATCACACAATAAATTAATATATGAATCTAATGCTTGATAACCATATACATACTGTTCATTTGCATTGCATTCCATTACTTCTATCCAATATTTCACAAATTTCCTGTAATCATATGCTTCTGCATCAAAATTGTCAACAATGATAATTCTATTTAACTGTTCAAACCAATTTTCAATGAAAAACATCTTATTTTCAAGGTAACCATCTACTTGGGTATTACTTGAATATGAATATCCAATGTATCCAAATAGCTTTTTACCTCCATTATCATAACCAGTAATAATGCTCCATGTTGAATCACTAAATTCCAATAAAGCAGGGATATCATGGTCTATAGTTTCAACAATTTGCCGTCTGAATTCATCTTCATTATTACTATTCTTATTTAGAATATGATAATTGCAATTTCCAAAATTCATAGTATAGGAAATATATTTATCATCTGGAACTGCAAGGTGAAAATTGATATTATTATAATTATCATTATTTTTATATAGACAGCTAAAAGCCAAACCTGATGCAACTAAAGATGTTTCATACATCTTATCACGCCTTTTCATTGATACTGCTGATTTGGGATTAATCCGTTTATTTCTAGACATTAGTAATGAGGCGTAACAATCAACAAAAGAATATGCCATCCAATTTGATGTTGGCATAATATTTTCTAAAATTCTGGTTTTGCTTTGCATTAATATACCCTCCTTAATGAAACGAGGACACGAAAGAGAAATCGTATGATCATCAACCCAACGTGCCCGTCCGTTTTTAACAAGACCCTTTGCACGGCGCAAATAGGTTGGATTATATTTCATATTGTTATCATCTATTACAATAATGTTTTTTTCGATGGGTGTCCATCCCCCTTGTAATAATACTTTTTTGTTTTTTATGATGGGTATCATCCCCAAAGTATAGTTATATCATACCATAATTACCCATTTTGTAAATGTATTCTTTATCACAAATTAAAACACCTTCCCTGTACTTTTGCCCGGTGCAGGAAGGTGTTAAATCCAATGATCAGTCAACCACCCTGTGGTGATTGGCTTTTCTAGTTATATTATAAACCAAAGCTATCATATCTAATTTACCTTTTTTGTAACCGGAATCCAAACCTCATATTTAGCATGCTCAGGGTCTGCACTTATATATACTTCAATATCCGGTGCATTTGAATATTCATATCCAGAAGTAGGAAACCATTCTGTTACAATTCTTTTTTCTAGCTCCTGTATTGACTGATTACTTCCTTCTCCCGAAAATATTGCCCACATAGAAGCAGGGACAATATACTCTTCCAAATCATTTTCTATTGGCTGACTACTTGCAACTGCGATATAATATCTCCAATTGTCTAATTCATTACAAGCACTTACACCTAAAAGACCCATTGGTATTCCCTCCATCATGGAAGCGAGTCTTGGTATTGTTCCATCCATAGCAGCTGTACCCCACATCTGAGGCACTATCTCAAAGTTTTTCTCGATCTCTGTTTCTAATGGTTTTGAAATACCCACAATTCTAAATGCTTCTTTTTTTTCAATTCTGTAGTTCAATTCGCCATCTCCTTTTATTGTTAATTTGAAACTGATAGGAGGAAATGCTTTTAATAATGAACCTTCATCTCTTGCTCTAGATGGTGCTATCCCATGAATACTTTTAAATGCTCTATTAAATGCAGTTGGTGAATCATATCCATACTTAAGCGAGATATCTATCACTTTCTCACAGCTACTCTGTAAATCCACTGCTGCCAATGACATTCTCCTGCGTCGTATGTACTCTGATAATGGTATATCGGCCATATAGGCGAACATCCTCTGAAAATGATATGTTGAGCATCCTGCAATCTTTGAAACTTCTTCTAAATTAATGGGTTCGTAAATATTCTCCTCAATATAATTAATCGCACTATTTAATCGTTCTACACATTCCATATATTCAGCTCCTAACAATATATTACTCTATTTCAGAAAACTCTACCTCTCTTCTTCAGCCCGAAAAAGAGAGCTAAATTATATAATCTTAGGTCAAATTACAAACCAATATGGGCATACAAATTATAATAATACAGTGTTAATTAATAATACTATAAAAAAATCCCAGTAACAACCATTATTAGTTAAACTCTCACGCAATATAAAATATTAGTTTTGAATTACAAAAGCACCCTATCACTTCAAAGTTATAGGTGTTTCTTACGGGATTCTTTATATTTTTATCATAGAAATGTGTAGTCCCTCTAATAAGGTCCTTATTGATGAGTCACGAGTTGATACAGCTTTGAATGCTTATTATACCACATCTTAATTTATACTAAGGGACTTCCTTTTTTCTTTATATTTTCTAATAACCTGTTTTGATTTCTAACTTCCAATCTTAAACAAACATAGTAAATAAGAGCACCGATTAAATACGGTATGGAAAAGGATAAAGTCATATCTTTATAGCCATCTGGGTGTATCTCCACGAAAAATGAAGCTATCCATAATGAGATGACTACAACCGCAACTGCAATCACATATTGTATAATAATCATTGTAAGTGGGGAAAACCTTTCAAACCTATACTGTTGTGATAGTACGCCAACTCCTAATATACTCAAGATTAGAAAAAGAAATATATTGAATTGCGTAGGGTTCATTTCCCCTTTATTAATAATTTCAAAAATGGTTAATGAAATAGACACAACTGTATAAATGATACAAATAATAGGAAGAATATTTCTTTTATTTATCAACTTCATTTTGAAATCCTCCCTGATTCATGGTTTTAAGAAATAAATTGAATTTAGATTTATAACTCCTGTTTATTTGAATCTTTTCTCCATTTTCTAATAGGGCAATGACTTTCATATTCAACTCAGATTTCAGAGATTTTATTTTATAAACATTTAAAATAGTTGATTTATTAACCCTAATAAAACCAAATTCAAAATAAGCGCTTTCAAAGTCTGATAATCGCATTTCAACTTTTAAAACATCATTATCTAAACATGCAAATGTTTTTTTATCTACGGACTCAAAGTAGTATACATCATTTAAAGAAAAGATAACTTCGGCATTTTCCGATTTTCCCATCAACCTATGATTATATTTACTTAAAAGCCCCAATATGTCACTGACTTCTTTTGTCTTTCTTCTATAATAGTAATCAATTCTATCTTCACTAATATCTGTTTGTATGTATTCCCTTACTTTCATTACAATCCACCCCTTTAGGGGGTATTATAGCATGAACATAAAAGCAATAGCTATATAAGAATATTTGATCTCCTTGTTTAACACAAGATAAATACTACCGAATAAAAGAGATTGAACACAGGCATAAATTCCTGTTGCCATTCCTTGTGTCAATATATGAATAATTCCCCAAGTCATAGCTAGTAGTAAAGCTCCATATGGAATATGCTTCGTATTACTAAACCATGTATCAAAGGCCTTTTGCCCATGTGCAATTATAAGTAAGATAAGCAAGCTTTCAACTGCATAATAAATGTACTGCACAGCAAATTTAATTATCCCATTGTTAGATAATTCAATCGCTGGTTTAAATCCATTCCAGGATAGGGAAGTATAAATAATGGAAATTATAATAATTACCCCAGCCATATACCAATTGCTTCTTCTGATTTTTGAACGAATTATTAAAGGCTGTTTCATTAGCATGTATCCAATTACACCCCAAATCATACAAGTAATACTCCAATGTATGACATGTTGCGTAATCGACCAATTTTCTCTCTGAACACCCCAAAGACTACTTTCTAACATCACCAGCAAAATCTCTAGCCCCAAGCCACCAAAGGCATAAAGGGCATAACCCAAATAATCCATTGCTGTATTTTCTTTTTTTATAATATTTGCTTTCATATTCTATCCCTCTCTTTCTGCCCTGATTATATGCTGTTAAATTTATAAGAGCAAGAGACCAACGACTATGTTGCATTGAGAGAAAACCATGTTGCATAAGAAGCGTGTAAAATCCGTGCTTAAATCCAATTAAATGTAAGATAACCAATTAAATGTAAATTCTTATTTGACAGTCATAATTAAGGGTGCTATAATTTGGTTAAATTAATATGCATCTTCAGGGCAGGGTGAAATTCCCTACCGGTGGTATAGCCCACGAGCCGCAAGGTATGATTCGGTGTAACTCCGAAGCCGACAGTAAAGTCTGGATGAAAGAAGATTGAAAGACCTCTTTAGGTTTTTTCTTTAGAATGTTGCTCTGGAATGATTTATTCATTTCAGAGTTTTTTGCTTTTAAAGATAAAAAACTGTCATTGTGGTTACTGCCTTGAACTTGTATGTTTAAGGCAGTTTTTTATTTCATAGGATATTTCTTCTTACGGTACAGTGTTAAGTTATGGCCCTATGAAATAAGCGAAACTCTTTGTTCTATGGAGGAACCCTATGACTGATGAAAAATATATGAACCTTGCCCTTACTCATGCAAAAAAAGGTATCGGCTTAGTGAATCCTAACCCTTTGGTGGGAGCAGTTATCATAAAGGAAAGGAAAATAATTGGACAGGGTTGGCATGAAAGATACGGTGGAGGGCATGCAGAACGTAATGCCCTTAGTAACTGTAGGGAAAGTCCAAAGGGTGCAACTATGTATGTTACCTTGGAACCTTGCTGCCACCAGGGGAAAACCCCTCCTTGTACTGATGCCATCATACAAAATGGTATAAAAAAAGTGGTCATCGGTTGTTTGGACCCAAATTCTATGGTATCAGGAAAAGGGGTTACCTTGCTTCGCGAGGCAGGAGTGGAAGTAGTGATCGGTGTATTAGAGGATAAATGCATAGAACTTAACGAGGTTTTCTTTCATTATATCCAAACAAAGACACCATATGTTGTAATGAAATATGCAATGACAATGGACGGAAAAATTGCTACTACCAGTGGGAAGTCAAAATGGATTACAGGTATAAATGCTAGGGAAAATGTTCATAGAAGCCGCAACCAGTATTCTTCTATTATGGTAGGTGTGGGCACGGTAATTGCTGACAATCCCTCCCTTACCTGCCGCATTGATGGCGGTAGGAACCCCATACGAATCATCTGCGACACAAATTTAAATACACCACTTGAAGCTACTATTGTTACCACCGCAAAAGAAGTAAGAACAATTATTGCTACAGCTTGTAATAATAGAGAAAAGCAAAAACTCTACCTTGCTTAGGGCTGTGAAATTCTTGATATTAATCTAAAAGATAATCATATTGATTTAAACCATTTGATGCTACGGCTTGGTAATACAGGTATTGACAGTATCCTTTTAGAAGGAGGCTCCACCTTAAACTTTTCAGCTTTACAAAGTAAAATTGTACACAAAATTCAAATATATATGGCACCGAAGCTCTTTGGAGGAAGCCAATCAAAAACGCCTGTAGGTGGTATGGGTATTCAAGAAGTAAGCAGCTGCTTTTCATTGAAAAACCAAACAATCACCTGGTTTGATAAAGATATTCTTATAGAAGGAGAGGTGGATTATACATGTTTACCGGAATAATCGAAGAAGTAGGCATTGTTAGAAATATTAAGAAGGGAGCAAAATCTGCAATCTTAACCCTTACCTGCAATAAAATATTAGATGACTTAAAACTTGGCGACAGTGTGGCAACCAATGGCGTATGCCTTACCGTAACTGATATAAACAGTAATTTCTTTTCTGCTGATGTGATGGAGGAAACATTATCCAAATCCTCACTGGGAAGCTTGATTATCGGAAGTAAAGTTAATCTTGAACGTGCAATGCCCGCCAATGGAAGATTTGGTGGTCACATTGTATCTGGGCATGTCGATGGTATTGGCAAAATTACATCCATCAAAAAAGACGATATTGCACTTTGGTATACCATTAAAACCAGTCCAAAAATCATGCAGTATATCATTGAAAAAGGCTCCATTGCCATAGATGGTATCAGTCTTACCGTTGCAAAAATAACACATGACAGCTTCTCTGTGTCAGTAATTCCTCACACTGCTAAGTCTACTGCACTATCAGAAAAAAACATAGGTTGTTTCGTAAATCTAGAAAATGACATCCTTGGGAAGTATATTGAAAAATTCTCACAGAACAAGAAGAGCATTAGCAAAGAATTTTTAATTAATAATGGATTTTAGGAGGTCCTTATGTTTATTTTTAGTACTATCCCCGAAGCTTTGGAAGCTTTGCAAAAAAGGGAAATCATTCTTGTTACAGATGACGAAACCCGGGAAAATGAAGGCGACTTTATCTGTGCGGCAGAATATGCCACAACAGAAAACATTAATTTTATGGCTAAGCATGGTAAAGGGTTAATCTGCATGCCTATGAGCGATGAAATCTGCACTCGTCTCCAGTTTCCTCAGATGGTATCAAACAATACCGATAAGCATACAACGGCATTTACCATTTCCATTGACCATAGGGATACCACTACCGGTATCTCTGCGGCAGAGCGAAGCATCACTGCACTTAAGACAGTCGACGAGAGCTCTAAGCCGGAGGACTTCCGCCGTCCGGGGCATATGTTCCCACTACTCGCAAAAAAGAATGGTGTTCTAGAGCGAAAGGGTCATACGGAAGCTACTGTTGATTTAATGCGTCTTGCAGGTCTGAAGGAATGTGGTCTGTGTTGTGAAATCATGGGAGAAGACGGAAATATGATGCGGACTCCAGAGCTAATGGAGCTAGCGCAAAAGTGGAACATGAGGTTTATTACTATCAAGGCATTGCAAGAGTATCGTAAAAAGTTTGATAAACTGGTAGAGCGAGTTGCAAGTCCTTTACTGCCAACATCTTTTGGTGAATTTCGAGCTTACGGATATAGGAATAAAATAAACGGTGAACATCATGTAGCTTTAGTAAAAGGTGATATTGGTGACGGACAAGAGATTTTATGCCGGGTTCATTCTGAATGCTTGACAGGCGATGTATTCCATTCCTCCCGTTGCGATTGTGGCGAACAATTAGCTCAGGCTATGAAGATGATTGAAAAAGAAAGCCGTGGCATTCTCCTCTATATGCGACAAGAAGGTAGAGGTATAGGTCTTCTGAATAAATTAAAAGCTTATGAGCTCCAAAGTCAAGGTATGGATACTGTAGAGGCAAACCTTGCACTTGGATTTGAAGAAGATTTGAGAGAATATTATATCGGTGCCCAAATACTTCATGATTTAGGGGTGAAAACCATGCGACTTATAACAAACAATCCCGATAAGGTATATCAGCTTTCTGATTTTGGCATTGAAATTACCCAACGTGTACCCATAGAAATTGAAGCAAATGAGCATGATAAACACTATTTAGAAACTAAGCAATCTAAAATGGGGCATTTCTTAAATTTAATATAAAAGGAGATTTATAATGAGAACATATGAAGGAAAATTGGTATCAAAAGACATTAAAATAGGTATAGTTGCTGCAAGATTTAATGAATTTATTACCGCCAAACTCCTAGGAGGTGCTCTAGATGCTTTAGTAAGACACGAAGTGAAAGAGGACCACATTGAAGTAGCCTGGGTTCCTGGCGCCTTTGAAATTCCTCTTATTGCTTCAAAAATGGCAAAAAGTAATAAATATGATGCAATTATATGCCTAGGTGCTGTAATCCGCGGGAGCACAAGCCATTATGACTATGTTTGCAGTGAAGTATCAAAAGGGATTGCTCATGTATCCTTAAACAGCGACATACCTGTAATGTTCGGGGTACTTACAACAGAAAATATTGAACAAGCGATTGAACGCGCTGGCACCAAAGCAGGTAACAAGGGATTTGATTGTGCTGTTGGAGCCATCGAAATGGTAAATCTCATTAGGGAAATGGAAAATAATGATTAATTTATTATTTGATTATGATGGTACCCTCCACAACAGCATAAAAATCTATGCCCCTGCATTTCGCTCTGCTTATACCTATCTTGTGGATTCTAACCCATAAGATTGCGCCCATGCCGGGCGCACCTACAAAACCAGTGATAAGATTTACTCATCACTGGTTTTTATTTCACCTAAATATAGGAGTATTCAATTAATATTTCTAGGTATTATTATGGTTCATTTCCCCATACTAAAGTATTCGAGATATATCCTGAAACATTTGACCAGTCCACATAATTTGTAGCTGTTGAATTAAATGAAAAATCATTTGCTTGTGTGAAATTGGACCAATCAGACTTCCACACTCTTCCTTTCACCTCGATACTTGCTCCTGGCCCAATGGTTCCTGCTGTGCTTGAAAAACCTATTTCAAGGTAGCGATCCGCATTGGTCTTTGATATAGAGGTAAAAGAGCTTGTAACATTTCCATTACCGGCGGATGACCAGTCACAGCTATAATTGTTAATATCTGTACCGTCATTTGTGAAGTAGTACCTTATCTTCACATTAGAAAGATTGATGTCTGTAGTTCCGGTATTGATAATCTTAAAGTTGGGGTAAAGAGTATTTGAAGAGGCCAAAGTGTTGCCATTGAATAGCTGTACTTTGATACTATCCTCCCCTTCTTCTATCGGTGTCGGTGTTACCGTCGGTGTTGGTGTCACCGTCGGTGTTGGTGTTACTGTTACCGTTGGCGTGGGTGTTACTGTTACCGTTGGAGTAGGTGTTACTGTTACGACTGGTGTGGGTGTTGGTGTTACAGGGTTGGAACCCGAGGGCTCAGTTCCATATACCAAAATCCCATTAACATAAGCTGTGATATGTAGATTCTGACCATAATTAATCATACTAGAATCAAATGAATAATCATTGGTTTGGATATAATTCGAATTATCATACTTAGTTAAAGTGATTTGTACCTCACCGCTATTAGCACCGGGGCTTAAGCTGCCTGCTCCACTGGTAAAACCAACTTCCGAATAGAAATCCGCTGTGCCAAATGCTGACGATAGGGGTAATCTGACCATATTACCAGTTACATTTCCGGATCCAACCACCGCATAATAGCAATTGAAGGATTGCCACTTACCATCGTCACGGGTATACCAGTAACGAAGTTTAACATTAGAGAGAGGAACTGCTACTGTATCTTCGTTTTTTACTTGTAAACTAAAGCGAATTCCACCGGTAGCGGCATTGGTAGCAGAGCATTTATATTGGACTGATATCTTTGCTCCCGGACCAGTTGGAATGGGTGTCGGTGTGGGAGAAACAGGAGTAGTAACAGATGAGTTGATGCCGCTTATGATTGCATTAATGATTGGTTGATTCACTACGGCATAAGTTCTTCTGTCTATTAGTCCCGATCCGCCAGGACCATAGGCTCCAATATCCCAGTAGACGGGAACCGCTCCGTATTTCTTACAGGCTTTTGATAATTCATTGCAAAAATAAGCGCGATAGGTATTATTTGTAGGGTCTTTGTCCGTTTTATCAGTGGCACAGTATTCACCAAGGACTACTGGATACCCTTGTACTACAAATGTATAGTACATCTGGGCTAGCTGAGCATCCATATAATCTTCCTGCCCCCAGGTTGTATTTTTTGACGAATCAGTAGCTATGGAGCCCCATTGGGTTATCTGGCTGGAGCTATCGAGAGTGAATTCATAGGGAGAGTAATAATGTGCTGATATCATTATCCTCTTTTCATTACTCGGTATAGAAGAGGATCTGTAATTATCCGTTGGAATAACAAAACCATAATCTAGGGTCATATGATCAATATTGGTATTCCAGCCAGGTACTAACAACCACCGTGCAGCATTATTTCCTCCGGTTTGCCTAATGGTATCGACAAAGATTTGATTATAGGCATTCAGGTTTTGATATAGTAGAGGGTCCGGGTCATAATAATTACCATCGAATACTTCGTTCATTGATTCAAAGATCAAATGCTCGTCGTAATCTTTAAACAGATTTGCATATTGCTGCCATACTTTTTGATACTTTGTTCTAATAGCTGCCTGGTCGCTGGCAGTAACAAGAAGCCAAGCACCGTTGATTGTATGATAGCCGTCACCATGTACGCCATCAATAATTACATACATACCCTTATTGTAGGCATAATCAACTACTTCTTTTACTCTGGCTAGTCTTGTAGGGTCAATGGTATAATCTGGAGCAGGGCCAATTGCTGTCAATAGTGTAACTGGAATGCGCACCGTATTAAAACCTGCGTTCTTAACTGCTGTGAATAGTTCTGGCGTAACTTTGGGATTTCCCCATGCTTCTTCATTAGGACCATAATCATTAAAGGCTTCCATCGTATTTCCCAAGTTCCATCCTGCGCCCATTGCTGCAACAATTTGTGATTGGTTAATCTGGTTGAAATCAGCTGTAACCTCTGCATATGCACCCTGCACTGGCAAAAATGTAGCAGTGAGCATTGCGATTATTAGGAGAATAACAGAGAAAGAATTTCTAAATAACTTAACTTTTACCACCTTAGACTACCTCCTTCTTTTTGATTAATAATAGTTTTTTGAATGGCCCTGCATGTCCACCATAATCTGATCATAATGATTGATGGTGTATACTACATACTTTATGTAGCTTATATCACAATATTATCCAATGTACTACCACCTCCTAATTTAAATATTTGTCAAATACCTGGAATCTTTTGTATACATCTTTCATATAGACATGTAGGATGCTACAATCTTGTTACCCTCCAGTAATTCTTTGTTTGAGTTTATTAATATTCTTTAAGATTTTTTCTTTTTGATTATAATCCTTTGTAGATACTTTCAATATTCAACACTCAACCTTAACCTAAGAGTTATAATGGAAATTGTTACTAAGAATTATATTCCAAAATATGTATATAATTAAGTATAGCAGATAATATATCAGTAATTATATAACGATACGGACATCAAATAGCATAATCAAGACAACTTTACAATATTTTACATATTGTTTTGTATAACACAAATAACACCCTACCATTTTCATGATAGAGTGCCCAATGATTTCATCACCAATATTCAATCCCCACTAACCTAAGTCAGACCAATAAATAAGAATCTAAATCCAAACTTTGATACTTTTTTCATTTACCATATATCATTTCCTAAGGAGTTTTCATATCTGCTGACCAATAGCAATTGGTAACAAATAATTCTTTACTAGCAAGGGTTAGCCTGCCCCAGATTAAGTAAATATTGTATTCCCTACTCTTTATAAGAACCCCTCAGATTATTTTACATCATATCCTTAGTTAAGTTGTCTATCTGCTGTAATATATCCGTAATATTACAAATGATTGTCGATCGCTTACTCATTCGCAGGTTAAGATTTTCCAGCTTATTTCCCATAGAGTCAACCACTTCTGCCACGGAGCCTACACCGGTAGCAGCCCCATATATTTCAGCACTTGTATGTTCAATTCCACTTATAATCTGTTCTGTAAATTGCTTTACTTCTTTGGTACAATCATTCACTTGGTTAAAATCTTTCTGTACATCTAGAGCATATTGGAAATTATCTTGGATCGTATTCTTAGTATCCTGTATCTCCCTACTAAGTAGATCAATGCTTTCATGTAAGTTCTTGATACTTTCATCAATACCCTGTACCAGACTAGTTGTGGAAGAAGATAATTTTCTAATTTCCTCTGCTACTACTGCAAAACCTCTTCCTGATTCTCCAGCTCTTGCTGCTTCAATGGATGCATTTAAAGCCAAGAGATTGGTACTATTTGCTATACCAGTTATATTGTTGGATAAAGCCTTAATATTATTAAAATTATTTTGCAGACCTTGAAAAGATTCCATGAATAATTCTAACTGAGAACAGGTCCCATTCAACTTATCTGCTAAGATACTCATTTTATCGTCAGCCTGCCCAATTGCAGTCTCAGATTCCTCCATAACAACATCGATATTATTTACATATTGATGAAACTCTTTGAAATTAGCATTTAGACTGTTAATTGTCTCCTGTACTTTACCAACTTGGGAATAGGTATCTTGGATATCTTCTACAGATTTGGATACAATAACTTCTTCTTCCATGAATTCTTCAATTTTCTTTTCGATATGTAAGGTTCCAAAATTGACGTACCTGTAATTGGATTTCCTCTCATTTTCGTGTGGGTTCTTTCCTGTTTCTGTTGTTAAAGCAATTTCATGATTAGAATTGAAATCTTTCTCTTTCTTTCCTTTAAACCATCTCATTTTTCCACCACCTATTCAAATACAGCAAGAACCATTGTCTGGTTAAAATGCTGCTGATTGAGCTGTTCTCCATACCCTGCGAAACCAATATAATTGCCTAGGGCGCTACCCATGTTAATGGCAAACTCATCCAGATAATTATCTCCTTCAAAAAGGATGGATCTTGCAAGGCAGTTTATCATAATAGCTAAAGATGGATGAGGAATATCTTTCTTTACTTTTTTAATTGTTTCATGGATCACTGCTTTATAATCATCGGGCTCAAGTAATACCATTTTTGAATTATTGTAAACCCTTGCGTGGTATGCCATTCCATTGTTTGCTGTAACTGTTTGATTAGCCGTAATATACATTTCATTTCCAATAATTCTGCCAAGAGGATAACCATCCAGATATTTAGGCAATTCTTTCACTGTTGTATTTAACGCCTCTGCAGTTACCATAGCAGCCGGTTTGTTGTCATACTCATATACAATACGGTTCTTAACATCTACCTTCGTTGCAGTGAAGTAATGTTTTGTGGGTTTATAAATGTTCTCTCTATAGAATTTGATTTTTCCGCCTAAATTTTTAATAAAAACAAAAATACATGCATTTTCATATACTATACCATTCATGGATACCAAGGTTTTTTCTGCTTTACCATAATCCCCGGCAGTTCCCCCAAAAAGAGGCACCTTCTTACTCTCAAGCACTGTATTAAATGTAGATAAGACGAGTTCTTCACATCCAATCAAACCTGTGGAGATTTCAAAACAAACTGTATTAGAATGGTCATGAAATTTATTAATACAATTGGTTATCCTATCAACATATTTAATTGGATAACGATCTACTTCCTCCAGGACATCTCCATGGCATTCAATGCCATCCTCAATACCAATTACTAATAAAGAATCTTTATAGGCTCCCTCTTTGCAAAAACCAGCAAAGGTTGTAGCCCCCATTATAATACTATTATCAAATCTTTCCTTGAGTAATAAAGTATACTCTTTAAAATGTACAATATTTGAATAAAACAAAATTAGTTTTGGTGACATAAAGCCTGATGTTGCTTCAGCAATTGCCCCGTTCAAATCACGATTTGAACTTTTCCCTATTTTATAATTCATCTTATTACACTCCCCCTTATCTTAATTAGAATAAATCCTTTTATTCATTTATATTTGTTTGGATTTAATGTAAAATTTATACTTTTTTGTAATATAATGCAATTATTTAGACATTTTATTAAATCTTACTAACAATGTCAATAAATATCTAATAATTTCACAATCATTCACAGAGTTTTCACATTAATTGTAAGATTGTAACATATACTTCTTTTAACTGGTTAAAATGGCATAAAAAATAGGGACGGTTTAAAGAAACAGTCCCCTCCAAAGCTAATAGCTCATTATCTTATTCAATTCGGCATGTTCAACCCCATATCCAACAGTAATTGATCTGCCCATTTAACCATATTTATATGAAGCTGTTCCTAAAGCAATCGGATATACAATTATCAATGGCATTTAATAGACTCCTGTTTGGGTCTATCGTATCCTCTGAAAGCTCCCAGATCATGATCCCTCCGATATTATCAAGTGCCCACATCGTCTTCTCCATGATTGTAAGTATACCATTATAATATATCCGGGTTCCATTAATTACAGTCACATCTCTTTGATAAGCCTCGGGATCCACCTTTAAAATATCAGCATATGGGATCCCATAAGGTCTCCCGTAAAAGGGGACACCTAAGACCACCTTATGGGCAGGCACATTTCTTATGTCCCTCCAGTACTTAGCACAGTTAATTGCGAATTCTAAGGATGAATATTGGCATCCATCTTCGTCGCTACCATCGTAAGCCATGACATTGATCCAGTCCAGACGACGAAGGACCGCATCCGTTTGTGCTGCTGCATCCCAATACACTTCGCCTTCTGGCGACACAGCACCAAGTACTGCTGCTGAGAACAACATATCCTCTTCTTTCAGCCTGTAGTATAGATACTCCATTAACCCTTCATACTGTTGTCTGCTTACATTATTATTTCTTGGGTGCTCCCAGTCCATATCAACACCATCAAAGCCGTATTCCTTTGCCATGGTTATGATGGCTTCGCCAAATCGTACAATCTTCTCGGGAGAATCCGTTGCTGCCATAAAGGTTGGTTCCAATGGTATGTTGTTATAAGACCAGCCTCCGATGGATAGAAGAACCTTTACTCCACAGGAATGTGCATTAAATATTATCAGTTCTGCTAATTTGGCATTCTGTAATGGAAGGAGATCTCCATCTGGAGTGGGTATGGCAAATGCATAATTAATATGCGTTAATTTATTATACCGGATCTTATATACCTTGTCAGGTTCCCAGGCCGGATAATAACCAACCACCTTAAAACAGATTTGATTCGCTTTCCAATTTGCCATGGAGCTCCTCCTATTTAAAAATCATTAACCCAATCCTTACCTCTAGGAACGTTGAAGGTTTTAAGATTTCACTCATATCCATATTATTCCTTCATGGTATTATTTATTCCAATCGTTTCTATACTCCCCATCATAATAGATCTGGAGAACTTCATGCAGGATACCTGCCATCCTCCAGAAGTCTAGATTATTTATTCTTTATACTTAACTTAGAATCATATTCTTTCCATATCTCAAAAAATAGACTACTTCCTTCCTCATATTCCGGATTGGATCGCTTGATCAGCTTATCATATGCAAGGGCAACGGAATAGATCTTATGAGCAATCATATTATAGGTTTCATCTTTTTCAACAAATGAGAATCCAGACCTGTCCACTGCTCGATATTCGAGGTCCTCATGATATCCATAGCGGTGAAAGGTTGTCCCATAAAGATCATCTCTTTCCAGCATTTGGGCTACTAAGGTTTCATTCAGCTGCATATTTGCAAGATGATCAGCAATCAGATAATCTCCTCTTTTCAGCTTTGCTAAGGAAAGTATTTGCACAAACCAAAAATCATCCGCCTTTTTCAGATCCCATCTCGGCCATACTTTGCCTTCCTCTTTGATTTCTTTAATCTCTATCTGTGGTATACGGTAGATCGGTTTTGTTTCATCAACTGTTATGTAAAAGCCTATGTCAAAACGAATTCCATTTTTCAGTATCAGTCGAAACATTTGAAAAAGTCCTTCATTTCCATCCGAGTAAGCCAATCCAAGATAACATTCTCTGGTCAATCCAATTCTTTCAGGATTACTATGGTAGCCATGTCCATTTCCCAAATCCTCTGGGTGTAAGGTAACATGAATACCCACATCAATATCACTAAGTACATCATGATAACACTCATCTATGCTATCATCGATTTTGTCATCTTCATCTGATGCAAATATTTCAATGTCCCTAATCACTACTTTATCCACTTCAGGTAATTGAAACACCCTCTCAAGGATACGGGTAAGTTCTTGTTTTATTGTTGATTTACTTATTTCCATCTAATCCTCTTCCTCATCTATTTATTGTTTTTGTTAGCAGATTGTTCAACTTGTTATAAATTTGAAATTTGTTAAATCAAATTTCTTTCCCTTAGTGTGTAACCCAAGAAGCCATTGTATTCCTCCTCTTCTCTTTTGCAATTCTAATTATCCGTTCCATTTGTAGCAGCCTAAAATCTGCCAGCACCCTCACACACATGCAAGAGCTCAACTGCCCAATAGGTTAAGTCGCACATCAATGATGTCTTAGATTTATAATCAGGTTCTAGCCTAACATCAACGTATGGTGTTGGATATTCTATCTTTTGAGGGGAATAGCGTTTGTTATGAGGCAAGGCAAAATTCATTTTCAAAATTCCATCGTCGTCCAAGGCATCCATTATATTCGCAATTGTCTCATTCACTATATCAACATTTTTGCCAACACCGAGCATTGCAATTTCTGTCAGCAGTCGGCGGTATAAAATTGAATCAATTATATCCGGGCTGAAAGATCTGAATGGTCTGACGAAAGCAAAACAAGGAGCATAAAATTTACCATTGATACGAATATGCATGTTATTCTCTGGCTTCATAATTACATTTATATGATTAATTGAATCCGTGAGCATTTTTCTATTTTCATCGGTACGCCAGCTTTGTGTATAAGCCAGCATTGTAAGGGTATAAACATCGGGAAAATATTCGTCAGCCTCAATGTAAGGATAATTATAACGTCGTTTCGTATTTGTACCTAGCTTCGTTATCTCATCGAGCGAAGATATCTCAAGAATACGACGGAACCCTTTCAATGAGATAAGTTGAAACTGCCGCACATCATCGAAGTCATCTCCATAACCGAGCATAGCCTGCATCGCATAAATCAGGGACATAAGGCTATTACCGTTGTTCAATCCGCTAAACCTATGCTCAAAGCGTGGGATTTCAGGTGGGATATATGAAAACTCCTTACGTAATATATCCTCATTTCTCATTGCCGCAACATAATTTACTATAATCGGATGCGTTTTGGGAATAGCATAATACGACAACAAACGTGCCGCCGTTTCACCATCTTGTAACGGTGTTTCATGAAGTTTCACCCCTCGCCAGGTATCCCAGCTATGCATACCGCTTCCAATATAACCGTTTGGCTTAACGTAGCTTTGCAACAATTTAAAATGCGGCGTTTGATAAATCTGTTCTAGCAGATTTGCTTCGTCGGTCGGTGATAGATTATT
Source organism: Bacillota bacterium (assembly GCA_023443625.1). The sequence goes on along the minus strand of JAEZTQ010000096.1, from coordinate 16,324 downwards.
AAGGATTTCTTTTCGTAGCCGGTATTGAATTACCGGTCCTGCGTTTTCCAGAAGAAAATCAATAGATTTGGATAAATCCATCTTAGCACCTCCCTAATATAGCAATTGCTGAAACAACAATCGATTTGCCCATAGTCAGTATGTCAAAGAATTGCTTACCACGTCGGCATCAATCTTTTAAATAAACATAATGAGTTGTAAATTTCCCTAAGATACTTTACTGCACTTCCGATATCAGCAACACGTTCTACATGAACATTCTGTCTATTTAATGCACTATCATTATAATTCATTGAATAACTTGTTTGAATAAGTATGTCCTTGTATTCAGATGGTGTCAAAGTATTATTTATACTTTTAAGAATAGCAACAAAACCAGCAGTAACAGGTGACGTTGATGATATAGAAAGGTATGGGGGATTCCCATTAGCGAAACCATTATAGTCGTAATGAAATATATTTAAATCTGGCTTTCTTTCTTCCTCTGTATTAGCAAATAGGCCATCCGGAAGTATATTATTCGGATTACTATAATGTATAAATGTTGTAACAATTCCTTTTTTGTTCGCTTTGTTTACTGCATCATCTAATCTTGATCGATTAGTATTAGTTATTTTCTGATGTGATAAAGTTAGAATATCTATATTATTTTTTATAGACCAATTTATTGCATCGATTAAGGCATCAACCCATTTATCTTCTGCATTAGGGATGAATGTACCTAATGCAAATGTTTCACATTCTGGTGCTACTTCCCTTAGTGCGTTTGTCATCCAATACCCGTGTTTGCTTACATAATTAAAATTAAAATGATTACACGAAAAATCTAATCCATTGGTATATAGACTGCTATGTTCCAGATAGCCGAATCCCCAATCAAGCAGCCCAATTTTTATTCCTTTCCCTTTGCTTATCTTGTGAGCTGCTGTTATATTATGAATAGAATCATAAGTATCTCTTGAATTAGAAAAACCAACATTGCTCTTTGATAACATTTGTTTAACCCTCACTTCTAATAAAAATCGACAGTTAATATTAGAAACAATCGAAAATTATTGCGAATATTATAACCCATACCGATATATTCAAAACTCCATTTTGAATTATAAACATAGTGGAAAGTTGGATTGAGTTGATTTAAGTCCAATGAGTAATTATAGATATTTTACCATAAATCGTCAGTATAACAAGATATATCTTCTATTATAATTACAGACACTCTGTAGTTTTGCATCTTCCTATTTCTTCCATTTCAACTATTATCTTACTCCCCAACGGGAACTATGTCAATCGCTTTGCATTTTTTAACTTTCCCTAGCATGTGTATGTTTAATCACCTCCCAAATAACAACGAAGCAGCCAAAAAACGGCTGCTTCTAATCAATTCTTATTCATACTCTTTCCAATACTCATCTTCTGCTTCTGAATTAACCAAATAATTACAAATCCATCATATATTCCATTCCCTTATTGAAGAATTTTAGATGTTCTTCTGCTTCAGTATCATTATTTAGATGTAAAGATAATACCATTCTCTTTCCAATAGATGAAATACCAATAATCCTCTTAGCGTTCAGCACTAATGGCGGAACAAAAACAAAATCAATAATTTCATATTTACCATAATTGGTCTCTATTGGAAGTTTTGTAAGATTTGTTATACTAATTCCTTTGGGATTTCCGTTATAACCAAACATTTTACTAAATGTCTCAGCAGTCTTGTTATTATAATCACAACATGCATTGAAGTAAATCCCATCAATTAATGTTGGTTCAATATTCTTCATAAATTGTAGCAGAAAGTATCGCTTTGATGTATCATTTAATTTATCATATATCATTTTCTGCACAACTCTTGCATTCTGAGCAAAGCTGTTTTTCTCATTATATTTATATTTTATTGAAATTCCGGTTGCGTAATTTCCCATTCCAGTAAAGCCCTTTTCCCTAATACTTGCTGCCATTCCCACATCACTAAGCTCACCACTTGCCCTTATTAATGCCGTCGTTACCATAGTATTTATAGTTATCTTATTCTCTTTTGAGTACCTGCATATTGAGTCATAGCTCTCATTCTCTAGATAATAAGTGTAAATAGACGTTTCTCGGTTATTCCAATACTTTTTATGCATATTATAATAGTCATTGAAGTCAAATTCTCTCCCGGTTTTCTTCCACCTTTTATTCATGTGTTTTATTAGCCATGTTATCGGTGCCCGCAAACTCGCTTCCTTTGGGAGCTTCTCCAGATTATATAACTCTAGTTTCTTATTTTCAATTTTTTCTCCATTGATGGAGCGCATAATATCCTGCACAAGATATGTAAATGATATACCATCGCCTGCGATGTGATGTGCAATTATTAACATAGTCATTCCTGTTTCTGTCTTACTATAATAAAAACGAATAAATTCTCCCTTATCAATTACAAAAGGATGTTTTTCCTGTTCCTTGGCGACCTCCTTCCAATCACTTTCCATAGGTTTAACAACAGGTTCAAAAAGCTCTGTTCTCTGGTAATATGCATTACCTTCCGTATCTATAACTATTTTTTGATGAAGCATATCATAATGATTAACAGCGTCTCTAATAGCTTCTTTTAGCTGTTCTTCTAAGAGAATACCTTTTACATCAACTTTTATAACAATATTATTGACCGGTGAAAATATCCATGTTCTTTCCTTGTCAATTTTATTCTTCTCCATTTTTTCTCCTCTCATTGATAGCTTGTTCAATTAGTACCTTATCCTGATGACTTTCAATGATAAGTAAAATCCATAATGCTATACCTAATAGAACTGCTAAACCACCAAATATATAACTTAATAGAACTATTTTGATTATATGAAATGTAAGGCTCAATACCCCAAATATGCCAATTGCTTTTATCATATTCCACCCCGGCTCCAGCATATTTAATTTATATTTATATTTTTTCATCTGACACCTCCATGGAAGAATCCCATATTTTACTTATTATTCCTAAATAATTCGTAAGCATGTATCAGCATATCCCTAATTTTATCATCCGAAAGTCCAAACGAATGAAATGCTTGCATCATTACAATTCCATTTGCATAAATAATCATATTTATATCCAATTTAATTTCAGAACCCAGTTTATTAATTCCACTTAAATTCAGACCGTCGGAAGTAAAAATCATTTGAAACAGATACTTCTCTTCTCCTGCAAATTGTATATATGCTAGAATATATGCCAGCTCTAGCGGTAATGACTTATCACTTGTATCCACGATGTAACTTATCATTTTTTCCTGTGCTTTTTTTATAAGTTCAATTTTAAGTTCTTTCATGTCGGCAAAGGTCTGATAAATGGGCTGCGTTGAGCAATTGAGTTTTTTTGCCAACTTTCTTGCTGATAATGATGGATAGCCTTCACTTCGAACAATTTCAAAGGCTTTTTCAATAATTTGTTGCTTATTAATCTGCTTTCTTGGTGGCATGACTTTACTCCTTTATTAATAACAATGTTATATAACATTGTTATTTTACGACTATTTTCACTGCATGTCAATAAAGAAGCAAAAATCTCTCATGTAACACATTGACTTATTTCTCAGAAAGCCCTTATCATAAACCCAATCCAAGTAATAGTGGAGAATGTGAAGCATTCCACCTAAGCACATCAACTACCATCAATCCTTCTATGACGATTGCCTAATAATAAAAAATAGTTTAATATAATACGATACAAGTATCTGCTAAGTTATGGGAACTACGAGGCTAATGATATAGAAGACGTTATTGGTTTGAGCCGAGTATCGAGTATGGCTCATTCCTAAAGATATCTAAAGACATGCTGATAGTGGATCGAAAATAAAAGCAAGAGAATGGAGTTGATCAATTTTGTAAACTGGCTTAGAATAAACAGTGGATTCAGGTCGATAAAAAGAGCTGCTGTATAAAATGTACTTATACTAGCTGCACCAAGCTTCTTTGTATTCTAACACTGTTACCAAAATCAATCTAACCACAATGCTGGTTAACAACAATTCAGACCGACAAAGGAACTCATGGTGTTATTGTAAGTCGGATAGTAAATATACCTATGTTACAAATATGTACGTACTCTCAGCATTTAATAACACATCAAATACCGTTACAGCGACGATTCCAGTTGATAATGGAATAAGTCTGCTGCAACGTTAAAATAGAAAATTTACTAAATGTGAAAACTGTGCAAGCTATAATTCTGAGGCTTTGCTTTTTATATATTATTTAATCTCTTTCGGAAATGTTAAAGTAAATTTACTTCCTTGATTTATTTCAGATTCGACTGCGATTGTCCCATAAATACTTGTCATATTTTCTTTTGCTATATATAATCCTAAACCATCTCCGGACAAGCCTAAGAATTTGTCATTTTTATAATACGCATTAAAAATTTTATCCACATCCTGTTTGGTAATTCCTGTTCCATTATCTTCAATAGTTAAACTGATCTTTTCTTTGTTGACCACGTAAGATACAATAACAGTTCCATTTGTTTTTGTAAATTTATATGCATTGGTCAGTATATTGTATACAGTCTGGCTTAATCGATATTTATCAGTCCTTATTGTAACTCTTTCCAGTGTATTATATTTAAGATCAATGTTTTTCTTTTTAAACTGTGCTTTAAGGCCATTCATGATCTGTCTAATCAGCTGACTCAGCTCAAATTCCTCGATATTTATAGAATTTTCAGTTTTTTCTGCATCAATCATATTACTCATATTGGTTATAATAGCAGTTATATTATCAATCTGATTTTCACATATCCGGATTTCTTCAGGTGCAAACTCAATAATTCCATCCTCAATTCCTTCCAGATGTGTTCTTAATATCGTAAGTGGTGTCCGGGTTTGGTGAACCAATTCATCAATCAACGTTTTTCTGCTTTTTTGTTTTAGTTTCAACCTTGCTTTCAAGGATTCTAAGCTCTGTTGTATCACTTGTATTTCCTTTACCTTTGACTTAAGTACCGGAGTATCATTTCCGATATCAAGATTTTGTGCCATTTTAGATGTATGGATTAAATCCCGACTCATTCTTTTACTGACAAGAATCCCAATTCCTATTGCTACGATAAGAACGATTACAATTGAAATAATGCTGTTTTTCAGAAGTGAGGATTGGAAAGCCCAAATCGTAGCCGATTTTTCTGCAGAGCTATATTTCATTATATTAACCTGGCCAATTACTTTGCCATTGTCGGTTATTTGTGCATGATCCACCTCTTCGGACTGTGAATTAATCCTATTACCCATCATATGGCTCATCATGCCACTCATAGAAGAGTTGCCTACATAGGACCGCGCATCAGTACTAACATTAGAGATCAGATTGCCTTTTACATCATATACTTTTATTCTTATAATTGGATCAACCAGATGTGCCTCCAAATCAATTGATATTTGACTTGACGAGTAATTTTCATCCTTTAATGTATTTGTTAAGTACTCAACAACTTGATTAAAATGCTGGTCGTAATTATCTTTGATATAATCTTTAAAGTACTGATTTGTCAAATTACTTAGAACAATGGTATTTATTACAACAGAAATAATAGCAATTAAAATTAACACAAGCAGCCATTGCCTTTTTACCGTCATCCCTCATCACCTCCGAATATATAACCTGCTCCGTATTTCGTAATTAGAATTTTAGGGTTTTTGGGATCGTCTTCTATCTTCTGCCGAATTCTCTTAATAAAGCTGTCTATGTTTCTGTCATATCCTTCGTAATCACTGCCATACGCCAGTTCAATCAATTGTTCTCTGGTAAGAATCTGCCCTTTATTTTTAAATAAAACAAACAACAGCTTATATTCCGCTGCTGTCAGTACAATTTCATGGTTGTTTTTTACAAGCTTCATTCCCTTGGTATATAGCTTCAAATCACGAAAGCTATATACAATTTCATCCGTTTCATTATAAATTCTTTTAATGAAAACTTGAATCCGTTTCATTAATTCTCTTGGACTGAAGGGCTTAATGACATAATCATCTGCTCCAGTTTCAAAGCCTTTCAGACGGTCGACTTCCTCCTGTTTTGCTGTTATCATGATTACCGGTACATCGGATATTTTCCTGATTTCCTTCAATACCTCAAACCCGCTGATACCGGGCATCATAATATCCAAAAGAACGAGATGAAATTCCCGATCACCAAACAATTCCAGTGCTTCAAACCCATTACTGGCGACTTCTACTCCATATCCCTCCTTAGCGATGTATTTCATTATAACATCACTGATTTCTTTCTGGTCTTCTACTACTAGAATTTGATAAACCATTTATTTCACCTCATTCTGCTTATATCTTATTATTCAGTTTAGCTATTCAGCAAGCTTTTTCTTCTGAAATACTCTTCTTCTGAAATTTCACCTTTTACAAATTGTAGTTTTAAAATTTCTAAAGCTTCAGAAGATGCCCTTTTCTTCTTATTATGAACAAAACTATAAAAAATTAAAGCAATTGTAATTATTAAACCGATTCCGATGATAAAGCCCCATCCACTGTTAAAATATCCAAAACCGGGGCATAAACCGTTACTATTAAATCCTTGGCTGAAATATCTGTTCATCATAGCAGTACCTCCTTAAAATATCGATTTTTTCATTCTTTTATACGTTTCTTCATTAATCTCTTTTTTGGCATAACGCATTCTTAATACTTCCTCTGCTGATGGCCCCAGTATCATAATCATAATATTTTTTGTTATCACCAAAAATATAGAACAATACTACGATTAATAAAATCCAAAAAAATATCATCATAAAAATCCTTCATTCTGTAAAAATTCCATGAAAGCAGTTGTCAGCTCAGTTTTGCCATGTATTCTGTGTCTTCCATTTAGACTACTTAATCATTACATCACTCAGATTATTTAAAGCAGCCTGCCGTACCTCCCATAGCATTGTGCATAGAAATCATGTCATCTTTATCGATTCGCTCCATCATAGAATACATTGTATTAGCCGTGGTTCTATTAACCTGTCTCTGATTACTATTTTCCTTAGCAAAAGCAATTGTGGTTGTACCCAGTGCAAGAACTAATACAGCTCCAAATACTAATTTTCTTGTTATCATAATAATTATCAATCTCCTTTTGATTATGTTGTTGTGTTTCTATAATCTTATTGTAAAAGACAATTATGGTTGAATTATGGACAGAGAAAAATCCTCAATGATTAATATTTTGTTTACATTAACGTTTAAAGCTCATTTTGACATACCTCCTGCGTAATTACCATTATTGTTGTTCAAATTCTATAGTAACTTCCAATTATGTAAAAAATGATGAAGATTTTTATAACTATATTAAAAGAAATAAACTAATAGAGAATTATCAATACTTATCAAAGGTAATCATTTCACGTACTAAAAAGGGATTGTTTCTTTCTCCTAAGAACCAATCCCAAAGCAATATACTTATTATATTAAAAATCTCTATTTTCCTTTTCACTAATCAACATTTCTTTAGCATCTGTTTCCTTATTATCCATCACTCTACCTTTAATTTAGCTTTTCTCCTTCATATAAATGTTCTCTTTCACCCTCCTTCAATACCATTTTCTCATTAGTAGCAAGAGAATGGAGTTGAGTGTTTTTTGAAAACATATTGATTATTGACGATGATTTACATATAGGGAATGTATTTGATGAGACGCTTGTGAAAGAAGGGTATCCTATTTATCTTGTATTCATATATATTGTCTATTGTGAGACTACCCGACAGTAGCCCCAATAAAATATCTCGTTCTGCCACATGGCTATCCTGTACATCCTCCTCTCTACGAATTTAATTAAAATTTTTTTACCAAACTGCAAGGACATACTATCATCCTTCTACTGTCTCAATCTTTCTTTCATAAGTCATCTTATACAAGCCGGCATATATTCCGTTCGTTTTCAATAATTCCTCATGTGTTCCAGTCTCTTTGATACCATCCTCTGTTAGAACCAGAATCTTCTTGGCATTCTTAATAGTTGACAGACGATGGGCAATAACAAAGGTAGTTCTGTTTTTCGCAAGCTTCTCCAAGGAATCCTGCACTACTTTCTCACTCTCATTATCCAGGGAAGAAGTTGCTTCATCAAAGATTAAGATTGGTGGGTTCTTAAGAAATACCCTGGCAATGCTCAGCCTTTGCTTCTGACCACCAGAAAGCTTAATACCTCTCTGACCGATAAAGGTATGATAGCCATTCGGTAATTCCATGATGAAGTCGTGGGCATTGGCATTCATGGCAGCCTCAATTACCTCCTCATCTGTAGCCTCCAGATTACCGTACTTGATATTATCCATAACGGTTCCCGCAAAAAGGTATACATCCTGTTGTACAATTCCGATATTCTTACGAAGGGAGCGAAGTGTAATATTGCGGATATCCGTTCCATCTAATTTGATGCTACCCTCTGACACCTCATAAAATCTTGGAATTAAGCTGCACATGGTAGTCTTTCCAACCCCTGAGGAACCTACCAGTGCCATGTAATCTCCAGCTTCTACCTTCAGATTAATATTATGAAATACATCGGAGTTTGTTTCATTATATTTGAAGGCTACATCCTTAAATTCTATCTCTCCACGGACATCGGATAGTACCAAAGCATTTTTGCTATCTACGATATCAGGATCTATGTCGAGGATTTCACAGAAGCGGTCAAAGCCAGTCATTCCGTTTTGGAAGGTCTCTGTAAAGTTGATGAGCTTCCTTACGGGCTCGATCAGTGTATTGATATATAACAAAAAAGTAAGTAAATCATTGATTGTTATAATACTATATGTTATAAAGAGGCTTCCGCCTGCAATCATCGCTACATTAATCAATGCTGTGAAGAAGGTTAAACCCGAATGAAAACTCGCCATGTTCCAATAGCTGTTTCTCTTACTCTCGACAAAGCGGGAGTTACCCTCATAGAACTTCTCGATCTCTACCTCCTCATTGGCAAAGGTTTTAACAACTCGAATACCGGACAGATTATCTTCTACCTGAGCATTAATTTCAGCTATTCTCTCACGATTCTTTCGAAAAGCACGATTCATCTTCCCCTTCATATAATTAGCAAAGAGAAACATGAGAGGTAAAAATGCAAATACCAATAAAGTAAGCCACGGATTAATACTAAATAGAATTATGAAAGCTCCAACACCTTTTATAACCGATATTACTATATCCTCCGGTCCATGATGGCAAAGCTCTGAGATATCAAATAGATCACTGGTAATTCTGGACATTAACTGTCCTGTCTTCTGGTTATCATAGAAGTTGAAGGACAATTTCTGATAATGGGTAAACAGATCGTTACGCATATCATATTCCATCTTCGCACCCATAATATGCCCTTGGTAGGCGATAAAGAAGGTACTGATAAACTCCAATATTGCAAGACCAAGCATAACAAAAAGCAGCTGAAGGATGATTGGTGCTGCTTTTGATAATTCATTTACAGCCAGAACATGATTGGTAATATAGCGTACAATCATCGGATAGGTTAAGGAAATTGCCGCTGCTACCAATGCAAAGAACATATCGACAAAGAATAAACTCTTGTACGGTCGGTAATAGGCTAATAATCTCTTCGTTTTTCTACTCATCCTCAATTCTCCTTTTTTGTGATGCCATAAAGTCTCGTATTAAAATGTTAAGATGCATATGAACAGTAAGTTTGATTTCAAAGACTAATGTAATTTGCTAAGTTCATTATAGCATTACTAACATTTATTTATCTAATATGTCATAAAATAAAAAACCTTCCCTGTACTTTGCTCGAGTCCAGGAAGGTTCTTTAATCCAAACTTGGTCAACCACCCTGTGGCGATTGCCTTTCATTGCTCTATTATAGCAGATTATCATAATATTGCAAGCGATTACATTATTCTGAAAAAAGTACAGACATCATATAATCCTGCTGTTCATTTATAATTCGTACCACTTATACCACGAACTACAGTATTTACAATGTCATATATTATCACTGCTCCTCCATATACGCATTTCAAAGGGTGATAATTCAGTTTTATTTCCATCGATTGTAACCCCCTGTTGTTTATCAGTATTATTAAACAAAAAGTAAATATATTGGTTACATTTTTCCCGTATAGTTAATTCAACACCTTCTGGTAGATTTTTAATATATTCCAAACCCGAGGTTTTAATCGCATCTTCTATCAACTTCTTGTAAAACGCTTTCTTTCCGATAATCCCAACATAATATGCACTACCTTTTCCATATTTGTTTTTTGTTACTGCGGGTTTTCCTTCATAAAAATTATCAGAATATGTTGCAAGTATGTCTGCTGTTTCTGTCTCCAAAATATCACACCACTGTGTTATATCATATTCAGTTTCGTCCTCCATTTTGATATGGCTGATATCGTTACCAATGGCATCATACTCTGTTATATAAGCTCCAATCAACTCTCTGAATATTGTAGGAAGTGATTCCATTATACAATTATTGTTAAAGTCTTTAACCCCACTACGATTCGTGATGATTACTGTTCCTCCTGTTTTTGTAAATTCATATAAACGTTTTGCAACACCTTTCTCAACGATATATAACATAGGAACAACAATAATCCTGTAGGACGAAAAATCCTCATACTGATTTATGATATCCGTTCCTACTCCCAGAGACTGAAAAGCATTATGATAAGCCTTCAGCTGATTATAATAATGAAAACCTTCTGTCTGTGGTTGGTTCTTTAAGGCATATTCTTGATCGGATGAGTAAATTATGGCACAACGGTTTTTGATTAAAGTGCCTTCTAAATCCGGCATTTCATTCACCGTAGCACATAAATCAGCAAATTCGTTAAATCTTCTTCCAGGAACATTATTATGATCAATTAATCCATGCCAGAACATCTCTGCACCAGTAACAGCAGATCTCCATCGAAAATGAACTACCATATCTGCGCCATGGGCAATCGCCTGCATCGAATATCCTTTAATCATTCCAGGTCTTGGCGTGGGTTGCATTGGCATCCAACAGCCCGGGGTTCCACTAAGCTGTTCCATCACCCAGAAATTTTTATTTTTAATTCCCCTCATCAAATCCAAATGAAAGGAATGTGAATATAGCGCCTCCGGATCTGCAGGTATCTTTGTTGTAGGATAGTTATCATAAGAAACAACATCTAGGTCACGAAAGGTATCATAAAGATCAGGCAATTTGTCACAAAACCAGGTATTTGTTGTGATTAAGGTCTCTTTACAATTCTTTCGAATTACTTGCGTTTGAAATTCGACATACTCGACCATACTATCAGAAGCAAATCGGTAATAGTCCAACATATAAGAAGGATTATACCATGCATAAGGATAGGAACCTAAAGGGGTCTTGATTTGTTCCCAATGAGAATACTCACCACTCCAAACATTATTCCCGTATATGGAATTGATTTTTTTTATGGAACCATACTTCTTTTCTAGCCAATTGCGGTAATCTCCAGTACAATATTCGCAACAACAAAAATTCGATTCCAGTTCGTTATCAATCTGCCATGCAATTATATTTTTATTACTAGCATAATGTTTAGTCATCCTATCGATGATACGACTTGAATATTTGCGAAAAATTGGACTAGTATAACATCTGTGCCCCCTGATTCCAATTCCTATTTTATTACCGTCTCTGCCTGTCTGAATTGTTTCTGGATAATTTTGATACATCCATAAAGGGGGACAATTCGTCGGTGTACAAAGAATAACACCAATGTTTCTTTCATCAAATAACTTTACTACTTCATCAAGCCATTCAAAATTGAATTTACCTTCTTCCGGCTCAAGTCTAGACCAGGAAAATTCAGCAAGACGAACCACCTTAACTCCAGTTTTTTTCATTAAATCCGCATCCTGACTCCATAACCTTTTATCCCAATGTTCAGGATAATAATCCACTCCAATTTTTATCATGGCTATCTCCTTTATATTTAACATATTTTTCTTCTTGAACATCCATTTATCATTTACTTTAAGTTTTTCAAATGTATGTTACAATAACTTATTGCACTATTTTATTATCATAATAATAGCAATTGACTGATAGGTCAATGAATGATATTCTCCTAATAGAACAATTTGAACAAAGGAGAAAAAAAATGTGGTATTACTTATTTCCCGTAATAGGTAAGGAAAAAGAGCTGCCAATTTACTTGGTAAGTATAGGAAAAAACAAATATCAATACCATGTGAATAGAAAAGACGGTTATCATCTGCCTCAGATTATATATTGTGAACATGGGGAAGGAATTCTAAAAACAGAAGGAAAAACTCATCATATTATGCCTAACACAGCTTTTTTTCTACCTCCAAATATACCACACGAATATTATTCTTTAGGGGATATTTGGGACACTCGCTGGGTAATTCCAGATGGGTATGCTTTAGATGAAATGTTAAAGCTTATGAATTTAGATCATACAACCATAATCAGTATTCAGGATATTTCTTTCCTTGATACAATATTAGATCGTATGCGTTCAGCTATTATGGCTGACCATGTTTTTGGTAATTATACGGCTTCCGGTATCCTTTATGAATTTTTGACCACTTTTTATCGTTTGGCAAAGGATTATTTTTCTTGTACAAACAAAACAACTTTGAGTAAGCTTTTACCCGTAGTTGACTATATCAAAAAAAAATTATGCTCAACAAATATCGCTGAATAATCTATGTGAAATCATCTCGGTATCACCCCAGCACTTATGTCGATTATTTAAAAATAATTTTAACACCCGTCCCATGGAGTATGTTGGTCTAGTTCGTATTCAAGAAGCAAAGCAACTTCTGGCCAATACGACTCTTCCCATTCATACCATATCTTTAAAATGCGGTTTTGAAAACTCAAATTATTTCAATCGAATGTTTAAAAAGTATGAAAATACTACACCGGGAATGTTTCGCTTTTCCTTCAGATTTATAGATAATAACCCTATGTAATTCTATTTCAGTGATTACATAGGGTGGGGTATGAAATGAAAGATAGGCTCAAGTTTTGTTAGTATCAATTATCTTTAAGTATTATTATTTCAATTAGAAATATTGTTGCTTCTCATGAGAATATTACTTATTAGGAAGCTCAATATTTTCCCACTCAAAATAATAATTTATATTATCCAAAGAGTATGTTTTTATTGCTCTATTTATTGTATGAGATTTTATTACCTTATTTGCATACATACTTTCAATTAATGAATCAGTGCATGCCTCTATAAACAAATCTTTATTATTTAAGAATTTATTTTGTAATGAATATAATCTAAGTAATTTATTCTCTTTTATATAATCTTCTATATATTTAACAATATCATCATCTGTAAAAGTATTTTTTTTCATACCGACCTGCTTCATAATAAAATTGTTTCTAAACTTCCTTGTATTAACCGTATCTATAAATATTCTAAGCTGTTTCGAAATATAGCTCTTAATAGCTAAATTAGTAGAACATAAAATAAACCCACACAAGGAAATGATTTGTAAAATTACTATGTCAAATGGAAAATTAGATTTTATTGATGTTGACAAAAAATTAATTTGCGATGATAAAGCTATTAATGTAGATATTCCTAAAGTAGAAGATATTAATCCATAATCCCTTTTTTGAGGCTTATATTTTTGAATCTCTTTTTCAATTTGCTTATTTGTTTTATTTGCTTCTAGGTTAAGTATATTATTTTTTAGGTCAACTATTTGAGATTTATACGAAGCATTCAGTTCTGACAATCTTCTTTTTTCCTCACCGAGTGTAATTATTTCAATTAAATTATCAATTGGCCTATCTTGTATAATCTCTCCTGATAAAACAATTTCTCTAGTTTGTGATTGTATTTCTTTCTTATATTCTGTTAGCAAATTATTTGCGTCATTATATTTTTGAGTAAATTCATCTTCAAAACCAATATGGTTATCTGGATGCAATGAATTTCTATATTTAATCAAACTATGTAGTAACATCTCATCTTCAATCTCACTATCATATTTGTTATTAAAAAACTCTAAAACTTTTTGCTTAACCAACTTCATTCCCCCATTATTTTATGATTTATCCCTTATTATACCATTTATATAATAGTATGACAAGAATTTATGTTTCTTATTATATGATTATATGGGCTCTTCCTATTTATTTAAGACTAAAAAGAAGCACTCATACAACAAGTGCTTCTCAATATTTTGCATATCAAGCGTTGGCTTAGAACTCGAAAAGTGGATTATTGCAAATTTTATATCAAAGAATGTGTTTGATGGCCTATTTGTTTACTGATATTTTTAACTTTAAATTCATAGGTAGAATAATCCACCTTTACATTGGGACTATAACTTCCTCCCTGAATCTTTACTTTAAGTATATCTCCAATGTTTATCTTGCACCGCTCAGCCGCTTCTTTGGATACTATTATTTCATTATCCTTAAGTGATTCTCTGTCATATAATTCTATCCCCTTGGTTTTTTGATATTCTCTGTCCTCATAAACAAATTGAATTATTGCTTGTTTTACTTGTCCTATACCTAAATAATATTGACAACCTACATATGAAATATCTTTTTGACTCTTTAATACCTTTATACTTTCTTGATTTGGATTAATAATAGCAATATCATAGTTGCCATTTTCTTGTAATAATATATGCTTTTAATTTCTATTTGGTCTTGCATTATATGCTTACTAAGTAATAATCCCATAACCGACAAACCAATAAGAAGCAAAGTTTTAAACGTTTTACTCTTATGACAGAACACATCCTTGCATATTACGTTCAACACTTTTTGAATACTCATACAACTCACCTTCTCTTATTTCATAAATTCGTTTTGCAAAACTAGCAACCTCCATATTATGAGTAACCAGTATTATTGAAGTTTTATATTTTTCTATACATTTTTCAAAAAGTTCAATAACCTTCATCTCTGAAATATGATCCAAACTACCTGTTGGCTCATCTGCTAAGATAATTTCAGGATGATTAACAAGTGCGCGGGCAATTGCAACTCTTTGTTGCTCACCACCTGATAAATGTTCGATACAATCATGTTCCTTATCCGTAAGTTCCAATAACTTGAGTAAATCGTCTATGTATTCAGGTTCGTTCGTTCTTTGTGGTAATTCAATATTCTCTCGAACAGTTAATGTAGGTAATAAATTAAATCTTTGAAATACATATCCAATCGTTTTATTCCGATATTCACATATCTCGTATTCTGACATCGTTTCCAATCTAAGTTTATCTACTTCAACACTCCCAGTAGATGGTTTAATCAACCCACCAATAATATTCAATAATGTTGTTTTTCCACAACCGCTTCTCCCAATGATTGCAATAAAATCTTCCTGCTGTACCTGTAAGTTAATGTTATTTAATACTGACACAATAGTTTTTTTCTTTATAAATGTTTTCATTACATTTACTATTTTAAGCTCCATCACCTATATCTCCTTGATTAAACATCCCCATCAAAAGTCCAAATATTGTCCATGACAAAGTATACCTCAACACCAACTTGATTAAGCTTTTGAACCGTATCCAAAGAATGTACCGTGTTTCTAGCAAATCTACTAACTTCGCAAGTAACAATTAAATCAAATTTATTATTATGGGCATCATCCACCATTTGTAGAAATAAATTGTGGTCTTTTTCTTACTTGTGTCCCAGTAATTCCCTTGTCTATATATTCACCAACCAGAACCCAATTTTTATGCCTAGCAAAAATATCTTTGCGCCATTGAATCTGTGATTCTAAAGCCGATAATTGTGATTCATGCTATGTACTTACTCTGCCATAATAAACTACCCTGACCTCATTCGCCATATCCTTATGGCTTGTTCTGTTTTTATACATATCATACTTTTTCGACATATTTGAAACCCCTTGCTAAGTTTACATTAAATCAAAACCTTTCAATATATTAGTTAGATAAATTGGAGTTTGTTCAAACATCTGAACCTCGGCAAAGTGGAGTTTACATCAGTCTCATTAATTTACAGTTATCAATTCCTGCACTCCAAAACTTTTCAATAGGTAAATCTTTAATTTGACACACTATACTTGAATTCATTGCACCATGTCCAACAATCAAAATATCTTTATCTTGTTTTAATTCAGATTCAACAATTTCTTTAATAAATTCTCCTGTTCTTGAATATAACTCTTCAAAACTTTCAGCACCTTCAACTGGAGTAGTTGTTATTCGGCTTTTTACATGCCTCAGATCTTTTCCTTTTCAAGCATATTAAAAGAAGGTACTGTGTAAATCATTCTGATGCATTTTATGGCAGATTGTTTTATCCAGTACCTTCTTATGTTATCA
>JAEZTQ010000074.1 GCA_023443625.1 Bacillota bacterium | reverse complement strand
GGTTATATATTGTAATCCCTTGCAGAATTCCGTTTCATTCTTGCTCAGGAAAACTATAACATATATCTAAGGGTAGAACAAGTGAAACTTAAAGCCAGAGAACCACTGCGCTAGCAGTTTAGTACTTGTTATCAACAGCGTCATGATTGTGCAGCACTGTTAAACATTGTGTGTGAAAAATTGAGGAGGATTACAATAATGACAGAAAAAAATAAGGAAAGCTCAAAAGCAGGCCTTAAAGTCATTGGACAGAATTTCAAAAAAAGTAAATTTGCATTTAAAGTCGGCATGGTAGCAAATTCTCTTGCTGTTTTAGCATTTATTTTATGTCTACTTCGTATTTTTTCATTATATGCAATTATAACTTTTGGAGTATGTATTCTAATCGCACTCTTTGCATATGGAGTATTATTGATTGATACATTAAATCATAGAGCTAAATAATTCAATATTGGTGGTAGTATATAACTGTGGACAAATCAAAGAAATCTACTTTGACAGCAAATAACTATGGTGCACCAAAGTTTCAGAATGTTTTAGCATCAAAAGATATCAAGGCAAGCTGGGCATGTAGCCAGCCTGTTTGTTATGCTCAGTAATATTCTTAAACTTCTAAAAAATGCGCCTGACTTTCATTAGCAGGTTTTAAAAAAACACTTTATTTAATTTTTATAGACTTAACTAAATCCAAAATATCTTGTTTATATTTGAGATAAATATCATCACTACAATTAATAAAGACGCCTATCGATTCAGTAAATTCAATTTGATTAATTATACCATCATTATTAAAGGAGTATGCTTTTGCCGTAATTCCACCATCTGTTTTTATATTTTCTTGAAATGATCCTTGATAATAAATACGGGATAACGAAACTGTAATATTTATTATAGATTCATCATTTATATTTATTTGTATCCCGCCATCAGGTGTCGCCTCCTCCTCCATGGTAGCTCCTATAAACTGAAATTCATCACATTTCCACTGCTTAGGTACTTTTACTTCAAAACTACCATAATCACTTTCAAAAGTCTTAACTACAGTTGATGAAACTCCATGATTGCTTATTAATAGTATCACTAAAACGATAAATAATATTGATAAAATGATAATTGATAGATAAACTTTAAGGCTAATTTTTTTCATTACCTTCCCCCTTAAAATACAGACATTATATACGCCAGACCATTCTACAGTGCTTCGTTAATATGAAGTTTCTAAGAAGTAATAGACCTTCCACTAATTTATGACTTATTAATATGACTTATTAAGAGTCTCGTCATCTCTTGTAATTTAGCAATCAAAAAGCAAAAGATTCAAGATAGTTTGTCTATAGTGATTTTTATCATTAGGATTTCGATAATGCCAAACCCCCCCCCCACATTACATTTATTTTATATATGTATATATTTCTTGTCAACCAATTTAAAGGTCCCATCCTTTACCATCAGTAACCATTTTACGGGAGAGAAAATGTGGTTATTATTTAATTTTTTTTTCGTAATTTAAATAAAATAGCAATCCTGAATCCATAAATAAAATAAAAGGAGAAAACCATGAAAAACCAACTCGATTTCAAAGTACCTTTCATCAATTCCTTAAACACGACTTTTACCCACTGTTTTGCCTCGGCGTATATGTATCTCAAGAAAATCGGTAGCAGGGAACTCAATGTGTGTCATAAATGGGAAGAGGACAATGTTTGCGATTTTTGCCATAACTGTGCCAACAGGGAAGGACAGGAATACATTACCCTATTTGAAACTATGTGCGGACGCAACGCCCTGCGCTGCCGCTACGATGGCGAATTGACAGAGATGCAAAAACTGATCGAGGGAACCGAAGCCGACGGCAGAAGTTGCGGGACGGATTATACTACGGATTTCTTGTTTGGGTTCACCGGATACGAATACCGCAAGTATACCGACAAATCCGCATTTAAAAATGAAATTATTGCTTCCATTGATATGGACAGGCCCGTCATCGCAGAATTTGCATCCGGGAAGAAACGCTTCCGCGTGATTATTGGCTACGACAGAGATACGCTTATTACTGGTAATGCCTATAGGGAAAACAGTCTGCCATACGATGACTTGAAGACCCTGTACATATTCAGAGAGGAAATCGCCCCGCGATACACAGTGAAGGACGGATTTAAGAATATCCAAAATGTAATGGAGTATAATTTCAAGGAAAAGATTTGGAACGATTATATTAAGAATCTAAGCGGAGGCTCCTACGAATTAGGACTGTATTATGGCTTTGAACCCGTCGATGACTATTCGGATGCGTCTTGGCTTGACTGTGTAGAGGCCAAGGAAAGGAAGGTGCGTATGAACCGCTTGGCTGAGGCGGCGATTTATGCCTGGAACAGTTTCTTTACCAATGTAGGAATCGGTGTCGCAAAGCGCATCTATGAAGAAATGCGCAATCCGGCAATTATAGAGTTATTAGGTAATGACCGTAACTTCGATGTTCCGAATTACTGCATCATGGATTTTGGGCACATGATAAACAGACTGAACGCAAAACCAGATTTGATGGATGGCAAACTTTGGGATTCCGGGGTGCAGGGATATGGCGTCATGATTGCCATGGCCATCGAATGCACTAAAATTATGGAAAATAAAGTGCTTGAAACAATCAAAAAAGCGGTTGCGGTTTTGTAAAGTAGACAGGCCAAATATCTAAAATGATGTGCTGATTATGTACATATGATGAGGAGCAGCCAAATGGATGAGTTATTCAATCAGTTTCCTGTAAAAATAATTGAGCGCAGTTCTGCTGGATTATTTACTAAATTACCTAGCACCCTTGACTGTGGCATGAACATCATTTATGTTGTTCAGAAAAATTAATATTAAATTAATAAGTATTTGAGGAAGTTCACATATAAATTACCTCTTGAAACACCCATAAAATTGACTATGGAAAGGGAGAAAGATAATGCATAAATTAATACTCATTGGAGGTATGAGCACTACAGGAAAATCAACGACATCTCAATATATATATAATCAATTACAACTAAACAACATCCCAAGTATTTGGTTACATGAAGAATGCAGCAATCATCCCATACGGCAAGGTGAATTTGAACTTGGTGATTTACATACACAAGAGGGATTGAGAGCAAATCTTAACGAGATGCTT
The DNA here is from genome assembly GCA_023443625.1 of Bacillota bacterium. Next base: position 54,224 of record JAEZTQ010000074.1, on the reverse strand, counting down.
AGAAGGTGGAAAAACTTATCTGATATGGTATATACATCAGAAAAAGTTTATGTTATGGAAGGTTGTCTTTTTCAAATGATTACAAGATACCTTATGAATAGTTGTATTACTAAAGATGAATTATTTGAATTCTATGATACAATTATGAATTATTTTGCTAAATTAAATCCTTTCATTGTTAGGCTATATCGACCAAATCCCCAAAAGAGTTATGAAGCTGCATATAAAGTAAGGGGGGAACGGTGGGCAAATTATATTCTTTCAGAAGAACACTTGAGAGCATGTGGTTTTGGCAATGCTGATGAACAGTATGAAGCGGAGAAGGAGTATCAACAAACTTCTCACGAAATATGTGTTCGTATGAAGAATGATGTACTTGAAATTGACACTACCGGGGAAAAATGGAATGTTTATATTACTGCAATATTAAATAAATTAGATTTGAAATATATTGAGCCAAAAGCACATATCCTTAGTAACCCCGCAAAATATTGTGGTTGTTATTATCAGTTAATTGATGGATGCGAGGTCTGCCTAGAGATATGTTTTGATGAATCGGATAACTTATTATACTATAAAGGCTTTTTTCCTAAAATGCCAATGAGATACTTAGGAGATAATACATTCGAATTAATTTCATGGCCAATAATATTTTGCTTTGGTGAAGAGAAGAGCAAAAGAACACTTTTTGTTAGCGGAGGTTATGATTGGGAATTTGATGGTATCTCATTTGTAGGAAAAAATAATCCCTCAATTTTGTAACGAAAGATGGCATAGTGGTAAAAAAATAGATAGGGCGATGAACGCCCTATCTAAGGTCTAATTACTTGACATCTTTCTATTTCATAGTTATACATTTAGCTCACAGTAAACTTCTCTATCTCTTTTGCAAGCTCCTCTGACTGACTATTCAGGTCATCAGCCGATTGTTTCAATATATTAACAGATTGCAGCTGCTCAAAAGAAATCCCGTTAACATGATTAGAGGATGCTGCTACCTCTTCCAGAACAGCTGATATATTTTCTATTGCACCTAATGTGCTGACTCTTAATTCTTCTATATTATTTACATCACTAATAATATTGTTTAAATGCAGCATAAGATTACCGACGCTCTCATCAATATCCCGATAAGAAGTTGATGCATTTTTAACTGCTGCATCCTGCTCTACCAATACGGTTTCAGCTTTTTGAGCCATGGTTACAAGCTCTGTGGTGTCTCCTTGAATGGCATCAATAATTTTCTTAATATCATTGATAGATCTCTTTGTCTCATCTGCTAGGTTTCTGATTTCATTTGCTACTACTGCAAAGCCTTTTCCGAACTCTCCCGCTCTTGCTGCTTCAATAGAAGCATTTAAGGATAATAGATTCGTCTGGTTCGAAATCTCATTAATTGTATTTATAATCATACTGATCGACTTTGACTTTACAGCCAGACTTTCAATTCCTTGAACAATATCAGTTGTTATTTCTATGGTTGATTTTGTTTGTTCTGTTAATTCTCTGGATACAATACCCGTTCCCTCTTGAACACTCTTTATGGTATCAGCAGCAATCTTATCGATTTTATTGGAATTATTACTCATTTGAACTATTTTATTGGAGAGAATATCCATCTGATGCAGACATTTCTCGGCATCTGTTGCCTGCTGTATAATTCCCTGTTCGATCTCATCCATTGTCAAGGTTATGTTTTTGGCTGAATTTAAAAACATCTCAGAAGTTGCAGATACTCCATCTGAAGCCAAGGAAACCTTGCCACTTAAGTGCTTCACCTGACTAATCAATGCTTTCACATTCGAGAAAGTATAATTGATTTCATGAATCAGAATCTTGAATTCATCCTTACGCTTTGTACTAAAATGAACTGTCAGATCCCCTTCTGCCGCCTTTTTTAATTTTTTAGTCATATCCTGAATTGTTAAATCGATTCCTTTTGAAAGGAAAAAGCCGATTAAAGTGGCTATGATACATGCTATAAATACAATGAACATAGTCAGTTTCTTAATATCATCTGCCTGACCTAATATAACACTCTTTGGTATTACTCCACATAGAATCGCTCCTGTTTCTCCAATTTTTGAATATAAGAACAGATGATCCTTACCCTTATATTTCACATAGTATGAATCATTCACCTTTTCAGAAGTGATAGCATTCTGATAAAATTCTTCATTGATAAATATAGTAGCTGATTTCCCATCTTGTTCTTTTGTTAAGATCTCCTTACCATCGGGAGTGACCAGAGCGATAAGACCCTCTTTATCAAAATCCATACTAGCTAAAATGTTTGATACGGTATCATAATCCATATCTATAACAATAAAAGCTTTTGCTTTCTTAAATTTTCTTATCTGCCTCATGGAATACTCACTTGGATCGCTTCCCATTTTTTCATCTAAAAAGTCGTTGCGTCCTACCCATATGGATGAATTCCCATCCATGCTTTTCCCCGTCTCCGTCTCATAAAATCCTGAATAAATACCATCCTTTAGATAATGAATCGTTGAAATGGAATTAACATTATCCGAGAATACGGATATACTTGAGATAAATTCATCGGTTACTTCTTTTGCTAAAGCTGAATCCACTAGATCCCGAAATACATCGTTCATCTTAATTAAATCATCATTATAAAGACCCAATAGATATTTCCACATAGTTTCATCATTATCATATTGAGCGGATAAACTATCTATGGATGTCACACCAAACTGCAAATACTCACTGGTCATATTCATTGTCTTGATTGTAGAATTCTCATAGCTATTACGAATTCCATCTGCCGCTTTTTCAAAGGACACTATTCCAAGGATAATAATGAACGCAATTGGTACTAAGAAGGCGCCTATTAATTTGACCTGCAATGCAAATAATTTATGTATTCCCGAAAATTCTTTTCTTCTTTCTTCGCCTCTTTTATGTATCCTAAATCTCTTTCGTACCTTACCATCAAGAAGTGCTTTAATCCCTTTCTTCATATAATTATTCTCCTTTGTTGAAAATATATGATAATTACTCAACTATGTACACAAGGAGAAGCTAGCTATTACACATGCTTCTCCTTGTGCTGTAGGTCAAACAATCCTTTGGGCTAATATGTTTACTTTACTACTACTTTTACCTTTTTGGTAACTTTTCCAATCTTTGCTGTTATGTATGCCGTTCCTTTTGATACAGCAGTAGCTTTCCCTTCTTTATTGATGGTAATAACTGACTTATTGGATGTTTCCCATTTAGTTTTACTTGTGTCTAATCCCTTTGCATCAATTTTGAAAACAAAGGTATCTCCCACTTTCATAGAAGATGAGGTGCTTTTAAAACTAATACCAGCTTTCTTTACGGTTATCTTAGTCTTAATAGTAACAACCTTATTACTATATAGTTTGATAGTTGTCACAATCGTTGCTGTTCCCGCTCCTACTGCTGTAATCTCACCTTTACTATCCACTTTAATTACTTTTTTATTGCTGGACTTATGAGTAACTGTGACAGCACCTAGCGCTTTACTAGAAGTCTTATCTTCCAAAGAAGATACGATTTCTAATGTGGAAGGCACCTTAATTGTTAATTGTGCTTTTTTATTATTGGTTCCACCTACATAAAGCTCGGTCTGATCTACTGAAACCTTAATTTGCCCCCGTAAAGAGGTAATTACCTTTTTATCAGCAGGTTTTGTTAATATAACATACTCATCATTACAATGAATTAAATCCATTGTGATATAGCCTTCTGCATCAACATAATAGTGAGAGCTGTAAGGTATCGTATCTAGGGTATTGGTATCTGAATTGTAACAATATAGGTAGATTTTACTTCCCTTTCTAATCAGATCACCAACAAAAACTTTAACACTTGTCTGTGCTGGTAGTATACCTTCTTGATTAAAGCTAATAACAAGACCCTTCTCGGCATCTAAAGTTGTGGAAAGCAGCTGATCGATTGAAGCATGATCCTTAACTTTGCTAACTGTTAATGCAAGATTCACATCGCTCAAGCTCTGTTTTGAATTAGCTAAATCCTTTTCGTCAAAGCTCCATGAATATAGCTCTTTAGCAGCTTCATCTTTTACGGATATAGTAACATTGATTCCCTTCTCTTTTACTGCCTTCAGTAATTCCTCTGGTAGATTAATATTTGCTCGGTCAAACTCGTCACCTGACAGAAGCTCTTTCGGTAAAGCTACCGATACATGTAACTGATCCACCTTATCGTCAATTGCCTGACGAATTAAACTGTCGGTAATAATTGGAATATCAATCACCTTGTCAGAAGAGTTTGTGGCTTCTAATTGTTTCTTAAGTTCCTCTGTATTAATTTTTACTGATATATCCATCTTGCCCTTTTGTGTCATAACTGACAATGAGGCAAATGTTGCACCAGAATCACCCTTAATCTCCACAACAGTCGTTGCCGGTGTTGGTGTAGGTGTTGGTGTAGGTGTTGGATTAGGTGTTGGTGTAGATTCCTTTGGTAAGAAAGTGATTACTTTCTGAATCACATTCGAATCCACCCATCCGTCTTTTATACTGATTACTTTAAGAATCTTGGTCTCCCCTGCTGTATTACTTGTTCCTAATAAAAATTCACCCGTGTATCTGGTAGCATTCTTATTCGGTGTAGTGCCATCTGTAGTGTAATATATTTCAACTCCATCCTCTGCTGCGGTTAACATAACTGTTATCTTGGCACTATTTGTGATCGCTGATGTTTCAGTCGGATTAGTAATAATGTTCGGATCAGATAATTTACTAGGTATCGTATCCTTCGATTGGAAGATAATTACCCTCTGAACTACACTGGATGCTAACCATCCCGGTATTATCTCAATCGCCTTAATCACTATAGCTTCTCCAGCTTCCTTATTTGTCGTCAGAATAAACTCACCGGTATATAAGGTTGAATTCTTTGTTGGTGTAGAGCCATCTGTCGTAAAATAGATTGCTGATCCCGTTACTGATATTGCTGATCCCGTTGCTGTGATTGCGCTTCCGGTAACCGAAGAACTAATCGTAACAAGTGCAAATCCATCGTTTGGAATGGCGGTTGTATCAGCTGGATCCGTTGTAATTATTACACCTGGAACCTGCTGTAATTTGGTACCGATTACCCTCCATTCAACCAAACCAAGACCTACCTCGCTGCTATCGCTTTCTTTCTCCATAGTGATTCTGAAGCCAGTTGTTAGAATCTCATCAAATGTCGTGATATTAAATCCGTCCAAATTAATCTCATATCCAGCAGCATTTGTTACTTCTGTCCAGACACCCTCACTGTCCAGATATTCGTATACATAGCTTGTAGGCGACTGAATTCCTCCGCCGTCATTCCAGATATACAGCTCCGAAGAACTGAGTTTAACGGGTAATCCCCAGGTATAGGTAATTGTTTCCGATGTAACATCCGCATGACCCCAGGTTCCCCAATGACTGCATTCAGAGGAATTTGACACGCTGGATACTGCACCGTCATTCACTGATGAAAGTTTTTCCCACGAGGAGGTATAAGTCGCAGATACGTTTGCAATGAATGCCATGTTATCACCAATCGGTGTCAACGTAATAATCGCTGTGTTCAAAGCATTTGCTGCTGCGTCAACGGATTCCTGAGTACTGTTTTTATCTGCAGCAACAGTTTTCGCATCAGCCAGGGCTGCCTTCACAGCATCCATACCTGCAGTAAATAAAGCTTCTTTCAAGCCTTCTGCAGTAGAAATAGCAGCATTCAGAGCCGATTTGTCTACAACTATTTTCTCCTGATATGCGTATGCCTTCCATTCAATTACTCCACAACCCTGTGTTGCCGGTGTCATGGTGATTTTTAACGCCTTTGTTACAACAGCATCAAAAGTAGTTTTATTATAAACATTGCTATTAACACCTAGGCCACTTGCATTGGTTACTGCGTACCAGTTTCCGTCTTCATTTAAATATTCAATTGAATAATTAGAAGGACTGAAGTTGCCATTTCCATCTTTAAAGAAGTACAAATCTACTCCTGCGATAATCTGTGTTTCATCCCATTTATACTGAATCCAGGCGGGTGCACCGTTATTACCACCCCAGTTATGCCATACTCCATGGCTGGTATCCCTGGAATTTGCAGGATCAAAACCGTCATTTAATCCTTTCACACCGCCAAGGTCGCTAGGATTATTATAGATTGCACTTGGTGTTGCGTCCCCAGCAATATTTTGCAGAGTTCCCGTGACAACCATAACACGGATGGATACCTGAATATCCGTGTCCTTTAAATATCCTTTTACGGTAAAGGTACCCGCTTTAGAATAACTGTCCGGTGAAACCACATTCCATACTACTTCAAAGGGTTCATAAACACCGTCCGTGAATAATGCACTGACCTTTTCAGGTAGAACAGGAGCAATACCAGCATTCGTAACAATTGTGGTGGTCTTAGCGCTGATTACCTGATGATCACCATCGCTATATACCGCTATCAATTCCTCTTCTGTCATTGCTACTGATTTTATAACAAAGTTATCGATCATACCTTTTAAGAATGGATCCGACTCTACATTTGATCTACCGATTAAGTATCTCTGAGTATCTGTGTCAATATCAGCTAATACCAGACCGGTGTCCAAAAGTTCTGCCTTCTTGGAACCATTTATATATAGGATATAATCATCACCGCTTACTACTAACTCAACGTTCTTCCAATAACCAGGTGCAAACTCAACACCTGTAGAAGCCTGCTGTCCATTTACAGTCATACTGATCATATTTCCATTGATGAATTCTACTACTACCTGATCACCAAATTCAAATAACGTTGTCTTATTGGCTTGATCACTGCTCAAATTTACATCTACGGAAATGGTCGCATTTTGCAAATTCTTAGTTAAAATCCCTGGTAATTCAATATATCCACCGGATATACTACCAGTATACAGAACAGCCTTACCATCCTTGCCATCTACCAATACTGTATTGTCTTCCAACTCTGCCTGTAATGCGCTAACGGTTGAATTAACCCGCAGTTTATTGATGCCCACTACAGTACCCTCATTAAAATTAAATATAGCAAGGTCTTCCGGAAGAACCGGGTCCTCCGTTACTGTCACCGTAATTTGTTTTGAAGAACTCAGCCCGCCATCATTAACGGTTATTTCAAATACATAATCACCAGTTTTATCAACTGTAACATTTGTAATATGCTTATCTGGTGTAGTAAACACAGCCGTTGCATCTGCTGGAACGCTTACTGTCTCCCAACTATAAGATAATGTACTATTAACGTAACCATCATCGGTAGCATCTGCTTCTAGTCTGATGTCATCTGAAATAGCAACAGTTTTGCTTGCATCCAGTGTTACTACAGGAGCCTGATTTTCTAGTGCTGTTCCTGCCTTAATTGCAACCTCAGCAGTTACCGCTGCTGGTAATGCAAGGGTTACAGTTGATGTTTTCTGATCTACTGCCTGGAAGCTTCCAGTTAAGGTTCCATTTACATAAATCTGATAGGAGCCTGGATTTAATCCTGTAATATCCACATCTGTCTTATGAGCAGTTCCCTCTAGATTTTTCATAGATAGCTCAATCGAAGTATTATCTGCTGCCACTCTTGCACTTGTGTATTGATCTCTATCTAATTCAATATATAATTCTTGGTTAATAAAGTTTAGTCTTGTAAACAGACCATCCAGAGGTGTCACTGAGTAAACACCACTGTTTTCTGTAACATTACATCCATAGCTAAATAATCCGAATACGGGATCAACCACTACATCGGAGGATAAGATCTGCAGTGCTCCAAACAGACCAAGGTCTGATTCACCCGCCATCTGACGCCATCCATTGTGTAAATTACCACCGCCGGTACCCTGGCCGCCTAAGTTACCAAGTTCCGCTTGATAAGTCCAGGATACTGCTCCGATATTTTCTATATCCGCATCGATTTGTCCAGAGTTGATGCAGGTTAAGTTTGCCAGCTTAGCTGCGTAGTTTACACGGGAAGCAATTGCTCTTTCCGTTTCTGTCTTTCCATTATCCTGCAGTCTTAACCAGTCATCCATACAGTAACCAGCTAAAGCAGCGGTATACTGGAACTGCCACCATGCATCGCCACAGATTGTAGTGGGATTCGCATAGTAATACCATATAGGCTGTAAACCACGACAAGCTCTTGTTTTTAGATCAATCTTATTCATCATTGACTTAGCATTGTCTGTATCGGTTGCAAGATTTACTTTTGCCAAGGTATATACTGCTTCTTCGCCAGTGTTATCATAGGAATACTCAGATCCGTAGGGATATTTGGTATCCTTGAAATTGGTATATTTCTCAGCCATAATATCTACGATTTCCTTGGCTTCGATATAATAGCCTTCCTTTTCAAGAGCAGCAATAATATCCGGTGTGGTCAACTCACCCATAACTCCGGTTGACCAGTTATAAGCAACACCTTTGCCTCGATATAGAGCCTTCATGATATTAAATGCTCTTAATAAATAGGTATCTGCATCCTCGGTATACTCAATCATATCCGGATATTTTGATGCAATCTTATACATTGAGAAATAAGTATTATAGATATGTGGATATGCATACCCCCTGTAAGTCGGTGATGAGTTAGGAGATTCCATATAGAAATCATGAATTAGGTAATCCTTCTGATGTTCTCTCATTAACCCATTCCATATCGCAATATCCAGATATTCATCAACTGCTTTAATTTCCTTTGCTATGGGCTGATAAACATTCTTCTCTGCAATATATTGACCATGTGTAAGGGCCCAGTCATCACCCCAGCCCCAGTAATTTTTCTGCCAATAGGTGGGGTCTGTTTCTGCACGTCGATTCTTGGTGTCCATCATCCAATCGTCAAAGATCTTATCACTGATATCCAGGGGATCATTAAACTGTGTTTTTTCCACCATGAAATCTGAGTGAGTGGTAAGTGCCGCTGCCACATCATCCATCATATAAAATTGCAATACGGTCTGGCTCTTGCCTCCGTTATATGTAACTACGACATTATTCTGGCCCAAGTCTCCAAAACGAACATCATACACATGATATTGCTCTCCATCAATTGTTACTGTTTTATCATATTTTACATAAGTATTTTCAGTAGTTTTATTACAAGTAGGTAAATTATGTACAATGCCTTTGCCTGTAAAAATATTCATTTCATGAGGGCACTGAATGGTAAAACTGATATCATCCTTACTAAGAGGGGTATGTAAGTAAAATTTTCCAGGCATATTAATGGAATATGCCATACCCGGTACTGCTACCGCATCGAGAATTCCCTCTTGATAAAGAGTCGACTTCATATCCGTCTCATCTTCTACACCACTAAAATGGAAGGCATAGGTCTTTGATTCACCGGGAGCAAGCTTCAGCTTCGTATTCTCAAGATATCCTCTGTTTGTTTTCTTGATGTAATCCGAATGAATATAGTATACATTAAGGCCGCTTGCCCAACCGGACTGATCCTGACACCAATCCTTTTCATCGTCGGCACGTTCCTGTATCCTCCAGTGATCCCGATATTCAAAACCGGCATCCGTACTGATATCCGGAGTTAGTAGTAAGTACATTCCCAAGCCACTAGGTCTGGTTGCATAGACATAAGAAGCATTCTTACCAATGAAATTATGTTCTACGGTTCTTGTCTCATATATTTCCTCACCGCCAGGCCATCTTTCATTGAATGCCAAAGGAAGACCGAAATCTCCGATTGTTAAAGTCTCCGCATTGGTATTCTCAACGGTAATTTCCCAACGTAGCTTATCACCCACAATCGCATAGGTCTCAACCACCTTAAAATCCTTAATACCTTTTTCTTCTGTCGCATTTTCATAGGTGACAACCACCTTATCATCAAGCAGCTCTACAGTTCGACCGCTATCAGACCTGTTGGTATTCTGCTCTGTATATTCCGTTGCATCACCAACTTTTGCACTGAACATTAATTCACCCAGCCACTGGTGTCCAGTTGTATTCTGACTAGAAGAATTCTTCGCATTCATTACATAATTAGTTGGAAATTCATCTCCCTGAAGCTGCAGTGAGGTAATCTGACCATATTTTCCGGTCTCAACAATAAAGTACTTGTTGACCATTTTATATCCGTCTGCTGTCTTTGTAATCACCGGAGCATCCGCTAAAGGTGCTTCTGCAATTTGCCCCCATACCTTCCACCTATGGATGGAGCAGAATGTATCCGTATTTCTTACCATGGTCATACGAATACTTTGGGTTTTGATTTCCTGATCCAGTGCCAAAACGTTATACTGATCCGCTTTCTGAGCTGCCATGACAGTAGCATCATAGGTAGCTGCCGTCTGCCAGTTTCCATCGGCATCCTTGTATTCCACCGTGGCACTTGTTGGAATACGATCCTCCCATACTCCGTCATTCATCCAGTAAACGGACATGGAATCCACCGTCACTTCAGAATCCCAATCATATTGTACCCATGAGGTTCCATCGTCGCTTGCAATTCCATAATCATGCCAGGAACCTGCCGGAGCGCTGGAGGCAGTTGGTTCATGTCCATTATTTAAGTTGGCTGCTACAATACTCCAACTAGGATGTTCCCCATTTGCCGATGCAGTGCCCTTTAGCGCAACATCCACCGGAGTTACTTTCCCCCATACCTTCCATCTATGGATGGAAGAAAATCCATCCGTATTTCTTTCCATGGTCATACGAATGCTTTTTGTCTTGATTTCCTGATCCAAGGGCAATATATTATACTGATCCGCTTTCTGTTCTGCCATGACAGTAGCATCGTAGGTAGCTACCATCTGCCAGTTTCCATCGGCATCTCTATATTCTACCTTTGTACTTTTTGGAATACGATCCTCCCATACTCCATCATTCATCCAGTAAACGGACATTGAATCCACCGTCACTTCAGAATCCCAATCATATTGTACCCATGAGGTTCCATCGTCGCTTGCGATTCCATAATCATGCCAGGAACCTGCCGGAGCGCTGGAGGCAGTTGGTTCATGTCCATTATTTAAGTTGGCTGCTACAATACTCCAACTAGGATGTTCCCCATTTGCTGTTGCCGTTGCTTTGAGTGCTACATCTGTTCCGGTAACAGTAGGATCAGATGTACCGGTTTCTGCTGTCGCAACCATGGACGTCGGCAGTAGAGTGATAAGCATTGCAATTATAAGTACAATTGACAACGAACGCTTAACTTCTCTGGAATAAAAAAACTTTCTCATACCTAATCTCCCTTCTATTTCTTATCTCTTTTATTTATTTTTATAAACATATATAAAAATCACGAAATACATATAAAAAATACATATAGAACAAGAGGGTAAACATTTAACTATCAGGGTCTAGTTTCAGAATCCCTGAAATATAATGTACGTTGTATTATAAACTTTCCAAAAAAGGGCGTAGTAAAGCAACCCTGACCGCTCACTTGGTAGCTGATCAGGAATGTTTAATTACAAAATATTAAATTAACTATGTATTATTGCAGATAACTTTCGAATTAAGTAAGAAACTAATTTTTCATTCCTGTCATTGTAATGCCTTCAACAAAATATTTTTGTCCCATAAGATAAAGAATTACACCGGGTATAAAGGACAGACATGTCGCACACATTGTCAATGACCAGTCCTGTTTTAATTGCCCCCTGAAATTCGTTAATCCTAACGCTATTGTGAACTTCTCTGAGGAATTGATGTAAACCATCTGCTGAAGCAAATCATTCCATAATGCGATAAAGATAAACAATGCTACTACGATCATTGCTGATTTAATGGCCGGTATGATAATACTGAACAAGATACGAAAACGCCCAGCACCATCGATTGTCGCTGCTTCGTCTAATTCCTTTGGCACCGTCATAATAAACTGACGGATTAAAAAGATATTAAAGGCTCCTCCACCGCAAAGGTAGGGTAAAATCAAAGGCAAGTAACTGTCATGCAATCCCAGTCCCCTGGTCCACATTATGTAGAGTGGAATTAGTGTAACCATGGGAGGCAAAAGCATAGATCCGACACAAAGGGTCCATAGAAATTTTTTGCCTCGAAACCGAAAACGTGCAAAGGCATAACCGCAAATTGTAGCTGTGATCGTTCCAGCCGAACATGCAGGAACAATAATCGTCATCGAATTAAAGAAGTACTTCCAGAACTTAAAAACCTTTAAGGTTTTGCCATAATTCGAAAATAGCCATTTACTTGGTAAAATTGACGGTGGATACTGATATATTTCCGCATTTGACATAAGCGATGTTCGAATTATCCACCAAATCGGGAATAGTACAATTAGTGCCATTGCCACAACAAGAATCAAGGATACTATATTCCCAATGAACTCATTCCTTTTTCGACTCTTCATCTTATTCTGTGCTGTCCTACTCATTTCTCGTCTCCTCCTTCATAGAAAATCCAGCTTCCTGATGTTCCAAACAAGACACCGGTAAATATTGCAATGATGACAAAGATGAGAAACGATACCGCACAGGCATAACCCAAATTATTATTAACGAAGGCATGATCATACATAAGATAAGTCAGAAATCTTGAGGAATTTCCTGGTCCACCGTTCGTTAATGAAAGAGCCGGGGTAACAATTTGAAAATTTGTGATCAGACTCATTAAAAGATTATAAAAAATAATCGGTGTCATACACGGAAGTGTTATGTGACGAAAACGCTGCCATCCATTCGCTCCATCAATTTCAGCTGCTTCATGATATACACGAGGAACATTTTGAAGTCCGGCAAGGAATATAACAATAAGATTACCGGAAAGCCAGATAGAAATCAGCGCAAGAGACGGGACAACATAACTAGAATCTGCAATAAACAGAATCTTTTGGATTCCCAATCTTGAAAGTAAATAGTTGAAAAAACCAAAATTCGCTTCATATAGCCATGCCCATCCAACATATACCGCAGCTGCCGGTAGAACATAGGGAACATAAAATACCGCTCGAAAAAATCCTCTTGCAGGAATTTTTCGATTCAGTAGCATCGCTATGAACAATGAAAATATCATGCTTCCAGCCACTGAAAGTATCGCAAAATATATTGTCACCTTAATGGAGTCCTTAATATATGGGTCCGTTGTAAATAATTTTATATAATTTTGAACACCAATAAACTTTGGTGAACTCAACCCGGTCCATTCAAAAAAACCAAGTCCAAATACTGCAATAAGAGGAAGATAGGTAAGAAAGGTAAGTCCCAGAAATGCCGGAATCAAGCAGATATACGCCGTACGTTCTTCGTTTACATGTATTTGCGAATTACGCTTCTGTAATTTTCTAGTAGTTATGCTCATATAACACCTCTTGTTTTCTCAAGGAAGGATGACCACCTTTCAATTTTCTAACTTTTCGAGAGGTCATCCTTCAAAAATTTTATTTACTAGTTGCCGCTATGAGCAGCCTTTAAAGCATCAAGATTATTTGTAATAGCGTCCTTTGCCGTTGCTTTTCCTGTCCAAACATCACCAAGTACGGAACCCAGCAAGGTATTAAAGTCCGTAGTATTGTTCGTATAGAACCATGAGGTTGATTTAGCTGCAGAAGACATCGCATAATCTACAACTGCACTCTTATATTCCTCGTAGGGAGGGAAATTCGGATTGTCTACCCACTTATGTGTTAAGGTTTCATCTTTATACCACTTATCAAGAGTTGGCATCCAGATACCACTTTCAATTAAGCCCCAGCTGTTTTCTTCTGAGTTATACCATTTAATCCATTCCATAGCTTCCTCTGGATGCTTGGTCTGAGAAAATACCACATTTGCTCCACCAGTACTAATTGTAACTTTATCCTTCATAAATGGTAATACTGCAACGCCGTAATTAAGACCTTCTTCTTTCGCTGTATTAAGGCAGGTTCCTACATTCCATGCGCCGTTTGTAGTCATCGCTACTGTTCCAGCAATCAGAGAACGCTGAACACCATCGTCTGTCTGACCAACGGATAAGGGAGCAACATAGTCCTTCAGATATAAATCAGCAACCTTCTGAATTGCCTCCATGCTCGCCTCTTCGCCAATTCGTACTTCTGTACCATCTTCGGAATAGAAGGCGCCACCATTGCTGAGTGCCCATGTTTCCAACTGCCATGTTAAATTTTCTACCATACAACCATATTGAGTGATGCTCTGAGGATCAAATCCGTCTTCTCCTGGATGTTTCCCATTCTTATCAATGGTGAGCTTTTTAGCAGTATCCACGAACTCGTCCCAGGTCCACGCCTGATCGAGGGCAGCCGGAGGATAAGGTACACCAGCTTGATCAAACATATCTTTGTTATAATACATAAGTAGAATTTCGTTTGCCGCAGCATACGCTACTGTTTTTCCGTTATATCTGTAAGCCAGGCTATCCAAGGGCTTTGAATCGCTGCCATCGTACATAGAGCTTACATCATTTAGCATACCTTCTGAAGACCACTGAACCACACCGGCCTCCTGCAACATACCAGTATCAGGTAATTGACCTGCAGTTGCCATGGTGTTAAGTTTTGTCATATAATTTTCCCATGGAATCGCTACTACTTCAACTTCAATTTTGTCCTGAGAAGCATTGAACTTATCCGCAATTTCTTGAGTCTTAGAACCTTCTTCTGCTGTTCCCCACATTGAGTATGTGATTTTAACTTTTTCACCGCTTGTTGCACTGTTGTCCTTGTCTTCATTCGAAGTAGTATCATCCTTCTTCGTATCAGTTGTAGCTTTGTCCCCACTTGTGTCTTTTTCGCCTTTACTGCAGCCTATGAAGCTAAATGCCAGCATAGTTACAAGAATAATGGCCAAGATTTTCTTTGCTTTTTTCATTTTTTTCTCTCCTTTTATTATATTTAATTATGCAGCCACCTTATTTGACACGCATAATTATTTTTGAAGTAACTACCTCCTGCAATGAATTAAATTCTGCATCATTGCGCTATCCATATAAAATTCGTATCCGTTGCGAACACTAATTAGAAGCTTTCCTTTATCCAAACTAGCATCTCACCAGTCCTTCGATTTCCCCAATATGGGTATGGTATAAAGGTCATTTTTTTATTAGCAAATTCGGCCTTTTGTTCAGAATAAAGCTCATCCGGATTCCAACCATCCTGTATTACTTTCTTTCCTTCACATTCTAACACCATAGAACCACCCAACAGCTTATCATCATAACTTTCTGTAAGTTCTGAAGCTGTATTAATAAAATAAGCCGGTAGATTTGCCTCGTTATCCACCTCCTCCAAACAATATACAAGAGGTCCTTTCATAACTGCCACTTTACCTATATCCTCTTTTACAAGAGGATTTGCCCTGATAAATCGTGGCTTAAGGTCAAAATGAATGTCAATGCTTTGTTTATGTATTTCCAGCTCTAATACGCAATAGCCATTCGAGCTTTCCAACGTATTCATGGGAGTACCCTCAACAGTAACCGCATAATCTTTCACATAGTCAGGGATACGCAGATAAAGCTTACCTTTTGTTGCCTTTTGACTGCTTAACTCTATCCTAATATGCCCCTCATAAGGAAAACTAGTTTTCATCTTCAAAGTTACTTCCTGGCCGCCTATGCTGACTCTAGTCTTACTGGAGATAAACAAATTAACCCAGATAGCATCTTCTTCACTAAAGTAGATATACTCACCCAGGGACGCCAGGGTGCGAGCAATATTCGGAGGACAGCAGGCAACTCCAAACCATGTCTGACGAACTGGTTTGACATGCTCCATTGAAGTTCTTGGAATACAGTTATCAGGCCATACCTCCAAGGGATTCACATAGAAGAAGCTCTTTCCGTCCATAGCAATTCCAGATAAAACCGTATTATAAAGCGCTCTCTCTATAACATCATAGTACTTGCTGTTTCTTGTGATCTGTGCCATTCTTCTTCCAAATAAGGCAAGTCCAATCGAAGCACAGGTCTCTGAATAATTGCTGTTATTCGGAAGATCATAATCAGTAGTAAATCGTTCCAGCAATCCAGAGCTTCCAATACTTCCTGTAATATACATCCTTTTCTCTACAATGTTATCCCATAAGGTTTCACACGCTGAAAGAAGTGCCTTATCATCATATGCTGCGGCTATATCCGCCATAGCTGAATACATGTAAACCGCTCTAACAGCATGACCTTCTGCGGTTTTTTGCTCTCTTACCGGAATATGGGATTGGGAATAGGAAGGATCATATTTTTTTAATTCATCAAAGATACGCTTAAACTTTGGTGACTTCATTTCCTCAAGAAAATAATTAGGTTGCTCTCCCCTGCGGTCAAGGAACATTTTGGCCTGCTCTAAATAACGAGTTTCACCAGTGACCTCATATAATTTGTACAAGCCTATTTCCACTTCCTGGTGTCCTGGATAACCTTTCGCATTTGCTGTGGAAGAGAACTCCTTACATATCAAATCCGCAAAGCGTTTTACTATATGAATCAATTTGTCCTTGCCAGTTGCCTTATAGTAAGCTACAGCCGCCTCCATGAGATGTCCAGCACAATATAACTCATGCCCTTCCTGAAGATTTGTGAACCGCAAGCTTTTATCTTTAATTGTATAGTATGTATTAATGTATCCATCCTCTTCCTGTGCGGCTTCGATTAAATCAATAACTTCATCCACCGTATTCTCTAAATCCACATCCTGATAAACAGCAAGTGAATATGATACTGCTTCAATCCATTTTGCTAAATCAGAATCTTGAAAGACGGCTCCCTGAAATTCACCCGGCTCCTTTTTAGCTGCTATTTTAAAATTCTTAATGCAATGACTCGTTTCAACATTCTCAAGCTTGTCATTTAAAATGTCCCACTGATAGTCAATTAAAACTTTTTTCACAAGTTCTACATATCTGTCCCAAAAATCATCCCTGATTAAAACATCCTGTAATGGAAGCATCTCTAGTTTATTCATATCGTACCTATTTCCTTCATTTTTTTATAAAAAGTC
The DNA here is from genome assembly GCA_023443625.1 of Bacillota bacterium. The sequence continues at coordinate 37,295 of JAEZTQ010000074.1, read as the reverse complement.
CATAACAGTTACACTAAAACCTACTAAGAATATTTCTTTCATAATGGTATTCATATTATTGGTAATCGTTTTACGATTTAATAAAATAAAAAATTACATTTTAATACAACAATATGTCTCTTTTTTCTTTATTATCTCAGTATCTGGGAGATTTGATTCCCTAACCAGCAAAACCATTGTTAGACCTTTTATATTAATCGTTTACCTTATTATGGTATGATTATATCATACCGTTACTTAATATGTAAATACTAAATACCAATTGCTGGCATCTTTGTCAATTATATCTAATTAGTTACATTTAAAGTTGTGCATATCGTATAAATATCCATAATATACCACCCATTAAAACGATTACTCAATTTTTGCACTTAACTCTTAACAATGGTAACATTCTCGTTTTCCTAAGTTTTCCATACAACTACACTACTAATATTCACTGTTAAACGTTTAATAGAAATAAAGAAAATATCCTGTTTATTAATCTTCTTTAACTAAAAAGATATAAAAATGTATTCTTTTTGTATAAAATAATCAAATAAATCAAATATCATGGTGCGATTTTATACTTGTAAAACGATTACCACAATTGTATAATATTTGTAAAAAACCTAGGAGGGTATTAATGGCAAACATGAAAGATATTGCGAAAATAGCAGGTGTATCCGTTGCAACTGTGTCAAAGGTGTTGAATGGCTTAGGTGGAATTAGCCAGGAAACAACAGAGCATATCCTCTCTATCGCTAAAGATTTGAATTACCGTCCGAACCTTTATGCGCGCAATCTTAAGACAAGACAAAGCCGTACCATCGGCATCATAACAGAGGATATAACTGTATTCAATGCACCGCCCATTATCGATGGTATCGGAGCCTGTTGTGAAAAACGCGATTATCATTATTTGCTCGAAAACCTGCGATTATACAAGCTGGGAATCGATCCCATTCTTGATGTTGATCACCATAACAATATTGTTAATGAAGCGATTGACTTTATGATGTCAATGCAGGTGGATGGCTTAATTTATCTTGGCTGTCATAGCCATAAAGTATTACATCTGCCTTCTATCGGAGATACAAAATTTGTATGTACCTACTGCAGCTGCACAGATCCCACTGTACCATCGGTACTATATGATGATAAAAAAGCAGGCTATGATGCAGCAATACATCTTATAAAAGCGGGACACACCATGATCGGAGTAATTACCGGCCCAGCCGAGAGTGCACATTCTATTAAGCGGCTTACCGGTTATCAGGAGGCTCTATATGATTCAGGCATCCCATATAATCCAAACCTTACGTTTCATGGCGATTGGAATAGAGATTCCGGTTATCATTCTGCGGAGCAGCTGATTAAATCCGGGGTAACCGCCATCTTCTCACAAAATGATATTATGGCAATGGGTGTTATCGATTACTGTAGACAACATAACATCGATGTTGGACGCGATCTGGCATTAATAGGCTTTGATAACAGAGAAATCAGTACTGTAAGCCGTCCAACTCTATCTACAATCGAAATACCACTATTTGAAATCGGACATACATCTGCCAACATATTAATTGATAGTATCGAAGGCAAGCCTTCCGAGCTTAGTGATGAAATTTTGCTAGAATGCTCCATAATCGAAAGAGAATCTACACGATATTTATAAAAAGAGAATTAATTTTCAAAGAAGCAAAAAAGACCTATATCACTTATCTGGTATATTAGGCAATTGTTCCACGGACAATCTCCTATAACAGTGTTGTAATACTTTATAATTCTTCCGGTAAATCTGTTATGATAAATTAATATTTTATATATAAATCAGAATTTGAGAGGTAAATGCAATGTATGTATATCATGTTGTTCAAATCCCATCTCGCGCTAAAACAATAAGGATTACCGCAATTAGCTGTAATCCTTATTGTTTTTAGCGACTATTTTGCGATTTTTCTGACTATTATAAGAATAAACTTACTGACAATCTATATCAATTATTGTATAATAATGGTATGCAATTTTAACGTAACCTATGAGTGAAGTTAAGTTCTTCACTATCGTAGTAAATGCAAATCGGATATTATTAAATAACTTGCTCTTATGGAGAAATCAAAATGAAAAAGTTTTTACTTTTAATTGGTCTATTATTGTTGCTTACGGGATGTATCAATCAAAATCAAGAACAGCAAGTCAATCAATCTATCCCTCCCACAAACGCAACTACAAAGGTTGAAAATAGCAATGTGTTGATTGAGTTTAATAATCCACAATTAGAAGCGAAAGTTAAAGAGTTTCTCGGAAAATCGGCTTCAGATATAACAGAAGAAGATGTACTAAAAATTAAGGAGTTGGATTTAGATAATGTGGAAATTAGTTCGATCAAGGAATTAGCACCATTTGAAAATTTGAAAGTGCTAAGATTAGGTTTCTCAAACATAAGTGATCTTGAGGGAATTGACAAATTATCCAATCTCGAGTCGCTTTGGCTGAGAAGAAATAATATAGTGGACATTACTCCCCTAGCGGCATTAACAACGCTAAAAGAACTGGATATAGCCGAAAACAATGTTACAGATTTTACACCCATTGAGAACTTGACCAACTTAGTAAGCTTGGGAATCGGGGACAATAATGGCAATATATCTGACTTATCCTTTTTAATAAACCTTACTAAACTGGAATCACTTTATGCTCCCTGGTGTGGCATTACAAATATATCTGCTCTTTCAGATCTGACAGAGCTTAATTATTTAAATTTGTTTCATAATAATATTTCTGATATTGCTCCATTAATTAAGTTAGAAAAACTCGACTATTTGCAATTGGATAGTAATCAAATTGTGGATATTAGCATTCTTGAACAGTTTACTAACATCACAAGTATCTTTATTGATAATAACCCCATTGATAAAGAACAGAAGGATAAATTTTTTACAATAACTGAAAAAGACCTCAGGACTGTACATTTTAAAGAACAAGTAACACGGGATTTGCCTTTATATGATTTTGCTGTACAAGGCTATCGGACAAAAGACGGCTATAACTATGTAGCAAACAGTATAACCATATCGAACAATGGAGAAGTAATACAAAAAATTGAATTTGTGCAAAATGAGCTAACAGGCTATCCAACCAGTTATGATGAAAATTTTGGATTTACTACTGAAGATATGAACTTTGACGGATACAAGGATTTTAGGATCATTTATTATGTTCCTGCCTCCCCTAATATATCATATTGTATGTGGACATGGAATCCAAAAGCAAATCAATTTGAAGAGAATAGGGATTTAGAGCAAATTTTTTCGCCAGTATTTGACCAAGACAACAAATTAATCTATTCATCTACCCGTGGTTCCGCCACCGACCATTATGAATACACCTATCAATACATCGATGGTAAACTTACAATTATAAAGTCCATCGCAACAGGTTATGTCAATAATGAAGACCCACAAAACACCTACTATATAGAACATCAACTAATTAAAGGAAAATGGGAACTGATAAAAAAAGAGAAATATGTGTTGGATGAGTAAACTCTTAAAAATCTGGAAGTAAATAATTAAGTAAATATTTGTGTATTGAATTTCTTCTCTTAAAATTACTGTGCCTTTACCTTGTGATTCCCCATATGAATACTGGGGTGAGGAAAAAATGGAAGGTCGTGGACTAATTTCAATGAAACAAGCTGTGGAACAAGCGGGGTTAGGACGCATAGGGAACTGATCAAAGTAATTGCTATTGAAAAATAAGTCTTTTTATTTGCTTGCGTTACTTTAAATATATGACAAATTGGTATTTTCGGGGGGGAATTTATGTTAGTTGAAACGCAACGATTAATAATTACGGATTTAACAGTAGATATGTGCCATATATTCCAAAAAAATTCTGTGGACGATGACAATAGACGTTTTGTACCGGATGAAGTATTTGAGACAATAGAAGATACAAATAGAACGATTGAATGGCTTATTAAATCATATCAATGCGAAAAAGGTCCTTTTCTATATCCAGTACTTTTAAAAGATAAGACGAATATTGGATATGTTCAGGCATGTGCAATCGAGGAGGGATGGGAACTAGGATACCATATAGCAAAAAAATATACTGGCCATGGATATGCGACAGAAGCGGTTAATGCTTTTTTACCTGTTATTATGCAACAATTGAAAACTAATGTTATCTATGGAATCGTGTTAGAAGAAAACATAGCTTCTCATAAAGTATTGGAAAAATGCAATTTTAAATTGGACTTTATGGGAATTGACAAATACCAAGGTGTGGATAAAGCATTGCGTCGTTATATTCTTACTTCTGTGAAAAAAGATAGTTCAACAGAATCTTGGGGTAGAATTGAAATGACTAATGAATGGATTCGGCTTGCACAAACAAATCCACATAGAATACACTTTATCATGCCATTCACCTTTAAACAGCTTGGAGATGTTTCAGGTAAAGTTATATTAGACTTAGGTTGCGGCGAAGGGGGATACTCAAGAGAATTGACACGAAAAGGCGCTATCGTTACTGCTGTTGATTGTGCCGAAAACGCAATAAAATATTGTGCCTCTAGAGCTGAAGATGAACAATTAAAAATTACTTATCATGTACGGAATAGCTGTGATTTATACGATATCGCAGATGATACTTTTGATACTGTTCTATCTTCTATGATGTTAATGGACTGTGAGGATTTTGAAGGAACAGTAAAAGAAATAAAACGGGTACTAAAGCCAGGTGGAAAATTGTTTGCAAGCGTGTGCCATCCATGTTTTCACTATGGCGGTGGTATAGGACGACAAGACAAAGGTATTGACAAAAAAGTTGTTGTGTCGAATTATTACCATCCGACCGAATGGGAAGCTCCTTTATCATCAGGATGTGAAAAAGTTATTTGGAGGCACCGTACAATACAAGATTATGTTAAAACATTTATTAAATGCGGATTAACTATTACTGACCTAAATGAACCTATTCCCACTGATGAGCAGGCGGCGATAACAGTAGATATTGCCTGGATGCAAAAAATCCCGATATTTTTGTTTTGGGAGTTAAGAAAACAAGCAAATATATTAGCATAAAAACCAAAGTACCCTTTTTGGCAAGAGAAATATTTTTCTATACTGGATATAAAATATATCGGATGTTTTGCTTGTAGATAATTTCTATTTATTTCTGGGATATTTGAGCAACATACGAAACGAAAATTACAGCACTTGAAGCTGTAGAAAGGTAGGGTAATGGTGGAACAAATCAAGAATATAAAAATAACGGACTTACAGGATTGTATTACGGTAATTAATACAAGTTTTGCCACAGTAGCAATGGAACTCAATTTGTCAGAACAAAGTTGCCCAGGGCATCCAAGCTTTATGAAAATTGATATATTACAAAAGCGGTTTTCAGATGGATATCAGATGTTTGGTTTTTATGATCAAGAGAAACTTGTTGGATACGTCTCTATGTCTGTTGACAAGGATAATGTCGCAGAGTTACATAACTTAGCGGTAATTCCTGATTGCCGCCATAATGGGTATGGTAAGCGCCTACTTGATTATTGTGAAGCAAAAGCAAAAGAAATGAAATGTGATAAAATTAAAATAGACATAATTGAAGACAACTTTATTCTGAAAGATTGGTACCTTAAAAATGGTTTTATTCCCTTGTTTACAAAGAAGTTTGAACATTTGCCCTTTACTGTAGGGTTTATGGAAAAGCAAATAAGCGTTGTTAGTTGATGGAGTTGTCAGGATACCAAGATTCAAAGCGGTAACATCCGATGACCATCTGTGGGGGAAATGTTCCAATAAAGACATAGAAAAGGGACTTGGTTATAAACAATTGCAAAGATATGTTCCAATCAAGTTAAAAGATGATTTTAGGTAATATACAGGGAGGCACTAATGCAAGTAGGAGATAAAATAGTATTTGACAGATATGAATGGCGAGTGCTTGACATACAAAACAATAGGGCTTTGATTATAACCGAATATATTATAGAACAGCGTGCTTACCATGACGCTTATAAAGATATAACATGGGCTGACTGCTCATTAAGAAAATATCTTAACAATGAATTTTATGACAAATTCACCACAGCTGATAAATCAAGAATAATTCCAGTAATAAATAAAAATCTTGACAATCACTGGTATGGTTCAAAAGGCGGAGCAGATACAAGGGACAACATATTTTTGCTAAGCCTTGAGGAAGTAACGTGCCAATATTTCGGTGATAGTAGCTCAAAACTACATAACCCAGGAAAAAATCAAAGATATTGGTTTCAAAGAAAAGATGAAAATAACAGTAAACGAATAACAATAAATAAGAATGAAAAATGGTATCATTGGTGGTGGCTTCGGTCGCCTGGCCGCATTAATTTAAAAGCCGTTTACATCCACCCCGACGGTAATATAGGTATCCAAGGCAACAATATATTTAAAGGCAACATCGCCGAAGGCGAATGTAAAGGCGGTGTCCGTCCTGCTTTGTGGCTGAAGCTATAATGGATGTAATTGTGGAAAGTCCTTAAAAAATCGAGTAGGTGGCAACTGAAATAATCAGTCCAACTACTCGATTTCGCTCATAGTAATAATATCTTAGCTTTGATTTGAATTATTTTTGTTCCTTCTTCTTAAAATATATAGGGTGACTGCCGTAGCAATAATTATAAATGCACCTATTATTACAATATAGATTCCCTTGCTATTATTTTTGTCTGTCTCTTCTAGATTTGAAACTTCCGTTTCCTCTAACTTTGGAGCTTTTGTCACCTCTTTACTAATCTCCTGGGTTTCAATCTCAGAGTCCTGCTGGGAGATATCTGTTGATACCTCTTGTCCTTCAAACATTACATTACTCAGCGTGAAGGTCACTTCTATTTTCTTAGGTTTCTCCACTGTCGTAAATCCTCCGTGTGCTACTTCTTCAACGACAGATCCGTCCCAGAAGTTAATCGGATCATTGGTATCTAGAATTCCGGAATCCTTCAGTGCTGATTTCGTCTTTGTATTTGTGATTGTTAAAGATGTGCCGTCTACAATAATGCTGTTGTAAGCGATATCACAGCTGATGAGAGGTGAACGTTCTGCCAATCCCTGGGTCACCGCATAATCCTTGATATATATGGCAGTCAGCTGATCCAAAGAGTCCACTCCTGCTGCTTTTGCACCATCTGATAGATCCGTTGTACAGTCAAAAGTCAGTGTATATTGCCCGTCTCCTGTTACCGTTATCATCTCTTTTCCCACTTCATTACTGTAATAGTTATTGATTCCATCATTATAATATACATTGAGTGCCAGCTGAATTTCAGTTGCAGATTGCTCTTTTCCTACGGTAACTTCTATCTCCTCTTGAATTCCTCCGGATGTTCTGACTGTTATGGTCGCAGTGCCCGATCCAACTCCCAGTAACTTCCCAATTGGAGACACTGTAGCTACACTTTCATCACTGGATTTGTAATATACATACTCATCCGTATCTGCAGGAGACATTGCACTCTCTAGATACTTATATTCCCCAAGAGCGAGATTATAGGATTTAGAATCAAGTGTCAGTTGAGTGCAGGGAATGTTCGATTTTGCATCTGTAACAGTAACTGTAATACTAGCCTGTGCTTTACCGCTCTGAGCAAATGCGGTAATTGTCGCTGTACCAACTCCCTTTGCTCTGATTTTACCATATGCAACAGCTGCAACCGTCTCATCACTGGATTGATAGAGTAGTACATCATTAGCAGTCTCCGGCTCGGTGATCACTGTAAGGGTTTGCTCTGCTCCCACGGTCAATTCCATCTGTGTCTCCTTGATTGCTACCTTATCAAAGCTTATGATGTCCGTGTTCTTTGTAATATCACTTAAATCCTTTGCTCCTTCCACAAAGAATCCACGCATCATTGCATCCGTGATGGTTTTATCCACAGGATCTCCGGTTAATCTGTCGATAATGGTAAAACTGTAATCCGGTGACTGGGTTGAATCATACCATCCCTGATCCCAGTAGATTCCTATTAAATTGTACTGACTGAAGATTCGGTTCATCGACTCTAGATAATAGGCTCTGTCCTGTTCATTGCCCTTATTGATACATCCATACTCACCCACGATCACCGGAATGCCCTGAGAGGTGTATTTCTCATACATGGGCTTCAGTTCATTCTGGTTTGTTAACAACATGGTCTGGGTTGCTTCTGTCCTAATTTGATTTTCTGCTCCGCAAAAGTCCCAAGGGGAATAGTCATGAACAGATACAATGATACGGTTTTCCACTGTATCCTTCGGAAGTTCAAATTCATGCTTCTCATTCACAAGAGAGTTTATGTAATTATACTTGCCTGTAACCACCAGCCACCTTTGCTCATTATTAGAGCCGATAGCTCTCACTGTATCCACAAAGATCTGATTCAAGGAGCAGATAACCGCATTTTCCTCTGCTACTGTCATATCCACTCCCTTAACCTCATTCATAGACTCAAAGATCAGGTGTTCATCATAATCCTTAAACCGCTTTGCTATATTCTCCCAAACACCTGCATATTTCTTCTTCAAAAGATCCTGATCCTCTGAGGCGATACGCAGCCACCCAGACTGCTCTGCTCCATCATGATGGATATTGATAATTGCATACACATCAAGAGATATACAGTAATCGACAATATCCTGTACTCTGCTAATCCATGCTTCATCGATCTCATAATTATTATTATCATCTATTTTGGTTCCCCAGGTGACCGGAATTCGAATGGTATTAAAGCCCAGATCATGAACTGATTTAATCAGTTCTTTAGTTGTTTTCACATTCTGCCACACTGTCTCATTAGGAGTAAACCCAGTATGTCCATCCATGGTGTTGCCCAGATTCCATCCCGCTCCCATCTCCTTGATCAATTCCTCAGCTGTCAATACCCTAAATGGCATTACACTCCCTGTGGTTTTTCCCTCTGCATGACTATGCCTAACCGGTACCATGGATATCAAAAATGCCATTACCATGATCCAAGCCATTCCTCTTACTGTCTTTTTCATTTGTTTACTCCCTCCATATTAATAATATTAGGATTTTATACTTAAGTATTCAAGCACTCCACAAGTTTACCAAATCTATCTCTAATAGCATCTGGATCGCCTTATTCCATTCTTCTCCTTTCCTTGTTTACTTATTTATTTTTCTCTACATAGATCCTCTCTGTACAACAATTAGAATGCTCCTTTTACAATATATAGTATATTTACCTTTGCATCGTCAGCATACCACCCTTTTTATTGAATTATGTTGGAATTATTAGACATTGTACAAAACCTAAGGTATCACGATAAATCGCTATCTTATTTGTGACAGCTTTTTGACGAGCCACTTACAGAACTTACTCTGGGCTAATTAAGCTTGGACAAAATGAGCTACTCTTCTTCCCTATCTTCTCTTTTCAGAGATATTTTTGATAATTATTCATGAATTATGAAAATAAACGTTATGAAAATAAAGTTTATAAAATAATGGACTATGTGATATAATAATGCAAGGAAATAATAAACATAATTTGTTAGAATAAGTGTAACAAGATTACATAATGATATTTGTTACCATATACAATAACAATTGAGAGGGTTATAATGAGTCAACGTAAATTAGTGTTATATATTGCTTCAAGCCTAGATGGATATATCGCTACAGATGAACACAACTTAGATTGGTTATTTGCTGTCGAAGGGGAAGGAGATAGTGGCTATACAACATTTTATGATACAGTCGATACTGTTCTAATGGGAAGAATAACCTATGATTGGATTATTGAGCATGAAAAGGGTGATTTTCCATACAAAGGTAAGGAATGCTATGTTTTTTCCAAAACTAAGAAGAGTAATAGTCAACATGTAACCTTTATCTGTGATGGTGTAGTTCAATTCTCAAAAGACTTAAAAAATAAAAACGGTCAACGTATCTGGCTTGTTGGGGGAGGAAACTTGCTTGATACTTTCATCAAAGAAAAGTTAGTAGACGAACTTATTGTCACTATTACTCCAGTTTTACTAGGCAAAGGTATTCCTCTGTTCAGAAACAATGGTTTTCAAACACCCTTATCACTAAAAAGTATCAACCGTTTTAATCAATTCGTTGAACTTCATTACGAAGTTGTAAGATAATAATCATAATCCAAGTGAATTCTATTAGTTCGGTATAGCATCTAAAACAAGGTGGATCGCATTCCATTATATAGGGTTTTATGTAGTCGATTGAATCTATGTATGCTAGAATAAATATGTTTCATTTAATAGTTATGGGGGTAGATGTGGATGAATGATAATGATTTAGTTGAGTGGATTTCACAAAATGCTGGTCCATCACTTAAATTAAGATTATTTACGAATGGATTGTATAGTGGTTCAGCACAAGAAATCGATGAAATTATTATAAAGCTTATGGAATTAAAAGAAGTGAATACAGCATTGAATTATTTTGATGCTTTTGAAACAGTTCCTATAGAAAATAAATCCATAGAGCACTTAATTCATTACTATAAAGATTCCTGTATTGATCAATTTTTCCCCGGAGTGTTAGATCTGGGCTTTCGTGGGGGAATAAAAGTATTTGATGAAAAGATGCAGTTCGTAGCGAATACATTTTATGGTTTGCTGTCCGCCGATTATGATTTTTGCTACAATTATCTATGTATGATGCACAGATTTTTCTTTCTATCCGGCTATACTACAGAGAAGATCAATAATGCAATGCTACAAAGGTTGAATGTTCTTCATTCTGCAGCAACAGAGAAAATATTTGATATCTATCAAGATGGATCGAAGCTGCCAAAACCACCGATACAATGGGAGAATCGTGGTATAATAAAAGATGAGCTTAATCCTTTTTCAATTGATCCGATAAAACCTCTTCCAACCATTTATGATATATCTGCACTGGCTTACTTTCAAAAATACAATATGGATCCTCAGATTAAGAATAAAATTGAAGATGTGGCAGAATACATTCTTGATCCAGAGTTTCAAAAATTGCCTGAAAATTATGGATTGATTTGGAATAAGAATAAGCGAATATATCATGCCTGTGGCTGGGCTCCCAAATTACCATTGTATAAAGGGAATGAGGTCTCAAATGAGTATGCTATATTAAGTTACTTACATATGATGTCGAACTTTGATGTAGCTTTAAAATCTGAGTGGTTTTCCGACGGGTTAAATTATCTGGAACAGTTTCGAACAGAAAAGGGAACCTATTTATTCCCCAAGGAGTATTTATGGCGAAAAATCTTGTGCCCAAGTGGTACCAGTGATTATCTTGGTATTAATATAAATTGTCATGCTGCATATTTAAATGAAGCCAATATGAAGTTGAAACGTAATGAGCGGGAGCTCTTAATTCGTGGATTGGTTAGCACACTAAATGTAATTGAGATAAGAAAAAAGAACCATATAAAGCACCTCGAATATAACTGAACAGGTCTATTCTCCAAGTTAGACAATATATATATACGTGTTTTATTATGAGTAAAAATTCAGTTATTTATATAATATAGTCGCTACTCCTTATCATATAAGGGGTAGCAATTTTTTTGTTCCTTATTATGATTTATTCAACCAGTTCACAGTACATCAAGTAATTATCAAGATAATAATCAAATAATAAGACTAATTCTATATAAATTAATTGACAATTATTTCCAGTTGTACTATATTGTAATTATAGCCATACAAATAAAATAACGAAAGGAGGATTCAAATGAAAAGAAAATCACTTAGGAAAAGTTATGCAAAATGTATCGTATCCATGGCATTAATTCTTGGGCTAACGATACCATCTATTCACAGGACTGATTTAGTACAAGCAGCACAGGCAGCAGAAACCTTTAACTACGCAAAGGCATTTCAACTATCCATGTATTTTTACGACGCCAATAAATGCGGTGAGGGCATTGAAGGGGGCGCACTTTCATGGCGTGGGGACTGTCATCTGGAAGACAAGAAAGTTCCACTTATCCCAAAGGACACCAATGGTAATGGGACAAACCTCTCCTCTGCTTTTATCACAGCTAACAAAGCTGTCTTAGATCCAGATGGTGATGGATGCGTCGATCTAAGCGGCGGTTACCATGATGCAGGAGATCATGTTCAATTTGGTTTACCCCAGAGCTATGCAGGTTCAACCTTGGGGTGGGGCTATTATGAATTCACAGATTCCTATCAAGACATTGGTGCACAGGAACATATGGAAGATATTCTGAGAGGCTTTAACGATTACTTCCTAAAATGCACCTTTAGAAAGAGTAATGGAGATGTTGTTGCCTTCGCTTACCAAGTGGGTGATGGTACTACAGACCATAACTACTGGGGCGCTCCCGAATTACAGACCACTACAAGACCTGCCTGGTTTGCAACTTCTGAAACAGCTGCCAGCGATCAATGTGCAGGTGCAGCAGCTTCCCTTGCTATCAATTATCTTAACTTCAAAGACACAGATCCTGATTATGCTTTGGAATGCCTAGATACAGCCAAAGCATTATATACTTTTGCAAAACAAAACCGTGGACTAGGTTTTTCCGGTGGCTTCTATAATTCCAGTTATGATGAAGATGAGATGTCATGGGCAGCTGTATGGTTAAATATCGCTACCGGAGATAACTCCTATATCAATGACATTACATCGGTTTCCTCTAATGGCACCTATACGGGCTATATGCAAAGAATTATCAGTACCACGGCTAGTACCTGGCAAAATATCTGGGTTCATTCCTGGGATACTGTTTGGGGCGGCGTATTTGCTAAGTTGGCACCCATAACCAACAATCCGGAGCACTGGTACTTCTTCCGTTGGAACTTAGAATATTGGTCCGGTGTTGCCCATGAAGATCCCAATGATACCAACTTTATGGCCACCACTCCTGATGGTTTTAGGGTAATTAATACATGGGGTTCCGCCCGGTATAATGCAGCGGCTCAATTATGCGCTTTGGTTTACAACAAATATAAACCCAACCAGGGCTTCGTAAACTGGTGCAAGGATCAGATGGACTATATCCTAGGTGATAACCCCATGAATCGTTGTTATCTCGTAGGATATGGAGAGAATTCCGCTAAGAATCCTCATCATAGAGCTGCTCATGGATCTCTAACCAATAGCATGCTAGTACCAGCGGTACAAAAACATGTCCTATGGGGTGCCTTGGTAGGTGGTCCAGACACTACAGATAATCATGTTGATGATATCACCGATTATGTCTACAACGAAGTGGCCATCGATTATAATGCCGGCTTTGTCGGCGCTCTGGCCGGACTTTATGAGATATATGGCCAGGGACAACAGCCAGATCCTTCTCTTCCGGTCTACCAAGTAGATGAAACTCCTTTCTATGTACAAGGAAAAATCGAGCAAGAGAACCAAGAGAGAACTCAGCTTACCATAGAAGTAACCAATGATACCAGTTGTTATCCAAGAAGAGTCTCTACCCTAAAGGCAAGATATTTCTTGAATATTTCAGAGATGATAGCAAAAGGGCAATCCATAAATGATCTAAGCCTTCAGGTAATGTATGATCAATCCAAAGTAATAGACGGTGCTGCAGTTAAGATAAGTACTCCTGTGGCATGGGATGCTGAAGAAGGGCTTTATTATATTGATCTGGATTGGTCAGGAATTACCTTCCATGGAAGTAGAGAAATTCAAATCGCTTTCGTACCGGCTCAGGACTCTTCTTATAATGTAAATTGGGATCCAACCAATGACCCTAGCCGTGTGGGCTTATCCACCACCAAATCCATGACAACAAATATTCCCCTTTATGTGGACGGTGCTTTGGTCTATGGTAATGAACCAGGTAAAAATACATCTACCAGTATTAAACTTACTCAACCTAGCAATGGTACAGTTTATGATTATACCTCTACTATTACACCCATTACTCTAGAAACTCAGGTAGAGGCTTCCGAAACAAATGTAACTAGGGTGGAATTCTATGCAGACAATGTAAAAATTGGAGAAGATACCACCGCCCCCTATACTTTTGACTATGTACCGGAACAGACCGGTAGTGCCTCAAGTAAGAATATCCTACTAACAGCGAAAGCCTTTATGGAAGCTGGGGTAAGTGCTACCAGCAATGGGGTTACTATCACTGTAAAATTTGAGGAAGGGAGTACTGGAACTAGTGACTTGAGAATGGAAGTCCAAGGTCTAGGCTCTGCAAGCACCAATACCATTAGTAGAAAATTCATCTTAACGAATACTGGTAATCAAAATATCGATTTATCCGGTGTAACCATTCGTTATTATTTCACTAAGGATGTGAATGCTAATCTTACCTTCTTCTGTGACCATGCAGGCCTCTCATTAAATAGTGCACCTTGGCATGCCACTGTATCCAGTGGGGTTCAAGGTCAATATATTACGATGAATACACCTGTACAAGGGGCAGATACCTACTTAGAGCTTTCCTTTAATGGAGTTACCTATCCCATTCATCCTGGAAAGCAGCTTGAATGTGAAATTCGAATTACCAATGCATCCTGGACAAACTTCAATCAGGATAACGACTATTCCTATGGAGAACCTAACCATGTTGTTCTATTGGTAAATGGCTCTGTTGTAAGTGGTGTTACTCCCTAATAGCATCTACCAATTTTAAAACGCAATGGACAGGTAATCCGGTTGCCAACCTTAGTGATATAGTGATAACCCTCTAATGAGGTGGTCAGTAAATGTTAGAATGTAACTGAGACGCAATTTAATTTATCTACACATCAAAAATACGAAGAGACAATGGCTACATGGACCTTCGTATTTTTGATTCTACTATCTATCATTTTCTCATGTGGTTACCCCTATAACTTAATCAAATATCCAGAAAGTTAAATATGATTTTAAGAATTGATGAATAAGATATCCAGTGCTATAATGAGATATTCCATTTTACAGATTTTAGATAACTCTATACATTAGAAAAAATTATTTAAGTTACTGAAAAGATAAGATCTTTTGGGAGGATGTTCATGATATTTAAGGGTTTTAAGTTTGGTATGCTTTTACAACTTGCAATTGGTCCTATGTGCTTGATGGTATTTAACACTTCTGCAACTTATGGCCTTTTTATGGGATTATCTCTTGTTCTGGCAATTACAATCGTTGATTTGGTTTATATCGCATTATCCGGCTTTGGGATTGCTGCAATTATTAACAACAATAAAGTTAAGTTGGCAATAAAACTGTTTGGTAGTATAATTCTGGCAATATTCGGTGCCAATATAATTGCTGGATCTTTTAATATCACCTTATTACCAAACATTACTCTGTTTTCCCATATATCCGGGAAAAGTATATTTGTTCAAGGCCTTTTATTAACAGCTTCTAATCCATTAACTATTCTTTTTTGGAGCGGGGTATTTTCAACTCAAATAATTGAAAATGATTATAACAGATCACAGATATTTTATTTTGGGTTAGGATGTGTCCTGTCTACCCTTTGTTTCTTATCTCTAATTGCTGGTTTGGGTACTGTATTGAGTGGATTCCTAACATCCCTTATTATACAGATTTTAAATGTATGTGTTGGAATTTTATTAATTTACTTTGGAGTTCGCTTGTTATTGAAGAAGTAATGACCTTTGGAAAATGGGAGAGGAAACCACATGAAAAGGAGAACCATAGGGCGGTTTGCCCGCTTTTAAGGGCAAGCCAGCAGGCTTAAATTAATTGATTTGTTTATGTTTGTATTCCTGATAAGTAATTGGCAAAAGTAAGATTGTCAAAAAACCATACAAGGCAAACAAAAGAGGAACAGCACCAATTACTTTTCCTCCAAGGGAATACAAATCAAAACAGCTCAATGCAGTACCTACCTGCAAGAGCCGATCAGGTAACACCGCCAAAATTTTATTAATAACAGCGCTATTGATATTCCCAAGAAAAGAGGGAATAAAAATCAAGGCAAAGGGTAGCATAACTGCCAAAACTGCTGACCTGGCTTTTGCAGAAATCAACATACTCACGAAGGAAATAAATAAACAGCCTAAATAACCACCCACAACGATAAGCAGATATTTCTGCCAAATAGTAATATTGTAAAAACATTTCCAGCCAGATTTATCTGCCTGAACTGGACATAAGGAACCATCTGCGCCAAAATAAAGGAGTACGATACCTGTATACAAAAGAATCGCCGTCCAATAGATAATTGTTACAATCCAAAATCCTGCCTTAATTTTTGATACAACCGCCTTATTCCTACCATAGACCGATGTAAAGAAAATAGCATCGGAGTTCCATGCAAACTCATTGGAGAAAATTCCTGCAACAAGATAGCCTAAAATCAACATTGTAATCATAACAATTGTTGATGCATATTCAAACAGCTGTGTCCAACCTTTCATATAGTCATAATAGAAGGGAGTTTGGAGCTTTTCATACTGCCAAACCAAATATTTCTTTTCGGCATCCGAGAACTGATCTTTCGCTTCATCCGCCAACCATGCCTTCAAAAGCTTGGTCCTGTTTGTGTAGAAGTGGGATGCATCCTCGTCCACCAGAGCATCTGCTCTATAATAATTATAGTCGCGGAAAGCTTCAGCATATGAACCATTTAGTAGATCACGTATTTCATCAATACCCTGTCGCCAGCTGTAAGCAATATCATTTTCCTTATAATCATTTGACTGGGCCTGTGGTGTTAAACTGATTCTTTTGTTTTCTCCAATGACCCGTCGGATTTTTTCTTCATCCAGATATCCTGTCCACTCTTTTTGCGCAGCCCTCAATTCTGAGATTGCAGCCGGTCCCTTTTCTGTATCTCCCTTTTCGTTTACATAGGAAACATCTGTTGTAAAATAGCAGGTAATTCCCACAACCACTAACAGCAACAATACTGCAATTTTACTACTTGTTCTGGAAAACACTTTTTTCAGTTCATACCTAAACATCTTCCTCACCTGCTCTTTCTCCAAAATAATGTAAGAATACATCTTCTAACGTGGCATCCTCTAAAATAGCATTTTCTGAAGGTTGCTGTGATGATAAAATTCGCAGTTCTGCTCCTTTATGTGTTGTTTTTACATTAGATACCTTATATGCTTTCAAATACGAATCAACCTCCGCCCTTGGGGCCTCTACGCTCCACACCTGTTCAGGCATAGAGGCAATCAATTCATCCGAGGTGCCAGAAATACGAATTTGACCATCCTTCATTAGAAGAATTTCATTTGCAATATACTCAATGTCTGAAACAATGTGAGTGGACAAAAGTACCATACGCTCTTCGGATAATTCACTAATTAGATTTCGAAAACGAATCCGTTCATTTGGGTCTAATCCAGCTGTAGGCTCGTCAAGAATTAAGATCTTGGGGTTATTTAACATGGCCTGTGCTATTCCAGCCCGGCGTTTCATTCCACCAGACAGTTTTTTCATTTTTTTATTTGTTGCCTTTGTTAACCCCACCTGCTTCAACAGAATTCCTATACGTTGTTTGGCTGTTGCGGGACGTAACCCCTTGATAGAAGCGATGTACATCAGATAGTCGTAAACTGTAAAATCCGGGTAATAACCAAAATCCTGTGGCAGATACCCCAGAATTTTTCGATATTCTCCGTCCATGGTAAAAATATCTTTTCCATCCCATGTAATCGAGCCACCAGTTGGCTTGAGTAGTGTACATAGCATCCGCATAAAAGTTGTTTTTCCAGCTCCATTGATACCTAAAAGTCCATAAACCCCGTTAGTCAATGTATAGGACACCCTGTCCACTGCTGTTATATCCTGAAAATCCTTTGTAAGTTCTGAAATCTTCAATTCCATAATGGTTTCACCTCCCATGTTTCTTTACAGTTCTTCTGTCCCTTCTTTATACAGTATCCTAAATACAGAATGGAGACAACAATCATGGTCACCCAGACTGGACTGGAAATGGTTCCATATACCCTTTCATTCAATACAATCTGTAACCATACAGCAATCCAAATAATACATAAAAACAAAGCAAAGACCTCCGATCCAAGCTTTTTGCTATATAGAGTGCGAAAACATATACAACAGGTTACGTTAAAAGGCAGGAAAAATTGAATGGCCATTTCTTCTATGAGGATTTTTCCAGAAAACACTGTTGCAGCGAAAAACAGGCTAAGGAGAAGTATATCTACCAAAGCAAAAAGAAGAATTCTTGCACAATAAACCTGACGCAAGGAATAATAAGTAGTGCACTCTATTTCCATAGCATTTGCTTTTCGATTTTTCCATAGTTCCGGTATAATCAGTACAGCAAATAGGGGAGCGGCAATTCCCATACATCTCTGAATATAAAAACTACTCTCCGTGTATTTTAAAATCCCCCATATCATAATCAACAAAATCCCCTGAATTCCCCACCAACGTTTATGGATATATTTGCCCTGTTGATATAAAAACTCTGCTCTGGAAAGAAAATCACTTGCTTCATTATGGTAAAAGGCTGCTTTTGACTTTTGAATTGTTTCGCAGAGCTCTTTCTCACTAAATGAAATGTTCAGATTTTTACCCAGACATTTACGAATTTGTTTCTTTGATACTCTCATAAGTCCTCCTTTCTGATATAAGCAGACAGTAAATCTTTTGCTTTTCTAACCCTGTATTTCACAAGTGGTAATCCAATTTGCAGAATTCTTGCAATATCATTTTGCTTTCTCTCCTGTAGGAAAAACAAAATGGCAACTTCCCTTAACTCTACTGGCAAGCCATCCAATGCCATATGTACATCGATTCGTTCCTCCAGGTCCATGTTCAAGGCGGGCATTTCTGGCAATTCTTCTACAGAGATTTCCTTGTGTTTCCTGTAATAATCTTTACACGCATTCGCTGCAATGACATACAAGTAATTCACCGCCTTTCCATAATGTTGGTATCTCTTAAGAGTTCGGAAGAACCGTTCAAAGGTTTCCTGCGCCATATCCTCCGCATATCCATAATCGTTAATATGCATACGACAATATCTGAGTATTTGAGGATAGTACTTAGAGACAAAAGTCTCAATTGCTGTTTCATCACCCAGGCGCATTTTTTTCACGAGCAGAAAATCTATGTCCATGTTTTTCCTCCTTCCTCTAAGTATTAAAGCTCTTTCTATATACTATAACGATTCCACTAGGCAAAAAGATAGTCCATATGAATGATTTTTCTTTAACTTTTTTCTTAAGCGATTTATCTCCCTGTGTAAAACAATGTTATTAAATCGGAGTAACCAAGGAATGATATATTAGAAGAACTCAAAACTGCACAGAATTTTCGTGATCCACATAATTAGTGTAAATATATGGTTGACAGGATTACTAATTAATGCTAAACTCCCTAATAAAATTAGAAAGGATATAATTTTATGTTAAATACTCAGTTGAATAAACTGAATAGGGACGACGATTTCCAGCGCTTGTATCTATGAGATAGAAAATCATAGGTGCACGCGCTTGAAGTGTTGTGCCTATGTGGAAAATATATAGAAGAGCCACATTGGTAAATTAATCATTACTGGTGTGGCTCTTTTTTTATACTTTGAAGGGAAGTGATAGATTGAGACATATAGACGATGTCTTCATGGATTTTACTTATAATTAAAATCCCAAATACGACCTTAATAAGAGGAGGATTAGAAAAAATGAAAATAATAAATGGAATTATTGAAAATCAGATTGTGGAAACTGATACGATAATGGAGCACATTGGTAAAAGAATCAAACTGCATGGAAGCGTATATAAGATTCGAAAAAT
This sequence comes from Bacillota bacterium, assembly GCA_023443625.1. The sequence continues at coordinate 17,573 of JAEZTQ010000074.1, read as the reverse complement.
GAGTGGCTTTGCCTTTGTGCTACTTCGAACCAAAAGAGCGGTTATTCAATGTGTATATAGCGAAGAATTTTCAAATTTCAACCTAGAAACACTGAAAGAAGAAAGTTGTATAAAGCTGACTGCGGATATGATTAAGGAGGAACGCTCGAAAACAGGATGGGAGTTGCGAATGATAGATGTGACCATTCTGTCGGAACCTAAAGCTGAGAGTCCAATTGTTATTAATCAAAAGAAAGTTGATACTTCATTAGAAAACATTCTAGATTATCGTCCTGTAACTTTAAGAAATGAAAAAGAAAGGGCAATATTCAAGATTCAGGAGGGTGTTTGTAATGGCTTTCGCAAATTTTTGTTAGAGCAAAAGTTCACTGAGATACACACACCAAAGATTGTTTTTGCTGGAGCAGAGGGAGGCGCTAATATTTTTCATCTGAACTATTTTAATAAAGATGCATATTTGGCACAGAGTCCACAATTTTATAAGCAAATGATGGTTGGGGTATTTGAACGGGTATTTGAAATAGCACCTGTATTTCGCGCAGAAAAGCATGACACCTCTAGACATCTCAATGAATATACAAGCGTTGATTTTGAGATGGGATATCTTGAAAGCTTCGAAGATATTATGCAAATGGAAACTATGATGCTCAAATTTACCTTGGCAGGGTTAGACGAAAATTATTCTCATGAACTGGAGCTATTAAAGGTAAATTTACCTAATGTAACATCAATTCCATCTATTAAGTTTAAAGAAGCTAAAGAATTAATTTCTACTAAATATAACAGAGAAATTAAAGATTTTGATGATTTTGAACCCGAAGAAGAAAAATTGCTTTCTGAAATAATTAAAAAGGAAACAGGTTCAGAATTTGTTTTCGTAACTCACTATCCTAGTAAAAAAAGACCCTTTTATACCTTGGACGATTTAAATAATCCAGAGGAAACATTAAGCTTTGACTTGTTATTTCGTGGACTTGAAATTACTACAGGTGGACAAAGAATACATGATTATAATAAGCAAATACAGAAAATGGAACAGCGTAATATGAATATGGAATTATTTGAAAGCTATTTGATGATGCATAAGTATGGCATGCCACCACATGGAGGACTTGGACTGGGTTTGGAACGCTTTACATGTAAACTTCTAAACCAAGATAATGTAAGAATGTCAACATTGTTTCCACGGGATATCAATCGTTTGACACCATAAATAATTACTTCGTGATAAATGTAATATACAAGTAAAAAATTCAATCTAGTCTCTCGCTCTTCCTAATTAAAAACCTTGTAACCTCACACTGCTGGGGTTACAAGGTTTTTTGGTATAAATGCAATAGTCTCTAATACTTAAAAACTTAACATTCCCTCTTCATTAATTAATTTATCTTAAACACTTTGATTGCATCTTCCATTGCCTTAGCATCCTGTTCCAGGGCAAAGATAGTTTGATTCATACGCTCTACATAATCAACCTCGCTAAGAGCAGTTGCACTAACTTCTTCTGTCGAAGCTGCCGTCTCCTCCGATATAGCGGAGATACTTTCGATTGCTTGCATAGTATCTTCCTTGGCATCCTCAATCTTCTTAATCCCGCTGGAAATTCCATTCAGATTATCAACCAGTTCTTTTACATGGTCGCTGATATTATTAAATACCCTAACGGTATTATCCAGGGCCATAATCTGAGATTCTACTATGGTTTTTGCTGAGGAAGCAATATCTACTGTTTCTTTTGTGTTTCCTTGAATTTCATTCACTATATTATGAATTTGCCCGGAAGCTAATGTAGACTGCTCTGCCAATTTTCTTATTTCATCTGCAACTACTGCAAATCCCCGACCATGTTCTCCTGCTCTCGCCGCCTCAATGGAAGCATTGAGTGATAAAAGATTCGTCTGTGATGCAATGTCATTGATGATACTAGCAAATTCCCTAATAGTGGAGGAATGTTTCTCAAATTCTATTACTTTCTTAATTACGCTTTGTGTAATATCCGAGGTTTCCTCTGATTTAACTGAGAGTTCATGAATAATTTCAATTCCTTCTCCGGTTATGGATTTTGTTTTACCTGCAATCTGCTCTATCTCATAGGTATTATCATACACATGATGAATTTCTTCTGATAACTTATTCATCTGACGTAAGCAGCTCTCCGTATCCTCCGCTTGTTGCACAACTCCATGCTCAATACTATCAATGGTCTGGGATATATCCTTTGTTGCTGCAAGTAACTCACCTGAATTTATGGACAACCCTTCTGCGGAACTTCTTACCTTAGATCCTACCTTTTGGGTTTCACCAATGAGATTACGCATATCCCCTAGCATATTACTAAGGCCGTTAGTGAGAATGAGAAATTCATCCTTCCTCTTCGTAGTAAATTCTGTAGATAAATCTCCCTTAGATGCTTGTAAAATAGATTTGCTCAAACTGGCAAAGGCTTTAGTAATTCCCCCTGCAATTATAACCCCAGTACCTCCCGCAAACAAACAAGAGAATATAACAAATCCCATACTTAACTGTCTAATCCCTTCTACATTGGCCAATATGGTGTTTTCTGGCACGAGGGCGCAAACAATCGCATCCGTATCTTTCAGTTTATTATAAAGAAACAAATATTTTTCGTTGTTATAGGTAACATATGAATATCCTTCATTCTCCTCTGACTGCTTTGCTTCAGCATAAAAAGAAGTATCAACAAATACAGTTTCCTCTCGGTGTACATCGGATATTTCTCTTCCATCAGCAGTTATGAGTGACTTAATATTGCCCTCCCCCAGATTGTATTCATTAAACATATTCCGGATTTGTTCAATAGATATATCAATAACAATGTAACCCTTTTCATATTCCATCTCCCTGATTAGAGACATAGCATAGTCCTCTTGATCATAGGAGCTTCCTCCATTGGAAATTAAATGATCCAACTCCTCATGTTGACCAACCCAGGTGCTCCTATCCTTGATGGTTTTAAGTTCCTTAACCCATTCCTTATTTGCAAAGGTCTCGTAGTCTGCTTTAGCAACATCAATACCCAATCCCAGGCCATCTTCACCAAACATAAATATATTGGATATAAAATTGTTTGTTGTGCCATCAATCATAATTCGATTATTTAAACTTCGTGAAGTACTAAGTACTTTAGCATAATCTTCTTTACTGTATAGAAAAAATTCTTTAACATCTGAATCAAGCTTATATTCCAGTGACTTCTGTTTCACTGTATTAAGTGCATAGTTAATATAACCACTTACTGCTCCTACTGTACTACCCGCACTACTAATATAATTATCTATAATTGCACCCTTGGATTTGTTATAGGAGATAACTCCAAAAGCTGCCAAAAGCACCACAGGTATAAATAATGTCGTGAAGAGCTTTAACCCAATCCTTTGAAATTTACTAATTTCCAAACTTTTTTTACCATCACTTACGACATTGTTTTGTCCTAAGTTTTTATGCTTCTTTTCTTTTAATTTCATGAAACTATTCTTTTTGTTCTCTTCTAAAGCCTTCTTATGATTTTTTCTTTTGTTTAACATAAATAATACAAATCCCCTTCCGAAATAATACCTTACTTTTTAATGTCATATCTGTCTTATTTATATAATGTAAAGCTTTTACCAGTTCATTACTTTTCCTCCTTTATTTGGAAGTCATTGGGTATGCTTCTATAACCACCTTAACACATTTATGGTATACTTTGGTTCAAAGTTATGGTATACTTTTGTTGGATTTTATATGAATCTTTTATCCATGGGGAGGTCAGTGTGAAAAATAAATTTTCACACGCAAATTTGTGCCTACTGCCCCAAAGTTTGCAAGTATTGAGAAAGGCATGATTATTATTATGTATACTTACATTGTTGTTGACGACGAGATACTAATTCGCAAGGGAACTATAAAAAAGCTAGAACCTTTGAACGATCAGATTATTTGCCTAGGGGAAGCTAAAAATGGTTATGAAGCCTTGAAATTGATTAAATCCACAAACCCTGATCTTATTATTACCGATATGAATATGCCTATTATGGATGGTGTACAGTTTCTCTCAAAACTAGCAGAATCTTATTCTGATAAACCCATTATCGTAATTAGTGGTTATAAAGACTTTGAATATATGAAGCAAGCTATATCAGTCCAAGCAATTGATTATATTTTAAAACCTTTTAGTAAGGAGACCATCCAAACAGCCGTTTTAAATGCTATTGAGCAATTGGAAGATAAATCCCAGATACATGACCAGCTACTTTCTAGTGAAGAAGAAAAGGAGCTGGCCACATACAATTTAGACATGCAGATAGTTAAGAATCTAATCATGGGTTACCCCTATTCATCTACTACCTTTTATTCAAAAAGATTAAGCTTTATCAATCAATCCCATGATTATGTATTAATAACAATGAGTTCAAAAACACCAGTGAATGAAGAAATAATGCAAGATTATCTTAAATGTCATGGACTTGGTGAGACCGCATTATTTGGACAACACATTGCCTATGACACTCTAGGATTTTTCATATTACTGATGCCTAATCCTATGTCAGTGATACCAGAAGAGCTTTGCCACCTAATAACAAGCTACTTAAGAATTCAGTGCCATAACCCTTCTTTGAAAGTGCTATACGGTATAAGTAATCTGCACCATTCCCTCTTAGATTTAAATGATTGCTTTATGGAGACAATGTCGGCATTAAATAATAGGTATATAACCGATGAATCTACCTACTTTTCCTCCAATACTACCAATCCTAATACCATATCCATTGAGTGGACGAAAGTTGAGGAGTTTCTATTTCGTATAGAAGCAGGTATGGAGGAAGAAGTACAACTGCTGATAAAGGAGTTATTTACCTATTTACTATCCCTGCCAGAGTGTCGCTTACATGATGTTAAAGTCTATTGCGACTGGCTTTCTGACCAAGTGCGTAATATTGTAAACACCTATTTTGATCAGGTGGACCCCCCTTTGGTAACGAATAATATGCAGAATAATTTAAATCAGATGTTCCTTCTTACCGACCTAGAAGAATATTATAAGCAGTATTACTCAAATATCGCCCAAATTCTAAAAGCTACCAGTGTCTATTCTATTGATAGCATCGTTGAGAAGATTAAAATTTACATCGGACGACATTATCAAAATAACCTTACAGTTGAATTCGTCTCCTCCTTATTTCATTTAAATCGCAGCTACCTAAGCCACATGTTCAAAGCACGAGTTGGAGAGACCTTTGTAAATTATCTAAATAAAATTCGAATTGAGAAAGCCAAACAGCTACTTATAGAGACCAATAAGAGGACTTACCAAATAGCAAAGGCTGTGGGTTATGACAATGTAAAATACTTCTTTAGGATTTTTCAAAAATATGAGCATATGACGCCAGAACAATTTCGTAAGATTAATCAACATAAAGTAATAGTATAATCTAATATAAGGCATAACTCTAAGTCAGTATCGGCTCGGATTATGTCTTGTATTGGCGAATAAGTCAAGCATTACCGGGGTGTTGATTTCCTTCCTAACTCCAAACAACTTAATACCATCACAACCGGAGATTTATTAATATTAGATTAAACCTATTAGCTCCTGTAAAGCTTGATCCTTAATAAATATAGGAATAACATCAATTGGCGCCTGGGCAAGAATGGTTTGGCCACCTTCATAGACCTTTCCATCCTTCAGATTAGTCCACTTCGCTCCTGCTGGCAGATACACTTCTCTCTCTGTTCTGTCTTCATACAATATAGGCGCTACAAGAAGGTCACTACCAAACATATATTGTTCCTGCAAGTCCCAACAAGGCATATCCTCAGGAAATTCATAAAACATAGGCCGCATGACAGGATGACCCTTAGTATGAGCTTCTTCCATTAATGTTCTAGTGTAAGGGCGCATTGCTTCCCGAAGTCTGATATATTTCTCTAAAATTGGTGTATTTTCTTCTCCAAAACTCCATATTTCATTATCTCCTCCAGAGAAGAAGGCATCCCTTCCATCTCCATGCTTAGGAGTGTACCGACCTGCATCACGGTCGCCATGGAGACGCATTACTGGACAAAAGCATCCCCACTCAAACCAACGAACAAGAAGTTGGCGGAAACTATCATCCTCTGGATTGCCTCCAGAAAAACCTCCTATATCCGTAGTCCACCATGGAATTCCTGCAATACCCATGTTTAAGCCTGCACAAACTTGACTTCTGAAGGCATCCCAGTCACTATGGATGTCACCACTCCATACCAAGGCACCAAATCGCTGACTGCCTACCCAGGCGCAACGAACTAGATTTACCACAAGGTCTTGTCCTGCTGCCTTTTGTCCCTCATAAAAGGTTTGGGAATAATATCTAGGATACAAATTCCCCACCTGAAGATTTGGACCTAGATAATATCTATAATTATCAAAATCATAAACACTATATTCAGGCTCTGCTTCATCCAACCAGAATATTTCGATGCCCTTGTCATAATAATTTTTCTTACATTTCTCCCATACATAGCTTCGCGCCTTTTCATTGGTTGCATCATAGAACATACTCTCTCCACCAAAACGCATACCTATTTCTACACCACGTTCAGCCTTAACCAGCAGACCCTTTTGTTTCATTTCTAAATAGTTCTCACTTTTTAAATCAATCTGTGGCCAAACACTAACCATAAGCTTCATGCCCATTTCTTTTAATTCCTGCACCATAGCCTCTGGATTGGGAAAGAATTCTTCGATAAAACGGAAATCTCCCATATGGGGCCAGTGAAAGAAGTCACATACAATTACATCCACTGGTATGTTTCTTTTATGATACTCTCTTGCAACGCCTAACAACTCTTCCTGATTCCAATAACGAAGTTTACATTGCCAAAAACCTAGACCATATTCCGGCATCATAGGAGTTTTGCCAACAGCTTCAGCATAAGCACATTCTATCTCAGCAGGAGTATCTCCTGCAGTAATCCAATAATCCATTTGCTTACAGCTTGTGGCATACCACTGGGTATTATTCTTACCAAAGCTTACACTTCCCACAGCAGGATTATGCCATAAGAAACCATATCCTAAGCTGGATAATACAAAGGGAATACTAGCCTGAGAATTACGGTGGGCTAATTCCAGGTTACATCCTTTGATATCCAACATATTCTGTTGGTATTGTCCCATACCAAAAAGCTTCTCCTGTGGATTCGAAGCAAAGCTAACCTTTAACTCATAGTCTCCGCCGATAATCGGGCGAAAAGCACGGCTTTTCAGGAACAATGCTCCTTTAGATCCTTCTTCTGCTAATAGTAATTCGTTCTTTTGATTATAAAAACTGACTTTTGCTTTATAATCCCAATCACTAATTTCAATTACGGCTCTTATTTTTCCATTAATAATCTCACCACGTAAGGATTCTATTACAATTTTACTCTCTAATGGACTACATGGTAAAAGGGCATATTCCGTATCTAATATATCCCCCATCATAACAGAACGAACTCGAAAACTATTGTCACCCCAGGGTTCAATTCTAAGGGCTTCTCCATCATATTCATAAATGAGAGCCGAGCCCTCTTTTCGCATTGTTTGCATCACTTAAGCCTCCAAATATATATATTTCACTTTCTTTATGTTAGTCCCTTGGTTTCACTGGCAACAAGCGCCCATCCCTTGCAAATTCCAACTGGCCAATACAGGTTTCACGATGAAACCCTTTACCTTCAGGATATTTTTCTAAGGGTTTTGCAAAACGGTGATATGCAATAAGATATTTATCCTCTTCTGGCAGATGTAAGATGGAATGATGTCCTGTTCCAAGGATATCTTCTTTCTCTTCCTTTTCTAAAATTATTCCATGATAAGTGATGGGGCCATATAGGGAGGTAGAGGTCCCATATTTCACATGATAATCCTCGCTTCTGGTGTCATTGCAGGACCAAGTAAAATGATAGGTTGTATCTCTTTTAAAGACAGTAATTGCTTCTGTAAAATCTAAAGCCCCTTCTATTACCTGAAGACTTTCCATATCAATACCTGTCATATCCTTTGATAACTTTGCAATTGCAGGTATTCCATTGCCAAATAATATGTAATAGTCCTCTCCTTCTTGATAGATAGAGGGATCTATCACCTGATTCATATCAATGTTTCTTTCTTGCATCATATCTAGGGTCAATAAAGGTTTTTCCTCTGCACAAAAAGGCCCAATGGGGCTCTTTGAAGAAGCAATACCAATCCCAGATATTCCTCTCTTATCCTTTGCACAAAAATAGAAATAATATCTTCCCTCACGTCTTGCAATACAGGGTGCCCAAGCATGTCCACTGGCCCACTTTACCTCCTCTGTAGCCACATCCAAAATCTGACCTTCCTTGGTATAATGGATGCCATCCTCAGAGGAAAAGACATAAAAACTATGTCCTGACCAGTTGTAGTATCCGTCAGTTGTAGGATAGATATAATATTTTCCATCAAAGTATGCTATATCAGGATCAGCAAACAACCCAGTAATAACGGGGTTTTGATTATCCCTTCCAAGCACTGTATTATCATATTTCATAGGCTATAAAACCTCCTTTTTGGTTTATCCATGTCCTTGCCTATTATATAATCTCATAATAGTCAAGGACATGGAGGGGAACTGGTAATTTAGCTCTTCTTCATCACAGGAAAACTCACTTTCCACCGGAATAACTTTATCTAGTTGGCTAAAGGTATTGGTTGCCTCTCGGTCATAATCCATAGTAAATATCTTTCCATTTACCCTCTTTAGCTGCCAATCTCTTAAGTTTATTTGGACATTAACAGCTTCCTCCTGTAAATTAGCTACCTTAATAATTATTGCTCCATCTGTCTCATCTTCACTGGCAGTATAATACAGTGGCTCTATGACAACCTCTTTATCTTCCGTTGCCAAGCTTTCCTCTCCGTCGATCCAGGTCCTAATATAACGATCTTTCACCTGTAACTTTAAGTCGTAAACTCTATGTGGTTCTACTGTAAATAGGGCCTGGGTTAAATCGGAACTTCTTCCGTCTATGATGTGGCTAAGGAATAGATCATAATTCTGCCATCCTCCTATGGTCCATTTACGATAATTACTTGTATCTTTCCAGGCAAAATTTATTTCAAATCCTTTCTCACCCTCAATCACTTCTGCTTTCGTGCTTATTGTATAATCTGTCCAATGAGAAACTGCACTCACCATAGCCTTATTGCTAGTATCTGCTTCCAAATGATCTATAAAATGAATCTCACCTGTCAAATCATTTTGAATCCTAATGTCTTTATAAGAACATATAGACTGGTATCCTTTAAAACAGATATTTCCTGATAATGGTTCTATTTCCCTTTTCTCTTCTTTAATTGGAACATCGCTTACCCTTAATTTCCTTGTGCCTTGGTGATTCATAAATAACTTTTGTACATAATAATTTGGTGTCGGGCATACCTTATGATTATTAAACCAAATTAAATTAGTATCCCAATTTACATAATCTTCATTTGCCAGTAAGGGTGCATAGCATGCCAGTCCAACTTTGTCTGCATTTCTCTCTAGACCAATCATGTAAGCAGCTTCTACTAGTGCATGATACCAACTTTTCCCCCAAGTCCCGTATTCACCTAAGAATACTTTAGGTCCCTTGGTTTCATAAGTATCATATCTATGGTAATTGGCCAGAAACCACTCCGGGGTTTGATAATAGTGTTCATCGATATAATCACTCCCTAGCCTTTTGCCACAGCTCCAACCACGTTCAAATTCACTTCCTGCTGCATTTGGTCCAGAGGTACAGATGATTTTAATGTCAGGATATTTTTCTCTTATTGCTTTATGGAAATACTCATATCTTTCAAAAAATCCTTCTCCTACCTCTTCATTGCCAATTCCCAGATATTCCAAGCCGAAAGGAGCAGGATGTCCCATAGCTGCCCTTATACTGCCCCATTTTGTATTTTCATCCCCATTGGCAAATTCAATTAAGTCCAAAGCATCCTCAATCCAAGGCTGTAGCTCATCCATAGGAACCATCTCCTGCTTATGTGGATTATATCCCGCTGGCAACACAGGTAACGGTTTTGCTTTAATATCCTCACAGAATAAAAAGCACTCATAAAATCCCAAGCCTAAGGTTTGATTATAACCCCATATATTTTTTCGCGCTGGTCTATCCTCGATTGCACCTATACTTTTCTTCCATCGATAGACAGAATCTCTTGCCTCTGGATTCAGGGAACCAGAATGTATTAAACAACCTCCAGGAAATCTCATGAATTTTGGTTTCATATCTGCTAGCAAATCAGCTAAATCTTTACGCATTCCATTCCTTCTCTGGCCAAAGGTTTTTTCAGGAAATAGGGATACAAAATCAAGTTCAATTGATCCTTTCATCTCTAGAGTGATTTTTAAGCGAGCGCTAGTATCTGTCTTGCTGACGCAAATAATTCCTTCATATTTGGCCCATGGGCCTTCCTCTACTTCCACTGAAGTAAACCCATAGCAGCCTTCTTCCCCTTCTAAGCTAATACGTAGTACCTTCTTATCTATTTCATTATTCCTAGCATAGCAAGTGAAATGATAACTTTCCCCCTTTTGTATATAGAATCCGCTATTATAACCCTGGTTAATAATGCCTGCTCCTGCTCCCGTTACTGTCATCTTTATATAATGGGGATTAACTTCTGACAAGGGAGTATCTGTTTTTACCTTTAGGTCACAATGGCAATCATTATCTTCTACTGCTTCCCATGCATATAAAGAGTGATATTCTTCATTATCTACAGGGGAAAACTCAAAGGATCTATTGTGTACCATTTCTCCATACAATCCACCATCAGCAGCATGATTGATATCCTCAAAAAAGATACCAAACAAATCACCTAAAGGTTCCATCCTCTCACCTATGTTTAATATGATTTTGTCTTTTTCCTTATTCATAGCACCTCGATATTATCTAGTAATTTAGTATTTTGAGTTTCATATTCTTTATACGAACATACTATCTTCATGTCTAAAAACCTATCTCATAAAGATTAATTCTTATTTTTGAAAACTGCCGCCTGCAAAATATGGCTTCTATGCAAGCGGCAGTCTTCTTTCTATTATTATTTTACAGCTTCATTTACTTTTGATATTACATCTTCCAATCCCATTACTTTGTAAGATTCGATTACTTTGTTCCACATATCTGCCACTGGCTCTGTACCTGTAGCAATGGTAAGAAGATCATCTTTAATATTTAAAGAGAAATCCGATCCTAAAGAGGTAAAGGTTGATGTATATTTATAATCATATTCTGGTATTTCAAATGTTTTTGCCAACTGCTGACGCTTATCATCCTCCTCTGTACACGCATCAGGAGCAATGGACCCTGCTGGGAATCTCTTGTCATAAGTATTAGGATTCCAACGAACTAAAATTGAAAATACATCTGTAGAAGGATATACTTCGGAAGGTAATGTACCTTCTTTTAATACTACTGCACCTTCCTCATTAAAATCATACGTAACACCTTCCATACCATAGGTACCCATAAATGCACCTTCATCTGTTAATAAATAATCATATATCTGAAGAATACGATCCAATTTCTTATCGTCTACAGAACTGTTAATAAAGGATTCACTCCAAGCATAATCAGTGATAGGATAAGCAGGGTTGCCATTCACGTCTGGCATAATGGTTAGGTATTTTACATCATCAAAGAAATCATTACCATGAATTCCTTCCCAATATTCACCAGTCTCATCCCAGGCACCACCAGCACCATCTACGAGGATTGCTGCACTTTGGCCATTAAGGAATTTCTCATGAGCTAAAGTCTGAGATGCTAGAGCAATGTCTTTCTCAATAGTACCTTCAGAGTACATATCTCTTAAAAGTTGTAATGCAGGTAAAGCCTCTTCTCCTAAATTATCACCTAGAAAGTATGAAGGTACATAGGTTCCGTCACCCTTATCACTCCAGTAAAAGCTTGTACCTTCTGTACATGCCAGAGGTAGGCTGTATGGCATAATCATGTTAATGAGACGATCATATCCTAAAGCTGTCATACCTTGAATATTAGTTCCATCTGGATCTTTCTCAATAATAGCTTGCATCATGGCACGGAATTCATCCCAATTTGCTGGTTCTTTTGTAATTCCTGCTGCCTGTGCTAAATCCCATCTATAAGCAATAGAAGTATTTCTTGCAGTAGCACTCTGTTCCCCGAAGGTCTGACGGAAGATACAATATGTCTTTCCTCCTATTTGACAAGTAGCAAGCTCAGGTGTATTCATATAAGCCTCTAAGGTAGGATATTTAGACAAATCCTGTGGTATTTCCTTTAATACGCCCTGGGTTGCCCAGGTATTAAAGCTACTAGTAGTTCTGATATTTCCTACAAAAATATCTGGAAGAGAATCGGATGCAGCCCATAATTGTATTTTTGAAGTATAATCATCCCAAGTAATATTTACAGGTTTAAATTTAACATTAAATTTGTCTTGAATCGTTTTTAATACTTCATCTTCCTCCCCTTTTGAGAAAGCAGTTTCCACATTCCAAACGGCCAGTGAAATCTCCATGGGTTCTAGAGTGCTGCTCTCTTCCCCTGCGGCCTTATCAGTCTCCTGTGTCACCTTGTCCCCATTGCTTGTATCCATTTCTTTATCCTTGTCATCTTTTTTGCTTCCCCCACAACCACTAAGAAGCCCCACTAATATTGTTGTACTCAATAATAGCGTTAGTAACCTTTTTTTGAGTTTCATAAAATATTACCCTCCTTGAATTTAATAATTTAGTTCCTATTTATGTATTGATAGGCTATTCTTTTATACCACCTATCATAATACCTTTAACAAAATGTTTCTGCACAAAGGGATATACGCAAAGGATTGGCAGTGTAGTAATTACTATGGTAGCCATTTGTATTGAACTGTTAAATACTTTCTGCGTTTTTCCCATCATTTGTTGTGCCATTGCTGATAGTTGTGAATTCATGTTAACTAACACTTCTCGAAGATATATCTGCATCGGTCTTAAAGATGATTCATTAATATAAATCATAGAATTATACCATTCATTCCAACGCTCTACCGCATAAAATAATGCAAAAGTAGCCATAAAAGGTAATGAAATAGGAATAATCACTTTAATCAGTATGGTAATTTCATTTGCACCATCTATTCTTGCGGCTTCAATGAGACTATCTGGCAAAGTCAAAAAATAATTCTTCATAATGATTAGATAATAGGTACTAATTGCTGTAGGTAAGATCATAACCCATATACTGTTAATTAAGTTTAGCTTCTTGATAACTAGATAGTTTGGAACTAAACCTCCTGAAAATAACATGGTAAAGATGATTGCTCCTAGAATATATTTTCTTCCTAACAGCTCCTTTCTTGAAAGCGCATATGCCCCTGTTACAGAAAGAAACATATTTATCAGTGTTCCAACGATTGTAACAAAGAGTGTTACAAAGAGTGATTTAAAAAAAGCTGCATCACTGAGGATTGTTTTATAACCAGTCCAATCCCATACATAAGGTAATAAATAAGGAGTATGTTTGGCAGTGGCAATGGTATTCGCACCTGAGACAATCAACACATTATAAAAGGGATACAAAGTTATCATTGCCAGAACCAATAGAAATATCGCTAACCCAATATCAAACCATTTAATTTTTTTCTTTTTCATCTTTATCTCCTATCTTCCAAAATACAGCATCTACAATAATCCATTTTCGCCGGCTTTTGTAACCACTTTATTACTGATCAATATAAGGACTACACCTACCAACGACTTAAATAGCCCAATGGCTGTTGAATAACCATAGTTTAAGCCTCCAGTAGCAAAGGTCTCTCTAAAGATATAGGTATCTAATGTATCTGCCACATCATAAACTGGTGCGGAATATAGATTAAATATTTGATCAAACGAACCATTGGTCATAACTTGTCCCACAGCCAAGATTAGCATAATACAAATAGTTCCACGAATACCGGATAAAGTGATATGCCAAATCCTTCTTAATCTTCCAGCCCCATCGATACTAGCCGCCTCATATAATCCCTGATCTACCGAGGTTATGGCAGCCAAATATATAATGGCATCCCAGCCGATTTCCTTCCATATATTACCAATCCAGATAAAGGCACGAAAAGAACCAGAATTCATAATTGGAGATACGCTACCTAACCCTAAGGTACCAAGAATCTGATTAATAATTCCTGATGAACCAAAGAGCTTTGTTAAGATACCCGCCAGAACCACCCAAGAGATAAAATGGGGAACTGTTACCACTGTCTGTATTATCCTTTTTAGCTTTGTATAAGCTAGCTCATTGAGTAAAATGGCTAATAATATGGCACAAGGCATCTGAAAGATGATCCTACCAAAACTAAATATTAAAGTATTCTTAACACCTCTCAAAAAATATGTATCAGTAAGCATTTTGCTGAAATTATCTAAGCCAATAAAGGGGCTCTTAAATATTCCCATATCAAAGCGATAGTTCTTAAAAGCAATAATAATTCCTCCCATTGGAGCATAGCAAAATATTAGATACCATAGCAGAACAGGCACAAGCATTACATATAAAAGCCAATGCTTTCTTAGGCTATTCTTAATTGTCTGCAACTTTGATGTTCGATCCTTCATTTTTAACCTCCAATTTGTTTCTCTGTAAATACTATGACATAAATAAGCTTAAATCAAAATGAAGAAAAACTCTAAGTTTCTTCCATCTAGACATATAATTTACTTATTTATTTCTAAGAATCTTCCATATAATTTAGTTATAAAATGTACTATAATTATATTAAACGAAAACTATTGGGGTGAATATGTGAAAAAACTTATTAGGAATTTTAGAATTTTCAGTATTAAAAAACAATTTTTTATACTTACTAGCATAACTATCCTTACCTTAAGTATCCTATGTATCTACATGCGCATCTCTATGAAAAATGCCTTAATGGATACTAATATGGAATATGTAGAAGCTCTGACTGATAAATTTACCATGGAAATTTCATCAATCACGCAACAGATTGATAATATATGTACCCAGCTACAATATAATACTGCAACTAGTGATTTGCTCAGTGCCACTTCCTACCAAGATATAAATGTACAGATGATCAATGCAATTAATCAACAAAAAACATCCATTTTTTGGCTTAATGATTCAATCATTGATATCGCCTTTGTAAATGATCGGGTGCAATGGTCTAGTTTCTTTTCCAAAGCTGATTTGATGAATATGAGGCAAAAGGTATCCTCCCATTATGGTGCTAAAGCTTTAGGAACTTATCGAAGTTCAGCACCATCACAAAGCGATATCCCTGCCTTTGTTTTTTCTTCTCCTATGTTTAAGGATCATGTAAATCTAGGTACGATTTTTGTCTCAATCAATTTACAAAAACAAGCAATTCAATTGCCTAGTATAGATACCTTGAATTCCTGGTTTTTGCTATACGATGCAAATAGTCATATTACGCCCTTTAACTGTAGTCAGGAAACAGCTACAGAAATATTTGATAGTTGCCGTGACATTATATTCGCTAATGGAGCAACTAAACCAGAAAATTTTCGTTATTCCTTCTCAAACGATTCCTATATCATTCAAATAGCATACTTAGAGGATGCCCAAAGTTACATCATTAGTGCCATCGACATCCATAATACCAACGAAAAGCTGAATTATGTATATAGACTAACCTGGTCCATCATCATTTTTTGCTGCCTCTTTCAAGTATTGTTAGGAATGATATTATACTTCAATTTCATAACGCCCTTAAATGAATTTAATAAAATAATTCTTCACATAAAGGAAAAAAGATTAAGAAAACCTGATAAACCACTGCAGCTAAAAGGATGCACAGAGGTAATCGAAATAGGAAATGCCTTCTCAGATATGTTATTTTCTATTCACGATTTGAATACACAAATCGTAAAGACCTCAAATGATCTTTATGAGGCAGAGCTACAACGTAAAATATCAGAATTATCCTTACTCAAAAGCCAAATTAATCCTCACTTTTTATATAATACCCTTGAATTAGTTCGCTCTATATCACAAAAAAAGCAAATTCCCGAGATATCCCATATTGTGGTGTCTATGGCAAAGATATTAAGGTATAGTATTAAAGGGGATGATTTTGTTTCCTTGGAACAGGAATTAGAAATCACAGAAGCCTATATCAATATTCAACGAGCTCGTTTTTCAGAAAAATTTAACGTTATTATTAGTATTACAGATGAAGCTCGTAATGCAATGGTTATTAAAATGCTGTTACAGCCTTTAGTAGAAAATGCTATCTTCCACGGATTAGAGCCAAAGAATTTTGGGGGCATTCTTTATATAGGCGGAGCCATAGAAAATGATACCTTAATCATAACCATCCGGGATAATGGCATTGGTATTGCACCAGAGGTATTACTCCCCATACAAAAATCATTAACCTCAAAAATATATGATACTAGCAAGCATATAGGTCTGGTTAATACCAATGCTCGAATGAAATTACAATATGGTGAAGCTTATGGACTTAATATAGAGAGTTCCATTGGAGATGGGACATGCGTAACTCTTAGCTTGCCTATCACCCCATCATAAAGGAGGAAACTATGTATCAGGTACTATTAGTAGATGATGAAACTTCTGTCACGTCATCCTTAGAACAATGGATTCCATGGAAACAATTTAACATGGAAGTTGCTGCAATTGCTTCTAGTGGTGAAGAAGCTTTAAAGATTGTCCAAACAAAGCTTATACATATGGTTTTGACCGATATAAGAATGCAAGGCTTGGGTGGGCTGGAATTGTGTCAACAATTACATCGAGATTATCCCCACATTCAAATTCTTATCATGAGTGGGTATGCTGAATTTTCATATGCACAAAGAGCTTTTAAATATGGTATCTTGGGCTATTGCCTAAAACCCTTGGAATATGATGAATTATGTATGTATTTGAATAGAGCCTTATCTCGCCTTCGCTCCGAGGAAGCTCATTTATCCCAGGACGATTTTCTCTATGCCCTACTAGATGAAAACATTTCAAATATCAAACAGTTTTTATCCTCTGCCAATTTTTTGCATCCTGATTTTTATATCTCAGTTTCTACATCAGATACCTCATTAACAAATGAGAATGGATTAACCATCAGGTTAGGGAGAAGACAATATGCCTATCTATCTCCCACCCCCATAAAAGAAGACGCTATTTGGAAATTCACTCACAAATCACCAAAACAATGTTTTGGAATTTTACCTACAAAAGTAAGCGCCGAAGAACTTCCAGCCAAAATAAAAGAATGTCAAGCTCTTGCATGGCAATACTTTATCAATCCTTCTTGCCGCATCTGTAGTTTTGTTAATGAGGATTATGCAAATAATATAGTAAAAAAGATAAATTCATTTTTACCCCCACACAAATTAATCGGTCTATTAGAGAGCATCAAAAATGATCCCGAGGTTAGCGTAAAATTAGTTTAGGGTATATGGAAATACATTCCATATTTGATTTAGGGTAGATGAAAAGCACCCTTTTGTGGTAAATTTAGGTTTACGAAGACCAAATAAACTACAAAGGAAGGTGCT
>JAEZTQ010000049.1 GCA_023443625.1 Bacillota bacterium | reverse complement strand
GTGCAAGCAGGTATCAGATATGATTTGCCTGAGCAGATTACCTATGCCTTTTGGAATAAGGGAGGTCAAAAAAATGTTACTTATATCGGTAGTTTAGTGGAGTCAGCGGAACAAGGTTATGATGTGTGGACTGATTCTGCATATTTACTTTTTAATGTGAAGTCTGTAGCGGCAGTAACTTCAAGTGCAATACAATTGAAGGTTACAAACAGCTATTACTATACGGATACTACCTTCGTATTAACTGTAACAGCAGCTGATGTTATTAATGCAGATATTACAGGAATCACTGCTGCGCACAGAGTGTACGACGGCACCCCCTGGAAGGGCTATACGGGTACTCCTGCGGCGGGAAGCTATCCGGGAGAATATGTATTTCATTACACAGGAACAGAAGCTTCCGGTAATTCCTATGACGCATATACGGCTCCCGTGAATGCGGGGGAGTATAAGCTTACCATATCCATCCCTGATACGGTGACAGATTATATCGTTACTCCCTATGAGATTGATTTTAAGATTGAGAAAAGGGAAGTACAGGTTTCCATCGTAGACTCCTCTATGCATCGTGAGACGACTCCTTTGATTGTTTTCAACTATATTGGATTTATAGGGACTGATATGTGGAATAAGGAGAATTGTCTATCAGAATGGGCAGAAGTAGAGCTTCCGGCTAATATTGATGAGCCGGGAGATTATCCATTGACATTTTCCGCATACGCAAAATTAAATAACACCAGAGGAACAAATTATTACTTAACCCATGTACCGGGGGGAACACTTACGGTTCTTCCAACCTACGGTGGTTACGAGATCCTGAGTACAAATCTGCCGGACGCTGTTATAGATAAAGAAAACGCTTTCATTAATGCAAGCGTAGAGAACGGTGTCAGCTCCTTTATCCTCGATTTTACAGTAAGCACGAATGCCACCTGGACGCTGTATAAGGATTTTGATTTTGAGAATTGGACTTTTATAGATGAAATACCGAATAAGCAGGTAGCTTTGGAAGTGGGAGAAAATACATTTTGTACCAAGGTTGTGGCAGAGCATGGCGCTAGTATTCGCAGATACATTGTTACAATTACAAGGCAGGAGAAGCCTGCGGTAACACCGACACCACAGCCCACATCAGCACCGCAGCCTACACCCACACAGCCCACATCCGGCTATGAGGATACCTCTTCTGACTTTGCTGTAGACGGCAGCAATACAGAGAGCTGGAACAAGGTTTTGGATGGTATTCAAGGGGAAGCATCCCGGCAGATCAATATAACGATGACCGGGACTACAGTTATTCCAGGAACGATACTAAAGGAATTGGCAGAAAAAAATATGACGGCTACCTTTGTCTTAGAAGATGGGATATCCTGGACGATACATGGAGACGAGATAGAACAAGGAAAAGACAGGGATACACCGATTGATTTCAAAGATATTGATTTAAAGGCAAAACTGGGAGCCGGAGAGATTCCAAAGGAAGTTCTGGAAGAACTGGCAGAGCAGACAGGCGCAGAGGCTGAAACGGAAATACTATTATTAAGCCTTTTCCATGAGGGGACATTTGGTTTTAAAGCAAGATTATCCCTTAATATTGGCAGCCAATTAACCGGCAGAACAGCAAATCTCTTCTATTATAATAAAGCTACAGGAAAACTAGAGCTTATATCAATGGCAACCGTGGATTCAGAAGGGAATATAGTATTTCCATTTGCTCATGCATCGGACTATGCCATCGTAATAGATGATGGAGCGAAGCTGCAGGCGGAACTGGATAAGATAACATTGACACCGGCAAAGAAGACACTCTATGTTGGAGGAAATACCGGAAGGTCAACCACATTAAAACTTAGTTTACCAGATAGTTTAAGCACTTTAGCAGAAGAGGATAGTCTATATCTCAAGACTACCTATACATCTTCCAATACTAAAATTGCGACTGTAACAGCAGAAGGAAAAGTAACCGCGAAAAAGGCTGGAAAGGCAGTCATAACCGCTACGATTACTTCTGGTGAGCATACAAAAACTTTAAAAAGTAATATTACTGTAAACAAAGCCTCTATTAAGATAGTGAAATCTAAGGAGAGTCTCAAGAAAGGGCAAAGTTTCACCTATACGGCTGCCGGTTACGGAATTACGAAGGATAAGATTACTTGGGTTACTATAGAAAAGGCGATTGTGGTAATTGATAAAAAGACTGGAAAAGCAATTGCAAAAACAACAGGAACAGATACAGTGGTGGTAAAGTATGGAACGATAAAAGAATCCATTAAAGTTACGGTGAAATAAAATAGCGTGCTTGATAGCTGATATTGTCGTGTTAAAAAATAAAATAATTATGGGAGGTATTAGTATGGGATATCCTATTTCTGATTTTACAGCAAAAAATCTTGGCCAAAACTCATGGGCAGAGCGCAGAGACGGAATGACAGTGAATTCGGAGGTATCAATCAATAACTCTTCGCATTTGAATGATATCATTAAATTTAATGATGGTGGATGTGTATATGGGATAACATTAACGGGTTCTCCAGGATATTTTGACTATGTAGTTAATGTTGACGCACAGGGTCCGAAAGGGTTTGGCAGCGGGTCGGGTTATCTGGCATTTACAGACAAAAGCGGAGATACGTATAGGTTAAGCATTTATAGCAGTACACGGTCAGTGCATACGGTGAGGTATAACAGTGAAAAGCCTGAGATCGTAAAAATCGAGTGGAATGATCATGCGATAAAGTAGTATCATTCGATTGTTCCTTCATTAAGATAATATCAGCAGGGATAAAAGGGCAGGGTATGTAGAGATACATACTCTGTTCCTATTTGTATCAAGTATCTATTGATGCTTTATGAGGATTTGTCAAGCTTCTTCTGAATTGCCGCGTATCAAACAGTTTGCAAATAGACACCGGCTGCTGTTTATTCTGGCCTCATCGTTTATTATGGTATTTGCTATGACACTGCTGGTCAGACTGCCGGGATCCCAGGAAGGCATCACTGTTACCGAGCATAACGGCGTTTATGACTTGACCGGCATTTCGGATTGGATAAAACGGTGGTCCATCTGGAGCCCGGCATCACCAAACAGGACACAGAGGTTTGGGAAACAACCTCTCCTTCCATACGGGCGCGGTAAATGGTAAGATGGATATTATTGTGAACAGCGCCCAATTTTACCACGCAAAGCGGGGAGCGACCCTTGGAGATCTCCGCTTAAGCCGTATTATAAAAAAGAAAAATCAGGCGGTCGTCAGGATACCGGCACCGGATTGGGTTTGCACATCTTTGTCTATAGCCGTAACGGCTTATACTGAACCTTGTTGATAATTGCATAAGCTGGTATAATGGGTTTAGCCTTTTTCGGTTTTAAGGGCCGTATAGCACTCGAAATGAATGGAGGGATTGGTATGGAATACAGAAAATTAGGTAATACAGGAATGGAAGCCGGAATTATCGGTCTTGGAGCAGAACATCTTGATGGAAAAGAGTATGCCCTTGTAAAAGAAACCATTGATGCCGCTATGGAATATGGCATAAACATGATGGATGTTTTTATGCCGGGCAGCGATATACGCCAAAAGATAGGAAAAGCTATAAAAGGTAACCGCGATAAGTTCATTATTCAAGGCCATATCGGGTCAACGGATATAAACCATCAGTATGATATCTCCAGGGATTTGACAACCAACAAAAAGTACTTTGAAAATCTTCTGAAAGATTTGGATACCGACTACATAGATTATGGAATGCTCTTTTTTATTGATAGTGAGCAGCATTTTGATGAAGTTTTTCATTCCGGAATTATACGATATGCTGAGGAATTGAAGCAAAAGGGTGTAATCAGAGGAATTGGCGCCAGCTCCCATAATCCTGTCATTGCGAGGAAGGTGGTGGAAACAGGACTGGTTGACCTGCTGATGTTCAGTATTAATCCTGCATTTGATATGCTTCCCGGTGAAGTAGACGCGCTTAGCTATCTTGACAATGAATTTGATAAAAGCATTATGCTTAAAATAGATGAAAAACGTTTGGAGCTCTATAGGACTTGCGACAAGCTTAATATCCCGATTACGGTAATGAAAACCTTGGGCGGAGGTAAGCTGCTTTCCAAGGAGCATACGCCTTTTTCCAAGCCGCTTACGGTCAATCAGTGCATCCATTATGCATTGACAAGACCAGCGGTTGCAAGTACCCTGATCGGGTGCCAGGGCAGGAGACAGGTAGAAGAAGCGGTTTCCTATTTATCAGCGGACCCGGCGGAGCTGGAATATGTTGATGCAATACGAGATATGAGCAACGATTTTAAAGGAAGCTGTGTCTACTGTAATCACTGCCTGCCATGTCCTGCCGAAATCGATATCGCAGCTGTCACAAAATATCTTGATATTGCTATTATGGACGAAGATGCGGTAAATAAGGGCGCAGGCCAGCATTACAGAGAATTGTCGGCACATGGCTCTGATTGTATCAAATGCGGAAGCTGTGAAAGCAAATGTCCGTTTTCTGTTTCCATAATGGAGAATATGGATAAGGCGGCTGAAATTTTTCAATTGTAGCATTTACTGATTGGCTGATTTTTAGATTTAGCCACTGCTTAACCGGAGGATGTATGCAAGGATATAATTGTATTATGGTGTATCATCAGGATGGGAATAAACTGCTATTCTGTAAAAGAATGAAAGATCCATATAAAGGTTTATATAATCTGGTAGGCGGAAAAATAGAGGAAAATGAGGATGGATATCAAGCTGCCTACAGGGAATTGAAGGAAGAGACAGGTATTGATCAGCTCAATATTCAGCTTAACCATATGATGGATTTCACGTATTATAATCAAGACTGCTATGTGGAAGTATATGCGGGACAATTAAGCACCGAGACTGTATTACGCGAGGAAGCGCATCCCCTTGTCTGGCTGGATCTTACGGAGAATTTCTTTGATGACAGCAGGTTTGCAGGGGAAGGTAATATCGGACATATGGTGGAGCAGGTAAAGTTATATGGGATGGGAGAACTGTTTGGTTCCGATTGAGTTAGTAAGAAAGAAGGAGAATTCATGGCACGATATGAGGAACAGAGAAAGTTTTTAAAATCCAATTTTTCAGAATTTAATAAATCAAATACAGATAAAGCAAAAGGAATGCCGCAGCCGCTCCCCGTAAAGCCCTGCGAGCCTAATACAGATGTTTTTCCGCTTCCCGAGATTAACAGCGATATCCTGGAGACATATAACATCTATGAATGTATTCGTCAAAGGCGCAGCACAAGGCTTTATTCAAAGAAATCAAT
>JAEZTQ010000109.1 GCA_023443625.1 Bacillota bacterium | reverse complement strand
GGTAAGGTGGAGGTCACGGGTTCGATTCCCGTTGGCAGCTTAATAGGAAAGCTAGATAATACAGGGTTTTGAGAGATAATAATGAAAAGATGGAGGCACTCGAAAGAGTGCTTTTTTAGTGCCTTGGGGTTTAATTGGGGTTTATTAAAATAAAAAGAAAATGATACGATTTCAATTCGCATCCTTATTGGCATGTAGAGCCACTTTGATCACTAATGGGGGATGTTATCTTGAGTTTACGTAAATTGCACTTTGAAAACAAATTAGTTTTTTACTAGTATAGTTAAAATATGGTGTAGAAATAGTTTATGTAGTATATAAATCCGTAACCCCTGTTGGTGTACAAGTAGCTACTAATGTAACTTGAAGAACATTATTAAAATAAATTGCATTGGATACTTTGCCTGTTGTTATTGTAGGTACAATTCTAACGCTAGTATTTGTACTTATAACTTCCAAATTATTGTTTAATACATTTACATTACGTCCATCATAACTAAATCTTATAGTATATTGTATAACTGCATTACCAGCTTGGTCACTTCTGCCGACATTAATTGTTCCGTTTACTGTTTTATAATTAGTGGCAGCTTTTACAATTGTAGCATTATTAAATGACATAAATAAAGTAACAACTACAATGAATGGAATTATTTTTTTGAAAAACATTTTCATAAACAGATCCTCCTTTTAGCATATAAATTTTATAAAAGCTACACCATATTTTTGAACTATACTGATTATAAGAATATACTAATTTACAATAAATGTAAAGTCGAATATGAATTTAACCGCTAAAGAAAGAAGTTTGAAATTAAGTTGGATTTAATTAAATAGTATTACCAAAGGTGGAGGTCACGGGTTCGATTCCCGTTGGCAGCTTAATGGGAAAGCTAGATAATACAAGGCTTTGAGAGATAATAATGATAAGACTGAGGCACCCGAAATAGTGCTTTTTTAGCGTCGTTGAGACAATTTTATTGCTAATTACTATATATACAACGCAAGCTTATCCGATGACTTCTTCTCGGGTTTCTTATGAATGTGACCGTATTTCAATAATCTTTGTTAAAAAAATAACTTTATTTTATTGCTTTTTATATGACTAATTGTTAGAATAATATAGGCAACATTGATACTAATTCTAAGGAGGCATATGAAATATGAAAGGTTTTGGCGTATTCGAGAGAGGAAAAGTTGGTTGGATGGAAAAACCCGACTATGTGTGCGGCTCAGATGATGTAATCTGCCGTCCGTTGGCGCTGGCACCCTGCTCCTCAGATGTCCACTCCGCAATGGAGAGTGAAGGAGAGCATCTAAAGAATCGAATCCTTGGTCATGAGTCTATTGGCCAGATCATTGAGGCAGGCTCTAATGTAAAAGATTTTAAGGTTGGTGATACGGTTGTTATTCCATGTACAACACCGACATGGAAGCACCCTGATATACAAGATGGAACCCATCAAGATGCAGGAGGAATTTTTACCGCCATCAACTTCTCATCCTATGAGGATGGAACGTTTGCGGATCAGATCAAAGTACGATCTGCAGACATGAACCTTGCGCATCTTCCAGCAGGAGTATCCATTGAGCAGGCTTGTATGGTTGTTGACATGATGACCACAGGTTTCTATGGCTCTGAACTGGCGGAGGTTAAGTTTGGTGATACCGTTGTTGTATTTGGAATTGGGCCGGTGGGATTGATGGCTGTAGCTGGTGCAAAATTGAGCGGCGCAGCACGTATCATAGCAACTGGTAGTAGACCTGAATGTGTTAGGATTGCGAAAGAATATGGTGCAACAGAGGTTCTAAATTACAAGGACGGAAATCTCGTTGAGCAAATAATGGAGCTGACCGGAGGCAAGGGCGCCGATGCCTGCATCGTTGCCGGAGGTGGAATGGAAGCTCTTAACAATGCTGTGGCTGTGGCGAGGTTTGGCTATGGAAACATCGGTATGCTTGATGTCATCACCGGTGAAACCAACATGGTTATCAATAATATGTACATCGCTGGATTCTTGGCGCACAAGACCATCAAAGGCGGTTTGTGCCCTGGTGGCAGAAAGAGAATGGAAAGACTGCTTGCTATGGTTCAGTATGGGCGTGTGGATCCCTCCCTGTTGATTACCCATAGATTTAAAGGACTTGATTCTATTGAGCCAGCATTTGATCTAATGGTCAAAAAGCCTGCGGATCTGATCAAACCCATCGTTCTTGTTGATTAAATTTTAACGAACATCTCATTTTTTTGTTTTATGAACTTTACTTAAAGAAAAGACTGCACTAAAGGCTTTTGTTGATTACCTTAGTGTGGTTTTTTCTTTTGAGTTTCCCCTTGAAGAGAGTCGGTCAAAAATTTAATTTCTTTAATTTTTTGAATATATTGGTACCTAACATTGCAATTTTGAATAAAGTGTTTTATATTGAGTATTATAAAACAATATAGTTAGGAGAAAGCCTCATGTCTATTAGAATAGTTTCTTTTCTATTAATGGGATTTGCTGTGTTTGTTATTTTCTTTGTTGTATTGATTATTGCAGTTGTACTCCATAATCAAGGCAACAATAAATATAGAAATAACAATTTTACTAATCAGGATAATCAAGATGACTTTATGAATCAGATGATGCATCATAATATGAATGATCTAAATTACAACGGAATTCCAGATACTATGGAGCATCTGGATCAAGACGGAGATGGTATACCGGATTATTTGGATAATGATAATCGGTAAGGCTTCCAAATAAAAACATAATCTTTTGGTTGACAAATGCTAGTATCTCGTAATATAATAACTTTGCTGTCTTGAGCAGGAGAGAATGTTTTAAGATTGCAGTTATATCGAGGCGTGGCTCAGCTTGGCTAGAGCGCTGCGTTAGGGACGCAGAGGTCGCAAGTTCAAATCTTGTCGCCTCGATTTTTTATTTTATGTAATAAATCAAAGTTAATTAATATAATCGAGGCAAAAGATTTGAACCCGTTCAAATTAAATCGCCTCGATTTTTTATTTTATGTAATAAATCAGTTAATTAATATAATCGAGGCAAAAGATTTGAACTTGTTCAAATTAAATCGCTTCGATTTTTTATTTTATGTAATAAATCAAAGTTAATTAATATAACTGAGGCAAAAGGATTTGAAGCAGCTCAATCTTTTTGCCTTGATTTTTTATTTATGAAGTAAATCACAATATCTTTAATATAAATATGAACAGGGATACTATTGTTGGGGTTAGAATAATATGGTAATATTATCTCTAGCAAAATATTCAACCCAATCAGTTGGATATAGTAGATATAATGAGTAAAGTTATAAAATTATTTAATAACATTAGCATGAAACAAGTATATGGAATTAAGTTGACTGAAATAAAAAAGATAAATAAAGAACAACATGACAGAGGAGGAGTCATATGCCAATTGTAACACCGACCTTACACTTTAAGGGACAATGTGAAGAAGCCATAAGTATGTATAAGAAAGCATTTGATGCAAAGGTTACATTTCTTATGCGCTATGCAGATGCGGATAGCAAAGACTATAATAAACAGCTAACGAATGTGCAAAAGAATATGATATATCATTCTGAAATACTCATAGGTAATCAGAGGCTAATGCTGGCTGATGAATTTGATTATGATCTTACGGAAAGTGTTTCAGAATTTATGACAATTACCTTTGACACAGATGAAGAAGTGAAGCTTGCATATGAATTATTAGTTGAGGAAGGTACTGTAATATATCCCCTGCGTAGTACGACTTACAGTTCCTGTATGGCATCAATCATTGATAAATTTGGTTTCCGATGGGGATTAATGACGGAAACAACTTGAGGGAGATTCCAATGATTCTATCAGCTTCAAGACGAACGGATATTCCAAGTTTTTATTCGGATTGGTTTATCAATAGGCTAAAATGTACATACTGTTATGCTAATCACAGTGATACTTCAATCAATAAAAACTATAAAAAGCACGATCCCAATTCATCTATTTTAAAAGGAAGATGTGTAACCGAGTAGTTTTTATAAGAAGATATTGAGTCAGGGTTTTATGTATCAATCGCTTCTTTTTTTTGAGATTATGGATAGACATATGAGTGGATATCCAGGATAATATATCAAACATATATGTAAACAATTATTTTCTATAAAAATATATTGACAAGGAATTACTCATCAGTTATACCCTGAGTTTTGCAGCAAAAAACGATAAAAAATACCCGTCAGCCCAGTAAATATGCAGGATGGCGGGTTTTCTGTTTTGTCACAAAGTTGTAGTGTAAAAACTTATTTTTTAGTTGATCCTAAAATTTTTTTTATTTCTCTAAGCGAAAGTATTTTATGGTTGAATTTTATGCCGGTTTTCTCGCTAATCCATTCTAATACTTCATCATAATAGCTGAAAAGGTAAAGGTTTTCATTCACATGAATACAATTAGCCTGTGACATGGAATCTAGTAGTTTTCCAATGCTATATTTTCCTTCTGTCTTCATTTCCAAAATGCGTGCCAGTGTAAGAGCAACAAAGCAAATAAGGAAATGAGCTTCAATATGTTCCCTTGTCCATACATAGACAGGTCTGGCTTCAAGTTCGCTTTTGGTCACTCGGAAGGATTCTTCGATTTTCCATAACCCTCTATAAATCTCAATGATGCGGTCATCAGATTCGTTCATCTCGCTAGTAACAATCACATAATATCCATCTAGCGCTTCTTCTTCCTTGAGCTTTTTCTCATCTATTTCAAGGATGGAAGATGCTTTTAGGATTTCTCCGGTTTCTTTATCAAAATCTACCTTCTTAACATATTTAGCAGCCCCATAGGAAGTGGCACGGGTATAGTTCCCGGGATGCATGGCAAGATCTTTAGCCTTTGCTAAAGCTGCTTCTCTTTCTGCTTTTGCACGCTTAGCATACTTTTCGCTGTAAAACACAACCTGTTTTTCGTCTACCACTTTTTTGATTTTCTTACCATTAGTTGCTGTTACTTGAATGGTACGTGGATATCTTCGTGATTTACGCTTATATTCATCACCTAACCACTCGTAATCTGAATCATCCAGTACATACGATTTTAGTTCCTTATCTGCACCACGTACAGACATACTAAATACATAACCATCCTTGGTTGGGGTAGTCTTTGTAAACCAGATGTTGTCACCAGTAGTCATTCCTTTGTCAGCCACGGTAATTACACGACCTAAATTAAAATCCTTTTTAATCCTAGATAAATTAGGTCTGTAGGTCAAGCAATCATTTGTGTTTCCAGGGAACAATTCGTAAGTGATAGGAATACCCTTGTTATCCATAAATAGTCCCATTTGAACGATGGGATTTGTACGGTGTTCCTTTGACAAGCCTTTTGTCTTGAAATCATCCATCTTATCTGTTTCGAAATAATAGTTTGTAACATCGTAATAAATCAAGTTTGTATCTCTTTTGTAAAGTTCTTTTATCTTATCGTTAAGCCATAACTGGAGATTTTCTTTCTGCCTATTAAACAGAGAAAGACACCGATAAACGTCATCCAAAGAGTAATCTATTTTTTCAAAGAAACGACTACGGTTTTCAAAAGAGGATTTTTTAGAGGCTGGATAAAGTAGTCTGGAATAGGCAAGCATCTGCATAATAACATTTGCATCGAAGCCGTTCTTTGTATGGCGTTGACGATTCTTAAAAAAAGTATGGATACCAAGATCGTGATATATGGAAGAAAATGCAGCATAGCCAAAGTTCTTTACGTTATCTGTACCAACAGGAAGAGCATCCTGTTTATTGATTGAAAATGTGTAAGCAGCATTATCCTGCTTTCTGTCTTCATCCATTTGGTTTGCAATAGCAGTAAAATGTGAAATTGGGTCATCGAACTCTTTTTCAAGCTCATCAAGAAAGCCAATAGATTGGATTGTTTTTGTGCGGCTTTTTTTTGAATCAGAATCCCA
>JAEZTQ010000104.1 GCA_023443625.1 Bacillota bacterium | reverse complement strand
GGACCACCCCTCCGAGCGCGGCGGTCGATCCTCTGCCTCAGGCGCTCATCCTCACCGCGATCGTCATCGGCTTCTCCGTCGCCGCGTACCTGACGGTGCTGCTGTACCGGATCTACGCGGATGGGGGCTCGGCCACGATGACCGGCATCGAGGCTGACCCGGAGGTAACCGCCGATCGCGGTGACGAGGTGACGACGTGATGGGCTCTCTCGCTGGCGTTCCCATCCTCCTTCCGCTGGCCGCGGCGCTGGTCCTCCTGTTCGTCCCGCGTCCGTCGATCGGGCGGCGGATCGCGGTCAGCCTCGTGTTGCTCGCGCTCCTCGGGTTCTCCCTGTGGCTCGTCGGCCACGTGCGGAGCACCGGTCCGCTCGTCTTCAGCTGGGGTGGCTGGGTCACGCCGTTCGGCATCGTGCTCGTGGCCGACACGCTGGCGGCGATCATGCTCTGCCTGTCCTCGCTCACGGGGCTCGCGTGCGTGCTCTATGGGTTCGCGGAGACACCTCGGCGGATCGAGCACCCACTCCGTCTGCCGCTGTTGCTGCTCCTGCTCACCGGCATCCACCTCTCATTTCTCACCGGCGACCTGTTCAACCTCTTCGTCGCGTTCGAGGTGTTCCTGCTCGCGTCGTACGCGCTCATGACCCTCGAGGTGGACGCGCGCCGATCACGCCGCGCCCTGCCCTACGTCACCATCAATCTGCTCGGCAGCGCGCTCTTCCTCTGCTGTTGCGCGTTCGCGTACGGCCTGTTCGGCACGCTCAACTTCGCGGAGATCGCGGTGCAGAGCTCCGCCATGGTCGGCGACGTACGGCTCGATCTCCTGGGGCTGCTGCTGCTGCTGGTGTTCGCCATCAAGGCAGGCATCTTCCCGCTCTATTACTGGTTGCCGATCAGCTACCCATCTCTCCCCGCGCCGATCGCAGCCCTGTTCGCGGGCATGCTGACCAAGATCGGCGTCTACGTCCTGATCCGGATCTTCGGGACGGTGCTCCCCCACGAGCTGGCCTGGCTCCACACGGCGATCGCGTGGGGTGCAGGCCTCACGATGGTCATCGGTGTCCTCGGCGCAGTCGCCCAGAACCGCGTCCAGACCATCCTCTCGTATCACATCGTGAGCCAGGTCGGATACATGGCCCTCGCCGTCGGCCTGTTCTCGCCGTATGCGTTCGCGGCGGCCATCTTCTACATCATCCACCACATCGTCGTGAAGGCGGCGCTGTTCCTGGTCGGCGGCGTCATCTTGCGCGTGCAGGGGACCGACGATCTGGACAGGACAGGCGGGCTCTGGGTCGTCGCGCCTGGGCTCAGCTTCATCTTCCTCCTTCAGGCGTTTTCGCTCGCTGGCGTGCCGCCGCTCAGCGGCTTCTGGGGAAAGCTCATGATCATCCAGGAAGGCCTCTTCCAGGGGCGCTGGACGCTCGTGATCCTCTCCCTCATCGCGAGCATCCTGACGCTGCTCAGCATGCTCAAGATCTGGTTCGGCGCCTTCTGGAAGCCCGCGCCCGGCGACGCCCCCGCGACCACCCCCTCGAGCCGACGCATGACCGCCGTCGTCGGACTGCTCGCCGCGACGTCTCTCACCATCGGCCTGGGCGCCAACTACTTCGTCGGCATCGCCCAGCACGCGGCCGTCGAGACCCTCGATCGAGATGCGTACATCCACAGTGTCCGAGCGATGAACCTCCAGCCGGAAGCAGGCAAGCACCCATGAACGGCTCGGCATCCGTCCCTCGTACGCGGCCCTTCCCGCTCCGCGTCGTCGGCTTCATCCTGTTCGTCTTCTATTTCCTGCGCGCGCTCGTGCTCGCCAACCTCCAGCTCGCGAAGACGGTGCTGTTCGAGAAGCGAGAGAACCTGGCTCCCGGGTTTCTCGACTACCCCGTCGAGGGGCTGTCCAGGCTCGAGATCCTCGTGCTCTCGCACTGCATCACGCTCACGCCCGGCACGACGACGGTCGAGATCTCGCCCGACTTCACCCGGCTGACTCTGCACGCTCTCGACGCCAGAGATCCCGACGCCGTGACGAGAGACATCCGAAACCAGCTCGAGGCCCCCATCCTCCGGTGGACGCGATGACCGCGGAGCTCGATCTCCTCATCGTGTCGCTGGCGCTGTTTGCAGCGCTCGGGGCGGGCGTCTGGCGGCTGTTCTCGGGGCCGATCACGCTCGATCGCATGCTCGGGTTCGACATGATCACGATCACGGTCATGGCGCTCGTGCTCGTGTTCTCGGCAGCCATCGGCTCCACGGAGTACATCGAGTTCGTGTTCATCCTCAGCGGCCTCGGGTTCCTGACCACGGTCGCGTACTTCTACTACCTGATGCAGCTCAGCCCGGATGACGACGATCTCAACGCGCAGGAGCGGCCGTGAGCTGGGTTGACGTCCCGAGCACGCTCGCGATGATCGGCGGCTGCTTCTTCGTCGCGGTCGCCGCGATCGGGATGGTGAGGCTGCCAGACGTCTACTGTCGCTCTCACGCCCTCGGGAAGGCGATGACGCTGGGGATCATGCTGATCCTGGTCGGCTACGGCCTGCGCGTTCCCGAGGCGTCCTGGCTCAAGCTCACCATCGTCTTGCTCTTCCAGCTCGTGACGATCCCGGTAGCGAGCCATCTCTTC
>JAEZTQ010000063.1 GCA_023443625.1 Bacillota bacterium | reverse complement strand
TAATCATCCGGAACAGTAACTTCAACTCTCATGATAGGCTCAAGGAGTACAGCACCTGCTTTGTGCATCGCATCTTTAAATGCCATAGAACCAGCAATCTTAAATGCCATTTCGTTGGAGTCAACTTCATGGTAGGAACCGTCATAAACGGTTGCTCTGATACCAAGTACCGGATATCCACCAAGAATACCGGCTTTGGTTGCTTCTTCGATACCGGCACCAACCGCAGGGATGTATTCCTTAGGAATAGCACCGCCGACAACGGTAGATACAAATTCGAATGTTTTTTCCGCATTGGCATCCATTGGCTCGAAACGAACTTTACAGTGTCCGTACTGACCACGTCCACCGGACTGTTTTGCATATTTGCTGTCAACTTCAACGGATTTGGTAAAGGATTCTTTGTAAGCAACCTGAGGAGCACCTACATTCGCTTCAACTTTATATTCTCTTAAAAGTCTGTCTACGATGATTTCAAGGTGGAGCTCACCCATACCTGCGATGATAGTCTGACCGGTTTCTTCGTTGGTATAGCATCTGAACGTAGGATCTTCTTCTGCAAGTTTTGCAAGAGATTCACCCATTTTATCCTGACCTGCTTTTGTCTTAGGTTCGATGGAAACTTCGATAACAGGTTCAGGGAATTCCATGGATTCAAGGATAACCGGGGATTTCTCATCACAGATGGTATCACCGGTAGTCGTGATTTTAAAACCAACTGCCGCAGCGATATCACCGGAGTATACCTTATCCAGGTCTTCTCTCTTATTAGCATGCATCTGTAAGATACGTCCTACACGTTCTTTCTTGCCTTTTGTTGAGTTAAGTACATATGAACCGGAGTTTAATGTACCGGAATACACACGGAAGAAAGCAAGTTTTCCAACGAAGGGATCGGCCATGATCTTAAATGCCAAAGCCGCAAACGGTTCATCATCGGAAGATTTTCTGTGGATTTCATTACCTTCATCGTCAACACCTTTGATATCAGGGATATCGGTAGGTGCAGGCATGAATTCGATAACTGCATCCAATAACTTCTGAACACCTTTATTCTTGTAAGCAGAGCCACAAGTAACAGGGATCAGTTTTACATCTATGGTAGCTCTTCTGAGAGCTGCTTTTAATTCTTTCGTAGTAGGTTCTTCACCTTCTAAGAATTTTTCAATTAAGTCATCATCGGTTTCGCAGATTGCTTCGATCATTTCGGCTCTGTACTTATCAGCCAGTTCCTTCATATCATCCGGTATCTCTTTGATTGAAATATCTTCGCCCTTATCATCATTGTAATAATAAGCCTTCATTTCAAATAAATCAATTACACCGATAAAAGTATCTTCTTTACCGATTGGTAACTGGATCGGCACAGGACTTTTTCCAAGTCTTGTTTTGATCATATTTACTACGTTATAAAAATCCGCACCGGAAATGTCCATTTTATTTACAAATGCCATCCTGGGTACGTTATATTTATCAGCCTGACGCCATACTGTCTCGGACTGCGGTTCAACGCCGCCCTTCGCACAGAATACACCAACCGCACTATCCAGTACACGTAAGGAACGTTCAACTTCAACAGTGAAGTCAACGTGTCCCGGTGTATCAATAATATTGATACGGTGTTCTAAGGCACCAGGAATCTTATTGTGTTCAAATTCCTGAGTCCAGTGACAGGTCGTAGCGGCTGAAGTAATTGTGATACCTCTTTCCTGTTCCTGTTCCATCCAGTCCATGGTAGCAGTACCTTCATGAGTATCACCAATTTTATAGTTTACACCGGTATAATATAAGATACGTTCGGTAAGAGTTGTCTTACCCGCATCAATATGAGCCATGATACCGATGTTCCTAGTTCTGTCTAATGGATATTCTCTTCCAGCCAAGGAAATTCCTCCTTAAATTCAAGTGGTTCACCCAAACGATTAAATCGTTATGGGTTATATCAATAATTTCATTGTAAAATGCAGAATTAAGCTGCAAGTGATAATATGCCACTAACGGCAGTAATTATACGAAATGTATGATCACTGCCAAAAGCAACTCTTATTATCAGCTTTATCTTACCAACGGTAATGAGCAAATGCTTTATTTGCGTCAGCCATCTTATGCATATCTTCTTTTTTCTTAACAGAGGATCCAGTGTTGTTTGCTGCATCCATAAGCTCATTGGCTAATTTTTCTTCCATTGTCTTTTCTCCTCTTTTACGAGAATAAAGTGTAAGCCAACGAAGAGCCAATGCCTGTCTTCTGTCCGGTCTAACTTCGATCGGTACCTGGTATGTTGCACCACCGATACGTCTTGCCTTAACTTCCAATACCGGCATGATATTGTTCATAGCTTCTTCAAATACTTCGATAGCTTCCTTACCGGTCTTAGCTGCTACTTTGTCAAACGCTCCGTATACGATTTTTTGTGCAGTACCTCTCTTACCATCTAACATAATGTTATTGATAAGCTTAGTAACGATCTTGCTGTTATAAATCGGATCTGCTAATACATCTCTTTTTTGTATATGTCCTTTACGTGGCACGTTTCTTCCCTCCTTAATAATACTTATTGAAATCCAATAAGATTTTCTTAAATCATCGGTACTCACAGTCCCCGCATCTGCGGGGTGCAGGGATAAACCCTGGCTTTTATTGTGTTCGCGCTCAGTTTAACTCTCTTTCAAATCTATTCCGTCTTTTCTGAAAACAAGTTTCTTGTACGTCGGTGATAAAACGCAACCCTGAATTTTATCCGAAATCTGAAAACAAAAATTAACCCGGCACTTAATGATTAGTGAAAAAAACCTTAATGTTATTTAGCTGCTTTCGGTCTCTTCGCTCCGTATTTGGAACGGGCCTGTCTTCTCTTAGAAACACCTGCTGTATCCAGTGTACCTCTGACGATGTGATAACGGGTACCAGGTAAATCCTTTACCCTTCCACCTCTGATCAGAACAACACTATGCTCCTGAAGGTTGTGACCTTCGCCCGGGATATAGCTTGTTACTTCGATTCCGTTAGAAAGACGAACTCTGGCGATTTTTCTAAGAGCTGAGTTAGGCTTCTTAGGAGTTGCTGTTCTAACTGCTGTACAAACACCTCTCTTCTGGGGAGCAGAAATATCTGTCTGTCTCTTATTTAAGGAGTTAAATCCTTTTTGTAAAGCAGGAGAATTTGATTTGTACTCTACTGTCTTTCTTCCTTTTCTTACTAACTGGTTAAATGTGGGCATTAATTTTTCACCTCCTGAAATTTTCTGAATGAGCAAGACATAAGGTCTTACTAGTTGAATTCTGTGGTTTTGGAAGGCTTTTTCTAATACTTAATCAGCATCAACAAAAAGCGCATAAAAAATACATAGCATGCAGAAATTTGCACGCCTAATGATTATACTTTTTTGCGTTCCAATTGTCAAGGACTTTTTTATGAAATAGGAAATATAAGTAATTCCATTTTTTAGCGTGTTACAATTGGGCCGCAAACAAAATATTTAATCATAAAAACGACGTAAAAACAACAAAAACACAAAATATTTAAAATTTTGTTGACAATTTACTTTAATATGTATATACTACAAAATAATTAATTTCATAAATGAATACAAACCGTTGAGTAAGAATAGTAAATATGGCAGATTATTTTCAGAGAGCTGCATAAAGGTGTGAAGCAGTAATAACCCAATATTGAATGGACTTATGAGGGTGGGAAGAAAGGCTATTTCAGTCAAGTAATGCCCAACGGAATCTCCGTCCGTTAACAAGGGAGCATATATTAATGTATATGAATGAGCGGGTGCTTTCGCACCAAACCGGGTGGTACCGCAGAAGCGTATATTAGCTTTTGTCCCAGTAAATTACTGAGACAAGAGCTTTTTTTTATGTATAGGATTATGGTGCCTCCGACGGATACACACTCGCTACCTCGGCGCATTTATATAATAAAAGGTCTACTTGAAAATATCACATTAACCAGTTGTACGTAAATCGAAAGGAGATAAAATTCTCCTTTCACAAATCGAAAGGAGAATTGGTATGTCAAAAAAAATACCTCACAGATTTTATCTGA
Organism: Bacillota bacterium; assembly: GCA_023443625.1. The sequence continues at coordinate 12,835 of JAEZTQ010000063.1, read as the reverse complement.
CTGAAGATCAGATGCCGACACAGTGGTACAATTTAAGAGCGGATATGAAGGAGCTTCCCGCTCCCCTTTTAAACCCAGGAACCCTAAAACCTGCAACTGTAGAAGAGCTCTACCCTGTTTTTTGTGAAAAACTAGCGCAGCAAGAGCTGGATAACACCACAAGATATATTGATATTCCAGAGGAAGTTCAGGAATTTTACAAGATGTATCGCCCTTCCCCGATAATTCGTGCCTATAATTTAGAGAAGGCACTGGGAACCCCCGCTAAGATTTACTATAAATTCGAAGGAAATAATACCTCTGGAAGCCACAAATTAAATTCCGCCATTGCTCAGGCCTATTACGCAAAAGAGCAGGGACTTAAGGGTCTTACCACCGAAACTGGCGCTGGCCAATGGGGTACAGCTTTATCCGAAGCATGTTCCTATTATAATATTCCTCTAACAGTATTTATGGTAAAGGTATCTTATGAACAAAAGCCCTTCCGTAAATCTGTTATGCAAACCTTTGATGCTGAAATTATTCCCAGCCCCAGCTCCACTACACAGGTTGGAAAAATGATTTTAGAGAAGAATCCAAATACCGGTGGAAGCCTAGGTTGTGCTATCTCAGAAGCAGTAGAGAAGGCCGTATCAAATCCTGGCTACCGTTATGTTCTTGGTTCAGTCCTTAATCAGGTATTATTACATCAATCAATCATTGGTTTAGAATCAAAGATGGCTTTAGAGCTCTTAGATGAATATCCAGATATCGTAATTGGTTGTGCTGGTGGTGGTTCTAACTTAGGAGGACTCATCGCACCCTTTATGCAGGATAAATTAACAGGTAAGGCTAATCCAAGAATACTGGCTGTTGAACCTGCTTCTTGTCCTTCCTTTACCCGAGGAAGATACGCTTATGACTTCTGCGATACAGGAAGAGTAACTCCTCTTGCTAAAATGTATACCCTTGGAAGCAGCTTTATGCCCTCTGCAAATCATGCAGGCGGACTAAGATATCACGGTATGTCACCTATCCTATCTAAGCTTTATCATGATGGTCATATGGAAGCTATTGCTGTTGAACAGACTAAGGTTTTTGAAGCTGCTGTATTCTTTGCTAAACAGGAAACTATACTTCCTGCACCAGAATCAGCCCATGCAATCCGCGGGGCCATAGATGAGGCACTTAAATGCAAAGAAACAGGCGAGGCAAAGACAATTCTCTTTGGTCTTACGGGCACTGGTTACTTTGATATGACAGCCTACAATGCTTACTTAAGCGGAACAATGAATGACTACATTCCTTCAGATGAAGACCTTCAAAAGGGCTTTGATGAAATGCCCATTGTATAAATAAATTAGAGCATAATTCCCTAAAAATATAGCCTCTGTTTTAGTCTTTCGCTAAAAACAGAGGCTATATTTAAACAATAAATATCAATTCTACCCATGAGAAATAACCCAATTTCAGTAACTTCTTAATGATAATATCATTCTTAAGAATTCTTCGTAACCCTCTTAGCTCCTATATACTTCTTATTAATCATGTAAGTTAATCCTATAATTGTGACCCATATGATAATATATAATCCAGCGAATATAAGTCCTGAAAGCAGACCTACCTGTGATACAACTGCCCCAAATAGCATAAAACACATTATCGCATAGAAGTTCCCTGTCAAGGAAAGCACTGAATGAACCGTAGATCTCCCCTCCATAGTAATCTTCTGCTGAATATAATCCTCCTGTATTACTTCACCCGCTGCCATAATAAAGTAATAAAGCCCATACAGACTCATTATACCCATCCCTTTCACCACACCGGAAAGAATGAGGAAAAAAGCCGCCATTAGACATAAGAAGCAAATCGAATAGATCCTGTTTTTTATTCTCATGAATTTTTCTATCCCCATACGTATACCCCTGGCAAAATAGCTTCCAAAGGAAATCAACATGAACCGTAAGGCAGACCATATTCCTATCCATGCTACTGACAAACCATATTCTTTTGCGATTAACTGATCATATTCATCTAGAACACCAGCTGTTGTAATAACTAACAAGCCTATCAAAGAAAAGAACAAAACTTCAGGATTTTTTATAATAAAAGTCAAGGCATTTCTTAAAATATTTCTCTCCATTTTATTTGCATTAACAGCAACATACTCTTTATAAAGGTTAATTTCCTGTATTTTTGTACTGATAAGAGCGGCTAATAAGGATGACAATACAGATAGGTATAAGGCTTTTTCAAACCCAAACCTAGCTCCGATATAACCACCAAATAATGATGCCAGGATATTGCTTATACCTGAAAGAAAACGCCCTTTACCTAATATTTCATCAAAGCAATCCTCTTTTTCCTGGACTTTTAAGGTGTCATATAATAATGCTTCCTCTGAACCAGATTGAAAAGCACCGCCTATACCCCAGAAAACAAATCCTATGGCAAAAAGATGAAAGCTATCACCTATAATCCACATGATATAGCAGAAGGCCTTTAAAATCCCACCGATAACCAACATATTTCTTCTGTTCCAATGATCCGCTAAAACACCTGTGGGTATCTCAAGTATAACAGCTGCAGCTGACCAAATGGCAAGCAATATGGAAATCTCGTTAATTGATAAACCCTTGCTTTCAAAAAACAGAAGGTATAGTGGATAAATGGGTATTAAATCATAAAAAATCTTGTAAAAATAATATAGTTTTAAATTCATCTTTTCCTCCATAAAAAATATAATATATCCGCTATTACATTATTATGGTGGAGCTCGACAGGCCCAGAATTACTGGCCGGTATCATTCCATAAAGTCATTTATATCACCTCTCTCCTTCATATGTAATAGATTAACCTCACCCAATATACGTAAGCTCTTTATTGGGTGGGATTAGTTTGTTGTAAGCATAAATACATTTATTATACCCGCGTATTGTATATTTTTATAGCATAAATAAAATCACCTGTAAAGCATAGTATTTCCATCCCCGTGAAGTATTAACCCTACTTTCCTTCAACTTTTTGTATAAAATTTCCTCAGAGTTTCTTTTTCATTTTATTTTTCATGTTTTCTTATTTACCCTAATATGATATAATATTGGTTAGTGCTATTTTTTATCCTAAGATGGAGGAATATAAATGAACGATCAATCTAGTCATGATGTGTTTGAGGACAAGTTCCATGAACTAATCGCATATGCCAACAGACAGAAAGGTATTATCGAAGCAGATAAGGTTAATACTCTCATCAGTGAATTAAATTTGGATAATAATCAAATTGATAAGATATATGAAAGGTTAGAAGTATATAATATCGTTATTTTAAGTGCTAATGAGGAGGAAGAACCCAGCGAAGAAATCTTACTGGAGCTAGAGGATAATGTGGAGGAAGCCCAATCAGAAATTGATGTTCTCACCCAGTCCTCCTCCATGTCTGATGATCCCGTTCATCTATACTTGAAAGAAATCGGTAATTATCCTCTACTTACTATGTCAGATGAGGTGGAATTGGCTAAAAGAATTATCGACGGTGATGAAACAGCGAAGCAAATGTTAGCAGAATCAAACCTAAGACTTGTTGTAAGTATTGCAAAGCGTTATGTAGGAAGAGGTTTATCTTTTCTTGATTTAATTCAGGAAGGAAACCTGGGCCTGATTAAAGCCGTTGAGAAGTTTGATTATACCAAAGGTTATAAATTCAGTACATATGCTACCTGGTGGATACGACAGGCTATTACAAGATCCATCGCAGATCAGTCTCGTACCATCCGTATTCCAGTACATATGTCTGAAGTCATTAACAAAACATATCGCATTTCGAGAAATCTTCTTCAGGAATTAGGGAGAGAACCTACGGAACAGGAAATTGCAGATGCAATGAATATACCAATCGATAAAGTGAGAGAAATCCTCAAAGTATCCGCTGATCCAATTTCACTTGATACCCCCATTGGAGAGGAGGATGACAGTCATCTTGGCGACTTTATTCGCGATGATTCTGTTATGGGCCCAGAAGATGCTGCATCCTATTCTATTTTAAAAGATCAAATCACCAGACTTCTGGATACTTTGACTGATCGAGAGCAAAGAGTATTAATTCTGCGCTTTGGATTAAAGGATGGGCGTAGTCGTACTCTAGAAGAAGTCGGCAAGGAATTCAACGTTACCAGAGAGCGTATCAGACAAATTGAAGCAAAAGCTTTGCGAAAACTGAGACACCCCAGCCGAGCAAAAATGCTGAAGGGATATGAGCTTATCTAATCGAAATACATATATTATTGTATTAAATTCGGTTGAAAGGATCTACCTTATGAAAAGAATTATTTTTATGTTCATCTTAAGCTTTTTTTCTTTGCCTTATTATCTTTATAAAGTGTTTCAGTTAAGTAATGTAGAAAAATATGATAAAGAAACCCGTTATGCTTTTCTTCATAAGATTACTCCTCACGTTAATCGTCGGGGACGGGTTAGGATTGACTGTCATGGCTTAGAAAATCTTCCCAAAGAAAATGGTTACATCTTATTTCCAAATCACCAGGGAATGTTTGATGCTCTTGCTTTTTTAGAGACCCATAAACGGCCTTTTGTTACTGTTATGAAGAAGGAAGTAAAGGATACCTTTCTATTAAAGCAGATTATCCAAATGCTTCAGGCAGAGATAATTGATCGTGAAGATATAAGGCAATCCATGCAGGTAATTATGAATATGACCCGACGTGTTAAGGAAGGTGAAAACTTTATCATCTTTGCAGAAGGGACCAGATCACGTAATGGTAATAACCTATTGGATTTTAAAGGAGGCAGTTTTAAAAGTGCCATCAATGCAAAATGTCCCATTGTACCCGTTGCGCTGATTGATTCCTTTAAAGCCTTTGATACGAATTCTATTAAAAAAATTACAGTTCAGATACATTACCTCCAACCCCTATATTACGAAGACTATAAGCATCTAAAATCTACTGAGATTGCAGAACTTGTAGCTTCAAGAATCCAAGAAACAATAAGGGAAAACGAGGAATAGTTACATTAACATTTCATAAAGTACAATTCTTACTATAATCTACTAGGGACTGGTTTTAGTTTTCATCTTATTTCAAAGATAAACCATAAATCAGTCCTTTACTAATCTTACATAACAAGTATAAGTGCCTATATAAAACACTAGAGCCTTATAATTATGTCATTCCTCCTAATGTCTAAATATGACCTTAATTCACCTTAATTCAGAGCTAATTGAGTTTACGTCGATACTATGCATTATTTATACTGTTTTGTCATATAATGTTATAATATGACACATTTTTCCTTTTATCTACCAAAACAGTTGCTTTTATATATGTTATAGTCTATAATAGTTGTGCAATACAAGTCAATCGATTAAGAAGGTGATAGGAATGAAAAAAACTAAACTAACCTTAATATCAGCGATAGTATGTATAACCATGTTTTGTTTGACTGTAATTTTTGATATACAAATACCTACTAATTCTAACAGATACAGTCAGGACGAAACAAATGGTTCCACTACAACCGGGACAAATATTTCTGCTGAAATAACAGGAGAAGCGAAAATACATTCTTTATCCATTAATATCAGCCCTATCCCGAGCATTGTGCCACAGGAGCTGGCTACTGCTAAGGAAGATGTTACTAAAGATGAGGAAACACCAAGTTCTCTAGTAGTTGAGTCAGATGGAGAAATCCAAGAACCTGAAGTTACTCCCACCCTTGCTCCAGAGACTACAGCACAAACCAATGATAAAGAGGAAGAGGTTCAAAAGAAGCCCCAAGCAAAGTACACTGATATTGGTATCTCAATAGCCAAAAAATACGTAAACATCAGAGAGAAAGCATCCACTGACAGTACTGTTTTAGGTAAACTATATAAGGGTTCAGCAGCAACTATCCTAGATAAGAAGGATGATTGGTATTACGTAGAGTCAGGAAGTGTAGAAGGGTATGTTAGTTCTCAGTATATTAAGACCGGCATCCCTGATGATGAGCTAATGGATAAATATGGAACTTTAAGTGTATCTGTTGCTGTGGACGGCCTGAATGTTCGCTCAGAACCCTCAACGGATTCAAAAAAGGTAACTGTTATATATAAGCAGGAGATCTATCCTGTAATCGAAGAGATAGATGACTGGCTCAAAGTTAAGATTACCGACGAGAATAAATCCGGCTATATCAAAAAAGAATATGCAGAAATTCTCGTTAAATTTGACGAGGCTGTATCAAGGGAAGAAGAAGAGAAATTGGAACAGCTTGCTGCAGAGGAGCGTGCAAAGAAAGAAACCCAAATTCAATACTCGGGCGGTACCAGTTATTCTTCAGATGATTTAAAACTTCTCGCTTGCCTGGTGCATTCAGAGGCTGGATCCCAAAGCTATGAAAGTAAACTAGCTGTAGCCAATATCGTACTAAATCGTGTTAAATCATCCAAGTATGCTAATTCTATTAAAGCTGTGATTTATCAAAAGGGGCAATTTTCTGTTGCCGCCAGTGGTTCTCTACAAAAACAGCTTAATAATTATAAGAATTATGATTCTAAATCACAGAAATTGTCCATCAAAGCAGCAAAAGATGCTTTACAAGGGGCTAACAATATTGGAAAACGACTTTATTTCCATTCTTACAGCACCGCTGTAAGAAAAGGTTATGATGATAAGTCTACCTCTGTAAAAATCGGCGCTTTATTATTTTGGCAATAAATTATCTTACAAGAACAAAAAGTTTGCCTTGTTCCAAAAACTTAGTATTAGGGCCTTTGTAAAATTCATTACAAAGGCCCTTTCTTTATTTTGTTTGTTTTAATTTCAGCTTAACTCTAGCTTTTTCACCGTATATGATCTTAAGTATGCCACTTGCTTCTATGGCTTTTATAACAGCAAAGAACATAAGTGTTTCAATGGGTAGCATAATCAATTGCTTTATAGCTCTCATGGGAAGTATGACCATAAAGGCACTACCATTTAATAGAGTCAGCCAATAGGTATTCATGAGTAAGTCTACAAGAAGAACTCGAACAATTTTAGCAGCAGCAATTCTCTTAATGCTCATTGGTCTTTGATATAAGAACAATCCGTAAATCACACCCGTCACCATGGCACTTAAAGTAAATCCCGGGAAAAAGCTTCCCATAGGCTTAACAATAAAGGTTAAAATGTCTATGGCGGCTCCATAAATCAAACCAACAAAGGGACCAAATAAGGAATAGACAAGTTGATTGGGAAGAAAGGTAAAACCAACCTTTATAAAATCCCATAACATAACCGTCATAAAGCCTAAAACAACGGAAAGTGAACCTAGCATTGCAGCTAATACAATGCACCTAAGGTCTTTCATTTCCTTGTAAGATGAAACAAACAACTCCTTAATTTTACGCATAAAAAAATACCTCCTTTGCAGAATGTACTACAATAAGAGATAAAATCAAATAAAACTATACTTGATTATCCAACTGTAGCAGCGGGATGCGAACTATGCACCGCAAGTAAACTTTTCGTCCGGATGACAACTCCCTGTTCACCCAGCACTTAACGCGCACAATCCTACTCTGCTTTTTTATTTTTGTAAACCAAGTATATCATAGGAATTTATTTTTGCAATATTTATTTACAATTTTTTAAAATTTACTTTCATATTCGTAGTACCCTATTCTTAATACCCCAGAATAAAGTCCATTAAAAAACTTCTTAATGTCACCTTATTCCAGGGTAAAGCATAATATATTATTTTGTTTTTCCAGTAGCAAGGGCCTTCCTAGTTGCCTCTCCAATTTTGGTTCCATCATCCTTTAAGCTCTTTCCCCAGCCAAGTCGATTCCAATATAGCAATACTGCAATTCTTGTTATAGGACCATAATTCCCATCCACTTTTAAAGGGACAATACCTGCTAAAACTGGCAGCACCTGATTGAGCTGCTCTTGCAGCCACTTTATATCCTTTGAAGAGGAGGCAGGTGTAATAGTTGTAGTAGGTACATAAACTTCTTCCACATACTTGATACCGGTATATTCACACAGACCCTTACATATCTCTCGGGCACTTTCCTTCCAAAATTCTTTATTTGACATATACTTTGTAGCCTCAACTTCATTGGTCATAAAGGCAAGTTCACACAGAATGGCACCTTTGGTAGCTAAGGCATTACAGTTACATATGGCCAAATCCTTCTTTTTAATTCCCCTGTTTTTTTGCTTGCTGCCTCCTGCTAAATGCTTGATTACAACTTGCGCCAAAACTTCGGACTCACCAGGGTATTTATTATGAATATAGATGCCCACACCTTCTCCAGAATTAAAACTAGTACCATCTCCAAAGGCATTAAAATGAATGGATATACTATAGTCACATTTAGTTTTTGCGATTGCATTTTGCCTTATGGATAAGGCCACATCTATATCATCTGCTGGATTGTCATCATCAAACCCTGTTTGTGTTGTTTCAAATCCACAGCGTTTTAGCTCTGCTACTAAAAGAACAGCCACCCCAACATTGGCATAATGCTCCATGTACTGCCCGTTTTTTTTAATATCTACCTTACCATCCCCTTCTATATCAATGTCAAAGGGCATTGGCGGAGTTCTTTTTCCTGCTGTATTGGCACCATGACCTGAATCAATATTTATTCTCATTATAAACTCTTTTCTCCTTTCTATTATTATTTATATTCTATACAGATTTAAGTGCTCCTCAATAAATGATTCGTAAACGCCTTTCCCCTCTATTTTCATGACCTTATATCTATGTTTACAACAAGAATGTGCCTTTGGCACATTCTTTGCGCCCGAGCGGATTGCGAAGCAATATACTTCCTTGCCGCGAGGAGCGCATCCATAGCGGAGCGTTTTTATTCAATAGGATGTAATTTCCTCTATTATATAAAAAAAATGAGCCAAAGTAGATACTATATAGGTAACTACTTTGGCTCAAGGTATAAAATAAGGAAGTAAGATTTTTAAGATGTTTTTCTTGATGCGCTTTCCTAAACATAAAACGCAATACACAAGGAAAGCGATATTCTCTTTTTCTATCCTGCACAAAAAGATATAGATGAACTACTTGCAAAGTATGATTTCACATTTTAACTCTGTTACAGCATTAATATTAATTAATATTCTTATCACCTTCCGCTTCCTTTTTAAGAATATCAATCGCTCGCTTTATCACATCGGGAATAGGTATGCCCATAATACCAACATTTTCAACGATTGATATAAGTTCATTGACTATAAAGCCAATAATAACTGCTGTTCTTATGTAATCCACCCCAATGGCTAAATCTAGTCGATAGGCAATTAATACAATTAATAAAGAGACACCTTTCCGGCACAAACCCTTCCAAGCAGACCAAGAACTCAATGCTCCATTTTCCGATTTTCCGCTCTTATGCCAAATAGCTGCAATTAATAGACCCACTGTAAAATCAATACCCATCATAATAATTAATGTCACCAAATCGCTTGTCCATCCTCCCAACAAGCTTGCAATAAAGCTACCAGTTGCACTGATAATACCTATAAATGTTGCTTTTGCTGCATTTACTTTATCCATCTTTCCACCATCCTTTCTGCATAAAAATTGCACCCTTACGGATGCGGTGTATGATTATACTGTTTTGTCGATTGTAATACCCTTTTCAATAATAAAAGCATCAATTCTTTCCTTAAAGTCTGGTCTAGCTGTAACTACCTCCTGATATGTAAGTTTCTTAAGTACTATTTGATTTACTAAGTAAGCTATCATATTACTTTCCTCCTAATAATAAGTCATTTAAAGCTGTTTCGAGTAGCCCAATCCTTATGGCTTCTTCAGACTTTCTTGTAATCTCAATGCTGTGAGTTCCGTTATTGTACTGACTATTAAAATCAAGGGAATAGTCAGTATAAATAGTTTTTGACACTCCATCCTCTAGATACTCAATGTCAGAAGTACAGTCTTTGAGGAGGGCTTTTAAGCTATCAAAGTCATGGTTAGCATCTAATACGGATATTCTTAATACTTGCTTTCCTTTTCCATAATCATACCTGAATGGGTATACCTCCTCTATTGTTAGTATAGTAGTTCCGATTTTTAATTGTTTCATATTATTTCTCCTTTCTTAATTTCCAAATTTATGTCTTTCTCCATTTACGTATACATCACTTAATGAACCAGAAAATCTGTAATATCCATTACATTCCACTTGTAACCACAGGGCTCTGAAGATTCCAGGAACGGTAATACTATATGACTTATTTATTTCAAGTGGTGATGCATACATTGTTACTATATTCCCTGTAGTAGGAATACCATTAATGGATATATATAACTTATCTTTAGTTGGATAATAACTAAACGTACCTAATGTTAATTGAACAACAGGGTTTACAAAATCACCGTCTACGGCAAAAACAGCATGTTGTGCTCCTGGTCCATCTACAAAATTCCACCTAAGCACATTACCCAAAGATTCTAGAGTACTGCCTCTATCGGGATAATAACCAGCTATGAATAGTTCAAATTTCTTTGAGATAATAGTGTCCACCCAATCAGTGCCATCAAACCTTCTTACATTTTTGGTATCCACCCAATTATCACCATCAAACCGTCTAACATTCGATATATCCGCCCAATTATTACCATCAAACCGTCTAATACTCATGTAGTACCCTCCCTTACCATGTCCACAAAGAACCTGCTTGTGGATATGCAGGTGCAGTACTAGACACAGAATTACCACACCCAAAACTATGCCATGCCCCCCAGTTTACATCACTAGTGTATTTCGTCCTTAGCCAGAATTGTGCCCAACCACTTGATAGAGTAGCAAATTGTGTAAGGAAATGCCCTGACTCCCATTGCATTAAATTAAAATGATTTGTAGTAGGGCGTGTACCTACTCCTGTATAGAAATCCCCAATGTTAGCCGTCCAGTTACCCCTTACAATATCAATATTCATGTTAGTCAGTCCATAGGATATCATAACATTCAGATCGCTAAAACTCTCACCATGTGTTAATACTCTGTCCCAGACTGGAGTGCCACCATTCATTTTCGTAAGTGTATAAACCCTATTAGACCTAACATCATAAGCAACCGCTCTCCACCAAAGTGATGAAATTTTGTAATATTCGAAGTAAAAGTCATTATCAGTAGTATATCCCTGTGGAAAATCTAGACAGTTTCCTATTCTAACCTTTCCATGCACGTTTATATCACTGCTTGTGTTTGATATATGTTCATCAATATAAGCGATTATGCCCACCCAAGAAACAGATATCATATTCCATGTTTCTATTCTTGCACCATTTATATATAAATGTTTATCTTCTGGGCTAATATGTAATCTAGTATGACAATCCACCCCATCATTTCCATTATGAAAGTCCATGTAGGAACCTACTTCCATAGCCCCATCTGCAGCTATAACAGGTATCCTATTTATAATATTACCTGCACTAGCTACAGCAACTCCACCTACTGTGCTAGCATTACCTCCATTAGCGGGATAACTTGTCGGGGCTCCCGTAATCATACTCCATGGATGAGTACTTGGGTGTGAATAGTTATTTGCTCCACTTGCAATACCTGCAAGCTTATTTTTTTCAGCTGTTGTATAATCGTTTGATGATAGGTCTTTACCAGATACCTTATTGACTTTTTTAAAAACTTCAGCATCTAAGGTATCGAAATTATTATTAAGATCATCAATATTAACAACATCTGTTACTTCTGGCTTATTTAATTTATAATTTGCTGTTTGTTTCATCCATATCACTCTCCTTCATAAATTCTTAATTCACCCCAGGTTTTATGTTTAACATCATCCCAAGTCAAGTCATCTAAGGCATTCCAGGTTGTATAGGTATATTTAAAACTATAGGAAAGATGGGCGGGTTTTATTTCCTCAATTGCATTGATAAGTCCAGCCATGTTCTGAGGTATGCCTTTCACACCGATAAATTGTACAACAAACCGATATTCTTCCGGGTATTCCTGCACGGCTACATCACCACCGGAGAAAGCAACTGCAACATTCTTAATCATTTCCTTAGTAGTTGTACCTGATCCACGTAGTTTTGCTAGGAGGATTTCTCTGCGCCTCTCGTAGGATTTGCTCCAGTCTGTGTTAATTCCAAAAACCTTCTCCCACCGGTCTAGTCCTGAAGTTGCTGTTTTGATGAAGCACTGATTAAGAATATCTTGAACACTATAATCCACTTTTCCTACTTCATACCCCATGATTTCTTGCAGCTCTTTCATTTCTTTGACATCCTGGTAGTAGTCTGGCAGGTACTGCATAAGATCAATAAAATGTTGACTTGGATTATTATCCTCCGCATTTGCAGTACCATAGGCGCACTGTCCATATAAAAAAGTTCCGTATTGCATCTTATACCCCCTTTAGTTGACCCCAAATTAACCCTGTCTTGGGCAAAGACTGCGCTGCAATTGCCTGGCTAACTCTTAAGGGTGTCATATACTTTGAACTAGAGGTACCAGCTTCCGCTTCTTCTTGAGTAGCTATTCCATAATTGCTAACACTTCCCAAACCAATATCACTTTTCGTAGTACTATGGGGATTTGTTCCACTTCCGGGGTGTGTATAAACTGTATCTGTAAACTTTGCATTAGCAGGAACATTACTCTCAACAGAATACCCATTTACTAAAGCTGCATTATCTACAATTCCATCATTATCTTCATCATAGATACTTCTAAGCATGTCGCCGTTTCTTGATTGGCTTACCTCTTCCTTGGTTGCAAACTTAGCATTAGCTTCTGTTTCTGTGTAATATCTGTCATCATGGGTATGTGCCTTTGGAGCCTGGGCATTAACACCCGCTGCATCCAGTGTAGCCACACCA
>JAEZTQ010000043.1 GCA_023443625.1 Bacillota bacterium | reverse complement strand
ACCCACGCCGGTCGACCCGGTGAAGGAGAGCTTACGCACTCGCGGATCTGTCAGCATGACATTGGTGATGGCGGCAGGTTGCGTGGTGGTCAGTACGTTTACCACCCCCGGCGGGACGCCCGCTTCGGCGCCAAGCCGCGCCATGGCATAGGCGGTCAAGGGGGTTTCGGAAGCAGGCTTCAGGATCACCGTACAGCCAGCGGCAAGGGCGGGGCCGATTTTTCGGGTGGCCATGGCGGCAGGAAAGTTCCACGGTGTGATCAGCACCGCGATCCCCATCGGTTCATGATCGACAAGAATGTTATACGCTCCCCCGGGGGCATGACGAAACTCGCCCGGAATGCGCACGGCCTCTTCCGCATACCAGCGGAAAAACTCGGCGGCGTAGGCCACCTCGCCGCGCGCGTCTGGCAGGGCCTTGCCATTTTCCAGCGAGATCAGCTGCGCCAGTGCTTCCGCGCGTTCGGTCATCAACTGGAACCAGCGGCGCAGGATTTCGGCCCGCTGGCGGGGGGGAGTGGCGCGCCAGTTGGCAGCTGCCGCGGCGGCGGCGTCGACGGCATGCAGCGCATCCGCAGTAGTAGCATCGGCCACCTCGGCGAGCACGGCGTTGGTGGCCGGGTTTATCACCTCAATGCCGCTGCCGGGCAGCCATTCGCCACCGATGTAGAGGCCTTGGGCGTGAAGAACAGGGTTGGTGTAATCACTCTCGTGGATCGTCGCCAGGGTCATTTTGTTGTCCTTGTTGGTTTATCAAAGAAGGCTGGCATCGCCGGTAAAGGCAGCATCAAGAAGTTTGCGCATGTCGCTACGATCCAGTGGGCGGGGATTGTTCTGAATCAGCCGTTCGATGCTGCAGGATTGTTCTGCCACCCAGTCGAGCTGCTCTTCGGCCAGGCCGAGCTTGGCTAGCGTGGGGGGAATGCCGATACGGGCGAATAGCGCCGCAATGGCGGGAATTACGGCTTCACTGTCGGCGAGGCCCATGGTAGTGGCCATCTGTTCCAGTTCGCTACCCATCATGGGCCGGTTCCACTCCATGACCCAAGGCATCAGGCAGGCGACACCCGCTCCGTGGGCAGTGTGGGTCAGTGCGCCGACCGGATACTGGATGGCGTGAGCGGCTGCGGTTCCAGCGACGCCGAAGGCGAGCCCCGCGAAGTTCGCGCCTTGCATCACTTGCGCGCGCGCCGCCAGGTTGTCGCCGGCGGTGCAGACGCTCTCCAGCCCCTGCCATAGCAGTGAAATAGCCGTCAGTGCGAACTGGTCCGACAGGGCATTTTTACCGATGAATACTCGCTCCTGTGTCAGCCCCGGGGTGACAGGGCGGCGTACGGCAGTAAAGGCTTCAATGGCATGGGTCAGCGCATCAGCGCCTGCGATGGCGGTCAGTGCAGAGGGGCAGCTCAGCGTCAGTTCCGGATCGCAGATCGCCATGGCGGGTATCAAATAGGGACTGGAAATCCCCACTTTCAGGGTGCGTTCGCTGTCGGACAGTACGGCGACTGGCGTGACTTCTGAGCCAGTGCCTGCGGTGGTGGGAATGGCAATCAGCGGCAGGATAGGACCGGGTACCTTCAACTCACCATAATAGTCCTGCGGTCGCCCACCATGGGTCAGCAGTAGGGCGACACACTTCGCCATATCGAGACAAGAGCCGCCGCCAACGGCAATTACAAGGTCAGGCGCGTGGTCGCGGGAAGCTTCGGCAGCACGCATGGCGCTCTCTACCGGCACTTCCGGCAAGGTCCCGCTTTCGATACGCACTGCCAGGCCGTGGGTTTCAAGATCCGCCATCATGACGAGGAAGTGCGGCTCAGCCGCCAACCGTGCATCAGTGACTACTAGTGCCCGCTGCCCCAGTCTTTTTGCCACGAGACCCAGCGCCTTGCGCTGGCCGCTGCCAAAAATGAGTTCACGCGGCGCTCTGAGCGTGCCGAAGTGCTCCATGGTTGAGTATCCCTTTGTTGTCATTGTTGGGTCATTGTCGCATTTAATATCGTATACGATATTGTATTTGACATGCGATATTATTTTCCCCTATGGTCCGGGTCAAGGCAGGTTTACGGAGCATCTATGAAGACGGCAGCGGAGCAAGGAAACCGGGGAGGTGCATTGGTGCGCCCAGCAAGCGTTGAAGAGGGTGTTTACGACAGCATCTATGAGCGTCTCATGTCGCTGGATATCGCCCCCGGCGCGCGCATTCCCATTGATGTAATGGCGCGGGAGCTGAATGTGTCGCAAACCCCCGTGCGCGGGGCGCTGGCGCGGCTGGAGCGTGAGGGCTTAGTACATAAAGCGCATCTAATTGGTTATAGCGCCGCTCCGCAGCTGGATCGCAAGCAGTTCGAGGACCTGTTCCATTTCCGACTGCTGATTGAGCCGGAGGGGGCGCGCCTGGCTGCGCTCAATATGACGCCAGAAGCGTTTGCCCATCTCGAAGAGATCGCAGCGGACATGGCGGATGGGGGCGAGCCAGTGGATCGGACCAGCCGCTATTCGCGCTTTGCCAGGATTGATGCGCATTTCCATGACGAGATTCTGCGCATCGCCGATAACGAGGTGATTCGCTCGA
>JAEZTQ010000022.1 GCA_023443625.1 Bacillota bacterium | reverse complement strand
AACGGAGAGAGTGGGATTCGAACCCACGGTTCCTTTCGGAATCACTGGTTTTCAAGACCAGCCCCTTAAGCCGCTCGGGCATCTCTCCAAACGTCGCTTTGCTAGTATATCACCTAAAGCATTCTGTGTCAAGGGGATTTTTGATTATTCTTGAAAGAATTGTTCCTTTTATATATCCTTTTCACACAATATACGTTTTATTATCTCTTCCGCAAGAACTAAGTCCTCTGGTGTGGTGAGTTTAATATTATTGTAATCTCCCAATAACATTTTAACTTTACCTTTTATATACCTTTCATAGACCATAGCATCGTCGGTAATTCCAATATTTTTTTTATCTTCCTCCAAATCAAACAAGTCGTAGGCCTTTTTAATAGTAGAAAAATCAAAAGCCTGAGGTGTTTGAGCAGCCCATAAACTTCTTCGATTGGGTGTTGAAGTGATGTTACCCTCTTTATCAACAGTTTTAATTGTTTCTTTTACAGGAGTTCCAATAATGCAGGCTTTATATTTCATAACATTCATTATTATAGTATCTATGAGTTCTTTAGATATAAATGGCCTAGCTCCATCATGGATTAATACGTAATTTGCATCCAATATGTGAAGAAGAGCACTATAAACAGAATCATATCGTTCTTTCCCACCTTCAATTACTCTTGATACTTTACGAAAATCATAAGCATCTACCATATGTTCCCTGCAATAATCAACTTGGCCTTCCCCAGTGACTAGAATAATATCATCAACACTGCTTTCCTCAAAAGCTTTTATTGAATAATATAATACTGGTTTACCCTGGAGAATTAGAAATTGTTTGGCCACCTGGGTGTTCATCCGCTTCCCTTGCCCGGCGGCCAATATAACAGCTGTTATTTTATTCATCTTAATAACCCCTTGTTTCTAGGTTTATAAACCAAAGGCTTCTATCTTATCGTTCACCGATTTTCAAATTCGGAACAGCATTAAGATCTAAACCTGACCTGGTACCCTTTAAATATTCATAATATGCTGCCACCCCAATCATTGCCCCATTGTCTGTGCAATAAATAGGTGAGGGATGATAAAAGGCTAGTTGATTCTCATTACATGCTACTGCCATAGCTTTACGCAAGGAGGAATTTGCAGCCACACCTCCTGCCACAGCAACCTTGGTCATACCATGGTCTTTGGCTGCCATGATTGTCTTCGTAACAAGAACATCAATGACCGCCTCTTGAAAGGAAGCTGCTATATCTGCTTTATTTATCTCCTCTTTTTTCATCTCACAAGAATTGATATGATTTAATACGGAGGATTTGAGACCACTAAAACTAAAATCATAGGGAGCTCCCTCTATCTGCGCTCTAGGAAATGCAATTGCCTTATTGTTTCCCTCCCTAGAAAGCTTGTCTATCTTGGGGCCACCCGGATACCCAAGACCAATTGCTCTTGCAACCTTATCAAAAGCTTCTCCTGCCGCATCATCTCTGGTTTTCCCAACAATCTCATAGGAGCCATACTCCTTGACCAGTACCAAGTGAGTATGTCCACCAGATACGATCAAACATAGGAAGGGCGGTTCCAGTTCTTTATTTTCTATATAATTGGCAGATACATGCCCCTCTATATGATGCACCCCAATTAGTGGTTTTTTCGCCGCAAAGCTAATTGCCTTAGCTTCTGCAACACCTACTAAGAGAGCCCCCACAAGACCAGGTCCATATGTAACACCTATGGCATCTAAGTCCTCTAAAGTCACACCCGCTTCTGTTAAAGCTTCTTCAATAACTTGATTAATTTTTTCTATATGTTTACGGGAAGCAATTTCCGGTACTACGCCACCGTATAATTTATGCAATTCAATTTGAGAGGAAATAACGTTGGATAGAACTTCTCTCCCGTTTTTTACTACAGCAGCCGCCGTCTCATCACAAGAGGTCTCAATGGCTAATATCAATGTATCACTCATATAAATCTCCATTCTGCCAAAGCACCGAGAATTTTAAGATCCCTACAATGTCTACAAAGTGAATTGTCTTTTATAATTCCTTTTCTCTCTGTGCCCTTATAAATTAATAGTCTAATAAGAAATGTCATTCTCTATTGGTAATGCCCTTACTTTTCCATGGGAAGAAACTTCCACCCAAGTATTTTCCATCTCTTATTTTCATCCTGACGAAGTAACACTTCCCATGTTTCTGTAAATTTCTTATTTTCATGAATTGTATAGGAAATGAATTTGGTAACATATTTTACTCCATCAACGACCTCTTCCACTTCTTCATCCTCTTTTATCAAGAGATAATTTGTTATTGTACGGTTCTTCTCTTTCCAGTTAGCCAAATCCACATATATATTATTTAAATAGCTATCTTCTGGAGTCTGCTCCAAAAACTCTTCATCATACAATTCTCTAATCTTTAAAGCCAAGGGCTTTATATCTTCCTCTTCAGGATTGCTATATAGAACCTTCATCATATTAGCAAATACTTTGGTAACTTCCTTAGGAGTCTCTGGATAATAGGTAATAAAATCTTTATTAATTAATTGTTGTGCTTCTGAAAGATTATTCCCGCTAGTATCTATGGGTTTAGTCCTATTCGACCAGTAATAGTAACCAAATAAAATAACAATTGCTAATATTATCATAATTAAAATTGTTGCAGCAGTTCTTCCTTTTGATGCCTTCCCCATAATCTCTACCTCCCCATTAATAAACTATTCGTCCTTGTTAAATTCCAATGTTATGCTTTTCTTATCCTTACCTAGCTTTGTTTTTGAAAATATTTTCTTAGCTTCGCCAATAAAATCTTCTGGTCTTGTCAAAGAGGGACTATAATGTGTTAGCCATAACTCGCCCACCTTAGCCATCTTTGCTAACTTAGCAGCTTCTCCAAAGGTCATATGCTTATACTCCTTAGCCTTTGTCTCCTTCTCACTATCACCATACATACCTTCACAAATAAATAAATCTGATTCTAAAGCATTCTTGGTAATGGCATTCACTGGTCTGGAATCTGTGCAGTAGGTTAATTTTATTCCCTTTCGTTCTGGTCCTATAACCAAATCAGGGGTATAAACCATATCTCCCTCAGTGATAATGTCCCCTTTTTGTAAGCGATTCCAATATTTCTGGGGTACATTATTCTCAATTGCACGCTCTGTATAAAACCTTCCTCCCCGCTTTATCACTAGACTGTAACCATAGCAGATAATATTATGTTTTACTTGAAATGCTGTGATTTTATACCCGTTTAACTCAATTACTTCTTCTGCCCCAGTCAACTCTATGAACTTTAATTCAAAGGGAAGCTCTGGAGCAATTACACGCAGTGCATTTACCACTCTCTCTAATCCCTTTGGACCTATTAAAGTAACTGGCTCTATTCGGTCTGCATTCCCCATGGATAACAGTAACCCAGGAAGTCCACTGATGTGGTCTCCATGATAATGGGTAAAGCATATAATATCAATAGAGTGAAAGCTCCAACCCTTTTCTCTTATTGCAATCTGTGTTCCCTCACCACAGTCTATCAACAAACTGCTGCCATTAAATCTCGTCATAAGAGCAGTTAACCATCGTCCTGGCAACGGCATCATCCCGCTTGTGCCCAGTAAACAAACATCTAACATTTTATTTCCATGCCTTTCTTACTAAGTATTCTTAGTTTTAACAATACTTCTATCTATATACAAGTATGTCAATATATTAGCAGTATCTTCTATGATTTGTCCAGATAATTGTTCTCTTGCCCCTTTTGATAACAGACATATCTTGAGAGAATTTCTGGTTATACAAGTCTATTTTGAACTTATTCTAACCTGAAAAGGATTATACTATTATAAATCTTTGTGATTATATATCGGCACACTCTAAGGAATAGATTATAAATATCTATTAACTTTTTTACTTTACGAGATATAATGAGTTTGCCTAATGGGACGTAATTTCCTATTTGAACGAAAAAAGGGAGCCGCTAACGGCCCCCCTTCATTACATAATCTAATCATGCTTAGACATCTAGATGTTTTGCTCTATAATGCTTCTAGCTTTGTTTTCACTTCTACTGGAATTTTAAACTGAGAAATAAGTTTATCATAGCATTCCTCGCAAATATTAAAATGATGTACTTCCAGATCTCTCTTCGAAAAATAACCCCATTCTTTGGTAACTTCAAATGCGTCCTCTAAAAGAACGCCATTTACATATTTAAGTTTCTTACCACATGAATTGCAGTAAAGTAATGACCCCCTATTGCTGCTTACGCTGTCTGCCCTATTCACGACTTGTCCCTCCATATCGTTCATACCAATGTCTATATTATAAACTAAGTCGACACATATTTACAGTGGGAATTACTGTATTGGCTTCAACCACATTATAACAGCATCCTCTTTTGGTTTGGTATAAAAGTCTTTGCGGACACCACTCCTTACAAAACCCAAAGACTCATAGAGCCTAAGAGCAGCCTCATTAGAGATACGTACCTCCAGAGTCAGAGAGGTAATCCCCCTAGCCTGCGCTCTCTTTAATAAAGCAGATAACATCTGATATCCAATGTGCTGTCCACGATATTCCTTTTTCACAGCCACATTGTAAATATCTCCTTCCCCAGCTATCCCCCAATAGCCACAATATCCAACAACTTTGTGATTTATTTCTGTTATCAGATAACTATTATTCTCATTTAACAAAGCTTTACGCAATGCTTCCTCACTCCAGGGCTCTGAGAAGGTTGACTCCTCAATCTCACAAACCTCAGTCAAATCTCCTTCGGTCATTTCCCTAATAATCATAATAATAACCTTTCCCTAACCTGCAAACTTTGGGCTGCAGGCATAATTTTTGCAAAATATTTATTATTGTTGTCTTTCGGCTCGTTCTCTCTCTGCTTGAGAAAGACGCAGATAAACGGGTTCATGCTGGGATGGCATCTGTAGTTTCTCCTCTTGGTAATATATAATCCCTAGAGCCCCAATGGCTCCTGCTCTTTGTCTATTCATATGAACAGGTGCATATTCATAAGGCACCTTTAATCTCTCTTCTATCAAATGCCTATAGACGGGCACGCCGTCTCCAAGGAAGATCACCTCTTGGTTTAAAAGATTAACTTCCTCTAGAAGATCTTCTACTGAAATTGCTGTTTGTTGCTTTATTATCTGAAATTCACTATTTTTAAAGGTATATAATCCTGTATAAACCTGATTTCTACGAGCATCCATCATAGGGCAGATCACTTTGCTTGTTCCATATAGGTTGTAAGCCAAGCCATCTACAGTTGGAACCCCTATCAAAGGTTTATCAAGAGCAAGACCCAATCCCTTGGCAGTAGCTGAACCAATTCTAAGCCCTGTAAAAGAGCCCGGTCCTGCTGCTACAGCAATGGCATCCACATCTGACAAATCCATTTCTACCATTTTAATTATTTCATTCAACATAGGTAATAAGGTCTGAGAATGGGTTTTCTTATAATTAACGGTATATTCTGCAAGTAATACATCCTCCGTTACAATTGCCACAGAGGCTACCAGGCCCGAGCTATCAAGGGCTAATATCTTCATAAACTGTTCTTCCTCTCCATTCATAATCACTTATATGCCGATATACATTTATGATTAAGTTTCTTCAATTATTATCTGACGATAGTCAAAGCCTTTCCCTAAATCTTTTTTTATCTCAACGAAAGTCCTTTGTACGGGCAAAATATCTAAAATTAACTCTGCCCATTCAATGAGACATACTCCTTCACCATAGAAATAATCCTCGTAACCAATTTCCTCCATCTCATCTACATCCGAGATGCGATATACATCAAAGTGATAAAAGGGCATATTCTTTCCTTCATACTCCTGAACTATAGTAAAGGTGGGGCTATTTATTCCTTCTTCTATTCCCAAACCTTTGGCAAAGCCCTGGGTAAATACAGTCTTACCCACACCTAAATCTCCGCTGAGACAGTATATATCACCCTTCTTTGCCTTTAAGCCGATATTGTATCCTATCTGGTAGGTATCCTCTGCCTTGTAACTGTCTATTATCATAACTTACCTCTATTTATTAATTAAATTCCTTATAAGCTTTTATTGACCGCAATCATTATAGCAGAAGTGAGATAAAAAAGATAGAGCTTCTTTGAAGGGAAAATCAAAGAAGCTCTAAACGTCGATTGAAAAACTAAATTCCACCCCTCCTCCTTCTGTTGGTGGAAATAACTTTTTCAAAAAGTATAGATGGAAGTTACTCTTTCAAATGTTATTCTATATAGGGGTGCCTCTTTACTATTGGAGGTACATATGAATAAGAACAAACATTTAATTCAGAGTAATAGAGTTACTATTGAATCCTTACTAAATCAGGGCAAATCATTTAAGTTTATAGGTAGTGAACTAAGCAAAGATCCTACGACTATAGCTAAAGAAGTTAAAAATCATATCCTTTTTAAAAAAACAGGTGCGTATGGAAGAGTGTTTAATGACTGTCTATTACGTAATAATTGTACAGCCTCATTCACCTGTAAGAAACCTAACTGTCGTAGAAAAATGTGTAAGTTTTGCTCTGAAGTCACCTGTACGTCTGTTTGCTCCGACTATCAGAAGGAAAGCTGCCCTCATCTTTTAAAACCTCCTTACGTCTGCAATGGATGTGAAAAACGAAGCTCATGTACCCTTGAGAAACGTCTCTATTCTGCCTCACATGCACACAAGGAATACCGTGATGTTTTATCCGAATCCCGGCAGGGTCTCCAACTCTCAGAAAGTGAATTTTTAAGGCTCGATACAATCATCAGTCCCCTTCTGAGAAAAGGCCAATCACTCCACCACATTTGTCTCAATCATAAGGATAAACTCATGTGTGTTGAACGTACTCTCTATAATTATGTCGAGCTTGGCATGTTTTCTGCACGAAATATCGATATGCCCCGTAAAGTACGTATGAGCAAGCGTAAGACAAGCAGGATTAACTTCAAGGTGGATAAAAGTTGTCGTATCCGCCGTACTTATCAGGATTTTATATCTTTTATAGCTGAAACCCCTTCCCTTCCTATTGTACAGATGGACTCTGTAGAAGGTAAGAAAGGTGGAAAAGTTCTACTAACACTCCACTTTACTGTTCCCCAGTTTATGCTGGCGTTCATTCGTGATGCTAATACTTCTCAGTCTGTAATCGAAATCATTGATCGGCTTTATCTCGAATTAAGTCCGGATATTTTCTGCAACCTATTCGAGATTCTACTTGGTGATAACGGCAGCGAGTTTTCAAATCCTATGGCTCTGGAGTTTGATACTCAGGGAAACAGGAGAACGAATGTATTTTATTGTGACCCGTCAGCTTCATTTCAAAAAGGAGCTATCGAAAACAACCATGAAATGATACGCCGGGTGATACCTAAAGGACAATCGATGGATGGATATACACAGGAAGATATCAGTCTGATGATGAACCATATCAATTCATATGCCAGAAAAAACCTTGGTGATAAAAGTCCATATGAAGTTTTTGCTTCCCTATATGGGGAAGCAATTTTAAGAAGGATGGGAGCAATACTCATCCCGCCAGATGAGGTTACATTACACCCATCCCTACTTAAAAAATAAGAAATTAATTCACACAAGAGGCACCACCTAATACAACAGCATAATCTACATGAGGAGTGGAACTTACATTTTCAAAAAAACAATATTTTTTCACTCCCGGTTAACTATGCTCAAAAATCAGATGAATTGTCCTTGTTAGTTCTAATTTTAAACCCAAAATGGATAAAAATCATCTACTTTAAATAAATTTCGATAATTCATACTCAATGTTTTCTGTTAAACAATTGGGTAACCGGAATTTAATCCTGCAAACTGGAATTTACCTTTTCAACCGACCCTTGCTGACACTTCGCGCCCGAGCGGATTGCGAAGCAATATACTTCATACGCAAATTCATTTGCGTTATTCGCTGAGGTGCGCATCCAATTATTTTTTTTGCTATAGGACACAATTTCCTATAGCATAAAATATTAGGACTGTATGAAACAGTCCTAATTAGTTTATGTCTATTTTTTTAAGCCTAATTATAGAAACAAGGCCCTTACCTTATATCCTGCCAGAAGTTACCTGAGGCAAATACTGTCTCGCAATTCTATCTTCTGGCTTTGCATCAAAGGTATATAAGACCAATAGAAACAACCATTCTAAGGGCTTCATAATTAGATAGATAACATCTGCAATCCATGGCTTTCTAATTAATTTTGAAAGAGGATACCCATAGGTATCATAGAAATTTCTAACTACCTTATGAAACCGAGGGGCTCTCTCCAAAATTAATTGTTCGAAGGCATTGGCAATACAGAGCTGTCGATTGACTACAATCTTTTTACCACCCCTAATTCCATAACGTACAGGCTTAACTAATTTCTTATGTCCCCTTAAAGATACAGTACATAGATAGTGTCCACTGTATTCCAATGGGGGAGGGGAAACCTGGGTGGATAACACCCAATCACTGGTCTGGGTAAAGGCTTTAATTACACTATCTGGTTCCTGACCAAATAGGGTGAGCAGCAAAATGATTACCACTAAGAGTGGAAGCAAAAGTATAACTCCTCCCACATATAAATTCGATCCCTTTACCAACCACTCATTACATCTTTGTAAGAATTTATTCTTATACTCAACCTTCCTCTGCTCCTGGGCTTTCCTTCTTGCAATACGAAGTAGTAAATTAATTGTAAGAAGGAAGTAATTACCAAGGAATAGATACATATAGAGTATAGTTACAATGTAGAGAGTATCTCCTCCAAAGCCACTAACTAGTTGAAGGGCTACCAAAATACTTATAATGATACCAACATAGACACCAGACAGAAGAAGGGCCTCTATGATGGGGGGAAAATTCTTTTTTATGAATTTCAGAATAAAGTAAAATGCCAAACTAATCAACCATAATACAATAAGGGTAGCAATGTGATTCCGACTAAAAGCCTCATGAAAAACTGGTCCATAGCTAGCAAAAAGTGCTTGGCTGTAATGAACCGGCTCTAATAAAGCATAGGCTAAAACCAAGTATACCATGCCAAGGGAGAAGGCGATAAGCTCAAAGAGAAAGGACGGTCTTTTCTTCACAACCCTTCGCACATTAAGTATGGTTAATACGATGGGTATTACAAATATACCACCTATACATAGTATGACTATTATATCCCTAAAACTCATAGCATCATCCTTTCTAATCTAGTGAGATAACTTTATTCTACACGATATGCTGAGATTTTCCAATATTTTGTTTTAATTTGTCATCTGCAATTAGAATATGGGAATAAAGCACAGAGCCACTACCCTGGATTCTAAAATGAATTAATTTGATTTAAGGGCATGAAATTAATCTTCCTTCTTGCAATCTTATTAACAATTGCTGCAAAGGAGCCACCTAGACCAATACCTATTACACATGCCTTAATACTGGGCCTATGCACAAAGCAAGTGGTATCATTTTCAATGGCCAGTACAATGCTGTATCCAAGTAGGATGCCCAACATTACTCCTGCTATGAGTCCAATGATAACAATAATTCTATTATTTTTAGCAATATACCTTTTTGTTTCCCTTAATGTAAATCCATTGATTCGCATAATCGCTAGAATGCGTTCCTTCTCCTTGATATACATGGCTGACAAGTTCATAACCACCACCAAAGCCATGACTGCAGACATAAAAATCTGAATCTGAATAATTGCATCTATTGAATCTGCAATGCCTTCAAATATTTCAATTCCCATATCCTTATTTACAAAGGCTGCAAAATGCTCTATCTCCATTAGATCATCTCGAACTTCTTCTATATCTTCCCCACCCAACTTCATATAAAAGGTGTTGACGCTACTATCCTTAAGAAATACTTCCTCATAATATTCTGTAGACATTACAATATAATGATTCACATAATTATCAAAAAATCCTACCACCTCAATTGGATGATTAATCCCATAGGAATCAGTAATTTCAATATAGTCCCCCTTACGAAGTCCATAATAATTGGCCAGATGGCTACTTACTATAGCTCCACTATGAGGAACTGCAAGGAGATTTCCATCCTTCTTATCTCTCATATAGAAATACTCCGAAATATCCTCCTGCTCTGATACAATCATGCCTGCACTCATATATTTCTGCCCATTAACACGCATCACAGCCATTTCCTCCTTAACACCTACATAGGATATGGCAGTATTTTGATCCAGATAATCAAAATATGGTTGTACCTCTTCCTCGGTCTTACCGGAAGTAATGAGGCACATCTCATAACGCAAGATATTTTCAAACTGCTCAGGAATGATATCCTGTATGGAGAATTTTAGGGTAAAGCCTATAATCATAAGTGCTGTACATCCAGTTACACCAATTATAGTTGTGATGACATATCTACGATCCTGCATGAGATTTCGCAGCATAGATCTGGTATATAGAGAGCGTTTTCTCCACCACTTCGTCCTTTCTATGTCCATCTCCTTGTTCTCATCTATAGTCCCACGAGATAGCAAATGCACTGTAGGACTCTTAATTAACTTTCTACAGGCAAGGACCGTAGCAGTAAGCATTAATAATATTGCAGCTACAAATACGATTATGATGTCCTTCCAATTGTATACATTCTGATACCCCTGAAAAATGTACATTGGAATATAGCTATTTAGGGTCATATCCTCTACCATATAGATTGCAAAGAATACCCCTCCATAGCTTCCTAATATGACACATAAAGCTGCATAGATCAGATATTTTCTTAATATTTCTCCCCCTCTATATCCCAATGCCTTTTGGGTACCTATGTAAATCTTCTGTTCATGAATCATCCTGCTCATGGAGGAATAGCAAACCATAGCTGCGACAAGGATAAAGACGAAGGCAAAACTCATACTTATTTTGCCAATGGTCTCTATGCTTGCATTCAGCATGACATAGCTAGCATTGGCATCCCGTCCTGTGACAATCCACTGGGCTTTTACTTCCTGGGTATTTTCTTCTATTGTTCTTTGGGTTCCAATGACCTTAATCCTATCAATAAGTACCTGGCTTCGTTCTTTATATTCCTTGGAAAAAGGTTTTGCTTCCTCCACCCAGTCCGACCAGATATAGAGTTTCGTATAAGTCCCCCTTAACACTTCCTGATGAAAGGCTTCCTTGGCTGTAAGTACAAAGTTTAGGCAGTTGCCATTCCCCTTGTTACTGGTTCCCCTTTTCCCATATTCATAGTTACTGACATACTCTGGATGTTGTACTATGCCTACAACCTTGAAGCTACTTTCCTTTAGGAGACTTAAGCCCCCAGGATCACTACTGTCAATGGCAATAACATCGCCAAGCTGAACCTGATTTTCCTCCTGCAGGGACCTTTCAATGGCAATCTCATTCTCCTTAACAGGGATACGCCCCTCAAGTAAAGTAGTCTGATTAACTTGGGTTGACATAGCTTGAATTGTAACGAGAAGTTCTTTCTCACTTAAGGTCAAAAACCCTGTTGTTACGTAGCCACCTTCCACACGGCTGACATCTTCTACCTGTTCTATGTGACTAATATCCTCCTCATCTAACCCATAGGCATAAGATACCTGGAGATGATTATAATAACTTTCTTTATAATATTTACTCCCTGTCTCTTTCATGGATTGGCCTGCAAAGCGAATACCAAGATAGGTCGAAAGGCCAATACTAATAATTAAAATTAAAGATAGAAATTTGATAATTGAACCCTTAATTGTCCTTATAAGTTCAATTATTTGTATTTTTTTCATGAATATACGACCCCTTCTTAATTAAACAACGAATGCCCATGACTACAGTTCATTGTACCTTCTCCGCACCGAGCGCATTCTACAGAAGCATTAACTCCCCTCTTGCTTGTCAAGATACCATTACTAGAACTTACATTTACCATAGTAAGGACTCTGCCTGACATGGACTAGAATTCTCTGTAATCTTTGAAATTAATCCATCCTGGATATGAACTACCCGATCCGCCATCTTACTGATTTCCTCATTATGGGTCACCATTACCATGGTTGATCCTTCCTTAACAAGAATCTGAAGAATTTTTAGAATCTCTATACTATTTTTATAATCAAGTGCCGCTGTGGGCTCATCTGCCAAAATAATTTGAGGATTCTTAACCACTGCTCTTGCAATGGATACTCTCTGCTGTTGTCCACCAGACAACTGGGAGGGGTAGCTTTTCTCATAATCCTCCATCCCTATACTCTGTAATACTGTATGTGAATCCTTAGGACACTTACATAACGCTGCAATAAAATCAAGATTTTCCTTTGCCGTTAGATTTGGCATTAGATTATAGGTCTGGAAGATATATCCTACATAATTTCTTCGGTAATTGGTTAAAACTCCTTCTGACGCATTAGAATAGTCCTTCCCTTCAAATAGGAACTCTCCTTCGGTCAAAGTGTCCATTCCACCAATGATATTAAGTAATGTAGTCTTTCCACTTCCACTAGCTCCTAAGATAATAATTAACTCTCCCTTATAGATGTCAATAGAAACCCCTTTCAACACTGGTGTATCTACATTTCCCACATGATAGGTCTTCTTGACATTTCTAAGGGATAGAAGCATATCCTTTTGTACCTTAGGTATCTTTTCTTTGTTATTTACCATACTCCTACCCCTTCTGACTTATACGCTTTTTAATAAATGTGGAGGATGAAAGATCCCTAATCTAGAACCTTAATATTACCGCTAGTGGTGTCTATTCTAATCATTCTATCCTCGCCTTCACCAACCATACCCTCTGCTTTTTCTCTATCCTCATCATAAGACAGAGCATCATCAAAGAAGGTATTAATACTACCACTGGTGGTTCTGGCAGCAAAATCACAGGTAATCTCTCTTGGAAGACTAAGGGTAACATCACCACTGTTAGCCTTTATAGTTATGTCATCCGTGACTTCATCCAATTCATATAGAATATTACCAGAGGAAGTACTGATAGTACCTGCGCTACTTAAGGCCATAATTCTAACATCCCCACTACTGGAAGTTATCTCAACCAGTCCTGTAACATTATCTAGGGTAATATTACCGGAGGAAGATTTAATATTTTTCTCTCCAATGGAATGAAACAGCTTAATATCTCCGCTATTAGCACTAATGTATACTTTACCAACGGCATTTTCCATGGTGATATTCCCCGAAGAAGTCCTAACTTCACTATCTCCTTCTCCACCAAAGACTCTAATATCCCCGCTTGTAGCAGATAATTGCCTGTTTCCCTCTGCTTTCTCTATGGTGATATTACCACTGGAAGTCGTAATTTTAATATTCTCTCCTTTAATTTCATTAATATAAACATCTCCGCTGCTACTATTGCTAACAAATTCAGTCAGTGCCAGAACCAAATCTGATAAAATATCTCCACTAGAGGTATTCACATTGATACTCCCTGCATACCCTACTGGCAGATATATTTCTGCTCTGCTATTCTCATTCCAAGAGATAAATACCTTTCTATCGTTTCTTCTTCCCTGGATTGACACTCCCTGCCCCGTGGTTGTTATCTTTGCCAATTCATGGTCCTCAGGTGTATAATTCATATACTCTTTTAATATGAGCTTATCTGAATCACTGGTATAAAAGACTACATCATCGGAAGAAAATCTTATGTCAACAGAGGAAATATCCCCCATGTCAACCTCCTGGGTATTCACCAACTCCAAATTACTAGTGTTTACCCTCCTAACTTCAAGTCCCCCTTTATTAATTACTGCTATCATCAAAAATAATAAACAGATTGCCATAAGAACTAACCCAGTAATACATGCGATTAATGCTTTTTTCATTCTCCCTCTTCCCTTTCTTAATTCATCTCTTTGATTCTGAAAACCAGTTCAATCACCGCTTGTAAACACAAAGCGATAAAGAAGATAACCCAGGTTGCATACCAAGCATAAGTTAAAACACTTATTACAAAATACAGCATGATTGTTGCTGCCCAAAGTACCAAACTAACGTATCTTTTAATGGATTTCTTCTTCTTAGATTGATTATTCCACTCTTTAAAATTCTCAACTACTGTCATCTCTGGCTTCTTATATCGTGGGTACACTGTAGCAACATAGACCAGCATGCAAGTTGGTACGATATCAATGAGAAGCATTAGTATTAATCCAATTAAAACATAATTGTAATAGCTACCCATATAAAGCCCTGTCATATTGTGCATCACTTGATTAGGTTGATATACGGCCCCATTAAGAAAGATAAAGTAAAGAAACACTACTACACCAAATACATATATTCCCACAGCAATGCTTTTTAATAATGCTGCTTTCTTAGCTTGCCCTTGCTGTACATCGCTCTTCTCCTCCTGAATCTCATCTAAACCTTTGAATAATTCAGAAACATCACCTATAGAGCTTATTACATTCTTGATTGCATCCTCTTGTCCTATACCACTGTTGATTAAATCTTCATAACGCTCCTGAGAATTAGCCAGTAACTCCTCTTTAAGCTCCAAGGCTTTTCTTGTCTTCGGAGCCTTCTCAAATAGCATCTCGATATGATTTTTTATTCTCGCATTCATCGGAAACTCCCCTTTATTTTAATAATTTATTGATAATCTCCTTTGCATTCTCCCAATCTCTTTTATATTCCTGATATGCCATGCGTCCCTGATCAGTAATCGCATAATATCTTCGCCTTGCTCCTACCCCTTCATCTCCCCAATAGGAAGTGATTAGATTGGCCTGCTCCAGCCTTCGAAAGGCTGAATATAAGGTAGCCTCCTTTAATTCATACATATTATCTGTCTTATCCATGATTTCTTTATTTATCTGATAGCCATAGCTGTCTTTTTCAATAAGATGTGCCAAGATAATAGGTTCCGTATGCCCCCTGATAACATCTGATGTAATCGACATATCTCTTCCTCCTTTATTGTACCATATTATACCAAGATATACCTCGCCTGTCAAGGTATCTATTATTGTGATGTAAATATTTTTGTAAAGTATATATTTACGCAAAGTAAACATTAAGACTAGGAATAAAAATAAGGCTACCAATGAATCTGGCAGCCCTATTTTAATTCTAGACACGCTATTATAAAATTGTTCTAATTTGTAGTAGGAAGCACAAATCTTGCTTTAAAATATTCTGAAAAATCTTTAAGAATTTCCATGGTTGGTTTCTTACGAATTGCCTTATTGGTTAGTAGAGATAAGATAATCATAACCTCTGCTATGGAGACATAGATATCCTTAAAATCAAAGATAAAAAACCCCTTTAACCAGATAAAATCCAGACTCCCTCCCCAGAATACCTTGTCAATTAAGGAACATATGGCTCCTGCAAATAAGAAATTAAAAAGCCAAAGAACATAACTCTTCATTCCATATTTTATCTTAATAAAGTCATAAAGCAGGAGACATAGTATGAGAAGTACTATAACCAAAATAATATGTATCACAAGGTTTAAACCCATATTCGTAATAGAATTAACCCAGGAATACTTATCATTTAGATAGGGCTTAAACCCTAATATATATCCCACCAGTGGGAAGTCAAATTCCTTCTCCATCATATACCTTGTAATATATAATTTGATGCCCTGATCTCCCATGATGAAAAGGATTATAGGAAATACTCTTTTTAGTAACCTCATCCTTACTCTCCTATTTTTTCAAATTTTTTCTACCTCTAACTAACTTGTTCGTATCCCTCAACCATCTTCCATAAGCCTCTCACCACAAACATAAGCCAAATAGTCAGTAATACTCCCGTAATAGCGACTATACCCATAAGGCTTCCATGATTAATTGTAATTCCAACTCCAGCAAGTAGTGTATTTAGTATAAATATCACCATAAAGCTCGATAGAATTTGACTATAACGACTTACTTCTTCCATCCTGTTTATATCCCTTAGATATGTGATACTGCCTACTAACAGATAATATACAAACATAAATTTAATAAGTTCTACTACAATTACATAATACATGAGCAAATCATGATTAAATCCCGTGAAATCCATCATGAAGCTTAAAAAAGTTAGCCCTGCATTGGCATAAGCAAAATAGGAAGCTTTTTTAATATTTAAATCCACCTTGTCGTGATACAAGATATCTACACCAGAAGCAATAATAATCCAACCAAGAAAAGGTGGAAGAATAGGTAGGGGTCCTAGATTAATATGAAAGGTACAAAAGAACAAACCCCAGAATATAATCTTGTATCCTTTTCCCATCTATAGAGCCCCCCTTTCTCTCAAATAAATTAGGGCCTTCCTATATTTATCCAAACTACGTTGCCACCTAATATTATCTAACCTTTGATAATCCCTGGTTCCATCTTCTATTTGATAATTTACTTTCGGCTTAAGATCATAAATATCATACTGGGCATCAGCACTATCTAGAATGGCTGAAGTCACCTTTACTTTATGTCCTTTTAGATAATGCATATTCTTCACATTTACAAAACTAGCTTCATCAAATTTTAAATCAAACAAGTCTTCCTCCTCATTTAATAGAGGAGAGCTAATACCCTCTATTCTCACATCCTCTAGCATTCTATAATCACTAATAGAGCTATAATCATTCGATACCTCACTTCTATCCTGGTACACCACACTTTTATGGATTGGATCACTGTAAAGCACAATCCTACCTATATCTGCTGTTAAGGTTGTACCATCATTAAAACTAATGATAGCCGTATTGACTTCCTTCTCTCCAGTCCAATCTTCTCGAAAATAATTTGTCTGTTGCAAAAAGATGGTACGTAGACTATATTTACCTAATTTTTGTCCCCGATCTTGATTAGTAGCTTCGTGAAAGAATGCAAAATTAGCAACAAAGCCAGGTGTGGTTTCTGATGTATTAAAATAAAATTCCTCAGCTTCTAAAAATGATATCCCCATTATATTACGTTCATCAGAAATATTTGTAAGGTAGTGTAGTATAAATACTGCCTGCCCCTGGGCACTCTCCCTCGACATAACAGGGACATCCATACTATATCTTAAAAATACGGGATTATCCAATCTTGTAGTCATGGTATATATAATACCCAACACTAGGGTTAAAAGCATTGCACCTAATCCAATCTGCATAATTCTTTGATTTAATTTCATTTTCCACCTCACATATCCTGGACAGAGTATCTTAATAGCTTATTTGTATGACTCTTTAACAATATTCTTAACCTTTTTAAGCCTCTGGGCCAGATCTCTCCCTGCCAGACAAGAGTAACTACAGCTGCCGCAGCTAATGCATTCTTGGGGATTATACGAATTTGCCTCCTGGTACTTCCCTTGATCTACTAGTTCAGCTATTTTATTTACCCTAAGCTTCGCCGGGCAATGTATAATGCAGTTCCCACACTGAGAACACTGGGGTGATTCCTTATATTTTGGAAATTCTCCTATTGCAATAAAGTTGATTGTCTTATCTACCACGGCATCTTCCTCTACAGAATATGCTTGCATTATTCCTCCACCAGCAAAGATTCTTCCCTTCTCTGGATATACGGCTGCCACAATATCCTTCAATTTCATCCCCATAGGAACCTTAGCGACCTTAGCTCTTCTAGTATTCATATTCATTATAGTTAATAATCTGGTATCCGAGGGTTTATTCAGGTAAATTGCATGATATATCGATAAAACAGTCTGTATATTTAATACCAAAATCCCATAATCAGCGGGTATTTGTTCCTTATTCAAATGTATATTTAAAACTTCTCTAATCAGTATTCTTTCAGCACCAAATGGATACTGATCTGGTACTTGATGTATGGAGATATCCTTAGGATATGTAAGTTCATGTTCATTACATGCTTTCACAGCAAGATGTATTGATTTAAATCCAATACAATTATTTAGTACTTTAATGGCTTTATGAATTTCATCAACATAGTGACTTAATATGTAATGATCATGTATTAATCCCGGATCACATTCCACGCTATTAATAACTAAATACTTATCTTCTTCCTTGGATGCTAGTACAGCTCTTAGCTTCTTATAGGTGGGAAATGCTCCTCCTCCCATTCCAAAGACAGCATGATTCTTTAAATAGTGAATAATCTCTTCCGCTGAAAGCTCCTGGGTTCCACTCTCAGCTTCTTCCATAATAACCTGCTCCTTGCTCAAATCAATAAGAGCTTCCTTATTATTTACATTTAATAGGGCATAGTCTCCTATTGAATAAGAAAATACCTTGGGTATCTTAATTCCTGCCATGACCCCAGAAGTAGGTTTAACTTCATCCACTATATATGAGATTATATTTATTCCAAGGACCAAGGTAATTAATACCCACGGTTCCTTATTACTAAACATGGCTATAAAACCGCTTACAAATCCCCCTGTTAAGCCAACCCATGGATTTCTTGTAACAGTGACTGGATCTGTCAGAATGATACAACTCCAAAAGAAAACTCCATTGGAGAGTATACTGGCCAAGCTTAAGTCTTGATTGAGTAATAATCCTAGGAAGGCACCTATAATAAACCCCAGCCCCCCATGGGTTCTGATGAAAAGGAAGGGTATACTTAATATGACTGCTGGCATCAAGAGGTAAGAGGAAGAAAAAATGGGGGAGCTAATATTTGATACCAAGATAATAATAAGAAAACCTACTATAGCTGGATTTATCTTGTTTTTGCCTGTCCCTCCCCAAAGATATTTACCAAAGACTAATGCTGCTGCCAGCCCTATTATCTGTTTCCATAGGGGGATACCCGGTGTTAGCAAGCTTATAATCCCTGCGGTTACAGCTGCTGACACACAGCACCATAGCCGTCTGTACTTGATAATATTAAATGCTGCGTCCATAAAAAGGCCTACTGAAATAAGTACCAGAAAGCCATATATTTCACCAGGGTTCTCCCACCACCTAGGTATATGATACAATATAATTACAGAAAACAAAGCGGCCATAATATGTTCATTAGACCACTTTGTTCTTGCGAGTGGAAATGCATTCATTATTTTACTCCTGCGAAAAAGGCATGTATCTTATGAAAGCCGCTGCCATATAACATGAGGGGACATCCATAGGCTACTTCTACACCGGCTTTTTCACATTTACTTAAGGTATCCGGTTCTATGGAGTTCTTACTATACAGCAGAAGTTTATTTACTCCATTCTCTATTAACAGGTTGATAGCCTCCTTCGTATTCTGTTTATTAAGAAGTATATACGCTGTCCTTGGTATCTCCGGAAGCTCCTCCAGCTTATGATATACCTTGATATCATAGCTACCATCGCCTTTTTTATTATAAGGATATACTTTAATGTTCGCATTGTTAAAAGCTTGGAGCACACTATTGCTATATGCCTTATTTCTGGACGAATATCCAACAAAAAGAATTTCTCCATCCGTAAAAAAATCTTTATTAATCTTTACCATTATATTACCCCCTGTAAATTATGAATAGCTTTATTATACTCTTAGTAATAGCAAATGTCTAATATTACCATGAAATTTAATAGTTTTCTAATTAAATAATATCTACATTATTAGCTGCTGCCTGTTTATTTCAGTAGCAGTAGAGGACTACATAAACTTTTTCATAATTTTTAGCTTATCCTTATAAGGTGCATATCGTATATTAATGTCAAGGAGATTGGATTTCTTCAGAATGCTTTTTTTGTGTGAAAAGGTATCAAAGCTCCATTTACCATGATAGCCTCCCATACCACTTTCACCTACTCCACCAAAGGGCATGTGGGAGGTTACAAGATGCATCAGGGTATCATTAATACACCCTCCACCAAAGGGCACACAAGTAACAATTTTCTTCTCTATCTCCTTACTTTTTGTGAATAAATAAAGAGCCAAGGGCTTGGGATGACTATTAATTCTATCAATAACTTCTTTTAAATTATCAAATTCTAAAACAGGCAGAATTGGTCCAAATATTTCATCCTGCATAACTGGGTCATCCCAGGTGATGTCATCAAGTATGGTTGGAGCAATCTGAAGGGTTTGTTCATTATAGTCTCCCCCCATAACAACTCTTCCATTGGTTAATAAATCCTTTAACCTATGATGGTGTTTTTCATTCACAATCCTAGGATACTCTTTATTCTTACATGGTTCTTCTCCTAAAAACACTTTACTATATTTCTTCATGGAGGATAGGAGTTCATCCTTTACCTCCTTATGAACAAAAAGGTAATCGGGAGATACGCAGGTCTGTCCGCTATTTAAGGTCTTACCCCATATAATTCTTTTTGCAGCCAAATCAATATTCGCATCCTTACATACAATACATGGGCTTTTGCCTCCCAGCTCCAGAGTGACAGGGGTAAGATGTTTGGAAGCTGCCTCCATAACCAGCTTGCCAACACTGACGCTTCCAGTAAAGAAAATATAATCAAATTTCTCCTTCAATAGTTGCTGGTTCTCTTCTCTTCCCCCTTGGATTACCGCTATATATCTCTTTGGAAAACACTCCTTAATAATCTTACTAACAAGAGCCGAAGTGTTGGGGGAATAAGCCGAGGGCTTTATTACCACGCAATTACCAGCGGCAATAGCCCCAATCAAGGGAGCTAAGGTCAGCTGGAAGGGATAATTCCAAGGTGACATAATTAATACTACACCATAGGGTTCGGATACCATATAGGAGGAGGATTTAAAATGTATAAGGGGCGTAGGAACTCTTTCTTTACGATTCCATCGATATAAATTACGAATCGCATCTTTTAGCTCCATGTATAAGATACCAATTTCTGTAGCATAGGTTTCAAAAGGTGATTTATTTAAATCCTTTTGCAAAGCATCATAAATATCTTTTTCATGTTTTTTGATACCTTCATAAAGCTTCTTTAGGGCATTACGTCGATAAGGGAGCTCCAAGGTCTTCTCACTATTAAAGTACTCTCTCTGTCTTTTTACTATCTCCTTAACATCTGTCATAGTTTCCCTCCATTTCTGAGCAGGTTATTAAACCCAGCTTAAGTTTATTTTATTATAAGTGCTTTCTTACATTTTGATTACAAAGGTACACAATGTATTACAAACCTATATATATTATAACATATTGGTTACAGCTCATCCATAAAAAGGATTCCCCCTGATAGAACACCATATAACAGAATATACACAGTAAATACCTATTATTCGCTTACGGTTTCTTAATTTTATGACCGTATAATAAGTACCTACTGTGTATATGTTTTTTACTCAATATATTATGCAATTAATTCACAAATACAATATTCTCATAAGAACAACTCTATCATCTATCCTACAACAAACAATGAAGCAGTTCTTTATTCAAATACGGAGCAGATCTTAGAGGTCTGTCGGATCCCATTCTCCCCATTGATGAGGACTTCCCCCCATTCCTCAGTTAAGACACTGCCGTCCCACTCTTTTACCATATCTAGATATTCAACTCCACCACCATTACCCTTCCAAGACCATCCCAGGTAACCAACACCCAGCTCCTCACAATAGCTCATGAGATAGGCTTCATCCACATCACCATCAGAATGCTTATAACCAAACTCACCAATGGTAAGGCATAAATCTAAATCCAGAACACCATCCATATTCTTCTTGATGGTTTCTGCATTCTTTCCAGCACTTCCATACATATGAATGGCAAACATGGTATTCTTAATAGGATCAGCTTCAAATACTTCTTTACCATATTCATGAACACTCTGGGCGTATTGTCCCCAACCTGCACTATCCACTAAGATTGTATGGGATAAGCCTGCCTCTCTTAATCTGGGAATAGCATCAATATAAGCGTCAGCCCATTCCTTACTTTCCCAGTTACCATACCATTCATTTGCAATATTGATAATAATATACTCTTCATTACCCATTAATGCTTTTTTATTTCTAATCCAATAATCCACCGCTTTATTTAAATCCTCAGCAGAGTTACTTCCTGTTGCATCATGAACCTCAAGGATCATTACTAATTTTAACTCAATGCAATCCTCAATGAGCTTTTGGACATAAAGCATATAATCCTCCTGCCACTGAACCCCGTTGGACAATACTAGTCTAACGGAATTGGCACCCGTTGCAGCAATCGCTTCTAAGGCTATATTGTTAGTACTCTTATACCAGGTGTAGGCGTGATTAACGCCTCGCATAATAAATTCCTTGCCATTTACATCATATAATTTGGTTCCATCCACATAAAATCCAGCCGGACTCGTAGCAGGACCTTCTACCACCTCCGGCGTGGGCGTAGGTGCTGTAGTCCCTTCTGGAGCAGGTGTTGTACTAAGTACAGATCTGGTTGGCTCAGGCGTTACAGATACATTTTGGTTCACCTGTTTATCACTATTAGAACAGGATGTAAAGAAAATTAGTGTAAGAGTCAACAATATGGTCAACAACACTTTAGTTTTCATCTTTTTCATAGGTAAGCTTCTCCCTCTCAGTATAAGTTTGTTTGTTCTTATGTATTAGTTCGCTGTTATCAAAGGATATTATCCTCTATACCATTATTTCTTATAAAAAGCTATATCCTTTATGCATAAATATAGTGCATTTTAATAATAAATGCAATAATAATATTTATTATATGTAAAATAGATGCACTATTTTATGGTCGGCAACCCCTCCTAATATACTTTAGTAGAAGTAAAGCAGGTTTTGCTTTGGCAGTATACTTGCCCAATCAGTTTTCAATTCTGTTGCATGGCCAAACTGGAACAAAACTCTAATAATATACTCTGGTTAGCGTAAAATTAGTTTAGGGTATATGGAAATACATTCCATATTTGATTTAGGGTAGATGAAAAGCACCCTTTTGTGGTAAATTTAGGTTTACGAAGACCAAATAAACTACAAAGGAAGGTGCT
>JAEZTQ010000038.1 GCA_023443625.1 Bacillota bacterium | reverse complement strand
GATACAAGCTTTTCGTCTACAATAATACTCATCACATAGTCTCCTTAGATTTAATCTCGACAATTAATATCATAAAGAAAAACTATGTGATTGGGAAGTAGGGATTTATCCTCTGCTTCCTTTTTTTAGTTTACATAACTAAAAATATCTTATCGTCTTTGCCAACTATAATTTTACACTAACTCTTTCTGTTCCGGCGTTAGCGGTGGTGCATGGAGGAAACCTCTGCACGGGTAGCATTGGATTTTGGATTGAACTCATTTTTGTTGCCGCCCATCATAATGCCCGCTATTTAACTTTATAATCTTTAAATAGGAGCATTAGCTCCGTCTTGCTGTTGATCTCCAGCTTGCGGTATGTTGAGGTGCAGTATGTATTGACTGTAGAATAGGCAATGGATAAAATGCCTGATATCTGACGCATGGTATAGCCCTGTAAAAGCAACTTGCATACTTCAATTTCACGTTTGCTTAAATGGTATTGCTTGAATAGATATAGCTGTTCATTGTCGATGTCCGTCTTTTCTGAATCCTTTGCCCAATCATCATAATACTGTGACTGTGATACAACAGCGGAGAGCATGATAAAGAGCAACATCACGGCAGTCGAAGCCATGGATGCAATAATGGATACCGGGGTGGTGTTGCTGCTGTAGATAAAGTTGCCCACTACAATGCCGGATACCCCGCCGCATATTCCTATGAAAAAAATAGAAAATCTTAGGTAGCGCATACTGTTGTATTTCTTGCCCACTACGCCCATGATGTAATACATATTAATCATTCCAACCCCATTTGCAATTCCCAGGAGAAGGGCAAAGGGTACAACCAGCCAGGGCACCTGCGGCGCAAAGGCGTTGCAGAAAACTCCCATAGCAAAAAAACCAAAGGTAATATTGCCCAGCCAAAGGAACGGCTTTTTAGAGAGTGCATAGACGGCAAGATAGGCCATACATCCGGCGAGGCTGCCAAGATAATGCCACATCAGAACAGGATGTTTGGAAGTGGATGCGGCAATGTTCAGCAGACCCTTGCCGGCACCTTTACAAAGAACGGCGAGAACACAGTTAAAAAACAGCGTCAGGTATATCCTTGTATAAAATTTCGGCGTGTCGATACCAGAGGTTTCTGTGGTAGCCGGCAAACTATTTTTCTTGAAAAAAATGATTGCACTGAGTGCGACGGCCAGCATAGCGAAAGGCAGCAGTAGATCACCAGTGCCCTGTAAATAGTCACTAACACTTCCCTCATGAAAAAGGGAAATTAGATTAATCAGCACATTACTGCCAACGATTGCGTACAACTTTTCTGTATTGTTGAGGGTAAAAACAAAGGGCATCAGGATGCTCGTATTGATAATGCCAAGGGCTGTTCCTATTAGGATGACATAAAGCAGCTGGGTCTGCGTATTTGATTTGATAAGGAACAGACCGATGCCCACTATAACCAGTGCCGCTCCAATGCGGGCTGTTATTACAAACCATTCTTTTTTGATTATAAATATGAATATACCAGAAGAAATCAAAATTACTGTATGCAGCAGTCCGCGAAGCTCTGTGCTAAATACATTTTCTGTAAGTGGTGAAGATGTCCACCATGTTGCAAAGGAAACAACCCACGCATAGTAAATAACCCATATAAAAATATAGGGGAGATTCTGCTTTTGAAGCCCTTTTATGCTAACCACACGGCTTCCTTCAGGCAGAGGTGGTTTCTTGGCATTTGAGGGTGATTTTAACTCCAGGATACTGACACCTCCTTTCCAACTGGCATTCTGGCTATAAGGTTATACTTTTCTCTGTCTTCTTTGACCACCAGATATTCCATATGTTCATCACCAACAGAGTATATTTTTTTACTTTCTTATATTATATTCGATTTGACGAAACAATCAAGAAAATTAACATGAATACAAAGAAAGCCTCATGCCAACACTCCTGATTGCTTTTGCTTGTAGGTTTGACTCCCGTTAGAATGAAGCTGTTGCCTCAATAATCTAAAAAAAGAGCTTTCACTTTTCTCGGTGAAAGCTCTTAAAAGGCTCGGACTTACTGGCTTTGAAACCAATAAATCTTTTTTACCTCTTGTATTTGATGCAGTTGAAGGGACTTGAACCCTCACCCGGAAACCCGGACTAGAACCTGAATCTAGCGCGTATGCCAATTCCGCCACAACTGCAAAGTTTTGTTTCCTATAAGGAACGAATTAGATTATAACATAATAAATTTTTATTTTCAATAAAAATATTAGGTGTAACATGGTAAATTGCATGCCAATAGGGCTTTATTCAGATAAATTCTCCAAAGAAAATATTAGTAGACGAGATATTTATTGTATGTTATATTGAATATGTAAAATATTTACATATGATAAGAGGAAGAATATAGAGTTTCAAATAAAAAACTTAAAAAGGAGAGA
Source organism: Bacillota bacterium (assembly GCA_023443625.1). The sequence goes on along the minus strand of JAEZTQ010000038.1, from coordinate 89,651 downwards.
TTATATGAGTAAGAGAAAAGGTTTTAAAATCGGCATCCTATTTACCTCCATGTTACTATTCCTTTTATTTTTTATGAACCCCCATGTATTGGCATCAGATACAAAGTATGTAACTGAAGTCGTACCATATGACATCGTTGTTCCCAGTACAGTGATTAACAATGTGGTAGAGTCTCTAAGAAACACGACACGCAATTATAACGATGGAAGCTATCAAGGTACCCTTAGCTTTGTAAGTATAAGCGAATGGTCAGAGAAGTTAGAAGTTGTTTATCCCGATGCTTCACATTATAGATATACATTTAAAATTACCTATGGAGGATATGTTACAAGATATGCACCCGCTGATACCAAAGAAGTTACGGTAACCATCCCATATGAAATCAGTGTTCCTAACACGGTGATTAATAATGTACTTAAGTCCTTTGAGACTAGTACCTATCAATATAATAGTGATGGTTATAGTGGTACACTAAGTTTTCTTCGATTAGATGGCTTGACGCAAACCTTTGTTGCCTCCTATCCTGGCTACTCATTATATAGGTATAAGTTCAATGTAACTTATTCGGGAACGGTGACTAGAAATTAAGAGAAAACCTTATAAATAATATGAAACTTAGGACCGGTATTTTCCTTGAAAGGCCGGTCCTTTTAAGTGAAACAAACGTGAAACAAATTTATACCAAATATCCTTGGTCAGGTATTGACATCTAGAGCCCTTCGTATTAAAATTACAACATATTCCTCGATAGCTCAATGGTAGAGCACACGGCTGTTAACCGTGGGGTTGTAGGTTCGAGCCCTACTCGGGGAGTTATTTTTATGTCTGAAGGTAATAGTTAATCACTCTTTTGTTTTACTCTCATTTCCTTGTCTTGTACTTAAGTCTCCTTTCTTAAATCCTTTCCTTATCTAACTCATTTTCCAATAATCAAAGTTTATGTTTATACTAAATTAAATCATATTTCTTCACACTAGAGAAAATTATTTTTCTAATATTTCATTTTCAATATTTCCTATCCATAGCTTGGTATCATAATTTGAGAATATTAATGCTGTGATTAATCTATAAGTCGAATAAATAATCTATCCTGAGGAAAATATAGCCTTAAGGAAGGAAAATAACAGATAATCTTAATATAGCTATAGATGGAGGTTTTCATGAAAACAATATGGAAAGAGAATGGAAAATCAGATAGTGTGGGTAAAGAGCGTGGCGAATCTATTTGGATACAAGATGAATACAGAGATAGGCCAGAGGAAAAGGAAAAGACAGGGGACAGACCCACTCTTACTAAGGACATTAGTGTGGAGGTTGCTGTCATAGGAGCTGGTTTGGCAGGAATATTAACAGCATATCTATTGCAGGAACAGGGACTTGATACAGTATTATTGGAAGCTCATGAGGCGGGTAGAGGAATAACTAAGAATACTACAGCTAAGATAACTTCACAGCATGGACTCATTTACAAGAAGCTTCTGTCCTATAAGGGAGAAGAAGGTGCCTGGGAGTATGCCATGGCAAATCAAGAGGCTATAGGGCAGTTCGAAGAGATCATTCATAAACTAGGAATAAGCTGCGATTATGAAGTTATGCCCAGCTATATCTATTCCCTTAATAATGAGCAATTAATCAAAGATGAGGTGGAGGCTGCCAAGGGTCTTGGGTTGCCTGCAACTTTTACCAGAGATACGACACTTCCCTTTCAGGTTAAGGGCGCAGTACGCTTTGATAACCAGGCACAGTTTCACCCTTTAAAGTTTATGGATGCCCTGTCAAAACACGTGACCCTCTATGAGAAGACTAAGGTAACTCAACTGTGTACCGGTGGTTTGATCGTTACGGATAAAGGGAATGTTCGGGCTAAAGCTATAGTCATAGCAACTCATTACCCTTTTATTAATGCGCCAGGCTATTATTTCTTTAAGATGCATCAGGAGCGGGTATATCTCTCTGCCATAGAGGGAGAGGATATTCATAATAAGGCTCCCCTTGATGGTATGTATCTGGATGCAGATCCCAAGGGATTCACTTTTCGAAGATATAGGGATTATCTGTTGTTAGGAAGTGGTAACCACAGAACAGGACAGTATACGCCCTTAGATGCTTATGCAAGAATTGAAATGGCTGCAAGTAAATGGTATCCCAATGCAAGAATAAAATATACCTGGTCCAATCAGGATTGCATGACACCGGATTCTATCCCTTATATTGGTAGGTATTCTGTAAATACATCAAACATTTATGTTGCAACAGGCTTTAATAAATGGGGAATGACAAGTTCCATGGTAGCTGCAAACATAATCAGAGATATGATAATAAGGAAAGGAAATAAGTATCAGGAAGTATTCAATCCCCGAAGATTAATGCTATCTGGCAGCAGCAAGTTACTTAAGGATGCTGCAATTATTACTATCAGCCTCTTAAAGGAGCACATGAAGATTCCCCATGATAAGCTTAGCGATATCAAAGTAGGTAAAGGAGGGGTTGTAAATGAAAATGGGGAGCGGTACGGTGTATACCGGGAGACAGAGGATAGATATTATTTTGTAACAACAAAATGTCCTCATCTAGGCTGTAGCCTGGAATGGAATCAAAACGAGATGACCTGGGATTGCCCCTGCCATGGCTCACGATTTGATTACAAAGGTAATCTCATATCTAATCCAGCTTCGCGCGATGTATTTAATGCTTGTCAAAGAAAAAAGAAGGGATAGAATATTTTAGAACTGCCATAAATGCAATAGATTTACTGAAAATTCAAGAGGATTTTTATCAAAAAAGTGTTGCAATTACTGAGACAGGATGATATAATCACTATTGTTCGCTAGAAATAACGAACATAGTTAAGCAGTCGTGGCGGAATTGGCATACGCGCTAGACTAAGGATCTAGTCCGGGTTTCTGGGTAGGGGTTCAAGTCCCCTCGACTGCATAACGTGAGAAGATCACTCACATAGTAAAAACAAGGGTTTCAGAGTTTGAATAAACTTTTAAACCCTTGTTTTTTGTGTTTTGGATGCAATTGGAATGCAACGGGGAGAAATCATGCTAGAGGTAAGATCTTAGAATGTAATATGGTCTAAATCTGACCGTCACACTCTGTCACTCTGCTCGTCTAATCTCTATACTTCTTATCTTGCGCCGGTTGCGCTCTTCTCTTTCCTCTTAAGAGGATGTCAGGAAGGATGCTTCCTGTTCAGTAAGATATTGTAATATTATTATCATTTAAGATGTGCTACAAACCTAGTTAAATCAGGGCTGTGGCACTTTTTGTTTGTAAATTAATTACTGAAAGTCTTCTGGATATAAAAAAACCCTTTCAGAATGTTCAGAATGCTAGGAATGAGTGAAAGCGAATAAATACTGGCTCAAAAAAGTTATTTGCCTCCGTGCACAACAAATATAACAATAAAGTTGCGCAATTTAGTAAAAAATCGTACAACCTGTATAAAAACACCATATTAAAAATATATATTATGCAGATTGCCAAAAAATAGACGAAAAAGTATAATGAATTTATGAACAATAACATATTTGAGCAACAAAAAAAGTTGCGCATCAAGGGAAGGAAAATTATGAAAACAAAAAAAAGTGGGTGGAGAGGTTTTTTAAAAAAACTCTACAAATACAGAGTATTTCTGCTCATGCTGACTCCAGCAGTGATTTATACTCTGATTTTTTCTTACTATCCAATGACGGGAATTGTAATGGCATTTAAGAAATACAATTACGCAGGTGGAATTTGGGGAAGTCCATGGAATAGCCTTGAGAATTTCAAATTTTTTTTCCAGTCAGGACAGGCAGGGCTGGTAACCAGAAATACAGTATTATATAACGTTTTATTTATTGCAGTTAATACAATTGCACAGATTGCAGCTGCAATCCTTCTCACAGAGATTCGTAATAAATACTACCGTAAGATTACACAGTCTATAATGTTCTTACCATACTTTATTTCATGGGTTATTGTAGGTGTTATGGCATTTAACATCTTTAGTTCTGATTACGGATTCATAAATCGCATTATTACCTACTTTGGTGGAGAAAAGATTTCCTTCTATACAACACCACGGGTATGGCCATTCATTCTTCTGTTCTTTAGTGTATGGAAAGGAATTGGATACGGCTCCGTAATGTATTTAGCAGCAATCATGGGAATTGATACTTCAATTTATGAAGCAGCCAAAATTGATGGAGCAAATGTGTATCAAAGAATTTTTAGAGTAACAATACCGATGATTATGCCAACCACAATTATCTTATTATTATTATCAATAGGTGGTATTTTTAAAGGAAACTTTGATATGTTCTATAACCTGATTGGATACAATGGCCTCTTATATAACTACACAGATGTAATTGATACCCTGACCTTCCGTGCTTTGGTCAGTAGTAATGACTTTGGTATGTCAGCAGCAATTGGTCTGTATCAGTCGGTTCTCTGCTTTATAACAATTTTGGTTGTAAATAAATTAGTCAGTTTATACGAAAATGATTATACATTGTTTTAAGGAGGTAAAAAAGTGATATCTTCCAAGCATTCAAACAAAATAAAAAAAGGATCAGACATTATTACATTGAACATTATCGGATACGGATTTTTAGGACTGATTGCATTATGCTGCTTGGTTCCATTTATCGTAATCGTATCTGGCTCTTTTTCCTCCGAAGAAGCAATTATTCAAAACGGTTTTAGCCTTCTTCCTCAGGATTTCAGCTTAGAAGCATACAAGACAGTATTCAAAAATCCTGTTGTTGTATATAAAGCCTATGCAACAACAATTGGGTTAACGGTTGTAGGAACTGTTGTTGGTCTTTTACTTCAGACTATGACAGCCTATGTCTTATCTAGAAAAGATTTTGAATGGAGAAACAAATTTTCCCTCTTCTTCTACTTTACCACATTGTTTTCAGGAGGACTTGTTCCATATTTCATGCTGATTACACAGAAATTAAATCTACGAGACAGTTACCTTGCTTTATTACTTCCAATGATCTTCAGTGTTTATAATCTGCTGATAATGAAAAGTTATATTATGGGAATTCCAGATTCTCTTATTGAAGCGGCAAAGATTGATGGCTGTGGAGAGTTCCTTACATTATTCAAGATTGTTTTTCCATTGATTAAACCTGCACTTGCAACGGTTGGACTTTTTATTGCACTGGCATATTGGAATGACTGGTATAATGCAATGCTTTACATAAAGAACAGTGATAAATATCCATTACAGTACTTCCTGTATCAGAAGATAAATGGTATCGAAGCATATAAAAAACTCCTCAACAATGCAGCAGCCAGCAGCGTAGCCAGTGTAGTAACACTTCCAACACAGTCTTTAAAGATGGCACTTACCATTGTTGTAACAGGACCAATCGTTTTAGCATATCCACTTGTTCAAAAATACTTTGTTCAGGGTATTACAATTGGATCAGTGAAGGGCTAAGTCTATACAAATTCGTGCATTTGGGGGAGCTCCCAATGAATATATTTCATTTTATAATGCAAATTTAGTAGTTTATTTTATTAATTGAAGGAGGATATTATGGGAAAAAGAATGAAAAAAATGGTATCGATTTTAGTAGTAGCTTTAATGACTGTAGTAATGTTGGCAGGATGTGGTTCTACTAGTACGAAAGACAAATCAGACCCCGCAAGTACATCAAAAGATGATCAGGGAAGTACAACTGTTACACCAGATGGTGAAACAACTGCTGTTGATACATCAGAACATCTAGAATTAACCATGTATCTAATCGGAGACAGAACACCAGATTTTGACGAGGTTTATGGAAAAATAAATGAAATTTTGGAAGAAAAATTAAACTGCTCATTGAATGTAGAATTCCTATCATGGGGGGATCATGGTACAAAGTATTCACTTCTATTCTCTTCACAAGAAGAATTCGATTTAATCTTTACAGCATCCAGCTGGTGTCATTATGAACAGACGGTTGCTTTAGGTGGATTTACTGCTCTGTCAGAAGAGTTTATACAGACTTATGCACCTGATATATGGAAAGTTGTGCCGGAAATGGCGTGGGATCAAGCAAAAATTGATGGACAGATTTATATGGTTCCAAACTACACAAATGAATTTGGACAGGATGTTATGGCTGTTCGTGGTGATTTAATGAAAAAATATGGTTTTGAAAATATTACAAACTGGGATGAGTTGATTGATTTTTACAAAGCTTGTGCTGCAGACGGAATATACGCAAGTCAGGGTGGTCCTTGGTTTCAGTATTTCCAGCTACAGGGGTATACCATTACGGGTGGAGCACCACATGGTGGAGAGCTTGTTCTTTATAACACACAGAATCCGGATAATTTAGAGTTTACATACACTACTAAATGGGATGGCTTCCGCAATTATTGTCTTCAGATGAAGGAACTAGCGGATGCAGGATGCTGGTCAAAAGATGTACTAAATTCAAGTGATGAAAGACAGACAGGTCTTCTTACTGGAAGAACGGCAGGTATGATCTGGAACAATGGAAGCTGCATGACTTACGCAAAACAGGCGAACACAGAAAATCCAGACTGGAATGTTACAATCGTAGATCCAGTTGCTACACAGCCTAAAAAAGTCAACTCATACATTAACAATGGTGTTGCAATCAATGCATACAGCAAGAACAAAGAAAGAGCTATGATGGTATTAAATGAGTTCTATACGAACCCAGATGTCTATGATCTTGCAATGCTTGGTGTTGAAGGTAAACATTGGGAGGCAGTAGGTGATGATCAGTATAAAGTACTCGATGAGAGTGGCTATGGTGTCAGCAGCAACTGTAACTGGGGATGGAACAATGCAGACATACAGAGAGAAGAATATATTGTGGACAGAACACCATTACATGATACATACGATGCATTAAAGGAAGCATTTGAGAACAATATCAAAGCAGACCATATATATGATGGATTTAACTTTGACTCAACAGCTGTAAGTACACAGTTTGCAGCAGTAGAAGCAGCACTTGGTACTTACTATGATCCATTGGTAAACGGACTTGTAGATGATGTTGATAAAACAATTGAAAAAATGAACGCAGCATTGGATAGTGCTGGAATTCAAGATGTTTTAGATGAAATTAACCGTCAAGCAGCTGAATATGTAGCAAAGAAACAGACGAATTAATTTGTTGCATATTGTAACTATGAAGATACTGAATAGGTAGCTACAAAATCAAAGGGCATACAGATGGAAGGGCTACTATAGAAATCGTAGCAGCCCTTCTATATTTTTTAGGCTTAGAATAAAAGCATCCAGTTTTGACCTATAGATAAAAAAGATAGGGGAGTAAGAATGACATTAGATGATATAGCACGTGAATTAGGCCTTTCAAAAAGCACCGTTTCTAGAGCACTGTCTGGAAAAGGAAGAATTGGGAAAGAAACTGCAGCGTTGGTACAGAACTTTGTAAGGAATATTAATCATGCCGCAGAGGAAAAAGAAATATCGAAAAAAAGTACTCATAATATCGGTGTAGTACTTCCGGCAGATATTTATTATGGAGGTGGGGCCTATTTCCAGAATTGCTTGCTTGGAATATGTGAAGCCGCATCCATGTTTGGATATAATGTTTTACTTACAACAAGAAAGCTGAGTGATTTTTACGAACTGCAATTACTGGTAGAAAATAAAAGAGTCGATGGGATCATTCTGACCAGAAGCCTAGAAGATGACAAGGCACTCCAGTATTTGACAGATATGAACTTTCCCACTGCAATCACTGGAACCTGTCAGTATGAGAATGTACTTCAGGTCGATACGGATAATGAGGCGGCAGCAGAAAAGATGACCTCCATGCTCATTGGAAGAGGATACCGAAAATTTGCTCTTTTATTAATGGATATGAGCTTTAGTGTAGATAAAAAGCGGTATGAGGGATTTTGCAAGGCCATGTTAAAGAATGGTATCTCTAAGCAAAATCAGCTGTTATATAATGGTACAGTAAAAATGGAATTTTTAGATTCCATCATTGGTAATCTTATTGCACAAAAAGTAGAATGTATCATCTGCGGAGATGATGAAGTTTGTACTATGATTATGTCAAGACTTCAGGCAGAAGGATATCGTATTCCTATGGACATTGCAGTGGCATCCCTTTACAATAGCCCAAATTTAGAATGTTATTCCCCTGCAGTTACCTCAGTGAGTGTAGCAGCAAGCCAGATGGGAAATATGGCAGGAAAACAATTGATACAGTACCTATTGGGTAGAAAATATGAAACCAGGACAATGGTAGATTATGATATTATATTCCGCAAGTCTACAAATTAAAGATAAAACTATTCAGCAAGTCCGTATCTTGAATGTAATATGAAGTTTATACAAAATTTCAATGCAGAAGCATTTACTGTCAGTATGCAGAATACAGACTGGAAGCTTCTTATGGGCTGCGATACTGGAGTTATTGAACAGAATGAAACAGCCGTATACTGGATGGAAACCTACTAAGATCAATAGTTAATTTGTCAAATCAAAGCTGCAATCCATATGATTTTATTTTTTATAGGAGGGGTAACATCGTGAATAAAATAATAAAGAAAATTTGTAAGTTCGTAATCTCATTAATGTTGGTAGCTGCAATAGCACTTGGTGGAAGTCTGGCAGAAACAAAAAAGGTATCCGCCTTTACTTCAGTTTCAGGTGTGTCTCAAATATCTAATATGCCCAGTGATTTTATCCGTGGTGTGGATGTATCAACAGTTCTTGCGCTAGAGAATAGTGGCGTAGAATATAAGTATTTAGATGGTAGCAGTGGTGATATTTTTAATATTCTTGCTGGTGCGGGTGTGAATTATGTCAGAATCCGTATCTGGAATAATCCATATGATTCTACTGCTCCCTATAAGGGATATGGCGCAGGAAACTGTGATTTGTATACGGCTAAGGTTCTTGGTAAGAGAGCTACAGATGCAGGAATGAAGGTTTTTATTGATTTCCATTATTCTGATTTTTGGGCAGATCCAGCGAAGCAATATGCACCAAAGGCTTGGGCTAACTACAGTCTTCAGTACAAAAAAGATGCTGTTTATAACTTTACTTACGATTCCTTGCGTGAGTTGTTAGATTATGGTGTTAATGTGCAAATGGTTCAGATTGGAAATGAAACCAATGGCTCTATGTGCGGTGTTGGTGGCTTATTCGATGGAGTTTGGAATCTGAGTACAGGTGTTGCCGAATTAATGCAGCAGGGATGTTATGCAGTAGACAATATAGAATCTGCTTATGGAAAAAATATATTAAAGGTGTTACATTTTACTGCCCTGGTTGCTAACGGAGAATGGTATGCAGAGCAGGTTAATAAAATGGGTGTAAATTATGATGTATTTGCAGCATCTTTCTATCCTATGTGGGATGGTACTGTTACAGATATGACTACTGTTCTGACTAATATTGCAAAAAAATATAATAAAAAAGTAATGATTGCTGAAACAGCTTATCCATATACTTTTGATGATGCTGATGGTTCAATGAATACCATTTATAATAGTTCCGCTATGAGGTACTCAAATTATTCTGTTAGTGTTTCAGGTCAAGCTCAGGCGCTTTACGACGTATTTAATGGCATTGCAAAAGTAAATGCTTCTTTATCCGGTTATGGTTTAGGTGCTTTCTATTGGGAACCTTCATGGATAGGAACTGATAGCTCTGCATGGGGAACATATGGTACAGGATGGGCATCTTCTACTTCGGGAAATTATGAACGATTGTACAATTCTACGGTAGAGTATTATTCTACTACGGATCAAGGAAGTTCTTGGGATAATATGACACTGTTTGATTGGTCAGGGAAGGCAACAAAAGCTTTATATGTATTTAATGATATTCGTGGTGTAGATAGCATAACTACAGCAGGTAGCTCCGGCAATTTGAACGGTACATATTTCATCAAGAGTAAACACAGTGGACTATATCTTGACGTGGATAATGGCTCATCCTCAAATAATGCAAATATCCAGCAGTATAGTTATTTGGGAACGAATAGACAGAAGTTTAAGCTGGAGCAAGGATCTGATGGTTACTACACAATCTATACAGGTGCTTCAGGATATGGAAAAGCTGTGGATATAGCTGCAAAGAGCACTGCCGATGGAGCTAATGTTTTGCAGTATGCAGCATCTGGTGCAGCAAATCAAAAATTTGAAATTGTAGAAGTAGAAAGTGACCTTTATGCAATTAAGACTAGGATTACAAACAGTGGGTCCTGTCTTGATGTGTATAATTGGAGTACAGCATCTGGTGGAAATATTGTGCAATGGACTTATTGGGGCGGTGCATGCCAGCTTTGGTATTTGGAAAAAGCAGAATAATGCGTCACTTTTTGAATTTGGGAGGATATATATGAGGAGATCTCGTATAAATGTATTGGCTTTATTCGTCAGTGTTAGTCTTTCCTCCATAGCTTTATTAGGCTGTGGAGGAAGTAGTACTGAGCCAGAAGGAGAAACACAGGTATCAACACAAACAGAGTCTGGTACAGAAAAACAAGCATTTACACAAGCAGAGTCTGATTTTGAAGTAATCACATTTCCACTTCCAGATGGTCCTGAAGAAGCTGATATCTATATAGAGCCAGTTGCAAGCATTTCTGATGACTTTATTCGAGGTATGGATGCGTCTGCGGTGCTTGTTCTCGAAAACAGTGGCGTTACTTTTTATAACTATGAAGGTGAAGAACAGGATGTCTTCATGACATTAGCACAGTCTGGTGTAAATTATATACGTCTGCGTGTATGGAATGATCCATATGACGAAGACGGTAACGGATATGGTGGGGGTAATAATGATGTTGCTACTGCCATCGAACTTGGAAAGCGAGCATCCAAGTATGGTATGAAGGTATGTATTGATTTCCACTATTCAGACTTCTGGGCAGATCCTAAAAGGCAGCATGTACCAAAGGCATGGAAAGGCATGAGTATTGAAGAAAAATGTGATGCACTCTATGAATTTACAAAAGAAAGTCTTACGGCAATTCTTGATGCAGGTGTTAATGTGGGAATGGTTCAGATTGGTAATGAAATCAACCAAGGTATGTCTGGTGAAAGATCTCTTCCTAGGGTTTACAATCTATTGCAATCAGGAAGTCGTGCAGTTCGTGAAATATCCAAGACTTTTGAGAAAGATATTCAGGTTGTAGTACATTATACGGATATAGAGGATTCCAGAGGAATAGATCGTATAGCTTCAAATCTGTCAGACTTTGGTCTTGATTATGATATCTTTGCCTTATCCTATTATCCATTCTGGGATGGTACAAATGAAAATATGCAGACTGTTGCTAAGAACCTACAGGAAAAGCATGGTAAAAAAGTTGTTATTGCAGAAACCTCTTATTGTTATACTTCCAAGGATGGCGATGGCTGTGGGAATAGCTTAGTTGGCATAAATGACCTAGTTGATGGTTATCCTGCTACCGTACAAGGTCAAGCAAGTATGATTCGTGATATCTGTGCAGCGGCAAATGAAGTCGGTGTGCTTGGTGTATTCTATTGGGAGGGAACATGGATACCGGTTGGGGAAGCAACAGCAGATAATTCTCCTATTTGGGAAAAGTACGGAAGCGGCTGGGCAAGTAGCTATGCGGCTGATTATGACCCCCTAGAAGCAGGATTATTTTACGGTGGCTGTTCATGGGACAATCAAGCAATGTTTGATTTTGATGGTTATCCCCTTGCATCCTTAAATGTATTCAAGTATTTAAAATATGGTTCAAAGGTATCTTTAGTAAATGATGATACTCCTGAGATGCAGAGAAAGATGACTAACCTTGTTCAGAATCCAAGCTTTGAGGATACCGATACTACCATGTGGAAGATTGCCTATGAAGGTGAAAATAATCCGACAGATTTTCAGGTAAAGGCAAATGATGCACATACTGGGGATATTGCTTTCCATTTTTGGTCAGAAAATTCTGATATGGAATTTTCTGTTGAGCAGGAATTCAAAGACTTGGAGCCTGGAACTTATGAGCTTTCTGTTTATGCTCAGGGTGGTGATATTTCTCAAGATTCTGTTATGGAATTATATGCGGTTACTAAGGTCGCAGAACAAAAGGCTTCCTTTAAAGTAACCACTTATGTAGATTGGCAGAATCCTACTGTCCCTGAAATAAAGGTAACAGATGGTACACTTAAAATCGGTGTACGGATGAAGTGTAATGCTAAGAGTTGGGGAACTATAGATGACTTCATATTATACAGAATTTCTGATTAATATATGAACAACCGGTTGAACAAGGGAGGAATAGCATGAGTAGCACTATGGAGTTTATGAAAGGTATGGACATATCCCATGTACCTGAGATGTTAGACCAGGGAGCTGTATTTAGAGATAAATATGGCAATGAACGTGAGGTATTTGAATTATTAAAGGAGAATGGGGTAAATTCCATTCGTCTTCGTATCTGGAATGAACCGGAAAATGTTCCGGAATCAGGAGGATACTGTAATCTAGAGCATACGGTTACAATGGCTAAGAAAGTGAAGGAGCATGGAATGAGCTTTTTCCTTGATTTTCACTATTCAGATTACTGGGCTGATCCGAGTAAGCAGAATAAGCCGAAGGCATGGGAAGGACTTGGTTTTGAGGAATTAAAGCAGGCAGTTTACGACTATACCCGAGATGTTCTCTTAAGACTAAAGCAGGAAGGGGCCATGCCGGAGCTTGTGCAGATAGGAAATGAGATCAGAAGCGGTATGATTTTTCCTGATGGTGAAGTTCCTCATTATGACCGACTGGTAGAGCTGGTTAATGCTGGAATTCGTGCAACCCGAGATGTATGTGGCAACACAACAAAGGTAGTAATACATCTAGATCAGGGAGGGAGATTCTTCTATCTTCGTGATTGGTTTGATGCTGTAATAGGAGCAGGACTGGATGATTTTGATTATATCGGTGTTTCTTATTATGCTTTCTGGCATGGTACGCCCTATGAATTTAAAGAATCCCTGGTAAACCTAGTAAAACGTTATAATAAGCCGGTTATTGTAGCTGAAACAGCCCATGCCTGGAGACGTACAGAGAAGGGCTTTATTGATGAACAGCAGGAAAAAGTTGCAGGATTTTTGGCTACTCCAGAAGCGCAACGTATTGTTTTGGATTTGGTAATGAACATAACGGCATCTCTTGAAGATAATATGGGGATTGGTATTTATTATTGGGAGCCGGTTGTACTTCCCCTGGAGGGAGCAAGTAGCTGGGCGCAAAACATGGGTGTTTTTGATGAGATGGGCTGTGCACTGCCTGCTCTGGAAAGCTTTTTGTTTGATAGATCCAAGATTGATAAGGATAAAGTCGTAAAGATTTATGAGCCGGATAAAATCATTCAAGAAAAAGGTAGCGAGATTAAGCTTCCTAAGAAATTGAAGACTCTGTTTAATGACGGAAGCTGTCCCCAGCTTGAAGTGGTTTGGGAGGATTTTAATAATAATAGGACAGGCAGCTTCATTATTAAGGGGCTGATTCCTCAGATCAATAAAGTGGTTCAAATAGAACTTCAATTAGTTAATGAGTTGAAAGAGGATTATAATTTCATACCCAATGCCTGCTTTGAGGATGGCCTGGAGGGTTGGTATGTGGTATGCGATGATGATAGGACTATCGTTGAATTACATCCGGAATATGCCATTCCATGGCCTGCTCCCCCCATCAATAATTTGTACATAGAAAGTCCCCTTAACTTTAAGTTTGATATTTATAAAGAAATAGAAGATTTAACTCCTGGGACATATAAATTTCAAGTGGATTATCGTGGCACCAATACCACGGGTGTAAATGTTAAAATGTTTGCGCAGGGGGATCTTACTACCTGCAATGAAAGGATGATCTATCCCATGGATTCGGATTGGACCACCTATGAGATATCAGATATTAAGATTAAAAAAGGAACGGTGAAATTAGGGGTATCCATTGTGTCACCACCTGTTTATGGCAAAATGAGATATTTTAGTTTAACCAAACAAGAGACTACCCCTTAAAAAATAATCATATTTCGAAGAATTATTTAGTCTTATAACCTATTTTGAAAGGAAATGCAAAAGAATGAATAAATTCATATTAAATGTGTTACACCGTCCCGAAATGGTTCCCGAATATGCGGAAAAAGTGACTGGGCATGGAAAAGAGGAGGATATTAGCAGAGAAGAATTACTAAAGGAATCTTTAGATATTTTTAAGACACAGCAATCCATTGCCCACAAGAATGGACTAAAGACTACAATTCAGATGACATATGCCAGCTTGTTTAATGATGAGATAGTGGAGTTGGCTAAGAAAGATCATGAACAGTATGGTGATGAAATTGCACTTTCCTTATTGGGACTTCCCTGTAAGGAATTCAGGGAGAAATATAAAACAAAGGACTTTTGTATCTGGATGTTCTCTATGGAGGATAAGAAGTCTATTGTAGAAGAGGTATTTGGTAAATTTTATGACCGCTTCGGGTTTTATCCTGAATCTACCGGTTCCTATTACATGGATGCTGATTTGATTAATTATATCAAAGAAAGATATCCTATGGTAAAATGTGCTGTAGCTACTTGTTGGGAGGAGGGCCCTAAAGCGTACCATACCTGTAATAATTCATGGTATACCTTTATGGATGGAGGTCCATGGGCACCTTGGATTCCTTCTAAGCAGAATGTTCATGCCCCTGCTGCTAATGAGGCTGAGGATAGTGGGATAGTTGCCATTCCTCACCTGTCCAGGGATTTAATCGCATGCTATGACGGAAATGGATCCAATTTTGGAACACACCCTCAAAATATTCTACGTGGTATGATATATCAGGATGAAGAATACCCCTATTTGTTTAATTTGATTGATCAATATCGTCATCTTGAAAAATACAACAACGGCTATGCCTATAATATGGTGTTCGTTGGTCCGGGCTGGATGAATAAGATGGGACGCTGGGAGGCTCCCTATGAGCTTTTACTTAAGTCCTATGAGGATGGAATGGCTTATTACGGAAAACTGAAGAGAGAAGGTCAGCTAGAGGACATGACTATGGCAGAGTTTGCAGATTACTACCGTGGTAAGAGGAACTATACTGAACCTGAATGTGCACTTTGGAAGGACATTCTATATGGATCGGATAAACAATTATTCTGGTACTGTGATCCTTTCTTAAGAGCTTGTATTAATATGGATCAGGGTGGAGCCTTGGTTGATCTTCGACCTTACGCAGCAAAGCTAGAGTGGCCGGTGGGTATCGGCACAAAGCATATTACAGATGCGTCTTACCCCTTTCTTATCCAGGAGAAATACCGTGCGGGTTATTTTACCCATTACGCAGGGGAAGGAACCATAAGAAGTGCTAGGTTAACCCATAATGGTGAAGAAGTGGATTTATGCTTATGTCGTACCAAGGCATCGTTTTCTGAAGAAAAAATGGAAAATGGTAAGAAAACCAGAATATTAACCTTAAATCCAGTCGATATCAAATTTTCCCATCTTCAGGTAAAATTAGAGACAAAGATTTATTTTGAAGAGGGTTCCTCTAGCATCAAGTATGAGAGAACAATATTTGAAATGAGTGATCCCCTTGCAGAAGTAGGTATTGATGAATATATGGTTGCTTGCTATGGAACTACGGAATATTCTGAGGATATGACGAATATAACCTTAACCTGCACAGATGGGAAGGAAAGCAAAGAAATCAAATACGAATATCGATGTAGAGAGGCCGAAATGGCCAATGCAACTGAGGTTTCAGCCATTATCCCCGAGGTTAAGACAAAAGTGAGCCTTAGTTCAATGAATAAAGATGTGGTAGGTTACTTCAAAGAAGGGTATGCATTCTCACCTATGTTTACCTTGGGTTATACAACGAGGATGAAGGATAAGGAGGTGTTTACAACATGGCTCAATCTGGAAAAGGCAAATTAAATTATCGTTGTCCCTCCTGCTTTATGAGAGATTTGGATATTGATATGTTCTATGATGAAGATAAGAAAGAATACTACTGTATTCGTTGCCAGTATACTGGCACGGAAGATGATGTGAAAGAAAAAAACCAGATGGCAAGATTTCGATACCGTGATATGCTAAACCGAATTACGGAGTTTGATAATTGAGTTGATGTTGCCAGATTTGTTAACCCCGCACGGCGTACTTTATATACAATCCAGAACACAAGTAATGAATGTAGAAAGAAAGGCTTTATCTCATTGACATGTAAAGACTGCCTCATGATATAATGAAATCATGGAGGGTGGTGCAATGGAACAGGAAATTGATGAAATGAATAAAATTATACATGTCAAATGTACGGAAGCAGAAAAACAAAAACATCTTGAGGAAATAGCTCCATATGATTTATATGATTATCAATTTAATTTTATAATAGTAGATGAGACTAAGTAGAACAGTGATAATAGATGACATGGATATAAAATAGTACCAAGAGGAGGCTATTATACAACACACCGGTAGCCCCCTCTTCCTACTATTTATAGTAAACCGATCCTCTACTTTCAACTCCCTATTGCAGTAATTTTATACCTGGGCTTTACTACTTGAAGAATAGGCAATCAACACGATATCCTGCTGCACTTTACTGCTTAAGGATTCTTCTAATTTGGTGATTGATGTAATATCTTCCTCAGAAATATTTGCTACGTTATAATCCTTAACATCCTTTATATCCATGATTTATCTCCTTTTGCTTTTCCATAGTATATACGGAATTTGGACGTAATATCCAATAGGATATCATTAGGAATAAAACAGTACAGTATTCATTAGAAGGCACTAATAACTAAAAAGATTTATATACATCTGCATATAGGATATTTCGTATCTCCTGTATATAAGATACTCTGTTATAATTTGGTTACGAACTCCTTCAACCTGGATTCACCAATAATAGTAATTCCTTCTTTTGCAAGTAATTCGGCTAATATCCCATTACCCTCTATCAAGGTTCCAGAGAAGGTACCATCATAGATTGTTCCATAACCACAAGAGGGACTTCGTTCTTTAAGAATAGCATGGGAGCAGTTATAAAAGTCTGTGAGTTTCTTTATTTCTAAGGCTCCCTTTTTATATTCTTTCGTGACATCCTTTCCTGATTTGGTTATTACAGAATCACCCTGTATTTCGGCAGGTTCTCTGGGAGTTTGAAGTCCCCCATAGATTTCCGGGCACACAGGAATAAGATGATGTTTCTCCTTAAGTAAATTTATCTCTTCTCTAAAGCACCCGGAACCATCATATCTGCACTCAATTCCCATTAGGCAAGCACTAACTAAAATATTCATAATAAGCCTCCATAGATCTATGACTTGAAAGTCACTAAAATCTCATATTAGAATGAGAATTAATCTTTCAAGCTTTATTATACACAAAGATAATTATTATGAAAACCTCTTGCTGATATCTAAGTATATTCTTTTTGTTTATTTCCCATAATATCATTTTCATAGATTTAGGTCTCCTTATTCTTGGTTATGGGGGAGGTTTGATAATTTCTCATTTGTATCCCATGTGCTTATATTACTTGAATAGAATTATTTTCTTGAAATTGTATAAAATCACTAAAAAATTCATCCTTTATTGGTTGATAATTGTATTGACATCCAATTTAAGGAATAGTAAAATTTGCTTAACTGGTTAAGTATACTAAAAAAGGCGTCTTAAATAACTTGGCGCCCTTTCTTTTAGACACTTGCTTAAACGGTTAATCAAATTGGAGGTATGAATTATGAAAAGAAGAAAAACAAGAATTATGGTATTACTATCCCTTATCGTAAGTATTTTTTTAATGACTGCTTGCGGTAAAACGGAGACAACTATGGAACCAGAGGTAACAGATATCCCGGAAGAAAAAGTAGAAGTGGTCGAGCATACAGTTACTTTTTATGACACGGATGAGACAAGTGAGTTATCGACGGAGAAAGTAAAAGATGGTGAATTGGTGAAGGAGTATACGCCGGAGAAAGCCAACTATGTATTTATGGGATGGTTTGGTACGCCTTCCTTATCCCACGTATTTGATTTTAGCAAACCCATTACTGCAGATACAAAAGTTTTTGCAGGTTTTTTAGAAAATAAGGAGGATTCAAGAAGCTTTGCTATTGTTGGAAGTGGTAAAAGCCCCTTACTTGTAACTTCAAGCTGGGGATCTGTAATAAATGAAGAACACACTTTTACAAAGGAGGCGGATAAGAATGTATACTCCTTAACCTTGGATTTGTATGAAGGAGATGAATTTCAGTTAGCAATTAATACCTCCTGGAATAATCAAAGGGGTGCAGGTTATTTAGAAACCACATCTCAGGATGGAGTAGAATACTTATCAAGTTCTAGTGGTAATTTGGATTCAAATGACTCAAAGAAATCTAATATCAAATGCCTTGTAACAGGGAACTATACACTTACCTTAACCACATATCCTGGTGCAGATACCTATGACACGGAGAATGCTAATTATACTGAGGAAAATAAGGAGAATTTCAATTCTAATCCCTACGATACAATCACATGGGTATATAACGGAGAACCGAAGGAAGCATTAGCAGATACCATTACTACATACTATATCAAGAGTTCCAAAGCTACTGATTGGAAAGATAATTATGAAGACAAATTCAAGTTTACGGAGAATGGCGGGCTTCATACATTAACAATCGAATTAGCTGAAAAAGAAGAATTGTTATTTACCACCATGGTGAAAACAGGAGATACAGAAAGTGTAGGAAATGAGTATGTAAGATTTAATAATATTAAGGATAGTAAGTCACTGGAATATGTAGAGGGAAGTGAGAGTTATAATATAATCGCAAAGGCAGCAGGTGTTTATACCTTTACCTATAATTCAGAAGTTCAAGAGCTGACCGTAGCTTTTGAAGCTAAATAAAAGGAGCATAAATAATAAGGGACTGTTGCATATGGTATACTCACTCGAACTTTATAGTAAGTAAGTTTTACAACAGCCCCTTGTGATACATGCTTATACATACTGGATATGTTCCATATCAGGAACACGACTAACTGCATATTCAATGCATTGATGTACCTTGGTCATTTTCAAGTGCAAATCGCATGAGATATAGAGGATATTCTCTGTTTCAGTCAATAACTCATGCAAAGCGTTTTGATTGTATACATAATTTTGATCAGAAGTGTTCCATAAATCATTCAAGCTCTCTACAAATCTGACATTAGGGAAAGTCTCGCATATATGAGATTGTAAAAGATTATTGTTTGGAGTTAGACATATATAGGTATAATTGTTATTTCCAAAATGCTCATCTGCGATTTTCTTAATCTTTATATAATCTGTACAGATTTGAAAGAACCAGGGAATATCAATGAGGCAGTCGACAGCAATTACAGGGATAAAGTTTTTATCACTGATGCTAAGAAAGAAATCATGTGTAGTATCAAAACACAGGATAGCATCTACATAATTAAGCTTGGTAATATCCTTACTGTCCTGAAAGATTAAATGATATCCATAAGTCAGTAATACTTCAGACAAAACCTCGGTCAACAGCAATTGTTCGGAACGCTTTAACAGAGAAACCTCAGGCATCATATAAAGAGCAATGTTATATGTTTTGCTCGTAGAGAGAGATTTCGCTGAGGAATTTGGTTTATAGTCAAGTAAATTAACTATTTGAAGAATTTTTTTCCACGTTTCCTCACTGATTCGTTGATCGGTACGGTTGTTGATCACATATGAAACTGTAGCCACTGAGACACCTGCCTGCTTGGCAATGTCTTTAATTGTAATTTTTTTATCCATGACTTAGTTATATACTTTATAAATGATTTTGTCAATATATGATAAATTAGTTCTTTATATAACGAAGATGGAGCATATCCCTCCCATTTTTATAGGGCTGGAAAAGTTATTATAAAAACGACAGAAAGATAAATTGAGGAAGGTTACCATGAATAAACAAGCAATATTGCACATACCGGAGTCAAAATACTGCTACCCCGTTAATCAAAATACAGTTGTATTACGTTTGCGTATGGACAAAAAAGATGATGTAGATCGGGTGGAAGTGGTGTATGGTTGTAAATTTAATTTTCAAATAGAGAATAAAACTGCAGAAATGAAGGCGCAATACCAGGATAATTTATTCATATATTATGAAGTACAACTAAAATTGGAAGACGTAAGGCTAGTTTATGTATTTCGTATATGGGAGGATCAGAAATGCAGCTATTTTTCAGAAGATGGACTTACTGCCACTTATAATTTTGAATTGGGTTATTATAATTGCTTCCAATACCCTTACATAAACATAAGTGATATCCATAATGTTGTGGAATGGATCCCAGGAGCAGTATTTTACGAAATTTTCGTGGATCGTTTTAATATAGGGAAAAAAGATAAAGATACAAGCTATATTAATTTAGAATGGGGAGAGATACCAAACCCCAAGAGCTTCGCCGGTGGCGATATTCCCGGAATAACCCAAAAGCTGGATTACATTCGGGGCCTTGGGGCAAATGGTATTTACTTAACGCCCATATTTAAATCAATTTCAAATCATAAATATGATATATATGATTACAAAAGTATTGATGAACATTTTGGTAGCAATGAGGAGTTTGGGGAGTTGGTAAAAGAAATCCATAGAAGAGGTATGAGAATTATACTGGATGGAGTATTCAATCATTGTAGTACTCTTATGCCGCAATTTCAGGATGTACTTTTAAAAGGAAAGGAATCGGAGTATTTTGACTGGTTTATCATACGAGGCGACGAGATTGATAGGGAAAATATCAATTATGAAGTGTTTGGCTTTAGCAGTAATATGCCAAAGTTGAATACCAACAATGAGGCAGTACAGGAGTTTTTGCTAGATATTGCAACATTTTGGATAAAAGAGTATGATATTGACGGATGGAGATTGGATGTATCTGACGAGGTTTCCCATACCTTCTGGAGAAGATTCAGAGACAAAGTCAAGGGGATAAAACCAGATTGTGTGATTATCGGCGAAAACTGGCATGATGCCTATGCATTTCTGCAAGGGGATCAGTATGACGGTATTATGAATTATGCTTTCACAAAGGCTTGTCTGGACTATTATGCCTTTGATACCTTTGATGCAAAAGGATTTGCAGAAAAGCTCAACCATCTATTAATGAGAAATAACGGACAGGTCAATGCTATGATGATGAACCTTCTGGATACGCACGATACAGATCGTTTTTACACCAGTGTAAATAAGAATAAGGACAGATTGCTTTCCGCCATTGCAGTTATGAGTATGTATGTAGGTGCACCATGTATTTATTCCGGAACAGAGCTATGCCTGGAGGGCGGTTATGATCCGGATAACCGACGATGCTTTGATTGGAAGGAAACCAACTGGGATATTCCTTATATGGAGACTATAAAGAAGCTGGTATCATTAAGACAAAAGGTTACGGTGCAGCAAGGGGACATAAGTATAACATATAATGAAAAGCTTTGTTTTATTAGCAGGACCTATGGTAATAGTGAAATTTTATTAATTGTAAATCAATCGGGAGACACAGTACAGCTAAATATAAACAAAACCGTGCTGGTCAAAAATAAATTAACAGACAATAATTCCCTATTGACGGATGGGTTTGTTGTTTATGAAATTTAGAGAGGAGCT
The DNA here is from genome assembly GCA_023443625.1 of Bacillota bacterium. The sequence goes on along the minus strand of JAEZTQ010000038.1, from coordinate 68,023 downwards.
AAAATATATGAAGAGAATCTTTTGTTTCTTGCTGATAATGTTATTAAGCTTAAGTCAACTGGTTGCTTGTAACTCTAAGGAGCAGGTAAAGGGAAGGGATACTATAAAAGAAACAGATCCTATAAAGGATGATACAGGGGCAGCTTCAAGCAATGCATTGACATCAATTTACAGCGGCGAGCTGGAAAGAAATGTTTCACTGAAAGTTCTTGAGAATGACACTGCCATTGAACAAGGATATTTTGATGAATTAATCAAGGCCTTTAATGAAAAGTACAAAGAATACGGAATTGTTGTTGAAGATTCTAATATGGATCAGTACAGTAATTTAGCAGAAGATGGCCCTTATGGATATGGACCAGACATATTATATCAAGCCAATGATTCTCTCATGAAATATGTAAAGGGAAAGCATATTTATCCAATTCCTGCACAGACTTTAGAGTGCTTTTCCCAGATCCCGGAGAATGCTTGGGATGCATATAAGTCAGAGGTGGATGGCAAAGTGTATTATATGGGGGTTCCATTAAATGTTCAATCCTCAATGCTTTATTATCGAAAGGATATGCTTCCACAAGACTGGGAAACAAACTGGGATGATAATAAGAACAAGGTGCCGGATATGGTTGAAAACATGAATGATTTATATAGATATTCAAAATCAATTGTAGATACCGGCAAGGGAAAATATGGTTATATGAAATCTTTATACGATGTATACTTTTCTGCCGGCTACCTTTTCTCCTATGGTGGTTTTATCTTCGGGGATAATAACACGAATCCCCAGGTGTTGGGATTATCCGGCGGAAATGCTGAGACTGGTGCAAATGTTTTACTGCAGCTTGCTTCTCTTATGAATGAAGAGTGTATAGACGATTCCATAACCGTGAATGCCTATAGCAAAATTGCGGATGGCTCCTATTTTGCTACCATCACAACACCTGATGTATATGAATTATTTATCAAGGAGCTTGTATCAGAATATGAAAAGCAGGGTATGAGCAAGGAGGAAGCCCAGGCTCTTGCTAAAGAGAATCTTGTTATAACCAGTCTGCCCATGTTGCCGGCAAGTGGTGATTTAACAGAGGAAAATCCGGAACTGATTCCACTAAAGGCCATGGGGGGAATCAATGGATATTCCATCAGTGCCTATACGAAAGCACCAAATGCATGTCTTGCTTTTGTTGACTTTGCCACAAGTTATGAAATGGCTATGAAGAGAAATGAGTTACTTGGAATTATACCTGCCCGTTCTGATGCTGCAAAGGAAGTAGGAGGGGTAACTGAAATTGTATTTAATGACTTGAATGAAGGAAATATTGTTATTATGCCATCTATTATGGAGATGGATCAGGTATGGACACCTGGACAGACCTTCTTTACTGATTTGGCTAAAGATGCTTTTCGAACATCGGATAAAAAGTACACTTCTACAGAAGCTTTGAAAAGTGCATTAGAGGCAGTAGATCAGCAAATATATGATGCAATCAATACACTTTCTGAATAGTAGGATTGGAGTGATAAAACGTTGAGAAAAAAAATAGAATCACTAAAGTCTTTTCTTAAAGAGGTAGACAAGAATGTGATCGCCAGCACATGTCTCATGGGTTTGGGTCAGTTAATGTATGGCCAGATTGGAAAGGGATTGATCTATCTGGCCATATTTACCTGCGGCATACTCTATTTTCTATATCGGGGAACCTCTGATTTCATGGGATTCTTTACCTTAGGCACCAAGGAAGCGGATGCATGGTTAGGTATAGAGGGAGATAATTCTATTGTCATGTTGCTTATGGGTATCCTATCCTTTGCTGCAATCATACTTTTTATTAATTGTTACATCGCAAATATTAAAGATACATATCATACGCAGAAGCTTAAAAAACAGGGAGAAAAGCCCCCTACCTTCAGGGAAGACATAAAAGAATTTATGGATAAGAAATTTTATAAGACAGCTCTTTTTTTTCCTATCCTAGGTGTATTGGTATTTAGTGTACTGCCCATAGTTTTTATGATTGCTATTGCATTTACCAATTATGGAGGGAACATAGTTCCGCCAAAACTTGTTGACTGGGTTGGGTTTGATAATCTTGTCCAGATTACAACCCTTTCAAAATTTGCAGGTACCTTTGGAAAGATTCTTGGCTGGAATCTGCTTTGGGCCATATCTTCTACTTTACTGAATTACTTTGCAGGTCTTGGACTTGCACTTCTTCTCAATAAGAAGTGTGTAAAAGGAAGGATACTATGGAGAGCATTTCCTGTATTGGCATATGCAATACCTGGCTTCATAACACTTCTTGGTTTTAGGTTTATGTTCTCTTATGGCGGTCCCATCAATCAAGTTATCACGGACTTAGGTCATAAAGCCATTGGTTTTTTAGATATTGATGCCAAATGGATGGCGAGGCTCATTGGTTTACTAGTAAATACCTGGATTAGTACACCGTCTATCATGCTTTTGACTACAGGAGTATTAGCAAACCTGGATATGAACCAAGTTGAGGCAGCAAAGATTGATGGTGCAAAAAGGTGGAAGCAATTTACTAAAATCACATTCCCCTTTGTATTGTTTGCCACTACACCGGTTTTGATTGGCCAATTCATTGGAAATTTTAATAATTTTGGCATCTTCTTCTTCCTGCGTGGCGGATTGAATATGGATGGATACTTTTTGGCCAGTGATACCGATCTTCTAATCAACTGGCTTTACAATCTATCGATTAGTAATAACTATTATAACTTAGGTGCAACCATCAGTTTGGTTATATTCTTTATTACATCAATGATTTCATTATTTGTATATGTGAAATCCCCATCATATAAGGAGGAGGACACTTTCCGATGAATAAATATAAAATCCTTCGCAAAGCGGATTCATTCATTACTCACCTGGCTTTAATTGTGGTTGCAATAATTTTCCTTTTTCCATGCTTGTGGTTGATTCTGGCATCCTTTAGTAAATCGGGGTCCATCTATTCCTATGAGGGCTTTTTTCCCAGTGAATATAGCTTGGATACTTTCAAAACCTTATTTACAGATACCGCCATGTATAATTATCCCAGGTGGTTTATGAATACCCTGATGATTGCAATCTTTAGTAGCATAATCAGTACCTTCCTTGTTATATTAACGGCATATACCATGTCACGATACCAATTCAAGAGTAGAAAAAAAATAATGAAAACCACTCTGCTTCTGGGAATGTTTCCATCCTTCATGGGTATGATCGCATTATATATTATTATGACACAATTCGGGTTAATTAATAAGATTTGGGGTGTTATTCTGATTTACAGTTCCTGTGCGCCCATGGGATATCTAACGCAGAAGGGTTTTTTCGATACCATACATTGCTCCATTGATGAATCAGCAAAAATTGACGGGGCAACAAATTTTCAGATATTTCTAAAAATTAATTTACCCTTATCATTGCCTATGGTTGTATATACTGCCCTTACAAGCTTTACCTTTCCTTGGAGTGATTTTTTACTGCCAAAGTTATTATTAAAGGAAAAGGATCTCTATACCGTAGCCGTGGGTCTGATGAGTCTTGGAGAAACAGAGTTTTCAAGATTTGCAGCAGGTTCTGTCTTTATAGCTGTGCCAATTATCATATTATACTTTATACTAATCCGATATATGATCAACGGAATGGCGTCTGGTGCAGTGAAGGGATAAGCAAGGTCTATAATGGGGTTGTCGCACATCATTGTGCGGCACCCTTTTTTCCTTTATAGGAAAGTGCATCTATATAAATAAAAAATTTTCCAATTTGAATCAATTTTCTTGATTTATTCTTAGCATTATGGTATATATATGATATCAATATGATATCAATAAGTATAATATGATGTGGAGGAATAATTAATGAGTAGTCAAGAAGAGAACAATTATGGAATTAATATGATTGAAGAGAAGGAAATAAGACCCTTTAGTGGAGGCATTATGCTTTTGCTGGTAATTGCAGGTTTTGCATTGTCTGTTTTAATGGTAGTATTTGGAGCAATAAAGTTAGATGGGGGAAGTTCGGCTTTTGGTGCTTTTCTGCTCATAGCAGGAATTGTCTTATTCGTAGTTTTACTCATCTTATTAGGAGGCTTCCATATTATTAACCCCAATGAGGCCTTGGTTTTAACTTTATTTGGTAAGTATTATGGAACTATTAAGAAAGAGGGTTTTTATTATACCAATCCCTTTTCCGGTGCATTTAATCCCACAAGCCATTCAGCTACAGCTAATGTTACAATCGGAACAGGTACAACAGGTACCGGTGCTCAGGCAAGCATACCAGCAACTTCTGGTAAGAAGATATCAACCAAGACTTTAACCTTAAATAATGATAAGCAGAAGGTGAATGATGTATTGGGTAATCCCATTATTATCGGAGCTATTGTTATTTGGAGAGTAGCCGATCCGACCAAAGCAGTCTTTAATGTTGAAAATTATAAGACCTTTTTATCCATTCAATGCGACTCTACAATTCGTAACATTGCTAGATTATATCCCTATGATACCATGGAAGAGGATTCAGATGAGAAGACTTTAAGAGGCAGCAGTCAAGAGATTGCAGACAGCATGAGAAGTGAATTGCAGCAAAGAGTCAGTGAAGCAGGGCTGGAGATTAAAGAGGTGAGAATTACTCATTTATCCTATTCAGAAGAAATAGCTGCTGCCATGCTTCAAAGACAGCAGGCAGTGGCTGTGATTGCAGCACGTCAAAAGATTGTCGAGGGAGCTGTCAGCATGGTTAAAATGGCTATTGATCAGCTAGGAGCAGAAGAGGTTGTGGTGCTGGATGATGAGAGGAAGGCTACCATGGTAAGTAATTTGTTGGTAGTTCTTTGTGGTAACAAGGATGCTCAGCCGGTGGTAAACAGCGGAAGTATCTATTAATCTGGCATTAAAGTAAAGGTTGTGTATGATGGAAGATAAGACGATCACTAAGGAAGATAAATTAAGGGTTAGACTAGAACATATTGCAGAGATGGAAGAGGAAGTAATCCGAAGAGAAAAAGCCCTGAAAGAGAAGGAAAAGTCAAAAAAGCAGCTCCTTCTAAGGCTATCACCCAGTCTATGGAATGAATTAGCGGCTTGGGCTGAAGAGGATTTTCGCTCCATCAATGGACAAATTGAGTATTTACTTGCAGAAAGTGTTCGAAAGAGAAAAGGGAAATGATGGTGAATAATTGCTAAATGAAGCTCTTATATCTTTTTTTATGAAAATGGATATAAGAGCTTTTTATTGTAATTGGTTAAAAATTAAAACAAAACATATAAAAATTCTTGCAAAAGATAAATTATTAACAAGTATGCTACATGAAGAAACAATTACGGGTTAAATAAATGTAAATTATTGACAATTAACTGAAAATATGTTATATAATATTGTACAAGCATCGCTACTTGACATTCGACTATATATTTAGACCATTAGTTTCATGAGTTTTTCATTTATATGGAAGGGTCAGGTGGTGTATCTATGAATGAGGTCTGATATTTTGATTTTCCTTAATTCTCATTTTATCAGGATTTAGTAAAACTGTACTAAGTCTTTATCAAAAAGGAGGGCCATTATGAAAAAGAGTATTTTATCATTTGCTATGGTAATCATTATGATATTTGGACTGGTTATAATGCCAGAAGCGTCTAATGCGATATCGGTTGAAGCTGCAACCTTTGATGATTTAAACCAGAGCCAGATTGTTACGGCCATGGGAGCTGCATGGAATTTAGGAAATGCAATGGAAGCCTCGAGCAATGGAACACCCAGTGAGACTGTCTGGGGAAATCCAACAATAACCCAAAGCTTCATTCAATCAATTGCAAATGCAGGATTTGATACAATCCGTATCCCGGTTTCCTGGCTAAGCTACATAGGAAGTTCGCCAAATTATACAATTAACTCAACCTGGCTAAATAGGGTCAAACAAGTGGTTGATTATGCAATTAATTGTAACCTGTATGTAATAATTAATATGCATGGAGATGGATACAGCACGGTGACGGGCGGATGGATATTGCCAGGAAGCTCAGACCAGACCAATATCAAGGCGAAATTTGAGAAGGTATGGACACAGATCGCTGCAGCCTTTGTAGGTTATGATGAGCATTTGATATTTGAATCCATGAATGAGGTTGGTGCTGATGCCAATTACAATGCCAGTACAATAGCCGCACATTATACCAATATTAATGCCTACAATCAGCTTTTTGTTAACGCAGTTCGTGGGACAGGCGGCAATAATGCCAAGAGATGGTTGTTAATACCGGGATGGAATACGAACATTTATTATACTGCAGGTAATTATGGTTTTGTTCTGCCAACGGACAACAATTGTACTGCTTCAGGAAAAAGAATTATGGTTTCTGTCCATTATTATACCCCTTGGGATTTCTGCGGGGCTGAGAATTATACAGTGACACAATGGGGCAATAATGCAGATAGCAGTAAGGCGGCTTCTTATGGTGGAGAAGCATCCTTAATATCAGAGATACAGTCAATGTATAATACTTTTGTCGCTCAGGGATATCCTGTAGTAATAGGGGAATATGGCTCGGTAGATAAGTCGGCGGGAGATTCCGCCAATACAACCTTCAGAGCATATTTTGCAAAACGTGTATGTGAGGTTGCAAAGCAATACGGATGCATCCCCGCTATCTGGGATAATGGGTATAATGGTAATTATGGTTTCGGATTATTTAACAGAAGTACAGGAGCAATAACCCAGCAGGCAATTATTAATGCTATCATGGGTGTCTACTCATCTAATGTAACCCCTACAGTAACACCTTCTGTTACGCCTACGGTAACCCCTACAGCAACACCGACGGTTACTCCTTCCGTAACACCTGTTCCCGGAGCTTTGGATGTTAAATTTATGGGAACAACTGCAGCCGAATCAAGTTCCATTGTAGGCAAATATAAGTTAACGAACAACACAAGTGCTTCGATTACACTTTCTAATGTTAAGCTGCGGTATTATTTTACCGAAGAAGGCACCCAGAGTCAGAACTTTCACTGCGACTGGTCCCATGTGGGAAGCCAGAACATTACGGGAGTCTTTACAGCCATTAATCCTGCAAAGCAAAATGCCAATTATTATCTTGAAATTACCTTTTCATCAGGGGCAGGAAGCTTATCATCAGGGCAGAGTATTGAACTTCATACCCGTTTTAATAAGTCAGACTGGACGAATTATACATTAACCAATGATTATTCCTACAAATCCGCTGGAACAACCTATGAGAACTGGCAGTATGTAACAGCCTATGTTTCGAGTTCGCTTGTGTATGGTGTAGAACCGTAATTTTAATAACAATTTTATAATATAAAATAACAGATAAACCTGTTGTCCAATGGAGGCAACAGGTTTATCTGTGGTAAGATATTCATATATTGGTTTTTAGCAGGAGGTTATGAGAAATATATTTACTGCAATACTATACAATCCACTCTATTTTGGTTGCATTTATGAAAATAATTGTTATAATACCACATAGATATGCGACCTGACGATAGGATAAAAGGTGATGAGCCTGGGAGGATTGACAGATGCGTTACAAGATGATAGCACTTGATTTAGACGGGACACTTAATAATGACCAGAAGGTAATTACTCAGAGGACGAAGGATGCATTAATTGCTGTTCAAAAGCAGGGAGTAATTGTTGTTCTAGCTTCTGGACGGCCTGCGCCAGGCCTCAAACGGGAAAGTGATGCACTTAAGCTAGAAGAGTATCATGGTTTACTATCCTCCTATAATGGGGGCAAGGTTGTAGAAGCTGCGACACAGAAGGTTCTATATGAAAAGAGTCTGCCCAATGAAGTAGCTGTAAGATTGCTAAAACATATTGAAGCTTTTCCTGTAACTCCCATTGTTGATGATGGTATAGATTATTATACAGCAGATAGAAATGCTTTTATGATTGAGTATGAAAGTAAACTGAATAATCTGGGTATTAAAGTGGTGAATAATGTGGCAGAGGGAGTGAACTTTGACCCTGTTAAGGTGCTGATTGCAGCACCCAATGAAGTATTATTACCTTTATGTGATAGGATTATGGAACCCTTTAAGGAGGAGTTGTCTTTTGTGCAATCCACACCCTTTTTCTTGGAGGCTACAAGAAAGGGTGTAAATAAAGCCAGTTCCTTAGAGGCAATCTGCAACTTACTAAGTATTAAACCAGAAGAAGTGATTGCCTTCGGCGATGAAGCAAATGACTTGAAAATGCTTGAATTTGCTGGATTAGGTGTTGCCATGGGCAATGCAAGTGAAAAACTAAAATCCATCGCAGATGAGATAACCTTATCCAATAATGAGGATGGAATAGCACATACTTTAAGTAAGTATTTTAATTTGTAGGAAGCAGTGATGAATATAGGTTAAGTTTTGTACTAGCTAGTCAGGACTTATACAAAAGGGTTTCTTTAAGAACTCCTTTTGTGTAAGTCCTTTTTTGCAATCTGGATTAAGAATCCCCTCGACTGCAGTAATGGAAAAAGGAATAATATTGTAATTTAATGGAGTGTAGGAATTACTATATTACCTATAAATTATCAAGAAAATATTAGTTTTGCCATGTATTAAGTTGGAAGCTGTCATTTTATAATAATATTAATTATAAAAATAATCAGATTTATACCAATACTTATGAAGCTATATAGCTTCTATACAGGTTTATCTATCTTTGGGCTTGACTTTTATACTATATAAATTTCCAAAGCTATTTAAGTTATTGGTTAATCACTTTTGGAGGGTAAAGCAGTCAAATAATAATTAAATCTAAGGAAAGAAAGGAGTCTTGAAGTAATCATTTTAAAAGAGAATTTGGGAAAATTAAGGAGGAGAATGTTTATGTACTTACAAGTAAGAAGAACCATTTCTAAACTATTAGTTGTAGTAATGATTTTAGCATCAGTGTTTTCAGGCATTGTTCCCATGAGCAGTAAAACTGCTTTTGCGGATACATCCTCAACAGTGTCAGGTATAACTCTTGACCAAAGTATTTATTATTTTGCCAGCGACTATTTTTCTAGTACTTCTTCAGGAAGTGCTCCGACTATGCAGCTTAATGCAAATATACTGCCAGCTGGTGCCACAAACACAAATATTACCTGGATATCCAGTGATCCAAGTGTGGCAACAGTTGATGTGGCTGGATTGGTAACAGCAGTCAGTAAGGGTGTAGCACTTATTACAGCTACAACAGAAGACGGAAGCTATACTGCGTCCTGCACAGTATATGTACCATATATCAGTGAGAGTTTTGATAACAAGGCGCTAAATGATACATTTGGATTTGTAAAACATCTTGCTGGAGCTTCAATGGATAACAAAGTAACAATTGTTCCTGATATAACTGGAAATGTATTTCAGTTTAGTAGTTCTGCCAGTGGTGACAGAGATTCACGTAAAACCTTTACAGCTGTATCAAATAAAAAGGTTGTTTTAAATTTTGATTGGAATGTAGGTGCTCCGGACAATAGCACCGGCATGATTAAGATTCAAGACAGTAGTGCTAAAAATTATATAACCTTTGGTGTTACAAATAAAGGGAACAATACTATAATGTATGATACCAAACCTAATTTGGCTAAATGGGAGGCGATTACTTTACCTGGATCAGGAGGAGGTTCTCAAACTGCCACCAACATTGCCTCTTCTGGTTTTAATGTTCCTAATGCAACCTATAATGTCAATGTCATACTTGATTTTATCAACAATAAGATAAGCTTTACGTTTACAGACAAAAGTAATTCGTCAAATACAGTTACAGTAACGGACATACCTTTTTCGACTGAAGTAACGTATACGAATAATTTTGGTGGAATTACCTGCTATTGGCAAAGACCTAGCACTGCATCTTGGCTCTCGTGGATAGATAACTTTAATGTATATGGTACAATACCGTCTATTCAGTCGGTCACCTTGGACAAAACTAATTTGAGTCTGTCTAATATTCCTGGTGCGGCTAGTGGAAAAGCTATACTAAAAGCAACGGTTAACCCAAAAGTAGCGGATGTAAATCAGTCTGTTATATGGACATCAAGTGATCCTTCTATTGCTACAGTAGACTCTATGGGTGTGGTAACATCTGTTACTTGTGGCGCAATAACCGTGACAGCCACTTCCGTAGATGAACCAACACAAACTGCTACATGTAATGTAACAGTACGTCCTATAAATCAAGTAACAGATATACATATTTTTGATGGCAGTGGCTATTTAGAGACCGTGACAGGTAGTGCTCTTTCTATTTCTACTGGGAAAGTGCTACATCTTTCACCAGTAGTAAATCCATCAGATGCAGATTACAGATCTGCTATTTGGAGCTCAAGTAATCCGGATGTAGCTCAGTTAAATCCTAATAGCGGGATTGTACACGTTCGTGCTCCAGGAGAAGCAGTAATAACCCTTACTGTTGATGCATACCCTGAGTTTGGAGGAAGCACTAACAGTGCAAGTTTCACAATTCAGGCGGTTGGAGAGGCAATTGATTGGATTCCTGTAACAGGGATAACATTTGATAAATCTTCGCTTTCAACAGCTCTTGGTGAGACAAGCCAGGTTTTAATTCCAACGATATACCCTCAAAATGCTACTAATAGATTTATTTCTTGGTCCTCCAGTGACCCGCTGGTAGCTACAGTTTCAGGTGGTATTGTAACTCCTGTAGGTTCAGGAACAACAATTATTACAGCTACCACAGATGATGGTAACTTTACAGCAATGTGTGAAGTTTTGGTCAGAGTAGCTGTATCAGGAGTAAAATTAGATAAGTCAAGCCTTTCTATTACTACTGCGCAGGGACCTGTTGCATTAACAGCAATCGTTTCTCCTTTAAATGCAACAAATAAAAAATTAATATGGACCAGTAGCAATCCAAATATTGCATCAGTAGAAAATGGCATTGTAACACCCATAGGACCAGGTACCACAACCATAACTGTTACAACTGAAGATGGCAGCTTTAATTCTACATGTAACGTAGCAGTAACCTTGTCAGTGAATGACTTAAATCTTTCAGAGACAAATATTACGCTTAGTCTTGGAGGACAGTCCTATTCTTTGGCTGCCCTTGCCACACCTGCTAATGCCTTTAACAGAACTGTTACTTGGTTATCAAGTAATACAGCCGTTGCAACAGTTTCTTCCAATGGTATTGTAATACCCGTAGGAGAGGGCACAGCAACAATATCAGCCACCACAGTTGACGGTAACTTTAAGGCAGAGTGTACCGTAACAGTAACGGCTAATATTCCAGTGGAAGGCTTTACATTAAATAAAACAAGTGTCATGTTACCCTCCGGTGGTACAACAGAAAGCTTAATTCCTCTATTTACACCAGAGAATGCTTCTAATAATAGAATCATATGGACAACAGGTGATGCTAAGGTAGCTACCGTTGTAGATGGTCTCGTAACCTCAGTTGCAGCAGGAAAAACCGTAATAACTGCAACTACTGAGGATGGAAATTACACTGCATCCTGCGAGGTTACCGTTATAGCTACGACGAATGTAATTACTAATGATGTATTCTATAGGGATACCGATGGCAATCCGATTTACTCACAGGGTGGAGGAATTTTCAAATTCGAAGACAAGTATTATTGGTATGGTGTAAGGTATAAAGAAGCTAGTGTATATCAAGAGAATCCAACAAGAAAAGTTGATACCTGTACTTTTGATGCGTTTACGTGTTATTCCTCTACTGATTTGGTTAATTGGAAAAACGAGGGAGACATTATGACGGATCAATCGGAAGGTTTGGTAGGCGCCGGCTGGATTGGACGTATGGGTGTCGCTTATAATAAAAACACCGGTAGATATGTTTTGATCTCACAGTACTATAATGCAACTCTTGGTACAGAAATACCTACTACAGTAGGTAATAAAATTCCAACAGCAACAAAGCCCGTTGCTGGAATTGTATTTGCATCCTCACCGACACCAACAGGACCATTTACCTTTGAATATGTTCTGGACAGCGAGGAAATGCCATACTTTGTGAATAATGGTACCGGCGACCAGACTATATTCCAGGATGATGATGGTAAAGCATATATTATCTGCTCAAGCACCAGTGGTAGATCTCATCTGTATGTTGCACCTCTCCGTGAATCAGATTTCCTAGATATAGATAGTGATAATATAAAGCATATTTACTATGATAATAAAAGAGAATATATACGAGAAGACGGTACTCTGGGTATCAAGGATAAGGGTGGTATTGAAGGAAACTGTATGTTTAAATACAATGGTCATTATTATTTTGTAGGCTCAGATTTATATGGCTGGGATTCATCCCATAGCTATGTTCTTGAGGCTGACAATATTAATGGACCATATGATATCCAGCACACCAGGGAGAATATAAATATTCCATATGTAATGGAAGGTTCCTCAGATAATTACTCTCACGTTTCACAAACAGGTTTCTTTGTAACAATTCAGGGAACAGAAGATACCATGGTTCTTGATTGCGGCGACCGTTGGTCAGACTTTGCAGGTAATGGACAAGGCTATAATCAATGGGTACCTCTAAGCTTTGAAGGTCATAAACCAACATTTAACAACCTGAGTCAATGGCACCTTAATGTGGAAGAAGGTACTTGGGAAGTAGCATCAGGCAATAACTATCTGAATAACCCTGAATTTGAAGCTGACCGCGTTAAGGTAGGCACCTTTGTAGGATGGGAAGCATCAGATTCCTTAGGTGGTGGAGTCAATGCAAATATTGATGTAACAGGCTCAAAAATAGGTCAGTTTGTAATGCAGCAAAAGGCTGATGTCTATTACAACGCTACCTTAAAGCAAGAAGTAAAAAATCTACCTAATGGTACTTATACCCTAAAAGCATGGGTAAAGAGTAGTGGTGGACAAAATATTTGTGACCTATATGTTAAAAATTATGGAGGCGAACAGAAATCCTATTCTCTAAAAACTCCAATTGATAATTGGACACAGGTTATTATTCAAAACATTGAAGTTACTAATGGCCAATGTGAAGTAGGACTTTACTCCGATTCACCTGCTAATCAATGGGTACAAATTGACGAATTTTCCTTAACAAGAAATGTTATTCCTGTAGGTGGTATTTCTTTTGATGTGGATGAATTAGAGTTGAACTTGGAAGGCTCTTCTAAAAAGCTTATACCTACATTAAACCCTACAGGTGCTTCCATAAAAAATATTATATGGTCCACAGGTGATCCCAGTATCGCAACTGTAGTTGATGGAAAGGTAACTCCTATAGGTATTGGCAGTACTACTATAACAGCTACTACTGTAGATGGAAATTATACTGTAACCTGTGATGTTAAAGTTGTAGAGGATATCACAGCACCTGGAAAGGTAACTAGTCCATCTGTAATAGCAGGTGATGGACAGTTAACAATTACCTGGACAGATCCAGCAGATGATGATTTGAAAGAGATACTTGTAACTGGAGAGGAAATAACAACTCAGAATGTAGATGCTGGTGTACAGACTGTTACTTTCAAAGGGCTTACCAATGATAAAGAGTATACAATCGTATTAGAAGCCTTAGATATGAAAGGAAATAAATCCTCAGAAGTAGTTGTAAACGGCACGCCGGTAGCAGAGCCTGAACCAACACCAACAGAGCCAGAACCAACACCAACAACACCAAGACCAACAGAGACACCAAGACCAACAGAGACACCAAGACCAACAGAAACACCGGAGCCAACGGTAACACCAGAACCAACGAAGGTTCCAACACCTGGCATGGAGATTGGTAAGTTAAAAGGTGTAGACGGTACAGTAACCTATAGTGTAGGAAAAGCAGATGATAAGGGTAATGTATTTGTTGAAGTGAAAGTTGATGTTAAGGCACAGACTGGGACAGAAATAAAAGAAGCAACACTTTCGATATTCTCTGATAAATTACTAGAGCAGATGAAAGCAGAAGCTACAAGAGCAGTAAATGTAACAGTAAGTGTGGCGAAAACAGAAGATTCTAACATTGATTTAAATATGGAGTTAGACAAGAAAATATTAGCAGTTGCGAAAGAGACAGGTAAGGACATAACCGTCTCTATAACAAATGATGAAGGTAAGGAACAGTATTCCTGGACATTTAGCGGAAAAAACCTTGCAAATTCTAATAAGGAATTAACAAAAGTTAATCTTTACTTAGAGGTGAAAGCATTAAGCAGTGATTCTAAGTTAAATGAACTACTGAATCAGGATGTATCAAATGGTTTGGTTATAAATTTTAGCCATGAAGGTATATTACCGTCTCAGGCAACTGTAAGAATTTATGTTGGTAATCAGGAAGGTATGAAAGCCGGAACTGAGGTCTATCTGTATCATAATAACACAACTTCTGGAAAGTTAGAAGTTTTACCTTATAGCTCTAAGATTGTGGTTGATAAGGATGGATATATTACCATTAATATTCTTCAATGCTCTGATTATGTTGTACTTCCTAAGGAAGTAGCTGGAGATGTAGTAGCCTCTTTAACAAGCCAAATCAGCATAACACCGGCTAAAAAGACTTTATATGTAGGCGGGACTAAAGATACATCTGCAACAATAAAGGTGAATTTACCTGTAACTTTAGAACAGGTTAAGAGCCAAAAGGACAAAACATCCAGTAGCGCTGTGGGGGCAGTCACTGTTTCGTATTCCTCCAGTAAAAAATCCGTAGCTACTGTAAATGCGAAGGGAAAGATCACAGCGAAAGGTGTTGGAACAACAGTTATTACTACCAAAGTCACTCTTTATAATGGCGAGGTTAAGATCTTCAAGACAACGATAACTGTGAAGAAGCCATATATATCGTTGGTAAAAAGTACTAATTCAATGAAGGAAGGCGGAGCCTATACCTTTAAAGCTAAGGTTTACGGCTTGGCTGCAGATAAGGTCACTTGGAAAACTTTAAAAAAAGATGTAATAGTGATTAACAAAAACACAGGTTATGCAACTGCTGTATCAAAGGGAACAGATTATGTTGTTGCAACAGCAGGAGATATTGTTGTTAAGGTTAAAGTTGTAGTTGAATAGTTCGTACTAACCCAATATTATTATGTCATTAGATTTAATTAGTAATGATTAATTTACAAATCAATCCCATAATGAGGATGGAATAGCACATACTTTAAGTAAGCATTTTGATTTGTAGGAATCAGTGATGAATATAGGTTAAGTTTTGTACTAACTAGTCAGGACTTATACGAAAGGGTTTCTTAAAGAAGCCCTTTTGTGTAAGTCCTTTTTTGGCAATACTTATCCCTACACGAGCTATTTCTTTTGGTTGATTTATGTATTTAGATAGTTTATGATACAAATAGATAAAGACATTTTAATTACATACTTGACCACATAAGGAGAAATGAAGTTGAAGAGAGTACGCAAGATAATAATTACCTTAGTTCTAGTATTAATTTTGTTTACCGAAAATGTTTCTGCCGCAAAAGTAGAGGATACTATGCAGGCAGTGTGGATCGCAACGGTATATAACATTGATTTTCCCTATACCAAGGATGATGCAAAAGCCCAGCAGAAAGAGTTTATTGATAGACTGGATCAGTTAGAAGCTCTTGGCATCAATACTGTTATTGTTCAGGTACGCCCGAAAGCAGATGCCCTATATAAATCAAAAATTAATCCCTGGTCCGATGTACTTACAGGAGTTCAGGGGAAAGATCCTGGATATGATCCCATGGCTTTTATGATAGAGGAAGCCCATAGCAGGGGTATGCAATTTCATGCATGGCTAAATCCCTATAGAGTTACCACTCCTGGTTTGGATGTGAAGAAGCTCATTAAAACACATCCGGCAAGGTTAAATCCAAAATGGCTCATAAAACATAATAATGCCCTATATTATAATCCCGCCTCCAAAGAAGTCAAAAAACATATTGTGGATTCAGTAAAAGAAATCGTTGAGAACTATGCAGTGGATGCCATTGTCTTTGATGATTATTTCTATCCATCCTATTATCCGCTGCCAAAGGGTGAGGATAAGGATGGGAAGGTAGCCAATAATCGAAGAAAGCATGTAAATGATTTGATTAAACAGGTGAGTGAGGTTATTAAGAAAACCAAGGAAGATGTTTTGTTTGGAATTAGCCCCGGTGGCATATGGAAGAACAAATCAGATGATCCCACAGGTTCTGATACATCAGGAAATCAATCCTATTATTCTGTCTACGCAGATTCAAGAGCTTGGATAAAAAATGGCTGGATTGATTATATTTCTCCACAGATTTACTGGGAGATAGGACATAAATCAGCTGATTATGAGACCTTGGTAAAATGGTGGTCTAATCAAGTAGAAGGAACGAAGGTTCAGCTATATATCAGTCATGGTATATATCGAGATGTGGTTGCAAAACAAATTGATAAGCAATTTAAAATTAATAAGAAATATAGTCAGGTGACAGGCAGTATCTATTATAATTTAAACACCTTACTTGCAAATAAGAATTGCCAGAAGAAAATAGCTAAGAATAATGGTAAGAAATTTTAAGCACTAGCTACGAAAGCCCAAGCTATGAGCATACTATGACAAATGGATTATTAAAGATTTTAAGGATTATATCACTGTTAAGAAGAGGGACCCATAATGAAATATGATTGTCTTATCATAGATGATGAAACAGATTTGGCAGCAGCCACCTGTGAGTATTTTAATATGTTCGGTGTTAGCTCTGCCTATGTAGGGGATTCTAAAGGATGCTTGGAATTCCTACAGGAGAATCAGGTAAAGGCTATTCTCTTAGACATCAATCTAATGAATGAGAGCGGATTTACACTCTGTAAGAGATTAAGAGAGGATATAGATATTCCCATTCTATTTATCAGTGCAAGACAGAGTGACGATGATATTTTAATCGCCCTTAATATTGGTGGTGATGACTACATAAAAAAACCCTATTCTCTTAGTGTCTTATTGGCCAAGGTAAAGGTGATTTTAAAGCGTCTTGATAGAACAGGAGCTGTAAAAGAGATTTCAGAACCCATCGTAATCGATGAAAATACTCGTAAAATCTATATTGAGGGTAAGGAGATAATTTTAAAGAATAAAGAATATAAGTTATTTGCTTATTTGTATCACAACCGTAACAAGGTAGTCTCCAAGGAGGAATTATTCGTAAAGGTTTGGGGCGATGAGTTCTTTAGTGATGGAACCTTAAATGTTCATATTCGAAAGATAAGAGAAAAAATTGAGGAGAATCCCAATGAACCTAAATTCATTAAGACCATCTGGGGAGTTGGCTATATGTTAGAGTTATGAAACTTAAATCAGTCCTTATTCTCATAAGTATATTTCTCCTCATTACTTTTGTACTTGCCCAATCCTATATTCTTTCTCTAAATTATAATGCCTGTGATATGATAGAGATGAATGATTTATCTAAGAAGATTGAAAAAGAGATAAATACCAAGAGCATAACAGAGGCTGAAGTAAAATATGGCTGTAGGATTATTATGAGAAAAGATTCAGGGTATAGTAATGAATTGAATGCTGCAATTAAAAATTCTGATATTATCCTGGATTATATGGAGGACGATAAGTTACTTGGAAAAATTATTCTTCCTGCCAATTCTACTTCCTTTATAGAGCTAAAGAAGAAACTCTCCCTTATCCTTTCATTAACTTTTGTTATAGTTCTTATCTTAATATATGCTATTTCTTTTTATATTTATGGAAGAATTCTGCGCCCCTTTAAGAAGCTGGAGCGCTTTGCAAATAATGTAGCCTCTGGGGATCTGGACGTTGGTTTGGCTATGGAGAAGGAGAATTATTTTGGAGCCTTTACTGAAAGCTTTGATATGATGAGAACTGAATTAAAGAGGGCAAGAATGGGTGAATATCAAGCGAATATCAGTAAAAAAGAACTGGTAGCAGGATTGTCCCATGATATCAAAACACCTGTAGCCACTATTAAGGCCATATGTGAACTCTTAGAGGTGAAGGTCAAAGAAGAAGAGACAGTAATGAAACTTCAAACCATTGAACAGAAAGCAGATATCATTGATAAACTAATCAGCAATATGTTCCATGCCACCTTAGAAGAGCTGGAGGTTTTGAAAATAGAACCTAAGGAGGAATATAGTACTATCATTGCTCCTATGTTTGAGGATTTAAATTATTATGGCAAAATCCATATCAATAACAGTATACCAGGATGTCTTATTTATTGTGACAAGTTAAGATTAAATCAGGTCATAGACAATGTTATTAATAATTCCTATAAATATGCTAATTCCAGAATAGATATAAGCTATGGTGAGAATGAGAGATTTATAGAGATAGTGATTAGAGATTATGGAACTGGAATTAATGAGACAGATATGCCTTTAATATATGAGAAGTTCTTTCGGGGTGAGAATTCTGCTTCTCATTCAGGCTCAGGCTTGGGACTTTATCTTGCCAAGGTCTTTATGGAGGGAATGCAAGGTTCCATTGAATGCAGGGTGGACAAGGGATTTGTTGTAAAGCTGATGATTAAAAAGACATAAGGCCGAGCGCCCTATAATAGAATGTGAAAACTCCTTGTATGCAAGTAGACTTGTACAAGAGTCTTCAATTCTGTTGTATTTCTAAACTGTAACAAAATTAAGGATTTGGTAAGGAATTGATAATTTCTGAGAAAAGACTTGCTAAGATATAAAAGCTATAATAAGACTATAAGAGCTGAGGATATCAGTCTATAGTCTTTTTTTATTTTATAGGAAAGTGCGTCCTATAAAATAAAAAAATTAGGATGCGCACCTCGCGGCAAGGAAGTATATTGCTTCGCAATCCGCTCGGGTGCGGAGAATGTGCCAAGGCACATTCTTTGTTCTGTTATAGGAGGAGAAAGAGTGAATACGATTTTAGAAGCAAAGAACTTATGCAAATCCTATTCTAATGGGAGTACAATGCAGCACGTGCTGCGAAACTTAAATATTGAAATATATGAGGGGGACTTTACTGTTATTATGGGTAATTCCGGATCAGGAAAGTCCACCCTTTTATATGCCTTATCCGGTATGGATAAGCCCTCCCTAGGAAGTATTAAATATAAGAAGGAGGAGATTAGCCAATATAATAATGATAAGTTGGCAATCTTTCGAAGAAAACACTGTGGCTTTGTATTTCAGCAGATGTATTTAAATGACACCATGAGTGTGATGGACAATATCTTAATTAGTGGATTACTGGTAAGTAAGGATAGAAAGGGGCTAAAGAAGAAGGCTGAAGATATGCTTCATGCTGTAGGACTTGATGAGGAGTGTTATCATAAATTCCCAAGTCAGCTATCTGGTGGGGAAGCACAAAGAGCTGCTATCGTTCGTGCATTAATCAATTCTCCAGAGATAGTCTTTGCCGATGAGCCTACGGGGGCTTTAAATTCACAGAATGCAACCAATGTACTGGATGTGCTAACACAGATTAATGAGGATGGGCAAAGTGTTTTAATGGTGACGCATGATATAAAAACCGCTAGAAGGGCCAATCGAATCTTGTATCTTAAAGATGGGGTAATTATTGATGAATGTAATCCAGGCTTTTATCAAAAGGGTGATGAAGTAAGACATAAGAAAATAAGAGAATTTTTAGAAGAAATGGGATGGTAATGATGAAGCTTCTTATGATTGCAAAGAGTAATATCAATAAAAATAAAAGTATGATGCTAACTTTAGTGGTACTGATTATGTTTTCTGCTATTTTATTATATGTCGGGGCCAGTGTTATGCTGAAGATGAATACATTTTTAGATGAGAAAAACCAGACATTAAATGGTTCGGATTTTTCAACTCTAGCTTCAAAGGACTATGATGATTTAATTTATGGTATTTATGAAGAGGTGGGGGGATACACTGCCTACGAAAAGATGGAGGTAGTATCTCTCCATGGATCTATAGAAGATCTGACCCAAAATAGTAAGGCACAAAATATGGAGTTTGTCTTTTTAAATGGGGATACTAAGGAGAGTATCTCAAAGTTAAAAATTATCTTAGAGAGCGAAGAAAAGTTACCTAATTCCATTGTTTTACCCTATTATTTAAAGATTGCGGGAGGTTACAACACAGGGGATGAAATTGTCATCAAGGCAAATGGTATAGAAAGTAAATATATCATCTATGGCTTTGCGGAAGACGTTATGTTTGCCACACCCTCTAATATTACCTTCTATAAATGTTATATCTTTGGTGAAGAATTTCAAAAACTCTATCAGCGAGTAGAGGGCAACCAATATAGCTTGATAAAAAGCAAAATAGATCCAGGTATGGATGCCTCTGTCTATGAAAATAAGTTTATCAAAATATTAAATGATAAATTAGAAGGGGCACCAGCGGATATGATCACAATGAATTATGAATCCATGAAAACTGGTGTGAGTATATTTATCATATTAATCATGGTAATTATCATTGCCTTTTCCATTATCATTATGCTGATTGCTCTAACAGTGATTCGGTTTGCAATCGTTACCTATATAGAAGGAAATATAAAAAATATAGGTTCCTTGGAAGCCTTGGGATATACAGGAAGAGAACTGGTATTTAGTACTGTCCTACAATTTACCCTAGTGGCACTTATAGGAATCATCTTAGGATTAATTGTTGCAATATCTGGTACGGGGATCATTACTAATTTGGCATCCTCCTCCATTGGTTTAAGATGGAGCAGTGAATTTAGTTTTACAGCCTTTGTAATAGATATGGTTCTAATCCTTGTTACAGTACTTGGAATTACCTATCTAACAGCGGCTAAATTAAAGAAGATAACCCCCATTGTAGCCCTGCGAAGTGGGATTAATACTCATAATTTTAAGAAAAATCATCTTCCTTTATCAAAAAGTACCTTAAGTCTTAATACGACTGTAGGTTTGAAGACTTTGCTCCAAAGTAGGAAACAAAATATCATGGTATTTATCATAGTCACTTTGCTAACCTTTGTTGCTGTGTTCTCTTTCACCGCTAATTATAATTTTAATGTTGATAATAGGGCTTTTCTCAGGTTAGTTGGCATAGAAAAATCTCAAGTCATGGCTTCCTATTATGGGGAGGATGTAGAGCAGATATTTGAAGAAATTGGTAAAATGGAGGAAGTAAGAAAAACGATTCGAATGGCAGGTGTTAATATGACCACCTATTTAGGGAATAGGGAGGCCACACCCATTGTCAAGGTATGTAATAATTTTGGTGACCTAGAGATTGATACCATAGTTGAGGGAAGAAATCCCATCCATGATAATGAAATCACATTAACAGGACTGATAGCCAAGCAATTAAAGGCGAAACTAGGGGATGTTATAACCTTAAAGGTCAATGACATAGAAGTAGAGTTTATCGTCGTTGGGCTTTCACAACAAACCAATAATCTGGGCAGGGGTGCCTCCATAACAGAGGAAGGCATGAAAAGAATAAATCCTAATTTCCTTCCTTCCGATTTATATATTTATCTTAAAGACAATGAGGATATCAATGAAGTGAAGGAAATCATTGAGGAAAATTATAGAGGGACTACTCTTTTTGCAAGAAATATGGAGGAGGAATTTGATACTATATTGGCATCCTTTACGAAGGCCATAATAGGAGTTTGTTTTGGATGTATAGCTATAACTTTAGGAATTATCACCATAATTATCTATTTACTCATAAAGATTAAGCTTATAAAGGAAAGGATTAATATGGGTATTGCTAAGGCTATGGGATTTACTACAAAGCAATTGGTCATGCAGATGTTAGCGAGCTTCTCCCCTGTATGTATTCTTGGTGCATTAGTAGGAACAATACTGGCCGCCTATTTCATCAATCCTATTCTTTCCATCCTTTTAGCGGCCAATGGTATTATGAACTGCCATTTTATAATAAATCCTTTATTACTACTTACAGTGTTTATATCTATTTCCGTATATTCCATACTTTTTACTATCCTAGTTTCAAGATCAGTGAAAAAGATTACTCCATGTGAACTATTTGTATAATTCTAGTATGCTATTTTTATTAAAGTAATGAAATAAAGTCAAGGCATTGGCTTCCTATGCCCTCAAAGAGCAGAGTTGGTATTACACCCTGCTCTTTTTCTGTACCCAGTTTGGGCATAATGGATGAACAGAAGCCTTTTATTTGGTATTGTTAAGGTTGCAGATTGTGGTATATAATTATTATATTCAATAGGAAAATACGTCCGAGTCTTATGAAACGGGATTTTTGATATAAGGAGGATTTATGCCCAAAATAATGATTATTGAAGACGATGAACAGCTGAGAAATCAATTAAAGGAAGTATTTATAGGGTATGATCATGAGGTATATCCCATTAAGGATTTTCATAATGTAGAGGAGCAATTTATTGCAGTTAAGCCCCAGCTGGTGCTGCTGGATATCAACCTTCCATACTATGACGGCAATTATTACTGCCGGATGTTTCGCAAGCATTCCAATATTCCCATTATTATCATCTCCGCTAGAAATAGCGATATGGATCAGATTCTAAGCATGGAGCTAGGTGCGGATGAATATATTCTTAAGCCCTTTAATATCCAGGTGCTAATAGCTAAAGTCAATGCTTTAATCAGAAGACTATATGGGGACTATGCAGAGAGTGATAATAATAAGGATATCACCCTTCATGGAATTATACTGGATAATGCAGGCTTTAAACTATCCTATATGGATTCCTCTGAAGAATTAAGCAAGAATGAGTTTAGACTATTAAAGAAGTTCATGCAGAATGCTAATAGTGTAATTACCAGAGAAGAGTTATTGGAGGAAATATGGGACGAAAGCAGCTTTGTAGATGATAATACCCTCACAGTAAATGTTACAAGGGTAAAAAGTAAATTGGCTAATCTAGGTATTGAGGATGTAATTAAGACAAAACGGGGTGTAGGTTATCTCTTTGATACAAGCTTTATAATGAAGTCATAGGTTCTAGATTCATTGGAAAATAGATAATAAGCAGGAGGTATCAAGAGATAATTATGAATATAAAGCTAATTAAAAGCTTTTTTAAGGATCACATGATAGATAGTATGGCATATTTTGGCGCCTGTTTCCTTATTGGTCTATTTTATACGATTGATACAGGAGATAGGATTGAGATAGGTTATCCTCTGTCTCTTGTTTTATTTGTGTATCTTATTTGGATGATAATCCGCTTCGTAGGTTATTTCAAGATATATAATGATTTAGAGGAGATGGGTAAAAATCAAGATTTTGCAGGTAATTATAGTAGTATATTAAATGCTAAAATAACAGTAACATTTAATAAATTGCATAAAGAGTACTTGGACAAGCTGTCTAGTGCTGATAATACTAGGAAGAAGGAGAGACGATTTCTTTCTCTATGGATACATAACATGAAGACGCCCATTACAGTTACGGATTTACTCCTACAAAGGATTGAACAGAAGGAAATCGATTTATCCTCAGGAATGCTGAATATGGCGGAAGAAAATAAGAAATTATTAGCCCAATTAGATCATGTCCTTAATATGATTAGGCTAGAGGATTTTGCCAAGGACTATGTTCCTGAGCAGATTGATTTGATGGAGGAGCTAAAATCTATTATCAATAAAAATAAAAGTATATTTATTTACAATCGGGTATTTCCTAAAATTATTACGGAATTAAGAGAAGCCCATATTTTATCCGATAGAAAGTGGAATGATCTTATGATTAACCAGATCATATCCAATGCTGTGAAATATTCTAAGGATGAACAAGGGGCACCAAAGGATATCTATTTCTATATCGAAAAAGAAGCAGACCGCATCATACTAACAATTAAAGATGAAGGGATAGGAATTCCAGAGCATGATCTTACTAAGGTATTTGAACCATTTTTCACAGGAGAAAATGGAAGAAAGGGCTACCATTCCAGTGGTATCGGTCTATATTTCTGTCAGGAAGTCAGTAAACTCTTAGGTCATTCCATTCAACTTACCTCCAAAGAGGGGCAAGGGACTTCTGTTGTCATTACTTATCTTGCAAAATTGTAAGGTTATATTAGGCAAATCAATGGATAGACCAAATCCCAGAGATTATGATAGGCATATAAATCAAGTATCATTAATTATTAGGAGGATTTGATATGTCATTATTAATAGCTAATAATTTAACTAAGACTTATGGTGAAAATAAAGCTAATTATGTTACGAAGGCCTTGGACGGAGTAGATCTTACGGTGGAGGAAGGAGAATTTATTGCCATTATGGGACCCTCCGGAAGCGGTAAATCAACCTTAGTCAGCATTCTTAGTGGTATCACAAAACCTACAGGAGGAAGTGTTGAAATCTGTGGTAATCGGATTGATAAGATGGATCAGTATGAAATGGCACTCTTTCGAAGAAGAAAGCTGGGCTTTGTGTTCCAGGAGTTTAATCTGTTAGACAATCTTAACCTACAGGAGAATGTAATGCTGCCCATGGTTCTGGATAAGAAAGAAAGTAGCTATATGAAGGAGAAGTCCTTAGAGATTATGAAGCTTTTTGAGATAGACCAGATGGCAGAGAAGCACCCCTATCAAGTATCAGGAGGGCAGCAGCAGAGAGCAGCAGTCAGCAGAGCTTTAGTTAATGATCCAGTAATTCTTTTTGCAGATGAGCCCACGGGTAATCTGGATTCAAAATCGGCCAATGCAGTTATGACCTGTTTTGAAAAAATCAATACGGAAAGAAATGTAACAGTACTCATTGTCACACATGATGTATTTGCAGCAAGCTTCTGTAAGAAGGTTATTTTCATAAAAGACGGTAAAATCTTTATGGATATTGTAAGAAAAGGAACACGTAAGGAATTCTTTGAGAAGATATTAGACTGCCAGGCAATCGTCGGAGGTGAGAATAATGACCTTTAAGGATGTAGTAATCAAGAATTTTAAGGGTGGCTATCATAAATATTTAGCCTATTTTCTGTCAAGCAGCTTCTCAATTATGTTGTTTTTCATGTATTCCACTGTGATTTTAAACAAGGAGCTTAAGGGGAGAGATGATACGGAGGTACTTTCCTATGTATTCTATATTACATTGGTAGCAATAGCATTATTTTCTGTATTCTTTATTAATTATGCCCATACGGCTTTTATGAAGGGAAGAAATAAAGAGTTTGGAGTATATATTAGTCTGGGTATTAATACAAAGGAACTAAGAAATCTTACGAACATAGAAAGTTTGCTAATCAGTACAATAGCCTTGTTTACTGGAGTAGGGGTAGGATCACTATTCTCACGATTATTTCAAATGGTAATCCTAAATATGCTGGAGATTAAGGATATTCCCTTTTCCCTGGATTACAAACCTTTTCTTCTGACCTTGGGAGTATTTCTATTTATCTTTTCAACAGTAATGATAAGGACCATGATCAGGATGAAATCAATGGATATTTCCAGCCTTTTAAGGGAGGCAAGACGAACAGAAGGCAGAAAATATTCCAAAAAAGACCCGATCTTTGGTGGGCTAGGATTTATTATTATGGTATCATCTGTATTTTTTCTTTTCATTATAGCAGGAAATAATGATTTGAATTCCAATTCCATTGTATTGATATCCTATATGGCAACAGCTTTCTTAGGGGTTTATCTGGCATTGTCCTATGGTGGAAATCTTATCATTCATATGATAAAAAAGAGCAGATTTTATTATAAAAATATTCTAGCTACTACAGAGCTTCATCATAAATTTAATCAAAACAAAAAAATAATATTTATCTTAAGTGTGGTTAGTACAATGACAATTTTTCTCGTTGCTTCTCCATTCGCCCTGTTCAGTTTAAGTGAGACACTTGCTGGTATGGAGAAAAATCACCTTGAGTATGTTGAGACGGCCACAGTAAATAAATTATCAAGGGAAACCCAGGATCAAATCCTAAAAGGCAAGAACTTTAAGAGTTACAATACCTTAAAGTTTATCTATCTCAGTACCAAGGAAGGTTCTAGTAAACTACAGAATAGTAAACCCATTGTATCACAATCCGAATATAATTCTCTTACAGGCAGTAATATTCAGCTTGAAGAAGGGGAAGCATATAATGTCGTACTTGATTGGATACCTGGTGATCATGGAATAAAACCTGGAAGCAGGCTTAAGCTTTGTGCCGGTGATGCCTCATATAGTTTTTTGTGTAAAGCTTCTCGTAAAGGTGATTGGATTGCGGGTATGGCTTCCTTTACCTCGGATTCGATTATTATTATCAATGATCTAGAGTATAAGCAGCTATCCGCTGAAATTACGGGTAGCAATATTGGATACTATCATTTTATTAATTTTAAAAATTGGAAAAATAGCAGAGATACTGCTACTGCGTTAAAGGTGGCGCTTGGGGGCGGTGAATTAAAAGTATTATCCATAGTAGATACTTATGAAGAACTAAAATCTGGATACTCCGTATTCCTATTTGTATCAACTGTTATGGGTATCATGTTCTTTGTAGCTGGTGGAAGTGTATTGTATTTCAAGCAATTTACAGAGCTTGGGGAAGCAAAGATTACTTTTAAGAAGCTCTTTAAAGTTGGTATCACGGATAAGGAGATGCAAAGCATCATAGGCAAGGAGTTACTAATTATTTTCTTCCTGCCATTGTTGTTCGGAACATATCTTGGATTTTCACTAATATATTTGATGACCTTTATAGTAGGTGATGTAGCAGGCGCAGATGCAATTATTAAAGAATTTATGCTTAATGCATCAGTTGTGGTAATCATCTATTTTGTATCTCAGAGCGTATTTTATTTCATAACAAAAAATAAATATATCATTGAAATAACGAAGGGATAAGAGAGACATCATTGTTTGCCACCCTCAGTCGGTTTTATTTATCACACTGACTGAGGGCGGCAAGGAATACTTGATGTTTCATTCCTAGGAAGCTAAATCTCGTCGGTTATAGTACCAGGTACCGCTTATGATGCAGAGGAGTGTAATTCCTATTCCAATGCCAAGGAGCAGGGGATCTATCTTTTGATTAATCATAATATCAGCGGCATTGGCATAGTAAAAAGGGGTAATATATTTGGTAAATTCCAGCTGCTCTAATACTCGTGACATGATATCCATAAAATAAAGCAGTAGCGCTATACCCAGACCACCGCCTAAGTTTATCTTTTTTGTGAAGGCAGAGAATAGAATACCAATTGCTGCTATTTCCAAATGCATTACAAACTGTGCTGTATGATATAATAGGATTTCTTTCATGTGGAGGTCAGCTTGAATTAATGGGAAGGAAAGGAGTCCAAGGAGTAGATTAACCATATCAAAAGCAAGGATGATGGAAAACACTGCTGCTGACTTCTGTAAGACGATATTTACTCTAGTGTAAGGCAGGGTGAATAGAAATTCTGAGGTATGCCCGCCCTCTTCTTTAGAAAGTATTCCGGTTCCAATAATTGCAGAGAATAAGGAACCACCCAAGGATAAGATAGCGCCCACATAAACACCATAGAAGCCAAGGGGCTCAGACATGCTTAAGCGGTCCATTCCAAAGGCAACAGTAAAGGAACCCATATTTTGATAGGCGGCCATGGCTTCATTCATAGCCTCCTGCAGGCTGGGATACATGAGCATAAAGCCAAAGTTCATACTAGCAATTATTATTGTCCAAATAAGAAAGGTTTTTATGTTAGCTTTTAATTCATGTTTAAATATCATATTGACCTCCATTCTGGCTTTTCCTTCTCATAGTAATGCATGAAGATTTCTTCCAGAGAAGGCTCTTCAATGATAAGATCTGCCACCTCTAATTTATCTAATCCTGAGATTAGAATTTTAATATTCCCGTGGTACATAAAGCTTACTTTACCCTCTTCAACATTTTGACCGGTAATACCGGGTATCTGGGGAGCTTCTTTAATCCCCTTTAATATTACTTTTCTTGCATTGGTTTTAGTCAGGTTACTTACAGAGTCCACTGCAATTAATTTTCCTTCTTTAATAATTGCTGCATTATTGCAGTAGTTTTGTATTTCACTTAGAACATGGGAGGAAAAGAAAATGGTTGCCCCCTCCCTATGTACCTCTTTCAAAAGGGAGAAGAATTCCTTCTGCATAAGAGGATCCAAACCTGAGGTAGGCTCATCAAAGATATACAAATTTGGTTTGTGCTGCATTGCACAGACTATGCTTATTTTCTTGCGATTACCCAGAGACAATTCATCAATTCTTTTTACTGTATCTACCTTCAGTCTTTCGCAAAGCTCTCCTGCTATCTCTCTACAATCCATCTTATAAGCATCCGCAGACATTTTAATAAGCTCCGATACACGCATTCTGGGATAAAACATAGTCTCCGAGGGCATATAGCCAATCCCCTTTAAGATTTCAACTTTATCAGTTTCAATATCTCTTCCCATTATTTTGATAGACCCGGAATCTTTTTTTATCAGACCCAGCATGGAACGAATCGTAGTTGATTTACCGGCTCCATTTGGCCCGATAAAACCGTAAAAATCACCTTTCTCTACGTTAAAACTTATGTCTGATACTCCTCTTGCCTTTCCGTAGGTCTTGACGAAGTTCTTTATTTCAATTGCATTTTCCAAATCTCTGCCTCCCTATTCCTATTATTTTTTAAAATCTGCAAGCTGCTCATTTGATTTTATTAATTATTGAAAAATTTATTCAATAGGAAATTACCTCCTTTTGAATAAAAAAGCTCCCCTATGGATGCGCACCTTGCGGCTAGGAAGTATATTGCTTCACAATCCCCTCGGGTGCGAAGTGTCAGCAAGCTGATACTTTCTTATATTCTATATTTCTTATACTATATGCCCCATGAAAATGCAATATATTTCCTGTAGGTAGCAATTTTTTTGTTTACGATACATGGTAAAGTTTTGTGTATATATTCCAGAGAATATGATAGAATATTTTATATATATTTGGTATTATTTGCCGCTCATCTTTGGTAAGGGATGAATACACATTTATTATCCTGAGGGATATTTTATATAAATAGTAGATGTACATTATGATAGGAAGGGTGCCCCATGGGGTAATATGATGGTTTATGAGGGAAAAAGGTATTCGGGTTGTTATATTTCTGGGAGTCCTATTATTTGTACTAATAGGCTGTAGTGAAGGTGATAAGGGTGTGGAAGATACCAGTAATGACATTTTGGGCTCCAGTGATGAGATCAGGGATTATATAGATTTAGAGCAGGGGATTGCGTTTTCTAAGCAGGAATATTTCTATGATGTAGATACCGAGGTTGAGATATTAAGCAGTAAGCCTGGTGAGATTTATTACACCCTGGATGGTACAACACCGGATAAAACACAGACCAGATATAGGGAAGCAATAAGATTCATCGCAAACAGGGATACGAAGGCAAATTGTATCAAAGCAAAGGCCTACTTTGAGGATGGAACAGAATCAGAAACAATTATACATACTTATTTTGTTGGAGAAAATGTAAAGGAACGCTTTGATACCCTAATTTTCTCAATTACAACGGACCCCTATAATTTGTATGATTATGAGTACGGCATCTTTGTAGAAGGTAAACTCCGAGAGGATTATATCAGTGAAAATCCAGGAAAAGAGATTAATCCGGATTCACCGGCTAATTATAATATACGGGGAAGGGAAGGTGAAAGAGAAGTCTATCTGGAAATCTTTGAGCCAGATGGTACCTTGGTCACAGAGCAGGCAGCAGGCATTCGAACTTATGGAGGGTGGTCCAGAGCAAGGGCACAAAAATCAATAAAAATATTTGCTAGAAAAGAATATGATGAAATAAATAATAAATTAAGGTATGAATTCTTTCCAGGCCTATTGTCTTCTAAGGGAGAGGCAATTGATACTTTTAAGCAGCTGGTGCTTCGTAATTGTGGCAATGATAACGGCTTTGCCTTTATTAGAGATGAGCTGTTTCAAACTCTTGCTGGGCAGGCAGGTTATGATGACTATAAAGCAGTTCGCCCTGCTGCCATGTATGTGAACGGTAATTATAGAGGTTTTTTCTGGCTTCATGAGGTGTATTGTGATGAATATTTTGAAGATCATTATGGAGAATATGAGGGAAGCTTTGAGATAATAGAGGGTGGGGAAACTTATAAGAAGCAGGATAATGAAAATGCTGAGATTCTTCAGGATTATAATTCGATGTATTCCTATTCCAGTACAGATCTCACCAATGATATTAATTATAACAAGCTTTGTGAGCTGATGGATGTGGAAAATTATCTTTCCTATTATGCCCTTAATATATATATTGATAATGAGGATTGGCCCCATAATAATTATAAAACCTATCGTTATTATGCCCGAGAAGGGGAAGAATACAGAGAAGCACCCTTTGATGGTAAGTGGAGGTATCTTCTCCATGACATGGATTATAGCACAGGTATTTATGGCAGTAGCCCTTTGGCTAATACTATATCCAAGTATGTTAGTCAAAATGGGGATATAAGAGAGGTTTGTCCACTCTTTGGACAGTTAATGGAGAGGGCGGACTGCAGAGAAATCTTTATAGAGAAAACCCTTGATTTAATTAATGGTGCCTTTACTTCAGAGAATGTATCGACGGTATTGGAAGAAATGAACGCTTCCCGGCTTAATGAACTTAAGAATACCTATAATAGTAACTTACTGGAGTATTGGGTCTCTTATGATCAGTTAGCGGGAAGGCTAGAGGAACTAAAGTCTTATATTAATCAGCGTGCCAATTATATCCTATGGGATTATAAGGAGTATTTTGATTTAGGTGAGATATATCAGCTAACGGTTGGACCAATAGATGGCTGCCAGTTTAGGATCAATTCCTTTGTAACGGACGGGGGATTTGAGGGAAGTTATTATTCCAATTATGATACTACTATATCTGCGTCCCTTACAAAAGGAAAAGAAATGGATTACTGGTTGGTCAATGGATCGAGGGTGGATGGTAAAGAGCTGATCATAACAGAGCACTTAATTAAGGATAACAAGGTGGAAGTGGAACTAATATTAAAATAAGGCTGGACTCATGCCTGAGATAAATTACTAAGGGCTTGAGAGTCCTGTCATGCATAAGAGCGGTGATTTTACAGATACTAATTTTATTATGGAAAAAGGAAGTGAGACCTTGAGTAAACAATCAAATCAAAGATATCGTAAGGAGAAGGAAAAAGAAGCTATAAATCGGGAAGGTAAACAAACAAGCAGTACAAGTTCAACAAATGATTGGCAGGATAATAAAAGCAGCAGAGAGGTTAAGGATTCTTCGAAAAAAACAAATACAAACTATGAGTAAATACTAATATATCAAACTCAAGAGCAGTAGAGTGGATGATTTAACAAAGACAATAGACATTGAAAAAGGTATCTGTTAACACCAACAGATACCTTTTTCAATGTCATTCTTCATAGATTACCTTATATATGGGGATTTAGGTAGCAATTCCTAATGATGGGAATTGGAATGATGGGAATGATTTCTGTGTCTTGAGCGAGATGTCTGTGAAATAGGTCTATCAATTTGTACATCTGCTATGTCCTTGACGCTTTGACCAATGTTATTCATAGGTTCTGCATTATTCATTAAACCTTTTGTGCTAGAAGCTGCTTTATCTGTTGTATGAATATTGCGTGAATTAATATTAAGACCTAATGCTAAGCCAAGGAGGAAGAATATAACCAATATTATAATATATATAAATAAAAAACTTCTATTATATATTATATTAGATAGAATAATAACTCTAAAATCAGCCATTGCGCTTACCATAAAATGACATGCCTTTACAAATTATTCACTAATTATATATGCAATAGGACAGGGTGTAGTTACTTTATAATGCAACATATTTATTACTTTATTTACACATCTTTGATATTTCTAGATAGCATCAAGGATTTTAAATAAGAGGACAAGAATATGGGACATTTACTAAGCATATGATGTAATAAAGGATATGGCTTAGGAGGTGAAGTAATGCCTGCAAAGTATCAGATGTTTGTCAGAGAGAAAGTTATACAACAGGATATGTATTATAAGAATACCCTAATAATGCGGTATACAATTAAGTACCCCAAGTTCGTTTCAGAGACATATGAGGTTTTTGCTAATAAGTTGAATTCTCTCTACAGAACAAAAGCGGTTATGTATGAAAGATCCAATGTAATGAATTTATATCAGATGGCCATAGTTGATTATGAATATTCTGTGGCAAATAATTATCCGGTTCATATGTTTGAGGCCTATGTAGATTTCACAGTAACCTATAATCAAAATTGTGCTTTAAGCTTATATTTTGACCAATATGAATATACGGGGGGAGCCCATGGACTTACCATACGTTATTCGGATACCTGGGATCTGTCCCATAGTAGGAGAATGGAGTTAGGGGACTTTTTCCCTCACAATGATCACTATAAGGATTTTATTATTAATACCATAAACAGTCAGATTGAGCAACAAATTTTAGAAGAAAAGGCTTTGTATTTTGATGATTATAAGACACTGACTTTACAGAATTTTAAAGCAAACAGCTTCTATATAACGAAAGAAGGATTAGTCATATTTTATCAACAATATGATATTGCTCCATATGCAGCTGGAATACCAACCTTTGTAATCCCCTACGGCCCAGGTAATGCAATGATGCCTCGATGTGATTAACACTAAAACACCTTTTAAAGTATTAAGTAAAATAGCAGCAGGGACTTATGCATGTTACATTAACAAAGTCCACTGCTGCTATCTTACTTAAGGATTATTAAAAATTCTTATTCACCACCGGGGCCACTTCGGGAAGGGCTATTGTCAGGTGTCTGGGAGTGAGTATCCTTCATAGAACCGCCAGTGCTGTTTTTGCTGCTACCAGAGCTGCTTTTATTGCTGCTTGCATTATTCTTATTCTTGTCAGAAGCACTATTTTTGGTGCTATTGTTGTTTTTGTTCTTTGCCATAATAATCTCCTTTTTATAAATTAATCATTTATATTATTACTAAAAAGGAGATTTTTATTCATGATAGTAGAGAAACTAGTTGGCTAAGGTTAAGCTACCCATTTTTAAACCTTTAATAGCACGATCATTTAAATCATAGGTATGATTTGCCTTGATTTTTTCATATTCTTCGTCAAAGGCAGTATTCTCTGCATCTGTTATTTGGCTTTCAACTTCATTGTCATAGCTTTCTGATGAATTGTTATTAACCATGCGAACTAGATAATAACCGGTCGTATCTTCATAGATATCACTGATTTCACCATTATTCATTCCCATCATCATTTTTTCAAATTCTTCAGAGAAGGTGCTGTCGCTTTCCAAGAATTGTGTATCCAAATAAGTAACATCTGTCTCATCTTCACCTAATAAAGTAGACCAATCCTCGGTGGCCTTTGCTTTATCTACGTATCCACTTAGCTTATCATAGGCGGCTTTTTTCTCCTCCTCTGTAAGATCTACGGATTCACCGTCATCATTGGTTGTCTTAGTTGAGATGCGTAAGTACTCAATATCATATTGTCTGAAGTCATCATATACAACGCCTGCTTTAATTTTCTCTTCATCGATATTAAACTCTTTGATTTTATCCTCACGGAAACGGCTAACTAAGGTGGTTTTACTTATCATTTCTTTTAAATATGCATTAGTAAAGTTGTTCTTTTTGATAACTTCCTTGGAAAGCTGCTCCTTCAAGAGGGAGTTAACATTCTCATCTACAGTTTTTATTTCATCCTCTGTTAAAGCATAGCCCGCTGCAATAGCTTCATTATATAGTATTTCATTATAAAGGGATTGGTCTATTGCTTCAGTTCTGGCAACATCTCTCATGGTTGTTCCTGCTTCTTCATCATATGTCATGTCCCATATATTTCCACCAAACATTTGACTATAGCTGCTATAGCTTGATTCTACATTAAGGAAATAATAGGATAAATCCTTCATACGATATTTCTTACCATCAACAGTCATTAATCTGGGTTCATAAACCTGGTCGAAGATTAGTGCTCCTATGAGTATGACTATCAGCGCAGCAGCAATAACAATCCAAGGCTTCGATATGCTGCTTATGGGCTTGTTAATCAGCTTTTCCTCTTTAACTTTTTTTGCTTTTAATTTCTTTGAATGATTCACCTTTACTACCTCCATAATATGTTCATAGATTAATTTTAATCATTTTATTTTATAAGTCAATACATAACCCCGTCGTTCACAAAATATACTTATTATGAACCCTATTTTTAGGTGAAATGATTAATAATGGGATATTCGGTTATATTTTCATAAGGCCTAATGTTTTTCATAAATTCTTAAGAATTTTATAGCTTGGAAGAGTTTTAAAATTATGTATACTATGTTATAATTGTTGCGAATAACTCAAAGGAAGGAAATGACTTATGCTACCAAATAATAGAAACGCAGTTCGTATTATAGACGAAGTAAATAAAGTTGTTATCGGAAAAAGAGAAATAATTGGTAAAGTTTTAACCGCCATATTGGCAAAGGGTCACATCCTTCTAGAGGATCATCCGGGTGTGGGAAAAACTACCTTGGCATTAGCATTTTCCAAAGCAATGGCTTTGGATTATCATAGACTTCAGTTTACTCCTGATGTATTGCCAACAGATGTAGTTGGCTTTCATCTTCTGAATAAGAATGGGGAGAGCTTTCAATATAAGCCTGGTGCCGTTATGTGCAATATGTTTCTAGCCGATGAGATTAACCGTACCTCATCAAAAACCCAATCAGCTTTGCTTGAAGTGATGGAGGAAGGGAAGGTTACTGTAGATAGTGTAACCAGAGAAGTTCCAAAGCCCTTTGTGGTTATAGCAACCCAGAATCCCATTGGCTCCATAGGAACTCAGATTTTACCTGAATCCCAGCTAGATCGTTTTATGGTAAGGCTTTCCATGGGTTATCCGGATATGAAGAGTGAGATTGGAATTTTGAAGGAACGCCAAAGCGTAAATCCTCTGGATTATGTAGCTCGTATCGTAGAGAAAGAAGAAATAATGGGCATGCAGAACATGGTTGATGAGGTCTATGTACACGATTCTATATATGAATATATTACACTTTTAGTCCAGCAGACGAGAGAAAATCCACTGATTGAACTGGGTGTAAGCCCAAGAGGTTCTCTGGCAATTATGAATATGGTTAAAGCGATTGCCTTCCTAAACAGGAGAGATTATGTGGTGCCGGCAGATGTACAATATATTTTTAAAGATGTAACAGCCCATAGAATGATATTAAAGCCCAAGGCAAGAGTGAATAATGTTACTGTGGACAACCTTTTAGATGACATCTTGCGTACAGTAAAGGCGCCTAGAATCCTTAAGAAGGAAACCTATGCAAATTATTAGAAAGGTACTGGTGAAGAGATGCTACGTAATAAAATATGGTATCTGATCCTGGTGGCTTGCGTGGGAGTGCTGTCAATTTTATATAATAAATATTATACAGCCATTCTTTTTCTGCTTATAGTAATTATGCCCTTTGTCCTATTTTTAATCTTATGTTATTGCCGTTTTAAAATTAAGGCAGAGCTCATGTCAACGGTACACATAGCCAACAAAGGAGAGGAGCTTCCAATTACTATAAGGTTGAGTAATCCCACAATATTTCCTGTATCCTATATTAATCTATATCTTAGTTATAAGAATGCCTACCTACCCAAAAAATATAAAAAGACAGTAGCTGTTTCCCTAGACTGCAGAACGAAAACTTCCTATGTCTGTAGCTTAACCTCGGAATACGCAGGGAATATAATTGTGAGTTTAGAGGGAATTCGCTTTTTTGACTACTTAAAATTATTTTCAATGAAGAGAAAGCAGACTGAGGAAATTAAAACAGCAGTCTTACCTACTTATTATGAGCTGGAGCAAAACTATCTTACCAATAAAAACTCTCAGTTAGTAGAAAGTGATAATTATTCCCCGGTTAAAAAGGGAGATGATCCCTCAGAGGTATTTGAAATCAGGGAATATCGTGAAGGTGACCGTTTACAAAGAATTCATTGGAAGTTGAGCAGTAAACTAAATCAGCTTATGATTAAAGATTTTAGTGATCCTGTTAATTACTGTGTACTGATCTTTGTGGATTTTGGTGTTCCAAACCAAGATAATAGTTTGTTCTATATAGATGCTGTCTTAGAATGTGCTTTATCCCTTTCTTATTCTTTTTTGCTGAGGAAGCAGCTTCACATTTTGTCCTGGTATGATCAGGAGCATGGTACCTGCAAGAGGGTACATATCTCTGATGAAAAGGATTTATTTGAAGCTGTTGACGGTTTATTGCAGGCAAGTTTATATGGGAAGGAGATAGATGCTTCGCTCTTCTATCTTGCTGAATATCCCCATGAGCAATATACGGATTTATTTATTATTACAGGGAAGATATCAAGGCAATGGGTGGATTCTATTTCTGTACTCAAGGCCCAGGACAAGCAGATTATTTATCTGGAGGATAGAAGCAGGGGACAAAATCTTCGTAACAGCGAGGAAGAGTTAATACAGCAATCCATGGAAGATGGTATAAGTGTATGGTCCATAGATATTCGTACTCTTTGTAGTGATATGCAAGAATTATTCCTGAGCTAGAAATGGTGGTGAGGATTTGAATAAAGAACATAAAAATGGAATAGTCATTGAGCCGTCAATCTTAATGATTGATGAAAGAAAACCGGGTTTTCAAGTATTGGCAAGGATTATCCAGATGCTTATGATAATGCTTGGGAGCTGGACATTTTGCTCCATACTTATGGAATGCTTGGCTCTTTTAGCAGTGGACATTCATATAAATCTGGCAATTGTAATATTCTCTGGTATTATGTTTACATTATGCTTTTTTTCTTCTTATAATTTAGTTAAATTATTTTTTGGTGTACTTATATATATACTCTTTTTCATCAGTCGTTTTCCTAGAATTGCTAACGGTTTTTTTATGATTGAAAATGCAGTTATTGATCGTATGATGTCTTATTACAAATATGAAAGCTTCTATTATGAAGCAGATTATAGCAGGCAGTTACCAGACACTACCTTGATAATCATTATGATACTAATTCCTGTAATAGCCTTATTGACCATAGCAATTATGAAAAATCGCTTCATTCATCTAAGCTACCTATTGTTAATTTTACCTGTAGTTCTTTGTCTTCTTGTTGGTTTAGTACCCTCTGAGCCATATCTCATTGTGTATGTTGCCCTTACATTATACCTGGCAAGGTCAAGAATTCCCTTTCGTAATATTAAGAATAGAGAGCAATTAGTATTGCTGCGCAGAATTAACACCAGGGCGGCAGCTTGGTTAAGTATCCTTGGATTAATAATCTTTTTTTGCTTAAAATTATTTATCACAGATGAAAAATATGAAAAGGTTACTAAGATAAAAGACATGAAAGAAAAAGTACAGTCCATAGCTTGGAATTATTCTATAGATGATTTTGATAGTTGGTTTAGTGACTTGCAGCTCTTTGGAGGCAGTGATGCTTCTGGTGGCCTGGATGGCGGAAAACTTGGCAAGATAGAAGAAGTAATTTATAACAATTCGGATCAATTAATTCTTACAGCTCCCTTGGAGTCATTAACAGATGGTATTTATTTAAAAGGTTATGTAGGAAGTGTGTATACGGGAGATAGCTGGGAGGAGAATTCCAAGGAGGATAAGGCAAAATATAAAGATTTATTAAAGGAGTTATCCTTGGAGGAGTATCAACCCATTAATAATAACTTTCTGCTGATAAATCAATTATTTAATAGCCAGGAGGAAGAGGTAGCTAATGGTTTAATTGATTTCCTTTCCGCAGGTAAAGAAATCTCAAAAGGCAACAGTAAGATTGAATATAAGGAGGCCAATAAAAAGTACATTTATGCCCCTTATTTCACCAATTATGATGAGATTTCAGGGGCTTACGATGTTGGTGATCTATACAAGGCACCTAAGGGGAAGAAGAGTAAGTATGAATTCAATTATTTCTTAAACATGACAAATGCTATATTACCTTATCTTATTATGGATGATGCAAGACGTAACAGTAACTATGCTTTTCTTTCTGTTGATTCAAAGGAATATTATACCGAAAGTCCAGGAGAAGAGCTTTACCGTAAGTATGTCTATGAGGTATATACCCAATTACCCGAGGAAGGTTTAGAAAGAATAAAGAAGGATTTTGCTAAAGAAAATATACCCTTAATATCTACTTGGGATAAGATATTTTATATAAAAGAACTTTTGGCTGATAGAACAAGTTATTCCCTGGCTCCTGGTAAACTTGCGGAGGATAAAGACTTTGTTGAATATTTTTACTATGAAAATAAAAAGGGCTACTGTGCACACTACGCCTCGGCAGCTACCTTGATGCTGCGAGCTATGGGAGTACCCGCCAGATATGTAGAAGGTTATGCTATAGGATCTGAAGATTTCATGAAGGGAAAGCATCTGGGGAATGATAGGATCACCTCTTATAAAGATGGTGTTAGCAGAGAGATTGAAACAAAGCAGATCCAGGTAACAGTTAAGGATTATAATGCCCATGCCTGGGTAGAGGTTTATTTGGATGAATTTGGGTGGTATCCCATTGAGTTTACACCAGGATTTACGGATATTGATAGGGAAAGTTTATTAAATAATAACAACAATGGGACAAATCCTCAGTTGGGTCTAACAAATCCCATTCCAACAGTTAAGCCCCAAGATAGGGATACAGAAGCAGAGGATAGGGAGGATAAAGAGGAAAAGGTAACTGAAGAGAAAAAAGAGAAAGCTGGAACTACAGCAAATAAAGGGGATTCAGACAAAAGGGCTGTGGGTAGGGGAGTTACTAAAGAGGAGGAGGCTAAACTCAATCATATATTCTTGATTATCTTTATCCTACTCATGATTGGAGCTATAAGTGCTTTTATCCTAGTAAAGAATAGAAGGAGGAGCTGCCAAAATAACAGAAATAAGAGAGCATTATTCTTATTTATGGAGGTGGAGAGAATTCTCTCATTATGTCGTAATGGACTTCCTAGCAGAGGTGCTCGCCTTGAGGATTGTGAAGAGTATATAAAAGAAAATAATCCCTATATTGAAGCAGAGGTTTTTGAAGTATGTATGGAGGTTGTGAGAAAGGCCAGATTTGGTTATGGGAGAATAACCTCGCAGGAACTTATGAAGGTTAAAGTTTTTAGGGATAATTTATATAGTAAGGTTTATCAGGGACTTCCAATGATTAAAAAATTATACCTTAAGTATATTCTTCTAATGGGAATTTAATCTAAAAACAACTTCTACTTTCCAGGGTTATATGTTATACTGAAGTGACCAGGAATCTCATAGGTAAGAAAGGGGATTTACAGTTACGAGAATGAAATGGAAAGAAAAAATTAATAAAAAATATATGCAGATATCTTTATATGTTATCATAACAATCATTATAATCTATGCACTGACTTTGGTAATAAAGAATGCACCGGATGTCTTAAATACCATATTTGTAAAGTTTAACAGAGCGATTACCATATTAAAGCCCATTATTTTAGGCTTTGTATTTGCTTATCTCATGGATCCCGTGGTAGATTTCTTTGAGAAGAAGTATAAGAAGTTAAAGAATGTCAGGATTATGAAGCGTATTGTTGCACCAAGGACCTGGGCTGCAGTTACCTCTGTATTTATATTATTTGTTGCAATAACCGGGTTGATCTCCTTGTTGGTTTTTACAGTGACAGATCAAATAAAATTGGCAAGCTTGGATGATATCGTGAAGCTTGCTCAGGAGTATAAAACAAATTTTAATGCCTTTTATAAGACAATTAAAGCCCAGCTAAATCAGCTGGACATACAATCGGAGGAATTTGATCAGTATTTTCAAAAGGCTGCAACCTTTATACTGGATTTGTTGCAAGGGTATGGAACAGCTATTCTAAATTCCATTACGAATATATCCAAATATCTTACCACACTCATATTTAGTTTTATTATTGGTTTTTACTTTATGATTGATGGAAGAATGTTTATGAACTATTTTGTAAAAGTATCCAGGGCATTATTTAGTGATAGTATAAACAAGAGATTCTACAGTATTACCCATGATCTAGACACAGTTTTTTCCGGATATATCAGAGGACAGTTGGCGGATGCTCTGGTGATGATGGTACTAATCAGCACCGTATTATCGATTACCGGTGTGAACTTTGCAATTGTAATTGGAATATGTGCAGGTATCGGTAATTTGATACCCTATTTCGGCCCTATCGTTGCTTATATTAGTACTACCTTTGTTTGCCTAATGAATGGTGAGATAGATACATTAATTGTATCTATGATTGCCTTGGTATTAATACAGGCCATCGATGGTAATATTATTGGTCCGAAATTATTAAGCCGATCAATACAGATACATCCTTTAATTATTATTGTTTCTATTATTATTGGTAGTTCACTTGGCGGTTTTTTAGGAATGCTTCTTGCTGTCCCCGTTGGCGCATATATAAAGCTGGTGTTTGTACGATTTATCAATCACCGATTGGAATATAAAGAGGCGGTACAGCAATCGAAGGAGAAAGAGTTAGCAAAGAATAAACTAAATATCAATAAATTACACTAACGATAACAAATTCCGAGCTAGAAGAATGGGGATGCATTTGCATCCCCATATTTTAAATGAGGGAGATCAATACATAATTGTAACACAAAATTTAACAAAACTTAAGAAAAATGTAAGAAAATTGTTAGTCATTAATTAATAAATTTAGTGTAACATTAGTAATTAGTGGTGCTATAGGTGGATTAAGTCAGGAAGGTGCAAGATGAGCAACAATTCAACTGAAAATATTATTGAAATAAAGAATGTGAAAAAGATCTACAGGATGGGTAAAGAACGAATATGTGCTGTAGATGATGTAAGCTTTACCATTTGTAAAGGTGAATTCTGCTGCCTATTTGGGGCCTCCGGATCGGGTAAATCTACATTGCTAAATCTAATGGCAGGAATTGAGAAGTTGACCTCTGGACAGATCATTATAAAAGGGAAGAATATACATAGAATGAGTGAGAAGAATCTTGCGAAATTCAGACAGAACAACTTAGGTTTTGTATTTCAATCCTATAATCTCATGAATTCAATGACGGCTCTAGAGAATGTTGAGCTACCCCTAATATTTAAGCGAGTCGCTGGGAAAAGAAGAAAGAGAATGGCAAAGGATATACTGGTTAAGGTAGGATTGGGACCTAGACTTAAGCATAAGCCCAAGGAGATGAGCGGAGGGCAGCAGCAAAGGGTTGGTATAGCCAGAGCATTTGTGGGAAAACCTGAGATCGTTTTTGCAGATGAGCCTACCGGGAATCTGGACTCAAAGACTTCCAGAGAAGTTATGGAATTGATTAGAGAAATTTCAAAAACCAATCGCCAGACCATCGTCATGGTAACCCATGACAGGAGACTTGCTGATTATGCGGACAAAATCATCCATATCCTTGACGGAAAGATAGAACAAATTGAAATCAAAGAGAAAAAAGAAATACCAGAAGCTGTGAGTAAGCCGGCAGAAACGGTACATGAAGATGGAGAGATAATTCAAGGGGCACAGGAGGGTGAGATTATAACGGATGTGTCTTAATTGATAATATAACTTAAAATATAAAAGGAAGTAGAGGGATAAATATGAGGATAAAGAAATTATTGGTTGCACTAATAGCATTCATAATATTTGCAACCGGATTAGTAGGAAATCAGATGTCTATTAAGGCATCAAGTGACCCGTCGGTGTATATGACCAGTGATGTTAACCTGACCATTAAACCAGGAGAGACGACCCATATAAATATACCGATTCAAGCAACGTCTTTTATACCTGTTCCTACAATCACGCTAAAACCGGAAGATGGTGCACCATTTACCTTAACTAAACCGACCATTAGTCTCTACGGTTCATCAGTTCAGGGAATTTATTCAACTGCTCCGGTGGATTTGGAATTTGATGTAAAGGTTAAAGAGACAGCCAAGATAAAAGACTATAAGGTGGATGTTATCTTTACTTATGAGGACTATATTAATTATGGAAATAAAACCTATACCATGACTCTTACCCTAAAGGTACAGGATGAAAAGACGCCGGCACAGTTAACCGTAAGTTCTGTTAAGATGGGCAGCACTACCTTAGGCAGCGATACCAATCTATCCTTTACCGTGAAAAATGAGGGTGAACTTTTAGCTAAGAGCATTTACCTTGTAATGGATTATAAGAATATCATCGATGAAGGCTATTCAGCAAAGAAGATTAAAGTTGGTGATTTAGCTTCAGGAGATACTAAGAATATAACCTTACCAATATCAATTTTAACTACAGCTACCCCTGGAAGAAATACATTAGTAGCTAATTTTACATATAAAACAACAGAAGGTGATGACCTAACTAGTGGGTATGATTTTTATATTAATCTAAGCTCTAATTCTAAAGCTCCTAAATTGAAAATTAAGGATGTTAAATTTCCGGAAGGCTTAAAGGCCAGTGATAAATTTAATCTATCAGTAAATATAGGAAACTCAGGGGAAGGAAGCGCCAAGGATATCACTGTTAATATTGATGAAACTACCCTAACTCAGGATGGTATTGTAAAGAATTATTTTACCAGTGGAATAGATGTGGAAGATATTAAATCAGATGCCTCTAAGACTGTAAAAATACCACTGAAGGTATCCAAATATGCTACCGGAGGTATGAAAAATCTTAAAGTCATTATCAATTATAAAGATAATGAAGGTGTAGCCTATACATTAAGTGAATCAATATATGTGGATGTAATTAAAGAGGAAGAGGAGAAGAAAGAAGAAGGAACCGCTAATATTATTATCAGTAATGTGAGCCAATCCATAGATAAGCCTGAAGCAGGAGATAGATTAGATATAACCTTT
Organism: Bacillota bacterium; assembly: GCA_023443625.1. Next base: position 25,229 of record JAEZTQ010000038.1, on the reverse strand, counting down.
GACGTAGAGAATAAGAGTAAATTTGATGCAACGAATTTGAAGGTATATGCAGAGGGCTTGACTAATGCAACTTTTATTCCCATAAAATCAGAGCCATATCAATACATTGAAAAGTTAAAGGCTGGTGAAAAAATAAGTGTTACCCTTCCCCTTATCATATCATCCAGTATCAATGAGGGCTTGAATAATCTCACGGTAATATACAAATTTACAGGGGGAGAAGGAAGCGTAATAATCCCTGTGAATAATATACAGAATGAGGTAGAGATAAGTAGTAAGCCAAAATTAATTATTAGTAATTATTACGCTGATTTGGAGGAGCTAAGAGCTGGTTCTACCTTTAACTTTACCTTTGATATTTATAATACCAATGCAGTAGTAACCGCTAAAAATATTACTGTAACTTTGACACAGGATGAGAATATTTTTACGGTAACACAGGGCAGCAATAGCTTCTTCATCAACAAAATTGCTCCAGGAGAAACGGCATCAAACACCATAGAATTAAAGGTGAAGTCAGACGCCACAACAAAAGCATATCCTCTTAAATTAACCATAGAGTATGAATATGAAGGGATATCTCCAAATCCTGAGACAGGTGAAACAGGAATTAGTAAAACAGAAGCACTAAATCTTCAGGTAGTAGAAAATGCTCGTCCCATGGTAGATAATATTGATCTTTACTCCTGGGATGGCGGTGTTATCGTTGGAAATAATGCAACCCTCTACTTTGAATTTTATAATATGGGTAAGTCCAGGCTCAATAATGTTATCGCAACCCTGGAGGGTGAAGGTTTTACAAAGGCTGATGGTACGATGCAGTTCATTGGTAATGTGGAATCGGGTAATTCAATGCCGGTAGAGATGGACGTTATACCCAATATGGAAGGAATGGTATCGGGTGTACTCAAAATTACTTATGAGGACAGTAATGGAGAGACCGTGGAATTTATTAAGGATTTTCAGAAAGAAGTAATGTCGGCACCTATTGTTGATCCAGGCATTGTGGATGGTGGTGGTGAAGTTTTTAACCCAGAGGTTCCAATGGCAAAGAAACCTATACTACCTATATGGGCCTTTGTAATCGCTCAGGTTGTCATTTTTGTGTTATTCGTTCCCATAACCAGAAAGATAATTATTAGTATATATAAATCAAAGCTTCGTAAGAAGGAAAGGGAACAATACTAGATAGAGGCAGGGCTTTAACCTGGGATGGAGGAATAGATGGATAATTTTGATGTTTATAATACGGCAGTTGCAGCATTATCAGTTGCTGAGGGGAAAGAAGGATACATAGATTATTCTGGTGAGGGTGCCATGACAGAAGCTGGAGCTGGCGGTGAGATTAAGAATCCCTTATTATCTTCTTGGATATTTGTTATCGGTGTGTCAGCAGGGGTTCTTATAGTAAGTATTGTCTTAGGTATACTTTTAGCTAAGAGAAAAATAAAAAAAGGGATTGATCTTTATGAGGATTAATGATTTGTTCGTGATGGGTTTAAAAAACCTGTCCCGGAGAAAGGCCAGGACGATTCTAACTGTTTTGGGCGTTGTAATAGGCTCTTTATCCATAATTATCATGGTGTCTATTGGTAAAGGTATGAATAATAACTTTAACACTCAGCTCAAGCAGCAGGGCAGCATGACTATAATCTATGTCAATAGTAGTCAAGGGATCTTTGATGAGAGTGGAGAATGGCTAGGAAGTAAGGAACAGACCTTAGATGATGCTTTGGTAGAAAAGCTTAAGTCTTTGGATCATGTTAAAGCTGTAAGTCCCGTTATTTATGCTGATGGCCAGTTATATGCTGGGAAATACCAGACCTGGATGTCTTTTCAGGCAATGGATTATTCCACCTTTGAGGCATTTGATTTTCCGGAACTCCAATATGGTGAGTACCCATCAGCAGAAGATAATTCTTCCATAGTTTTTGGGTTTTCAATGCCTTGGGAATTTTATAATCCTTATTCAAGAAGCGGTGATAGTAAACAGATTGATCTTCAGAAGCAAAAAGTTGAGATGAAATTTCAGGGGATGTATCCTGTGGCACCAAAAAAGAAAGAGTTTTCTCTTCCTCTAAAAAATATTGCTAAGATGGTACAGACTTACGCTGATTATGACTATGGTATTTATATGGATTTAAATTATTTCAAGAAAATATATATGGAATACTGTAACACACTCTCTGTTGCAGATCGTAAAAAGGCGTTAAAAATCATTAATACATATAGAGAGATAAGACTTAACGTAGATAATATTGACAATGTACGGGAAGTACAGGATAAAATAGAGGAGATGGGCTATAAATCTAATAGTTTGATGCAAAATCTAGTTCCCCTTCAGAATGCATCTAAGACCTTACAGATGGTATTAGGAGCATTAGGAGCTGTATCCATGGCTGTATCCGCAATAAGTATTGCCAATACCATGGTTATGTCAATTTATGAGCGAACCAAAGAGATAGGAATTATGAAGGTCCTTGGCTGTACCATTAAGGATGTTCGAAAACTTTTCCTTTTTGAGGCAGCGATCATAGGTCTTTTTGGTGGAGCATTAGGTATTGGTTTGGGATATTTGGCCTCCTGGGCAGTTAATAAATTCGGTGCCCCGGTCTTTAAAGCTTTAATGTCAGGTAACTATATGTATGATATGACAAATACCACCTTTTCAGTCATACCCCTATATTTACCCCTTGCATCCTTAGGCATTTCTGTCTTAGTGGGACTTGTATCAGGATACTTCCCTGCGAGACGTGCGACTAAGATTAGTGCTATCGAAGCTATGAAGACGGACGGTTAAGGTAAATTCCTTGAATACAACATAAACAACGAACAAAGGGTGTCTGTAGGTCATTTGCCATTACAGACACTCTTTTAAATGGGGCAGTTCTAGGGTTATGGTAATGGTCAAACTTGCATTTATATATTCAATATTTTATTTTTAATTAAGTTATGGTATAATGTCGACAGACATTATACCATAAGGGTATAAAAGAGTAAGCTACTAGTAAAATATATGAAATGAATAGCAAATTGCATGTTTAATAAAACAATTTGCTATAATAAAACAATCTTGAGAGGTGGTTGCACATGAGTGAAATCAGAACCAGATTTGCACCAAGTCCGACGGGGAAAATGCATGTCGGCAATTTAAGAACCGCATTATATGAGTATTTAATTGCAAAGCATGAGGGTGGAACCTTCATTCTTAGAATAGAAGATACAGATCAGGAACGTCTTGTAGAAGGAGCCGTAGATATCATTTACCGTACCATGAAGGGTACAGGCTTAGTTCATGACGAAGGACCAGATAAAGATGGTGGCTATGGACCCTATGTTCAAAGTGAACGTCAAGCAAGTGGTGTTTATCTTGAATATGCCAAAGAGCTTGTTGCTAAGGGAGCAGCCTATTATTGTTTCTGTACTAAGGAACGCTTAGAATCACTGAAAACAGCGGTGGGGGATTCTGACCAAGAAGCAGATGAGGAAGTAAAGGAGATAACCAAATATGATAAACACTGTCTTCACCTTTCTAAGGAGGAGATAGAAGCAAATCTTGCAGCTGGAATACCTTATGTTATACGTCAGAATAATCCATTGGATGGCAGTACAACCTTCCATGATGCAATCTTTGGTGATATTACTGTTGATAATGAAGAGCTTGATGATATGGTTTTGATTAAATCAGACGGTTATCCTACTTATAATTTTGCCAATGTAATTGATGATCACCTGATGAAGATTACCCATGTGGTAAGAGGCAATGAATACTTATCCTCAACACCTAAGTATACAAGGCTATATCAGGATTTTGGTTGGGAAGAACCGGTTTATGTTCATTTACCACTAATCACCAATGAAGAGCATAAAAAGCTCAGTAAAAGAAGCGGTCATTCCTCTTATGAGGATTTATTAGAGCAGGGCTTTATCTCTGAAGCGATTATTAATTTTGTTGCATTGCTTGGCTGGAGTGCCCCTAATAACATGGAGATTATGTCCCTTGATGATTTAATTCGCGAATTTGATTATAAACATATTAATAAGGCGCCTGCTGTATTTGATATTGTTAAGCTTCGCTGGATGAATGGTGAATATCTGAAGAATATGGAGTTTGAGGCATATTATGAGCTGGCAGAGCCTTATATTCAGGAAGTAATTAAAAGGGATTTAGACCTACGTAAAATAGCAGCTCTTGTTAAGACGAGAATTGAGACCTTAGTGGATATTAAGGATATGATTGATTTCTTTGAAGAGCTACCGGATTATGATATTGCAATGTTTACTCATAAGAAGATGAAGACAGATTCAGAAAGCTCCCTTAAGGTACTTAGGGATTTACTTTCTAAACTGGAGGCACTGGAGGATTATTCAGAAGCTAATATTGAAGCCTTAATTATGGCGTATATTGCAGAACAGGGCATTAAGAACGGTCAGGGATTATGGCCCATTAGAACAGCAGTTTCCGGTAAACAATCCACTCCAGGTGGGGCATATGAAATTATGAATATTATCGGTAAGGAAGAAAGTTTACACCGCATTAAAACAGCAATTGATAAATTAAGTTAATGCTTTAGCTGGCAGATATATGGATGGTTAGTAAAATCAGTTATGATACTTGATTATTGGTTTGAAGGGCATAAGCCTTAAGTAACTATGGAGTGGATGTATCTGATTTTACTATACCATATATCTTATAATTTGATATTACATTTTTATTATTACTTATCTATCAGTTACATCTATAATCTGGTAAATCAACTATTCATCCAAGTTCCCTATAATTGATGGAGATCGATTGAAAAACAAAGATTTTTTAATCGTTAAATTTGTGCTGCCGCCCAAATTCGCTGTTCTTTGGCAGCATGTAGAATTAGTGTGAATTATTAAGAAGCATCATTCATACTTAGAAGGAAGGCATGGTTATTTTTATGCAAATGAATCAGGCACAGCAGCAGGCAGTAGGTCATACTGACGGCCCAATGCTGGTACTAGCGGGTCCGGGATCAGGAAAAACCCTGGTAATCACGGAGCGAACGAAATACTTAATTGAACAAGAACAAATACCTGAGGAGAAAATTCTGGTTATTACATTTACTAAAGCGGCTGCTTCTGAGATGAAGGAACGTTTTCTTTCATTGAGAAAGGTAGCTAGTACTAGAGTGAATTTTGGTACTTTTCATGCAATATTTTTTACCATATTAAAATATGCATACCATCTCAATGCCAGTAATGTTGTAAGAGAGGATGTCCGTTTTCAGTATATGAAGGAAATCATTCATCGTATGGAGCTAGAATATGAGGATGAGAAGGAGTTTATAGCAGATTTGTGTTCTGAAATAAGCTTAGTGAAGGGCAACCGGGTAGAGCTGGCTAATTATTATTCTCTTCATTGTGCTGATGAGGTCTTTCGTGATATCTATATAGAATACAATCGTAAGTTAAGAAAATCAAACTTAATTGATTTTGATGATATGTTGTTAATGTGTTATCAGCTCTTTAGGGAGCGTAAGGACATTCTCACTCTATGGCAAAATAAGTATCAATATATATTAATCGATGAATTTCAAGATATAAATATGGTGCAGTATGACATCGTAAGAATGCTGGCCTTACCTCAAAATAATTTATTTATTGTAGGAGATGATGATCAATCCATATACCGTTTTAGAGGGGCAAAGCCAGAGATAATGTTGAATTTTCCTGTGGATTATCCCCATTGTAAAAAGATATTCCTGGATAAGAATTACCGTTCTACAGCAAATATCTTAGAAGCCTCCAAGAAGCTAATTCGCCATAATCAAAAACGATATGAGAAGGATGCTTTGGCAGTGAAAGAAGAAGGAGCTAAGGTAATTATCGGTCATTTTGATACCTTAACCCAGGAGAATCAAAAGGTATCAGAAGAAATAATAAAGTTAAATAAAGAAGGAATACCCTTTTCTCATATAGCCATACTGGTTCGAACCAGCTTGGGGTCCGGAGCGCTCATACATAAGCTGATGGAATATAATATTCCATTTCAAATGAAGGATAATTTACCAAATCTATTTGAACATTGGATTACACGGGATATCATCACTTATATAAAAATTGCTATGGGGCAAAGGGCAAGACAGCTGTTTTTACAGATAATTAACCGTCCCAAGCGTTATATCACAAGAGAATGCTTTGATAGCCCTGAGGTAGATTTTGAAGCGCTTAAGGATTATTATGAGGATAAGAACTGGATGTTAGAACGTTTGGATCAGCTGGAATATGATCTTTGTGCATTAGGGAGAATGAACCCGTATGGAGCAGTTAACTACATAAGGCGGGGCATTGGATATGAGGATTATCTTAAGGAATATGCAGAGCAAAGAAGAATTAAAGCAGAGGAATTAATCGATGTTTTGGATGAGTTACAAGAAAGTGCCAGGGAGTTTAAGACCTTTGAAGATTGGTTTTTCTATATGGAGGAATATAAGGAAGAATTAAAAAGACAGGCTATGGATATGAAAAATAACTCTATAGATAGCGTAATGGTAGCCACCATGCATAGCTCCAAGGGGTTGGAATTTCCTACGGTTTTTATAGTCGACGCCAATGAAGGTATTATGCCCCATAAAAAAGCTACTTTAGCCGAGGACATAGAGGAAGAACGTCGTCTATTCTATGTTGCTATGACCAGGGCGAAAGAAGCTTTATATATCTATAGTGCAAAAGAACGTTATAATAAGGTATCAAAGTGGTCAAGGTTTATTGATGAAATAACAGAAATGTAAAACTCTCGTTTTGCAGATATATAATTTTAGAGGCTGCCGCAATTTATGCAACAGCCTCTGATTTAATAATAAAATTAACTAATATAGATCAGTAAGATTATTCTTCATCCTCAATTTCATCGAAATCTTCATCGAACATATCTTCAAAATCCTGTGTATCTAAGAGCTCCTCGAATGCATCAGCAACTGCTTCGAATTCATCGTCATCATCGATGTTAAGTAGTTGAGGATCTTCGTCACCTTCTTGGATGTAACGGTATAAGAATACACTATCTTCTTCTTCACCTTCTTCAGGTTGAAGGGCAATATAATCCTTGTTATCTACAGAGAAGATATCTAAAACTACACAGTTTAACTCTGTACCGTCATCTAAAGATAATGTAATTGTATCATACTCATGATCATGATCGTGTCCACAGCCGCAGCCGGAATCGTGATGGTGTTCGCTCATAATACTACCTCGCTTTTTCAATTAATAATAAGTGAATTCATGTAAGATAATGATTGATTCACTATGCAAATTCATCTTGCTTACAAATTCATTTTGTATATAAATTTATTTTTAACATAATTTTATTTTATATACAAAGATACTCTTGTATGCCTCCCAAATTGGGTAAGAGGAATATAAGTAGAATGTAACAGATTAAGGTATAAAATGCAATATAAAACATAAATAATTTAATTAATTTATTATATTGACTTTATATATAAATAGCTTAAAATTAATTCGTAGTAGCTTGCCTTATATTAGGGTAAGATGATTACAAATTTAAAGTAAAAGATTCTAATCTGACTTGCTAGAGGAAGAAGATTAGTTGATATATAATAATATGGGCTGTTATTTATGAACAGCCCATCCTGATTCGTTGAACCTATACAAGAAGTTATTAAGATAAGGAGTGGTATGCTTATGCAGGATAATATCCATGAAATAAAAATATCTGTCAGAAATCTTGTTGAGTTTATCCTGTGCTCCGGTAATCTTGACAACACAAGAGCAAGATATGATGGCGTTGATGCCATGCAGGCGGGCAGTCGTATCCACCGTAAACTTCAAAAGCAGATGGGGGTTAATTATACGGCAGAGGTACCCTTAAGTATAAAGATACCCATAAAGAAAGAGGATATTAGCTTTGAACTTACCATAGAGGGAAGAGCTGATGGGATTATAACGAATAATAGGATTATTGAGGAGTTTTCCGTACTGATTTATGAAGAGGAGGAGGAGGAAGATCCCCCTGAAGTCGTCATTGATGAAATTAAAGGTGTGTATATGGAGTTATCCCATCTAACATCACCCATTGGTGTCCATAAGGCACAGGCTATGTGCTATGCTTATATATATGCTAGGGAACAAAAATATAGCCGGATTGGTATTCGTATGACTTATTGTAATTTGAAGACGGAAAATTTAAAGTACTTTGAGGAAACTTTTACTTATGAGGAATTAAGTCTATGGTTTGATAATTTGGTTTCTGAGTATGCTAAATGGGCAGCTTGGCAGATTAAATGGAGAGATAGTCGAAACGCTGCAATTAAAAAACTTGAGTTTCCCTTTCCCTACAGAGAGGGGCAGAAGGAACTAGTTACAGGTGTCTATAAGAGTATATTGAGGAAGAAGAAGCTCTTTATCGAAGCTCCAACAGGAGTAGGTAAAACAATATCAACCGTATTTCCCTCTATAAAAGCAATGGGAGAAGGAATAGGGGAGAAGATTTTTTATCTTACGGCGAAAACCATAACCAGGACAGTGGCTGAGGATACTTTCCAATTATTAAAAGACAAGGGATTGCATTTTAAAGTAGTTACAATCACTGCAAAGGAGAAAATCTGTATACTAGATAAGCCCGACTGTAATCCTGCATCCTGTCCTCGAGCAGAAGGACATTATGACAGGGTAAATGATGCGGTATATGACTTGCTTCTTAATGAGAATGATATTACAAGAGAGTATATTACTTCTTATGCAGAGAAACACTGTGTTTGCCCCTTTGAGATGGGATTGGATACAACTTTATGGGCAGATGCTATTATTTGCGACTATAACTATACCTTTGATCCCAATGTGTATTTAAGAAGATTTTTTGCCAATGAGAAAGGAAATGATTATATATTCCTAATAGATGAAGCTCATAATCTTGTTGATCGGGCAAGACAGATGTATAGCGCTGTCTTATATAAAGAGGATTTCCTTTATGTAAAAAGATTGGTTAAGGATAAAAGTTCAAGGCTTATAAAGTATCTTGATTATTGCAATAATGATTTGTTGCGGATGAAAAGAGAATGTGATGACTTTGAGGTATTAGATAACGTAGATGGCTTTTGTATGCATTTAATCAGTTTAATGGAAGAGTATGAAGTCTTTCTTGAAGAAGGATTTATTAATGAAGGCAAGGAAGAGATAATAAAACTCTATTTAGATATCAGACATTTCTTAAATATATATGAATTGAAAGATGATTGCTATACCATATATACAGATTATGAGGAAGAGCGGTTTAAAATAAAGCTGCAATGTATGGATCCTTCCAAGAACCTTCGAGGATGTATGGATAAAGGCAGAAGTACGATTTTGTTTTCTGCGACCTTACTTCCCATTCATTACTATATGGAGCAGTTAGGTGGAACTAAGGAGGATTATGCAGTTTATGCCCCCTCCACCTTTTTAAAAGAAAATCGTTTGATTATGATTGGTAACGATGTAAGTACAAAGTATACCAGGAGAAACGAAAATGAATATCGTAAAATCTTAGACTATATTAAAGGCTTCACCAGTGCGAAGATTGGTAATTATATGGTGTTTTTCCCGTCTTATCAATTACTACAGGAAATAGCTGTGCTTGCAGAGGGAGAGCTTGAAGGAACAGTAATTCAAAATAGCAATATGACAGAAGGGGAGAAGGAATTATTTCTAGAGGAGTTTGTTGAGAATCCAAAGACGAGCAGGATTGGTTTTTGTGTCATGGGTGGGATCTTTAGTGAAGGTATTGATTTAAAGAATAATAGATTAATTGGAGCAGTGATTGTAGGAACTGGCCTTCCTATGGTTTGTAATGAAAGAGAACTCTTTCGGGGATACTTTGATCAGAGAAATGGTAAGGGATTTGATTATGCCTATCTCTACTCAGGAATGAATAAAGTGCTGCAGTCTGCAGGTAGAGTAATTCGAACAAAGGAAGATGTAGGCGCTATTCTTCTTCTAGATGACCGATTCACGCAGAAACAATATAGTAATTTGTTTCCCCGTGAATGGTTTCCTAATATTCTAGTGAATTTAAATTCAATGAAGAAGTATCTAAAGGAATTATGGAGTAACGCTGATGTAAAGTCCCCAGATTAAAAATGCAGGGTATTTCCGAAATAACGAGAACGAGTTTCATCACCAAAAAAATCTCTTCCTGAAAAAGAGCGAAAAATTACATTTGTTATAAAGAAAATCAGAGTACCTATTAGCCCTCCTATGAATGCATAAAACAAATCATCGATATCACATCGAGGCTTTATTATAAAGTATTGTAGTGCTTTAAACACAAAGGGCAGTATAAGAAGAGCAAGGCTTTTTATAAGGCGCCTCTGGTTGCGTAGCAGCAATGATATGTAAAAACCGTATGGAATATAAATAAGTATTCGACTGGACAAATAATTCATAATATCACTAAGAGGTATATGATTATAGATATAGTCCTCCACCTTAACAGATATTATCTTAAGGATGGAGAAGTTTGCACTAGTGCCATAGTTATTTGTCCAGAAAAATGAATCTGCTATATAATTTCCATAGATTAGTGTGGCAATATACACTATGATAAAAAAGATACTGTTACTCTTATAGTAATCATAAAAATCATCAATTTTTCCACTTGCATCAATCATATTTCGGATAAAGCAATGAAGCAAGGGGACTAGCCAATTGATAAGGGCAATACCTAACATAGCGTGATTATAAGGCAGGAATGTTTTGACCTCTCCTAAATAGGTTAAGGCAATGATAATTACACTTATAAATAAAGACAAAAAGGAATAATGTAAACAAGAGAAATAGGTTAAAGTATGCTCAATAAGTACGTGACAACAGATGAGGGATATTAAAGAGGCAGCTGCCCATATGAGAATATTCACTTCAATAAAATAATATACAGCAAATTGTATTAAAATGGTTATAATACTTATGTATATTATTAAAGAGGAGGACTGTGTATTCGTACGTTTTTGCATAATAACGCCTTCTTTCTCTATAGTATCATTCGTATTTGCCCTGGAACACTTTCTACCTTAATATGAGAACATATGGAGGGGACCTCTCCATCCGTATGAACGGAGCTGGAGTTATCTGCAATTATCTCAATGTCGGTACAATGAAAAGCTTCTATTCCTTTAAAATGAATATGCTTTCCAATTATGATGGTAGGTAATAAGACAAAAGCTTTTAATTTACTTATACCATGTACTAAGCAGACACTAAGCTTGCCATCACAGGGATCTGCATGGGGAGCCATTAAAGTTCCGCCACCCTCATACTTGTGTATCATACTGGACACCAGAAGAACATTCTTATAGGTGTCTTTTTTTGTGCCATTTACTATTACAGTAGCATTATAAGACGTTGATGTGAACAACTGCTTAATTGCAATAGTAAAATATATAAATTTCCCTGCGCCAAAACGGTTAAATCTTTTCTTTAAAGGTGAGGATTGAACTTCAGTACATACATTAGCATCATATCCAATGGAACTGGAGCAGGCAAATCTTCTAGGGGGTACATTATTATCTGGAAAATATATCACACCATGATCTAGATACTTAAATCTGGTGGGTTTTAATATATTGGCTAGGCCAATTCGGGGATCTTTTGGTATTTTGAGACTTCTTGCAAGATCATTGCTGGAGCCGGAGGGAATATAACCAAATAAAACTTCTGAAAAATCAGGAATTCCATTAATTACTTCATTAAATGTACCATCACCCCCCAGGATAATAATATTCTTAATCCCGGTGTTATTAATACATATTTGCCTGGCCAGCTTCGTGGCATGTCCAGTGTATTTCGTAAAGATTGCTGTGTGTTTTATATCAAGTCGATCCAGTTCCTTCTTTACAGTCCACCAATATTGTATTCCTCTACCGGAGCTAGATTTAGGGTTTATTATAAAATGATACATTGCTTATTCTCCCTCTGCTAGTAATATATGATTCCAACTATAGTTAGATATTATATTATTCTGGAATTATTGTCAATGACATGGACCAGATATACCTATTTTTAAATTTTACTTATACTAACAGTACATGCCTTCCCTTTGAGTTAGTTTGTGCCGAGGATTACGCAGGCACAAACTTCTAGGTGTGAAAATTTGCTTTTTTATTTTCACATTAACAGTACATGCCTTCCCTTTGAGTTAATTTGTGCCGAGGATTACGCAGGCACAAACTTCTAGGTGTGAAAATTGCTTTTTATTTTCACACTAACCTATTTTACTATATCTTAATACAAGCACGCAATTAATTTGTTTTCATAATATGTATAGAACAATAAAAGTACTAACAATTACCCGTTGATTTTATGACTTCATAGCAGGTAAGTGAATTTCTATGTAGTAATATATGCTTAGAGCATTATCATGCTTAGGCAGGATTGTATTTTTAGATTCATTAATCTACGAAGTAATTGATTAGTAGTTATTTTTGAAAGGAGCCCTAATAATGGATAAACGGATGTATCGCAGTAATATGGGAAATAGCAATTTTAACAGGAATGTTTCTCGTCGCAGGCCGGAATCAGTTAGTAGAGATGATTGCAAAGGACACATGCATGATGATAAGTGCGATGGGCGTATGTTTGATGAAAAATGCGATGAACATATGCATGAGGATAAATGCGATGGACATAGGCATGATAGAAAGAAATCGGATGGAGATATTAGTTGCTTTCCAATTGGGATGTGCTATGTTCCCTGGCAGTGCTTCAGAGACCTCTATGAGAATGAATTTACAGCTTTAGCAAATGGTACCTTATTCAAAGAATTGGATCTAAAATGGTATGGAAGGAGCTGTAAATAATGGATGGTATGAGTAGAGAAAAATTATTTGCTTGTATAACAGCGACGAGCTTTGTATTAGATGAGCTTAGATTATTTTTGGATACACATCCCACTGATAGAGCAGCTTTAGATTATTGGGATAGAATGTCCCAGGTGAGAAATGAAGCTGTATATGAATATACCAAATGCTATGGACCGATAGAATCCTATCGTGTTGAGAATGATAATAAATGGTCATGGGTTGAAGATCCCTGGCCTTGGGAAGGAAGGTGCTAGTGTATGTGGAGTTATGAGAGAAGATTACAACACCCGGTAAAGATTGATCAACGCAATCCGAAGCTGGCACAAGTTATCATGAGTCAATTCGGTGGACCTGACGGCGAATTAGCTGCTTCCATGCGTTATTTGTCCCAGCGCTATGCTATGCCCAACAGAAAAGTAGCGGGAGTATTAACAGATATTGGAACAGAAGAGCTTGCTCATATGGAGATAGTTAGCGCAATTGTACATCAATTAACAGCTGACTTAACACCGGAGCAGATTGTGGAAGGCGGTTTTCAGAATTATTATGTTGACCATACCTTAGGACTATGGCCACAGTCCGCTGGTGGAGTCCCCTTCACCTCCACATTCTTTCAGAGTAAGGGCGATCCCATTACAGACTTGGTAGAAGATATGGCAGCAGAGCAGAAGGCCAGAACCACCTACGATAATATTCTTCGTTTAGTTCATGATCATGACGTGTGCGATCCCATTAAATTCTTAAGGATGAGAGAAATAATTCATTTCCAGAGATTTGGTGAGGCACTTAGAATTATTCAAGATGAACTGGATTCTAGAAACTTCTATGCAATTAATCCTGCATTTAAAGCGGATTTTACTAAATAATATAGGGTAATAAATATAAGCCTCGAAGCCCAAAATAATATAAGTTTGGGTCTCGGGGCTTTTATAGGCCATGATACAACCAGATGCTTTCTGCAAGTTGCAAGTCTGTAGGGGAATCAAATATACTATAATTTGATAAGGGTCTGTCACATCTATTACAGATGGGCTTGTTGGAATTATGTATTATCGCATCACAGTAAATACATTGTGTTTCCTTAAAAACAAACTGCTTAGTATCTATGTTATAAAAATGTTGATACATTTTTCTGTCAATGTCTGTCAGGCCGTAGGTTTTCACGCTGTAAAGCCATTTTTCATAGAAATCTTTAGCATATTTGGCACATTCTAGAGATATGTCGAAAAGGTTTGAAATTTCTCTTATATTGTTTAGTTTAGAAAAATATAAAGCAATTGAGGGACATAAAATATTGCTGGCAAATAGATTAGCTACGGTTTCTTCCTCTGTCTTTAGCTCGATATGACCTAACTCATGCATAAGTGAAAAGCGAATTCTACGTTTTGACTTCTTATCATTATAATAGATAGAATTACCAAGGGTACAGGAATCAGGGCTTAGTTCCATACATGCTAAGAATTTATTCTCAGGTAGCTGGGAATATTTAATGCAGGTAAACCCTTTTTTTTCAAGAACTTCTATACAATCAAAGGGAAGATTGTTAATGCCACATTGTTCATAAATAGAGAGAACGGAATATTTTATTTTGTCATAATCCATTTATTAATCCTCTTCATCTGATAAAATTATCTTAGCAAGTTTCATTTTCTCTTGAGCTGTTAAACTATTCTTACCGCGGGTATAGATTTGAATCATATCTTCATAGGTGAGTTTTTGCTCCGGTTTCTTGCGCTCTAGTAAATCACTACTATTCACTCCTAACCAAGAAGCGATTGATTGAATTTTATCCATACGTGGTAGTTTCTGTCCTGTGCACCAATTTGATACAGTAGAGGAGCTAACCCCTATATAATCTACCAAATCCTTCTGTGACTTGCCTCTTCGTTCTAAAACTTCTGATAAATTCTTTGAAAATATTTTTCTGATTTCATCCTCAGACATTTTTATACCTCCTTTTAAGGAATTATAACATGAATATACAATGTTTGCAAGCTAAAAGAGAGTACAAGAGAGATTATGTTAATAAAAAATTTACTTTTAGCTTGACAACTAGCTAAAAGAGAGTATAATATACCATACAAGCTAATCATTTCCAGATGAACTGATGTTGCTCTAGGGGAAAGATATTCCTATGTTCATTTATCATATCATATAACTAGGAAAGTCTGTTATTAGTAAGTAAGACGGTTAATTTGCTTATACTATGCTAAATTGCTTATATTATATAATAAGTACATTTTAAAGGATTCCAAGTAATATAAACTTTATTTATATTACTTATGGAGGGAACTTTGCGCCCTGCATGTAGCTAAAAGCGAGTTTTCTATATAAATAGTTAGCTTTAAGAGAATGATTATCTACAGACAAATACAATAATATAGGAGGTGGTATAGGAGAATGAAGTAATTCAATTTACGATACATAGGAGGATGAACCATTTAACAGATTTAAGGAGGAAGTTACCAAAAAGGAATAACACACTTAGAAAATATATAATATAGAACGATTATATAGGAGGAGTTATAGATGACAGAACAAGAATTAAGTCAATACAAAGCAATAAAGAGTGAGATAGAAGATATTAGCTATAGAATTAAGAGGTTGGAGGATAGAGGGGTGCAGATGGTGTCCGATAGGGTAAGAGGGTCTTCAAAGCATTTTCCATATATAGAGAAATATTATTATATTTCAGGAGTGGATACACAAGCAAATGTTAGAAAGGACAGGCTTATAGCTGAACTTCAGAGAAAGCGTAATAAAAAGTTAGAGGAACTATTAGAGATGGAGAATAAAATTCAAGACTATATCTATATGATACCAGATAGTGAAATACGTCAAATATTTACCTTCCGTTATATCGACGGCTTATCTCAAGAGGAGATTGGAATGAAGCTACATATGGATCGAAGTGGAGTATCAAAAAGAATTGCAAGGTATCTTGAAAGAGCTAAAAATTGATATGGAGAAAGGGTACGGCCCGGTAAGCTAAAACTAAGGACAAGCTTACTGGGCTGAACTTTTTCTATGCAAAGTTCATGGAAATATGAAGTCGTAACAGGCTGCACACAAATCACAGAGTAAGCTGTTATAATAGTAATATGGAAAGCTGTAGTTACAGATTAGGGTAGTATAGCTGCTCTCATATAATTACTGATTTGGTCATGAATATCTATTAAAAGTAGGCGGCACACAAATCACAGAGTAAGCTGTTATAATAGTAATATGGAAAGCTGTAGTTACAGATTAAGGTATAGCTGCTCTTATATAATTGCTGATTTGGAAATGAATATCCTATTAAAAGTAGGCTGCACACAAATCACAGAGTAAGCTGTTATAATAGTAATATGGAAAGCTGTAGTTACAGACTAGGGTATAGCTGCTCTCATATAATTACTGATTTGGAAGTGATTATCTAACAAAAGTAGGTTGCACACAAATCACAGAAGAAGCTGTTATAATAGTAATATGGAATATTATATTAAGGAATTTTATGTGATATATAAACAAATTTATAAATGAATGGCCACGCCAGCAACATCCCTTCTGTCTACCAGGGATGTTTTTTAATTCATAGATAATTTCATGAATTTATGTAGTTAGTTATTATCATGTGTATTCCCAGATTATAAGAAACGTATGTCTTGTAATCTGAGATTAATATAGAGCCAGAAATTTGTCTTTTTCCTGTTTGCAGACGTAAAAGAACAAGCTTAGGCACCATATCTGAGATGGGATACTCGTATAAACCGTAATATTGGAAGGAGCATACATCATGAATTTTATATATTTATTAAAAGAACAGGGACTTTCAGAGGAACAAATCAAAATCATAACCAAAGAAATGAAGAAACATAGGATATTTGTTACTAGAGAGGAAAAAATAGAGGAGCGTTTTCAAAAAATGAAATTTCAAAGAGATTATCTTAAAAGCAGATTAGAGTCTGCAATCAAAGCATTATCAGATTTAAACGAAGCTTTAAATTTGAAGGAAAACCTAGCCACTATCAACCTCGTAAACAAAGCTGGTACAATAAAAAATGAAAAACAGAGAAGAGGTGAAATCAAGTATGATCAGTGATATCAAAATAGCTATTAATGATAAATTGCGGGAGATATATCCCCATGGATATATGATTTATAATGAAGATCTACCTGAGGATATGGGTAAACCATCATTTTTAATTACTACCACAAGCCTAAGTTACAATAAAATATTTCAAAACAAATATGCTACTAATATTTCGTATGATATTTCCTATTTTAGTGATCAATCTGCGATCCGCACGGATCTCGTTCGAGTACAAGAGGAATTAGTTAAGGCTTTTCATTTGGATGGTACCTATCAAGTTATGAATAAAATTGCTAGGATAACAGAGAATGTGCTGCATTTCACCTTTGATATCCAATTGTTAGAAAAAGAAGAGAAAGTCGCACCTATTATGTTAAAACAAGAGGTAACAACCAATTTATAAAGGAGGATTATTATGTCAGGAACATGGACGAGTCAAAATAAAATTTTACCGGGAGCATATATTAATTTTCTTACCAATGCGCCCTTATCAATCACCCCAGGAGAAAGGGGTACAGTAGTATTACTGCAAGAAATGAGTGTAGGTACAGCAGGGGATATGTATACCATAACTGTGTCCACAAATGATTATCCATCCGGGATTGCAGCAGAAGATAAACTGTTGGTGAATGAAGTATTAAAAGGAGCTAAGACAGTATTAGTATATAACCTGGGAATAAGCCACTCAGAAGAAGTAATATCATCCGCATTATCAGCTTTAAAGACGGTTAAGTTTAACACCATCTGCTATCCATATGATGGTACAAGCTATGCACCAAATAAAGCATTAATTGTTGCTTGGATTAAGGCTCTTAGAGAAGATGAAGGCGTTAAGGCTCAGGCTGTATTAGCCAATAGCGCATCTGATGAAGAAGGCGTAATTAATGTAGCCAATGGTATTGTATTATCCAACGGTACAACACTTACCGCAGCACAAGCCACGGCTTGGGTAGCTGGTGTGACGGCAGGAGCCAACATTAACCAATCTAATACTGGCAAGAAGTATACAGATGCCATTGATGTATCACCAAGACTTACTAAGACAGAGATGGAAGCAGCAATCACAGCCGGTAAATTTATATTTAAGGTGGATAGTGCCCAGAATGTAACAGCAGTGTATGATATCAACTCCTTAACCACCACCACGGTAGACAAGGGTGAGGTATTTAAGAAAAACAGGATTATTCGTACTATTGATGGAATTAACAGCGACATCGGGGAGATCTTTGAATCAAATTACGTTGGTAAAGTAGACAACGATGCAGATGGAAGAGCCATGCTCAGAGCTACATTAATTGAATACTTTGATGAGCTTCAGAGATTGTCTGCTATTCAGAATTTTACGGAAGAGGATGTTACTGTAATGGAAGGCACAGATGGAAATGCAATTATTATCACCTGTTATATCCAGCCAGTAGATAGTGTTGAGAAGATGTACATCACTGTAAATTTAGTTTAAATTGAGGAGGATAAAAAATGGCAAATAACTATACAAGATTATCAGATACGATTACAGCCCAGGAAGGATCTGCAATAATTACCGTTAATGGAGTAAATCGTGAATTATTTGAAATATCAAGCTTAAGAGCTCAGCTTGATATGGTGGTTCAAGAGAGAAGAATGTTAGGTCATAGAATGACTCAACATAAAGTAACAGGTGTAACAGGCACTGGTTCAGCTACTTTATACTTTATGAATAGCCAGCAGTTGAATGAGGCAATCAAATATATTAAAGACGGAACTCGCGGTAATATTAAACTCAAAGTAAAAAACAATGATCCCCAGTCAACAGTGGGCCAGCAGGAGGTAGTATTAAGTAATGTTATTTTTAATACCATACCTGTAACAGCATTAGAAGAGTCAGATGATCCAGTAACCTTTGATAGCGACTTTACCTTTGATGATATAAAAAGTCTTAGTTCATTTAAGTTACCTGAAAATTATCGATAATAAAATAATTATAGAGAAAAGGGAGCCAAGCATTTACTGATGCCAAGGGCTCCCTTATATGAGGAGGAAATAATATGAGTTCATTAAATGCATTTTTGCATCCAGTTCAAGTTGAAAATAGAGAGGTTGTTGTATCTAACAGATTTTTAGAGGATGGAAAGCCGGTTCCATTTATCATACGACCAATTACTGAAAAAGAGAACGGTCAGTTAATGAAGAAGTACACAAGAAAAGATAAATCAGGTAGAGATATACTTGATAGAACTGAGTATGCTCATGGACTTGTTGCCGCTGCAGTAGTATATCCTGATTTGGCAAATGCTGAACTTCAAAAGAAATATAATGTCCTAGGGGAAACATCACTTCTTGCAGAAATGTTGAATGTGGGAGAATTTGCATACCTTTCACAAAAGGTGAGTGAAATCAGTGGCTTGGACCGTGATATTAATAAGGACATTGAAGAAGCAAAAAACTAATTAAGCAAGGTAATGCAGAATTCTGCCTAGCACATTTTGCTTTGCAGAAACTGCATATCTTGCCTTCAACCTTAGATCAGATGAGTCAAAGAGAAAAGGGTTTATTATATGCAAGTATTCAGTTGCGGCTTGAAGAAGAGAAAAAGCAGGCAAGAAGACAAAAAGCGAAAGGGGGGAAACATTGATGGATAGTTTATATCCTATCTATAAGGTAATAAATCGCCATAAAATTAACTCGGATTGTATATTGGAAATGGTAGATCGTATTATAAGTGATATAAATTATTTTGGATATTATCTTTCTGCCAACAAAAAGGGTGATTTGATTAATGAGGGTCCTGATCTAACTAACATAATTAACTCATTTGTAATAATTACAAACAACGGCTTCAATAAAATATATGGCAAACTAGAAAATATTGAAGATAAATTAGATATTATAAGCGGTTATATAAAATCATCTGAAAATTCAGATGAAATGATAGACGTAAGTGATACCACATCATTGACTGATATTTTAACTTGCATGAATAGAATAGAAGAATCATTATATTATGCCCTTTTGCAATTATATTCTAAAAGTGGAAGTTTAGGCACTTCCTCAGAAAGTGAAGAAAGTCAAAAGAATGTTGAGGTTAATCAATCGTTTGATATTATGGATGAAATAACTTCAAGTGTAGGTGAGGTTGGATTAAGTTTTGCATCAGAAACAAAAGGATTATCATTATTGGCACTGGTTCCCAATTTATTAATAAAATTATTTGAATACGGTATAATACCTGAGCCCAAAACCTTAGCAGATGAATTTGATAAATATAATAAGGAATTTGAAATAGTTACACATATTCCAATTTCTGAAGAGGAGGAAGAGAATAGTCCAGCATCATTTCCAATATTTTTTTCAAAAGGTGGGAAAGATTATGTATACATTCCAAATGATCCATATTCAAAAGAGGAAATTAATTATAAAACAAAAGAATATCTAGAGAAGATCTCAAGTACTTATAATCCTCCTCCTAGTTTGGCCACACAATTGGAAGAATCAAAATATTTTCTTGAGAATGATGATATAAAATCAGATGATATAAAATCAGTTGATAATAAATTAGAGGTCAGTAAAGTTGGTTTAACACCATATATGATAGATCAATTAGATAAATTTCAACTTTCTTTGGATTTTGTTAATAAAGGAATTCTAGATGCAAGTACAATACCTTCTATCTCTGAATTAACATCAATTTGTCCATTATTTATAAATGATAGTAATAAAGTTGAAGTAATTATAGATCGCGATATTACTTCTCAACTTAAATCAAATACAGACAATGAAGATTCTAAAATATTAGGCTATTACCCAACCGCTTCTACTATTTCTATTACTTTTGGAGATGTACACGAGAATGCTGATGTGGATCAGATTATTAAGATTATTGAAGAGAGATTAAAGTCGGAGAGTAATTCAACTCCAATGGGGGTGTATGGTGAGTAAATACGTAATTATTCTAAGTGATGACAAAATAAAAATAAAACTTCCTGTCAATCCAAAAGAATTGGAAGTTACATCATCTCAAGCAATTGAAAAGTATGAAATCCTTAAACTCGGCCAAATAGCGATACCTTCTCATTTGGGATTAAAGCAATACAATTTTGATGCAGAGTTTCCCTATGAAAAGCTTCATTATGTTGAAACATCAAGTGATTTTAAAGATGCAGATGCTTGTCTTGGTCAATTTGAAAGATGGCGGATTAATAAGGTACCTATCCGATTTATGGCTGGAAGATTTGTAGGTTCTAATATGGTAAAGGGAAATGCAATTAATACTCTCGTTTTAATTGAAAGTCTTACCATAACAGAGAGAGCTGGAGAAGAACAGGATAAATATGTTTCATTTCGCTTGCTAGAATATAAGGAATATTCTAAAAAGTATAAAAAAACTGGAGAAACTAGGAACTCTAATAATCCTAAAAGTACTGGGACATATATCGTAAAAACCGGTGATACTTTATGGGGTATAGCAAAGAAATATTATGGAGATGGAACAAAATATACAAATATTTATAATGCTAACAGGAAGATTATCTCGAACCCATCTCTCATTTATCCTGGGCAGAAGTTGGTGATTCCATCATGATACAGTTAATGGTTAAAATAAATGGAAAGCAATATGAAATCAGTAAACTTGTAAGTAAAGTCTCATTTGTTGATACCCTAAATAATGGTTGTAGTAAGTTGGAATTTACATATATTAATAAGGATTTGATTATTACAAATGGTAGTGTAGTAAGTTTTATATATGACAATGCTCGTGTTTTTTACGGATATGTCTTTAAGGTTAGCTTAAATAAAGGAAATGAAACATCAGTAATAGCTTATGATCAATTAAGATATTGCAAAGCTAGTGATACAGTTGTTATTTCCAATGATACAGTAACATCACTTACTACTAAAATGTGTAATAACTTCAAGCTTAAAAAAGGAAAACTTACTGATACAGGATATAAACTAGCGACTGATGTTAAGGATGATATTACATGGCTTGACATTATCTACTCAGGGATAGAAGAAACGAAGAAGAGTAAAGGAAAAAGGTATTTGTTAAGAGATGAATATGGCGAACTTTACCTGCGGGATTTGGATGATTTACAGTTGGATTTAATTCTTGGTGATAAAAGTTTAGCCTATGATTTTAAATATAGCAAGTCGATAGATGATGGCTTTTTTAATCAGATTAAAATTCGGTTGACAGACAGTATAACAGATGAGAGTAAATTTGTAATCAAAAAGGATGACGGTTTAATAAAAAAGTATGGATTAATTCAATATTATGAATCCCAATATAACACAAATTCTTCACAAGCTAGTTCAGAGGCAGCTTTCTTGCTTAAGCGGTACAACAAAGAAACTGAAACTCTGTCCATTACATGTCTTGGAGATACAAGGATACGGGCGGGTGTAAGTTTTTATGGGCGTATCGAAGATATCCAATATAGTAAACGGCTTATTGTAAAGGAGGTTACTCACAGGTTTCTTCCTATTCATACTATGGAAGTGGAGGCAATGCTATGATTAATGAGATAAAAGAAATCATAAAAAATTATATGAATAATGCAAAATTGTGTAGCCTTATGACTGGTATAACAACTTATGGTGGAATTGTGATTAATGAAAAACTTACCATACCTGGTGAATTGATTAAAGGTAATCTGAAAGACTATCTCGTTTACGGTGATAGAGTTTGTTTGGTACGTAATCACGGTGGGAAAGAATTTTATCTTGTTGAGATTCTCGATAGGGCATTTATCACGAAAGGAACTACCATAACGTTATCTCTGAACGGGATAACAAATGATTATAAAGTAGAGGATGTGAAAAAATGATACCGAGTGAAAGTATTGACGTGGCACTTTCTTCAGCAGACTCTTCAGAAGTCTCGAAAACCTATAAAATACTAGATTATAGGATTCAAGGCTATATCGATGGTATGGAAGCATTAGAACAGGCGATTTATAAGATGCTAAATACAGAGAAATACGAATATCCAATATATAGCTTTTTATATGGAATTGAATTAGAAAGTCTAATAGGCCAAGATTCTCTTTATGTACAGATGGAACTGATGAGAAGAATTGAGGAATGCCTGCTAACAGATGAGCGTATCCAAAGTGTTGAGAATTTTGAGTTTACTATTTCAAGTGATACAATACTATGTTCTTGTAAAGTGAATAGTATCTATGGAACATCAACAATATATAAGGAGGTGAATATCTAGTGTATGAAAATATGACATATGAAAATATATTAGAGGATATGCTTAGTCGCATTACCTCTGATGTTGATAAAAGAGAAGGCTCCATTGTGTATGATGCATTAGCACCCTGTGCCTATCAATTGGCACAGGCTTATTTTTTATTAAACGGTTACAGTGACCTGCTCTTTATTGATTCATCCATAGGTAAATATCTTGATTTGAAGGCAGTTGAATATGGAATTTCACGTAAAACTGCAAACAATGCAGTAAGAAAAATTGAAACTACGGGAGCTGTTGATATTGGGACTAGATGGGGTATTAATAATACTACATATGAGGTTATCGAGATACTTTCTGAAAATGAATATGGTGCTATCTGTGAACAATCTGGAGAAATCGGTAATACATATTCAGGTACACTTGAAAATATTGACAATGTATCCGGTGTTTTAGCTATGTTGACTGAAATTATTATTTCAGGAGAGGACGAGGAAGCAGATGATAATCTTCGTAAGAGACTTTACGCAAAAATACAGACGCCACCCTCTAGTGGAAATGCCTATCATTATAGGCAGTGGGCATTAGAAGTAACGGGAGTCGGCGATGCTAAGATATTTCCATTATGGAACGGACCTGGAACGGTAAAGGCTGTTGTTATTGATAGTGACAAGCAACCCGCTCCAGTTGCTATGATTGCTGATGTGGCAAAGCACATCGAGGATTCTCGCCCAATTGGAGCTGAAGTATCTGTTGTCTCCGGAGTTGCTAAAGTTATTAATATCAAAGTAAAGCTAAATCTAGTGTCCGGATGGAGCCTTCAGCGAGTAAAAGACTCCTTTGGTGAAGCGTTAAGAAAGTATTTTCAAGAAATTGCTTTTTCTCTCTCCTACGTAAGCCATGCCAAGATTGGAACACTCTTACTAGGTATAGATGGAGTTCTTGATTACAGTGACCTTCAACTTAATGACAGTAATTTTAATATAGAACTGTCAGAGGATGAAATCCCAGTGGTAGGTAGTGTAGAGCTGGAGGTGTTGTGACATGTTTGCTGAAAAGCTAAATAAAAAGCAGGATGGTAGTGTTTATGTGATTGAAGAGGAGCAGGTCATCACAGAAGGAAAATATGAAGGTCTTTTGCAGCATGACAACGCAAATATAAAAACTATAAAGGTTTTTACTGGACCAAAATTAGCTGGGGCTGAGGTAGTAAATACTGTTATATCTGTGCCAAGGGATACCCCATGGAAAACACATATAAAAGTCTTTGCAGATGTTGGAAAGGTATATATTTCATATGAAACACCAGGGGATATAGTGGAAGCCAGCGACATCAATCTTTTGCAGGAAACGGCTGAGATTATGAGAGAAGATTTTATTCAGTACAGCTCTGAAAATGATGCTATTGTATCCACACTAAAAGAACGTATAGGCACTGTTGAAACAGTGAAGGCTACTAAAACCTATGTGGATACAGAACTTGCAAAAAAAGCTGATAAGTCTAGTACATATACAAAGACTGAAACTGACCAACGGATTCAGAATGTCATAGGGGCAGCTCCTGCAGCACTGGATACTTTACAGGAGATAGGAAAAGCCCTGAATAACGACCCTGATTTTGCAGCAACCATGACTGCTCAACTTGCTTCAAAGGTGGAAAAGGTTACTGGTAAGGGACTTTCTACTGAAGACTATAGTACAATTGAAAAGAGTAAACTGGCAGGGATAGAGACTGGTGCAAATAAGTATGTTCATCCGTCTACTCATGTGCCTTCAGTTATTGCTCAGGACACAAATAACCGCTTTGTTACAGATGCTGATAAAGCTGTCTGGAATGGTAAAGCAAGTACAGCTATAGCAACTACTAGTGTAAATGGTCTTATGAGTAGCACAGACAAGTCTAAATTAGATGGGATTGCTGTTAGCGCAAACAATTATGTGCATCCAGGTACTGGTACTAACCCACACGGTACCACAAAATCAGATGTAGGGTTAGGAAATTTATCAAATGATGCTCAAGTGAAACGCACAGAGATGGGGGCTAACAGTGGTGTGGCTACACTGGATGCAGCGGGTGTTAATGCCCAGGCTCCAAAGGCACATACCCATGATGACAGATATTACACAGAAACAGAAGCTAATGCTAAGTTTGCAACCAAGG
>JAEZTQ010000069.1 GCA_023443625.1 Bacillota bacterium | reverse complement strand
TGGTTAGAGTTTGCGCAAATTCCTCTAGATTTTGAGTAAGACATTGTAGTATAATCTGATACATGAATAGCACCTTCCTTTGTAGTTTATTTGGTCTTCGTAAACCTAAATTTACCACAAAAGGGTGTTTTTCATCTACCCTAAATCAAATATGGAATGTATTTCCATATACCCTAAACTAATTTTACGCTAACACTTGTAAATGTTTTCAATTGATATTATTTAATTGTTGTTAAAATGGACTTTATAGCAGCTTATCCACTTTTGGTGCATCTACTATAAAGTCCATTTATTAAAGAGCCTAACTGTTTATCACTAATTATTACTTTGAAACTTCTATTCGTGCTTGCTTTTGTTGTTCCACATTAGCCAAATCAAAAGCCAAAACTTCTTCATAGCCTAATCCAGTTGTAGTCTCCTGCATATCTTTAATATATTTGTTAAATTCCTCTTCATCCTTTGCAAATACTGCTTTCCAGGAGTATTCTACAATCGTTGCTTTTATCTGAGATCTTAATGTTTTAATATTAGAATCCTCAGAAGGGATAGCATATCCACTACCTGGTGATACTACAATTTGATTATTTGTATTAAAGAATTCTGCTGCATTTGGCGCCTTCATATGATCCTGCCAATCTTTATCAATATCAGTGAGCGTTGTCGATATAAAGCTTTCCCATAATTGGTAATTATATGGATATCCTGTCTCCGGGTTAATTTCTCCGTCTGATAAAACTTTATAGTTTAATGCTTCACAACCATCTCTAAAGGTACCACCGCCATACTCTTCTGGCATCATTGTTTTGTCACCATTGGTCATGCATTCCTTACCAAATTCAGTTAACTGTGGTTTACCATCTACCACATCCCACATCAATCCCTTAATTCCTGACATACTGCCAACGTAGGACATCTCATTGCCTTCAGGAGAATATAACCAATCAATAAAATCCATTAGTCTTTGGGGATCTTTTGCTTTGCTACCAATCATTATGGCATTATTGGGATTTCCCTTTGCATAACATCCCCAGGCATATATTTCAAAATCCTTAATTTCCGCTGTATTAAAGGCCTTGCCTTCTCCTGTATGATTTGGTGTGTTGTAATTTGATGATAACCAAGGCCAGGGTGACCAAAGTACTGCACCATCCTTGTATTTTTCTGATAAGGTATCATAATTCTGCGTAGTCGATTCAGGATCTAATAATCCCATCTGATTAGCTTGGTAGAAGAATTTTAATCCTCTTACATATAGGGAATTAGAATCAATGGTACTCTGAGGTTCTACAGAATCATCTGCCTTAGCATAGGCATAGCCAATAGGATTATAGCCATACATTGATGGTATTTGATTAGCAGCTAACATTACATCTCCATCCCAATCTTTAAAGAGAGAGAAGGCATACACCTTTTTACCCGAATCGCTTAGTCCAGCTTTATCCTGCATATCCTTCATTACGGGTAATAAATCCTCTAATGTACCCATCTCAGGATAACCTAATTCTTTATATAAATCCCACCTTATATATGTACCAAAGTTCAGTATTGTGCCACCCAGTCTGTCTGTTGCAGGTCTCTCTGATACCTCAGAGGGAATAGCCCATATACCTTGTTCCTTAACCATTTTCCCATTAGTAAAATCGATGGCACCTTGATATTTAGCAAGATTTTCTTTGCCTTTCATTAACTCTGTCATATCAACTACTAATCCAGCAGTTACTAAATCCTGAAGTCTACCGCTAGCAGTTGTTGTAAGAATTAAGTCTCCTAAATTTCCTGCGGCACTACGGGTCTGCAAGAGGGTATCCCCTCCTCCTGCTACATTGGGTGCAATAATATTAAGTTCCATATTAAATTTGTCTTTAATTATTTTACCAAACCATCCTGATTGAATTCCCTGATAGTTAGCCTGTGAGTCAAATACATCTACAGTGAGAAACTCCTTATACTTTTCTGCTCCCTTGGCAGTATCTGTATCCTTGGCTGTATCTGTTGCCCCTTTTGTAACTGTTGCCCCATTGCTTTTTGAAGTCTCCTTGTCATCATTATCCTTCCCACAGCCAGCAAACAAAGACGTTGTTAATATAAGACACAACAAAATACTGATTACCTTCTTTTTCATATTATCCTCCTATTAAAATTAATTTATGATAAAAACCCGGGTTTTTATTTCTTGCTTCATCATTTATTTTATTTATTTTTTTCTTACTTTTTTCTTGCATTTATCCTTTAACGGAACCCATCATAATACCTTTTACAAAATACCTTTGAAAAATCGGATATATAAATAGGATCGGGAGCACTACCACTATAGAAACCGTCATTCGAATGGATGTAGGCGTCTGCTGCGTCATCAGTGACCCCAAATCAAGACTAGTCCCACCCATATTTGTTTTAATCATTTGTGCCAAGGAATTTGCCTGATTAATATAAGTATATAACAAATATTGCAGTGGATATAGTTTTTGATCCGTTATATAGAGCAAGGTATCCTGAAAAGAATTCCATTGACCAACTGCAGAGAATATTGCTATCGTAGCAAGGATTGGTTTGCAGGTCGGAAAAACAATTCTAAAAAACACTGTTAACATTCCTGCCCCATCTATTTCTGCCGCTTCCTGCAAAGATGAGGGTAATGATTCTACATAGGTTTTAACCATAATTATATTAAAAGGTTGTACAATGGCAGGTATAATATAAACCCAGAAGGAATTAGTCAGTTTAAGATTATTCATTGTAATAAATGTAGGTATTAAACCAGCATTAAAGTACATCGTTATTATCATAAGTCGATACCATAATTTTCGTTTCCACATAGAATTCTGTGTAAACATAAAACCTAAGAAGGCAGATGCCATTACGGTGCAAAAGGTACCAATTGCTGTTCTGCCTACAGAAATAATTGCTGCATTAAGTAAACCCTTAAGTTGTAGAACCTGTATGTAATTCTCAATATGTATTTTACTAGGTAAAAATCTAATCATTCCATTAGCACTTAGGTTGTTAGCACTTATTGTATTTATTATCAAATAATAGAAGGGATAAGCGCAGATCAGTGTAAAAACAGCAAAGAATGTATAGTTCATTATGTTAAAGATAATATCTTGCTTTGTATAATACTTCATTGAACTCTTATTTATCATATACCTAGCCCTTTCTATATTATTGACTGCCCTCTTACCCTTTTAGATATGCTATTGACAAATACTAAAAGAGTAATACTGACAACACTTTTCATCATGCTGATTGCTGTTGCAAGTGATAGGCTATTACCCGTCACACCAATGTTATAAACATATAAGTCAAGTACTTGTATTTTTGATCTATTGAAGGCATTTTGAAATACATAATACTGATCCATACCATTATTAATAAAATTAGCAACTGACAACATTAATAGGACAAAAAATGTTGGCATTAACTCAGGTATAGTGATATGCCTCATTAATTTAAAACGATTGGCTCCGTCTACCCTTGCCGCTTCATATAATTCCTGGTCAATACCTGCAATTGACGCCAGATAGATAATAGCACCCCATCCTAAACCTTTCCAGGTACTCCACAACCACATAGATAAATACACATGGTTTTCGCTATCTAAAAATTTTATTGCCTCACCTGTTATATTCCACTCTTGTAGCAGGTTATTTACCAGCCCTGTACTGGTAAATAGATTAAATGCAATAGAATATACCAACACCCAGCTTATAAAGTTTGGTATCGTTGTTAGGGTTTGAACTAACTTCTTAAACCGGGTACACTTAATTTCATTGAGAAACACAGCAAATAGTACTGGTAACAAGGATGTAGCAATACCAATGGAACTCATTACAAAGGTATTTTTCATTACCTTACCAAGTTCTAAAAGCTGTACTTTATTGGTAAATAACATTTTAAACCATCTTGTACCCACAAAAGCACATTGGGATAACTTCAAAGGTGCCCGATAATCATATAAGGAATACGCCCACCCATATAATGGAAGATACGAAAAAACAAAACATAATACGAGAAAAGGCGATATTAGTAAAAACATCTTTATACCTCGTTTATTCGCTTTTTTTCTATTAACGGACAATCCTTGTTGATTGGTTGCTGATGACTCTAACATATCAATTCCCTCCTGTATAATCAGCAAATAGTATGTATTGCAATCTCTTAGTACAAAAGAATTATATCACTCCTATTTTTTTGGATACACCCAAGAATTTCAATATAAAATGTTATAAAAACCATGAGTATTTATAGTAAGTATAAATATCTTAGGTTTAATCTGGAATTTTCATATGTATTTTCTTTTCATATATGATATTATCTTAGATTGTATATATTTTTTGCTTAAACTCTCTCATAAAAGCATAAAAAGGAGACAGAGAAAATCTCTGCCTCCCAAAATGAACATATAACTTAATAATCTTATAACTTCAATAATACCTTATTAAATTGCTACTATCCTTGATAATTCCTACACTTATTACTCAGTAATCACTACGGGAGTAATCTCAATATTTTCTACTGCAATATCTGTCTTATCCTTTACAACATCCTCTATAATAGCAAGTTGCTGGTCTGTAAGGGTTTCTGCATTTACTACAACATTTGCCTTGCCATCTACAACAAATACAACGACACCATCAAAACCTTTAGCTTCCAATAGCATCTCTGCTGCACTCTCTTTTTCTGATATGTCTGCTAACTTAAGCATACTTTGAATCGCTATTTGCTTATCCTTATCATCAATGTCTGGGCTTTCAATAATTTCCATATATGTATCTTTATTTTTCGCTCTAACCTGTTCTCTATCAATCTTTCTTGTTATAAAATAGCTTGCATCTGCAGTATTAGCAAGTACTGCTTCACCAGGAACACCTTCTTCAAGATTAAGCTCTCCATTATCAGTAACATCCTGGGCATTAGCCAAGATATCTTCATCCGAGATATCACCTAATTCATCGGGTGCATTCACGTCATTTGCATTAGTATCTGTAGTGTTAGTATCTTTTACATCTGTGTCCTTTGTATCCGTATCTTTTACCTTTGTATCATCTGTAACATCTGTATTATCCTTGGTATCCTTGTCATTTAGAGCTGCATCCTCATCATTATCTGTGGTATTATTTGTAGCCAAATTTAAGCCTTCAGTATCTACATATTCGTCATATAAGCTATCACTTGTACTCGTTGCATCTGCAAGTTTCGATGAATCTTTAACATCTTTGTTCGTGAAACTTAGATACCCCGCAATTACAATCATAATTGCCAAAGCAGTAATTATAATACTGTTCTTCTTAAATATATTTTTCATTTTGCCCTCCTATTTAATTTGATCCATTATCCATCTTCATTACTATAACTTTATGCGCAGGTACATCAAATAATGCCTCTGCAGCATCCATAATGCCCTTAATTATATTGGCATTATCTCCACCTTCAGCGATAACAACGACTCCCTCAACCTCAGGCTCTATTCTCTGTATTATGTAAGGCACCGAATTCCCATTCTCGTCGGTATACAGTACGGTACTCTCTTCCCGTGTTACATTACTTTCTGTTCTGCTTCCGCCCTCCCCGTCAACTTCATTTAAGCTTTCTTCTGTAGAAGGAGTATCCTTTAATGTAACCTTCTCCTCTGAGGCCTTCAAAGTTATCATCACCTCTACCTGGCCAATACCGGACACCTTTTTTAAGAAATTCTCAAACTTATTTTCCAATTCTGTTATATAAGTATTCGTATCATGGCTTGTCGTATTCGCATCATTTTCCAATACCTTGATATTATTATTCTGGATATTGTTTTTTTTAGTATCTTTCGAACTAAAGATACCAGGAACTGATAATAAGATGATTAATATCCCCGCGACAAAAATAATTATTAATTTTGGTAGGCCTATTTCCTTCAGGGAAATTTTCTTTTTCTCCATGTTATCCTCCCTGTATACTTATATTTATATTACTTTCCTCTATATTATAGAAGTCTGAGAGTTTATTTTTTATATTAATTTCAACTGGTGTGGGTACCTTTTTTGAAGTCTCCTCCACCTTATCCTTTATACTAACTTTAGGAATTTCAATCTTTTTAATATCAAGCCTGTTTCCCTCATCCTTCTCTTGATTTACTCCAACACTTGCTGTTATATGCATAGATAAAATCTCTCCAAAAGTACTACTGTCAGTCTTTGTATCTATTGTTGCCTGGAACTTTTCTAGAATAACATTATCTGCAGCCAGCAACTGAGTTACTTGTTTTTTTATCTTCTCTGTATACTCTGCAAAAATATCCTCCCTCTGTTTTTCCTCCATTTGATAAAGTTGATTTTTAAAATCCGAGGATTCTATAGCAATATTATTATAATTTAAAAAGTAGTCCAAGTTATCTTCTATCTTAATCAGCTTAATAAGTGGTGAAATAACTATTAAAACCAAAATCATACCCGAAACTATACTCACATATTTTTTATAGCTTTTATTACCAAGGAGGTTCATAATTATCGTATTGATAATCATATAGATAACAATATTTCTTACCCAGCTATATACTTCTCCTTCCATACCCCTCTTTCATTCACCTCTCATCCATCTTATCTTCATACTAACAATACATGCCTTCCCTTTGAGTTAGTTTGTGCTGAGGATTACGCAGGCACAAACTTCTATGTGTGAAAATTGCTTTTTATTTTCACACTAACAATACATTCCTTCCCTTTGAGTTAGTTTGTGCTGAGGATTACGCAAGCACAAACTTCTAAGTGTGAAAATTGCTTTTTATTTTCACACTATATGCCCATAGCTCTTTATATTAAACATTCCTGCCAGTAGTCACTGCCACAATTGTAATAGTAATCACAAACAATACAGCTCCCACAAAAACAGCTCGAAGTAACATGGATGCAGATTTTGCAGAGGCACTGATACATTCAATAAACCTTTTATCGGAAATAGGCTGCAAAGCAGCGCTGCCAACTTTATAAACTAATGCAATGATAAGGAGTTTAATCAGCGGAACAGCACATATTGTAATAATTACGACGAGACCAGCTACTCCAATTGCATTTTTTAACAATACACCTGCTCCCAGCACCGTCTCTGTTACTCCTCCTAGTGCATCTCCTACAGCAGGAATTGCTTCTGTTGCTTTTAATAGTACAGAACGCTTAACCTGATCGGAAACGGGAACAATTAGACCCTGAATTGTATTAAACCCAATAACAGCTGCCAGTAAGCTTTTTAATAACCAGTCAATTGCAGAAGAGAATAGTCCAGCTAATTTTGATAGAGTATCTTCCTTAGACATATTATTCGCCAGCATAATGACCAGGTAAAAATTGATTAGTGGAATTATCACCTTAACAATGATAAAATCTACCACAGTAATCAGCATCAAAGCCGCTTCATAATACATCAAAGAGGTAGTAGGCCCTGTACAGAAAGCTACGGACATAAGGTATGTAGGGATCAGTGCTCTCATAAAGTCCAGGATGGAAGCAATGGTTGAGGCAGCAATACCAGAAGCAATGATAAAGGAACTAATCAAAAGTCCAAACAAAAATAAATAGGTAATATAATAACCGGTTTCCGCTACTTGATTATTCTTAAAGGCCATAGACAAATTCGTAAATAGAGCGGCTATTAGTGCTATGGTCACCAAACTTACAAAGGTATTTATATTTACCTTGATTTCACCCTTTATTGAGTTGACCAATTGTCTTCCAATTGCTGTTATGGAGAAAGGTTCTTCTCCATTGGTCAATCTATCTACATAATCACCAAAATCAAATTCATTACTTCCATCCATAACCTCTTCAATCACCTCCTGAACCTCCGAATAGTCATAGGTTACTTGGGTGTCGCTGCTAGCTTGTACCTCATTTGTACAGAAAATAAATAGTAATAGAATTAAAATTATTAAAATAAGGGATTTGATTAGCTTCATCTTTCAGGCCTCCAAAAAACTACTCAAGGTATCCAGAATAGAAAGGACAATGGGCATACTGATGGCTAATATCGTTAGTTTTCCTACAATTTCAATCTGCTCACCAACGGCATTATAACCAGAATCTTTACAGAGAGAAGTGGATATTTCCGTTACATAGGTAATACCAATTATTTTAATTAAAATCCCCACATAGGCTTTATTAAGATTTATATAGCTCTGCAGCTTTTCTATAGCATCAAGTATGATCTTGAGCTTGTCTATCCCCCATAAGAGAATTAAAAAACAGGCTCCTATACTTAAATAAAGAGAATACTCCTCTTTCCCTTTTTTAAACACAATCCCCAGTAATATAGTTATTACTCCAAATACCGCAATTTTTACCATATACCCTCCATTCTGCCAAAACACTGCGAATTTGAACGTCAGTAATTTATCCTCTTTGTTACATATACCTGCGAATTATTTATACAATATCAAACAGTTGCTGTATTGTTAAAAACAATTGGGTAATATGTGGCAAGAGCCATAAGAGGACGAGAACAAGTCCTGCAAGGCTGGTGAGAAATGCCAACTCATCTCTTCCCGATTGTTTTAATATTTGATTTAATATGGAAACTAATATTCCCACTACTGCAATTCTTAATATAAAATAAAAATCCATTGATTACCTCCATCCCACATCTTAGCGGATTATATTCCAGACTAAAAAAGCGGCTTGCTATCTCTCATTTTGTGTATACTACTGCAAACTCTTCTTTAGATCATAATAATGATAATAAAAATTCCTGACATGATACCTAAGGTATTGCACATATACGCCTTTTCTTTTATGGTTTTAGATAAGTCCTTAATCTCTTCCTCAATTTGTGAAAGAAATAAATCAATGGTATTCATCTGCATATCCTTGTCCAGATATCCCAGGTTTTCGCCAAACTGTACCATTTGTAACTTGTCCTTCTTGGATAAAGAGGTCTCTGCCAGCTCCTTATGAACAGCTTCCATCCATATTTGTGAGAAAGTTTGACCGGACATCTCATAGAGTTTTTTGCTGATATAGTTAAAGAATGCATCGTAACTACCACTTTGTCTTCTTGTAATGGTACTAATGGCTTCTGGTAAAGGCGTATTAGCATATTTAATATCACCACGTAATAAATTGATTAATTTCTTAAGTTCCTTCAAATTATCAATTCTGCATCTCATCTCATTACTTAAGAAGAAACCCATTCCTGTTGATGATATAATTACTAGGATACATCCGATAATTTTCATTATAAACATAATAGTTTGTCCTCCTTTCCCTTATGGATTACTTTCTCGATTCATATAGCTTTTTTCCATCAGCATCATATATTTCCTCCAAATGCCCTATTTCAGTTTGATTGCTAAGAATGATATAGCGCTCAAATAATCTCTTCTTTACTAATCCACTCAATATTGGTTTACTTTGAATATCCTCGATGGAACTACCATGTACTGTGGCGATCAGTTTACAGCCACAACCAATAACATAATCAATTGCCTCTAGCTCCTCCTTAGAACCAATCTCATCTACCGCAATAATTTGAGGCGACATAGAGCGAATTAACATCATCATGCCCTTTGCCTTGGGACAACAGTCTAAAATATCGGTACGAATTCCTAGTTCATTCTGAGGTGTTCCCATATAACAGGCCCCTATTTCAGAACGTTCATCAACTACTCCCACACTCATTCCATGGAGATACTTACTACCATTAGACAATTGCCTGATTATATCCCGAAGGAGAGTTGTCTTCCCACACCTGGGCGGTGATATAATCAGGGAGTGATAAATATTACTCCCCTGCTTATTAATTAAATAAGGCAATACTCTGTCGGCACATCCCCTTACTTGATGTGCCAAACGGATATTAATAAAGGATATATGCTTCATTCCCTTGATCATATCATCTTCAATGATAATCTTCCCTGCTATACCTATTCTGTGACCACCGTTAATTGTAATAAAGCCCTGCTTTATCTCATCCTCAAAGGCATAAAGAGAATAATTGCTTATGTACTCCATAGTTTCCCGTATTTCATTTTTAGTGATGTAAATCGCCTTGGATGGGTTATCAACAAATTTAGAATCCTCTGATATGAAAGTTTCTTTATTTCCATATATCATTATGAGTGGGGCATTCATACGAAGCCTTATTTCTTGAAGCTTATCAAATTCCAGTGTCAATTTACCTAATATGGTCCTAAGCTTTAGTGAGAATATTTTTGAAAGCTCGTCTTTCGTATTCATTAATTAACCCCTCCCCCTACTAAATCTATGGCTTATCCTCATTGTACTTAGAACAATATATTCCCCACAGCCAAAAATATTCCCTTTCCAAAGAAGAAATAAATTGCAAAATTTACTGGGTTATATTATCCTTAGAACATAATTGTTTTAAGATTTGACATTACAGTTATGGTTATTATTAAGTGCATCCAAAGTTTGCAGATTAGGGAAAGGCATGGTTATTTATATGAGATACGGATTAATTGGAGAAAAGCTTGGACACAGCTATTCAAAAATCATTCATGAAAAGCTGGCAGATTATACATATGATTTAATTCCCCTTTCTAGGGAGGAGTTCATCCCCTTTATGACAAAAAAAGAATTTACTGCAATTAATGTTACGATACCCTATAAGCAGGAGGTTATACCTTATCTGGACGAACTCCATCCACTAGCCTTAGAAATCGGTGCAGTGAATACAATTGTCAATAAAGAGGGACATTACATCGGCTATAATACAGATTTTTATGGATTTAAATATATGCTTGAACATAATAATATAGATGTGGCAGGGAAGAAATGCTTAATTCTTGGCGCAGGAGGAACCTCTCATACAGTTTTGGCTGTGCTAAAATCTCTTGGAGCATCAAAAATATATGTAGTTAGCAGAAGGATACCAGATAATGATAGAAACACCTGCTCCGTCGCTACTATCTCCTATGAGACCTGCTATAAGGACCATTTAGATGCAGCCATTATTGTCAATACCACTCCCCTTGGTATGTATCCTAATGTAGATACCTCACCACTGGAGTTAACAGGATTTACTAAATGTGAGGCTGTAGTTGATGCCATATTTAATCCCCTGAAGACGAAGCTTGCCCTGCAGGCTGAAGAGCTGGGTATTAAGGCTGTAACCGGACTGGAGATGTTGGTTGCTCAGGCAAAGCAAGCCATTGAATATTTCCTTGATAAGAATTTAGAGGATAAGTGTATTAACGAGGTTTATGCCTATCTTATAGAAATAATTTCAAAATAAAAAAATCTGCTAGGTGACATGTTCCTGACACCGAAGCAGATTTTTATTCCTATAAATTTGCAGTTAAGTTTCAATTCCCATACGTAATTCACACAAATTCTTATATAGCACCTTTCATACAATTTAAACAGGTAAGTAGGAGAGCATTATCGCACCTGCAAATAAACTTATAAAATTAGCTACAAAGGCATAAATCACAGCTTTGAGTTTTCCTTTCTCTTTAAGTAATACAGGAAAGGCAATCATCTCCCCTATGAATACCAAAATCTCACCAAAGATAAGCCCGAAAATAAGATAGCTATTGATCAATCTAACATCCGTACTTAAGCAATAATTGAGTATTCCCTGGGTTATTAAATTTATGATGAGAAACACCAGCCAACTTCTTTTTTGACGATATCCAAATACAAAGAATACTAAACCCTCAAGGATAAGGGTGAAAAACAAACGTAAAAAGATTAATAAGATATCCCGTAATGGATGGGTTCCCAAGGTAAGGGTTCTACTGGACAAATCCAGGGTAGCAATGGAATGGTAATCTGCTAGTTCGCCCTCGATACTACATTCAAAGGTTTCACCCTTGGTACTCACTTGTATGATATACTTTTCGTCATTTTGTAAACCAAGAGAATGGAATAAATAATATCCTTCCCAAGCGGTCTGCTGAAACCTTGATTCAATCAACCCATCACTGGATTTGATAGAAAGCTTTAAATCCTTGGGCGGATTATTCACCAAGATAACCAGGGATGGTGGTTTTGCTGAGTTAGCTTGTACTGTAAAAGGATTTATTGCAATAAATAATATGGTAACCAATATAAGAAATATCTTTTCTCTATTCTTCATAACTTTTGTTCCCCCACATCTATAGATTTATAATTCTAATCATTGGTAAAGGTCAAACTATTTTTTGCTAATCTATACAATATTGTAGCATTTTGTAGGGGATTAATCTATATGTATATTAGGACATGGCCCCTAGGTTAATTTAGGAAAAGCCATCTATTTGATCTAATACCTATTATATAAGTCTAGAAATGGCGCTAACTACAGATTATTAATTTGTAGTTGCGCCATCTTTACTTAATTGGTAACTTATTTACCAAATAGAGATAGAAGAATACCAGCTGCAATTGCAGAACCGATTACTCCTGCTACATTAGGCCCCATGGCATGCATAAGCAGATAATTTCCTGGTTTTGCCTTCTGTCCTTCAATCTGGGATATACGAGCTGCCATAGGTACTGCCGACACACCCGCTGACCCAATCAGAGGATTAATCTTTCCTTTGGTAATAAAGCACATAAATTTTCCGATGAGAAGACCTCCTACGGTACTGAACATAAAGGCTATCAATCCCAGCACAATTATTTTTAAGGTAGAGGGTTTTAAGAATAAAGCTCCTGTTGCTGTAGCTCCCACGGTAACACCCAAGAATATAGTTACGATATTGATTAATGCATTCTGAGCCGTATCTGATAGTCTGTCAGCAACTCCTGACTCCCTAAATAGGTTACCCAGCATTAACATACCAATCAAAGGTGCAACTGAAGGGATGAGGAGGATACATAAAATTGAAACAACAATAGGGAAACATATCTTCTCAAGCCTGGATACCTGACGCATCTGTTCCATCTGAATCTCCCGTTCTTTCTTAGTTGTTAACAATCTCATGATTGGCGGTTGGATCATCGGGATTAGAGCCATATAGGAATAGGCAGCAATCGCTATGGGGGCTAATAATTCAGGCGCCAGTCTGGTGGTTAGGAATATTGCTGTTGGCCCATCAGCACCACCAATAATTCCAATGGATGCTGCCTCCTCAGGTAAGAAGCCTAAAGCACAAGCAATAATAAAGGCGATTACAATACCAAACTGTGCACCTGCTCCTATAATCATACAACTGGGTCTGGCAATCAATGGGCCAAAATCTGTCATTGCACCAATCCCTAAGAAAATCAAAGAGGGATAGATGCCCAATTTAACACCTTTGTATAAATAATATAGAATACCACCAGGTTCTGTCGCTGTTGGATCACTCATCACCCCTGACATAGGGAGATTAGCTAGCAACATACCAAAAGCAATTGGCAACAGAAGAAGTGGTTCAAATTTCTTTGCTACAGCAAGGTAGATAAGTACACATGCTAAAATAATCATCACTAGGGATTGCCAATTTAATGCAGCGAACCCCGAACTTTCCCATAATTTAATTAATGAATCTTTAAACACTTTTTGTCCTCCTTAGTGTAAAAATACTCCTATGCAAAACTAGTCTGGCAAGTTGGAGTTGTCACATAGAACTGCTTTCACTATTACTTTTACTTTCAAAACTTCTGATAATGAATGAAAATACTCGTATCAGTCCCCATAACACAGCGAGTATACAAAAAACAACGGCCATACAAAACAAGGCCACCAGAATACTATCTGTTAAATTCATAAAACTCACCTCCTTGTTTAATCCTTAATTTATTTTTATTTATTATGTTATAGGATGCGCATACCTATAACATTAATATAAAGCTTAGCATTGGTAAAATTTTACATAAAAAAAGTAGCAGAACCTCTAACAAAGCTCTCCACCCTATAAGCTCAAAACTTGAAACAACCCTAGGGCTGCCAACCGGATTAATGTATCTTATTCAATTAGCTGACTCATATGTTTATTATACCATATATTATTAATATTGGCTATTAATTTTTAAGCAAATTGCAGTATTGCTGCTCTAGTTGCATGTATCTGAGTTGTATCAAAGGGTGAATACTTTTCCCAAAATAATAAATAACTAAACATAGCGCACCCCAGGAAAAACCTTGATTTACCTGAAGATGTGACAAATTTTAGCATTAATACATTGACAAAGAATGGGAATGTAGATATAATTACCCTGTAGACTATAAAATTATTATTAATGGTATTATCGAAAGGAGTTGTTGGAATATGGCTAGAATAATTTATGAGGTGAGTTTCATTTAATCAAATATTAGCAAGGGCATATGCCTTTGCACCTTCTTCCAGCAACCTAAATCGTGTATAAAGATAAATTTGGAGCACGCCCTTGGTAGCGTGCTTTTTGTATGCTTAAAATTCGAAGAAGGCAGGTAAGAGGAGTGAAAATAAGAACAGAATTGAGAACTGAAATAACAACAGTGACAATTAAGAAAGGAATTAATGAATGAATATTAAAGATTACGGATGGAATGAGTTCTTTGAAAAAGAATGGAATAAGAACTCGAAGGCCGAGATGTTTCCCGGAAGAATCATTGCAGATTATGGTCAATTGCTTCGTGTAATGACTGAGGATGGAGAACTTCAAGTTAGCAGACCTATAGGGAAGAATGAGGAAGTAATGCAATTAGCAGTAGGTGATTGGGTGGGTTTAGAATATTTTCGTGAAACCAATACACATCATATTCACTTTGTACTAGCAAGAAAGACCAAGTTCTCAAGAACCGCCGCCGGTATTGAATTAAAGGAACAGATTGTTGCTGCTAATGTAGATATAGTCTTCCTGATACAATCCCTAAATCGGGATTTTAATGTAAGACGATTGGAACGGTACATGATTGCAGCTTGGGAAAGCGGAGCAATGCCTGTTGTCATTCTGACGAAGATGGATTGTTGTGATAATGTGGCAGAAAAGAAAGCAATTGTTTATGAAACTGTTCCTGGAGTGGAGGTATTTGCCATCAGCTGTATAACAGGGAGTGGAATTGATGAAATTAGAAAGTATATTATACCGGGAAAAACAATTGCTCTATTGGGCTCCTCGGGTGTAGGTAAATCCACTCTACTTAATTGTCTTGCAGGCAAGGAATTGCTAAAAATCGGAGAAATCAGGGAATATGATGATAAGGGAAGGCATACAACGACACACAGACAGCTGGTACTTCTACCTGAGGGTGGCTTAATTCTTGATACACCGGGAATGCGTTCCTTGTCTCTATGGGAAGCGGATAGTGGCATGGAAGTAATGTTTGGAGATATCGAGGAAATGGTAACGAAATGCCGCTTTCAAGACTGCAAGCATAAGAATGAGCCAGGTTGTGCAATCAGAAAAGCCCTGAACAATGGATCTCTGGACCATAAACGATGGGAAAGCTGGTCAAAATTACAAAAAGAGTACGTTAATTTTGAAGCAAGGAAAGCAATGAAGCAAAAAATCAAAGAAAAACAATGGGGAAAGCAGCTAACAGGGAATAAGAAAAACCGTACCAGTGTTAAAGCAGCACTCAAACATGCAGAGGTGGAGTGAGTGCAACTCCTCCCTTCCTGGAGCTGAAATATTTCCCATAGAAAATAAAAAAATAGCGCAATCCAAGGAAAACCTCTGATTTTTCTTGGATTGCACTAAATTAATTCTACATAATATTTTAGTATAACTGCTCTTCATTAGGGCATTCGCCCTTTCTTACTGTAATAATAACAGATAAATAATCCTGTATCATTTCTCTGGTAACATTCATTTGTATTAGATATAAATCTGACAGTGCTTTTTTTAAACGCAAAAACATATGTCTATCTTTAGCTTCTGCAGGTATTGGTGTATATTCAACCAGAAATGCTTTACTTTTATTTGCCATGATGTTATATTAAATATAAGAAAAGGAGTAACCGCCCACAAAGTGGTTAACCTCCGATTGTCAATTTAACTGCCCAACGGACCGGCTAAGTCAGGGGCAGTTATTTTTTTCGCTTATTATTCCTATTATTTAAATAGGTAAGCAGCGCAATGACCATAATTACAAAAGTAAACAAATCACTATATGTAACATACTGCATTGGCACCACCTCCCTTCTGGGAGGTTAACACACCCTGTACACAATTACTCCTTTTTTAAGCATATCACGACAACCATATAATTACAATCGAACATAATATTATTTTTACAAGATCATTTTTTCGTAATTATTGGAATTATTTTGTTATTGAAAATGATTATCGCTACTGACGCAAAAAGCGCAACCCCCAAAAAATCTTGATTTACCAAGGATTGCGCTCATATTAATTCAAATTCAACATATTTCCCTTTGAATAAGTTTGTGCCGAGGATAACGCAGGCGCAAACTTTAAATGGCTCGCATGTATTTAGCGAGACTATACTCTCTTCATATATTCGCCGGTTCTGGTGTCAATACTGATTCTATCACCCTGCTCAACGAATAAAGGTACATAAACCGTAGATCCTGTCTCAACAACAGCAGGCTTTGTTGCACCCTGTGCTGTATCACCCTTAAATCCTGGCTCTGTATCTGTAATAAGAAGTTCTACAAATAAGGGAGGCTCAATAGCGAATACCTGTCCATTATGAGAAAGCATTTTAACCATATCATTTTCTCTAACAAATTCAAGAGAATCGCCGATAGCATCTTCACTCAAAGCAATTTGATCATAGGTCTCTACATTCATGAAGTGGAATAATTCTCCGTCTGAATACAAATACTGCATATCGCTTCTATCGATACGTGCCTGGGGAAATTTTTCTGTAGGACGGAAGGTCTTTTCGATTACACCACCGTTTTTAATATTCCTTAATTTTGTTCTAACAAATGCTGCGCCTTTACCTGGTTTAACATGCTGAAACTCAATAATCTGATATACACCATTGTCCATTTCTACTGTTAAGCCGTTTCTAAAATCGCCTGCTGAAACCATACTACAACTCCTCCTTAAAATGACTACTCTTTAGTCTATATTAACATAGCCTTTTTTGCAACTGTTTTTTTTAATTACAATTCAATCAATCGTTTCTCAGAATGAGTAAAATTCTCACATCCATTCTCTGTTACAACTACCAAATCTTCAATACGAACTCCACCGAAGCCTTTTACATATATTCCAGGTTCCACTGTCTCTGTCATACCTGCCAGAATGATATCCTCTTCAAAAAGGCTTAATCTGGGGTTTTCGTGAATATCAAGTCCAACGCTATGGCCAAGTCCGTGACCAAAGCAGCCCTCAAATCCTGCTTTGTAGATAATATCTCTAGCAATCTTATCTACCTCTTTGCCTTGATAACCTGCTTTAATAAAATCAAGGGCAGCAAGCTGCGCATCTAAAACTGTATTATATATTTCCTGTTGTCTAGGGGTTGCTTTACCAATCACAATAGTTCTTGTCATATCTGAACAATAACCCTCATAAACACAACCAAAATCCATTGTAAGAAAATCTCCCTTTTCAATCTTCTTATGTGTGGGTTCTCCATGAGGCATGGAGGAGTTTACACCTGATACTACAATGGAGGAAAAACTAAGTCCGCTAGCACCATTTACCTTTAAAAGGTATTCAATCTGTGCTGCTACTTCTAGTTCTGTCATCCCTGGTTTTATATAATCTAAGATTTTTGTAAATACCAAGTCTCCAATTGATTCAGCTTTCTTAATATATTCTAGTTCTCTCGGGGTCTTTATTCTTCTCATCTTGGCTACTTCATCACCAATTGGAACAAACTCCTCTACTACTAACTTCTCTTGAAATTTCTTATAGGTGGCAAAGAGCAGATCCTCTCCTTCAAAAGCCAGACGCTTCACTCCATCGCTTCTAAGTAAATCATTGAGGGTGTCCTCATAGCCATTACCTGTTATGGTAATTACTTCATACCCTTCTGCTTCTTGCTCCGCCTGTATGGTATAGCGAAAATCAGTAACTACAGCACGCCTAGCTGCTGAAATATACAGATATCCAGTTCCACCTGTGAATCCGCTAATATATCTCATATTCTTGTCATTTGATATTAATATTGCCTCTACAGATATCTTTTGTAGTAATTCCTGTACTTTTTTGTAATTGTCCATTTTGTCTACCAATTTCAAGCCTTTCGAATTATTATGTAATCATCTTTCCTAATCTACCCATTGTTTATTCAATTTCATAAGCTGTCATTTTTCATTATAGCCTCAACTGCTAATAGATAGCCTTGTAGCCCCAGACCGGCAATCTGACCAGTACAAACAGGAGCTGTAACAGAGATTTGCCTAAATTCTTCTCGTTGATGAACATTAGAAATATGTACCTCAATTTTTGGTACTGTTATAGAGGCTAGGGCATCTCTTATGGCATAGCTATAATGAGTGTAAGCACCGGGATTAATTATGATACCATCCACTTGATCCTTATATGCCTTTTGTATACGGTCAATTATCTCTCCTTCACAATTACTTTGAAAGGTTTCTATTGTAACGCCAGTTTCTTTAGCCTTCTCTTCTAGCATGCCAAGTAAGTAATTATAATCATGTGTCCCATAAATCCCTTTTTCCCTAATGCCTAGAAAATTTAGGTTAGGTCCGTTGATCACTAGAATTCTCATTGTATTCCTCCTTGCATAAAATGTCCAATTATATTTACCTTAGATATTAAAAAACTTGAAATAAGAGTCCATTATCATATCAACAAGGTCTTGAACAGATTTATTATCTGTCACAATAATTTCATGGGCAGCCTTTTCATACATGGGTGTTCTAATCTCTAGCATCTGTTCAACCCTTGTCTCTAATTCATCTCCTTGAAGAAGAGGTCTTGTTGCATCACCTAACAACCTGCTTACCGTCGTAGCTTTTGATGCTTTTAGAAATATAACATACCCCATTTCCTTAAGAATATCAGTATTCTTAGGTCGAATAGGCAACCCACCACCGGTTGAAAGTACCGTCCGGTGTAAATCAGGAACCATTTCTATGAGTAAATTAGTCTCTAAATCCCGAAAATACTCTTCTCCATGAAGAGAAAATAAATGACTTATGGTATCCCCTGTCTTTTGCTCTAACATCTGATCTGTATCACAAAAGTGATAGGATAAACGCTTTGCTAATACCTTTCCAACG
This sequence comes from Bacillota bacterium, assembly GCA_023443625.1. The sequence goes on along the minus strand of JAEZTQ010000069.1, from coordinate 12,552 downwards.
CTTGTCTTCCCCGATCCCATAAAACCAATTAATATAATATTGTGTTTTATCTTAGAATTCATATGTTTCTCCATATAGTGCTAATCTAATACTTTATGCCCTGGGATTTATTCTTCTTCCTTAATTCTTCCCTTGGCAATATCTCTTCTGTAAAAGTATAATACAATGCGCTCCAGCTTACGCTTTAATACAATCTGGATTTCTTCCTTCGGATGAATGGGTTTTACAAGATAAGTAGTCATACCAATACAATTTGCACCAAATACATCAGTAAAAAGCTGATCCCCTATAAAGACTGTATTATCAATGCTAGTCCCCATTATTTGGGTGGCTTTTATATAATTCTTTGTAAAAGGTTTATTTGCTTTATAGATATAATGTGCTCCTATATTCTTATTAAACCTTAATACTCTCTCTTCACTGTTATTTGATATCAGACAGGTTTGAAAACCGATTTTCTTTAGTCTTTGAAATAATTCCATTGCTCTTGGAGTTGCATCTGCTCCATGTTCAACCAGGGTATTATCAATATCAAATAAAAGACCCTTATAACCCTCTTTATAAAGTCTTTCGTAGTCTATATCATAGGATGATGGTGCCAGTCTCTTAGGATAAAATTTACGAAGCATATTCTATCTCCTGCTCTATCAGTTTATTATTTATTATATGTTTGCCCACTGGCTTTTGCTGTATTCCAATTTTTATTATATCAACCCTGCTATTATTCCACAAGACAAATCTGTATTATACCTATTTATCTTTCAAATAGCCTTTTCATGATTTTATAATATGAATAGGGTAATGTTTCAAAATCTAGTGATTGAAACATTACCCATATTAATATCCTGAATTAATTGCTCTCTTCAATATCAACTGTACAATGAGGACACTTGGTAGCATCTAAATGAATATCTGTTAAGCAACGAGGACATTTCTTTGTAGTTACCACTACTTCCTGAGGTCTCTTAAGCTTGTTCAACCATTTCACAATAAGAAATACCACAAAAGCCATGATAATAAAGTTAATGACACCTGATATGAATAATCCATATTTAACAACGGGAGCACTGGCAGCTACAGCAGCATCTAAATCTTTATAGTGTTCTCCATTCAATGCAATGAACCAATCTTTAAAATCTATATTACTCGTGACAATACTAAACAGCGGCATAATAACATCATTTACCAAAGAACTTACTAGGGCATTAAACGCACCTCCAATGATAATACCAACTGCCAGATCAATCATGTTACCTTTTAAAGCAAAACTCTTAAATTCTTTTAGCATTATGTCCCTCCTAATTGTGCTAATATCTCTAATATAGTAAATTGTAAAATATCATGCCTTCAGTTATGATGGATTATTATCCTCCTTTATAAAACATGCTCTAAAACACACATTAGGCATTATCTTGCATCAAAGTCTTGTATCTCTTAAGTTTAACTGAAGGGTTACCTATTTTATAATTTATTATCATTTTAAAATTATAATAGAAAATTATCAAGTATTTTATTCATTTAATATTATCCTCACATAAACTATTTCTCTCGTATCAATGTCAGACTGTCTGCATTCTTCTATGTCCCAAAATACTTCTTTTTTATTTAAGTCGGAGGCTTCCAAAGGGGGAAATCCATAAATGTATATTCCGCTTTTTCCCTGTCCGGATATCCGTTAATCATAGTTACCTCCTATTAAGGTATATACATCCTTAGTTTATTTTTGGCAAGACCCATTTAAGCAAATATAAGAGACATTATATCAATGATCTTTCACAGAAATCTGTTAATCAAACTCCATATTAGAATAGATTAGAATAGTTTATCTATTAATATAGAACAATTCCTTATATAAATACAATAATAGCTCGTCATCCACCAAGACTTGTTTCCCTGGCTCAACCTCCTTATTATAATACATTAGACCATTTCCATCGGGTAGATATCCATTCTTTACATATAATCTTTGAGCACTGGCATAGCCCCTATATAACCCAACACCTAATCCAATCTTTTCAAAATTATGCTCTGTGGCATAAGCTTCGCAGCAGCTTATTAGTTCCTTCCCAACCCCGTTCTTTCTTACTGAAGGAACAACATATAAATCGTTAATTTCAGGTATGTTACTTTCCTGAAAATATGGATAATCTGATTTAAAAATGATATGTACATAGCCAACCACCTCATTATCTAAGAAAGCAACAAAAGATACTCTTTCACTATTGTTCATTTCAATTAGACAACGGTTGAAATAGTTGCTGTAATAATCTCCACGTTCAAGCATATATGGCTCTTTTAAAACACTAAGGATTTTAGGAATATCCTCATATTCCATTTTCTTTATGATAAATTTACTTCCCATAATAACCTCCCTCTACCGCCTAGTTTATAATATCTTTTTTCAATAAAATCGGCCACTCCATCCTCATCATTACTTCCTGTAATGTAATCTGCCACCGCTTTCACTTCCTCAACTGCATTAGATACTGCAACGCCACAACCACATAGCTTTATGATACTCAGTGACTAAGGTTACAGATTATATATACCATATATTACCACTATTTAACTTCAATAGGCAAGAGGTATCATCAGTCCTATATCAGATGTAGGACGCAATCTCCTAACACAAGAAAATGTCAGCAAGCTGACACTTTCTTGCCGCGAGGTGCGCATCCATAGGGTCGCGTTTTTATTCAACAGGACGTAATTTCCTCTATTGAATAAAAAACGTCAGATGACTGCTTTCCTTATAAAAGCCATCACCTGACGCTGTTGCATGTTGTAATAATTTTACAACCGCTTTAGTTTTTAGCCATACTTTCTATGCTTACACGTCCATAATATTCTTTTCGTAAACAGCACAATCATAATAGCTTCCGTCCCGCCTTACGCCTACACGGTATTCATTCTTAAAAAAGTGCATACCCGCCTTTTCCATGACTCTTCCAGAGGCTTTATTAAGTACGTCAAATTTAGCATAAATACGCTGATAGCCTACCTCATAAAAAAGATAATGCATTACTGCCCGCAGTGCCTCTGTCATGATTCCCCTATTCCAAAAAGCTTTCCCCAAACAATAGCCAACCTCACAATATAGCCCAGAGTCATTGGATATCTCCATACTGATTGATCCGATGACCATGCCCATACTTTTTAATTCAATAGCCCAGGCATATGAGCGTTTCCACTCATATTGGTTGACCCAGTTCATAATTCTCCTCTGGGAAGCCTCCACATTCTTATGGGGTCCCCACATAAGAAATTTGCAGACCTCTGGGTCTCCTGCCCAGTTATAAAACATATCCTCTGCATCCTCTAATCGAAATCTTCTGAGTAATAAGCGAACTGTCTCAATGGAATTTGTTCCTTTATGATGTATAAGCATTTTCTCACCCCTTAGAAAATGCTTATACGAAAACTAACTTTTTATTCCTAGGGTGTGAAAAATAAATTAAAATACAAGAATAAAATACTTACTTTCTTATTTCTATTCCCTTAGAAGCCATAATTGCAAGTAATTCATCCACCATTGTCTGTATTTCCTGTCCCTCCAGTGTTCTTTCATTAGAAATAAATTCAAAACGAACTGTTACACTCTTCTTGCCTGGTAATAACTTCTCATCCTCAAAGATATCTACAAGATGATAGCTCTTAAGGTAATTTGATTTATACTCCTGAATGTAATTGACGATATTCTCATAGCGCAGTGATTTATCTGTGAGAAGACTTAAATCAATGGTTACGCCTGGATATTTGGATACTTCACTATAGCGTAAACTATCTGCTGCTACCTTTTCTAAGGATTCCATATCTATCTCAGCAAATGCCACATTTAACTTCTTATCTATCTTATTCTTAACTCTTGGACTAATAACAGAGAAGTATCCGATCTCCTGATCCTTAAGGATAATTGCTGCACTGTTTACTGGATGTACATAATTATATCTCCCTAATTCTTCCTTGTTGGCATAGGTTGGAGCAATATTCTTTAAGGCTGTAATAAGCTGTTCAACGATTTCTTTGCATTTAAAATAAATCTCTTTGTCACTGAGCTTCTTGCTAGCAATAGCAATTCCTAATCTCTTACGTTCATCACAAAGACCGTCTTCTTTTAGTCCATTGGCAATACGGCCGATTTCAAACATTCCCATCTCTGGATTAGTATCTGCATTCTTGGATACAAAACCAAGTAGGCTTGGTATTATTGTGGATCTAATGGTATCATTTTCAGCGGTTACAGAGTTAATAATGCGAATATTAGGCTCTGTAATAATGCCTAACTCCTTATTTAATTTACTCTCATACCAGATGTAGCTATGAACCTCATTCATGGCATAGCGTTCTACTAATAACTGCTTAATTTTATATTCATTGCTTCTTTCCACACTGTGACGTACTGGTGTTAAAAAGCTCTTAGTAGAACGAATATCAAAATTATCATAACCATAGATACGGGTAATCTCTTCGATGATATCTGCCTTAATTGTTACATCCTTTGTAGCTCTCCAAGAAGGAACAACTAAGCTAAATTCATCACCTTTTCTATCTACTCCAAAGCCTAGAGCTGTTAAGGTCTCTTCAATCTGATCAGAAGAAATATCAATACCTGTATATTTATCAACATAAGCTTTATCAAAATCTATGGTAATCCTATCGTATTGCTTTACATAAGAGTCTGTCAGAGAGGAGGTTACCTTTATATCTGGATCAATGTCTGTCAACAGCTTTATAAAACGCTCTATGGCTGGAATGGTCAGTTCCGGATCGATAATTTTTTCATATCTGGAACTGGCATCTGTACGAAGTCCTAGACGAGTCGCAGATTTACGAACAGATACACCATCAAAATTCGCAGACTCCAATAATACAGAATCTGTTACATCTGTTATCTCAGAAAGCTCTCCACCCATAATACCTGCAATGGCAACTGGCTCCTTCTCATCACAGATTAACAAGGTATCTGGATCCACCTTTCGAGCCACTCCATCTAAGGTAAGGAAATCAATGGTCTCTGGATAAGTCTTGACACGGATTTTCGATACCTTACTATGATCAAAAGCATGCATTGGCTGACCAATTTCCATCATCAGATAGTTTGTTAAATCTGCAAGTAGATTAATGGGTCTCATACCACAATAACTAAGACGAATTCTCATATTAATGGGTGAATTCTTCTCTTTGATATTACCGATGGTTATACAGCTATAGCGATATGCCTTGTCTGAATTCTCTACCTTGACATCGATACCAGGTAAATCCTTATAAATACTGGTATCTGCAACCTCCAGCGGCTTTAAAGGTCTCTTGGTTAGCACAGAGATTTCTCTTGCAATACCATAATGTCCCCAAAGGTCAGGACGATTGGTGAGGGATTTATTGTCTACTTCAAATATGGTATCTTCCAACTGCATAAAGGACTTGATATCTGTACCTAAAGGATAGGTATCATCAAGCATCATAAGCCCTCCATGATTGTCACTGATACCCAGTTCCTTCTCGGAACAACACATACCATGGCTTATCTCTCCCGCAATACTAGCCTCTTTTATCTCTAAGTCACCTACCTGACCACCTAATTTTGCAAAAGGAACAATAGCTCCTACAAATACATTGGGTGCACCACAGACGCATCCAACTACCTCTGTACCAATATCTACTTTAACCAAATGAAGCTTCTTAGAATTTGGATGATCCTTTATCTCAATAATCTTACCAACAACAACGTCTCTTATATTTTTACCATATTCATAAATATCTTCTACCTCTGCAGTAGATAAGGTAAATCTTCCGATTAATTCCTTCAGATTAATTCCAGATAAATCTGTGAACTCTGAAATCCAATTCATTGATATATACATTTATATTTCCTCCAATCTATTGCCAGCTGCGGCTTATCTATTTCAGACTATATTGTAAACTGTTTTAATTGCTTTAAATTACCACTATTAAATAAACGAATATCCTTAATATTATACTTCATCATAGCAAGTCTAGTCAGTCCCAGGCCAAAGGCAAATCCAGTATATTTATCTGGATCAATACCTCCAAGACGAAGTACATTGGGATGAATCATTCCACAAGGCAATAACTCTAGCCAACCTGAATTCTTACAGGTTGGGCAGCCTGAACCGCCACAGATTTCACAGTTTATATCAAGCTCAAAGCCTGGCTCTACGAAGGGGAAGAAACCAGGTCTTAAACGTACCTTAACCTCTCTTTGAAATACCTCAGTTAAAAGTACCTTCATGAAATATATTAAATTGGAAATTGAGATATCAGTATCGATCATCATACCTTCTAATTGGAAGAAGGTATTCTCATGACTGGCATCCATATTTTCATTACGGAAACACCTGCCGGGGAACAATACCTTTAGTGGTTCACCAGGTGTTGGAGCTCCATATTTTCTCATAATAGCATTCTGGGCTGCAGAAGTATGAGTTTTTAATAATTGACCATTTTCCAAATAGTAGGTATCCGTCATATCTCTTGCCGGATGATTCTTAGGTATATTAACACCCTCAAAATTATTAAATTCTGTCTGTATTTCCAAACCATCCTCTATAATAAAGCCCATGGTTTTAAAGATATCTTCAATCTGCTTCTGAACAATGGTAATGGGATGCATGGTTCCCACAGGTTTATCAGATGGAATGGAGAAATCATAGCGTTCTGCATTTTGAATTTCTTCTTGGTACTCCTTCTCTTCTAGTACCTTCTGATAATCCACAATGGCTGTTTCAATCTCACCTTTTAACAAATTCACTTGCATACCTGCAGTCTTCTTTGCTTCTACGTCAAGATTACGAAGATCCTTCAGTGCTTCCGTAACCAGACCTTTCTTTCCAAGAAAGGCTACTCTGATTTTCTCTAACTCATCTTTTGCATTAACCGCATGAAGTTCTTCCTTAAACTGCGCTTTAATCTTCTCTAAATTCTCTAACATAAAGTCCTCCTTCTTTGGAAGAATATCTTCTCCCTCACTGAATTAATTTCTTTTTATTTTATAGGGTGCACTTTCCTATAAAAATAAAAAAGCCTCCGTCTCCAAAGGGACGAAAGCATCGTGGTACCACCCAAATTTAAGCCAATAAAACAAGGCTGCTTGAAAAGCTATAACGGAACTAAACCGGCCTTTCTTTCAAAAGGCAACTCCGGTGTCGAACTTCGCAATATATCCGAACCCTGAACCTGCTCTCAGCCGGCGACAAGTTCTCTCTGGCGGGAAAATATATGCTACTGAATTCACCTTCAATGTTGTTATCATTTTCTCCTATCTTAATCAACTATTTTCTTCTTGTCAAGAGCAGATTTTAAAATCACAGATTTTCACAGATTTTTTATGTTTCGTATGATTAGATTGAAAAATCACAGGTTTTTCAATCTACTTTGGCAGTGGCATTTACTTCTAAACTAACTTTATCTCTTTCTCTTTCTGTCGTTCTATGTTAGAATATGTTGACTACATGACAAGGAGCTTAATAATGAATACTAACATATTATTCTTTGATATTGACGGTACTATCTTAAGTCATAGAGATTATAACATAATAGACAGCACAAAAGAGGCAATCATAAAAGCAAAGGAAAATGGACATCTTACCTTTATTAATACAGGACGCACCTATTCCCTCATCGGTGATGATGTGAAAAGCATGGGCTTTGATGGCTATGTATGTGGTTGCGGAACTGCTATTTATTATCATTCTGAATTGCTATATCACACAACCATCGACAAGAAACTGCGTAAATCCATTATTTTGGATTTAATGAAATATAATATTGGAGCTGTACTGGAAGGCAATGATGCCATCTATTATACTGATAACATCATAAACCCCGGACAACAACAGGCTTACCAGTCAAATACCTCTAGAGGTTTTAAAGTTCTACCTTGGAATGAAGAGGATATGATCTTTGATAAATTCTGTATTTGGATAGATTCCCAGGAGGATATTGATGCTTTTTGCAAGATTTATGAGGATCGTTTTGATATCATTGACCGGGAGGGTATTTTTCTGGAACTAGTCCCCAAGGGTCATTCTAAGGCCACCGGCATCAAATTCCTCCAAAATATTTTAAATATCCCCCACGATAATGCCTTTGCTTTTGGGGACAGCTTAAATGATCTTTCTATGCTTCAATATGTTAAGCATAGCGTGGGAATGGGTAATTCAGAGGAAGAGATAAAAAATATGGTGTCTTTTCTCACGAAGGACGTAGATGAGGATGGTATCGCCCATGCTCTCAGACATTTTCAAATGATATAATGAAACAAGAAGTTACTTAATCCCTAGTAATGCTTTACAAATTATGATAAAATTTAGTAAGATTATCTAGGATAGTTATAAAGAAGGAGTGAGGTCCATGCAAAATTATGACGTTATAATCATCGGTGCCGGTCCATCAGGAATCTTTTGTGCCTATGAATTAATCAAAGAAAATCCCAAACTTAAAATACTTATGGTTGAAAAGGGCAGACAAATACAGAAAAGAAATTGTCCTAAGCGGAAAACCAAGCAATGCATCGGTTGTCAACCCTGTTCTATTACCACAGGCTTTGCAGGTGCGGGGGCATTCTCAGATGGAAAGCTTTCCTTATCCCCCGATGTCGGCGGTACACTTCCGGATATCTTAGGTTATGATAAAGCAGTGGAACTCATTAAGGAATCTGATGATATTTATCTTAAATTTGGTGCAGATACCAATGTATACGGTATTGACAAAGAAGCAGAAATACGTGAAATCAGACGACGTGCCATTAATGCCAACCTAAAGCTCATTGAATGTCCTATTCGCCATCTGGGAACAGAGGAAGGATATAAGATATATACCCGTTTACAAGAACATCTCTTAGAGAGTGGTGTGGAAATGCTCTTTCAAACCATGGTTAAGGATATTATCATTGAGGATAAGAAAGCCAAAGGAATTATTACCTCCAAGGGAGATAGCTTCTATGCCAATGAAATCGTATCTGCCATTGGACGTGAGGGCTCTGACTGGTTTAGCCAAATTTGTAAGGATCATGATATAGTAACTAAAGTGGGCACAGTAGATATCGGAGTGCGTGTTGAGGTTCGTGATGAAGTGATGGAATTCTTAAATAAGAACCTCTATGAAGCTAAACTTGTCTACCATACGCCTACCTTTGATGATAAGGTTCGTACCTTCTGTACCAACCCTTCCGGTGAGGTAGCTACAGAGTATTATGAAAATAATCTAGCCGTTGTCAATGGACATGCTTACAAATCCAAAGAGTTCAAAACAAATAATACCAATTTTGCTATTTTAGTATCTAAGAACTTCACCAAGCCATTTAAGACTCCTATCGAATATGGTAAGCATATTGCCCAGTTAAGTAATATGCTCTGTGGAGGCAGAATACTAGTTCAAACCTTTGGTGATTTCCAGCGTGGTAGAAGAACCACGGAGGAAAGGCTCTGTCGTAACAACCTAATACCAACTTTAAAAGACGCCGTACCCGGAGATTTATCCTTGGTATTCCCTCATCGTATCATGTTGGATATCAAAGAGATGATATTAGCCTTGGATAAAGTAACCCCTGGTATTGCCAGTGATGAAACCTTACTCTATGGTGTGGAAGTTAAATTCTATTCTAATAAAGTTGTGGTAAATACAGATTTTGAAACTAGTATAGAGGGTCTAAGAGCAATTGGAGATGGTGCCGGTCTTACGAGAGGTTTACAACAAGCTTCAGCCAACGGAATCAGTGCTGCAAGAAGCATTTTGGCTAAGATACACTAAAAACTATCTTCCTGACTGGTAGCATAATATTAATAACAAGGGGATGTTACAAAAAAGCTGTAATAGCGAATTTTGTAACATCCCCTCATTTACTTATATTCTAAAGGGATTATATAATCTACTAACTTCTTTGGTAAAGCCAAAATCAATGATAACAGGTTTTCCTTTAACCAATCCCCAGCTTGTTAATCTTCGTAGATCAACAACCAGCAAATCATTCTTATTGGATAGAGATTTAAATTCCTCTAAGGCAAATAATTCTTTAAAGTTAGCTACATCATAATATTTCCATACCTCTGAGATTGATTTTAGTTTATCTGCCTTTTCCATAATCAAATAATTGAAATCATCAGATACTGCTGTAATTCTGGCTAATATGCGAGAATGATTAGTGGAAGCAATATTATATTCTGTCTTATTCTGCATTAAACCTTTTTTATTTTTAGCTTTTTTAACAACATAACCATTATTTAAATCATAAACCAACCTTCCTGATCCAGAGCCGATATATCCATATTTATTTTCCTTTATATTCTTACTTATATTGTCAAAATTTACATTCATTATCTACTCCTATATAATATTCCTATTATATATTATTAATCAGCAAGTAGATTGGTTAATGATTATACTTAAAATCGTCGAAATTTGTATGAATAATTTATAAAGCTTCATTACCCCGCTCACCGGTTCGAATTCTTACTGCATCTTCCACCTCATAGATAAATATTTTACCATCACCATAGTTTCCTGTATTAATTTCTTTAAGAACTTTTGAAATTATATTGTCTGCTATATCAGCAGTAACTACGGTCTCCACTTTTATTTTAGGCAAAAGATTTACATCCGATTTTGTACCTCTATATACTTGCACAAAGCCCTTTTGCTTACCATATCCCATAATATTGCTAATCATTATACCGCTGGCATGACAATCATTTAGTATATTCTTTAGGCTCTCTAATCTTTCCGGTTTGATAATAATCTCTAATTTTTTCATGTCGTCCTCCATTCCACCCTTAAGGGTAATAAATATAATAAGGAGCTAAATAAATCTCTATTCTTTTATACTAGGAGCAAAATCAGGATAAGCTTGATTACCGTGTTCACCAATATCCAGACCTTGAATTTCTTCTTCCTTTGAAACACGGATACCAATGGTCACCTTAAGAACCCACCATACCAAAGAGGAGGTAACTAATACAAAGGTTCCTACTGCTACAATACCAAGTAACTGTTTGCCAAGCAAGGAAAAGCCACCGCCGTAGAATAGACCATTGCCTGTAGCAACTCCAGTGATACCATCCTTTGCAAATAAACCTACACAGATGGTACCAAATATACCATGAACTAAATGAACTGATATAGCACCTACGGGATCATCCACATTAATTTTATCAAAGAAGATTACGGATAATACCACGAGTACACCTGCGATTGCACCAATGAGTAAGGAAACAGGAACTGTAACAAAAGCACAAGCTCCGGTCACTGCAACCAAACCAGCCAACAAACCATTAATGCTCATACCCAAGTCCGGTTTACCAAGAAGTATCCAGGAAGTAATCGTTGAAGTTAATACTGCTATGATACCCGCTGAGTTGGTTGTGACTACGATATGAGATATGGCGCCGGGGTCAACTGCCATGGTTGAACCAGGGTTAAATCCAAACCAACCAAGCCATAAAACAAAAGCACCAATGGTTGCCTGGGACATATTGTGTCCTGGAATAGTTTTAGCCTTTCCATCCTTATATTTTCCAATTCTTGGTCCAAGGATAACTGCACCGGTCAAAGCTGCCCAACCGCCTACACTGTGAACCACTGTATCACCAGCAAAATCAAAAAAACCCAGTTCTGATAGCCAACCGCCACCCCAAATCCAGTGACCAATAATAGGATAAATAACTAAAGTTAAGACAAAGGAGAAAATAATAAAGGAGATATATTTTACTCTCTCTGCCACAGCTCCCGATACAATGGTTGCTGCTGTTCCACAGAATACTAACTGGAAGAAGAACTTTGTCCATAGAGGAACTCCTGCCCAGGAAATCGCTGAATATACGCCTGAATAAGCATCTCCCACTGCTGGAGCATTATCTGCTCCGCTTACAAAGAACAGTCCCTTTAGTCCCATGAAGCCATTACCATCACCAAACATAATACCCCAGCCCAAAGCCAAGAAACCTAATGATGATACTGCAAATACTATGAAATTCTTAGATAAAATATTTACTGCATTTTTAGATCTGGCAAATCCACTTTCCACCGAGGCAAAGCCTAGATTCATAAAAAATACTAGAAACGCTGCGAAGAGAACCCAAACCGTATCCATTGCTACTTTAAAATCACCAATTTCCATACTACAACATCCTTTCTTAATTAGAGTCCTTATAGTCATTCCTTATTAAGTCCCGTGAGGAATTTACTATCTACACAAGTTACAATTGTTTAGTAATTTCCCTTTTTACCTCTTTATGGACGTACTTCTAGCCCCAAAAAGGATTAAAAAAAAGTGGCCAAAACTTTACAGCTTTGACCACATTGTCTTTTTCAATTATTTACATTTATTACTAACTTAAGTTATGCGTTATAATATAGCACACTCATTTTAGGATTGCAATACCTTTTTTAAAAAAATATAAAAAATATTTTACTCGTCGATTGAAAAACTAAATTCCACCCCTCCTCCTTCTGTTGGTGGAAATAACTTTTTCAAAAAGTATAGATGGAAGTTACTCTTTCAAATGTTATTCTATATAGGGGTGCCTCTTTACTATTGGA
>JAEZTQ010000020.1 GCA_023443625.1 Bacillota bacterium | reverse complement strand
GCACCTTCCTTTGTAGTTTATTTGGTCTTCGTAAACCTAAATTTACCACAAAAGGGTGCTTTTCATCTACCCTAAATCAAATATGGAATGTATTTCCATATACCCTAAACTAATTTTACGCTAACTAAAGTATTTAATATCCATGTGTAAAACAAGTAAAATACAGGGGAACTATATCTTGTACCCTGATTTTTCTGGATTTCGTTTTACATTACTGATAATAAATTTACTCTTAGGCAGGGTAGGCATTCTGCTTAGACTATAGGATAAATCCTGGAGTGGAACTTGGTAGTCTAATTTATTTGTGAGAAAATCAAGGCTTATTTTCATTAATTCTATGGTCAGCATTTCACCGGGGCAGCGTGTGCCAAATTTGTAATCACCTCCACCTTGAGATATGAAGTCATAAGGGTTTTCCTTACGACCTATAAAGCGCTCAGGGTAAAAGGTATCCGGGTCTTTCCAGATAGCTTTATCATGATTTGTTCCGAATATACTTAAGAAAACTAAATCACCTTTCTTGAATTTGTGGTTTTGCCATGTGAAATCAATGCGGGCGCGAGCACCAAGGAAAGGACCGAAGGGGTAAAAACGCCGGACTTCCTGTACAAACATTGTGCTGTACCCATCATCTCCTTCTCTGAGCTTAATTTTATATTCCGGATATGTCAAAAGGGTCAGTGCACCAAAGATAACATAGGTTGCAATTGCCGTAATAGGCCGTAGAATATTGATTAATTCAATTGCGGCCGTATCTATATTCATAAGTTTATTATCAAGATTCTTATGCCATGTTATGGAATATAAGGCGGTATTATTTGGAACCCTAATCCTGCCTGTTCGAACACCCCTAATAATGGTTTTCGCCCAAGCTTCTGCCCGGTTTCTTGCACATCTTCCTCTCCAATGCCTTGGACCTACTGCACCGAAGGCATCTACCATGTCACTCATATCCTTTGATTTAGACTTTGCATCAGAATGTTTTAATGGAACACCTGCCCATTTACAAGCAACCTGGAAGAATAACTTTGCTACTTCATCAAAGAGAATAATCTCATTTCTCTTCTCCCAGTTTCGACTGTTAATCTGCCATTGCTTTTTTGTAAGCTTGATGATCTCCTCAACTTGCCCAGGTGACATGATAGATAGAAAGAGAAGCTTACGATGAATATGAGGGGGGCCGACCAGGGTTTGAATTGCATTTTTTCCAAATAAGGTCTCCTGTATTCTTCTAGGTATGACTCCCTTGCGCGTGAATAGGTTTTGGTTATAAAATATCTTTGCAGACTTTTTGCCGCTCATGCAAACAACCTTCTTGCCCATTAGCCTTGTAACAAAAAGGGGAGAATTATATTTTCTAATTCTGTTTGGTATATATAAATAACCCTCTGATAGAAGTTTTATCGTGTTGTCCAGACATTTCTCCTCAGGTATCGAGGGATTCTTAGTTAGATTAATAGGGTTCATAAACTACCTCCAATAAATTATTATATATTAAGCTTCTTGAGCTTATTGTTTTCTTTTTTTGGTTAAAAAACTCCGAAATGAGAAGCAGAATACCTAAAATTATTATTTACAAGGAATTGAAAAATATGATGTTCTTGAAATTCTCATTCAGGTTTTATATAATAAATTACGGCAAATACAATATTTAGTAATAATGTCTGTTCAAATTAACAATAGATTACATATAAGGAAAGGAAGGATGGAGATGAGTGAGGTCTATACCTTTGGCGTAAAATCAGGACAACATTGTGCAATGATTAATATTACCAACGAGGTACAAAATAAGGTTAAGGAAAGCGGTGTAAAGAATGGTATCTGTATTATCTTTGTTCCCCATACAACAGCTGGGATAACAATAAATGAGAATGCGGATCCAGATGTGGTAAAGGATTTTATAATGGAAGTTGGAAAGGTAATCCCCCTCTCCGATAATTATCGACATAGTGAGGGTAATTCTGCTGCACATATTAAAGCTAGTATCATGGGATTTTCTCAAACGGTGATTATAGAGGATGGCAGATTGCTTCTAGGAACTTGGCAGGGAATATATTTTATGGAATTTGACGGGCCTAGAATACGTAAAGTACAGGTAAAAATCATAGAGGGCTAAAATTTGCCTTGTCCTGGGGATAAATATAGGATAAAATAGGCGAAGAATAGAAATTAAAGCATAGGAGAAGTGGCATGTCAGTAGCAAGAAAGAATAAAGCGCTAATAGCGGAAAATAAAATGATAGCACAGGATATCTACAGTATGTGGTTAAATGCTCCTGATATTGCAGAGGAAGCAAAACCTGGTCAGTTTGTATCTTTGTACTGTAACAATGGCAATAAGCTGCTCCCAAGACCCATTAGTATCTGTGAGATTGATAAGATAAAGGGGCGTGTAAGGCTGGTTTATCGTATCGTAGGAAAAGGTACAAAAGAAATTGCGGGGCTAAGAGCGCAGGATTACATTGAAGCAATGGGACCATTGGGCAATGGTTTTATCTTAGAAGGTAAGAAAGCCTTATTAATTGGCGGGGGAATTGGTATACCTCCTATGCTGGAGCTAGCTAAGCAGCTAAGCTGTGATAAGCAAATTGTCCTAGGTTACAGGGATACAACATTTTTAGAGCAGGAGTTTAAAGCCTATGGTGGGGTTTATATCTCTACAGAAGACGGTAGTAATGGTACAAAGGGAAATGTAATCGATGCCATCAAGGCAAATGAATTAGAGGCGGATATCATCTTTGCCTGCGGCCCAACCCCCATGCTAAAAGGGGTTAAGGCTTATGCCTTAGAGCATGGTATCAAAGTCCAGCTATCACTAGAAGAGAGAATGGCTTGTGGTGTAGGAGCCTGCCTTGGATGTGTTTGTAAATCCAAGGAAATCGATCATCACAGTAATGTGCATAATAAAAGAATTTGTAAAGATGGACCTGTGTTTTATGGGGAAGAGGTGGAACTATGAATACAAGTGTAACAATAGCTGGAATAACCTTTAAGAACCCAGTAACCACCGCATCAGGTACCTTTGGCTCTGGTATGGAGTATAGTGAATATGTAGATTTATCAAGGCTTGGAGCAGTAACAACCAAAGGGGTATCCAGTATACCCTGGCCTGGTAATCCCACACCTAGAGTGGCTGAAACCTATGGTGGGATGCTCAATGCCATTGGTCTTCAAAACCCTGGTGTAGATGTCTTTATCAAAAGAGATATACCATTTTTACGTAAGCAGGATACGAAAATTATTGTAAACGTTGTAGGCAAGACCACAGAGGAGTATTGTGATGTTGTAGAACGTCTATCTGATTGTGATGTGGATATGCTGGAGATTAATATATCCTGTCCTAATGTAAAAGAGGGTGGTATTGCTTTTGGACAAGACCCCAAATGTGTGGAAGCCATTACAGCAGAGCTTAAGAAAAGGGCAAAACAACCCCTTATTATGAAGCTAAGTCCTAATGTAACCGACATTGGGGAGATGGCAAGAGCTGCTCAGGCGGGTGGTGCCGATGCCTTATCCTTAATCAATACCCTAACAGCTATGAAGATTGACATTCACAAAAGAGCCTTTCTCCTTGCCAATAAAACCGGGGGGCTGTCTGGCCCAGCAGTTAAACCAATAGCAATCCGCATGGTATATCAGGTAGCTAATGCTGTTAAGCTTCCTATCATCGGTATGGGTGGGATTTCAGATGCAGAAGATGCTTTGGAATTTATTATGGCCGGAGCAACTATGGTGGCTGTAGGAACGGCTAATTTCATAAATCCAAGTGCTACTATGGAAGTAGTAGAGGGCATTGAGAAATATATGAGAGAATATAAGGTAGGGGATATTAAAGACCTTATTGGATGTGTACGATAAATAGAAATCAGCATAGAAATTAAATTTTAAGAAGTACTTTAAATTATACAAAATTATGCTACAATAAACATAAAACAGGAGAAAGCACATGGAACAGTATAAGAAGGAATTTATTGAATTTATGGTGGATTGTGAAGTTCTTAGATTTGGAGACTTTACAACCAAAAGCGGACGAAAGACGCCATTTTTTATTAATACAGGATTTTATCGAACAGGTTCACAGTTGAGAAAATTGGGTGAGTATTATGCAAAAGCTATTAATGATAAATTCGGACTGGATTTTGATGTATTATTCGGACCAGCATATAAAGGAATTCCTCTTAGTGTGACTACTTCTATGGCAATCAGTGAATTCTATGAGAAGGATATTAAGTACTGCTCCAATCGTAAAGAGGTTAAGGATCATGGGGATGCAGGTATTTTGTTGGGTTCACCCTTAACAGATAAGGATCGTGTAATCATTATCGAAGATGTAACTACTGCGGGTACCTCTATTGGCGAGACTATGCCAATTCTGGCTGCACAGGGAGAGGTTAAAGTACTCGGCTTAATCGTATCAGTCGATCGTATGGAGAGAGGCCAAGGTAGTCAAAGTGCTTTGTCAGAAATTGAGGAAAACTATAATATTGCGACCAATGCAATTGTAACCATGGAAGAAGTTGTGAAACATCTGCATAACAAGCCTTACAAGGGGAAAATTGTAATTGATGATACATTAAAAGCAGCTATCGATGCATATTATGAGCAATATGGAGTTATTAGCCGTAATTAAAGGAGGAAAATATTTTGATGGAAAAAATCTACCACACAATGAAATCTGTAGGTGTTTGGAATCTCGTATTGGGTATTTTGATGATTTTAGCAGGAGTAGTAACAGGTGTGTTATTAATTCTCAACGGCGCAAAATTACTGAAGAAGAAATCGGACTTAATGTTCTAATATTAGAATAAAATCTTTAAAAGACAAGGGCTTACTTGGGGGAATTTATGTAGTATACTTTTATGTAACTGCTCTTGATTAGAGGTCGGAGGTCTTAAGGACCTCCGACCTGCCGATTCCCTTAGATTAAGCCAATAGTTATTTGGACAAGCATGTGGAGGAATTAATGAAAACACAAGATTTTTACTATGAATTACCCGAAGAATTAATAGCTCAAGATCCTCTTGAAGATCGTTCCGGTTCCAGACTTTTGGTACTTGATAAGAAGACAGGTGCAGTAGAACATAGAATTTTCAAACAGATTACAGAGTATCTAAAACCTGGCGATTGTCTTGTTCTTAATAACACGAAGGTAATTCCAGCAAGGTTAATTGGTGAAAAGATTAGAGACCAGGTAAACCAATGGGAGGAAGTAGAAGGTCATGGTGCAAGAATTGAGCTTTTACTGCTCAAAAGACGGGAAAAGGATATCTGGGAGACTTTGGTCAAGCCTGGCAAAAAGGCCAAAATAGGGACAAAGATTAGCTTTGGTAATGGTATTTTAACTGGTGAAATCATTGATATCATTCAGGAGGGAAGCCGATTAATTCAGTTTTCCTATGAGGGAATTTTTGAAGAGATTTTAGACCAATTAGGAGAAATGCCCTTGCCTCCTTATATTACTCATGAACTTACAGATAAGAATCGATACCAAACCGTATATGCAAAATACGAGGGCTCTGCAGCAGCACCTACGGCTGGGCTTCATTTTACCAAGGAATTATTAGACCAGATAGAGGCAATGGGTGTTCTGAGGGCTAATGTTACCCTTCATGTGGGACTGGGAACTTTTCGTCCTGTTAAGGTTGAGGATGTAAAAGAGCATCATATGCATTCTGAATTCTATGAAGTGACCCAAGAAGCAGCAGATATGATCAACAAGACAAAAGAAGCCGGAGGTAGAGTAATCTGTGTGGGGACAACCAGCTGTAGAACCATAGAATCTGCAGCAGATGAGAAGGGAAGGGTAATAGCTGGAAGTGGCGATACCTCTATCTTTATCTATCCTGGATATACCTTTAAGGTATTGGATGCCCTAATTACGAATTTCCATCTTCCTGAATCTACCCTCATGATGCTTGTGTCCGCCTTGGCAGGACGGGATAATATAATGAGAGCTTATGCAACAGCGGTAGAGGAGAGATATCGTTTCTTTAGCTTTGGTGATTCTATGATCATTCATTAAGGACAAGTAAAAGCAAGCACCATTTTATGGAAGTAAAATATTTTGGTCGGTTGAAAAGGTAAATTCCAGTTTGCAGGATTAAATTCCGGTTACCCAATTGTTTAACAGAAAACATTGAGTATGAATTATCGAAATTTATTTAAAGTAGATGATTTTTATCCATTTTGGG
>JAEZTQ010000106.1 GCA_023443625.1 Bacillota bacterium | reverse complement strand
GGTTATATATTGTAATCCCTTGCAGAATTCCGTTTCATTCTTGCTCAGGAAAACTATAACATATATCTAAGGGTAGAACAAGTGAAACTTAAAGCCAGAGAACCACTGCGCTAGCAGTTTAGTACTTATTTAAGATAACGAACTGAACACTATTTATATTAATGGAGGATGAGAAATGGACAATAATTCTAATTATAGAACAAACATTATCGGTGCTGGCGAAGTCGGCAATGCAATAACAATTGATTTGAATAAATATTCTGTTCATAAAACTAATAGTTTGTTTTGGAACACAAAAGGAAATGACGTTTTAGGAACAACAGCACTTCCCTATTATGGAGCATTTGTCTCGGAAGAAAAATGCCGACTTTTTGGTGATGTATCTGGGAAAAAGATATTGGAAATAGGATGTGGAACTGGTCATTCCATGCAATATCTGTGAGAACAAAAAGCATCTGAACTATGGGGTATGGATATTTCAGAAAATCAAATTGAAAAAGCGAAGAAACATTTGGAAGCTTGCGGTCTTACAGCTAAATTTATTTGCTCTCCAATGGAAGCAGAATGTGGTATATCAAAGAATTATTTTGACTTTGTTTATTCGGTTTACGCTATAGGTTGGACTACTGACCTTGAAGGTACTTTTAGTAAAATTGCTTCTTATCTTAAAAAAGACGGCGTATTTATTTTTAGTTGGTCTCACCCTATACATAAATGTGTTGCCTCTGAAAATAATAAGCTTATTTTTAAAAAATGTTATTTCGATGAATCCTGGTACTCGGTATCGCTTGGTGAAAATGTGCTAAAATTATCAGACCGTAAAATATCAACCTATGTGAATGCGTTAGCAAAAGCAGGATTTGTAATTGAACAAATGATTGAGCAATCTGATGATGAAATTATACAGTCAGATAATAGTGATTTTGCTAAAAAAGCAAAGATTCTTCCAGTAACTTTTGTAATCAAAGCAAGGAAACTTTAAGAGTTCATTATATGCATAAAATAAAGCTAAATTTGTTCAATATTTATAATCTACAAATTCGATGAGTAATAAATATGATATAGCACATATGCCAACCGAATGGCAACGTTATGAGCAAGAGATTTTTGATAAATTATAAAGTGAGCTTACACATACAAACATAATAAAAAACCATAAAATTAGTATAGAGGGAAAGATATGAACGATTATCTCTATTCTTAAAAACGCATTTTTAACAGTATTGAATGTGGTTAATTGGTAGGTAAGGGTATGATTAACGAAATTTGCAAACTTTAACTCAATTTTTGCAAACTTTAAATATTCACCTCAACAAAAACCCCATAAATTCCTAAAATTAACTCCTTTACATCGAACATAAGTTCTGTTATAATAAATGCAAAGGAGAACATATGTATGGATAATTTGATTTTTCATATTGATGTTAATTCGGCTTTCCTTAGTTGGGAAGCCGTTTATCGACTGCACATCCTTGGAGAGAAAAGGGATTTGCGTGAGGTACCTTCTGCTGTTGGGGGCGACATTAAGAAACGCCATGGAATTATTCTGGCTAAGTCCATGCCTGCCAAGAAATACGGAGTGAGGACGGGAGATACCATCAGTGATGCTAAGAAGCTGTGCCCAGATTTGATTCTTGTAGCGCCTCATTATGATTTATATGATACCTGTTCGAAGGCATTTATAGAGATACTGCGGGAGTTCTCGCCAAGTGTGGAGCAATATTCCGTAGACGAGGCCTACTGTGATATGACAGGAACAATAGGCCTCTACGGATCGGCAGTAGTTGCAGCCAATCTGATGAAGGATAAGATTGCCAGGGAACTGGGGTTTACCGTCAATATTGGTATCTCTACCAATAAGCTTTTGGCGAAGATGGCCTCTGATTTTAAGAAGCCAAATCTTGTACACACCCTATTTCCCGAGGAGATAGAGAAAAAGCTGTGGAGACTTCCTGTAGGAGAACTTTTCTATGTTGGCCATGCTACGAAGAGAAAACTTCATAATTTGGGCATTTACACCATTGGCGATCTGGCTAAGACGGATATGAATGTCTTACGGGCTCATTTTAAGAAATACGGTGAGGTAATCTATGCCTTTGCCAATGGAATTGATATGTCTCTGGTAGCCAGTGAAGCCCCTCCCTTTAAGGGATATGGCAATTCCACCACCATTGCCTTTGATGTAGACCAGGTGGATGCAGCTAAGATGATTTTACTCTCCTTGGCGGAGACCGTCTGTAGCAGATTACGGGCGGATGACGTAGAAGCGAGTGTTGTAGCGGTGAGCATGGTTAACTGCGAATTTCACCATTGTTCCCATCAAAGGACACTTCTTAGTGCCACCAATACCACCAATGAGGTTCATCGGGTAGCCTGCCAGCTTTTTGATGAATTGTGGGATGGATCACCTATCCGAAATCTTGGGATTCATACCAGCAAGATAGTCAAGGGATCTTCCACGCATCAAATCAACTTATTTGATATGAATCGCTATGAGAGGATGGCAAAGTTAGATATTGCAGTTGATAAGGTAAGAGAGAAGTATGGAGATGAGGCAATTATGCGGGCCATCTTTATTAATAGTCCCATTTATCATATGGCAGGAGGGATATCTCCGGAGAAGCGTAAACCGAATTATGGAGAAGGGATAAAATAATGTTTCATATGCCTGTAGATGTAAATGCAACCTTTAACGTGGAGGGGAAGATAAAGCCTATTTACATTCGCCTGGAGGATGAGGAGCATGTTCTTCAGACCTACAAAATTCATAGTATCGTATATAGCAGGGAAGAGAAGTATGCAGGAGTAGAGGTGCTGTTCTTTTGCTGTAATATATGTATAGGTGATTGTATGAGGATGATATACATTAAGTATCATGTAAAAACACACCAGTGGGTGCTTGTACAGGAGATGGATAAGAAGAAAAGTGAACCATAAGAGAATACTTCTAATAATGAGAGAAGGGGCTGTTTCATAATTATATTACATTACCTAATTTTGAAGGAGCAACATCATTCCTATAAGAGTTTTAACAGCGTAAGTATGTGCCTGAAAGCAGCTGCCCGAACATATAATGGGCAGTGCTGGCACGACTGTAGCTGATAAAATCTCGAAGAGGGATGATGTTGCTCCTTCAAAATTTAGTAAAATGTTATGATGAAACAGCCTCTTTCTTTTATTTATCTGTTTCACTCATTCGTTTCTCGCAGGCCTCAAAATAGGTATCATCTATTTCAATACCAATAAATCTTCGATTAAGTTCCCTTGCAGCTACACCAGTGGAAGCTACACCCATGAACATATCCAGAACAATATCATTCTCATTGCTGGCAATCTTAATAATCTGTTTAAGAACAGAGAGTGGTTTTTGGGTAGGATGCTTGGGATTCTTTAATCTTTCACTTCCCATGCAAATAGGGCTTTCAATAAAATTATGCATCTCATTTTGCTTGGAGAAATTCCAGGTATGTCCTTTGTTCCACATACAGACAATAAGCTCACAGCTGTTAAGGAAGGAGGATTTACGGATATTGGGAACCGGATTGGTTTTATGCCACACCATGAACTGGAAGGTATCGAATTCGCTATCAAATATTTCATGCCATTTACCAATAAGATTATAGCTGGTAAAGACAAAAATATTTCCAGTCGGAGAGAGTACCCGTTTAAACTCATCAATAAAATCCCCAGGGGATAGCTCTTTTAAATCCCATTGTGCCACATCGTTATTAATTTCGCTGCGCCAGTCAAACTTCATATTGCCTGTAGAATACTTGGCCAAATTATACGGTGGATCACAGAGGATAAGATCGATGCTGCCATCGGGTATTTCCTTCAGCTTTTCCATACAGTCCCCATGCATCAGCAGGTATTTATCTATGGTATTTACATCTATCATAAGGGGTATATCTCCTCTCAAAATTCAATCTATATCATTAAGATATAAACTTTAATAAAGTAACATAATTTCTAGTACGTATCAAAGTACAGCCCCTTAATTCGTTCTAGGGCACTCTTCATATATTCAGAGCTGTTGCGGTATTGGTCAAAGATAACATCATAGCCTTCTGGATCATTGCAGACAAAATTCCAATAA
Source organism: Bacillota bacterium (assembly GCA_023443625.1). Next base: position 23,041 of record JAEZTQ010000106.1, on the reverse strand, counting down.
TCTTTGCCGATTAAGAGCTCTTCTTCAGCAAAGAAGGTCTGAACACGTTCCTGTCTCCAAGGAGCTCCTTCTCCGAATTTATTATATGCGGTGGCAAAATAGATCTTAACGGTATCATCATTTTGCAGGGAATTCTTAAGGATAAAGAATTCATTGAGCAGCGCTATTTTTTCAGATTTGGCTTTTTTATTATCCAAATCGCCACCGGCTTTTAGTTCAATTAGATAGTGGCAATGTTTTTCTTCATCATAAAAATAATTATCTGTCTCATGAGAGGTTAAAAAGCTGGTAACATTAGAGGGGATCAGGCAGTTGAATTTCATATAATCTGCCACCCTAGGTTTAGAATCTCTCTTCTCATAGGCAGTCATTAGATAATCAATATGCTGTGTCTGCTGGGGCAGGAGATAGGATTCGATTTTGCCTCTAACGGTATAGGATATCTTTGCAATTGCATTTCCCATATTCTCCAGAACTTTACCAAAAGAACTATCGAAGGAACGAACGAAGGCTGAGTAAAACATAAATTCCTCACCTAGCTGGGAGATGAAGGCATTGTTTTTCTTAGCGTTTATTACACCCAGAGGGTCTTTTAGTTCAAGAGAATATCTGGCTTCCATACTATCTATAAACTGCCTGATATGGGCGTCGACAATTTCTTTAATTAAGGCTTCTTTTTCTGTGGTCATGTATAACTCCTTTGTTTGATAAGAGAGGTTTGCAGTTACTAATCCACCTTATCGGTCACGAACATTATAGCATGAATTTAGATTTGGGAAAAGGAGAATAATGAACAAATTTTCGATTTTTGGAATAGGGAGGGGAGGTAGGCATGTGAGATAGTATAAAAATAGAGGCTATTTGCAAGAAATTAGGTATAACATATCTTGCAATAGCCTCAGTGTTTTAGACTAATTATATTTTCCTTCCATTGTTGCGATCAGAGTTCGATAATATTCTTGGGTGTTCTTATCTTGGGCAGCTTTTTCGAAGTCTATTGTCTCTTGATTTACCTTATCAAGTACTTCAGCTGGTAATTGACGTTGTGCAAAGGTATATACAACAGAGTCTTCCTTCTCAATATGTCTCTTAAGTAAGTGGGTATAGCTGATGGCATTGGCAATGACATCCAGACGGCTCATATCATCTCCAGCATTAACACGATTAAGGGCTTCCTTTAACTCTTGCATATAGAGTCTTCCAAGGTCATGTTCTACAAGCATGCCGTGGGTGATTAATTTGTTACCAAGAGGACCAAGATGATTTATCATTTCTTGAAATAAGAGTTTTTCTTCCTTGCCGTGATGATGAGCATCTGCATAATTACGTACAAAATCAATCATATGATCAAAATCAGGATAATCAATTGCTTCACCCTGCATTACCCTATAGCATGCTTTTCGTATAACGGCAAGCATACGTAGGATATTCTGATGTTCCTCCATCATAAGTTGAATGCTGTCCATGGTATGAACCTCCTTCTTCATAATTTATTACTTTTTTATGTGATAGGTCTTTGAATCTACCTTTTCCAAGGCACAGCCAAGCTCTGTTACAAAGCCCTCCAGCCAGGCATCCCTTAATTCATAATAAATACTAATATCTCCTCCGACTTCCTCCCAGTAGGGGCTGTGGACACAGATAGATCTGCTCCAGGTGACTTCGTTCTCACCTTGGGAAAGGATGCGGTTAGCATGATCACAGGGCATTCCATCCAATAAATTGTCTGTGATGGTTTTGTAAATGCCTTCTGCACTTAGAGGGTTACCTTTATAATTCCTTGCCAGATTAATTCCATTCTTTCTAATTATAGAAAGTAAGATATCCTTAGTAGCTATGTCCTTTTCTAATAACTTAGTTACGGAGTAAGCATATTTATATTCTACCTGTGACACTCTTTCCTGTAGCCATCCATGAATGTTACCATGATCAATCATTTCTTCCAGGGGCTTATTATCAAAGGTACCAAATAGATTATTACATTCTCCCGCCAGAGATAGTCCATGCTCTCTGCCTAATTCATATATCTCATCAACAAGGTTCTGCTGTAATTGTATTTTATTATATAACCAATAATGGATTGGGCCCAAAAATGCGCTCATATATTCCTCCCTTATTAAAAATTACCGGATAGATAAGATGAGTCTCTATCCGGTAGGTTTACCTCTTCGCTAAGAATTATTCCATAAATAATTTGATATCATCCTCAACGGTTCCAATACCTGCAATACCGAAGGTTTCTACCAGTACCTTTGCTACATTCGGAGAAAGGAAGGCAGGAAGTGTTGGTCCTAAGTGAATGTTCTTTACACCTAAATATAGAAGGGAAAGAAGGACGATAACAGCTTTTTGTTCATACCAAGCGATGTTGAAGGCGATAGGAAGCTCATTGATATCCTGAAGCGCAAATACTTCTTTTAATTTCAGTGCAATCAGAGCAAGGGAGTAGGAGTCATTACACTGACCTGCATCTAATACTCTTGGTATTCCACCGATATCACCTAAGTCTAGCTTGTTATATTTATACTTTGCACAGCCGGCAGTAAGGATTACGGTATCTTGTGGTAGTGCCTGTGCAAATTCTGTATAATAGTTTCTGGATTTCTGACGACCGTCACAGCCTGCCATTACAAAGAATTTCTTAATAGCACCTGATTTCACAGCATCAACAACCTTATCTGCTAAAGCAAAAACCTGGTTGTGAGCAAAGCCGCCGATGATCTCACCTTTTTCGATCTCAACGGGAGCCTCACAGGTCTTGGCCAGCTCGATGATTTGTGAGAAGTCCTTGTGACCATTCTCATCTCTTTCAATATGCAGGCAACCTGTAACGCCTGAAGCACCAGTTGTAAATAATCTATTCTTATAGGAAGCTGCCGGAGGCACTACACAGTTGGTAGTCATTAAGATGGGGCCACGGAAGCTTTCGAACTCTTCCTTCTGCTTCCACCATGCATTTCCGTAATTACCGATAAAGTTACTGTATTTCTTAAAGGCAGGATAATAGTGAGCAGGAAGCATCTCAGAGTGAGTATAAACATCAACGCCTGTATCTTTAGTCTGTTCTAATAACTGCTCTAAATCTCTTAAGTCATGGCCGGATACGAGGATACCAGGTCTAGTTCCAACACCGATATTAACCTTTGTGATTTCTGGATTGCCATAGGTAGAGGTATTGGCTGTGTCTAAAAGAGCCATGCCATCAACACCAAATTTACCTGTCTCTAAGGTAAGAGCAATGAGAGCATCAGCACTTAAGCTATCATCTAAAGTGGCTGCCAGTGCCTTTTGCATAAATGCACAGACTTCTTCGCTATCATAATTTAATTCATTGGCATGCTTAAGGTATGCGGCAAGTCCCTTTAAGCCATAGATAATAAGCTCTCTGAGGCTTCTTACATCTTCATTTTCAGTTGCAAGGACACCTACAGTAGAAGCCTTCTTATCGAATTCTTCCTTTGTGTCAGCAGACCATAAAGCTGCCTCGGCGAGATTACTTTTATTGGATACCTTTGCAATTAACTTGTTCTTTAGGTCTAAGGTTTCAAATACTCTATTATAGAAAACCTCATCATCAAAATTGGCATTTGTGATGGTAGTAAATAAATTTATTGTAATATAATGGTTCACTTCTGGAGCAATGGTTTCTCCCTGGGCTCTGAGGGCGGTGGTTACTGCACTTAATCCCTTTGTAGTATAAATAAGCAGATCCTGAATTTTAGATAGAGCGGGAGATTTTCCACAGACCCCAAATTGTGTACAGCCAGAGCACCCTGCTGTTTCCTGACATTGATAACAAAACATCTTATTCTCCATTACTTATTCTCCTTTATTTTTATTTAAATAATTTTCATTGACTTCGTTCTGACAAGATGAGTATAATACAGACTAAGAAGAAATAGTGTAGCCACGGCTACAAATAAAAAGCAATTTTCACACTTAGAAGTTTGTGCCTGAGTAATCCTTGGCACAAACTAACTCAAAGGGAAGGAATGTACTATTTAGTGTGAATTATAAAAAATATATTTCATACTGCAAGGGGTCTGCGGCCCAAAGTATGCAAGTATTGAGAAAGGCATGGTTATTATTATGGAGCAATATTATTCGGTTATAAAAAATTGTGTCTTGTTTCGTAGTGTGGGAGAGAATGATCTTAGCAATCTGATAAGATGTCTGAATGCGCAGGTAAAGTGCTTTAAAGCTGAGGAATATATCTTTCTTTCCGGTGACAAGATTAATCATATAGGTATTGTTATAAGTGGAGTTGTTGAGATTATGAAGGAGAACTTGTCAGGAAACAAGCATATCGTAGCAATGATGGGCCCCTCCGATATGTTTGCCGAGGGAATTGTCTGTACGGCAAGTCGAATTTCTCCTGTCTCCGTCAGAATCAAACAGGAGGCAAATATCATGTTAATTCCCTATGAGAGAGTGATCAGATCCTGTGGAAACAGTTGTGATTTTCATATTAAGTTAATACAGAATATGATGATTATTCTTGGAGAGAGAAACGTAAGACTAAATCATAAGCTGGAGCTCTTGACCTTAAAAGGAATGAGGCAAAAGCTTGCAACCTATCTCTTGAATGAAGGAAGTGACCTAGGTAGCAGTATATTTCAGGTTCCACTTAATCGCACGGAACTTGCTGATTATTTGAATGTATCTCGTACCTCCATGTGTAGAGAGTTAACAAGAATGAAGGAAGAAGGCTTAATTGATTATTACGGAAATAGCTTTAAGTTATTAGATCATAAAAAAATACAGGAATGTTTAGGAGGATATTAGTCGAAAAATAACAAATATTGTATTATAATATACAAGACAGATATAATAAATAGGAAAAATACACTATTATTTCCCAAAGGTTTATAGTATAATTATGGTATATCGTATTTTTTGTCACTTTTTATACAGATGACAGGGGAGTGAATTATCTTTTGAAAAAAAGAAAGTTAATTGGGGTCATTATATCTGAAGCTGAAGAATTGTATCAGCACAAGCTACTCAAGGGAATAATAACGGAAAGTTATTCCCTTGATTATGATGTGGCCATATTTTCTACCTTTATTAAGAATACAGGTCTGCCAGAATATAAGCTGGGTGAAAAGAATATATATAATCTCATCAATTTTGATCACTTAGACGGTATAATTGTGGCTGGCATAACCTTAGCAATGGATAATTTACAATGTGAGATTGAAGAGCTGCTTCTTAAGAAATGCAAATGCCCTGTGCTTTATGTTGATTTGTGCTCCAAATACTTCCCCTATATCTATACGAATGATAGAAAAGCTATGGAGCAGATGACGGATCATTTGATTGATTGTCATGGATATAAAGATATATTTTGTTTGGCAGCAGATGAGAATGCTATTTCAACCATTAATCGTATGGCAGGAGTTAGAGCTTCGTTAAAGAAGCATAATATTATAATAGATGAAAGTAGAATCAGCTATGAAGGGGATTTTACTTATCAAAGTGGGGAGCGGTTAGCCAGACAGATTGTGACTGGTGAGATAGTAAAACCAGAGGTAGTTGTATGTATTAGTGATCATATGGCGATTGGCTTGGTGAATGAATTAGAAAGGTGCGGATTTAAGATCCCCCAGGACATGGCGGTCACCGGTTATGATGCTACAGATGATGCAGCTATTTGCAGTACGGTTATTACCACATATTCGCCTCCTGTTATGCATACGGGAGTAGAGGCAGTCTGTGAATTGACAAGACTCATAACCGGCAGCCGTCCCAACAAAGTGAATGTAACTTCCGGTCGTTTGGATCTTGGTCGTAGCTGCGGTTGTAATACATTTGAATTTATGAAACGAAGCAGTATACATCGTCTGAAGAAAAAAACAGAGGATTATAAAACCTTACTGGATAGTTATATGATGGAGTCTCTTACAGCAGTCACTAGCTTGGAAGATTGCATTAATAAATTCTGCTATTATTTATATCTAATCAAAGAATATTCGGATTACTATCTTTGTCTATGTAAGAATTGGGATGGAAGTGCTCACAATTACAGTTGGGAAAAAGGAAATGAACTTCAGACCGGTTACACAGACAAGATGAAGTTGGTTTTAGCTAAGGAGAATAGGGAATTTGTTAGTAGCGACCTTATCTTTGATACCAAGGATATGCTGCCAGATTTGTGGAAGGAGAGAAGTATACCTAAGGCCTACTATTTTACGCCCTTACATTTTAACGAAAATGCCATCGGTTATGCAGTTTTGACCTATGGAGAAAAGATAAAGGTCTTTGATATTACCTATCGTAACTGGAGCAGGAATATCATGAATGCACTGGAATTTAACCGAGTACATCGTAGGTTATATCGAACCTCCTTTCGAGATGTCTTAACGGGTATCTATAACCGAAGAGGACTTGATCAAAACCTGCCCAATTTGATTAATGAAGCAATCAGTCAGAATAAAAAGCTTATGGTCATTATGGCAGATTTGGATAATCTAAAAGCAATAAATGACCAATACGGACATCAGGAGGGGGATGCCATCATATCTGTTGTTGCTAACGCTTTTCAAAGCTGCAGCAGGGGTAAGGAAATCTGTGCGAGAGTTGGTGGAGACGAGTTCCTAGTAGTAGCGATTAATGATGAAGAAAATAATCAGCAGGAGAGTTATTTATCTGCAGTTAATTTCTTTATAGAGAATTATAATCAGAAATCAAAGAAACCTTATGAGATTGAGATTAGTATGGGGGCTTTTTGCGGTTATATCAAGGACCATGAGGATGTAAAGATTATGATTGACCGTGCTGATCATGCTATGTATGAGAATAAGGCAATTAATAAACGTGGGCGTTTGTAACTTAGAGCTAATATAATAATAAAAGTGTTACTATAAATATAGCCGGCTGAGAATATTAACCTATTCAGCCGGCTATATGTAGATATATCATTCTTAAGCACTATCTATTCGCCAGATTACACCAGATTTAGGAATAAAAATATTGGGATTATCAATTAAATTGGTTCCCATATCTACAACATACATTGCGCCATCAGGGCCAAAGCAAATATCGGTAGGCCTACCAAAACCACCTTCCTGTGTTATAGTGGCAGGTAAACCCGTTTTATTAATGGCAAAGGTTGATACACTGCCCGTTAACATATCTATTTTAGATACTCGATGTCCGGCTCCGGTATATTGAGGCATTGAATGTCCATGAGCTCTGGGTACATTACATCCATATTCCGCCACAAATACGTCACCGATTGGACCAAATTTAGGATTAGAATTAAACTCAAATCCTAAAATATTTGAATCTGGAGGAAAAATAGCCAAAGGTTTGGGCGGAATATTAGGATGATGGGTAAATAAAAATTCCGGCGCTTTTCTTCCTTCCGGTTTAAATTTGGCGGAGGTGACAGGTTCGCCTCCGGCATAATCCGGCCAGCCATACCATACTCCAGGGGTCAATAAGTGAAATTCATCAGGCGCATTTGCAATAGGTCTGCTCCCTCTTATGTTATAACTATTATTTGATACAAAGAGTCTACAGGATTGGTCAAATTTTAAATAGGAGGGATTTCGTAAGCCCCAAGCTACTAATTTAAGGTCTGTTCCATCGTAATTTGCCTTTAGGATACTTCCGGAGGCTTTGGTTACTCCTTTTCTAAGTTCAGGGCTTGTATTAGGTATACCATATGGTGAAAAGGCCCCGGTGAAAGTAACTTCGTTCATATATTTATGCTTATTGGGGGTCTCGAAATTTTGCCCATTCAGTAATATATGGGAACCAGGATGATCATGAAAATAGGGATTATCAGCTACCCAAAGGTTGTCTAAACCAACTACACCGGAATTGGTTGCAGTCCCTTGTCCAAAATACATTTTATGATCCGGACCAAAGGCTACTCTGCTATTACTGTAATCACCGTAACTTGGTAAACCGGAAAGGATATCATATCGTGTACCATTCTTGCTTATGATAGTAATAACTCCTTTATGGGACACATAGATATTACCCTCTAGATAATTTATTCCTGTTAAAGGTACGTTGAAATTATTAGCTATCACTTCAAAATGGTCATTAACATAACGAGATACGGTGGGATTGCCTGTAATATATCCCGAATCAGCAATCAATAGATCTCCCTCAGGGGTAAAAAGTATACTGCTGGGGGAGTCCAGTCCGTAGGCAAATATATCTACTTTGTAACCAGAGGGTATATTAATATCATTAGGGTTTAGATATCTTCCGCTATCAATGCCAGTTTGATTAAATAAACTTATCCTGTCGTAATCTTTGTTATTGTTCATAGTTATTCTCCAGTCTGCCAAAGCAAAATGAATTGTCTTTAACAATTCACTTTGTGAAAAGTCTTGTTTTCACAACAGCCCCTCATTGAACTTGTTATAATATATGACACTATGAACCGATAAATTATATTAAATTTGTCAGAGCAGTAGGGTTTACACATCAAGTATTTTCTTAAATTGCTTTCTGTATTTACTGGGAGATATATTATTAATTCGATTAAATGCAACAGACATATGGGTAGGTGTAGAAAAACCTACGTAGTTTGCAATACTTGATATATCCATATTAGTTTCCAATAAGAGCTGGCAGGCTCTTTGAATGCGAAATTCAATCAAAAAATCTTGGGGGCTAACACCAAGAATATTTTTAAAAATCCGATAAAGATAAGAACGATCAATTCCTACAAAATCCGATAATTCTTGTATTGAGATATTATGTGAATGATTTTCCTGTATGAAGGAAATTGCTTTGGCTACATAATCACTTTGAATGGATGAAAAATGTTTTTCCTTATTAGATTGACACGAGGAATCGGTTACCATAGACAAAAAAACTAATAGCAAGCCTAATGCTCGTATTTCTCCTCCATTTGAAAATGAGGCATTTGTATAAATATCCTTGATACATCCAGTCACCTGTTCTAAAGGTAAGGATAGATGAAAAATGGGTGATTTTGCTGATAGAGAAGCTCCTGCTAATAATTTTGAAGCAGCAGTTCCCGAAAAACCAACCCAATAGTATTCCCAAGGTTGTTCACAGTCAGCAACATATGTAGTGGTTTCAGAAGGAAATATAACAAATCCGTCACCCTCTTTTAAATGATGGACTTTACCATCTTTCAAAAACGTGCCCTTTCCCCTTGCAATGTAGTGAATTAAGAAATGATCTCTGACAGCAGGGCCATATTTATGCCTGCTTTCGCAGATTTCCCAACCACATTGGGTTAAAAAAAGATCAGAAAGAATAATATTTGAAATTGGATAGTATCCAAAAAAATCCCCCAACTTATCACCTACCTATACATAATATTATATTGCAGACAAGTAAATTTGCCTGTCCATTAGCTTAAATATCAATTTTATTATACATCATAATCGATAATAGAGACAACATCATATGGTGTTTTTTTATATAAGAATACAGTAATATTAAATCTATCAACAAAACAAATGGAGGATAAAAAAATGCCAAAAATAACTTTTTTAGGTGCCGGAAGTACCATTTTTGCAAAATCAGTTTTAGGGGATTGTATGCTTACCGATGCAATTGAAAATCTTGAGATTTCTCTACATGATATTGATCCAATTCGTTTGGAAGATTGTAGACGTATGTTATGTAACTTAGCAAATAATTTTGGTAAAGAAGTGAAGATTGAAGCACATTTAGACCGAAGGACAGCTTTAAGAGGAGCAAAATATATTATTAATGCGGTTCAAATCGGAGGATATGACCCATGCACTATCACTGACTTTGAAATACCAAAAAAGTATGGATTAAGGCAAACGATTGCAGACACCCTCGGTATAGGAGGAATATTCAGAGGTTTGCGTACCATTGCTGTTTTGGAAGATTTCGCTAAAGATATTGAGGAAATTTGTCCTGACGCTCTTTTTATTAACTATTCAAATCCCATGGCAATGTTGACAGGTTACCTTCAGACATATACGAAGGTAAAAGCAATTGGTTTGTGTCACAGTGTACAGGTATGTATTCCACAACTATTCAAAGCTTTGGAAATGGAAGATAGAATAGATGAATGCAATTGGGAAATAGCCGGTATTAATCATCAGGCCTGGCTCTTAAAATGTCTTGATAAAAATGGAAATGACTTATATCCTGAGATTAAGCAAAAGGCAAAAGATTTCTTGGATGGGAAAGTGAAATATGATGCTGACTGGGATAAAGTTCGCTATGAGATGATGTTGAAATTTGGCTATTACATTACAGAATCTAGTGAACATAATGCAGAATATACACCCTATTTTATTAAATCAAAATATCCGGAACTAATAGAACGTTATAATATTCCCCTTGATGAATATCCCCGTCGTTGTGTCAATCAAATCAGAGATTGGGAAAAGATGAGAGAAGATGTGATCAATAATGTTAATCTTGAGCATAAAAAGACCAAAGAATATGCATCCGGAATTATTGCTGCAATGGAGACTGATATTCCCTATCGTGTTCATGCAAATGTATTAAATACTGGTTTAATTACAAACTTACCGAATAATGCTTGTGTAGAAGTACCTTGCCTTGTGGATCGCAATGGCGTTACTCCATGTTATGTAGGCGAATTACCGGAGCAATGTGCGGCAATCAATCGTACCAATATTAATGTACATTTACTTACCATTAAAGCAGCAGCTTCACGTAAAAAATCAGATGTTTACATGGCCGCATTGTTGGATCCCCATACTGCTGCTGAACTATCCATGGATGATATTATTAGTATGTGTGATGATTTGTTTGAAGGCCATAAAGGTTGGCTGCCAGAATACAACTAATATAAGTTTAGATTACTGTACAATACAACTAATATAAGTTTAGATTACTTAATTGCTAAAATAGCAATCCTATGAGATGATTTAGGTTGAGAATCAATTATTAATTATGAAGGGAGGAGTAGGCTTGATTCTTGAAGATATACTAGAACAATCTACCATGGAGATTTATGAGTATGATATGAGTGTTCGAGATGAAATGATAGGTGTAGATCGTAAGTTCCCATATTATGTTATGTCCTATTTAAAACAGGGTGAAGCATTAGTAAGAATTGATGGAGTAGAATACATAACAAAAGAAAAGGATGTTATTATAATTCCAGCAGGAGTAAAGCACGACCATATAAAAACTAGTGAGGAACCGGCTATTTTCTTATGGTGGCATTTTAACTTAAAACTATATGACTCTATTGATGTATTGAGAATGTTAGGTTTCCCTTTAGTGTTTAAATTAAAGGATAATTCACCTTTTGAAGCAGCTTTTTCTGATTATATAAATGTAGCACGTAAATCCATATCCCTACGTAATATGATTTATAAAAAAGCAAAAGGATTAGAAATCATGTCATTTCTATTTGGTGCAGTGGAAGATTTATCGGATAATAAAAGGATTGCGGCTATTCCGAAGCCTTTTAATGATATAGTTGATTACGTAATGAAGCGTAAGACAGTAGGATTATCACTAGATGAGTTGGCGGAAAATTTCAATATGAATAGTACATATTTGTCCAATCGGTTCAAGGAGTTATATGGAAAATCACCAATTGCACTTCATAGAGAAATTATTTTTCAAAGAGCGAAATTATTACTTACAGTGCAAAACCGATCAGTTTCAGAAGTGACCAGTATGATGGAATTTGATAGCATCTCAGTCTTTTCCCGTTTTTTTAGAAACAAAGCAGGAATGTCACCAAGCGATTATAAAAGAGAATGTAATAAGGCAATGACAAGCAAAGAAGTTATTTAGTAAATAGGAGCTGTTGCAAAGCTAGCTAATTAGTTAACGGATTAGTTAGGGCATCAGCTCCTATTTTTATACCAAAAAATAAAAGTACAAAATTGAATTATTTCAATACAACTTATGACATTCGTAAGTTTGTAGAATTAATCAAGAAAATTGAACTAATCTTATTTGGTGTTGATTAATGACAATAAAATCTGTATATATGACAAGTGTTAAGAGATTAATAAAAAATAGCAAATAAGTATATGTAGATAATGATATAATTTGTGGTTAGAATTACTAAAATATCTTAAAAAAATGAGGTAAAGGGAATAAAAGTAACCAAAAAATACAAGCGAAATTCTTATAGATATAAAATCAAAGTAGAAAGTAAAAACATATGAAATATGTAAAAGTGTCAAATAATCATTTACCTAAGTTATATACTTTAGGTAGATAAGGACATATACTGACAATATGCACAGGAAATATCTAAAATTCATTAAAATTATAGTAAAATCGACAATATTGCAAAGGGGATACAATTATGAATAAGAAAGTAAAAGTAGCCATGCTTGGAATGGGAAATATGGGAAAGGCTCACTCAAATCATTTGATACAGATGGAGGATGTTGAGATTGTAGCAATGTGCTCAGTTGACATCGATGATACTAAAAAGTTTGCCGAGGATAATAACCTAAGTGTAAAGATATTCCATGATTATTATGAGATGTTAGAAAAAGTGGAGTTTAATGTTCTATATGTAAGTTTACCACCCTATGCACATGATGGACAAGTGGAAGCAGCTGCAAAGAAAGGAATACATATTTTCATTGAAAAGCCAATTGCATTAAGCGTAGAACGTGCTACATCAATGGCAGATGCGGTAAAGGAAAATAATGTATTATCCCAGGTGGGTTACCATATGCGTTTCGGAGGAGCGGTTAAAAAATTAAAGGAGCTAATTAATAGTGGAGAGGCAGGAAGACCTTTACTATATACTGCAAATTACGAATGTAATAGCTTGCATACTCCCTGGTGGATTGATGTTAATAAATGTGGTGGGCAGGTATTTGAACAAGTAATTCATTTGTATGATATGGCTTATTATTTGTTAGGTACTCCAGATAGTGTAAATGGATATACGGCAAATCTTAATCATCAAGATGTCGATGGATATACAGTTGAAGATACCAGTATCTCAGCAATCCGCTTCAAAAATGGTTCATTAGCGGGTATTTCCGGTTCAAACTGTGCAATACCAAATCAATGGAATGGCTTCTTTAAAGTAGTATGTCAAAACTTGGTGGCAGAATTTAAAGATCATAATAAAGCAAAGTTTATTTATACTTCGAAAGAAAATAAAGTAGAAGAAATAGCTATTTCTGTAGATGCTGGTTACGAAGAGGATAAGTATTTTATTTCGGTTATCAAGGGAGAAAATCCGGAATTTGCACCTATTTCAGATGGATTAATTGGATTAAAAATGGTTTCTGGAGTAGTTGAGTCTTCCAAAAAGGAAGGTAACTCAATAAAAATATAAAAATAAAAAGGAGAGGTCATTATGAAAAAAACCGTAGCATTAATTTTATTATGTTGTATGTTAATTGGCGTACTGAATGGATGTTCATCTGCTGATTCAGGTAAAGTTACAATTAACTGGTGGGTAGCTGATACAGCAACAATGTTGGAGGGGTATCAGGAAATTGTAACTGAATTTAATAAAGTAAACCCTGATATTAACGTGGTTTTATCTTCCTATCCTCAAGATTATCAGACCAAAGTGAAAGCAGCACAGGCTGCTAAGAAAGCGCCTGACATTTATATTGAAGAAGTATTGGCAAATGCTGCAACATCAGGATTATTTCTTGATCTGACACCTTATATGGAAGCAGATGGATTTAAGCCGGATGAAATTTATTTTCAACCCTATTTTGACTACTTCTGTAAATATGAAGATAAATACTATGCACTTCCCAGAGATGTTTTTTCATTAGCAATTGTTTATAACAAAAAATTATTTGATGAGGCAGGAATTGCTTATCCAGAAGAAGGATGGACAATTGATGAATTCGTAGATACAGCGAGATTAATGACAGACCCTAGTAAAAAACAATATGGCACATTGTTTCCTGATATTTGGTCCTTATTCCCATTAATGTGGTCATTTGGAGCTGATATGTGTAATGAAGATGGCACAGCGGGTGATGGAGTAATAAATAGTGATGAAACAATACAATTTTTTAAGTTTATGCAAGATATTATCTATGTTGATAATTATGCGCCTACACCACAACAGCTAGAAGCATTTGGTGGTTCAGAAGAGGGGGCAGGTTCTGCCAACATATTCCAATTAGATCAGATAGCTATGATGCCTGTAGAGCGATACGCCGTTGGAGATTTTAAAGCGGCAGGAATGGATTTGGGAGTAGTTTCATTCCCCATTGGTGCAGATGGTGAGCAATGGACATACGGTTCATCTCCCGCATTCTCAATTTCATCTGCTACGAAGCATCCGGATGAAGCATGGAAATTCCTAAAGTTTGCCTTTGGTCCTGAAGGATCTGAAATTTTAGCGAAAACCGGTTACTTTTTCCCAGCTGTAAAGTCTGTTGCTGATAAGTTGAAATTAATGGATGATCCTCTGGAAAAAGTATTCTTACAACAACTTGATGTTGAAAACAAAACACAGCTTGCCTTTTGGTGGAGACGTCCAAAGGATTGGACTGGTGTATGGTCACCGGATATTCTTACCCCTTGGGAAAGTGCATGGGAGAAAATCCTATTAACAGAAGCAGATATCAAGACCTCATTGGATGAAGCAGCAGTAGAAATGGATAAGAATATAGCAGCTTATAAGGAACAAAAAGGCGAATAATTATTCCTATGATACACGGTACTAACCTACCGTGTATCATAAAAAATAAAGGAGGTTAAATAGCATGAGAAAAAACACTCTCCAATCTACTAAAAAGCCAATGTCTCCTTTAATGAAAAAAGAAGCAATAAATGGCTATATTGGAATACTACCATGGCTAATTGGTTTTTTATGTTTTACAGCCATACCATTGATAGCTGCATTCAGTCTTAGTTTTACCTATTGGGATATCTTAACCCCCATACGATGGGCAGGGTTAAGTAATTTTAAAAAAATATTGCAGGATGAGAAAATATGGTTTTCCTTATGGAATACATTTCGATATACAGCTATTTCGGTACCCCTTACCACTGCATTAGGTCTCTTCATTGCCTTAATAATGAACCAAAAAGTAAAGGGGATTTTAGTTTTTCGAGTTATTTACTATTTACCGGCAGTATTACCGGCGACTGCAGTCGCATTGCTATGGGTATGGATTTTGAACCCGGAATTTGGGATTATCAATACCTTTCTAGCTTATTTTGGAATAACAGGGCCGGCATGGTTAAGTGATCCTAATTGGGCAATGTCAGGTGTTATTATGAGGGCTTGTTGGGGAGTAGGAGGCGGTATGATTTTATTCTTAGCTGCTCTACAAAATGTACCTCAAACATATTATGAGGCAGCTAGGATTGATGGAGGGAACGCATGGCATTGCTTTAGAAAGGTGACATTACCTATGATATCACCTACCATATTTTACTTTGTAATCACCGGAATGATAGCTTCCCTTCAGGAGTTCACATTATTTAAGGTTATGACAAACGGTGGGCCGGTAGAATCTACAACCACATTTGTTTTGTATTTATATGAAGTGGCTTTTGGACGTTACAACATCGGTTATGCCTCAGCATTATCTTGGATTATTTTCTTTATATCATTGGTATTAACATGGTCACTGTTTAAATCGTCTAAATGGGTATATTACGAAGAAGAAGGGAAGTAGTGAAAATGAAAAGTAAAATTTCAAGTAACAAAAGAAAAAAACGAATTATTTCCACCATCCTTTTTCTTCTTTTGTCTTTTGGATCAGTAGTGTTTTTGTTTCCGTTTTTTTGGATGATCTCAACATCATTTAAAACCAATGCAGAGGTCTGGACTTACCCAATCAAATGGATACCTGACAAATTGATATGGAAGAATTATACGGACATATTCGAGATATTGCCTTTTGGGAGATATTTCTTTAATACTTTTTTTATTACCATATGTCGTATCGCAGGTCAGGTTATCTCTTGTTCCATTGTGGCATACTCATTTGCAAGACTTAGATTTCCAGGGAAAAACGTGTTGTTTCTGTTAATGCTTAGTACCTTGATGTTACCGAGCGTAGTGACTTTGATCCCAAATTTTGTATTCTTCTCAAAACTTGACTGGGTTGATACATGGTTGCCACTTATCATACCAATGCTATTTGCAACACCCTTTAATACATTTTTACTTAGACAATTTTATATGTCCTTACCGAAGGAGTTAGATGAAGCGGCGAAAATAGATGGTTGCTCAACCTGGAGAATATTCGGAAGAATATTATTGCCCTTGACGAAACCAGCTGTTGCAGCAATTGTTGTATTTGAATTTATGAATGGGTGGAATGATTTTATGGGTCCATTACTTTATTTGATAGATGACAAACTTTACACCGTTTCTCTTGCATTATCCTTTTTCCAAGGAAAAAATCATACAGATTGGCAATTATTAATGGCTGCATCAACAGTAACATCTATACCATTATTGCTTTTATTTACTATAGCTCAAAAATATATTATTGGTGGTATCACAATGTCAGGAATCAAGGGTTAGATAATTACACCCTTTATTATTAAAACAATTCAACTAACTAAAAAAGAAAATGGAGATGAATTTATGAGTTTAAGAGAACTAGTGGCATTAGAGCCAAGAAAACCTTTTTTAAGAGAATACACTGATAGACCTTTAGAGGAAGATGAAATCAGAGTAGTTGTTGACTTTGCAGCACCCAAGCACGGTACAGAACTCAGCCATTATCGAGGCGTTGACCCATTCCAGGAAAATTATTTTGATGAAGAATGGCAGTTATTTCTTCCAGATGAAAATGCGAAAGACAAATCTTTCTGTATGAAGCCAGGTAATATGTGGGTTGGTAAAATTACAGAGATGGGTACTAAAGTAACAGGTTTTGAGATGGGACAACGAATTGCTGGCTATGGTCCGATAAAAAATACTCAAACATTAAGAATGAAAGATGCTTTAATCATGTCTAATTCCATGACTTGGAAAGAAGCGGTATGTTATGATCCTATGCAATTTGCTTTAGGTGGAATACGTGATGGACATATACGTTGCGGTGACAATGTTGTAATATTTGGATTAGGAGCAATTGGTCTGATTGCAGCTCAGCTTGCTAAAATTTCAGGAGCTGCAAAGGTAATTGTAATTGACCCTATTGAAAGACGAAGAAATGTAGCTCTTGAAAATGGCGCTGATTTAGCATTAGATCCAACGGTATGTGATGCGGGTCTTGAGATTAAAAAGGCAACCAATAAATTAGGTGCAGATGTAATTATTGAAACAAGTGGTACTTATGCTGCGTTACAAGCAGCAATTCGTGGATGTGCATATGCAGGTAATATTTCTGTAGTCGGTTGGTATAAGGAGTGTAAAGGCATTTTAGATTTAGGCAGGGAAGCTCATTTTAATCAACCCAATATCTACATATCACGTGCTTGTAGTGAACCCAATAGAGATTATCCTCGTTGGAGCTTTGATAGAATTTGCAAAACAAGTTGGGAAATACTAAAGTCAGGTCAAATTAAATGTGAAAACATAGTAAATCCTGTTGTTGATTTTGAAGATAGTGCAACCGCATATGATGAAATCGTTGATCGTTATCCTGAAAGAAGTGTGAAATTAGGAGTTAAGTTTTAAACTAAATTAGTATATAGAGGATGTTACAAGATTGTTCCAACCAAACAGTTTGTAACATTTTCTTACTTTATAGTATTGCTTCCTATAAAGTAAAAGACATTAGAATGCGCACCTCGCGGCAAGGTAGTTATTGCTTCGCAATCCGCTCGGGCGCGAAAGTGTCAGTATGCTGACACTTTGTTATTTTAAGGAGGTGCTGGATTAAGATGTATGAAAGGAACGACTATCCCCGTCCTGATTTTAAGCGTGAAAGTTGGCAGAGTTTAAATGGAATATGGGAATTTGGATTTGATGATTCGAATATGGGAGAAACCCTTGGATACCAGACAGGTAACATAATGTTACCTGACAAAATACGTGTACCCTTTGTCTATCAAAGTAAAGCCAGCGGTATTGCAGATTCAAAAATTCATAATGTAGTATGGTATCGATTAAAGTTTGATATATCTGACAAAGAAATAGGAAAAGAAACTATTTTAAATTTTGGTGCAGTGGATTATATTGCTGATGTCTGGCTAAATGGTGTTTTCCTAGGAAGGCATGTAGGAGGATACACCCCATTTCATTATCATATCACAGAATATCTCAATTCAAAAAGCAACATACTTGTGGTTAGGGCAATTGACAACCAGGATACAGCACAACCACGTGGTAAACAATATTGGAAAGAACAAGCTGACCGATGCTGGTATATTCCTTCAACAGGCATATGGCAAAGCGTTTGGTTAGAATATACCGGTAAGAGTACATTCGAAACTATTAAAATGACACCAAACATTGACAGTAACTCCATTGAAACGGAATTTTCAGTGAATCATTTTGCTCCTGGAGATTATGCAAATATTGATGTTTTTTATAATAATAAAAAAGTGAAATCTATCTGCACCACATTAGACGGATTAAGGACTACAGCAATAATTTGTTTACAAGCAGAAGATTATATTGATGAATGCCATTATTGGACTCCAGAAAATCCTAATCTTTATCAGATCAAATTTGAACTAGTACATAGAGGGAATATAAGCGATACTGTGGAAAGCTATTTTGGAATGAGGAAAATAACGGTAGATCAAGGTAGGATAATGTTAAATTATAAACCTTATTACTTAAAAGCTATTTTAGATCAGGGTTATTGGGAGGAAAGCTTATTGACTCCTCCAAGTGATGAGGCTATTAGAAAAGATGTTGAAATGACAAAAGAACTGGGTTTTAACTGCGCAAGAAAACATCAAAAAATTGAAGATCCACGTTATTATTATTGGGCAGATAAAGTTGGATTATTAGTTTGGGGTGAAGTACCTAGTGCCTATGAATTTTGCGATGACGAAATTCATAATATAATTAGAGATTTTCAAGAATTTATTAAACGAGATTATAACCATCCTTCAATTATAGTATGGGTCCCGCTGAACGAGTCTTGGGGAGTAAGGAAGATGCTGACAAATAAAAAGCAGCAGCATTTTGGAGAGGCTTTATATAATCTTGCAAAAGCAATGGATGAAACAAGACTTGTTAGCACAAATGATGGATGGGAAAATGTGAAGACGGACATTGTCGGTATACACGACTATTCCCCTTTGGGAAGTGAATTTACTAGGAAATATACTATAAGTAACATGCAAAATCCAGAGGGCATCTATGCACAAAATCGTCGATTGTATGCATATGACCAGAAATATTCCAAAGACAGCGTATTCATGATTACGGAATATGGTGGAATTGCTATGCAAAGAAGTATAAATGACCAAGCTAGCTGGGGATATTTTGGCATTGAAAAGGATGAGAAGAGCTTTTTAAAACGTTACGCAGATATAACGCAATCAATATTGAATCTAGAGGGAATAGCCGGCTTTTGTTATACACAATTAACGGATGTGTTTCAAGAAGTAAATGGTCTTTTGGATTCTGCACATGATTATAAAGTAGATAAAGATATGATTAGGCGGATCAATCAAGGAGAAAATCTATAATAAGCATATGTTTGAATATTTATCTTCTGGTTCCCAAGGGGCAATAGCCACTTGGGAACCTTTATTAATTTGAGAAAAATTTTGGCCGAGAGTCAGATAGTCATTGGTGTTAGCGGAAGCTGCTAGATGCAACTAGAACATATTTTTAAATCAACATTTAGGATTTTTTATTTGTGTATGTTGGCTTTTTTATTTGTGTAGATATTGAAAAATGAGAATAATTGGTATAAGGTATAAGATACATAAATGAAGGAGGAGAAAATATGCTGTGTAAAATACGTAGCTGGAGAATAGAAGATGCCTATGATCTGGCAGAAGCTTTGAATAATAAGAATATTCAGAATAACTTAAGAGATGGATTGCCCTATCCATACAGGGAAGATGATGCAAAGGGTTATATAAAAGCCATGATAGATGGGGATAAGGATCAAATCTATGCTTTTGCTATTACAGTGAACGATAAAGCAGTAGGAAGCATCGGGGTCTTTCGAAAGGACAATATTCACTCTAAGACTGCTGAGATGGGTTACTATGTTGCTGAACCCTATTGGGGACAAGGAATTGGTACCAGTGCAGTTAAGCAGATTTGTGACTATATCTTTGATCATACGGATATCATACGAATTTTTGCTGAGCCCTTTGCTTATAATATAGGCTCTTGCCGTATCCTTGAAAAAGCAGGTTTTCTCTGTGAAGGAACCTTACGAAAAAATGCAGTAAAGAATGGTGTGATTCTTGATATGAAGATGTATGCGCGGGTAAGAGAATAGAATATGGAAATAAAAAGGTTCTCAAGGGAAATCCTATGAGAACCTTTATGTATTAAAATAATTGATTATAAAATATTATATTTAACCCAGCATGGGAAAATTGCACCACAAATTAAAGTCGTTAAGCCGCCTTACTCTGGCGAATCTGTAGGAGGAGCTGTAGGAGGTGTAAAACCAGAGGTAGCAGAGGAAGAGGCTGAGCTGCTTGAGGAATTAGAAGCAGCATAGGATTGCTGTTGATACTGTGCTCCTGCTGGTGGTTGTTGGTATTGGGTTGGGTTAGGTTGTTGCTGATACTGGGGTTCGGTAACTTGTGGATGGGAAACGCCAGCGGGCTGTTGATAAGTTGCAGCTGTAGGTGGTTGTTGATAGGTTGCAGCTGTAGGTGGCTGCTGATAAGGTGCACCTTGTTGATAACCTTGACTTTGAGGTGCAACAAATTGCTGTACATGGCCAAAAGCTTTATCAATCACGCTCATGCCAGGAAAACTTAATTCTTCTCCATTCATTAACTTCTTAAGTCCAATTACTAATACAAGGACGCAGAAACAAGCAGTGATAACGGTATCGATAAGACCATTTGCATACTTAATGATTGGTACATAGTAAAAGGCATTGCTAATAAGATTGTATACGCCCCAGTAGATTGCAATTAAGACTGCCTTCAAACACTGCTTAGTACACCACTCGTTATTCTCTGTTACTGCAACAAAGAGAGAGAGTGCTACACATATCACCATACCATAACCAGACCATAGACATAACGCCCACAGAGCTATGTAGGGATATAACCATAAGGAAAACCCAAATTTACCTTTCTGCATTGTAAACCTCCTAAATTTATATTATTTTTAAAACTTTCAGGATTGTTAGGAAGAGGATGGACAGGATGTAGAATATGTAATGAATTGTCATTGATTATATATTACTATTGTAAAGGAATTATAGATAAATGTCAAAGATAAGTCTTTCTGTGATTGCGTTTAGTTAGCTTAGGATTTTAATGGGTAGAATTACCCTTTGATGATAAACTTAGACTTATTTATCATCATTATAATCATTTCTAAATTATTTTCAACTCCTTATTCCTCTTTTTCTTTTATAGCGTCAGTAATCAGTCCCCTCAAGGACTTCGCCGCTTTAGCGGTGCTTCGCATCCTTGACCGGACTAATTCCTTCCGCTTATGGATAATTAAGAGCAATAAGGAGTATTATCCGCAGTATCCACGGATGCTCTTCATGATTTCATATAGAGGACCTACCCTGCCAGTTTCTATTGCCCCTACGATGTGGCACATACTGTCATTATATTTTGACATACGTGCTCTGGCTCTTTTTACAATAATATCTCTTTCCTCGTCCCTTTCCTCCTGTCGTTCCTTGTATTTCCTATACATCAGAAGATCATAGATATTTCCACCATTCCATGCGAACGCACGGAGCCTTGCCATGTTATCTGCTCCCTTTTTCGACCACCCTAATGGACGGCTACTCATTCTTGATGACAGAACATGACTAACATGCCCTTCTGCACTACAGCCTGTTATTTCATTTCCCCTGGTGTTATAGATTGTTATGCCTCCCCAATTATTCATGATATACTTTCTTGCCTGTTCTATTTCTTCCTTCTTGCTATCGCTCTCTGCATAGTCTATTAGTTTTCTGTATATTTCATTGATTGCTGCCTTATCCTCAAAGCTAAATTCATCCTTTATCATTTGCTTCATGGTCTCAGCCTGCTCTGCCATGTGCGCTACGCTTTTTACAAGATATTTCTCAAGGTGGAATTTATCTAGTACGAATATACTCTTGTTTATCCAAGATAGTCCTTGTTTTATCCAGTTGGCTCCATCCCCACATAGATACACCGTTTCAAGATAATCCATGTCATAATTGTTATCTATGTAGTCAGCCACTTCAAGCCATAGATCAGTATTTCGCTCCCCCTCATACAACCCGCTGAAATAGTGCGTATTTACAAGTTTCCAACGTTTGCTTTTCGGGCTTTCTCTTTCTATCCCTTCATAGACATATACTAGCTTCGGCATGATGGTATTACTCTTGATCCCATTTTCATTCTTATTCAGATCACCTTTATCTTTCCAGAACTGAGCTGCTACATGATCCTCATCCGCATTGATGTGTAATATCCGTGCCTTCTTTTTTTCTTTCACCTCCAGTCTTGGCATGTCTACTACAAGACTGTGAATCAGGTTTTTCATACTTGCCTTTGATAATGATTCTGTCACACTAGCACGAAGTCCACCCTTCCGATAGCTCGATTCTACAGCCTCTTCAAGAGCCTGGGCTTTCGAATCTTCCATAGTTTTTGTCCTAGGCTCTATGCCGAATTGAAGATCACTTAGATAAACGTATTCACCAGTTTTCTTATCTTTGTAATAGGTCCTGTTGTAGCTGAAGCTTCCGAGGCAGCACAGGAGGGTGTTGGGATTATTCGCATGAACGATTTCAAATCGGTCACTTCTACCTGGTTCATTTCTGATAACCTCATCCATCGTTTCCATAAGCATCTTCATAATGTTTCTGCCCATTTCATCAGTTCCATGTTTTACCCCGATGGCTAAATCAGAAGCATCCTTTTTAGTTTTAATGGTATTGGTTAGAGTTTGCGCAAATTCCTCTAGATTTTGAGTAAGACATTGTAGTATAATCTGATACATGAATAGCACCTTCCTTTGTAGTTTATTTGGTCTTCGTAAACCTAAATTTACCACAAAAGGGTG
>JAEZTQ010000039.1 GCA_023443625.1 Bacillota bacterium | reverse complement strand
AAAAAGAGGAATAAGGAGTTGAAAATAATTTAGAAATGATTATAATGATGATAAATAAGTCTAAGTTTATCATCAAAGGGTAATTCTACCCATTAAAATCCTAAGCTAACTAAACGCAATCTATACTTTACGACTTCTTGACACATTTAAACTCCTATGTTATATTAACCAACAGGGCTAAATACTATATAGTTGTGGAGATTCTTATCTAATATTTAATAATTCTTAATCGAGAGGAAATGAATAAGTATGGCAAACAAGAACCCAATAGTAACTATGGAATTACAAAATGGTGATATTATCAAAATCGAGTTATATCCTGAAATTGCTCCTAATACGGTAAATAACTTTGTGTCTTTAGTTAATAAAGGCTTTTATGATGGATTGAAGTTCCATCGAGTTATCCGCGGATTTATGATTCAAGGAGGCGACCCAGAAGGAACCGGTATGGGTGGTCCCAATTATTCTATAAAAGGTGAATTTTCCTATAATAATTTTCCCAATGATTTAAAGCACACTGCCGGGGTTCTATCCATGGCAAGATCACAGCGTCCTGATTCAGCAGGTTCTCAATTCTTTATTATGCACAAGGATTCCCCTCATCTTGATGGTTCCTATGCTGCTTTTGGTAAGGTAATAGAAGGTATGGAGGCTGTTAATAAGATTGCAGAGATAAAAACAGATTATTCAGATGCTCCTTTAGAGCCACAGATCATGAAAAAACTTACCGTTGAAACCTTCGGTGTAGAATACCCTGAACCAGAAAAATGCTAATATTATAAGAACTAATTCAATCATATAGGGAGCCTTATTATCCCCTTCAAGTTTTAGTTTCATTCACCGAAGGAATGCCTATAACGGTCATTCTTTACTGTGGTATGAATAATAAACTCTAAAGGGCATAATAAGGCTCCCTCTTTATTATCATTATGTAGTAGCTCTTTTGCTAGCTTAGTATTTATTTGATCTTTCCCATTTTGCTAAAGGGAAGAATTCTAAATATGGCTTTTCCTTCTACTTGATTAACATTAATAACACCCAGCTCTCTACTATCTATACTGACAATACGATTATCTCCCAGGACAAATAGCTGATCTTTTCCTACAATGACAGGCGATAATAGACCTTTATCCTTAGTTACCCCCTTGGCATAATCCTCCTCAAGCTTTTCACCGTTACGATAGACAAATCCATCTTTAACCTCGATTACATCTCCCTCAATACCAATGACCCTTTTAATAAGTCTTTCATGCTCTACACAGTCTTCTCCAGTTTTGATATTAGATACAAAATCATCTATTGTTCTTGTTAAGTCATCGAATATGGAGCCCTTCTCTTCATATCGGTAGAAGGTAATGATATCGCCTCTCTTTGGCTCCTTAAATCTATAAGTCAATATATCAACCACTAAGCGTTCCTTATCATAAAGGGTATTCTCCATAGAACTCTGTTCCACTCTTACATTGGCATAGGCTTTGCTATTAATTAAAAATGCTAGTACAAAGGCTACTATTATGGTTATAACCCAGCTTAAGATCTCTTTTAAAATGGCTTTTTTATCCGTCATCTTCATCCTCCTTGAAAATAGTATCATTCATTTATTAGTAAATATTCTCTGCCAATCTTAACATAAGTCTATTCTATTGTAAATCAATGGATTAAATTCTTAAGAATTCTTAATCTTTTTGTAAATTCTATTCTAAAGTATAAATGAAAGAAAAGGATTAGAAAAGCAGCCTGCTGCCTTAAGAATCCTTTTCTTTCACATATATCCTGATAAACCTGTGATATTCTACTTATTCGTTACCCAAGCTTGTTTTAAATCCTCTCTCATATCAATCACTGCCTGTCTTGATGCATCAGCATAAGCCTCGGGTCCATATTTGTCATATGCCTTCGTTTTATAAGCTGCAATAATTCCCCTAGAGGAATTTATAATAGCTCCCAAGCCGTCCTTATTAAAGTAAGGAGCCAAATCCTCTGCTTTGCCTCCCTGAGCACCGTAACCCGGAACAAGAATATAAGTCCTCGGCATGAGTTCTCTAAGTATCTTACCCATCTTAGGATAAGTAGCACCAACAACAGCTCCAATATAACTATAGGAATCACCCATATGCTGCTCACCCCACTGGGCTACTTTTTCACCAACTAATTCATATAAGGGTCTTCCATCAATCAACTGATCCTGAAACTCTCCACTAGAGGGGTTGGAGGTCTTAACAAGAACGAACAAGCCTTTCTTCTCTTCCTTACATACATCGATAAAAGGATTTATTCCATCTGATCCAAGATAAGGGTTTACTGTGATAAAATCCTCATCAAAGCCTCGGTACTCCTTGCCACCCAGGGTTACCTTACCAAGATGTCCCGTAGCATAAGCTGCAGAGGTAGAACCAATATCACCACGCTTTATATCCCCAATGACCACCAAACCTTTTTCTTTACAGTAATCAACTGTCTTATTAAAGACCTTAATGCCTTCAATTCCAAATTGCTCATACATGGCTATTTGGGGCTTTACTGCAGGAATAATATCATAGGTTGCATCAATTATTCCCTTGTTATATTGCCAGATCCCTTCCGCTATTCCTTCTAAATTCTCACCTTTTTCACTATAGGCCTTGGTTAGAATATGTAAAGGTATAAAATCCAGCATTGGATCAAGGCCTACCACGATAGGTGCACTCATATCCTCAATTTTTTTAATTAATTTATTAATCATCGCTTGCTTACTCTCCCTCTCTTATAATGATAATTTAATACTAGAAATATCATGTATTTACCAAGAAATTAATTCATTGATATTGGTAAACAATCTTCCCTGACACTAAGGTATATTCCACTCTGCCCGTAACTTTCCTTCCATCAAAAGGAGTATTCTTCCCTTTAGAGTAGAACTTATTCTTATTAATGGAGTATTCCGCTTTCGGATCTGCTATGACTAGATCTGCTACTCTTCCCTCCCCAATAGAACCCCGGTCACTTCTTAAAACCTTGGCTGGATTTAGGCTCATCTTCTCCACCAACTGTCTTGGTGTGAGATAACCGGTTTTTACAAGCTCCGTATAAGCTAGGGCAAATGCTGTTTCTAAACCAACAACACCAAAAGGAGCTTCTGAAAAGGACTTCATCTTCTCCTCCTCAGAATGGGGGGCATGATCTGTTGCTATCACATCGATTATATCGTCTCTTAATGCTTCCTTTAGTGCCTGCACATCTCCTGGGGATCTTAGGGGTGGATTCATTTTATAATTAGCGTCATCTGCCGGGATATCATCATCTGATAAAGTAAAATGTTGGGGGCATACCTCACCAGTAACGGATAAGCCTTCTTTTTTTGCCAATTCTATCATTTTCGCACTATCTTTTGTAGAACAATGGCATAGATGAAGCCTTGCTCCTGTTTCCTTTGCAAGTAAAATATCACGAGCAGTAATAACATCCTCTACGGCATTACTAATTCCTATAAGGTCTAACTCTTTTGCTTTATTACCTTCGTTAATCACACCTTTACCCACCAGACTCTTATCTTCACAATGAGCAAATACTGGTATATTATATAGAGCTGCCTCTTTCATCCCTTTGGCATATAGGGCTGTATCCATTACGGACTTTCCATCTTCACTAAGAGCTACTGCTCCTGCATCTTTTAGTTCTTTAATAGGAACCAACTCTTTTCCCTCTTGCCCTAGGGTAATGGCTCCTACAGGAAGAATATGCACAGCTGCTTCCTTTGCTGCTTTTTCTAATATCCATCTGACTATTTCTTCATTATCAACTGCAGGCTTTGTGTTAGGCATTGCACAAATACAAGTAAAACCACCTGCCGCAGCTGCCATAGCCCCTGATTTAATAGTTTCCTTATATTCAAATCCCGGTTCTCTAAGATGTACATGAAGGTCAATAAAGCCAGGCATTACATATTTATCTGCTGCATCAATATAAATAAACTCCTCGCCCTTATTCTCTGCTTCCTCACGTATCCTATCCATATCCAGACAAGCTTCAACTCTTTTAATCTGATCTTTCTCAATCAAGATATCATAAATACCCTCTCTGCCTGAAGCAGGATCAATAACATATCCGTGTTTGATTAAAGTAAGCATAACTTTACTCCTTCATCTTAAACTCTATTCCTTATATTTATCACCAACTAATCCAACTCAGCCTTTTCTATATCCTCAAGGACTTTACTACTGAGATAACCTTCCATTTCCTCCTTGACAATCCACTTGCTATCCATTAACTCTTCGGACATTATTACGCCATCCAAGGGTACTCTGCATAGATAGCTGATACCGATGTTAAATATATCCCCTGTCAGGAAGGACCAAGTATACAAAATATGATCTATGGTAGCAGATAAGCCTGTTTGTTCAAATATAATACGTAAAACTGCCTTATCTGGCTCCTCACCAAACTCAATATCTCCATCAATGAATTCCCATTGATAGGGTTCAGCTACACGATCGTTGTACCACTTGCGAACAACAAGATACTTATCCTCATATTGAATAACACCTTTTACTAATATTCTGTATTTATCCATCGTACCTCCATTCCGCAGCCCCTGGCCGCATATGCCTTTGTTAGGTATAACTCTCTCCCTGTCCTAATAAATAATTAATAAATTGCTGTGCACTACGTCCCGACTTACCTCCATGGGATAACTCCCATTTATTTGCTTCTGCATACAGCTCCTCATCCCTTAGCTTAATACTATCATGCCGCCTTGCTAAAGTCCTGACAATCTCCATAAACTCCTTAGGGGCAGGGGAGGAGAAATTGATGGTAACTCCAAAGCGGGCCACTAAGGATAGTTTTTCCTCCATGGTATCCGAGCGATGCAATTCCTCTGTTCTCTCCATATCCGAGCGATCCTTCCAAGTTTCTCTAATAAGATGTCTACGGTTAGAGGTAGCATAAATAAGTATATTATCAGGTTTAGTCTCTAGACCACCTTCAATAACTGCCTTTAGATATTTGTATTCAATTTCGAATTCTTCAAAGGATAAATCATCCATATAGATAATAAACTTATAATTTCGATTTTTGATCCTGGCAATTACTGCTGATAAATCTTCAAACTGATGCTTGTAAATCTCTACCATTCGAAGACCTTCCTTATAATACTCATTTAAAATTGCCTTAACTGATGTAGATTTGCCGGTACCACTGTCACCAAATAATAGAACGTTATTTGCCTTTCTGCCTTCAACAAAGGCTCTTGTATTGTCTATAAGTTTCTTTTTCTGAATTTCATAGCCAACCAAATCAGACAACATGACCTCTTGGGTATTTGTAATAGGCACTATATCAAGCTGACCCTTTTCTTTATTAATACGAAAGGCCTTATTTAAGCCAAAGGTGCCTACACCATGTTCTTTATAAAAATCAGTTACATAAGTAAATATTTCATGCTCATCCTTAGCTCCTGCTATCTGATCACTGAGCATTCTTACCTTATCACTGACATTTTTATTATAACGGCCTCCACTCTTCTCAATGGCTTGGTAATTGGTTATAACCGAAAAGCAATTAATATCCAGTCCTTTTTCTAATATAGAAAAATCATAGTCAAATAATTTCTTGAAGATCCAAAAATCATTTTCTGCAAATTGGTTTACTGAACCCTTCTTTGCACCCACCTTCTCGCAAGTAATACTGAAGGGATTTTCTGCCGTTGCTAAAAGAAAGGCCAGGTAATTATGCCATAGGTTTTTATTAAAACCATATTCCGTAGCTATCTCCAGTAGTTGATTAATCAAGGAATAAATACTTGATATGATGCTTTCTTTCTCAAAAACCTTATTATACATATCCTCATCATAGCTGTCATATTCCTTAATTAATAAAGCTAGCTTAAGAAGGAGGCTATCCTCACCTAAATTCTTATATACAACCAACTTAGATATTAATCGGTACATTCTATTCCTTCTTCCTATCAGTCATCTATATCATAAAACATCCAATACTACATTCTTTCTGGTGCATCAAAGCCTAATAAATCTATGCAGGTTAGTAATAGATTTTGAACCAAAGTAATTAAACCAATCCAGGAGGATTGTCTATTCATATCCTCTTCTGTAATAATCTTTGTATTATGATAGAAGCTATTAAAAGCATTGGCTAAATCATAAATATATGCACAGATACGATGAGGTGCTATTTCTTCATAAGCACTATGAATCATCTCGCTAAACTTAGTAAGTTCCAACATTAAAGTCTGCTCTGCCCCAGTCTCTGCGGGTAGAATAGTAAAGTTGCCTCCAATCTTCTCCTTATTGAGTTCTTCAAATTTAGCCAAAATGGATTTAATACGAACGATTGTATAGAGAATATAAGGTCCAGTATCACCTTCAAAGGAAGTAAATCGTTCCAAATCAAAGATATAATCCTTTGATACCTGATTGGATAAGTCCCCGTATTTAAGGGCAGCAAGACCTACCTGTGCAGCAATTCCTCTGGCTTCCTCTTCCTCCATATTCCGGTTTTCCATGATTTTGCGATAAACTTCTTCATTAACGCTCTTGATTAAGTTCTCAAGGCGCATAACGCCGCCTTCTCTTGTCTTAAAAGGTTTTCCATCCTTACCGTTCATGGTACCATAACCAATATGAGTTAACTTCGTGTTCTCATTAATGAGCTTTGTCTTTCTTGCACAACGAAATACTGTCTCAAAATATAATTCCTGGCGTTTATCTGTAACGTAGATAATATGATCCGGATTAAAGAGCTCCATACGCTCAAGAATTGTTGCCAAGTCAGTGGTATTGTAAAGAGCAGCTCCATCAGATTTTAGAATGATGCAAGGGGGGATCTCTTTGGTATCTGTCTCCTCTTTAACATCAACTACCAAAGCTCCTTCACTAATACGAGTATAGTTATTATCTTTCAAATACTGAACCATCTGAGGAATATAAGGTTGTACATCACTTTCCTTCTTCCAAAGCTCAAAGGATACATCTAAGTTATTATAAATTCTTTTAACATCTGCTACCGATACCTCCATCATATGGTTCCAGATGGCTGTATAGCCTCTATGTCCATTCTGGAGAAGATAGGTTATCTGCTTTGCCTCTTCACGGAATTCTGGATATTCCTTAGAATATTCGCTGGCAGCAGGATAGATTTCTTCTAATTCCGTAATAGTAAAGGGGGCTTCCTTGGGATACTCCCCTTCATAATTATCATCAAAATAAATCAAATCCGGCTTACGTCTTTTCAGTTCTGCAATAATCAAGCCCATCTGGGTACCCCAGTCTCCCAAATGTACATCACCAATCACTTCATGTCCGCAAAAGCGTAGAAGTCTTTTGATACTCTCACCAATGATGGCAGAACGCATATGTCCGATATGCAATGGCTTTGCGATATTGGGACCGCCGTAATCGATAAGGATTTTCTGTGGATTTTGAACTTTCTCACATCCAAATTGTTCCGAATTCTTCATCTTATTTAAATAATCTGCTAAAAAATCATCACTTATTGAAATATTAATAAATCCAGGCATGATTGCTGAAATTTCTTTAAAAGATTTACTGTTACACAGGGCTTCTGTAATCTCCTGGGCAATTTTAATGGGTGCTGTTTTATACTGCTTAGCAGCTGCCAAGGCACCATTACATTGGTACTGGCATAAATCAGGACGATTGGATATGGTCACCATACCATACTTCTCTTCAAACCCCTTTGCCTTAAAAGCCTCTCTCACTTCTTCTGTAATTAGTTCGATAATTGTCTTCATTATTACCTCCATAACGCTCTATATAGCGCCATAAATATTTATACTAAATATTCATATTAATTTAAACAATACTTTAACATACAAAAACTTGGTTGTCATCATATAAGAATAAATTTTTCCTTCTTTATTGGCCAAACTGTAATAACTATTATTTGAATCCCATTTTATAATATTTACTATATTTTTAAATATTTGTATAATTTTAAAATAAAGACTATTTTTTTCATATAAAATGTTGTATATTAATCTTATATTAACATTCTAAAGAGATTTCTATGTAACAAGAAAGTGTGGAGTACTTTACTTGTATGTATAGTGTATGGGGGTACATAAGATGGATTTTCTCGTTAATTGGAATGTTCAGAGATTATCTGAATCACGAAAGGAGAAATATCATGTTCGGGCTATTTTTTGGTAATTACTTAGTAGAAAAGAATAAAATTTCTCAATCCCAATTTGATGAAGTCATGAATCTTCAACAGAAAGCTAGGGTTAAATTAGGGCTAATTGCTGTATCAGAGAAATTACTGACTACCAGACAGGCAGAGGAGATTAATGATATCCAGCGTAAATTGGACAGCCGTTTTGGTGACATAGCTATAGAGAAGGGTTATCTTC
This sequence comes from Bacillota bacterium, assembly GCA_023443625.1. Next base: position 3,660 of record JAEZTQ010000039.1, on the reverse strand, counting down.
TTGCAGAAGAAGTTACATATCTATTGAATATGCAGGGGAATCCTTACCTTCAGTTTGTACAAGTGGTAAGTGAGCATAATATATTAACCCTTGAGGAAATTGAAACATATTTAGAGGAATATCGTACAGAAAATGGTTTTTCTAAATCAGATATAGATGCTTTAAAATCAGGAGATATTGATCGTATCATTCCCGTATTTATACAGGATCCCACATCACTTAGCGGTGACTGCATCAGCCTTTTCCTTCGCAATATAGTTCGTTTTATCAGTAACAATATTATAATCAAAACCTCTTATATTACGCAGGAGTATGAAGCCGGTATTATCGCTTATCAGAAGATGGTTGGTGATCATGAATTTTTCGTAGGATTTGCCAGTAAGAGCGACGAGTTATTATCCATTGCTAATCCCTTTGCAAAAGAAGAATTTGTAACAATGGATGAAGATGCTTTTGATTCTGTATGTGAATTCATTAATTGCACCAACGGATTGTATGCATCTAAGCTAAGCCAAGAAGACATCCATATCGATATGACCCCTCCACTTTTCTATACAAAGAAAAAGATTACTACAAAGAGGGAACTGATGGTTATACCAATAATAATTGGTGGCAAACAATCTGATCTACTCATCGCAGTAGACAGTTTATTCGAAATAGATTAGGGGGAAAAAAGCTATGGCAAAAATTCTTTTGGTAGATGATTCCAAAACATCACGTAAAATTCTGAGAGGAATATTGGAAGAAAATGGTCATATCGTTGTTGGTGATGCTACTAACGGCGTAGAAGGATTAGAAAAATACAAAGAATTAAATCCTGATATAACTACAATGGACATTACAATGCCTGTTATGGATGGATTAGAAGCATTAAAGACAATTATGGAATATGACAAAAATGCCAAGGTTGTAATGGTTACTGCTGCTGGTCAGAAATCCAAAATGGTAGATGCATTAAAATATGGTGCTGCTGAATTCCTTGCTAAACCTTTCGAAGCTCCTCAGATTATCGATATAATCAACAAAGTGCTTAATGCATAGTGTGAAAATAAAAAGCAATTTTCACACCTAGAAGTTTGTGCCTGCGTAATCCTCGGCACAAACTAACTCAAAGGGAAGGCATGTACTGTAGTGTGAAAATAAAAAGCAATTTTCACACCTAGAAGTTTGTGCCTGCGTAATCCTCGGCACAAACTAACTCAAAGGGAAGGCATGTACTGTTAGTATGAACAAAGCTTAAATTAAAAACCGACGTGATATCAGATGAACTGAATATTACATCGGTTTTTATTTACGTCTCACAATCACAGTTGTAACCAACTCCTACTGAACCGGCATAATTATTGCAGCCACAATATAAGCCAGAACTCCAAATCCTGTAAATCCAAAGACTACCCATAACAATCGAACAATTGTAGGATCAATATTGAGGTATTCAGCAATACCACCACAAACGCCACAAATCATCTTATTCCTATTAGAACGAAATAATCTTTTTATATCCATAATTATTAACCTCCTTATGATAAAATAATAATACTATTTTTAGTTAAAATCAACTGTAATACTTCCTACTTCACAACTTAAATATAGCTTATGATCTGCTTCCTTATTGTTTATTACTTCATTGGTAATACCCTTAAACTTTTTATCCCCTATGGTAAGCTTTCCAATGGAGGAACTTAAATCATAGGAATAATCCTGCTTGTTTCCGCTCAATTGCAAATTAACATCCCCCATACCACAATCAATGCGATTATCCCCAGTAATTGTTCCATCTATTTTAACAGAACCAATTCCACAATCTACTGTTATATCACCCACTTCAACATTGTTTAGAATCATTTCTCCTGACCCTAGGGTATAATTTGATCTCTCATTAATCTTAAGTCCATCAATATGAAGTACACCGGCAGAAACACTAAAATCACCCTCTTTTGCAATAAGTTCTTCAACTATAACTCTACCTGCAGACACACTTAAATGAAACTTCTCAGCAATAAAATCCTCTGGTATAGTAATTGTTATCTTTGGTGTTTTATCTTTATAGTGACTTACAAAGCCTAAAGGAAACTCTACGCCAAAGACATTAATAAATTTATTACTTCCTTCCCGTATATACCAAATTCCATCCTCAACATAGGATTCTAATTGATCTTCTAGAATATTCTCGGCCTTAAAAGAGAAAGTATTCCCCTTAATGATTTTAACTTCTCCATAGCTTATATCAAATTTAACGCTGTCAACATTCTCATAAACACCCGTTTTCTCTGAAAATACCATTGTTTCATCCACTTTAACTCCAGAGACAAGAGCAACAATTACAAGGGCAATTCCTACACCAACGGAAATAAAACTAATTCCCAACCATATTTTAGTCAATGTCCTCATGCAGTCACGCTCCTATTCTGAAAAGGTCTTCTGCATATTTGAACAATACCCCTAATTAAACCAGGTATAACCTTCTTGCAAAGGGTGATACATGCTAAAGCAAAGAGCATTCCAAGACCTAATACAATTAATCCGCTGCCACATAACAATATTCCTACAAAGGGAACTCCAATCTTAATTAATCCTGTAACAAATAGAGCTATTCCTACCCCCATCATTACGACTCCTGCTATACCAAAACCAAATAGGATACCTACTATGGCCATAGCTATTCCAAACAAGACTCCCAGTGCTGACATAATGATTGGTGCTCCAAGAATGCAGAGTAAAATAATAAGTCCGATGTTATTATTTCTAGTTCTTTGCTGGGCGGTATTATCACTTCCTACGACTTCAAATCTCTGTTCCTTATTAAAGGTATTTTGATAACCCTGCTCCGTATAATATCCTCTATTATCTCGATCAGAAGTATTTAGATTCAAATCTTCCTTAATGATGGCGGCAACTCTAGCTGGTGATACAAGCTCTTTAATAATTTCTGCTTCATTATTTTCCCCAGCGTCTTCAAAATAACCCCTATAATATTGAAGTGCTTCCTCTCTTTCCTCCAATGGGATATCGGACAATAAGCTTTCGAGTTCCTGAATGAATTCTAGCTTTGTCATTATTTCACTCCTTCAAAAATATTATTTATCTTTTTATAATATATTTCCCACTCATTACAATATAGTCTTAATTGCGATCTGCCTGCATCAGTTATTTTATAATATCTTCTATTTCTTCCGCCAAATTCCATATCATAGACTTCTAGGCAATCATCCTTCTGAAGCCTTCGAAGCACTGGGTATAGGGTAGATTCGGATACTTCAATGGCCTGTCGAACATCCTGTGTTATTTTATATCCATAGGTTCCTTCCGGTTCCTTTGAGACAGCAGCAAGCACTATTGCGTCTAAAAGCGCCGAACCGGTATTAAATACCATGCAAACAACTCCCTTCGATTACATTAATTGTAATATTATTAATTTAACAATACTATACAACATATAATATTATATGTCAATAGTATTGTTATTAGATTTATATTAGAATTGCATTAATGTCATACTAAGGCTTTGAAAATACTATTCTTTTTGTTGGTAATCAGCGATGAAAGGTAAATATTTTTCGCACTAATTTAATGAGTATTTATAGGACTTGTCAGTTGTTATTGTGATAAACTAGAATAAAAGTTTTTCACAAAGGAGTATTTTACTAATGAAAAGAGCCG
>JAEZTQ010000041.1 GCA_023443625.1 Bacillota bacterium | reverse complement strand
GGCCGAACGGGTCGGGCAAGACCACGCTGGTCAATGCCGTGACCGGCTTCTATCCGCCGCAGGAAGGCCGCATCACGCTGGACGGCCAGCAGATCAACGGGTTGAAGCCTTACCGCATCGCCTCGATGGGGGTGGCGCGCACCTTCCAGAACGTCGCGCTGTTTCATGGGATGAGCGTGCTGGACAACATCCTGATGGGCCGCCACATCTTCATGCGGCCCAATCCGCTTGCCTCGCTTTTCTATCCGTGGTGGGCGCGCAAGGAAGAAGTCGCCCACCGCCGCAAGGTCGAAGAGGTGATCGACCTGCTGCAACTGGCGCCTGCCCGCGACGAACATGTCGATGTGATCCCGCTTGGCCTGCAAAAGCGCGTCGAACTGGCCCGCGCGCTATGTGCCGAGCCGCGCCTGCTGGTCCTGGACGAGCCGATGGCCGGGATGAACCAGGAAGAAAAGGAATACATGGTCCGCTTCATCCTGGACGCGCAAGAGGCCCTTGGCCTGACCGTCCTGATCATCGAGCATCACATGGATGTCGTCACCGCCATCTGCGACCGCGTGCTGGTCCTGAACAACGGCGAGGAAATCGCCCAAGGCCCCGCCCGCGAAACCATCGCCGACCCGCAGGTGGTCGAGGCCTATATCGGAAAGCCCCGCGATGCAGCATGAACCCTTCGACATGGCAGCGGCCGAGGCGCTGCACCCGAACTGGAAGCGCGACGATCACCTGCTGGCCGTCCTTGCCCGCAACGCCGCCGCGCATCCCACCGAAATCGCCCTGCGCGAACGCGACCGGGGCATCTGGCACGAATACACATGGGCCGACTATCTGGCCGGGGTGACGGAATTCGCCGCCGGGCTTGAGGCGCAGGGCGTCGGGCCGGGCGATATCGTGCTGGTGATCGGGGACAACCGCCCCAACCTCTACATGGCGATGCTGGGCATCTGCGCCTTGCGCGCGATCCCCTCGCCCGCCTATTCCGACGCGCCTTCGGACGAGTTGGCCGCGCAGATGATGCGCGAGAATATCCGCACCGCCATCGCCGAGGACCAGGAGCAGGTCGACAAGCTGATGGAGGCGCGCGAGCGTCACGCCGGCCTGTCGCTGATCGTCTATGATGACCCGCGCGGGTTGCAGGGGCGCGAGCCGGACGGCGTGCAGGGCTTCGACGACATCCGCGCGCAGGGCGCGGCGCGGATCAAGGCCGAGCCGGGGCTGGCGGGCGATCTGGTCGCGCGGCCTTCGGTCCATGACGTGGCGGTGCTGATGCATTCCTCGGGCACGACCGGCGCGCCCAAGGGCATCCCGCTGAAACATGGCCATGTGCTGTCGGGCGTGCGCAACGCCGCCGCCGCCGGTTACTTCCGCCAGGGCGAGACCCATATGGCCTATCTGCCGATGGCATGGGTGGGCGATTTCATCTTTTCCATCGGCGCCGGGCTTGAGCTGCGCTTCAACGTCAACATCCCCGAGGATCAGGAAACCGCGATGCACGACCTGCGCGAGATCGCGCCGACGCTGTATTTCGCATCCCCTCGCGCATGGTCGGCGATGCTGACGCGCGTGCAGGTCGGCATGGCCGAGACGGGCGGGCTGAAACGCCGACTCTACGATTTCTTCATGCCCAAGGCGATGGAGGCCGAGCGCGCCCGGCTGGACGGCAAGCCCGGCGCGCGCCCCTGGCGCTGGCTGGGCGAATTGCTGGTCTATGGCCCGCTGCGCGACCGGCTGGGGCTGGCGCGGGTCGAGCGCGCCTATACCGCGGGCGAGGCGATCGGCGAGGACGTTTTCCTGTGGTTCCGCGCCCTTGGCCTGAATCTGCGCCAGTTCTACGGCCAGACCGAGAACTGCGCGCTGGCCGTCGCCCAAAAGCCAGAGGATATCTCGCTGACCACGGTGGGCCGCCCCTTCCCGGGCGTCGAGATGCAGATCGACGAACATGGCGAGATCCTGCTGAAGGGCGACAATATCTTCGACGGCTATTTCCAGAATCCGAAATCGACCGCGGAAACGCTGGTCGATGGCTGGCTGCACACCGGCGACGCGGGCCAGATCGAACCGGACGGGCAGCTTGTCGTGCTGGGCCGGGTGTCCGAGGTAGTCGAAAAGGCCGACGGCACCCGCTTCATCGCGACCTATATCGAGAACCGCCTGAAATTCAGCCCCTATATCAAGGACGCCGCCGTGATCGGGAAGGGGCGCGAGATCCTGACCGCCATCGTCTGCATCGACTTTCAGGCGGTCGGCCAATGGGCGCAGGAAACCGGCGTCGCCTATACGTCCTATGCCGAGTTGTCGCAGGCCGCCCCGGTCTATGACCTGATCATGCGCGAGATCGCCGATGTGAACGCCCATCTGCCGCATGGCCTGTCGGTGGCGCGTTTCGTCAACCTGCACAAGGAATTCGACCCCGACGACGGCGAGGTGACGCGGACCCGCAAGCTGAAACGCAATGTCATAGACGAGCGTTACGGCCCGATCATCGAGGCGCTGAACGAAGGC
>JAEZTQ010000052.1 GCA_023443625.1 Bacillota bacterium | reverse complement strand
TCGGCTCTTTTCATTAGTAAAATACTCCTTTGTGAAAAACTTTTATTCTAGTTTATCACAATAACAACTGACAAGTCCTATAAATACTCATTAAATTAGTGCGAAAAATATTTACCTTTCATCGCTGCTAATAAAGCTACTTGTAAGTAAAAAGTATCTGTATATTGGACTAGTATCAATATGCAGTGATTTTATTGTTATACATAAAATAACCTGCAAATAGAATGTCAAAATATGCTTGACTTTTCATTTGCAGGCTCTCTTCGATATTAATATTTAGATATATACTTATCTATAAGTGGATCACTTTCTTGCTGATAAATGCATTTGGTAGTATTTGTCCATTGTAATAATATCTGAAATCACTTCATTTATATTTCCGGATAAATCCTCATCTATGTATTCAAGATAAGTACCCTTATCGCTATATTCCGGGTTCTCAATCAATTCTAAAAGGCCAAATATTTTTACTATTCAATGCTTTTTGTTTATTCCGTGCATTCTTTCTTTGCATTAACTATCTCATCAGCGTTATATGCTTCTAAAATTCTACAAGTCGCTCGATTCACAGCTGACGGATTATGAATCGTGTCAAAACGATTGGTAAAGATAAATCCTGTCATACCATCAACGACTGTACTGCAAAAACCATCTTCCTTCTGCCTCTCATATTCTGACTGAAGTGCGTCATATACCGGCTGCATTATAGGTAGTTTTCTAATACCTGCATCTGTTTTAGGAAGTGATACCTTAAACTCACACTTATAAGTATCTGTTCTTCTGGGATAATAAGTCATGCTATGATTGATTCCAATGCCAGCTCCCATATACAGGAGACCCGCCATTAACGTTGGTGGTATTTTTGTAAGAAGAACTTTTGAAATTGGAGAACTGATTCCGTACAGAACCGCAGCCAAAATAGCCATTAAAATTGCTATAGTTCTTCTACTCATATTAAATTTCATGATTCACCTGCTTTTTAATTGATTATTGACCGATTTCTACGTAAATAGATAAACAACGAAAACAGCTATAAAAACATATAGTTTTATCCGCTTTTATATCAAGTCCTCCAATTCAAGTCTCCAAATAAAAAACTGCTCATCACCGCTCCATTTTAAGCGCATTGCTAACATGATCTAGAAATATTTTTCTTATTTCCGGGTTCTCTCCAAGACCCTCAAGAATACATAATACCTCAAATCCTTCTTTTTCAAGAATTACTTTCCATGAATCTTCATCATCTCCGGCCATATCATTTTTCGCATGATCGCCTGACACTATCATAAACGGTACCAATATAATTTTATCATAGTTTTTTTCTTTTAGTTTTTTAATAATATTATTTAATGAAGGATATGCCTCAACCGTAGCAATATAAATGTTTTCATATCCCTGATCTTTAAACATATAATCAAGTGCGGCATAAGATGCATTCGTGTAATGTTCTGTTCCGTGTCCCATACATACCACAGCTTCATTTTCCGATAGTTCCGGTAGATTTTTTACAAATGCGTTTATTACCTCCCAATAATCTTCTGTCTCATGAAGTAACGGTGCTCCAAATACTATAGTATTAAATTCCTTTTTATATTTATTAGCATCCTGTATCATTAGGTCATTTTCAATACCATTTAATATATGCGTAGGCTGAATTATAACATCACTAATGCCATCCTTTTTCATTTGTTCCATCACTTCTGATACTGTCAAAATTTCAATTCCGTCTCTTTGTTGTAAAATTCCAATAATCATTTTGCTTGTAAATGCATGGTATATTGAATATTCCGGATAATTACTTCTTATGTCTTCTTCAATCTGATCTATCGTCTTCCGACGAGTATCAGTATGACTCGTTCCAAAACTCACAACAAGAATTGCTTTATTAATCATTCGATTTTCACCTCACACCATTTTCTTGGTATTTACATTTGAGTAAATGACACAATACGATAATCGAATTCAAATCCCCATCCAATAAAACGCTAGATGAGGCTAGAATCAATGTCATTTATGCACTTTCATTCTTTTTATCTTGTTTACTCTCTTTTTTCGTTCTCTCTACAAATCTACCCATAAAAAAGCAAAGAATTCCGACCCCTATACCCGTCTGTACACAAAATAGCAAGCTTTCAACTTCTCCTGGTAATTCTCCACCAATCCATGTCTCCATGACAGGTGTAAACCATGGTTGGTAATCCTTACCTGTTATCTCAGAAACAACTTTACTTCCTGCATCATCGGAACCACCAAACTCTGCACCCTTTAAAACAAACAGTGGAATAACAGCGATTAATATGGCAAGCACTAATAATATTATTACGGTTCTTTTTGTTTTTGTCATTAATTCTTACCTCCACTCAGCAATCCTAAATCATTCAGTTCTGCTTTTGCATATGTCTCTAATCCAATCATAATAACAACTGTCAAAATACCTTCAATAATAGCAAGCGGTAGCTGTGTAGGAGCAAATACTGCAAGGAATTTCAATGCAGAAGCAGGGACACCACCATTAGCTGAAGGGTAGGCAATTGCCAATTGCATACTTGTTACACAGTATGTAAACAAATCACCAAGAAATGCTGCCAAGAAAATTCCAACATGCTTATTAACTTTTAATTTCTGACACAATTTGTAAATGCCGAATGAAACAAATGGACCTGCTATCGCCATAGAAAAGGTATTGGCACCAAGTGTCGTCAACCCTCCATGGGCAAGTAAAATTGCTTGAAAAATCAATACAATAATACCAAGAATACTTACAGCACTAGGTCCGAATAAAATCACACCTAGTCCAGTACCTGTCATATGAGAACAGCTACCTGTTACTGATGGTATCTTTAGTGATGAAAGTACAAAAACAAATGCTCCTGCCATAGCAAGCATAGTAATTGATCTATGATGCTTCGAAACTGTTTTCTTGATAGAAAAATATCCTGCTACTAAGAAGGGAATGCATAATGCTCCCCAAGCAATGCAGTATTTAGGTGGAAGGTATCCTTCCATAATGTGCATTGCATAAACTGTTGGTGATACTCCAAAACATAACGCAATGGCTACTGCAATAGCAATAATTCTTTTTTCTTTTTTATTCATTTTTCCTCCTTTTGTTTTTAATGCGAATATCACTAAAAACAATTATTTTTTTATCAAAAGCATTTACACTCATATGCTTTGTGAACAAGTAATCAGCCCCAGAATATTTTTTAATTCATCTGGTGTTCTGGGATAAAGTTTCAAGTCTTCCAGTACCTGCTTTTCCACAAGAGATTCATAGACCTCTAACATAATTGGCTGTTTTAAATTTGCTTGATTGAGTGTTTCCTTATTTCGAAAAATTTCTAATGGAGTTCCATCTGCTATAATTTTTCCCTGATGAAATACAAGCACCCTTTCAGCCCAACGGTAAGCAAAATCAACATCATGAACAGAAATAAGCATTGTTTTTTTTTCCATCTTCAGCTTTTCTAAAACATCCTCTAACATCATTGCATTTAAAGGATCTAATGCTGCTGTAGGTTCATCAAATATAATAACATCTGATTTCATTGCTATGATATCCGCTATTGACACCCGTTTCTTTTCTCCCCCACTTAAGTAATGCGGTGGTCTATCGATAAGCTCAGTAATATTCATATATTCCAATGCTTCTTTAACCCTTTGATTGACCTCTTCCTTAGACAGTTTTAGATTCATTGGGCCAAATCCAACTTCTGCTCTTACCGTGGAAGCAATAATTTGATTGTCTGCATCCTGAAACACAATGCCAATATTCTTTCGAAGTTCTTTTAGATTTTCCTTATTTATTATTGTTTCCCGGTAGATTATTTCTCCCTGATCTGGTGTTAATACACCATTTACATTTAAAAAAAATGTCGATTTTCCAGAACCATTCGAACCAACAACCGCAATTTTTTGCCCCTCGTAAATCTCGACATTCACTCCATTTAATACCGTCTCTCCACTGCTGTATGTATAATATAAATTTTCTACCTTTAATATTGGCTTTTTCATTATTTTTTCCTTTCGCATTACATGAATCCCCATAGCAAAAACAAAAACACTATAAATAGAATTGAAATTATTATATGATTGCGTTCCATCCTTTTTTTTTCTTCTAAAAATAGCAGTTCTCCGTCATAGCATCTGGCTTCCATCGCATTGTAATATGCATTTGCCTTTTTCAGTGAAACAACAAGCATATTACTTGCTATATTCCCGAAGGTTATACAGGATGTTTTAAAATCACAGTACCCCTGACGTGCCTCTGCCGAGTTTTTCATCTGCCTATGTACATCTAGTAAAATAAAAATAAAACGGTAAATTAAATTCATTAACTCTATTATGAGCTTTGGAACATGAACTTTTCTTAAAAAAGTAATGATTTCATTAGAAGGAGTAGATAATGTCATCATTTGCAGCGCACTCACAGCAGCAAAAACTTTCAATATCAAAAATAGCATTTTCTTTAGTTGCACCATGGATGTAAAGACATAACAAAAACCAAGATATAAATTATATTGACCCATCGGTACTTTTGAAAAATCAATTGCAATCGTAAACGTACCCAACAAAATAAAAGATAGTGGAATAGCCAAAAAAGAAAAATATACTGTGATAGGAAGTCCACCCTTGACCACCGTTAAATAAGCCATTGCAAAAATAATCGCAACTGAAACATATGGATTATTTAAGACAATACTTAAGATCATAACAATGATAGAAAATGCAACTTTAAAATCCGAACTCCACTTTCTGATATGTGAAGCGTAAGAATATAAGTCGATTGAAAAACCTTCTCCATGCTTATGCTTTATTCTGTGCTCGTGCTTATGTGCGCCGTTAATATGAATGTGTGTTTTTCGATATTCCCATACAGAAATAACAACAGCGAACACGAAAATGGCGTAGAATGATAAAATTTTTGTCATGTTAGTAACCTTACCTCTCGTCACAACCTGCATATTAGACTGATTGATTTATTTTCGGAATAAAAAAAGCCATATTGAATTCAAACGAACCCAATACAGCTTTTATCTGTAAATAAAGTACACAAAATATACCGTAATGCTTTCAAAAAAGGGCATAATACAATCCTTTACTTAAAAATTACAGTTATCTGGTGTACCTCTTGAGTTCGAAGAGTTTTTGTATATTAGAACAATATACAGTACATTTCATTATGCAAATGTATTCTGACTCAAACATCACCACAATCTTTTACCTTCCCAGAATATCTTCCAGTGGTTAAAGAACATAATAATATGTCCTTTTTAAAAAATGCTCCGTTATTACAGTAGCGCTCCTGTGTGGGAATTGCACCCAGCTTCCTGTACGTTAAAACTCGTACAAAATTCGCATAACTCTATTCAATTTTTATACATACAAATAATATTTTATCACATCAAGATAACAAAGTCAAAAAATACTAACATTCTCATAAGCTATGCTCCTCGAGATTCATCCACCATATATAGTAATGCATTGCATATTGCTGCTGCCACATTGCTACCGCCTTTTCTTCCCCTTGCAACGATATATGGCACTTCTGAGTTGATTATTAATTCTTTCGATTGTACCACATTAACAAAGCCAACGGGCACTCCGATTACCAAAGCAGGTTTTATCTTATGTTCAGCAATCAGCTCATATAGACGCACTAATGCAGTAGGTGCATTCCCAACAGCAAAAATAACCTCTTTATCAAGTAATGCTGCTTTATCTATGCTTGCTGTCGCTCTTGTACTACCTTTAACTTTAGCCATCTTGGCAACCTCTTCATCTGCCATAAAGCAAAACACTTCTCCCCCGTATTTTGACAAGACCTTTTTATTAATTCCTGCTTTTCCCATTTCCGTGTCAGTAACTATACACGCTCCCCTTTTTATTGCAGCTAAAGCTTGTTCGACAACATTTTCAGAAAACACCAAAGAATCTACATACTCAAAATCCGCAGAGGTATGTATTACTCGTTTAATAATTGGAGCCTTATCCTGGTCAAGAATTCTGCCGTTTAATTCCTGTTCGATAATCTCAAAGCTTCTTTTTTCTATCTCTGCAGGCAGTACATTTTCCAAATCGATTTTCATTGCAATCTCCTACTTTTCTATTCCTATTCTTGCGCTAACTCCACGGTCAAAAGGATGCTTCACTTTTTTGACCTCTGATACATAGTCTGCTAATTCAATTAATTCCAAACTAGAATTTCTCCCTGACATAATTACTTCTAAGGACTCCGGTTTATTTTTTAGAAAGTTTATTAATGTCTGACGATCAATTACATCATAATTATAGGCACCAATAATTTCATCTAGGACCAGCATTCTAAAATTCTTCGTCTTTACAAGTTCTAGCACACGATAAAAATAATCGCTATATATTTTTTTTGCCTCAAATCGTTCTTCCTCAGACAACCGTGATATAAATCCAAAAGTTTTTTCACAGGTTATAACTTGAATACTGGGTATCTGTTTGAGAATATTCAATTCGCTCGACTCATTATTTTTAATAAATTGAGAAAACAGTACGTCTCCTCCACTTCCTGCACATCGAATGCTCAGTCCAATCGATGCAGTTGTCTTACCTTTCCCTTCGCCTGAGTATATATGGACTAAACCTCTCATATTCCCCTCTCAATCATTTCGTATATCCTTTTCATATCCAAATGACTACGCAAAGTATCTGCCAGTATATCATATTGCGTCTCTTTATATTTCTTATAATCCATTACAGCTATCTCCTCCATATTGATACCCTTTTCCTTTGCAAGACAGCTGATCAATGTTTTTGCTACCTCTTCACTATCAAAAATTCCGTGTACATAGGTTCCATACACGTTGCCTGAAAAGGCACCATCTATTTCAGATTCTTTCTCCTGTAGTTTTTTCAGTGTCGAAAGGCATGGAAGTCCATCTTCTAACTTTGATATTCCCATATGAATCTCATAACCCTCCAGCGCTACACCACTAAGTTCTTTCAATATTCCGTCCAAATTTTCGAATTTGCCAGTTACTCTTGTTCTTTTCTTGTTACCTTGAAAAATGGTCTCCATCGGAAATATTCCCATTCCATTTAGCTTTCCACCCTCTTCAACCCCTAGTGGATCTGTAATTGTTTTTCCTAACATTTGAAAACCGCCACATATCCCCAAAATCACTTTTCCAGCTTTTTCAGCTTTCAAAATTGCTGCTTCTAGACCAGATTGTCTTAACCATAATAAATCTTTCATTGTATTTTTAGTTCCAGGTATTATTATCATATCTGGATTACTTAATTCGGAAACAGATTTTATATATCGAAGTGATACCCCCTCAATACTTTCCAGGATATTGAAGTCTGTAAAATTCGATATACGCGGAAGTCGAACTACGACAATATCAATCAAGTCAACTTGTCTTTGTTCAGTCATTCGTTCAGATAAACTATCTTCATCTTCAACATCAATATTCATATACGGTGTTACACCAATAACCGGAACTTTCACTCTCTCCTCTAGCATGTTAACTCCCGGATCTAGAATAGTTTTATCTCCACGAAACTTATTGATAATAAGCCCTTTCACCATGCTTTTTTCATCTTCTTCGAGAAGTTCCATCGTACCAACCAGTTGGGCAAATACACCTCCACGGTCAATATCTCCGACGATTAGCACTGGTGCCTTTGCCATTTTAGCCATTCCCATATTAACAATATCTTCTGATTTCAAGTTAATCTCAGCAGGGCTGCCTGCACCTTCAATGACAACTATGTCAAATTCCTCATCTAACTTTTGATAGGCTTTCATGATGTCAGGAATCAGTGACTTTTTATATTTGAAGTAATCTCTGGCATTCATATTCCCCAGTACTTCTCCATTTACAATCACCTGAGATCCAACATCGTTGGTGGGTTTTAATAATATGGGATTCATATATACAGACGGCTTAATACCAGCTGCTTCCGCTTGCATAACCTGGGCTCTTCCCATCTCAAGTCCTTCCTCGGTAATATAGGAATTCAGAGCCATATTTTGAGATTTAAACGGTGCTGTTTTATAACCATCCTGTTTAAAAATCCTGCACAGTCCTGCCACTATCAGACTCTTTCCGGCATTGGACATTGTGCCTTGTATCATGATTGACTTTGCCATCGATTACAACCCCTTTCTATGTTAATTACTCATCGCCTTCAAAAGAATCATTTTAGCCCGCAATTAACTTTATGAACATATTCTCCTAATTTGTTGCCTCGAATAACAGCTTGTTCAGTAATTCAATCAGCATAACATTTTCACAATGTGTTTTTACCACGATACGATAATATCCATCTGTGAGTCCTCTGTAATTACTGCAATCGCGTATCATTACTCCATGTTTAAGACATTTTTCATACAGACCTTTTTTTGCTCCAAAGAAAATGTAATTTGCTTGAGAGCCATATATTTTAAATTTTAGTTGCACAAGCTCCTGTATCAAAAATTTCTTTTCCTCTTCAATCACTTCCAGTGACTTATACACATATTTAGTCTCTTTTAATGCTACAACCCCAGCCATCTGTGCTGGAATAGATATATTCCACGGCTGAGAAGTATTCTTCATTTTATTTATAAATAAAGAATCACCACAAAATCCGAAACCTAGTCGTAAACCAGGCATAGCATATAGCTTAGTAAATGCCTTTAACACAAATAAATTTTTCGACTTCTTACATAGATCTTTTAAGGTATAGTCCTTTCCATCAGGTACAAAATCTAGAAAGCATTCATCAATCACCAGAAAGCAATTACTATCCTTACACTTTTGTAATATGTTTTCCATCAACGATCTTTCTATTAAAACACCTGTTGGATTATTCGGATTGCATAAAAAAACTATGTCGATTTCCTCATTTATCTCTTCGATAAAATCTGATTGAAGTTGAAATCTATTTGACTCTAGTAAGTGGTGATAACTTATCTTACAATCCACACTCTGAAGTGCCTGCTCGTATTCGTGAAACGTCGGTGACAATAGCAATGCCTTCTTAGGTTTTTTTGTTATAACAAGTGAAAAAATAAGATCTGCTGCACCATTTCCACAAACAATCATGTCTTTTGAAATATTCTCGCTTATAGAAATCGCTTCTCTCAATTCGTTGCATTCTGTGTCAGGATAGCTATAGGAAAGATCCACACCTCTTTTTGCAGCCCGAATTACACCTTCGGGTATCCCCATTAGATTTACATTAGAAGAAAAGTCCAGTTTCACTTTATTTCTATATATATCTCCACCGTGTTGATACATGCTTTCTTTTCCTCTTTTCTCCGCTAACTGCGATTCTTAAATATTAAATCAACCAATATAATATTGTGAATTTTATCAATCCAAATAGAATAATACCCAAAACAGCTGTCTGATATAGTAACATATTCGCCCTTTTTATATCTTCGCATTCGACTGTTCTTATATCATCGCCTATTGTCTTTTTCGGATAAAGTTTTTCAAAGTAATATGCATTTCCAGCAAGCTGTACTTCTAATGCTCCTGCGACTACAGATTCAGTATGCGCCGAATTAGGACTTGCATGATTATAACGGTCTCGCCGATAAATCTTCCATGCATTTTTTGTATTAAATTTTGAAAAAATCGTACTAACAATCATCAGATATGCTGAAATTCTGGCAGGTATATAGTTCAAAACATCATCCAACCTAGCAGCTAATTTCCCCAAATTTATATATTTCTCATTCTTATAGCCAACCATAGAGTCCATAGTATTGACTGCCTTATAAAAAAATCCACCGCCCGCACCAGCTATTATCATAAATAGCATAGGTGCTATACTGCCATCTGATGTATTCTCTGCAACGGTTTCAACAGCTGCTTTCACGATTCCGGTTTCAGTCAAATTCGCAGTATCTCTTCCAACAATCATTGATACTGCTTGTCTACCCTCTTCCAGCTCTCCTTTTGACAGTGCTTTATATACCTTCATGCTTTCAACCTTTAAAGATTTTGTGGCCAGAAGCTGATAACACATAATACTTTCAACAAGTACTCCCACATACGGCTTCCAGTGATATGAGAAACCAAGAATTAAGACCGGTATTCCTGTAGATAAAGCCACAACAATTATAACTAGTAATATACCAGCAATGAGTTCTCCACTTTTGTTCACTGGGAATATTCTTCGCAGTTTTTTTTCTGTAAACGCTATTAAATTGCCAATCAAACGGATTGGATGCCACAAGAAATATGGATCGCCAAACATTAAATCAAGAACAAATCCAATCCCCAAGGCTATTAGTGAATAGTACATATATCAGACAGCCTCCTATCATCCGCTTTCATAACTGCGGTATACCCTAGTCCATTTCCCACCTGCCAATGAAAATAACCTTCATTTGGATAGGAATATTTATCAAGTATGCTCATGATTGTTCCACCATGAACAACTACTCCAACTGATTCATATCCTCTTGACAAGCATAAATGAATCATATCATCAAAAGCATTTACACTTCTATCTTTAAACCGCAAGATATCTTCCCCGTTCGGAAACGGTAGTGTTCCACCACTGTCAATCCATGCTTGATATGTGGAGTTACTACTTAGATCTTTGTAATTCTTGTTTTCAAAATCTCCGAAGTCACATTCCCGAAATCCGTCATACAATACTGGAATATGACCCGGATAAATGAGTTTAGAAGTCTCTACACACCGTATCATTGGGCTTGCAAACACAGCCTCAACCTCTGGATAGTGAATACTCTGAACCATTAACTTTCCTTCCTCACAAAGAGGTTCATCTGTAATACCAATATACTTTTTTTGCAAATTTCCCTGCGTTGCAAAATGGCGTATTAAAGTCACCCTAAGCATGTTTTATCACCATCCCTATACCGCACGCAACACGATGTACTTCTGTGGCATCTTTTGCTAATCTGCAACAAATACGTCCCGTAATTTCCCTATACTCCCGATCGAAAGCATCTATAGGAACGATTCCACACCCAAGTTCATTCACAATAATAATGATTTCTGGATTTTTCTGAATGATTTGATCTACTAATGCTGCAACATCTTTTTTCTCTAGTAACATACGCTTTACCCAGAGATGAAAATGAGTTACCAGTGGTTTCTCTAACAAGTCTTGAAAAGCACAGTTTTCTCCTTCTATGATGTCGACGAAAGAAATCTGTTTTTTATTAAGTACATATTCCAGCTTCCCCTGATATGCTCCACCAGATATTAACCACATAATTTACCTCCTATCATTACACACATTGCCATGGTCAACTCACAGACCTGTAAAAAGTATCCTGCTATATCTCCTGTAATCCCACCAAATTCCCTAATCGCCATTCGTCTACAATACGCGAAAACTACCATGGCACTCACGAAACAAGCTGTACCCAGATATGGATTTATAAATATCATTCCTATCGCGCAGGTAACGATAAAAAACATCATTGTAATGCGTGTTGCTTTTTTCTTTGCCTGATTGGAAAAGGTAACTGCCAATCCACTATTTTTTGCCAAAGGAAATGTTACAACTGCCAACCCAGAAAGCGCTCTGGATAAAATATAGCTTATAGCCATAATTAGATAATTGGAGGATTTCATATCATACCAAACACCAAAATTCAGAAAGTAATATCCCACACATGCAATAATTGCAAATGCACCAGCATGTGGATCTTTCAGAATCTCAAGCTTCTTTGGGGCGGCTTGATATGATTTCAAAGCATCCGTAGTATCTAAAAAGCCATCCATATGTATCCCACCAGTTATTACAATCGGAATTAGTACCATAATAATTGTCTGAGGTACATGACTTATGGAAAGAACATTTCCTATATAGTCCCAGCCAATTATAACCGCTCCTATTACAGCTCCTATCAGCGGAAAGAAGCACATGACATATTTCATATTATCTTCATTCCACGAAGCTTTAGGCATGGGAACTTTTGAATACATTGAGAATGCAATGATAAAACTATTAATAATGGATTTCATCTAAGTTCCTTCCTGATCAGATACTGTCGCTAATATTTTTAATTTCAACAGGTACCCCATGAACAACTTCTACTACTTTATCAGCTATCTGACATAGCCACCTGTTTATTTCGCCTAACAGTTTCATGTACCTCGTAGTTTCTTCATCATACAGGAAACCATCTTCAAATATGTTATTTGTAACAATCAGCAAATTATCGGTCTGTTCTGCCAACTGATTAATTCCTTGTTTTATGGCGACTAAGGTATTCTCTTTTGCGCCTTCTTCTGAGAACATTTCATTTGCAACCAAATTTGACATGCATTCCAAAAGTGCTGTTGTATTCTTAGCCACTTTCACATTAGACAATCCTGTATAACATTCGATTGTTCTGAAGTTCTTACTTTGGCGCATCTTTTGATGTCGTTTCACCCGCACTTTGGACTCTTCGTCAAAGGGCTGCATCGTGGCTATATATACCAGTTCTCCACTATTTAACTGCAATGCAGTGTTTTCAGCAAGTTCAGATTTCCCACTTCCACTACCACCAATTAAAACAACAATCATAAAATCTCCAATCTATCTTTAACCCACGAATATGAGTATCAGCATAATTTACCGTAAAAATTTCTTGTTTTTCCGTTTTATAAAGGTATGTAGGCATCCATGTCAATCTGTTCAAATGTACTCATCTTGGAATAAACTGCCAATCCCATATCCAAAAGTGGAAAAAGAGAAACAGCCCCTGTTCCTTCTCCCAAACACATATCACAGGTAATATAAGGCTCCGCCCCTAAAGCATCCAATATCATTTTGCCTGCCATTTCTTTTGATACATGGGATGGCAGCAAATATTGTCTAATTTGAGAATCAATACGAGTCGCAACAAGTGCTGCCACAGTTGAAATAAAGCCATCCATAACAATTGGGATCTGCGCTACTGCGCCTCCAATGTAGAGACCTACCATTCCTGCAATATCATAACCTCCAACTTTTGAAATAACATCAATCGGGTCCTCTTTGCTTGGGTGATGAGTGTCCATCGCCTTCTTTATAACCTCTATTTTTCTATTAAGCCCTTCGTTTGACAAACCGGCTCCTCTTCCTGTAACATCTTCTACTGGCACATCTAATAATATTGATGCAACTGCGCTACTTGTTGTTGTATTACCAATCCCCATTTCACCTGTTGCGATAATCTGATATCCCTTTTCTTTTAATTCAAAAACCGTGTCGATTCCTGCTTCTATAATTTGTATTGCATGTTCTCTTGTCATAGCAGGTTCATGCAACATATTTTTTGTCCCATAAGAGACCTTCTTCTTTGGAACCCTTGTATCAACCCGAATTCCCACATCAATAGGATATACATCAACGCCAGCCTGCTTTGCCATGATGCATACACAGGAATTCATATCGAGAAAGTTTTCAGAAACAAGTGCCGTAATCTCGCTCCCCACCTGTGTTACACCTTCTGCCACAACCCCATTGTCTGCACACATTATTACTAATGCCTTTTTATCTATACACACCTGATGATTGCCTGTTATGCCTGCAATTTGTGCAATACCATCTTCAAGTTTACCTAGACTGTGCAGTGGCTTTGCAATACTGTTCCACCGAGTTATACATTGATTTTTTGCCTTTTCATCTATCGGTTTTATTTTTTTTAATGCTTCATCTATTTTCATTTCTTATGTTCCATTCTAAACATGTGTTAAGGAAACGAAATGGGACACTCATATTGGAATAATAATAAAGATGTGGAAATCCAACCGCCATATTTTCGTTTCCATGTATACAGTTCCACTTTGTCTTTCTTAATGGCTTAAAAGCGGTAAAACTATCACCACAGTCATTGCTGTCAAAATAGTGAAACTCATGTGCAGCAATATATTCACCAGCTTTAGCGACCATTTGATCCTGATTTGCCATTAAAGTAATATAGCCAAACCTGTTTAATTTATCGGTTTTTTTAACTTCACCAGCAATGCTCCCAACCATTGGATAACTTTGTCCAGAAATGTCCTCCATTTTAGTGTGAAGATACATAAAGCCTCCACACTCAGCAAGACAAGGCATCTTCCCATTCAATGCAGTTCGTATGCTAACCCTCATACTTTCATTTGAACTAAGTTTATCTGCTACTAATTCCGGATAACCACCACCAAGAAGAATACCATCCGAGTCTTTTGGTAATTCTTTGTCATGTAAGGGTGAGAATTCAACCAGTTTTGCTCCCATGTCCTGGAGCAGCTCTAAATTATCCTGGTAGTAAAAGCAAAACGCTTCGTCCTTTGCAACTGCAATTCTTACTTCTTGTCTTAATTTTGGTATATCAGGTGTCTCATAAAAAAGTTCTCCAGATTTATCTGCCAATTGCAATATTTCATCTATTTCAATGGTTTCCTCCAAAACACCTGCCAGTTTATTCAATTTGCTATGAATGTCATCTATCTCCTCCGGCATGACCAGTCCTAAATGTCTACTTGAAATCACTAGTTCCTTAAGAAAGGGTACATAACCAAAAACTTTTATTCCAATCTCTTTTTCTATCTGTTCTTTTAGGATAGAATACAAGCTTTTTGACAATTGATTTAATATAACGCCAAAGATATTGCTGTATTCCTTGTATTGCAAAAAGCCTTGTATCACAGGAACAATTGATAGACTCATACCCTTACAATTAATTACTAGAATAGTAGGGGTGTCCGTTATTCTAGCCAGCTCATAGGAGGATCCGGTTGTAGATATTCCACCTACACCGTCATAAAAACCCATAACTCCTTCCATAACTGATATATCAGCATCTTTTGCTGTTTTACCAAATAGATATTTAATGGTATCTTCATTACAAAAGAAGGTATCCAGATTTTTAGATTTTGTTCCAATCACCTCCTTGTGAAACAATGGATCAATATAATCCGGTCCACATTTAAAGGAAGCAACCTTTAACCCTCTATTCACAAAAGCCTGCAAAATCCCACAGGTAATCATGGTTTTTCCGCTCCCACTAGAAGGAGCACCAATCATTATTCTAGGCAGTCTCATATATTCCTCCCCTTTGAAGTGTGAAAATCGCGTTCTGTTTTCACGCTATTTACCAGTACACGAGATAATATACACTGGGTTTTGACCCATCATCATATGATAATCGCCAATTGTCTGTGATTTCGAAATCGAAACCTGTACTACTTCAACCTCTGAAAAATCAAGATTTTTCACACACCGAAGCGCTTCTGAAATTGTTTCTAGGGTTATTGCATTGATTACAATACGTATTTTAGGATTTCTATAAAGGAGAATCTTCACAATATCCAATAAATTACCGGAACTCCCGCCAATAAACGCATGCGTAGGCTCAGGTAATTGTTCCATTGCCTCCGGTGCAATGCCTTCTATTACAACCAGATTATCAGCACCAAACTTCTTTTTATTTTCCTCTATCAAGGCAACCGCTTCTGACTTCTTTTCAATGGCATAGACAGTACCATCGATTGCCTGCAATGCCATTTCAACTGAAACAGAACCAGTCCCCGCTCCTATGTCATAAATAATTGAATCCTTATTTAACCTCAACTTGGAAATGGATATACTTCGAATTTCCTCTTTCGTCATAGGTACTTTCCCCCGGATAAAACTATCATCAGAAATCCCGTGGGATATCACTGAATGCTTTGCATCTGTATTTTCAATTAAGACAGCACATGGTTCTGTAAATGAATGGTTCATTAACTGAGATGGACTCCCTTTCGTAATCTTCTCATTCTCATATGACAACTGTTCTCCAAGATAAATAACTACATCACCCAGTCCATAATAAATAAGCTTCTGACATAGACTTCCGACACAATCTTGTCCCCCCAGTAAAGAAAATACTTTTTGATAGGTTTTTACTGCACCAATCAGATTTTCATATCTCCCATGATTGCTGATAAATTTTACATCCTGCCATGTCATCTTTATTTTAGAACACAAATAAACAACAGATGAAATCCCCGGTAACAACTCAAGTTCATAATTCTCAAGCGTTTCAATTAGTTTGGTAGCACCACTATAAAATCCGATATCTCCAGATAATGCAACAACAATGTTCCTGCATTCTGCATGGCTGTCAATGTATTCTTTGATCTCTTCCGGGCGATACGAAGTAAACACCAGTTTATGGAATTGTGTCAGCGACTCTAACATACGATTTGCTCCAATGATTACATCTGCATGTTCACAGGCTTTTCTACCTTCTATCGTCATATTATCAATGGTGCCCATCCCGATTCCAAGCAAAGTGATTTTTTTTCTACTCTCAATATGAAACCGCTCACCAAGTATACACAAGCACTCTTCAAATGTGACTCCCTCTTCCTGACACGGTCTGCCAATCACTATAGTTTTAGCCCCTGCCTTACCTGCAGCATTAAGCTTTTCCATAAATCCACCGGCATTACCTGATTCCTTGGTTACCAGGTATTTTGCATCGATTTGTTTTAACATAGCAAAGTTTAGCTCTTCGCTAAATGGTCCCTGCATGCAAATAAGATTTCTACCTTCAAATCCCAGCTTCTGGCACTCATTAACAACAGTCGGTGTCGACAAAACTCTGGCAAAGAGGCGTTTGCTATATTCCGGTATTTCTGTAAACTTTTCCAATTCCTTACTACCTGTGGTAAGAAGTACATTTCCTTCCGTATCTTTCAGAAACTGAACAGCATCTTCCACTGTATCCAAATAAGTGCAATGTTCTGTTTTTTCCTGAATGCTACCTCTAAGCATTCTCATATATTCTTTCCCTGTTTCCATACAAGCTTGTTTTATGTTTTGTGAAACCAAAACCGCATACGGATGGGTTGCGTCGATAACTAGAGAAATATTTTGCTGGACAAAAAGTGTTCTCATTTCTTCCATTGTCAAACGCTTCGATGTTACCGTTATCTCGTCCCCTTTTGGAAGAAGCTTTTCACCGTACTGCGTTGCAACACAAACATGGACTGCAATGCCAGCCCTGACTAAATATTCTGCAATTCTTTTTCCTTCAACAGTACCAGCAAAAACAAGAATCTTATTCATAGCCTGCCTCCTTCCATAGGTTTATTTCTCTTATAATTCATATCCCCTTGGGGTAATCATTCGTCCATTGATAATTTTTGTTTGCGAATTACCGATAAAAACGGTTGTAAACATATCTACTTGTGTTACTTTTAACTCCTCTAACGTCATGACACAACTTGTTTCTCCATCGCGTCCAATATTACCAGCTATACCGCAGGCAGTCTCTAGCTTTTTATATTTCAAAACAATATCACATGCTTTCTGTAAATAATCAAAACGTTTTTTACTGGATGGATTGTATAAACAGATTACTAAATCTGCTTTTGCTGCATATTCCAATCTACTTTCGATTTTTTCCCATGGGGTCAAGAGATCGCTTAGACTTATTACAGCAAAATCATGCATAAGTGGTGCACCAAGGATTGCTCCACCAGTGAGCGCCGCAGTAACTCCTGTAATAATTTCAATACTAGTTTCCGGGTGCTGTTCTCCAAGTTCTAACATAAGTCCCGACATTCCATAGACACCCGCATCCCCGCTGCAAATCATAGACACTATCTTTCCTTTTTTTGCTTCTTCAAAAGCAAGAATGCATCGATCCACTTCCTTTTTCATCGGAGTCGTTAAAAACTCCTTCTCTGGAAAATAAGTCCTGACCAAATCAACATAAACTGTATATCCAACGATAACATCACTGTTTTGAAGTGCCTTCACTGCTTTTATAGTCATTTGTTCATACTCGCCCGGACCAATGCCAACAACATATATTTTACTCAAAATCTTACACTCCAGTCTTTTTTTGCTATGCCAACGGTTACTCCATTTTTCGCATATTTTTTTTGTATCATAATTCCATTTCCGCTACCTAGAATTGCTGCTCTTTCACACACGTTTCCGACACCTGTCACAGACTTAACATAATCTGATTCACTATAGATCCCTTGTACCTTTTCCATTATTTCTTTCGGATAAGTAATCAGTTTCAGCTCCAATCTGTTACAAAATTCCAATAACCCAACTTCCTCTTTTTTCAAATCGATAGATGCCACATTGGAAATGGAATGAAGGGAAATCTGGTTCAATCCCAATACTTCTAAAACAACATTTTCTATTTCATCTGCGGTTTTCCCTTTTCTGCAACCAATTCCTAAAGTGATAATTTGAGGAATAAGAGTTAGTGTTTTTTCAAATTGTTCTTTCTTTTCATTGAAAGAAATACAAATCCCATATTCGCAGTCCTTATTATCTGTTATGTTGTCCGGAAGGGAACCAATCACCGGAAATTCACTCTCAAAACCAACTTGTTTTTCATTCAATATTGCTGCCGATATTGCTTTTGCATAATCCATTCTCGGAATATATAAATTATTTTTTTTAGCAAATAAATCTACTGCGAATTTTTGATTAATATCCGTCGCTGTTGTTATAACTGGAATAGTGCATAAATGACTTGCTATTTTATGTGCCAACTCATTCGCGCCACCAATATGACCTGAAAGAAGCGGTATCACAAATTCCCCTTTTTCATCAATTACTAGAATTGCGGGATCCGTACATTTATCTTTGATAAATGGAGCAATTGTTCTCACTGCTATACCTGTAGCACCAATAAATACTATTCCATCTGCTTTTTCAAACTGCTCCTTTGTCCACTCTTTCAAAGGCTTATTGATAGATTCTATTTTTAGTCCTTTTGCATACTCTCCAGCAGTAAATACAGTCGCATCATATCCCTGTACACTAAGAAATATTGCAAGAAGATGACCCAGGTTTGCACCATTTTGTGTAAAGCTGATCAAACTGATTTTCATCCCCACTGCTCCTCCTTTTATGCGTAATAATATACTACTTACTTGCTGTCCTGAATTCTGTGGAAAACGATGGATTATAGAGTTCCGAACGACTATATTTGCTGTGAGCTAAGACATCACCCACAATAATCAAAGCTGTCTTTGTTACCGTATTCTCCTCAGCTGTTTGTGCAAGTGTTTCAATCGTACAAACAAATTTCTTTTCATCTTTCCATGTTGCTTTGTACACAATTGCTGCCGGGGTATTTTTATCATATCCTCCCAAGATGAGCTGCTCAGATAACTGTTTTAGCATTCCCGCGCTAAGGAAAATAACCATAGTAGCTTGATGCGCTGCAAAGGAGGCTATCGTTTCTTTCGCTGGAACCGGAGTTCTTCCTGCCATCCTAGTAATAATTACACTTTGGGAAACATCTGGTAATGTATATTCCAGATTCAAAGCAGATGCTGCACCACAAAATGAACTAACCCCGGGGCAGACTTCATAGGCGATGTTTTTTTCATCCAGTAGATCCATCTGTTCTCGAATTGCACCATATAAACATGGATCTCCTGTATGAAGTCTAACTGTCGTTTTTCTTTTTTCTTCTCCCTTAAGAATAACCTCAATTACCTCTTCTAAGGTCATGGTTGCACTATTATAGACTTCACAATCTGTTTTCCTTACCTCAAGGAGTTCCGGATTCACTAGTGAGCCTGCGTATATGATTATATCTGCCTTTTCTAAAAGCTTTTGTCCACGAAGAGTAATTAAATCAACTGCCCCGGAACCAGCACCAACAAAATGTACCATCTAATCCTCCTTTACTATGATTAAGGAATAATAACCTGCGTCATCTTTTATTTCATCCAGACTACGATATATTTTTTCATTTTCCATTCCGCAGTTTTCTACCATTGATACCTTATAATCCTTAGTCCTTAAGTACTCAATGACTGTACTTATTTTTTTTCCTGATTTCATCAATACTTTAGTACCTGGAAGAGCTATCATATCATCGATATCATAAGAGGAAGGAATTACATGTAACTGCTCATTCTTCTCCACAAGTCCCATATTTAGTTTGGCAGCTACAGCACAGAAGGATGGAATTCCGCTTATTATTTCTGCTTCATATCCGCTTTCTACAATTCGCTTTTGTAAATAGATATAAGTAGAATAAATCGTAGGATCCCCCAGAGTGAGAAATGCTACTGTTTTTCCCATTTCTAAATAACTGATGATTTCTTCTGCTCCTTTTCTATGACTATCCTCAAGACGTGCTTCATCTTTCGTCATGGGCATATGAATCGAAATAATTTCCTTTGCATCTATTTCATTAATAGCCTGTTTTGCAATCTGATAGGCTATACTACTTTCTTTTTGCTCACCAGGTACTGCCAGTACATCTGCTTCTTTTATAATTCGTATTGCCTTAATCGTTAATAGCTCCGGATCACCCGGTCCAACTCCTACTCCGTATAATTTTCCAGACATTGAAGTAACTCCTTTGCATTTTCTGTTTGTCCTAATATCCCATACTGGTTAGAAAAGATAATTGCTCCAATCTCTATTGCTTCATAAGCTCTACGGTTCAGATAGTATTGTATCTTTTCAATGACATGCTCCATTGTTTTTTCCATTACTTTGGATGATTCCAATATGGCGATTGCCTCATCCGTAGTTACGCACTTTAATACTTCTTCTAACGTATGGATAGACGCTCCTGCTAAAACAGCATTAGCGGCCAAGATTTCCATTCTAGCATCTGCATACTTTGAATGGGTATTCATAATACCGCCAGCCACTTTTATAAATTTGCCAATATGGCTGATAAATAATATACCTTTTACCCCTAACTCTTTTGCTATATCAATCGCTTCCCCCACGTAATTGCTAAACTTAATAAAATGAACATTGGGAACCGACAAGTTTTCTCTTGTAAAATCCACACCATAATTTCCAGGCGATAGTAGCAAATATTCTGAGCCGTTTGCAACAACCATCTTCATTTCTACTCGTATGCTTTCGATAATTGCCGCTTCGCTCATCGGTTCTACAATACCGCTTGTCCCAAGAACAGATATGCCACCTACAATCCCCAAATTGGGATTAAAGGTTCGTTTCGCAATTTCTACTCCCTCTGGAATGATAATCTCTACATTAATTCCGCTGGCATAGTCATTCTCATCACACACTTCCATTACTGCATCCATGATCATTTGTCTTGGTACTTTATTGATTGCCGCATTCCCTTTAGGTTGCTCTAATCCATTTTTGGTTACCCTACCTACACCAAGGCCTCCATCGATACAGATGATGCCTTTATCATTCTTAGTAACCTTTGCATAGACCATGATACCATTGGTTACATCCGGATCATCCCCACTGTCCTTTTGAACAGCACAAATAACAAAATCCTTTTCCATGGTAATATCTAAAATTCTTAAGTTCAATCGAATTCCTTTAGGAGTCATCAAATCCACAAAATGAACTTGCGTTTTACAAATCATCATTAAAGTAGCAGCCTTTACTGCCGCCGCCGCACAGGATCCGGTAGTATATCCATATCTTAATTTCTTATTATCCTTCAATATAAATAAATCTTCCAATCCATTCTTATAATCCAAGTGAATCCAACCCTCCTTTCAAAGAATTAAACCAAATTTTAGTTCACTGTAGCTTCTAAATAACTATCAATCACATTCAAGGTTTGTTTTATTTCATCCTCCCTATGTGCCACTGATAAAAACATCGCTTCAAACTGTGCAGGAGCCAAATAAATCCCATTCTTCAGCATATGTTTAAAAAATACCATATATTGTTCCGTATCTGAATTCTTTGCGGACGAATAATCATACACTTCTTCCTTGGCAAAAAACAGACTGCCTAAGGAACCTGCATAATTCATTTGAAATGATTTACCAGCTCGTTTGAATTTCTTCTCAATCTCGGCAAATAGCCACTCGCCATTCTGACTTAGCTTAGTATAATAGTCCGGATTCTCGTTTAAAATTGTGAGCTGTGTGTAGCCTGCTGTCATTGCAACCGGATTGCCACTTAAGGTACCAGCCTGATAAACAGCTCCAAGAGGTGCTACTACCTCCATAATTTCTCTGCGACCACCATATGCTCCGACCGGCATTCCTGCACCAATAATTTTCCCATAGGTGGTCAAATCCGGAGTGACCCCAAAATATCCTTGTGCACCATCAATTCCAAGTCGAAAGCCAGTGATTACTTCATCAAAAATCAACACCGTTCCATTCTCATCACACAGCTTTCTAAGTCCCTGTAAAAATCCTTCTTTAGGAAGCACCACTCCCATATTGGCTGCGATAGGCTCAACAATGATTGCTGCGATTTCTCTTCCATACTGGTTGAATAATTCCTGCACACCTATAAGGTCATTATAATTTGCTGTAAGTGTATCTGCTGTACATCCTTTTGGTACGCCCAAGCTATCCGGAACACCTCCTGACATAACGCCTGACCCCGCTTGTACGAGCAAACCATCGCTATGTCCATGATAGCACCCATTGAATTTAATAATCTTATCACGGCCAGTGTATCCCCTTGCAACCCGGATTGCGCTCATAACCGCTTCTGTACCTGAATTCACCATTCGAACCATATCAATGGAAGGAACCAGTTCGCAAATCATTTTTGCCATTTTAACTTCAATCTCTGTAACAGCTCCAAAGCTTAATCCATTTTGGCATGCCTGCAAAACACCTTCCAACACTTTTGGATGATTATGACCTAAAATCATTGGTCCCCAAGAACAGATATAATCAATATATCTCGTACCATCAATGTCATACAAATAAGGTCCATCTGAATGACTGATAAATCTTGGACTATCACCGACAGAGCCAAATGCCCTTACCGGACTATTTACTCCTCCCGGTATATATTTCAGTGCTTCATGAAAAAGTTCTTCCGACCTGGTCATTAACCAATCCTCCCTTCGCCAATATATCTTGCAAGTTCATTTGCGAAATAAGTGATATAAATATTTGCTCCTGCACGATATGCGCCTGCTGCCATTTCGCATATAATATCACTTTCCTGAATAAATCCTGCTTTAGCCGCTGCTTTTACCATTGCATACTCTCCGCTTACACTATACGCTGCAACCGGAACCCTAACCGAATTCGACACTTCGTTTATCACATCATGGTACGAAAGCGCCGGCTTTACCATAATCATATCTGCACCCTCTTCGATATCAAGTAATGCTTCTTTGATTGCTTCTCTTTTATTGTGATAATCCATTTGATAAGTCTTTCGATCACCAAAAGTGGGAGCTGAACCTGCCGCCTCCCGGAATGGACCATAAAAAGCCGATGCATATTTCACAGCATAAGACATGATTGGTATATCTTCAAAATGATTGCTATCTAACATTCTTCTAATCGTACTTATCCTACCATCCATCATATCCGAAGGAGCAATCAGATCAGCTCCTGCCTGTACATGTGACAATGCTATTTTCGCCAAATATTCTAAAGTTTGGTCGTTATCAACGGTATCTCCTTTTAAAATTCCACAATGACCATGGGAGGTGTATTCACACATACATACATCTGTGATGCAGTACATCTGAGGAAAATTCTCTTTTAAAGAACGTAGTGCTTTCTGAATAATCCCATTTTCATCAAAGGCTGCGCTTCCACACGCATTCTTTTCCT
This sequence comes from Bacillota bacterium, assembly GCA_023443625.1. Next base: position 32,092 of record JAEZTQ010000052.1, on the reverse strand, counting down.
CTGGGATTCCAAATAATAAGACTTTGTCAATTCCGGCATTGGCTAATGCCTCTATTTTATAGGGAAGACGATCTATACTATAGCGAAATTGTCCTTCCATCGAGCTTATTTCTTCTTCTATGCCAATTCCCTCTTTAATAAACATAGGATAAACCAACGATGAACTATCCACCCTTGTTTCCCTCACCATTTTTCGGAGTACTGCATTATTTCTTAATCTTCTTGGTCTTTGCGTTATATCCATACTTACCGTCAATCCTCTCTCTATTTCATAAAGACATCTTTATCGTACGCCTGTTAATTCCTCTATCGTTTCAACCAAGCTGTCAATGGTTGCTTTTGGTGCCACCCAAGTTGTCATGTTATACTTTTTAGCTTCTGCTTTCGTTTGCTCTCCAATGCAAACTGCATTCACCAAGCTGTAATCTAATTCTCCGGTTGCCTGGATAAAGCCTTTGACCGTAGATTTACTCGTAAATACTGCAAAATCAATATTTCCTTGTTCAAACTCTTCTTGTAAATTAATAATGTCAGGTACTGTATATACCGTATCATATGTAGGTATATCTAACACTTTTAGTAAAGGATTCTTTCTTATTTCGTCCACTATTTCGTCATTCCCCATACTAGCCCTTGGTATCAATATTTGATCCCCATCTAAGCAATTCCTTCTGACAACTTCTCCAAGTGATCTACCATCATATATTTCAGGTATTATATTAATTAGAATTCCCTTTTCCTCTACTTTCCGCCTGGTTCCTTCTCCAACCACTGCAATTTTGATACCTGCCAATCTTCTAATATCCATTCTCTCTTCTCGCATCGCATCAAAAAAAACATCTACTCCAGAAGTACTTGTAAACACCAACCACTGAAATTGTTCCATACATAAAAGAGCATCTTTCAGTCTTTCGTTTTCTTTTATTGGTTTGATTCGTATTGTAGGAATCTCCAGAACTTCTGCCCCCTTGCTTTTCAATTTTTCTGAAAGGGTTGATATCAGTTCCTTAGGTCTTGTAACCAAAATCTTCTTTCCAGCTAGTGGTAATTTTTCATACCACGAAAAATCACTCGCAAGTTGACACGCTTTACCCACTACAATAATAGCTGGAGTTTCAACCCCTTGCTTTCTCACTTCCTGTTCTAGTGTGCGTATTGTCGCTACAATTCGTTTCTGTTTTGATGTTGTTCCTTTATGCAAAATTGCAGCTGGCATATCATTTGCCATACCTGCACTAATGAGTCCATTACAGATATCCGAAAGTGCAGAAGCACCCATTAAGAACACCAACGTTCCCCCAGTGCGAACAAGAGCTTCAAAATCTATATCATATTGCTTATCCTTTCCTTTATGCCCCGTAATGATATGTACGGAGGAGCAGTAATCACGATGGGTTACTGGAATTCCATGATATGCTGGAACTGATATTGCAGATGTGATTCCCGGGACGATTTCATAAGGAATATCATATTCACTTAATAGCTCTAGTTCTTCTCCACCTCTTCCAAATAAGAACGGATCTCCACCCTTAAGTCGAACTACGTATTTACCTAGAAGCGCTTCTTCTAACATAATCTGATTGATTTCTTCCTGAGGCATGGTGTGATTACCAGCTCTCTTCCCAACATCAATGCACCTTGCTGTTTCTGGTATCAGCATGAGGATTCCCTGTCCAACCAGTCTGTCGTAAACCACTACATCAGCTTGTTCAATTACCTTTTTTGCTTTTATTGTAAGTAAATCCGTTTCAGAAGGACCTGCTCCCACAAGCCAAACCTTTCCTTTTCTCATCGCATACTCCATTCCGTTCTAAGTTTGTTTGCCAATACTTGACCAAGTTGCTTGGCATCTTCCTTATTACCTGTAAGGCTACCTGTAATATAATCACCAGTTATCTCATCATAATATAAGCCTGTTACTTTAATCATTTCAGCTTCAACCTTTGCATAGGCTGCAACTGGAGAGCTACATCCTCCATCTAAAATTTTTACAAATGCTCTCTCACATAATGCCTCAAAAGCTGCTTCCTCATTATGAAATTGCTTTAAACATTCAAAATCTTCTCCTCTTCTTCCCTGTACAGCCAAGATCCCCTGTCCAGCCGCAGGTATGATTTCTTCCGAGGAAAAAATTCTGCTGATACGATGTTCTAATCCCAATCTCTTTAAACCTGCAACAGCTAAAATCAGAGCACCATATTCTCCTCTATCAAGTTTTTTAAGTCTTGTAAGAACATTGCCCCTGATACCTTTGTAATTTGCATCTGGATATATCTTCTTCATTTGAAGCATTCGTCTCTGACTGGAGCATCCAATGGGCAATTCTGTGTTAATTTCATCACATCCCAACGGCAAAATCAAAGCGTCTCTTGGATCCTCCCTTTTTGAAAATGCAACAATCGGTAATTCATCTGGTGTTTCCATGGGCATATCCTTTAAGCTATGTACCGATAAGTCACTTCTTCCTTCAATCAGTGCGATATCAAGTTCCTTCACAAAGAGACCTTTTCCACCAATTTTGTCCAGGCTTTTATCTAAAATGATATCACCCGTAGTCTTCATTGTAATTAGCTCGACATCTATATCATTGTGATATTTTTTTATAGAATCAATGAGTATTTGAGACTGCCTTATTGCCAGTTCACTTTCTCTGCTTCCAATACGTAGTTTTCTCATACTTACCTCTCACCTTTTAGCATTTCTTTTATTTGCTCTGTAATCCTTTTAGCCTTCTTATGATCCTTACCACTTGCTGTAACACCAATTACGATTGGTTCTTCCATAACAAGTCCCGGAAAAAAGAAATCTGATTTTGTCTGATCTGAAGTTACATTCACAAGAATTCCTTTTTGCTTACACTCATAATATATCTGCTGATTGACATTAGAATCATTTGTCGCTGCCAGTACCATATAAGGTAGCTGAATCTCTCCCTCTATATAACACCTTTTCTCATGAACAAGTAATTTCTGAGTAGATAGTTCCAAAATCTCATTGGTACATTTTGGAGCTACAACTTTAATATCGCCTCCAAAGTCCAGCAAAGACAAAATTCTTCTTGTAGCAATTTCCCCACCACCAAATACCAAAATTTGTTTCTCACTTAAATCAACAAATATTGGGAAATACACCTTTTTATCAGACATCAATCATTTCTCCTAATACATATTTTTTAATGCATCCATGCACTCTAGGAACGTAGTTGTACTCACATTATCTCTTAAGCCAAACATCAACTTGCTTACAACTTTATTTGTTGCGGAATGTACCAATGTTGCTAATAATTCTTTATCCATACTGTCCATTTCGATTTTTTTTATCGTTTTATCTATTCTCATACCAACATCGACCGCTGCATTCTCACTAACAGCCTGTATAACCGGAATGACATCTCTACATTCATACCAAGAAATAAAGTCTTGCATCTTAGCTCGGAGCAGCTCATCAATTTGGCAAATCTGAACTTTCATCTCATCAGATATCGTGTCTACATTAAAATGATCAATATCGTATAATGTCACATTTGTTAATTCCGCTATTATAGGATCTATATCTCTTGGTACAGCTAAATCAATAAAAACAATCGGTTTATCAAATCTCAGGTTGCTTAAATGTTCATGCAGAATTGTCATATTCGGGCTTGCGGTAGCACTTATTACCATATCGTATTCGTTAATATGGTCAAAACGTTCACCATAATTGATTCGGTTGCATCCTACAGGTATTTCAACAATGCCGCTTCTATACTGTCTAACAGTGACTGTAACCTCTGATTCTTCCTCTTTAAGCTTTGTTGCAGCTAATTTCCCCATTTCCCCATTTCCGATTACAAGACATCTTTTACCTTGAAAAACATAATCACATGATTTAAGTTCATAAATTACACGATGAATAACTGAAGAATTGACCAAAGATAAATGTATCTGTGTCTTGACCTGCTTTGCTGCACTAACAGCGATGCGAAACAGTGTTTCTAATACATTGTCAGTACAGTAGTTTTCTCTACTGATTTCCAAAGCTTCCTTTACCTGTGTCAAAATCTGATCTTCTCCAATAATTTTCGACTTCAATCCACAAGTCGTGTAAAACAAATGTTCAATTGCCTCATTACCACTACATTCAACAAAGCAATGTCTATATTGATAGTCATCTACTTTCTTGATTGAACATAAAATATCATAAATAGAAGTTTCAAACTCATCCAAACAACTTACCCACAATTCCATTCGGTTGCATGTTGATAGTATAATACAGCCATTAATCCCTTCTATCTCTTTTAAAACAAGTAAAACATCCGCCGTCATTTTTTTCGTGAACGAAAAAACTTCTCTCTCCTCGATAGATGCTTTATTATGATCAATTCCCACCATGCGAATTCCCACTTTTTTCCTCCAATAAATTGATTGTATACAAAAAAAAGCCTCTTACAAATAAATTGTAAAAGACGTAAAAGAAGACAGTATCTTATTATACTATCGCAATTACACCTAATCATCATTCGTAAATAAGTGTATTACTATCTTAAGGCAGGTCTTCTGACTCAGGCATCATCACCATATCTTATCTTCCCATGAATCCTCTTCACAGTGATTTTTCCAGACATGATTCTTCCTTTACAGCGGCGAGACCGTATGGGCTTTGCACCCATTTCCCTATTATCTTGGACTACATGTAAATTTACGCAATACCAAGCACCTTAAAATCTAAATTTTCTACTCTAAAGTATATCATTATACCTTTTATATGTCAATGTCAATAGATTTTCTCGCATGTTTAGGTAAACGGTATAATAAATCTTCTTTTTTATCCAACGCATTTAAAATTACAATGGGTATAAACACTGCCATCAAACATTCAACAATACCAAATAAAATATACGGTAACATACTTCCTCTATACCTAATATGATACTGACACAAATTCCAAGTGTTAAAATTGCATTAATATATCCTTTGAATTGGTTTTCATATGTCAGTTTTGATTTATAAGATATTTCATCATTTTCCTGTATTGATATTGACATATTGATGTTCCACATAGATTCGTAACCATCATGGACGTCATATGCATATACATAATAATCTTCTAACTTCATTTTATTTAGCAATTCTTGTGATGGTAAATATAGATTTGCTGAATAAAGTCCAGTGATTGAGCATGATTTGAAACTATCATGCCCCAACACTTTGAAGTAGAGCCACAAGAAAAACCCCATGTCTTTCTGACATGAGGCCTTGTAGTTATAAGCTTATCCTGTTATTTTGATAGTCAACTCTGCTATGCTGCCTAATATCAACCATATACTTAGCGGTGATAGCACCTGTGCTACCACTACAATAGGGAGCGGCAGGAAATCAGGAAATCTTCCTCATCATAACCGGCATCTTTTCCCTGGTGCACAGGTTCATAACATATCCAGCAGATCCATAGTAAGCATCTGCAGACGAAATCAGTTTCTTAATATCTCTGATTGAAGAGATACTACCATTGTTATTTGCAACAAATTTATCCCTCAGATCTATATATTGCTCATATACAGATGGGCAAACCATCGCGAGATTATCACCCAGTTCATCCTCTTGAACCCAGATAACGTCCAATCTATCCTTTTGAGCTTCAAAGTTTTTTAGTGAATTTCTCACCCATTCTATTGCAACATCCTTATATGCATAATAATCTGATAGGCCCGTATAGAATAATATTCTTTTCTTATCAGGAATATCTCCCATATTATCCATAGCTTCAGAATCTCTATCTTTTAATACTTTGATTTTTTGTTCCCATTCCCACTTACTGCTTATACCAGCCATGGAACATAGTACTTTCAGATAAACATTTCTCATATTATCACTTGGAACATATATCTCATCAGCATACAATACTCCTGGAGAAACAATATATTCCTTTGCTGTTGCAAGAGGTTTTTCATCACCGTCTTCTATATCATCAAGGATGAAACTATGGCAATACACCAAACTATTTGTATATTTTTTCAAATTCTTAGCAAAATAGAAGGGATGAACAGTCATTCCACTCTTATACTCATCAAATGGATTCTGAATAACAATCACATCCGGATGCTCTTTATTGAAATCAAACTGGCTATATTTAATCAAAGGGAGATTTTCTGGAAATCCAGTCTCTGCTTCTGTTTCCGCCAGCGGTATCCCATTATCATCTCTTTTAGCATATGGAACCGGCATTACATATACATCATTTTCACTGTTCTTAGCAAACTCAATGTACAACCTTTCCATACCTGACCAGTCGCTGGCTTTGACCGGCATAAAAATAATTTTTGCTTTTCGCTTTATATCATTACGATAACTCTTCTGTATTGCCATCAAAAGTTTTGAAAGTTTCTTACTTTCCTGAAATGTATTAACTCGTTCTGAAGCAACCAGTTTTTCATGTAGTTCATACACCATCTCACAGTAATTCTCTAGAAGATTAACTGTAGGGTGACCCTCCCCCTGCTCTTCATCTATAGCTGTGCCCACGGTTATTGCAACACCCTGACACTGTACCAAAAGGTCCATTGCCATCGGAATGTTCTTCTTATCAATAAAAGTTTTGACCTGTTGATGCTTGTCATCCAAAGAGCTGAGAAGCTTTGCCTTCTCATCAATTAAAATAGCATGCCTTTTCCTATCTTCTTCTATACTACTATCAATTTCGTTAAACACATAATGGTATGGTGCAGTACCTTTATTTGCAAGAAGGATATTCTCCTGTTCCTTATAATATGGATAGTCATGAACTCCACCCTTTTTAGATGCCACAAACCAGTCTCCATATTCGATTGTAAGTACATCCGAATAAGCTGCCGGAACATTAATCAGCATCTGCTCAAAAGGCAGTCTGACACTTTCTCTAAAATATTCAACAGGATAAATATGACTTTTATTCTTGATATAGTAAGGCATCAGAGCAACTTTATCAGATTTCTCTCCATGACAATTCTTAAAAACTTCCTCTATTACACGCAGAAGTCGTGCTACCTGTGGAAGTCTACTTTCTGGTGTTATTCCTGCAATCTCATGCACACGCGCAGCCAGTTTGTCATCAGATAATTTAACCCTTTCTTTTTTGATATCCTCTGCCAAATACCATAAAGTACGGGCCTGCACCCTGCGTTTTTCCTCATTCTCATCATTTTTCATCAGATAGTCTAATGGAAAGACATCAACACCTGCAACGTAGGGGAATCCATGGTTATTTTTTAAATGGTCAACACCTATTCCGATTTCACTGCTATTTGTCACTCTTGTGATAAAATCATCATATTCATCCTCAAATTCAAAATTCAGAACCCTGTATCCTTCCGGTACACTGTCCCTTATCACCTTATTGAATCTGATATAATCTTCACGCAGCATACATATATCAAGGTCATCATCCCATGGAATAAAGCCTCCATGTCTTACTGCGCCAAGAAGAGTACCACAATCAGCAAATCATCTGATACCATTTTTCTCACAGATATCAGTAATAACATTTAATACTTCCATCTGTACCGCCCAGGATCTTTTTACCATTCCTGGTATATAAAAACCTTCTCTTATTTCGTCCTCAAAATAGGAGCTGTCAAAATGCATTTCACATCACCTCATAACACCTTAAAAATCTATCCATTTATCATCATGATCTTGATATAATCTTTCTTTTTTTTCTTCATGATTTCAAACCCTAGATTAATCTCATGCAACTCAAACCTATGAGTAATCAAGGCTTCTGGTTTTATCTTTCCATCAGCCATACAGCCTAATACATAATGCCAGTCATCAGATAAAGCTTCTTCATCTGTCATACCATAAAATGAGGAATTCCAGGTACCTATCAAGTTAAGTTGTTTTCTAAGTATTTTCCAGTATAAATTTTTAGGCAACATCATATCTGTAGATGGATTCCCGACCAGACATATTTGCCCATCTGGTGCCGCAATATCAATGCCTAACGAAACTGTATCATTTCTTCCAACACATTCAAAATATACATCTATTCCCTTTTCCTCAGTCTTCTCTTTTATCCATTCCTTTACATCTTCATACCTTGAGTCACAATAATGATCTTCAGAAAGTCCATTTTTCAACACAGTATCTTTTTGAATTGTCTTATTTCCAATCGCATAGACATTATTCACTCCCTGCTGCAGAAGTAACATAAGGATAAACTGACCAATTGTTCCAAGTCCACATACTGCTACACTTGTCTGTGAATTTACTGAGAATTTTCTAATAGCATGGATTGCAACACTCATTGGCTCCAGCATTGCTGCCTGCTCGTAAGTTACATTATCAGGTAACTCTATCAGATTCCACGCCGGCACGCTCACATAATCCCCAAAGCCTCCATCACGTCTTGATCCCAAATAACTGTAATCCGAGCACATTTCGTATTTCTTTTGCTTGCATGCTGGGCACTTTCTGCATGGAATTAATGGAAAAACTCCGACTCTTTTATTAAGCCAACTTCTGTTGGAAAAATTTCCGGTATTTACCACAACACCAGAGAACTCATGTCCGATAGTAAGGGGCATCCTGTGTGCTCCAGTCTCATATACTCTCGGAATATCAGATCCACAAATTCCACATGCCATTACCCGAATAAGCAACTCATCCTCTGCTGGTTCCGGCATACATGCATCTTCTATATATTTATATACATTTTTTTCTTCAAGACTCCATTTCCTCATCAGCACTATATCTCTTTCTTATAACAGTCTTAAATCTGGCGAAGTCCTCCGCTGTTGTTATCTTAAAATTACTTTCATTTCCAGGGACTATACATATATCCATCCCGGCCATTATTGCTGGTTCAGTTGATCCATTAATCATATATATCTCTGAATCAGAAGCAATAATCTTATCAACCCCATTGGAACTCATACTCCATGTAATAAGCCTCTCATTTGCGTCTAAATACTTTTTATACACAAAAAACTCCGGCGCCTGTCCAGCGAATACTTTTTTTCTATTCAACAGTGACGAAACCTGCATGCCATCCTCACTCAAATATACCGTATCCTTCATTGGAAGGACTGGTAATACACCATCATGCCCCCTGGCTGCTGTAACATAACTAGCAATATCATCCTCCGAAAGCAGCGGTCTCGCCGCATCATGAATAAAAACATACTGCTCTGGATTCTGCAGAGCATGATTCTCAATCACCTTTAAGCCATTATATATAGACAACTGCCTGGTCTTGCCTGGCAGAGCATAACCTATAAATTTTCTCTTATTATTCATTTCGGATACTTTCTTACTTATGTATTCCTGCCAATTCTCTTCTGCAACAATCAAAACACTATCTATAAATCTGCTGTTAAATAATGTCTCAAGGCAATATGAAATTACAGGCTTACCAGCTACTTCTATATATTGTTTTGGTATGTCACTTCCCAATCGGCTTCCGGATCCACCCGAAAGTATTATTGCCGTTACCATAGCATCCACCTCAGAACTTTAATTCCCTGACATCTCTTATGGTTTCACCATAAGATTTATCTTTACCGAAAAGTACCGTTGTACCAAGTACAAAACCATCTACTCCTCTCGGAGCATACTCCAAAATTCTATCTGAAGAGCAGGCGCCATCCCAATATAGTTTAAAATTCATCTCATCTTTCATAGCAAGAAGCTTGGTAATCTTCTTCCCAACATAAGGAAGATACATCTGACCGGCATTTCCAGGGTTAACGGACATAACAAGCACCTTGTCCACAATCCTTAACATCTCATAGATAGTTTCAACGCTTGTTCCCGGGTTGATTGCGATTCCTGGAACCATACCCGCATTAATAATCTTCTGTAAGGTTGTGGATGGATGATACTCTGCCTCCGGATGAATATATACAGTATCCCCTTTTCGAAGATTATTCAAAAACAAATATATCATATTATTTGGATGTTCTATCATAAGATGCACATCCAAAGGCTTTTTCGTAGCTGATGCAATATACTTCATATCATTTAAAGACATGGCAAAATTAGGTACATATCGGCCATCCATAATATCTATATGAAATGAGTCAATTCCAGCCTCATCAAGCATCCTTACTTCTGTCTCCAGATGTGCATAATTAGCGCACATCATAGACGCAGTCAATTCAAATAGCATATTCTCGTAGCTCCTTTTTTACTTATTCCCAAATATATTTATTGTTCACAGTTATCAGCTATTACAGCTTCTTATTATATACCACAATATACTACTTCTTTGACGCAAGCTTCCTTCCCTTATCTTGACAGGCGTGGGCTCTATATTCCCATCTCCCGACGATATTCTCTCTATCATTGGGGATGAGGCTCGGTAGACAATATCCTCTATACATGTCCAATATATCATTATATTATATTATTTATACGGAGCAAAATCAACAGATAAAGTTATATTAATCGACAATTTTCCTATTGATACTAAACCCCCTTCTCTCATCTATTCTATTCACCAGTTTTTTATCATGCTAATAAGCCTATCTAGATCATCCTTAGAACGCAGCTATTGTTCGTCCACAACTTCTGCCGACTGTAAAAGAGTCTCATATGTCTTCATTGCTTGTATATTATCACTTCGTGAGGCATCATCTAACCAACCACCATGAAAATGGTGGATTGAAAACGTATCATCTGTTTTCTCAAGCATTCCTGACATATAATCATATGGATGAAAATAATCATATGTATATATATTCATTCCCATAACATTTTGACTTTTTCCATTAATGACATACCCTGCTCTCAAAGCAATATCCGTATCAATCAAACCACTAGATATATTATCTAAAGTACCATCTTCTCGTATCAACGAACGTCTTTCCCATCTTTTCAGAAATGGTTCTAAAGCATGATATCCTTTTATTGCTCCACTACATCCGCCAAAATTAAGAACCTGCCATTTTTCTACACTGCAAAAGGCTTCTTGATATAGCATATCATCAAGATCCCTTATTAGTTCTATATCCGTATCCATATAGATTCCACCATAGTTATATAGAATCTCCAATCTAGCATAATCCGGAACAAATCCAAAGTATTTATTATCATAAGCTTGCGATACAAATTTGTTTTTATGAACATCATAATTTGATTCATCCCAGCGTATTATTTCATAATCAGGACAATACTTCTTCCAGCTATCAATACAATGCAGAAGATTATCCGGCATTGGATTTCCTCCTAGCCACATATAGTGGATTTTTTTAGGAATAACCTGGAACTTCGTAGTTTTAATTACACCTTTTCCTCCTTGACTATGGAAGTTCTTAATACACATCATTGGAATGATGTAACAAGACACTTTTTCCGTCTCCTTCATTTGCTTTAGTTGTTCATAAGCGCTATAGTATCTACTAATAGCTATAAGTACTGTAATATTTTGTGGTAACTTCTTTATTATGTCTGAGCCATAAATCTTTACTTTTCTTCCACAAATTTCAATTGTGGTTCCCCATCTGGATCTATCGTTGTCAATACAGCATTCTACCAAATCACTCAAACCATAGGTACTTAAAATTTCAGGAGTAACCGTAGAACCTATTACCCCTGTTCCGAATATTACTATTTTGTTATTTTCTGACAAAATATCCTTAGCCATTCCAGCAAAGGCTCCTATTTTAAGTCTCATTGTTATATTCCACCTCTCTGCGAAAGGCACCAATGGGGTATGAAACCAAGAGATTAACTTTCGCTATCTTCTCTATTTTCCTTCTACTAATTTCTTTATTAGACTGACCACCACCACTGACATATAGTTTTATTTTTCGAATGAAGATTTATTTGGCAACAATGTTTCAAATGCCCCATTGATTTTGCTTTTTATTACTTCAAATTCATCTGCTGTACAATCTTCATTTATGCAAATCATTTGATGTTCCTGACCCTTAATTACATTTGCGATTTCTTCACAATTATGGATTGTAACCGTGTACGATTTTCCAAGTGTCCTTCTCGGAACAAAATCACCTTCACAAAGCTGCCAATACCTAACTAACCACTGATTAACACATGAAAAATCACGAAATTTCGTTTCACAAGTCTTTTTTAAAATGTCTGGCTCTGAATTCCATATTTTTTCAAATGTTGACTTTTTTAATGCTGTTGAAACATGAGGATCCCGAAATCCAACAAAATTTTCCCAATAGCCAAGCGATTTATTTCGTTCTAACAGCTCACCATATTCTGCGCAAAACCATTTATCGTAATTTATCTTCTGAACCTCTCTTTTATTAAAGTGCTTGTTTATGATAGATATGTCCAATGCTCGCATATTCCAGGTAAACTTTGCAATTTCTCCAAAAAGCACTGGAATGATTGGAGTTTCAATCGCTTCATCACAAACTTTATTATCTTTGTAATAATAGTCCTCCGCTATGGGAATCAAAGGAAATATATCATCATTGAAATAAACGATGTTTTCACTAAGTTCAGGTATTCTATGAAGATTCATTTCTATTGTATTTACATTAAAGGTAGGAAGATATTCCTGAGGTATATAATCCTCATGCTTAACTACTTTAATCCTTGGATTATCCAGATTTAAAAAATCTGGTATATGCCCCCAAGTAAGAAAAAATATTTTATTAAACCATGGCAAATTGGTTTCCACAGCTCTGAACCAATATTTTAGATTGTCCCAACTTTGATAACGTATATCAGAATTTGATTCCTTGTCAGGGTTAACTTTACCATACCAGTAATTCTTTTCTTCGAGCCAACTGGCATCTGATCCATCTACCCAAGGAATAACTATATCTATATTTTTATTCAAATCTATTTTTCCCTTCATTCAGATCAATCATTCGTTGAATAATAGCAGATTCTTTTTTTCGTTTTATATTACGCTCGAGCCTATCTCCACTCACCCAAGAACCATCAAAATGATGCCACATATATGAGTTATTCGATATCGTTGTTATTCCTGTATATACGTTCTGTGGAGAAAGGACTTCAATAGGATATATAGTCAAACCAGCAATCTCTTGAAGTATATTCCCATACTTCATTCCATTTTCTATCAAGTCAGCAGATTGAAAAACAGGTGATGCCGTCTCATCTATAGATCCATCTTGCTTGATAAATGGCATTATTTTATACCGCTCAATCAATTTTAGTATAAGTGAATGCCCTTTTACTGCACCAAAACCTAAACCCAAATTAACTTCTCCAGGAAATTCAAGTCCACAAAAAGCCTCATTATAACGAAGATCATCTATGTTTTTTAAAATTTCTACATCTGTATCTAGATATATTCCACCATTTTCATATATAATTTTCAATCTAAAATAATCAGGCACGAACCCATACTTGCCACACTCATATGCCTGCTTGGTATATATGGTTTCGTTAACATCACAGTTATCTTCATTCCATTCTTTGATTTCATAATCTGGACAATACTTGTACCAACTTTCCATACATCTTTTATATAAATCAGGCTTTTCTTTTTTTCCAAACCAGCAGTAATGAATAGTTGGAGGTATTAATATCTCTTGTCTTCTTTGGATTTGAATATTGTCCCCCTCACTTAAAGGAAACATGAAATGAAAGAGATAGCACTCTGTACTTTTAAGTTCTGGGATGTAATTAAGCTCTTTTATTACCTCAGCATATGCCATGCAAGTTATTAATATAACAATATCTGATGATACAGATTCCCGAAGACAATCCAAAGATATAATTGAATAGCTCTGCTCATTTACTTGTACTATTTCACCCTCACGGTCTGAATTTCCATCAACTAAAAATTCAATATTATCTATCCAATCGTAGTCAGAATAGCTACTCATTATTCGGTGAAATTCTTTACCAATTCCATAGCAGGCTATTCTTTTACCCTTACATCTATTCGAGAAAGATTTCATATCGCAGTCGCGTAATATCATGTTTTATCCTCACCTTATACAATATTCTCCTTGTTAATTCCCAATCCAGCAAGATACTCTATTACTTGATTTTTAACATTTTGGTTAGCTATCGCTATAACTATCTTATCATAATCAGTTTTTGATATTTCTTCGGGGGAACAAATTTCACTATCAAACTGTTCATAGTTTTTATCCACCCAAAGAACTATGCTGCAAAAATTCAACATATTAAGTTGTTTGACATACATTCTTCCAAAATTCCCAGCTCCATATAGAATAATTTTTTCATTTTTTTTAATTTTATCAAACGGGAAAATAGCATCCTGTGGATATGTAATAATCCCCCATTTTTTCTTTGCAAGTTCTACCGAATGAATATAGAACAAATCTATTTGTCTCTGAAATATTTCACTAAAATCCATACAATCAGATAAGTATCTATACAATTCGTACAACTTATCTAAATAATGTTTATCTTCTATGTAAGAGGGAAGAATACTCTTTGGCCGTTGTCTATGATAGTAATATGCCTTATGATGCACAGATAGCCTTTGAGCTTTACTAATCAAGGGATAAATGACAGCAATATCTTCGCCATAATGAAATCCTAAATTTCTAGATGTACTATAATGATCTTTAAGTAAACTCGCTTTATATAATTTATTGCATAATGACGGATCTATACCAAAGGAAATCCTACTATCATCCCAAATCATCACTGGAAATACATGATCAGTAATATCTTGTCGATTATAAATTCTCTCAGGTATAGAACAACCGTCATATCTGATATTATCGTCATAAAAATAGCGAAATATATCAAACGATATAATATCTACTGATGCCTGCATATCCTCTTTAGCCAATATATATGCTTCCTTAGAAACAAAATCATCTGCATCAATGAAGGTTATATAATCGCCTTGGGCATTTTCAACGCCAATTTTTCTTGCATAGTATGGTCCCTTATGGTTTCCAACTATGGTCTTAACTCTGCAGTCAATTTTTTCATACTCCTTGCAGATAGACAAACTACGATCACTGGATCCGTCGTCTACAAGTAAAAGTTCAAAATCTTTGTATGATTGAAAAATAACGCTGTCTATGCATTTTTTTAAGTATTCTTCCGCATTATATATAGGAACTACAATTGATATCAATATTTGTCACTCCCTTATTTTACAATAATTAATGTACCAGCTCTGTCAGCTATAATAGACAGCAAAATTAGTCGCTACTTTTCTATAATGATGGTTCCTTTCTCAAAAAATATACTGAACAAAATTCATTTAGTCCCATATTAGACAGCATCGACACTACTTCATACATATATATCGCTGAAACAGCTACACATATATTGTACTGATCTAACTTATCCATCATTTCTTCGGGACTAATTATTTTCAATCCATTGAATACTTTTCCATGTCTTTCTGTGTTAGCATCTGCATAGAAACAAATATTATCTCCCAACATCTGATAGGCCTTATCTCCAAAATTTCCTGCTCCATATACAATAGTCTTTTTCTTGGCATCCCAATGTCCATCTAAATCTAGAAAGTTCAGTTTCTTTGTAAATTTTTCTTTTAATTTTTTTTCATCCAGACCGTTTTCGTATAGAGTATAATAGATTTCTGTCAAATATGTCTTTTCATTGACTAATCGTTCTACTATGGTATCCAAATGCGTTTCTAAAAGTTTGAGATGAAGCTTTGCAATTTCGGGTTTGTTGGTTCCTGTAAGACTATTATCATGAATACGATATTTATATAAGCATTCTGGAATGTAACCTATCTTCCCATAATGCTCCATTATCCTATACCAATATTCATAATCTTCTACCATGAACCATTCAGGATCATATTCACCTATATCCTTTATCACAGTATCCCGGTACATAAAACATGCTCCTACTCGATCTTCGAAATACATCCTTGGCATATCAAATTGATTACTTCTTTTTATAAAATCCCCATTGCTGTTAATATAGTCCATAGCTGTGCAAACCATAGGATACGTCAAATCTTTTTCTAAAAAACTTACCATTTTCTCTATGGCATTTTTTAGATAATAATTGTCATCTGATGTCCATGTTATAAGCCTTCCGTTTGCTTTCCTGAACCCAATATTTAATGACCTAGGAAGTTTTTGATTAACATCATTATTAATAACTCTGATCCTAGAATCTTTTCTCATATACTCATCAATTATCTTAGGTGTTTCATCAGTCGAGCAATCATTTACAATAATCAGCTCCCAATCTTCAAATGTCTGATTCATGATGCTGTCAATTGACTCTCTTATATAATGAGAACCATTATATGTAGGTAATACAATCGAAACCTTTGGCATTATCCTTCTCCCATCAAATAGTTTTCTATAATATCACATATCGCTTCCGATGCATGTCCATCTCCATATGGATTTACTATACTACTCATTCTTATGTATTCATCAGTATTAACTAAAAGATTGCAAGCTTCTTCATATATTTTTTCTTTGCTGGTTCCGACCAACTTAAGAGTACCTGCTTCAACGCCTTCTGGTCTTTCAGTAGTATCTCTCATTACAAGTACTGGCTTGCCTAGGGACGGAGCTTCTTCTTGAATCCCCCCACTATCTGTCATTATCAAATAACTATTTTTCATATAGTTATGAAAATCTATTACATCAAGTGGTTCAACTAATCTAATTCGTTCACAGTCACCAAATACCTCATATGCTATTTCCCTAACTAAAGGATTCTTGTGTATCGGATATATTACCTTCACGTCTTCATTGTCTTCAATAACTCTTCTTATAGCGGAAAACATCTCTCGCATGGGTTTTCCAATGTTTTCTCTTCTATGTGCTGTGACAAGAATTAGTTTTGAATCATCTGCCCATTCAAGATCAGGACTTGTATAATTTACTTTAACAGTCGTCTTTAATGCATCGATTACCGTGTTTCCAGTGATAAATACTTTGTTTTCTCTCTTCCCTTCATCTAACAGTTGATCCCTGGCATATTTTGTTGGTGCAAAGTACAAATCCGTAATCAAATCAACCGCTTGTCGATTAAATTCCTCCGGATATGGAGACTTCATGTTATATGTTCTTAATCCTGCTTCCACATGACCAATGGGAATTTGCCTATAAAATGCAGCTAAAGAAGCAGCAAAAGTACTAGATGTATCGCCATGTACAAGGACTAAATCAGGTTTTACCATTTCAAGCAAAGGATCTAGCTTTTTCATAATACTCGTAGTGATTTCAGAAAGAGTTTGCTTTTCTTTCATAATATTTAAATCATAATCAATACTGACACCAAATGTGTCCATCACCTGACTAAGCATTTCCATATGCTGTCCGGTAACGCAGACAACACAATCAATATTCGGTCTATTATAAAGTTCAAGTATTATCGGACACATTTTAATCGCTTCCGGTCTAGTACCAAAAACACAAAATACTTTCATCTACTTCTTCCTTCCCTTCCAACAAACGAATAATCCTTTCTCTATTTGTCCATCAAAAGATATGTCAGGAGTTATTTCTACATTTGAGCAGTACTGCAGCATTAAGTCCCGCAGTGATTCTACATCAAACCACTGTTCCCATTCTTCAATATCAAAGAATCCTAGTTTTTCAACACTTTTATCAACTATGATAATCTCTCCGCCTGTCTTTGTAACCCTTGCCATTTCTCTCACAGCACTATTTATATCTATCGCATGTTCAAGTGCTTCGCATGTATATACAATATCAAAGGATTCATTAGTATAAGGGATATTGGTTATATTACCTTGTTTGCACTCTATATGCAGATCCTCAAAGAAACTCATTACTTTTGTTGATAAATCAACTGCATAGTACGTATTCTTTGGCAGATCCTTTACAAGATTTCTTAAATATCTTCCCTTTCCACAACCTATATCTAAAACATTTAAACCTTCTCCCTTTGCTTTTATCGCCTCTTTCACAGCAACATATCTACCATCAAATGATGCGATAAAGTTTCCAAAAATAGGAGCCTGATTTTCAAACTGAAGCAGATTCTTATAGTAAAGAGCATCCAAAAAGTATTTCACTGCCCAACTAATCTCAGCATTTGGGAAATATGTATTCTTCTCCATGTTCTTGTCATCAACCACACAACTACCATACCATCCACCTGACTCATTCTGTAATCCACAAGCGTAGTTAAATGCTTTCGTTCCTCTTTCCTCATTGCCAAGTCTAAACCAAACGATTGCAAGTTGAAATAGCCCTGTTGTGCATACCCAATTAACATTTTTATATGCCCCAACTGCACCAGTTTCAGACTGAAGATCTGCTATTTTCTCCATTGCTTCAGTGGCCAATTCATATTCACCGAGATCAACCAGTGCCTCCATTACATATGCATAAAAATGAGATAATAAATTGAATTCTAATATTTCTTCCCGATAATTATCTATGTAATATCGAGCAATCTTATTTGCCTTAACTTCAAACTCTGGAATATTGTATATTTTTGATGCGTGTATCAATGGTGCTAAGCAGTATAAATGTATCAACTCCGACATTGTAGAGTTGTCGCCCCAAATAGATTCATTTGGAGCAACCAATCTCCCCTCATCTGACATATTACTTAAAATCCATTTACAGCCTTTAATTATGCAGCTTTTGACTTGTTCTTTATCTGGATAGATATTCTGAACAGACACTAAACCCTTAAGAATTTGTGCCGAGTCAAAAACATATGGAGCAATATTATCTGTATCAAACCAGGACCCATCACTTTTTTGAATATCACATAGCCATTTAGCGTATGATATGGCCAAGTCACGATACCCCCATCTAATTAACGAAGGAATATAGTAACCTGTAACCTCTGGATATGATTTTCTTAATTCACTGTTATTGATTATTCCTTCACCATTAATTGAATTCTTTTTTATCCATACTATAGCCTGCTTATATATATCTATACAATTTCTTCTTGAGATCAGCCGTTCTCTTGTTTTTTTGTTTTGAATTTCTCTATAAGTAAATATGTTATAAATCTCATTTTTCTCAATCGAAATTCTCGCATCACGTATTTTTTCCTCACTTAGTGCAATAATTATAGGCCTTCCATTCAGCTTTAATATGGCATCATTCATCGAATATACTTCGAAACCATTGAAACCATCTTTTTGTTTTTGCACATTATTATCAATGTAAAATGCAATTTGATCTGTACCTATGTATTCAATAACTCTCTTACCATAGTCGCCTGCGCCATATATTACGTACTTGTCCATCTTTCCTTGATCAAATCCTTTCCGTGCATGTTCCTTTATTTTATAGAAGCATTCATTTTGATAATTATGATACACTCAAGTTTTCAAATTGAAGAAAATTTTTGTAATATAATGCATCTAAAAAATATCATTCTCAATATATACTAGCATATTTTCCATACCAGTAGCCATTTTCAAGTAATTCATCTAAGGTAATTAGATTTTTTATTTTGATATTCAGACCTTCCAACTGACTTTTTATTTCACTTTGATACTTTTCTGAAGTAGAAATAACCACTTTTGTATCATCTCCAATAATCTTTGATGCCTCTTTAGGAGTATAAACCTTATAGTTTAAAAACTCTTTTTTTGATTCATCATTATCTATATAGAAAGCAATATTGTCACCAAAAAATGAAGCAGCCTTCTTCCCATATGCTCCAGTACCAAAGCATATAATATAATTATTATCTTCTATGTTTCTATTCAAATATTTTTTTATGTGTTCCTCTTGAGATTCCTCGACTAAAGAGAAACATAATTCATTACATTTCAACGCCTCATTTTGTATGTGTTTAATAATTGAGCTTTCAACTCGATCTCTAGTCAGTAACACTAATGGTCTATCATAATCTAATGACTTAGTTAAGAGATACTTTCCAGAGAAACCCAATTCTTTCATGATTCTTTCTCCTTCTACTTCCCAACTAGCTCCATCATAAAGATTATCCTGGACTGCAAACTCAAATATAATCATCTGAACATCCAATTTTTTTATTTCATTTAAAAACCCTTCTTTATTTCCTATATGATGCCATACTGAGCATATAGAAAATACAACATTACCGTTAATATTTAATGATGATAAAGAATCTTTCCCACAAATAAAGTCAACATATTCTATTCTTTCTATGTCTTCTATAAATGCTAATCCCTTTGCTAAAACATTAAAATTATGAAATCCTTCCAAACCAATACAGCGTTTAGCCTTATTAACATTTAAACACATCTCTCTACAAAACAGACCATTATTACTACCTACATCAATAAATGTAAACTCTTCATTTAATAGTAACTGACACACATTTTCAATTATTTTAATTCTATTATCCTGCGATCTTTGTCCAGATACAAGGAAGTATTTATTTTGAATGGTCTGATATGTTTTATTACTTGTTCCATGATCTAAGGATGTACAGATCCCATTGCATGAGTCGTAATTACATAGTTTAACATATTCAAATACCTTCTTTGAAAGATAGGAATTAAATACTTCTTTCAACCTTTTTAGGCAATTATAAGGAATTGTATAGTTTTGTTGCATGTAATAAGGGAACTTTCCTAATGTTGAAATCTCATTAAATCCAATGTAATCTAATGAATTTTCAAAAGGAACATCCTGTTTTAAATATTTTGCTTCTTCAAAATCTATAATATAGATTTTTCCCTTACCATATCTTATATTATTTTCATGTAAATCAGAATGTACTATTCCATTGTTATAGAGTATCTTAACATTTTTTACAAGGCTATCCCATATATCAATAATATCCTCTATAGTTAAATTCTCAAGAATAGAAACAAGTGAATGTTCTATATACTCAAGTGCTAAAAAATCAAATCCTTCACACTTTTCAAAAAAACAAACATTGGGAACATTCATTCCCATTTTACTTGCTGATACTAGCATGTTCTTTTCATATTCTAGACACGATTCATCGATAAAGTCTCTTTCTTCCTCAAGTTTTGATTCTATCGTCATGCTTGAACTCTTAACTTTCAGAAAATATTGATAATTATCTGTTGTAATCTTGTACAGGGTCGAGCCCCCACCATCCCATATTCTACTCACTTTTTCAATGTTATATTTCTCGTTTATGTTTTTATCTAATATTCTATAAAGTAAGTCTTGGTATTCTTCTATTTTATCTAAATATTCATATTTTTTCTTTATTGAAGCTTCATTTACTATCATATACACTCCATATCTGCCTGATTTAACTTCTAGTAAACTAATTACCTACATTTTTTACATAAATATAAAGTTCTGGTTTCTTTTGGTGCTGATTCCTTCATGCTTATTACTGTAAAAAGCTCTTTTAGTGCTTTCTCAAAATTTTCTTTTGTATACCACTCATATCCAACTTTTATAAAATCGTGTATAAATCTATCTGTCTGTTCTACAAACTCTACAATTAAATAATCATCTGTATATGATGCAAGTAAAACTATTATTTCATCAAAGGTTAAAAGTTCTCTAAATGCAAGATGATGAACAATAGCTAATGCAATAGCCATATCTGATTTAAATCTTTCATTAGCACTTTTACGTATAGCTTTGATTGTATTTCCATCAATAAATCCATCATAATGTCTTGCCAATGAAGGTGCACATATTGACATGTATAATGGAGTCACATTAGTCATTTTATTATTTTTGACACGATCCCATAATTTATCTAATGCAGTGCAATCCATATCTGCTACAATAACCCTATCCATATTACTTCTAAGATAAGTACTGTACCATCCTTGATTACCAGCGAGATCAATAATGGATTTAGGTTTAGCCATTTCTATTAGCTCAATTGCATTTTTCATTTTCACTGACCATTTATTTTTATCATCGGATTTATGCCATTCACTATCTTGATAATCTTCCCAAACCCCAATGGTTGGTGCAACTCTAAATTCACTAATATAATTTCTTATTTTATCTATAATTTCTACAACATCTAAATAGCTATTCGTATATATAGTAGATTCATATAGTTCCTTAAGTTCTTTTAATTCAGTGGAATCAAGGTATCCGGCAACGTCTGATATTCCTAATAGGAGATTGTGATCAGAAAGATAGAAGTAAGCCCTTTTTATTTGATTCTTTTTCATCAATATTAAAGGTAGTAGAAGTGTATTTAATATTTCTTGAATTCTCAAACTATCTGTAAATCCTTTGTCTAGCGCTCCAAAATCTATAAAAACAAAATGTCCTTTATTTAAAGTTGCGTTGAGACCATGAGCATCACAAAGGCATAAGCCTGCATTTGTAAGTGTATGAATAAAATCTAGCATAAAATACACATAATCTTCATACATATGTGGTGCCCATTCATAACAATATGAGATGGTATTCACATACTCATGTTCTAATATTAAACCCTGTCCTAATATTTTCATATCATCTGCAATTCTTGTATTAATAACATATTCTCCAAACAAATTGTAATCCTTGCAAGCAGAGTAAATATATTCGAATTTTTGCCTATATCCTTCTTTAATAACTCTATAAATTTTATTACTTGAATAATCTTTAACTAAATATGATGAAGGATCAAATGATTTTCTAGCTTCAAATCCATCAGGTACCTGTATATACCCTGATACCATTCCTGGAGTGGGTGTATATGCAAATCGACATATATTTTTAGCTGCAAAAAAATCAACATTCTTTTTAAGCCCTTTTTCTATTAAATCTTTTTCAATTTCTTCTTTATAAATAGGATGTGTAACAGATATTATAATTTTATCATTACTTGAAGAAGCAATATTTGTTATAAAATCCTTTGCAGCAATAACCTCTATTCCTTCTATCTTACTTCCAATTTTCTTTTCATCATTATCAATAATATTCATTATTTCGATATACATTCTCAACTGGGATATAACTTCCACTGCATTTTTTCCAGCACCGTAAATATAATATTTCATTTAATATTACTCCTCATCTTAGTTCTAAAAATTAAAATGTTTTATAAAAACCATATTCATATTAATTTTTAAATCTCGGTATTTTATAGGTCAAAAATAAATGATGATAAATTATAAATATCGTTTTCTATAATAATATCAAATGTATTGACTTTATTATTTGTCTTCAAGCTCTCATTCCAAATATCACAACTTATATTTAATTCTTCCAATGTTTCATTTCCACTTTTATCTAACTCCAACAAATGATTATAACAATCTATGCAATATAATTTCTCATTTTTATTCTTAAACCAACAACCGAAATAATATGGTGATGCATATGCTCTTTTTAATTTTCTATATTTATAGGTATTTCTCTTAATTATGTTTAAATCGGCATCTATTATTATCCATTTATTACTTTCCACATCATCAACAATCACTATTTCAGAATTTACATTTACAAGATAAACCGATTTAAAATCTATACTTTGTTGTTTTAGTATCATATCGTTATAAATATCAACTAAATATAATTCTTTCTTATTTTGTTCAAACACACAAAAATTTTCACCCAAACAACATATATATGTGTAACTATTTTGACTGGAACCTATTCGATATACATGCCAACGATGTGTACTAAAATTATATTCATAAATACAATTTGTCTCAGGGACAACAACAAATATTTTATCATCTATTATAGTATAAGCATTAATATAATTAGCATTTTCCAACCTATTTGCTTCTTTCCATTTAGATTCGATAAATGTCCTTTTTGACTTTACATCGATTCCAATAATGTAGTCACTTCTATATGGTATACAGTACAAAATACCATTAAAGTACATATGCCCTCTAAACATATTTAAACATTCATTCTCAAGTCTTATATCAGTAAACTTATCTTCCTTCTTATTATATACAACAATACATTTATGAGTATTAGGTATGAAGAATAATTCATCTTTAGTTTCAAAGATAGAATTAAATAAAGCTATTTGTTGATTTTTGCACCCTGGTATAACCTTATAGCTAGTAATTTCTTTCTTATCAAAACTATAGAAATAGAATATTGGTAACATTCCATTCATAATCCAAATTCCACTGTCATTTGCACATGTACAAGACGCATACAATGCTATATCTTCACTGATTTCTCCTTCTAATTCCATTACTATTATCTCTCCTTCATATTAAGTCATGACCAACAACAGCCTGCGTATCAGATTATATCTTCAAATTGAAAATTCATATAACATTGTATGAAAGTCAACCTATCACATTTTTGTGTTTCCCCTCACTTCATTATATATTTATATCGTCATTTTCACAAAAAACTTTATTACATAAACATTACTTATATTCATTTTTTTGTTCTAAGGCATGTGTATTTCTACACGTCAAATCTAAAGCATCCTTCTTTGTTGTTAGTGTTTTTATAGCGACATGGCCACTTTTCGTAATCCTTAAAAGCGAGCTGCTTCCCTTTCTTAATCGGACGGTAATATTAAGAACCGAATCAACTTCAAGTACACGCTTAAATGCATCCATTGATACTGCCATTGTTGGATTTAGTTTACCGCCAATTTTCTAATTTAAAAATTCCGCAGCGTGGTAAAGTTATTTAAACTTACCTTCTCGTGGTAAAAATAAATATTTATGCTTATTGATTATGACTTATATTTAATAGCATAGAATTTATTTCGTAAATTCTCCTGCAACGTAAAAAAAGGACACTTTTCTAAAAGTTGACTTTTAGAAAAGTGTCCGAGAAGTGCAATATTCTATCAATAGTCAATGTTCCTTTAGCATATCACCAAAGAACCACTAGCCTCTCAATCAGATTCTACGCTTTAATTTTCTCCTTTATATTCTAGAATTATTTTGTAAGCCTGTTCTGCATTATTTCCAATCTTAACAAATATACTTGGAATTTCTGATAAGCAATCTTCTTTGTGGCAGTAAAATCTAATGATACGTTCTGTGATATTTTCAATCAATGTGCCACATTGGCAAAATAATTTACCAGCTTGTGTCCAGTCATCACGCTGATACTCTTCAGCTAGCTTCAATAATATGTTACCCAATCTATTATAATTACCATCAAAGCAAATATCTTCTCTTTCGCTGACTCCTAATATCTCATTTGGAAACTTAGGAACCATGCCGAAAAATTCTGCTAGAGATGCAAGTGCATTTTTATATTCTTCTTCAGAAAATTTTTCTTTCCAAGAAGGAAACCCCATTGCAATTTTATTGTAGGCATTGATTCCAACAAAGTCAGGTTTTTTGCACAACTGTCTCATAGCTTTATTACGAAGGCAGATATCAGCTAATTTATATTTATCAATTGGTTTTTCCGATAGACTGAACCGGATAAAACCATTTTTATTACCAACTGCATTCTTTTCAATCTGCCATGCCTGCACCAGTTCTTCCTGTGGTAATTCCTGTAATTCTTCTCTATCACAATCATAAATAAGTATACAGTTTTTTTCTTCATCATAACCAACCATCAGCACATAGTGCATCGGAATATGTTCTTTATGATACATCTTAAGATACGGAAGATAATACATGTCGAGTGGACCTAATATGACCGGATTACCCTCATCAATTTCCCTTTTAATTGATTTTAAGGCATACGTCAGCGTTTTTCCCTCTGAAATCTGATAGTTTAAGCCTATAATATCCTTTATTTTATCATATGTTTTTCTTGTACGTCCATCTGCTACGCTAAACATAAACGGCTTATTTGTTTCTTTTAATTTAAAAAATACCGTTTCACCAAAACTACTCAAAGCAAAGAGAAATGCATCTGGAATTACCTGATCTGTTTTTGTAGCGTATACATCCTCTATGCCGCTCCACATACAGCATCCGCTGGATAAATGATGTTTCATATCTAATAATTTTCTACTCATAAAAAATCCTTTCCATATAGATATATATTTTAAAATAGTTATTCACCATACGAAAAGGATAAACCCTCACACAATACTAGAGTCAATATTAAATTTAAATTTTTTCTTTTATTGGAAAACATAGCTCGGTAACAAATGCTTTGTCATCCAAACAATTTCCAGGTGAAATATGATAAATAGAAAAGCATCGACCATCTATTTGTAAGCGATTTTTTTCTAACCACTCAGCAACTATTGTATTAATACCACCTATCTGTGAATAGCATCCTTTAAATACCACAGATGCTACTTCACGCTCTGGTATTTGAAAGATTGCCATTACGTCATTTGCTGTGTATTCCTTGTCTAATGGGAACTGTACTTCAACATCCATCATACCAGTATTTTCATCAACACCATAATAGATTGCCATAGCTGGTGATTCCGTTCGAATCTTGATTCCACTATCTTTGCATGCTTTATCTAATTGTCCCCAAAGGACTCCTTCTTCTGGATATGAATGTATCATTCCTCTGAAACTTGCCACCGACATTGGTGCTATAACTTTTCGCACAATAGATAACGCATAGTCTTCTGATTTTTTATCCGTATTCATCACTATTTGGATTTGTTTGATTTGATCTTTTATTCTTTCTAATTCTTGAAATTTATTTTGCAATTTCAATTGCAAAATATCATCAACTTCAGACTGTTGCATTAATAGGATTTCTTTAATTTCATCAAGTCCAAACCCCATTGATTTTAATGCAATTATCTGATTTGCTTGTAATAATTGCTCTTTATCATAATAACGATAGCCATTTAATTCATCCACATGTTGTGGAACCAGTAATCCAATTTTATCATAATTACGTAGCATATGAATACTGATAGTGGATAATGCTGCAAATTCACCTATTCTTAACATATCTTCATCCAATTCACTTTTCTTTACCATCCTTTATAAATGGTCGTAACTCTGTCGTAAGTTGGTCGTAAATATTAATTTGTCTAG
The DNA here is from genome assembly GCA_023443625.1 of Bacillota bacterium. The sequence continues at coordinate 5,365 of JAEZTQ010000052.1, read as the reverse complement.
ATATCTTATTGATTACGGTTTGTTTCGCCATTATTCTAATCCTTTCTCTATTTCTAATACTTCCTGCTCCCTAACAAGTTCTCTCTTCAATTCTTCTTCAGTTGGCATATACAATTTATATTTAGATGCATAAATTTGATTATTACCTTCAGGCAAAGTATACTTAACGACAGAATCACTTTTATCTGCACATAGCACAATACCTATCGGAAGATTATCTCCTTCATTCATTAATTCCCTGGTATAGTAATTTACATACATTTGCATCTGTCCAATATCTTGGTGAGTCAATTTCCCTAACTTCAAATCAATTATTACAAAGCACTTTAAAATATAATTATAAAAAACCAAATCTATATAATAATGTTCTCCATCGAATGAAATACGCTTTTGTCTTGCTACAAATGAAAATCCTCGTCCTAACTCCAACAAAAATTTTTGCAAATGATTAATCAAGCCCTGTTCTATATCTTTCTCATATAAGTTTGGTGTCTGTTCTAGTCCTAGAAATTCAAGAACATAAGGATCTCTTATTATATCTTTTGCATCTATGCCTTTTTCTAATGTATGAATTTCATCTCTTACATTATCTTTATCTTGACTTGATAGTAACCTTTGATAATAAAAGCTATTTATTTGTCGTTCTAGTTGTCTTGTACTCCAATTTGATTTTTCGCATTCCTCTAAATAAAAATTCCTAACCTTTTCATCTTCAACCTTTAAAAGCATGCGATAATGTGTCCAACTCAATTGGTCACTCAACGAGTGACTATTTGGAAAAGCCATAAAAAATTGTCTCATATATTTTAAGTTCGTAACAGTAAATCCTTTGCCAAATTCCTTTGTAAGCTTTTGAGACAAAAATTTTAATAATCCCTTTCCATATTCAGCTCTTTCACTTTTATCCTGTGCTTCATATATTTGTTTTCCAATATTCCGATAAGTTTCAACCATAGTAAGATTTACGGTAGCATATACTTTCTGACGTGCTTTTTCTACTTCACTTCTTATTCTTTCATATATATTATTTTCAGTTAAATAATCCAATTATAAACCTCCCCATCCTACTATAAATTTATTTGAAATATTTCATTTAGACTTCTTTACTATCCTAATTGACAATGTTTGCTTTCTTATTGGCAAAGAAATTCATCTAATTCCTTCAACGCTTCTTTTAGCTCTAAATTCTTTTCCTGGTCAATTACTTTCTCTAAAAACAACGCATCTCCATCGCTGATCATTGCACCCATATCATAGGACATATCCACCAACTTATTGATTCTTTTACTTTTTGCACTGTTATGGGTTCTACAGTAATCTTCTATGATCATTCTTGAGTATTCTCGCATGCTTATCTACCACCCATCTATTTTTTATCGTTATGTTCATCCTTCATTTTCTTCAAATCCTTGCATCATATGATTATTCCATGATGCGTTAATCTTCTCTAAATCCTTCTTCTGCATAATTCTATTCCTATCGTTTAGGATTGCAAGCATTTCATCGGCAATCTCTTCAAGTGTCGGATGCTGATAATGTGATAAATATCCAATCATCCTCTTAGCAGTAAAATCTGTATTTAAATTCTTAGTGACAATATCACAGAATTCATCGCGATACCCTCGTCTTAGCATTAACTGATAAAGTTCCATGCTTGTCTCTGATCTTGATTTCATATTTACTCTCCATCTTTCTTTCTACACTTTCAACAAGGAAATATACAATGCAACTGATGTCTTCATTTTTTGTGCCAGGAACAAAGGATCTTTACTTACCAATTCATTATTCTTAACAACTCTTTATAAATGGTTGTAATTATTAATCTGTATCTGTTTGTTGTTTCTTTTTCTGCGCTTTGAAGTAATCCCCAAAGTTAATCATTTCAGATTTCTTAAGATCCTTAGTTGCGTCTGTATAAATTTGAAGTGTAGGCTCTGCATCAGCATGGCCTAATATATCCTGCATTGCCTTGATATTAACTTATGCTTCGCACATTCTTGTTGTGAACGTATGTCGGAGGGAGTGATTGCTGAAGCGAGGTAATGTTACAGCTTCCTTACCCTTTGCATTATCTAATATCTCATAATTACAATCCCGAATAATACTTCTCAATGCCTTGTTAAGTCTTCCCTGGTGTTGCACACCGCCAAACCGGTTGATAAAGATAAAGTCTGTATATCCATCAACAGTTGCCTCGCAAGTAATTTCGCATTCCTTTTAGTATTCTTTTTCCATTATAAAAGCTTCTTTAACTTTTGGCAACATAGGAATAAGTCTTTCTCCGGCTTTTGTCTTTGGAGTATTAACGGCAAACGTTCTTCAAAAGTTGTTGAAAAACTTGGTACTTACGAGGAATTATCTAAAGTACATAAAGATCCTATTGCTTGGGGAAAGGCTTATGCCAAAAAACTTACAGAGGCTGAACAAGAGGCATCTAGGCACGTAATAATCAAACGCACCCAATCAAAGCTCTGTTAAGAGTAGTATCAAGGACATGTATTATCTGCATTAGCGTTATCAATATATCTCCTTAGTATATCTCGCACACTTACTTACTTCCATAGAATAAACACTGTTATGTGAGTGTACTCTGATTTCTCTATCCCTATATCGCCCCGTACACAAGGGAGTTATCAGCATGACCTTTCGTGTTCACGACGCTTCTTTCATTAGAAACGATCTCCTCTGCTGCCATTGCGAGGATAAGGAAGCACTATCGCCCCTTTGTGGGTTATTATCCTTCCGCCATATTTTATCACTCCATATTTCACTTCATCTTCATCTCTCGATCCATCAACTCTCGTGGTAAGCTTCGACTAAATAATTGTCTTGGAATATACCGGAATTCTCCATGCTGTTAACTGAATATGAAAGTTTCTAGAAAGACTCGCTTTCATTTGAAACTTTAGTAATTATTGAAATGTGACTATGACTACAACGCAAAAAAGGACACCTTCAAATTTTTACTTTTGAAAAGTGTCCTTAAAGTGCTATTAAATTAGACTTTCAGTAGCAAATCCATATTATCACGTATTATCAATTACTATACGCTGTAAATTTACTGTACTTTTGCTGTACTCTTGGCTTCGTATGAGCTACAAACCCTTGATTTTACTGCCTTTATTTCTCCAATGTCTTCATCGTCGGGAACAATAAAACATCCCTAATTGCTGCAGAATCTGTTAGCAGCATAACCAAACGGTCAATACCAATACCAATACCACCAGTTGGAGGCATACCATACTCCAAGGCAGTAAGGAAATCCTCATCCAGTTCATTGGCTTCATCATCACCGGCAGCTCTTAAAGCTTCTTGCGCTTCAAAACGTCCTCTCTGATCTAAGGGATCATTTAACTCGGAGAATGCATTAGCCATCTCTCTCTTGGTGATAAATAACTCAAAGCGTTCTGTATATTCTGGATCGCTAGGTTTTCTACTAGCCAGTGGTGAAATATCCACTGGATGATCCATAATAAAGGTCGGTTGAACCAGATTCTCCTCAACAAATTCTTCAAAGAATAGGTTAATGATATCGCCTCTTTTATGTCTTGCTTCAAACTCTATGTGGTGTTCCTTTGCCAATGCCTTAGCAGCTTCTTCTGTAGGAATCTCATTAAAATCTACATTGGCATATTTCTTAATGGCCTCTACCATGGTAAGTCTTTCAAATGGTTTGGATAAATCAATCTCAATACCATCATATGAAATCAAGGTAGTACCAAGAACTTTATTGGCTACAGTACGGAATAAATCCTCCACCAAGTCCATCATACCGTAATAATCGGTATAAGCCTGATATAACTCAAGTAATGTAAACTCTGGGTTATGTCTTACTGACAAACCTTCATTACGAAATACTCGCCCAATTTCATAGACGCGTTCCAGTCCTCCAACAATTAGACGCTTTAAATATAATTCCAGTGATATTCGAAGGTGAATATCCTGATCCAGAGCATTATGATGGGTATTAAAGGGTCTTGCAGCAGCACCGCCTGCATTAGGCACTAACACTGGTGTCTCAACCTCAATAAAATCCTTGTTATCTAAGTAATTACGTATTTCTCTGATAATATGTGAACGTTTGATAAAGGTATCACGTACCTCAGGATTTACAATTAAATCAAGATAACGCTGTCTATATCTGGTATCCGTATCCTTAAGTCCATGAAACTTCTCAGGTAATATCTGAAGACTCTTGGTTAAAAGAACTACCTTCTGAGCTTTTACCGAGATTTCGCCAGTATGGGTTTTAAACACTTCCCCTTCAATCCCAACAATATCACCGATATCATATTTCTTAAAATCTGCATAGGGTTCTTCGCCAATCTCATCCCTCTTAACATAGGATTGGATATCTCCACCCACATCTCGTATATTACAAAAGGATGCCTTACCCATGACTCTTTTGGTCATGATACGTCCTGCAATTGATACTATTTTTCCTTCTACTTCTTCAAAGTTATTAAGGATCTCCTTAGAGCGGTGTGTCACATCAAATTTCATAATCTGATAGGGATCTTTCCCATTCTCTTGAAGATCTGCTAACTTTGCTCTTTTTATCTTTAATAACTCATTAATATCCTGCTCTGATTGAATTCGTTCATCAGCCATGTAGCCACCTCTTTATCGCTTTACGTTTCCTCATTAGGGGTTTCTCATTAATTAGATCTTTGTATCCCTAAAATCTTATACTGCATTAAGCCTGAATGTGTTTCAACATTAACGATATCCCCAACCTTCTTCCCAATTAACTGACTACCCAGGGGAGATTCATTGGAAATTTTACCACGTAAGCTGTTCGCTTCTGTTGAGCCTACCAGTTTATAATCAAGCTCTTCATCATATTCCATATCATAAATCTTAACTTTACATCCTATATTAATTACATTAACGTCAACTTCATCTTCTATGACAACTTCAGCATTTTTGAGAATCTTATCTATTTCTTCAATACGAGCTTCAATATCTCTTTGTTCATCTTTCGCCGCATCGTACTCTGCATTTTCAGAAAGATCCCCTTGCTCTCTCGCCTCTTTTATCTTCTGTGCAACTAATCTTCTTTGATTTACTTTTAAATCATGGAGCTCATCTTCTAGTTGACGTAAGCCCTCATAAGTCAATATGTTTTTCTTTTCCACCATAAAACACCCATCCTCCATATTGCATTTATACATTTTACAATACATTCAAAGTATTATATCCTATCAAAAGTATCTTGTCAACCTGGTTAAGATAATCCCAGTACTGAAAGGTAAACTTCTTTGGATTTGCCTAATCTCAGCCAAATCAGCAATTGTGGATATCTTTTTACTGATTTGCGTTTTTACAGGCTAGTTATCCACATCACATAGGTAGACTTCTTCTT
>JAEZTQ010000029.1 GCA_023443625.1 Bacillota bacterium | reverse complement strand
CCTAAGGCATCTGTAACCTTTATGAGGCGATTGGTGCTGTCATAATGGTAGGTTGTAGTATTTCCATTGCCATCTGTTTTAGTTCTAAGATTGCCTCTGGTATCATAAGTTGAGGAAGTTGTATTTCCTTCCGCATCTGTCGTACCTATATTTCTCATATTTCTATCATAGAGATAGGTTGTCTTATTCTGTAAGGCATCATAGGAATACAATTGGGCATTGGCATCATTGTACTCTAATTGCTGTACCACGTTACCTAAGGCATCTTTTTCTGACAGCCTGTAAAACACACGACTTACACCCATAAGATTGCGCCCATGCTTAGCATACCTAGACAATGACGGCTATCCTATCAGATAACCATCAATCCATAAATAAAATGAATATTTACTATTTATATTTACCAATTCATATAAACTCAACTCATAACATTATATTTTTCTAAATCTTTTGCTAAATTAAAACATTCTCTGAACTACTCTACTAATATATCTTCATTACTAATTATATGCGATTTGATTATTATCCTATCCGTTTCTATTTGGCTTACATGAATTTTTCACTATGGCGTGCTATTTATTCTAGCTTCCTCATATTTAAATGTGTTTTTGAATAATCTTAGCACGTCTTCAGGTAGAAAGGGCTTTATCACATCATAAAAAATATCATTCTCATATATTTCAATTCCATTGACAAACATGCTTTTATTTTTGCCCCATATAGCAACATCGAATATCTTACGATTACTCTTAGTTGCAAACACGTAATATAATCGAGCATCTAAGCGTGATTTATGCTCTACCGGCATCAAATTAACAGTGCACATCTCATTAAGTAAATCAATTTGTTCTTCCAACTTACTACCATCAATAATAATTTTATGCTCGTAACTAAAGCTAATTAAATTATCAACATTTTGTGGAAAATAGGAAAGAATAGACGGATCCATATAATAAATCGTTAAGTTAAGATCATCCAAGTTCCCCCGTTTAATTATTTTAGATAATTTTTTAGTAGACATATCATTCCCTCCAGAAATGATTAAAATAATGACTGCAATTAGTAGCAATATGAAAAATCCTAATATTATTCCTTTTTTTCCTTTCACAATTTTTCCTCCCTTGAACAATTTAATGACACCCTCATATCCTTGCCGTAATCCCGCCGGAAGGCGGGATTACGGAGATTTTATATTTTATATTCTTTGCTGTCTCAATATGTTATAACAATTCAGTGAGCATCGTAAGAACGACTACCCTTACGGTGTCCACGAATTTAAGTTGATGAAATCCCATTGGGGTTTTCCCCAGTTCCAAGGGGCTATATAATGCCACCATGGACGAAGTTTCTCTCTAGTGCCCCAGTCAGTGGAACTATCCACTTTATAAAAGCCAGATGTATCCTCATAGTTCTTACGCGTAAACTCACCAAGTTCTTTTGCAATAGGATTTTCATACTTCTTTAAATTGCTCTCTTCTATTTCCATTAATTGATCATCTGGGATCTCATCCATATCAAGATATGGATCAAATACACCACTTAAACATTGTGCCGCATGTCCCATCTCGTGGGTAAGAGCGAGTACTGGACTGCGAACAGATTTTCCGTCATCTAAAACTGACCCCAATGACATATTCCAAAATATTTCATTAGTTTTATATCCATAATAATGGTTAGGTAAAGATGTGAATACGATTGTAAATACCTCTTCTGAGTTTTCAAGCTTTTCAATAAGTTTTTTTCCTTCTTTAGAGGTTTTTAAATATGCTATCGCTCTTTCATATTGTTTCTTTTCTGCTTCTGTGGCTTCACTGGATAATTCAATTACATGACCACTTGGATCTACATACAAAATTGGATTATTATGTGCATATGTATATAAATTTAAACTAAGGGGATCTGTCTTCTCTCCACGATAAGTATCCTCTGTCAAGAACCTTGCTATGGTGCTGTCATAATACCTTGCATTCACATAATATAAGTCTGTCTCCTTATCATATTGATATCCTGCATATTTCACCGTATTATTAGCTGTACCTGTCTCACTAATTATAGTTCCAAAGGCATCATAATCATAGGTAACTGCTAGTTTACCCTCGGCATCAATTAATCCTGTTACATCACCATGGGAATTATAGAGGTAATAATAGCTTTCAGCCTCTGCACCTGTTTCTTCTGCCACTGAGCGGTAAAGTAAATTCGTACCATAAGCTTGATAAGCGGTCTGGTTATTGCTTCCATCTGTCTCAAGGACAACTTTATCACCCTCATACAAGTATCTTATGATTTTACCCTCGGTATTCTTCTCAGAGCGATAGCCCTGGGAGTTATAACGATAGGTTGTTGCTGCTTCTGCTGTCTTTACCCTTATCTGGCGATTGAATTTGTCGTAGAAAAACAAGGTAATATCTTCGGTTCCTGTTCCACTTCCTTTATTTACTACGATATTGTAGCTTGGCAGCTCTGTTGTAGTCTCACTATCTCCTGTCTTTGTCTTTGATGAAAGGGTGGATTTACTTACCATATTTCCATTACTGTCATATAGATATCTTGTCTCGCTTCCACTGTTGGATACAGTTTTCATCAATCTATTCTGACTGTTGTAGGTATAATTGGTATATGCTTGGGCTATAGTATCATTCTGTGTAAGGGTTACTGTCTCTTTTACTCTATTCCCTGCCCCATCATAATCATAAGAGGTAGTCTTTCCTCCTGGTTCTGTAACAGAGCTTAAGCGATTTAACTCATCATATA